>NZ_JAPVLU010000033.1:2221-113480 GCF_027158205.1 Streptomyces sp. H39-S7 | reverse complement strand
TGCGGGTTCCGTCCTCCGGAACCCGCACCCCGCGCCGGCCACCCCGCCCCCGTGCGTCCCCGCGTCAGTCCTGAGGGCCGCGCAGCACGGCGGCGATGCGGGCCGCCGCCGTCGACAGGTGGCGCCGGGCCTCGCGCAGCTGACCGGCGTCCACGCCCCGGTCGCGGGCCGCGTCACGTATGTCGTCACGAAAACGGTCCAGCAGGCGTTCCAGCTCGCGGCCCGGGTCGACGATGTCCTCGGTCCCGGTCTCCTTGGCCCAGTCGGGCGCGTCCACCGGCACCTCGGCCGCCGCGGCGTCCGCGTCGGCGGGTGCGTCGGTGGTGACGTCCGCGGGGGCGTCGGGTCCGGCCTTGCGGTGGGGCCACGAGGCCGACATGTGGCCGGTGGCCCGGCCCAGCGCGCCCAGTTCGCGGTTGAGTTCGGCGAGACCCTCCTTGAGGCCGCCCTGCCAGTCGCCCTCGCGGACGTGCGACTGCACCTGCTCCTGGACCTGCTTGGCGATCCGCTGCACCTCGACGCGGGCGAACTCCTGGGCCTCCTTCGCCTGCAGGCGGGCGGTGCGCGCGTCCTCCTTGGCGCGGCGGCTCTCCTCCTTGGCGCGCCGGGCCTGGTCCTTCCACTCCTGCTTCATGGCGCGGAAGTCGGTGCCGGCACCGTTGGGCGGGGCGCTGCGGGCCTGCTGTGCGGCGGCCCGGATCTCGCGGCGCAGGTCACCGGCGGCGCCGCGGACGTCCTCGCGGATCTCGGCGGCGAGCGTGGAGACCGACTCGCGGATCTCGTTCTCCAGGTCGGCGATCTC
Organism: Streptomyces sp. H39-S7; assembly: GCF_027158205.1. Taxonomy (GTDB): domain Bacteria; phylum Actinomycetota; class Actinomycetes; order Streptomycetales; family Streptomycetaceae; genus Actinacidiphila. The sequence continues at coordinate 112,678 of NZ_JAPVLU010000033.1, read as the reverse complement.
GTCGGTCCTGGCGGCCAGTTCGGCGCGGCCCGCGTCGGAGATGGAGTACACCTTGCGGCCGCCCTCGGTGCTGTGGGTGACCAGACCCTCCTTCTCCAGCTTGGCCAGCCGCGGGTAGACGGTGCCGGCGGAGGGCGCGTAGAGGCCGTGGAAACGCTCCTCCAGCAGCCGGATGACCTCGTAGCCGTGCCGCGGGGCCTCGTCCAGGAGCTTGAGGAGGTACAGCCGCAGCCGGCCGTGGGCGAAGACGGGGGCCATGTCAGATGTCCTTCCGGAACGAGGGGGTCCCGTCGGGCGACGCGCCGGCCGGCTCGTCGTCGACCGGTGGGCGGCGCAGCAGGGCGATGGCGCCGGAGACGGTGGTGGCCTTCAGGTGCGCGCCGCCGGTGCCGACCCGTCCGGTGATGCGCTTGGCGCCCCACTGGCCGGTGACCCGCAGGTCCTCGAAGGCGCAGGAGACGGCGCCGCTCGCTGTGTTGGCGTCGACGTCGGCGTTCGCGGGATCCGGGATGCGGATGGCGATCTCGCCGGAGACGGTGTTCAGCCGGACGTCGGCGCCGGGGGGCGTCTGCGCGGGGGCGAGGTCGAGCACCATGTTGCCGCTCACGGAGTCGGCCCTGATGTGGGCGCCGCTGCCCTCGACGACGGTCAGGTCGCCGGAGATGGTGCTGACCTGGAGGTCACCGGAGACCGCCTGGGCCTCGACGTTGCCGGAGACGGTGTTGGCGCTGACCGCGCCGGCCGCGCCGACGACGGTGACGTCACCGTTGACCGCGCGGATCTGGGTGGCCTCGGAGATGCCGGAGATCACCGCGCCGGCCCCGACCACGCCGACCTCGACGCGGGTGGCCTGCGGGACGGCGAGCGAGACGAGCGCGTGCCGCTCCCAGCCCTTGCCGCCGAGCCACTTCAGGAAGCCCTTCCACTCCAGGTCGTCGTAGCCGACGGTGAGGACCCCGCCCTCGAGGCTGACCCGCAGCGGCGGTCCGTCGAGCTCGCCGACCTCCAGCCGGGCCGGGCCCTCCTCGACGCCGACGACGTTCACCGCGCCGCCGACGATGCGCACGCGCACCGTGTCGACCGGCGCGTCGAAGACGAGCTTCTGTGGTTCGGTGATGGTCCATTCCGACGTGCCGCTCATGTCGACCCCTCCTCGGTGGTACGGCAGGCAACGCAACATATCGCGTCTGGTGGGAGACACGATATATCGCGTACTGGAGAAGTCAAGCGGCCTGTCCGGAGGTGTCGAGCCGTACGCGAGCCGTTGCCGAGCGGCGGCGGCGGGAGGTGGCGGCGGGCGCCGGCCCGGCGCCCGCCCGCGGGGTCACTCCTCGTCGTCCTCGTCGTCCAGCCGCGCCAGCCAGGTGGCCAGCCGCTCGACGGGGATCTCGAAGTCGGGATTGAGGTCGACGAACTCCCGCAGCCGGGACGCCAGCCACTCGAACGAGACCTCTTCCTCGCCCCGGCGGCTCTCAAGCTCCTCGATACCGCGATCGGTGAAGTACACGGGATGCTCCATAGCTCCAAGCAGTGGTCACCGGTGCACACGGACACCGCGACTCAGGGACGGTGGGACATTCCAGGCAAGGATAGGCAGCATTCCGACACTCCCTCGCGCAGGTCCTCGCAGGCCGCTAGCCTTTCGTCACTGCAGGCCGAACCGGGGGTGACGCGGCGTGACAGGGGGGTATGGGGGCGCACAGGACGCACAGGACGAGGACTCGGATCCGTTCGAGACCCTGGCGCCCCTGGTGAGAGCCGCCACCGTACGTGTTCATGCCCCGCTGCCCGGGTATGCCCCCGACGGGTCCGGCGGTTCGGCCGCCGGGGACGTCGCCGTCCGCCCGTGGGGCAGCGGGTTCTTCGTCGCCCCGAACTGGGTGCTCACCTGCGCCCACGTGGCGCTTCGGGGCGAGGGAGGCGCGGTGGCTGACGGCGGGCGCGAGGTCGGTCTCACCTTCGACGGGCACACGGTCCGCGGCCGCGTCGAGTGGGCCGAGCCCTTGGAGAATCCGGGACCCGGGCTGTGGCCGGCCCCCGACCTGGCACTGATCCGGCTGCTGGAGCCGGCGCCGCACGCGTGCGTCTGGCTCACCGAGCGCACCTCCAAGGTGTTCACCCGCAAGGAAGTGGCCTTCTTCGGCTGCATGGAGGTGGACGGCGAGGTCGAGGACGTCAGCGGCCGGTGCACGATCCGCGGCGAACTGGGCAAGGACGGCAAGCTCCGGCTCGGCAACGAGGACGAGATCCCGTCCGGCGCCTCCGGCGGCCCGGTCGTCGACCTCGCGCGCGGCGAGGTGATCGGCGTCCTCAAGGCCCGCCGCGGCGGGCAGGACGGCGGACTGGCCATATCCGTCGTGCAGTTGCGCGGGCTGCCCCTCCCGCAGGGGCCGGCCAGGGCCGGGTCCGACCTCTTCCAGCGGGTGATCCACGCCCACGACCGGCACCACGCCGACCGCCACCGGCTCGCCGACACCAACCGCACGACCTGGACCGACGCCCACAACCTGCTGGGAGCGACCGCCGGGCGCGCCCTGTCGCCCGGCATGCGCACCGAGCTGCTCGGGCTGCTCGCCGAACTCCCGCCGCCGGTCAGCACGTCGAGCCTGCTGGCGGCCGTGGACGAGCTGCGCGGCCAGCCCTGCGAGAACCTGCCGCTCGCCCCGCGCTCCTGGCGTGACGGGCTCGGGCTCCTCTACGACCTGCGCCGCGGCCAGAGCGAGTTGGAGACGATCCTGCGCTACTGCGTGCGCGTGGCGACGGCGGAACGGCCGTACGAGGCGGCGCACGGCACCGAGCGCAGGCTGTGGAACTGGGCGGCGGCCGTCGCGGCGAGCGAACGGGACCTGTCGCGCGGATTCCGCAACGACCTGGGGCGTGAGTGGCTCTCCCGGGTCAACGCCCGCCGGATGGACCCCGGCCCGTCCGGGGTGCGGGCGGCGGCGGGTCCCGAAAGCCGGCCGGTCCGTGAGGCGGTGTCGTACGCCTCGGTGCTGCTGGAGATCGACCGCCGCGGCTGGGAACGGGACAGCTACGACTGGCGGATCGCCATCGTGGACGCGGCGGGCGACGTCCGGCCGGTCGCCGAGGGCGCCGACGGCACACGGCTGGGCGAGCTGCCGCAGCGGCTGAGCGCCCCGCTCGCCGAGGCGTTCCGCCGGTGCGACGAACCGGACCGCCCGGCGGTCCTCCAGGTGGCCCTGGTCAGGGCGCTGCTCGAACTGCCGGTGGAGACCTGGAGCAGCCGGCCGGGTGGACCGGCGCTGGGTGAGCTGCGCCCGGTCGTCGTGCGCCCGGCCGACCCGGACTACGATCCGGACGAGGTCGGCGAGGACGCGGCACTGCGGCGGGCCCGCTGGAAGCGGGTGCAGGCGGGTCCGATGGAGCCGGTGATCCTGGACTGCGACCAGGGGACGCCGATGCCGGTGCCCGCCGACGCCGAACTGCGCTTCCGCGGGCTGTACTCGGTGCCGATCCTGTGCCGCGCCTCCGAGGCCGAGGACGGCCCCGCGGCCCTGCGCAGGGTGACGGGCGCCGGATACGGGGTGGTCCTGTGGCGACGCGAACGGGCCGGGCGGGACCGGGTGTGCTCGGACTTCCACCGGGGGGTGGAGCGCACGGTCGCGGACGCGGGACAGGCCGACCGGCTCCCGGAGGCGGTGCGCAGGCTCCGTGCCGACCTGGCACGTCGTGAGCTGGAGGCCTATTTCTCGCAGGACCTGATCCTGCTGTACGACGACCCCACCCGACCGCTGCCCGGCACCGATCAGCCGCTGGAGACGCCATGACCGGCCGAACACACCCCTTATGTTCCGCGCCCACTCCGTGGGACGGTCGGTACGTGGTCTGCGCTCCTGCCATCGACGTACGAGCGACGAGGAGCACATAGTGCCTGACATCAACGCGCGGCCCGACGCGACTGCCGGCGTCGACGGCAACGACGAGAACGAGTGGCTCATCTACCGGGGGGCGGGGGAGCCGCACGACGGCATCAGCACGCTGCCCGACCCGCCGCCCTGGCGGGACTTCGACGGCGGCCCCCTCGTGGAGCCCGGCCCCGGCACGGACAGTGCCTCGACCCGCCGCCTCGGCGCGTACCGGCACATGGCGCAGCTGCACCGGCCGAGCCCGGAGGAGCTGGAGATCGTCAACGCCGCGCTGTACCTGCGGCGTCCGCTGCTGGTCACCGGCAGCCCCGGGACGGGCAAGAGCACGCTCGCGCACGCCGTCGCGTACGAACTGGGACTCGGCCGTGTGCTGCGCTGGCCCATCGTCAGCCGCACCACGCTCCAGGACGGCCTCTACCGCTACGACGCCATCGCCCGGCTCCAGGACACCCAGATCGCGGCGAGCAGCCGGGCCCAGACGCCCGGCGGCATCGGCAGCTATATCCGGCTGGGTCCGCTCGGCACGGCGCTGCTGCCGACGGCGCGGCCACGCGTCCTGCTCGTGGATGAACTGGACAAGAGCGACATCGATCTTCCCAATGACCTGCTGAACGTGTTGGAGGAGGGCGAGTTCGCGATCCCCGAACTAGAACGGCTCGCGGAGCGCGAGCCGCGGGTCGAGGTGCTCACCGACGACAGTACGAAGGTGACGGTCAAGGACGGCCGGGTCGGCTGCCGGGCCTTCCCGTTCGTGGTCCTGACCAGCAACGGCGAACGCGACTTCCCGGCGCCGCTGCTGCGCCGCTGCATCCACCTGGAGCTGGGGCAGCCCGACCACAAGCGGCTCGCCACCGTGGTCAGGGCGCACCTGGGCGCCGAGGCGGCCAGGATCGGCGACGACCTGATCACCCGGTTCCTGGAGCGCTCACGCAGTGAACTCCTCGCCGCCGACCAGCTGCTGAACGCGATCTACCTCACCCACCAAGCCGCGCCGCCGTCCCGCGACCGGCTCGCCGACATGCTCATCCAGCGACTCGACAGGCCGAGGTGAGGGTGTGACCTCGCAGCCACCGCCACAGCCTCCCGCGCAGCCGCCCCCGCCGGAGTCGGCTTCGTCGCGGCCGCCGCCCCGCCGTGACCCGCTCGCGGACGTCATCGAGCGGCTCCGCGGGGCAGGACTCGACCCCGACCTGGGCGAACTGTCCGACGCCCTGTGGCTGGCGCGCTGGTCGCAGCCCACCGGGGCCGGGGCGGAGCCCGGTGAATGGGCCGACGGCCCGCGCCCGAGGGACCGGGCGACGCGTGCGGACGGCGCCGCGACCGCGGAGCGGCCGCCGACGGCCGATGGCGGACCCGAGCCCGCCGACGACACGGGGTCGGAGTCCGGCCGGTCCGGTGGCCGCTCCCCCGGGGGGAGCGTCGCGCTGTACCCGGCGGAGCGGGACCGTACGGCGGGCGGCGGAGAGGGCTCGGTCCTGCCGGGCAACGCCATCTCCATCGGGGTTCCCGAGGCGCCGGCGCTGCCGGGGCTGCTGGAACTGCAGCGCGCGCTGCGCCCGTTGCAGCGCTACCACAGCGCCGCCCCGCCGATCCGCAGCGAGCTGGACGAGGCGGCCACCGCCGAGACCAGCGCACGGGCCGGCGGGTTGCTGATGCCGGTCTTCCGCAGCGTCTCGCGCGGCGACGCCTCGCTGCAGCTGCTGATGGACGCCTCCTCGTCGATGTACGTGTGGGAGCGCATGCTGGGCGAGCTCCAGCAGGTCTTCGGCCAGTTGGGCGCCTTCCGCGACGTGCACGTGCAGTACCTGCACCAGTCCCCGGACGGCAGCGCCGCGGTGAGCCGCCGCGTCGAGCCGGGCACCGCCGCGCTGCGCTCCGCCGACCAGCTCAGCGACCCGACGGGCCGCCAGGTGACGGTGCTGGTCAGCGACTGCGCCGGCCCGCTGTGGCGCAGCGGCAGGGCGCACCGGCTGCTGCACCGGCTCTCCCGGTACGCGCCGGTCGCGGTGCTGCAACCGCTGCCGCAGCGGCTGTGGTCCCGTACCCGGCTGCCGACCTCGTACGGGCTGCTGATGCGCGGGCAGGGCCCCGGGCAGTCGGCGGCACTGCACTTCGAGGGCGAGGGCGTCATGGAGCGTCCGGGCATGGCCCCGATCCCGGTGCTGCCGCCGACCGCCGCCGCGCTGGGGGCGTGGGCGCGGCTGCTGTCGGGGACCGGCACGGGTCCGGTGCCGGCCGCGGTGGGCTGGGTGCGCGCCGACCAGCCGGCCGCTCCGCCGTCCCGGCCGCGCCGACCGATGGCGCCCGCGGAACTGGTCGCCCGGTTTCGCTCCGCCGCCTCGCCGGGTGCCGCGCAGCTCGCTGTCTACGTCGCCGCGGCCCCGCTGTACCTGCCGGTCATGCAGTTGGTGCAGAGGACCATGTTGCCCGACTCCGGGCCTGCGGAACTCTCCGAGGTGCTGCTCAGCGGACTGCTTACCCGGGCCGGCTCGGGCGGCTCCAACGGGCCGGGGACGGAGACCCCCGCGTACGGCACGGTCGTGGAGACCCCTCCGTACGGCACCGTGATCGGTGAGGTGCCCGCGGCCCGCCCGCCGGCGCAGTGGTACGAGTTCGCCGCGGGCGTCCAGGACGTCCTGCTGGGCCCGCTGGGGCGTGACGAGGCGCTGCTGGTGCTCAAGCACTGCTCCGAGTACGTGGAACAGCGCTTCGGGCTCGGCGGTCCCAACTTCCCGGCGCTGGCCATCGCGCAACTGGCGGACGACCGCGGCGGGGCCGCCCAGGGGCGGATGCCGCTGCCGGACGGCGGCGCGGAGGACTCGGCCCGGCGGGCCGCGCAGCCCTTCGCGCAGGTGGCGGCGAAAGTGCTGGAGCGGTTCATCCCGCTGACGGACGTCGCCGAGCAGGTCGTCGGCACCCCGGGCTCCGGTGCCCTCCGCTCCGAGGCGGCACTGGAACGCGCCCGGGCGCTCGTCGCGCGCTTCGAGGCCGGCGGGATGGTGCAGAGCCTGCTGGACGCCGTGCAGTTGCTGCGCCGGGCAGCCGCCGCGGGGCTGCCGACGGAGGCCGATCCCGAGCTGTGGAGCGAGCTGGCGCAGGATCTGCTGAGGCTGTGGCGTCTGCAGGGCGGTGCGTTGCTGCTGCGCGAGGCGCAGGCCGCCGCGGAGACCGCCGCCGCCGCGCCCGGTGCGGTGCGGGCCCGCGCAATGCTGGCCAGGGTGCTGCACGCCGCCGCGTCCGACCTGCGCGCGCTGGGGCAGCGGCAGGCCGCGCTGGATCTGCTGCGGCGCGCGGACCGGGAGTTCACGGCGGCCGGCGCCGCCATGGACCTGGAGCCGGACGAGACGCTGCGGATCACCCTGGAGCGCGCCGAGGTGCTGGAGGAGCAGTGGCGGCTCAGCGGTGATACCGGGCCACTGGAGGAGACGATCGGCATGCTGGAGGCGTTCTCCGACGGGAGCCCCTGGACGGGCGGGGACACACCGCAGCCGGCCGGGCTCTCGCTGGCCCGCGGTCGGGCGCTGCTGATGCTGGCCGGGACCGCCGACGACGCGGAGCGCTCCCGGGTGCATGCCGGGCAGGCCGCCGAGTCGCTGGAGTTCGCCCGCGCCGCGATGGTCGCCGAGCAGGCGCCGATCGAGGACCGGGTGCGGGTGCAACTGCTGCTGACCGACGCGCTGCTGCTGGCGGGCGACCGGCTGGACCAGGCCGGCCGGCTGGTCGCGAGGACCCTGGAGGATGTCAGGGAGCAGTCGTTGCGGGCGGAGGTACTGGTGCGTTCCGCCCGGCTGTGGGTGCGCCGGTACGAGGCGGGCGGGCCGCCCTCCGACCTGGAGGAGGCGGCCGACCGGTTCGAGGAGGCGGGCCGGCTGATGCTGCGGGACCGCCCCGAGTACGGGCAGCTGATGGAGGAGTGGGGCGCGGTCCTGCTGCGGCGGGCAGGTCTGGTGGGCGGCGCGACGGTCATCTCCCGGGCCATACGCGTACTGCGGGACTGCCGGATGCACTCCCCGGCAGGCCATCCCCGGCTCACCCACCGGCTGATGATGCTGGGCCGCGCGCTGCTGCTGCGGTACCGGACGCGGCAGGACCTGCTCGACCTCCGGGACGCCGAGCACATCTTCGGGCTGGCGGCCCGGAACGGCGGTCCGCCGCTGGAGCGGGCGCGCGCCTGGCTGGCGCTGGGCGAGGTACGGCACGTCAACGGCCCCGACCGGCTGGACCAGGCGGCCGACGCCTTCCGCAGGGCCGCCGAGACGGCCCGCGCCGCCGAGGACGGGCTGTCCGACCCGGCGCCGGCGGTGCGGCTGGCCGCGGAGGCGCACCACTGGCGGGGTCAGGTCTACGAGTCCGCGCAGCGGCCGCGGGCGGCCAAGGAGGCCTACCGGGGGGCCCAGGAGGAGTGGCGCAGGCTGCCGGACGGCGGCGGACGGGACGCGGAATGGACGGCGGAGCGGCTGGCCGCTCTGGCCGGCGGGCGGTAGGCGGGGCGGGGTCGGGACGCCGTGCCGGGTTTTGGCCGCCCGGCGGGCGGGCATCCCAGATGGGCCCCGACTGCGGGGAAACAAAGGTGGTGTGACGATGCGTCAGCGAGACAGCGCGGAGCGTACCGGAACGACGGCGGACCCGGCTGCATCGGAGGGCGCCGGGGCGCCGCAGGGCGCGGCGGAACTGCCGGATCTGCTGGACCTCGATCTGGAGACGCTGCGGGAGCTGGATCATCCCGTGCTGTCCGAGGTGCTGGAAGGCCTGCGAACCCGGCTCGGTGAACCGACCGAGATGCTCTGGGGATTCGACAGCGCGTTCTAACCCGCTCGGTTTCGGTCCTGTCCGACCTCTATCCGGACAACGTCGACGCGCCGGGGTTTGTGTCCCCGCAACGGAGGAAAGCTCCGCGACGGACCGGGGGACAGGGGATACGCGGTGAGGCAGCAGCCGGATCGGGCGACGTGGGGTCCTGGGCAACGGGAGACGCCGCGGGAACCGTCCCCCGAGGACGGCCCGGCCACGGTCCCTTTCCGCCAGTTCATCCTCAAGATGAACGGCCGCTGCAACCTCGCCTGCCGCTACTGCTACCTCTACGCGGGACCGGACAGCGGCTGGCGCCGGCGCCCCGCCGCGCCCACCGCCCCGGTGCTCGACGCCACCGCCGCCCGGATCGCCGAACACGCCGCCGCGCACGGGCTCACCGACCTCGCCGTCGTCCTGCACGGCGGCGAACCGCTGCTCGCCGGGGCCGCCGTGCTCGGTGCCGTCGTCGACCGGGTGCGCGCCGCGGTGCCCGCGCGGTGCACGGTGCACGCCACGGTCCAGACCAACGGCACGCTGCTCGACGAGGACCGGCTGCGTACCCTGGCCGCCCACCGGATCCGGGTCGGCGTGAGCCTCGACGGCGGGCTGCCCGGCCACAACCTGGCGCGGGTCGACCACGCCGGCCGCCCGTCGTGGACGGCCGCCGCCCGTGGGCTGCGGCTCCTCGCCGAGGACCGGCACCGGGAGAGCTACGCGGGCGTGCTCTGTGTCGTCGACCTCGCCTCCGACCCCGCCGAGGTCTACGAGTCGCTGCTCGACTTCGCGCCGCCCGCCATGGACTTCCTGCTCCCGCACGGCAACTGGAGCGCCCCGCCGCCCGGCCTGCCCGCGTCCGACGAGCGGCCGGCCCCGTACGGCGACTGGCTGTGCACGGTCTTCGACCGGTGGTGGCGTTCCGACCACCGCCGGGTCCGGGTGCGGATCTTCGAGGCATGCGTCGCCCTGCTCCTCGGCGCGCCCGCGTCCGCCGAATCGCTGGGGCTGCGGCCGTTCGACGCCGTGGTGGTGGAGACCGACGGCAGCATCGAGCAGGTGGACTCGCTGAAGTCCGCCTACGAGGGAGCCGCGGCCACCGGACTCGACGTCTTCCACCACTCCTTCGACGACGCTCTCGCGCACCCGGGCGTCGCCGCCCGGCAGGGCGGGCTGGCCGCGCTGGCCGGGCAGTGCCGCCGCTGCCCGCTGGTCCAGGTGTGCGGCGGCGGACACTACGCCCACCGGTATCGCGAGGGCGCGGGATTCCGGCACCCGTCGGTGTACTGCGCGGACCTGCAGCGGCTCATCCGCCATGTCGCGGCACGGCTCGCCGAGGTGGCGGCATGACGCCGGCCGCACCCGGAAGCGTCTCCGACGCCCTGCTCCGGGAACTCGGCGGGACGCACGGCGGGACCGACGCCCTGGCCGTCCTCATCGCCGGCCAGCACACGCTGCGGCTGCTCCAGCTCCGTGCGCTGTACGACGCGGTCACGGAGAGGTCCGGCGCGACAGCAGTACCGTTCCGTCAGCACTGGGAGGTGCTGGAGGCGGCGGACCGGGCCGACCGGGACGCCACCCGGCGGGTGCTCTTCTATCCCCTGGTCGGCCCCTGGGTCCGCCGCTGCCTGCGAGGTCTGCGCACCGATGGCGAAGCGCCGGAGCTCTCCCGCGATCTGTCCCACCTCGGCGCCCTCGCGGTCGCCGCCGCGGTGCGCGCGGGGCTGCGCGGAACCCTCCGGCTCCCGCACCGCGACGGCCTGGTGGCCCTGCCCACGCTGGGCGGATCGGAGCTGCCCGGCAGCCCGGCGCCCGGCACCGCCGAACTCCGGTTCTCCGCGGGTCTGCTGGTCATCACCGTGCCGCACGCCGCACCGGTGGTGGTCCGCGGGCGCCCCGACGGCACCTGGTGGTCGGCTGATCCGCGCTGGCGCCCGCTGCGGGTGCTCACCGGTGGTCCGCGACAGGTGCTGCTCGACGAACGCGACCCCTTCCGGACGGCGGACAGCGGTCTGGAGCGGCACGGGCTGCGCCCGGGCGACCGGCTGTCGGCCGATGAACTCGAGCAGTGGCAGTACGCCTGGCAGGGCACCTTGCCGCTGATCGAGTCCGGTGGCGCGGCACGGACCGCGGAGGTGGAGGGGCTGCTGGAGTGTCTGGTGCCGCTGGCCGCGCCGCCGGGCGCGGTGGCGCACAGCGGCAGCGCGGCGCACTGCAGCGGCACCCGGCGGGAGGCGTTCGGCGCGGTGCTCAGCAGCACCCCGCGCACCCCCGGCTTCCTCGCCGCGACCCTCGTCCACGAACTGCAGCACGCCAAGCTCAGCGCCCTCTCCGACCTCGTCCCGCTGCACACGGCGGGCCCCCCGCACCGGTACTGGGCGCCCTGGCGGCCCGACCCCCGGCCCTTCGACGGGCTGCTGCAGGGCGCGTACTCCCACCTGGCGCTCGCCGAGTACTGGCAGCTGTTCGCCCTCGCCGCCAAGGACGCGGCGGACCGCGACAAGGCGTGGGCCGAGCACTCCCGGTGCCGTGAACAGGTCGGCGCCGCGCTGCCCGCGCTGGCCGGGTCGCAGAGCCTCACCCGCGAGGGAAGGGTGTTCGTCAACGCCATGGTCCGACAGCTCACCCGATTGAAGGATCATCCGCCGCCGCAGGGGCACCTGGCCCGTGCGAGCGCCTACGTGGAGACCGCCCGCAGGATGTGGCGGAGGCAGACCTCCGGAGGCGAACCGCCGGTGTATGTTCCCAGCAGAGGCATCTAACGGCGCGTCAAGGCCGTACGTTCGTTCGCATCACGAGGGAGACGGTCGCATGGCCGTAGTGCGGAAGTCGACGGCAACGGCCGAGAGGCAGCCCGTCACCATCAGTTTCGCGGGATTCAACCGGGCCTGGGCCGCATGGATCGGCGACCGGCTCGAACGCCAGGGGCACCGGGTCTCGTTCGCCCGTTTCGACCCCCCGCCGGGCACCACGATCGAGCAGGCGCTGGAAGACCTGATGCTCGCAGAGGGACGCATCCTCGTCATCCTCAGCGACTGGTACTTCCAGTTGGGTCCGCGCACCCACGAGGAGTGGAACAAGGCCCTGCGCTCCGTGGTCGCGACCAACTCGGACCGGTTCGCCGCCGTCTCGGTCACCAACGCGTCGCTGCCCACCGCGACCGCCGCCCTCAGCGCCTCCTCGCTCTGGGGCATCGGCGCGCACGAGGCCGAACGCCGCCTGCTGGCCCGGATCGGCACCACCGACGCCGCGCCGCCGGAGGACGCACCGGGCCGCGGGGGACCGCGCTTCCCCTACGACCAGCCCCGCGTATGGGGCGGGGTACCGCGCCGCAACATCCGCTTCACCGGCCGCGAGAACCTGCTGGGTGACATCTACCACCGGCTGCAGCAGGCGGAGCAGGGCGCCGCGATCGTCACGCTGCTCGGCATGTCCGGCGTCGGCAAGACCCAGATCGCCGCCGAGTACGTCTACCGCTTCGGCTCCGAGTACGACGCCGTCTGGTGGGTCCCGGCCGACCAGCGCGGCACCCTGCGCCAGCGGCTGGCCGAACTCGCCCCGGCCCTCGGCCTCACCACCGGGCCCGAGTACGGCGAGCGGCTGCGCGCCGTGCTCGACGCACTGCGCCGGGGCACCCCGTACTCCCGCTGGCTGCTCGTGCTGGACGGCGCCGACCAGGTCGGGGACATCGCGGACCTGCTGCCCAGCGGACCCGGACATGTCCTGATCACCTCGCAGAACCGGGCGTGGGGCGAGCACAACACCGCCCTGATGGAGATCCCGGTCTACACCCGCGAGGAGAGCGTCGCCTTCGTCCGCCGCCGGGCCGCCCGCCTCGACGTGGGCGACGCCGACCGGCTCGCGGAGGCGCTGGAGGACCTGCCGCTGCTGCTCGACCAGACCGCGGGCTGGCTCAGCGACTCGACGATGTCCGTCGACGAGTACATCGGCCTGCTGATCACGGGATCCAACGCCGAGGCCGGCCTCAAGGTCGCCGCCGACTTCCCGATGACGTTCCAGACCGCCTGGTCGATACTGCTCAACCAGCTGCGCGACACCGAACCGGCGTCGATCGAACTGCTGCGGCTGTGCGTGTTCTTCGCACCCGGGCCGATCCCCGTCCGGCTGCTGCGCGAGCTGCCCCTGCGCGACCTGCCGGAACAGCTCGTCGGGCTGATGAACGACCCGCTGCGCTGGAACGACGCCACCGCCAAGCTCGTCCAGTACTCGGTGGTCCGCCGCGAGTCCCACGACGTGGGCGGCGACGAGCCGGGCGGCGGCTCCGACATCCTGCACATGCACCGGATGGTCCACCAGACCGTGCGCGACGGCATGCCCGAGGCCGACCGGCGCGAGTACGCGGGCGTCGTCCGGCGGGCCCTGGCCGCCGCCGACCCCGGCCGCCCCACCGACACCCGGCTGTGGCCGCGCTACGCCGAACTGACCCCGCACCTCAAGGCGGCCGGGGTGCTGGAGAGCACCAACCCGGACGTCCAGCAGCTGGTGCTCAACTCGCTGCGCTACATGTACCTGTCCGGCGAGTACAAGTCCGGGCTGAAGCTGGCCGAACGGGGGTTCGCCGCCTGGAAGAGGCTGCTCGGTGAGGTCCATCCCCGGATCTGGGACATGACCTACCACTACGCGAACCTGCTCCACGCGACCGGCAACTACGCACTGGCCGAGGCGATCTCGCGGATCGCCGTGGACCATCTGCGCGAGGAGCGCGGCCAGCAGGACCTCGACCTGCTGCGTGCCGCGACCGGCCTGGCCGCGTCGCTGCGCGGCCTCGCCCGCTACGACGAGGCGTACGAGGTCTCCCGGCTGGTGCTGGACGGCTATCTGGACCTCCTCGGTGACCGTGACTCCCGCACGCTCGGCGCCCGCAACAACCTCGCGGTCTCGCTGCGCCTGCTCGGCCGCTACGCGGAAGCGTTCGACTTCGACCGGCAGACGCTCGACACCCGCCGGGACGCCCTGCGTTCGCGCCACAACTGGACGCTCTCCTCGGAGATCAACTACGCGTGGGACCTGCGGCTGCTCGGCCGGTACGACGAAGCGGTCTCCGTTCAGGAGCGCAGTGTCCGTACCCACCGCGACGTCATGGGCCCGGACAACCCGCAGACGCTGCGCGCCGAGCACAACCTCGTCATGAGCCAGTACCGGGCGGGGGACCGCCGCGCCCAGACGGTACTGGCCCGGCTGCTGGAACGGGTGGAGCGGGTACTCGGCGAGAACGAGCCGCTGACGCTGATGGTGGCCGCCGGATACGCCTGCGTGGCACGCGAGCACGGTGACCTGGACCGGGCGCGTGCCGTCGGCGAGGCCGTCAACCGGCGCTACCGCGCCACGCTCGGCGCCGGCCATCCGTATGTGCTGGGCACCCTCGGCAACAACGGGCTGGTGCTGCGCGCGGCCGGCGAACGCGAGCAGTCGCAGGAACTGGTCGAGGAGGCGCTCGCCGGCATGATCGAGGCCGTCGGCCCCGATCACCCGTGGACCCTGGGCTGTTCGCTGAACGCCACGGCGACCCGGAACTTCTCCGGCGACCCGGAGGCGGCCATGGAGCTCAGCCGCGACACCGCGGCCCGTGCCACGGCCTCGCTCGGCGCCGAGCACCCGCTGACGCTCTCCGCCCGGGTCGCGCTCGCCGCCGACCTGCGGGGGCTGCGCAAGATCCAGGAGGCGGGGAAGGTCGAGGAGGAGGCCCTGTCGATGCTCGTGGCGACGCTGGGCGCCCAGCATGTGCACACCGTCTCGGCCCGCTCGCGCACCCGCCCCTTCTGGGACTTCGAACCCCAGGTCAACTGATCGGACCGCGCACGGCACCCTGTGGACAAGGGCCGGGCCCGCCACCTGAGTTCAGGTGGCGGGCCCGGCCCTTTGCTGCCGTGCGATCCGGGGTCAGATCTCGAAGACCTCGTTGACCAGGGCTTCCTGCTCGGCCTGGTGGCGCTTGGCGGAGCCGACGGCCGGCGACGAGGACGACGGGCGGGACACCCGGCGCAGTCGGTCGGCGTTGTCGGGAGCGGCGCCCAGCACCAGGTCCAGGTGGTCGATCAGGTTCAGGGCGATGAACGGCCACGCACCCTGGTTGGCCGGCTCGTCCTGCGCCCACACGTACTTCTGGGCACCGGTGTACCGCGCCAGCTCGGTCTGGATCTCCTTGCCGGGGAGCGGGTAGAGCCGCTCGATCCGGACGATGGCGACCTCGTTCGCGCCCTTGGCCTCACGTGCCGCGATCAGGTCGTAGTAGACCTTGCCGGAGCAGAAGACCACCTTGCGGACGGCGGACGGGCTGACCGTCGTGTCACCGATGACCGGCTGGAACCCGCCCGAGGTGAAGTCCTCGGACCGGGAGTTCGCGGCCTTCAGTCGCAGCATCGACTTCGGGGTGAAGACGATGAGCGGCTTGTGGTGCGGGTTGTGGACCTGCCAGCGCAGCAGGTGGAAGTAGTTCGCCGGCGTGGTGGGGCTGGCGACCGTCATGTTGTTCTGCGCGCACATCGCGAGGAAGCGCTCGATGCGGGCCGAGGAGTGGTCCGGGCCCTGCCCCTCGTAGCCGTGCGGCAGCAGCAGGGTGACGCCGGACGTCTGGCCCCACTTCTGCTCGGCGGAGGAGATGAACTCATCGACGACGGTCTGGGCGCCGTTGACGAAGTCACCGAACTGCGCCTCCCACATCACCAGCGCCTCGGGCCGGGCCAGCGAGTAGCCGTACTCGAAGCCCATCGCCGCGTACTCGCTGAGCAGCGAGTCGTAGACGTTGTAACGGGCCTGGTCGTCGGAGAGGTAGAGCAGCGGGGTGTAGTCCTCGCCGGTCTCCCGGTCGACCAGCACGGCGTGCCGCTGGCCGAACGTGCCACGGCGGGAGTCCTGGCCGGCGAGCCGGACCGGGGTGCCCTCCATGAGCAGCGAGCCGACCGCGAGGGTCTCGCCCATCGCCCAGTCGATCGTGCCGTCCTCGACGCTGGCCGCGCGGCGCTGCAACTGCGGCAGCAGGCGCGGGTGGACGGTGATCCGGTCCGGGATGTTGGTCTGGGCGGCGGCGATCCGCTTGATGGTCTCCTGGCTGATCGCCGTGTCCAGCTTGACCGGGAACTCCTGCGTCGGCACCGGCATCTCGCTGGCGGCGGGAGTGGAGGCGGCCTCGCGGACCTCGGTGAAGACCTTCTCCAGCTGACCCTGGTAGTCCTGCAGGGCCTGCTCGGCCTCTTCCAGGGTGATGTCGCCCCGGCCGATGAGGGACTCGGTGTAGAGCTTGCGCACCGAGCGCTTCTTGTCGATGAGGTCGTACATCAGGGGCTGGGTGAACGACGGGTTGTCGGCCTCGTTGTGACCGCGGCGGCGGTAGCAGACCAGGTCGATCACGACGTCCTTGTTGAACGTCTGGCGGAACTCGAAGGCGAGCCGCGCGACGCGGACCACGGCCTCCGGGTCGTCGCCGTTCACGTGGAAGATCGGCGCCTCGATCATGCGGGCGACGTCGGTGCAGTACATCGACGAGCGCGACGCGGCCGGGGCGGCGGTGAAGC
Source organism: Streptomyces sp. H39-S7 (assembly GCF_027158205.1). Taxonomy (GTDB): domain Bacteria; phylum Actinomycetota; class Actinomycetes; order Streptomycetales; family Streptomycetaceae; genus Actinacidiphila. The sequence continues at coordinate 96,474 of NZ_JAPVLU010000033.1, read as the reverse complement.
CGACCTGGTTGTTGATCACGATGTGCACGGTGCCGCCGGTGCGGTAGCCGCGCAGCTGCGACATGTTCAGCGTCTCCGCGACGACACCCTGGCCGGCGAAGGCCGCGTCGCCGTGCAGGGCGACCGGCATGACGGTGAAGTCGGTGCCCGCCTTGTTGATGATGTCCTGCTTGGCGCGTGCGATGCCCTCGACGATCGGGTCGACGGCTTCCAGGTGCGAGGGGTTCGCCGCCAGCGAGACGGTGATCTGCTCGCCGTCCAGACCGGTGAAGGTGCCCTCGGCGCCCAGGTGGTACTTGACGTCGCCGGAGCCGTGCATCGACTTGGGGTCGAGGTTGCCCTCGAACTCGCGGAAGATCTGGGCGTACGACTTGCCGACGATGTTGGCCAGCACGTTCAGCCGGCCGCGGTGGGCCATGCCGATGACGACCTCGTCGAGACGCGACTCGGCGGCAGCGTCGATGACGGCATCGAGCAGCGGGATGACGGACTCGCCGCCCTCCAGCGAGAAGCGCTTCTGGCCGACGTACTTGGTCTGCAGGAACGTCTCGAACGCTTCGGCCGCGTTCAGCCGGCGCAGGATCCGCAGCTGCTCGTCGCGCTCCGGCTTGGTGTGCGACCGCTCGACGCGGTCCTGGATCCACCGGCGCTGCTTCGGGTCCTGGATGTGCATGAACTCGACGCCGACGGTGCGGCAGTACGAGTCACGCAGCACACCGAGGATGTCGCGCAGCTTCATCAGCGACTTGCCGGCGAACCCGCCGACCGCGAACTCGCGCTCCAGGTCCCACAGGGTGAGGCCGTGCTCCAGGACGTCGAGGTCCGGGTGCTTGCGCTGGCGGTACTCCAGCGGGTCGGTGTCGGCCATGACGTGGCCGCGGACCCGGTAGGAGTGGATCAGCTCGAAGACCCGCGCGGCCTTGGTGACGTCGTCGTCGTGCGCGGTGTCGATGTCGGTCCGCCAGCGGACCGGCTCGTACGGGATGCGCAGCGACTCGAAGATGTCGTCGAAGAAGCCGTTCTCGCCCAGCAGCAGCAGGCTCATCTGGCGCAGGAACTCGCCGGACGCCGCACCCTGGATGACCCGGTGGTCGTAGGTGCTGGTCAGCGTCATGACCTTGGAGATGCCGAGCTTGTTCAGGGTGTCCTGCGACGTGCCCTGGAACTCCGCGGGGTAGTCCATCGCGCCGACGCCGAGGATCAGACCCTGTCCGGGCATCAGACGCGGCACGGAGTGCACGGTGCCGATGCCGCCGGGGTTGGTCAGCGACGCGGTGACGCCGGTGAAGTCGTCCATCGTCAGCTTGTTCGCGCGGGCGCGGCGGACGATGTCCTCGTACGCCTGCCAGAACTCGAAGAAGTTGAGCGTCTCGGCCTTCTTGATGGCCGCGACGACCAGCTGGCGGTCGCCGTTGGGCTTCACCAGGTCGATGGCCAGGCCCAGGTTGACGTGGGCCGGCTTGACCAGCGTCGGCTTGCCGTCCTTCTCCGTGAAGGAGTTGTTCATCGTCGGCATGGCCTTGAGGGCCTGCACCATCGCGTACCCGATGAGGTGCGTGAACGAGACCTTCCCGCCCCGGGCGCGCTTGAGGTGGTTGTTGATGACGATGCGGTTGTCGAACAGCAGCTTCACGGGGATCGCGCGGACGCTGGTCGCCGTCGGCAGTTCGAGGCTGGCGTTCATGTTCTTCGCGACGGCGGCCGAGGGGCCGCGCAGCGTGACGTACTCCGGCCCGTCGGCTGCCGCGGCCGGTTCCGCGGCCTTGGCCGGTGCGGCCGCCTTCGCGGGAGCGGGCTTGGCGGGGGCCGAGGTGGCGGCCGCGGGCTTGGCCGCTGCGGGGGCCGGCGCCGGAGCGGCGGCCTTCGCGGCGGCCGGCGCGGCCTGTGGGGCAGGGACAGCAGCCGTGGCCGGCGCGGTCGGAGCCGACGCGGCCGGGGCGGCCACGGACGAACCCGTGTCCGTCCCTGGCTTGTAGTCGGCGAAGAAGTCCCACCAGGCTCGGTCTACCGAGTTCGGGTCCTGGAGGTACTGCTGGTAGATCTCATCGACGAGCCACTCGTTGGGGCCGAAGCCCGCGACAGGGCTCTTGCCCTGCCCGGTGGCGTCGATCGAGGTAGTCGAGCGATTGGGGGACTGTGGCGACACGGCGGCAACCGCCCTCTTCCGCTTCACAAGATGGTGGACAGCGGGAATAAAGGCTACGCCTACCGGGCCGTTCGGCGCAGGCCCGGGGGTCAGTCGTCGCGTAAGTCACACCGGAAGAGGGGTTTCGACGCTGTGCATGGCGGGAAATTGGACCCTCTTGAGGGGTTGTGACGGCAGTCCCCCGTACGAATACGGCCCGCTGTCCGCCGCACCCGTATTGCCAGCCTATGTCAACGTTGCGCGGGAACCGAACCCGGAAGCGTGACGCGGATCCGGCAGCCGCGCGGCGACTCCGCCACCTCGATGTCCCCCCCGTGCAGATCGACCGCCCAGCGGGCGATGGCCAGTCCCAGCCCCGTACCGCCGTCGCCGCCGGGGTGGGCGCCCCGGTTGAAGCGGTCGAAGACGCGGTTCCGCTCGGACTCCGGGATGCCGGGACCCTCGTCCCGCACATCCAGGTCCAGGCTCCCCGGCCCGATCCCGCGCCGGGCGCGGACCGTGACCCGGCCGCCGGGCGGGCTGTGCTTGACGGCGTTGTCGACGAGGTTGGCCACCACCTGGTGCAGCCGCTCGGCGTCCGCGTACGCGGCCAGCTCCGGCGGTGAGACGTCCAGATGGAGGTGGACGTCGGCGCGGGGGCGGCTGCGCGAGCCGGCGCGGGCGGCGCCCTCCATGCCCAGGCTGGCCGTCTTCAGCACGGCCGACAGATAGGGCCAGACCTCGAAGGGCTTGGCGTCCAGGCGCACCGCGCCGCTGTCCAGCCGGGACAGGTCCAGCAGCTGGCTGACCAGCTTGCCCAGCCGCTCGGTCTGCTGCAGTGCGGTGCGCATCGTCTCCGGATCGGCCTCGGAGACCCCGTCGACGACGTTCTCCAGGACCGCCCGCAGCGCCGCGATGGGCGTGCGGAGCTCGTGTGAGACATTCGCCACCAATTCCTTGCGGTGCTGGTCGACGGCCTCCAGATCGGCGGCCATGCGGTTGAAGGTCTCCGCCAGCTCGCCGACCTCGTCCCGCCGCACCCGCGCCACCCGGCGGCTGTAGTCGCCCTGCGCCATGGCCCGCGCGACCGCGGTCATCTCCCGCAGCGGCGCCGTCAGGCCGTGCGCCACGAACTGGGTGATCAGCAGGCAGGCGATGATCGAGAAGATCGTGATCACCCGCAGCTCGGTGGCGGAGTGGATCGCGACGATCACCAGCAGTGTCGTGATCAGTACGGAGACGACGACCAGCAGCTGCAGGGCGGCCTTGATGGACCGGAGCGGGTCGTAGGGCCTCAGCGCCGCCCACACGCGCGCCCACAGCCGCACCCCCATCCTCATGGCGAGGGGGTCTCCAGCGCGTAGCCGACCCCGTGCACCGTACGGATCCGCTCGGCGCCGATCTTGCGGCGCAACGCCTTGACGTGGCTGTCGACGGTCCGGGTGCCGGACGCGTCGGCCCAGTCCCAGACCTCGGCCAGCAGCTGCTCACGGGAGAGGACGGCGCGCGGCTGCTGGGCCAGGCACACCAGGAGGTCGAACTCGGTCGGGGTCAGGTGCACGTCAGTGCCGCGCACCCGCACCCGTCTCTGCGAGTTGTCGATCTCCAGGTCGCCCAGCTGCAGGCTGCCGCCGCGCGGGCTGTGGGCGGCGATCGTCGCGCGTTCGACGCGGCGCAGCAGCACATGCACCCGGGCTGCCAGCTCCCGCATGGAGAACGGCTTGGTCATGTAGTCGTCCGCGCCGACCCCGAGGCCGACGAGCATGTCGGTCTCGTCGTCACGCGCGGTCAGCATCAGGACCGGAACCGGCCGCTGTGCCTGCACCCGGCGGCAGACCTCCAGGCCGTCGTAGCCCGGCAGCATGACGTCGAGCACCAGCAGATCCGGCTGCCAGGCGATCGCCGTCTCCACCGCGGTGGGCCCGTCGCCCGCCGTGCGTACCTGGAACCCCTCGGCGCGCAGCCTGGCCGCGATGGCGTCGGCGATCGTCGGATCGTCCTCCACCACCAGCACCCGGCGCTGCGCGCCCGGTGTCGTCTGTGTGCTGTCCATTGCCGCCCCACAAGGTCGTCCCGGTTGGCATGCAGCGTACGGGGCGGCCGACGCGCTCGGCTACGTGGCCCAAAAAGGACAGTCGGCACCCTTTCCGGGCGCCCTGAGCGTGATCGCTCAGAGCGAACATCCGTTTGGGGAACACCGGAGGCATCACATGCATTGAGTCCACATAGCTCAACTTGCTTGCTTAGGGAGAGATCATGGCTGCTGTAGCCGCACCGTCCGGACCGCTCACCCTGCCCGTGCTGCCACTGGACGACGCTGTGGTGCTGCCCGGCATGGTGGTGCCGCTGGACCTGACGGACACCGAGGTACGCGCGGCCGTGGAGGCCGCGCAGTCCGCGCACGTCCCAGGAAGTAAGAGCAAGCCGCAGGTGCTGCTTGTTCCGCGGATCGACGGCACGTACGCCGCGGTCGGCACGCTCGGCTCGATCGAGCAGGTCGGGCGGCTGCCCGACGGGGACCCCGGCGCGGTCATCCGTGGCCTGGCCCGGGTGCGGATCGGCGCCGGGACCACCGGGCCCGGCGCCGCGCTGTGGGTCGAGGCGAGCGAGGTCGAGGAGCCGCCGGTCACCGAGGCGCCCGGCGCCGTCGCCGAGCTCGTCAAGGAGTACAAGGCCCTGGCCACCAGCTGGCTGCGCAAGCGCGGCGCCTGGCAGGTCGTGGACCGGGTGCAGCAGATCGAGGACGTCTCGCAGCTCGCGGACAACTCCGGCTACTCGTCGTTCCTGACGACCGAGCAGCGCGTCCTCCTGCTGGAGACCAGCGACCCGGTGGAGCGGCTGCGGATCGCCATCGCCACGCTGCGCGACCACCTCGCGGAGCAGGACGTCGCCGACACCATCCGCAAGGACGTGCAGGAGGGGATGGAGAAGGCGCAGCGCGAGTTCCTGCTCCGCCAGCAGCTCGACGCCGTTCGCAAGGAGCTGTCCGAGCTGAACGGTGAGCCCGAGGACGAAGCGGGCGACTACCGGGCCCGCGTCGAGGCCGCCGACCTGCCGGAGAAGGTCCGCGAGGCCGCGCTCAAGGAGGTCGAGAAGCTGGAGCGCTCCTCCGACGCCTCGCCCGAGGGCAGCTGGATCCGCACCTGGCTGGACACGGTGCTCGAACTGCCGTGGAACACCACCACCGACGACGTCTACGACATCCCGGGCGCTCGCTCGGTGCTCGACGCGGACCACGCGGGCCTCGACGACGTCAAGGAGCGCATCACCGAGTACCTGGCGGTGCGCAAGCGCCGCTCCGACCGCGGTCTCGGTGTGGTCGGCGGCCGGCGCGGAGGCGCGGTGCTGGCGCTCGTCGGGCCTCCCGGGGTCGGCAAGACCTCGCTCGGCGAGTCCGTCGCGAAGGCCATGGGACGGAAGTTCGTCCGGGTCTCGCTCGGCGGCGTCCGGGACGAGGCGGAGATCCGCGGCCACCGGCGCACCTACGTCGGCGCGCTGCCGGGCCGGATCGTCCGGGCCATCAAGGAGGCCGGGTCGATGAACCCGGTGGTGCTGCTCGACGAGATCGACAAGGTCGGCTCCGACTACCGGGGCGACCCGGCGGCGGCATTGCTGGAGGTCCTGGACCCGGCGCAGAACCACACCTTCCGGGACCACTACCTGGAGGTCGAACTGGACCTGAGCGACGTGGTCTTCCTGGCCACCGCCAACGTCCTGGACTCGATCCCCGAGCCGCTGCTCGACCGGATGGAGCTGGTGAGGCTGGACGGCTACACCGAGGACGAGAAGGTCACCATCGCCCGTGACCACCTGGTCCCGCGCCAGCTGGAGCGGGCCGGGCTCGTCACCGACGAGGTGTCGCTCGACGACTCGGCGCTGCGCAAGCTAGCGGGGGAGTACACCCGCGAGGCGGGCGTGCGCACCCTGGAGCGGTCGATCGCCCGCATCCTGCGGAAGATCGCCGCTCGGCACGAACTGGGTGAGCAGAAGCTGCCGTTCACCGTCACCGACGCCGATCTGCGGGCGCTGATCGGGCGGCCGCACCACACCCCGGAGTCGGCCCAGGAGCCGGACGAGCGGCGGACGGCCGTCCCCGGGGTGGCGACCGGCCTGGCCGTGACCGGGGCGGGGGGCGACGTGCTGTTCATCGAGGCGTCGCTGGCCGACCCGGAGACGGGCGGATCGGGGCTGACCCTCACCGGGCAGCTCGGGGACGTCATGAAGGAGTCGGCACAGATCGCGCTCTCCTTCCTGCGCTCGCACGGCGCGGAACTGGAGCTGCCGGTCGGCGACCTGAAGGAGCGCGGTGTGCACATCCACGTGCCCGCCGGCGGCATCCCCAAGGACGGCCCGAGCGCGGGTGTCACGATGACGACGGCGCTCGCTTCGCTCCTGTCGGGGCAGCGGGTCCGCACCGACGTGGCCATGACCGGTGAGGTGTCGCTGACCGGCCGGGTGCTGCCCATCGGCGGCGTCAAGCAGAAGCTGCTGGCCGCGCACCGGGCCGGGATCACCACGGTGATCATTCCGAAGCGCAACGAGCCCGATCTGGACGACGTGCCCGCGGAGATCCTGGAGAAGCTCGACGTCCACCCGGTCTCCGACGTCCGCCAGGTGCTGAAGCTGGCGCTGGAGCAGTCGGTGGCGAGCGACCGGATCCCGGTCGCCGCCTGACCGTCCCCGCAGCGGCGAACACGACGACAGGGCGCTGCCCCTCCCCCCGTGGGAGGGGCAGCGCCCTGTTCCGTGCGTCGCGGTGTGCCGGGCGGCTACCCGTTGGCGAAGGCCTGCAGCCGGTCGTAGGCGCCGTTGAAGCGGTCCTGGTCGCCGGGGAAGACGCCGGAGTCGGCGTACTGCCAGATGGTGTGGAAGCCCCAGCCGGCCGGCAGGGTGCCGACGCTGGTGGAGTAGCGCGGGATCCACAGCGGGTTGTTGGCGGAGAAGGCGCTGCTGTTCCCGGTGCACTGCGTCCACCAGTTGGTGGAGGAGTAGATCGTCGGGTAGCGGCCGGTACGGGCGCGGTACTGGTTGCTGAACGCGGCGATCCAGTTGACCATGCTGCCGGCGCTCAGGCCGTAGCAGGTGGCGCCGTAGGGGTTGTACTCGATGTCGAGCGCGCCGGGCAGCGTCCTGCCGTCACGGGACCAGCCGCCGCCGTGGTTGACGAAGTAGTCGGCCTGGGCGGCGCCGCCGGAGTTGTCGGGCAGCGCGAAGTGGTACGAGCCGCGGATCATCCCGACGTTGTACGAGCCGTTGTACTGCTGGGCGAAGTAGGGGTTGGTGTACGAGGTGCCCTCGGTGGCCTTGACGTAGGCGAACCGTCCGCCGTTGGACCAGGCGGCCGACCAGTTGACGTTGCCCTGGTAGCCGCTGACGTCCATGCCCGGCGTCTGGGTGACCAGTGGGGTGGCCACGTTTCCGGTGCTGGTGCTGCCGCCCTCGTGGGCGCGGATGGTCGAGCCCATCCAGTCGAGTTCGGGGTGGGTCATCGGACCGCTGGCGGCCGCGCCCGCCGGGCTCGGCAGGGCGAGTAAGACCGCGAGGAGCGTGAGGAGCAACCCGGCGGCGAGGGCCGTTCTGGCGCGGAGGATTTCTGGAATGTGCACGGCGGAACGGGCTCCGAAGGACATAGGTGCCTCCATGGGGGGATGGGGCCTGACGCGCACCATGGCCTTGGGATGGCCATGACAGGATGAAGGTAGGTGCGGCATCTACGCGCATGGAAGAGCCCTCGGGAACCGCCGTTGGTCTACACCTGCGAAATACTGGGGCAGCTGCGGGAACGACGAACGCTGGAAGAAACTTTCAGCCCTCTGAAAGCGAAAGCGCTGTGGACGAGCAGATGGAAGCCCTGGAACGCGAGCTGACGGTGTTCTACCGGCGGGCCCGTGCGTCGTCCGGCGAGATGGCGCGTGAACTCCACCCGGAACTGGAACCCGCCGCCTACGGACTGCTCGTCCGCCTCCAGGAGTGCGAGCCCGAACGCGCCACCGACCTCGCCGCGTACTTCGGCGTCGGCAAGGCCACGATGAGCCGGCAGCTGCGCGCACTGGAGGTTCTGGGGCTGGTCACCCGCGAGCCGGACCCCGCCGACGGCCGCGCCTTCCTGATGCGGATGACGGCCGAGGGACGCGAGCGCTTCTCCCGCGTGCGCGCCGCCCGGCGCTCCCGCTACCTCCGCCGGCTGGCGTCCTGGGACCGCGGCGAGGTCAGCGAACTGGCCCGGCTGCTGCAACGACTGAACGAACTGCAGGGATCCGACGACTAGAACCCCTCAACCCCTCCGAAGGGTTCTCAGATCTCGACCAGGGCGGCCGTCGCGTCGTCGAACGGCTTGCCGCGCGGGACGGCCCGGCCCTCGGGGTCGGCGGACTCGGCGGCGCGCACCCGCCGGATCAGCGCCTGTGGTCCCTCGTCGCGCAGCAGCGTGAACGTGCCGGCCCAGTCGTCCGCGCGGAAGACCTCGACCAGCCGGGTCGCCCCGTCGCTCAGCGCGGCGAAGGCACGGACGCCGACGCGCGGGGTGGTGCCGGTGACCGCGCGCGAGACCACCGCCGGATCGGCCGCCGCGGTGAAGAAGCCGCCCTCGGCGTTGCGCAGCTCGGGGACGGCGCGGCCCTCGGCCACCAGCCGGTCGATGCGGTCGTCCAGCACCGGCGTGATCTTGCCGTCGGGGGCTTCGAGGAGCAGCACGGAATCGGAGAGCACGAGATGCTCCACGCTGTCCTGATTCCACCGGACTGTGACCACTGTGGCCTGCGGCGTTAGCTGGTGATAAAGATCACAGGTGTCGCGGTGCGCGTCCGCCGTACGGCCAATCGCGGTCGCCAGGCAGTCGGCAAGCGTCATCTCCGATCGCGAAACGGACAGTTCGAGCAGTGCCCCTCCAAGTCGCGCCACGAACCAGGGCACCGAGTGGACGCAGTCGCCGTTGCCGGGCCGCGGTGTCACGCCGTCCAGCAGAACCAGCACGCCACCTTGCCCGGAAGCGGGCAGGGCCAGTGCGAGGAAGTCCTCGTTGGGGCGGTCGGGGGTGCCGGGCTCGGTGCTGCTCTCGATGCGCATGGCTCAATTCTGCCGGAGCGCCGTTCGAACCTCCTGGTCCGTACCTGGCAGCCCCCGAACTGCCGCAGATCCCCATTTCAGGGCACCTGACATGCGGGGATGGGATGCGGGCGGGCATCCTGCCAGGGCTCGGCCACGACACCAAACCCGTTCGACGGTCACGGATTGAGACGTTCCGCTCCGGGCTTGTTCGTCAACTCATCCTTGCGATTCACTCGTTCGGGTGTCGGGGAGGGGGGTCGCGCGGCCCCGTCTACAACGGGCTGAGAGGGTCGGGCCCATTGACCAGGCGAGACGGGATTGCGAGCTCCGGTGCGAAGACGACGTGAACCGCGCGACGGGGTTCCCCCCGCGGCGGGCAAGGGACGGGTGCGCAGCCGCTTGCTGGCCGCCCTGTTGATCTGTGCTGTCATCGTGCCGGCCGCGGCCGCGCCCGGAGTGGCGGTCGCCGTGCGCGACGTCTCCGACGCGCAGGACGAGGTGACGGCGGCCGAGTTGGCCATCCGGGCCGTCTCGCTGGCCCACTCACTGGCCGACGAACGCGACGACATGGCCGCCTTCGTCGCCGGCGGCCGCTCCACCGCCCCCGGCACCGGCGCCCCCGGACTCTCCGAATCGCAGCGCAACCGGGTGGACCGGCAGGCGCAGGGCCTCTCGGCCGACGAGGACGCCGCCACCGAACTGCGCGAAGTGCTGGCGACCATCCCGCAGATCCGGCAGGACGCCCTGACCGGCACCGGCACCCCGCAGGCCGTCGTCGCCGCGTACACCCCCCTGCTGGACGCCCTGGGCCGGGTCACGGGCCCGGTGGCCGCACCGCTCAGCCGCGCCGCCGCGCTGGCCGCCACCGAGCGCGGGCTCCTGGTGAGCGCGCTCACCGGTACCGGCTCCCAGCGGCCGCTGGCCACCGACGCGCAGAGCGTCGCGGTGCAGGAACGGGCCGCGCTGGCCGACTTCCGCGCCACCGCGCCCCAGGAACTGCGCGACCAGTACAGCCAGACCGTCACCGGCGCGGATGTCACCGAGGCCGAGAGCGACCTGCGGCTCCTCACCGACCAGCCGCAGTTGACCGGCTCCGACCGGGCGCTCGGCACGGCCGCGGTGAAGGCAGCGCTCACCGCCAGGATCGGCCTGATGCGCAGCGTCGAGTCCTCGCTCGCCACCGCCGAGGCCGACGCGGCGAGCGAACGGCGGGACGACGCGGTCACCGCCCTCGAACTGCGCGTCGCCCTGGCCGCGGTGTGCCTGCTGGTCGCCGTCGGCGTCCTCGTCTCCACCGCCCGCTCGCTCACCCGGCCGCTCGCCGCGCTGCACCGCTTCGCCACCGGCGGCTCCGAGGAGGCGCGCGTCGTCGGCGACGACGAGTTCGCGACGGTCGCCCGCCGTATCAACGTGCTCGTCACCGAGCTGCGCGCCGTACAGGCCCGCGGCCTCGAACTCGGCGCGGAGCAGACCCGGCTGCTCGGCATCCGCGACGCGCTCGCCGCGGAGCGCGACAGCCTGCTGCGGCAGCAGGACGCGACCCGCGCCGCGAGCGACAGGACCGAACCCGGCCGGACCGGCCCGCACACCACGTATGTCAACCTCTCGCTGCGCACCCTGGGCCTGGTGGAACGCCAGCTCGCCCTCATCGAGGGCCTGGAGGAGCGCGAGCAGGACCCGGACCGGCTGGAGACGCTCTTCCGGCTGGACCACCTCGCCACCCGGATGCGCCGCAACAGCGAGAACCTGCTGGTCCTCGCGGGCACCGAGCACAGCCACGGCGCCGCCTCCGCCAAGCCCGTACCGCTCGTCGACGTGGCCCGCGCGGCGATCTCGGAGATCGAGCGCTACGAGCGGGTGCGGATCCAGCTGATGCCCTCCGGTCAGCTGGCCGGACACGCGGCCGACGACACCAGCCACCTGGTGGCCGAGCTGCTCGACAACGCGACCGCGTTCTCACCGCCGCAGGCCGAAGTGCAGCTCTCCGGCTGGATGCTGGAGAACGGCGAGGTGATGATCTCCGTCGAGGACCAGGGCATCGGCGCCCCGCCGGAGCGGCTCGCCGAGCTGAACGCGCTGCTCACCGATCCCGAGCCTGCCGCACCCGGCAACGCGACCGGCATGGGGCTGTATGTCGTGGCCCGGCTCGCCGCCCGCCACGGGATCCGCGTCCAGTTGCGCGAGCAGAAGCAGGGCGGCATCGCGGCCGTCGTCATCCTGCCGCGCCGGCTGCTGCCCGCCGCCCGCCCGGACGACGCCCCGGCCAACCCGGTGGAGGCCGCGATCGCGGGCGAGCCGATGCCGGTGGCGGAGACTCCCGCGCCGGAGGCGGTGGCAGAGACTCTGGCGCCGGAAGCGGTGGCGGATGCTCCGGAAGCGGTTCCGGCGGCCGGTGTCGTACGGCCGCGGCCCGCGCCCGACGACACACCGGCGGCCGCGTCCGGGGCGCCGGATCCGGCGGCCTCCGCCGAGGAAGCCGTCACCGGCAAGGGCCTGCCGCAGCGCGTGCCGCGCAGCAGCGGGCTGACCGGCGAACCGGCCGCGCGCCGCACGGGACGGACCGGGCCGGTGGACGCGGAGGCGCTGCGGCGTAAGTTCGGCGGATTGCAACAAGGACTTCGGGACGGACGACGGGACGCGGAAGAGGAGACCCGGGCGGCAGACCCGGGGAAGGCAGGCCCAACGGGGGGCACGGGCGCAGTTGGAACCATCGAGGAGGCGAGCCGTTGAACGCGGCGAGTACGGATACGAAGGACCTGAGCCATGAAGCCCGCAATCTGCGGTGGTTGCTGAGCAACTTCGTCGAGGAGGTGCCCGGCGTCCACTCGGTCGCCGTGGTCTCCTCCGACGGGCTGCTGCTGATCACCTCCGATGCGGAGGCGGAGGCGGCCGGGGAACCCGGCGGGCAGCAGCCGCCGGCCGGCCCCGCGGACGCCCGGGCGGACCTGGCCACGGTCGTCTCCGGCCTCGCCTCGCTGACCGACGGCGCGGCCCGTCTGATGGACGGCGGCAGTGTCCGGCAGACCGCGGTCGCCATGGACGAGGGCAGCCTCTTCGTGATGTCGATCAGCGACGGCTCGCTGCTCGGCGTCCACGCCTCCGCCGACTGCGACATGAGCGTCGTCGGCTACCACATGGCGCTCTTCGTCGGCCGGGCCGGACACGTCCTGACCCCCGCGCTCCGCAACGAGTTGCGCCGATCCCGGGAAGCCGCCGGCTCCGTGAGCGGAGGCGGTCGCTGATGTCCATGTCCCTGCCCCAGCGCGGCGCCGACCGCCGCACCGCACGGGTCCGCCCGTACGCACTGACCGGCGGGCGCACCCGCTTCGGTCACGTGCTCTTCGTCGAGACGTTCGTGGCGAGTATCGACGGCCAGGAGCCGGGTTTCGTGCTGACCGCGGGACGCTGGGCCGAACGGGTCATGCCGGAGATGCGCGCGATCGTGGAGTTGTGCCGCAGAATGCGGTCGGTGGCCGAGATCTCGGCTCTGCTGCGGATGCCGCTCGGCGTCGTCCGCGTACTGCTCAGCGACCTGGCTGATCAGGGAAGGATCCGCGTCTACGGAACCGGGCACGGGCCCGGCAGCCCTGATCGCGCGCTGTTGGAAAGGGTGCTCGGTGGACTTCGCAGGCTTTGAGGAGACCGGCGGGACGCAGGAGTGGCAGACGGAGCGCGGGCGCGCGCCGGTCTCCACCAAGATCGTGGTCGCGGGCGGCTTCGGCGTGGGCAAGACGACGTTCGTCGGCTCCATCTCGGAGATCACGCCACTCACCACCGAGGCGGTGATGACGCGGGCCAGCGAGTCCGTGGACGACCTCGGCTCGACCCCGGACAAGACGACGACCACCGTCGCGATGGACTTCGGGCGGATCACGCTGGACCAGGACCTCGTGCTGTACGTCTTCGGCACGCCCGGCCAGCAGCGTTTCTGGTTCATGTGGGACGACCTGGTGCGCGGCGCGATCGGCGCGATCGTGCTCGCGGACACCCGCCGGCTGGCCGAGTGCTTCCCCGCGCTCGACTACTTCGAGGGCTGCGGACTGCCGTACACCGTGGCGGTGAACCAGTTCGAGGGCACTCCTGAGTACACCGAGCAGGACGTCCGCGAAGCGCTCGCGGTACCGCCGCACATACCCGTGTTGATCTGTGACGCCCGGAAGCGGTATTCGGTGGTGGAGGCGCTCATGGCACTGGTCTCGCACGCCTTGGCCGAACAGCCGCTCTGAGCGGTACGTACACGAACTTATTCACGGAAGCCGGACCTTCATCATGCGCAAGATACTCATCGTCGGAGCCGGTCAGGCCGGGCTCCAACTGGCCCTGGGTCTGCAGGGCCGTGGTTACGAGGTCACCCTCATGTCCAACCGCACGGCCGACGAGATACGCGACGGCCGGGTGATGTCCACCCAGTGCATGTTCGACACCGCGCTGCAGCACGAGCGCGACCTGGGCATCAACTTCTGGGAGGAGCAGGCGCCGCGCATCGAGGGTGTCGGTGTCTCGGTCGCGGCCCCGGACGCCTCCCGCCCCATCGACTGGGTGGGCCGCCTGGACGGTTACGCGCAATCCGTCGACCAGCGGGTGAAGATGGCCGGCTGGATGGAGACCTTCGCCGAGCGCGGCGGCAAGCTCGTCATCCACGGCGTCGCCGTCTCCGACCTCGACTACTTCTCGCGCGCCTACGACCTGGTGCTGGTCGCCGCGGGCAAGGGCGAGCTGGTCTCGATGTTCGCCCGCGACGCCGCCCGTTCGCCCTACGACGCCCCGCAGCGCGCGCTGGCGGTCGCGTACGTGCACGGCCTCGGCCCGCGCCCCGAGCACCCCGGCTTCCTGGCGGTGCGCTGCAACCTCGTGCCGGGCGTCGGCGAGCTCTTCGTCATGCCGACCCTCACCACCTCGGGCCCCGCCGACATCCTCTTCTGGGAGGGCGTCCCCGGCGGCCCCCTCGACGTCTTCCAGGGCGTCAAGGACCCCGAGGAGCACCTGCGCCTCACCCTGGACCTGATGCGGCAGTTCACCCCGTGGGAGTACGACCGGGCCCGCTCGGTGGAACTCACCGACGCGAACGGCACCCTGGCCGGGCGCTACGCGCCCACCGTCCGCCAGGGCGTCGCGGAACTGCCGTCGGGCGGGCTCGTCCTCGGCGTTGCCGATGTCGTCGTCGCCAACGACCCGATCACCGGGCAGGGCTCCAACAGCGCCGCCAAGTGCGCCGCGTCCTATCTCCAGAGCATCGTCGAGCGCGGCGACCAGCCCTTCGACGCCACGTGGATGGGGTCCGCCTTCGACCGGTACTGGCAGATCGCCGAGCCCGTCACCAAGTGGACGAACGCGATGCTCGGGCCGCCGCCCGAGCACGTGCTCCAGCTGATCGGCGCCGCGGGCGGGCTGCCGCCCGTCGCGGACCGCTTCGCCAACGGGTTCAACGACCCGGCCGACTACGAGCAGTACTTCTTCGACCCGGCCCTGGCCGCGGCCTACCTCGGCGAGGTCCAGTCCGCCCAGGCCGGACAGCCGGCGCAGGGCGCGTAACGCACGGAGGGGCCGGGCCGCTCGTGGTACGAGCCGCCCGGCCCCTTTCCGGTTCCTCAGCCGATGTTGTTGCCCCGGTCGGAGCCGCCGTCCATCGGCGTCGCCGCGTCCGCCCGGGGAACGGCCGGCGGGACGTAGTCCTTCATCGGGCCCTGCGCCGAGTCGGGCCTGACCGCTCCGAGGATCGGGTTGGCGGCGATGGGGGAGACCTTCACGAAGGCGCCGGGACGCGGCGCCTGGATGACGAGACCGTTGCCGATGTAGATGGCGACATGCGTCGCGCCCGGGAAGTAGATGACGAGGTCGCCGGGGCGCAACAGGCTCATCGGCACCTTGGGCAGCTGCGCCCACTGCTCCTGGCTGGTGCGCGGGATGGCCTTCCCGGCGTGCAGCCAGGCCTGGGAGGTGAGCCCCGAGCAGTCGTACGAGTTCGGTCCCTCGTCGCCCCAGATGTAGGGCTTGCCGAGCTGCAGGAACGCGTAGCCGACCGCGCGGTTGCCCGTCTCGGAGGGCGTCCGGCTGCCGGTGCCGAGGGCCTTGGAGTCCAGGAAGTCGCTCTGGGCCTGGTTGATGCCCTGCTCCTCGAGCTTCTGGAGCTCCTCGAGCTGAACACCTGTCAGGCCCGCGATGATCGTCTCGACGCGCTTGAGGTGCTCCTCGACCTGCGCCTTCGCGGCGCCCTGCTGGGTCTGCAGCAGCTGCGCCTGGCCGAGCGCGGCCTGGGCGCCGGCGTTCAGCACGGCGATCCGCTGCTCGCCGCCCTTCAGCTGCTCCAGGAGCTCGGCCTCGCTGCCCGCGGCCCGCTGCAGCAGGTGCTTCTGCGAGAAGAGGTCCTGCGGCTCGTCGGCGACCAGCAGGTTGAGGTACGGCGAGACTCCGCCGTCCTGGTACTGCCGGCGGGCGAGCATCCCGATCTGGTCGCGCGCCTCGGCGACCGCGACCCGCTGGTCGGCGAGCTGCTTGTCCAGCGCGATGGCCGTGGCCTGCTGCTTGGTCGCGGCTTCCTTGGCCTTGTTGAAGGCCTCGGTGGCCTGCTCGGTCTGCAGGTACAGCGTCTGGAGCTGGGTCAGCAGCTGGACCAGCGGCTGTGACGGGGGGTCATGGGGTGCGGCGGCCGCTTGCTGGGCGGGGAGCGAGAGCGCGGCGGCCGCGAGGAGCGCACCGCATATCACCGCTCGGTGGATCCACCCACGGTTCCGTCGGGCCACTGACATCCCCTCACTTCCGTTCGCACAGCGGTGATCACCTGCTGCGTCAAGATCCTGTCATGGGTTGTCGTATCTTCGACAGTGGGAATAGGCGATTCCGCTCAATCCGGTCACCCCTGCGGTGTCCCCCGCCACCTGCTCAGCCCATCGGCAGTGCCGTCACCGAGTTCCCGTTCTGAACGAACAGGACGCTACCCCGGGTGACGAGGCGTATGCCCGCGGCGGTTCCGCTTCCGGTTCCCGCTCCGGGGACCCGGTAGCTCCACACCGCCTTGCGGGTGCGGACGTCGAACGCGGCGACGCACGGCCGGCCCCCGGCGGTGGGTGCGTGCAGTACTCCGCCGTGCACCACCGGCGCGCACTGGGTGCCCAGCGGTGTCGCGGGGCCGCTCTCCCACAGCGGGGCGCCGGTGCGGGCGTCGAGGGCGAGCACGCCCGCGGCGGATCCGGTGGCGTACAGGACGCCGTCGGCGACGACCGGATCGCTGTACGTCCGGTCGCGGGGGCTGTGGCGCCAGGCGACGGCGCCGTCGTCGAGGGCGATGGCGGTGACCCCGCCGCCCGCCACGTAGGCCCGCGGGCCGGCGACCGCCGGGCGGCCGTTGCCGGCCCCCGGCAGGGCGCGCGTCCACTGCCGGTCGCCGGTCCGCCGGTCGAGGGAGGTCAGGGCGCCGCCGTCGCAGTACAGCAGTCGGTCGCCGGCCAGCACCGCCGTGGGCGCCTCGGAGGGGCTGTGCCCGGCGGTCGTCCGCCACAGTTCGCGGCGGTCCCTGAGGTCGTAGGCGAGCAGCAGGGCGGTGTAGTCGTCGTCGAGCGGGCTGCCCTGGGACGCGGTCAGATACAGCGCGCGGCCGTCGGAGGCCAGCAGCGCGTCCTGGGCGAAGCGGAGGCCGGCCGCGGGCTCCAGGGTCCAGCGGACCCGGCCCCTGGCGGCCGGGTCGACCGCGCGCGGGGCGGTGGCGCCGACGGTGGAGGCCACGTCCGCGAGCAGGCCGTCACCGGTGGCCACCGGCGAGCCGTCGGGTTCGAAGCCGCCGGCGGTCCACAGCGGCTTCCCGGTGCGGGGGTCGAGGCCGATCAGGCCGTCGTACCCCTTGAGGACGAGGAGGGTGTCGCTCACCGCCACCGGCGCGACGTCCACCAGTTCGGGGCCCTGGTACGTCCACAGCGGGGGCGGCGCGCTGCCGGGCGGCCGGGGGCCCCTGGTGCGGGGGCGCGCGGCCGGGCTGCCGGAGGGGTCGCCGCCGGCGGCCTTCTCGCGGGCCGTGCCGGGGCCTTTGCGCAGCCAGGCGATCCCGGCCGCGCTCGCCATCGCGGCGCCGCCGAAGGACACCGTCAGCAGGGCCCGGCGCGACATTCCGGCGGGCTGGTCCGACATGTGTGCGTGCCCCCTCTGGCCTGGACCTGTCGAGGGAGAGTACGACCGCCCCCGGCCGGAAGCCAGTCCGGACGGGGGCGGTGCGTGGTTGCGTCGGGTTGCCGCTGGTTGGTGTCAGCTTCCGAAGTACGACCGGAAATTGTTGGAGAACTCCCAGTTGCTGTACTTGTCCCAGTTCACCGACCAGGTCATCAGGCCGCGCAGGGCGGGCCAGGTGCCGTGGGTGGTGTAGCTGCCGCAGTTCGTCTTCTTGGTGAGGCAGTCCAGCGCCTTGTTCACCTCGGCGGGAGCGGTGTAGCCGTTGCCGGCGTTGGTGCTCGCCGGCATGCCGATGGCGATCTGCGAGGGCGCCAGCGGCGGGAACATGTTGGCGGTGTTGCCCGCGACGGGGAAGCCGGTGAGGAGCATGTCGGTCATGGCGATGTGGAAGTCCGCGCCGCCCATGGAGTGGTACTGGTTGTCCAGGCCCATGATCGAACCCGAGTTGTAGTCCTGCACGTGCAGGAGGGTCAGATCGCCGCGCATCGCGTAGATCACGGGCAGGTAGGCGCCGGCGCGCGGGTCCTGGCCGCCCCACGGGCCCGAGCCGTAGTACTGGTAGCCGAGCTGTACGAAGAAGGTCTCCGGGGCCATCGTCAGGACGAAGCCGCTGCCGTACTTGGCCTTGAGGGTCTTCAGCGCGGAGATCAGGTTGACCACGACCGGCGTCGTCGGGTTCTTGAAGTCGGTGTCGCCGGTGTTGAGGGAGAGCGAGTGGCCCTCGAAGTCGATGTCGAGGCCGTTGAGCCCCCACTTGTCGATGATCGCGCTCACCGAGGAGACGAAGGTGTCGCGGGCCGCGGCGGTGGTCAGCTGGACCTGGCCGTTCTGGCCGCCGATGGAGATGACGACCTTCTTGCCCTGGGCCTGCTTGGCCTGGATGGCGGCCTTGAACTCGGCGTCCGACTCGACGCCGGCGCACTCGGTCGCGGGGCAGCGGTTGAAGCGGATGTCGCCGGAGGTGACGGAAGTCGGCTCACCGAAGGCCAGGTCGATGACGTTCCAGGTGCTGGGGACGTCGGCCATGCGGGTGTAGCCCGCACCGTTGGCGAAGCTCGCGTGCAGGTAGCCGACCAGCGCGTGGGTGGGCAGTCCGCCGGAGGGCGGCGGGGTGGTGGGCGGCGTGGTGGGGGGAGTGGTCGGCGGCGTCGTGGGGGGCGTCGTCGGCGGGGTGGTGGGGGGAGTCGTGGGCGGTGTCGTGGGCGGGTTGGTCGGGCCGCCCGGCCCGCTGAGCGAGGCGTCGTCGGCGTAGTAGGCCGGCTGGCCGTACCAGCCGTGCAGGTAGACCGTGGCGCTGGTCTGGCTCGCGCCGGTCGTGAAGTTGACGCTCAGCTGCTGGTACGCGCCACCGGTGCCGGGCGTCCAGGTGCTGGCGCCGCCGTCCACGCCGATGTACACGTACGAGCCCTTGACCTGCGCGGAGAAGGTGTACGCGGTGTTCGGCGCGACGGTGACGGTCTGCTTGCACTGGGCGGTGTCGCCCGCGCCCGGGGTGCCGGCGAGCGCGTAACTCCCGCTCTTGGCCTGCCCGGTGACGGCTTTGGCGCTCGTGTCGCAGGTCCAGCCGGACAGGGATCCGGTCTCGAAGCCGCCGTTGACCAGGAACTCGCCGGCGGAGGCGGCGGGGGCGAGCGCGACCAGGCCGCCGAGGGTGGCGACACAGGCGAGAGTGGCCGCACCGGCGATGGCGGATCTCGACCGGCCGCGGAAGGGGGATGTGAGCACGGGGGGATGCTCCTTCTGCTTCAAGGAGTGCGCACGACGCGGCGCGCCTGACAAGGCGCAGCAAACAGGTCTGGACCAATCCTGTCAATGGTCTGAACCAACACCCGTGCGACACCCGCCGGACGCCGCATCCCCGCGCGGCCGTCATCTGCCGTTATGTCGTCAATCCCCGGACGGACGCGTCCCCTTGTTCCGTACGCTCCTCGACCACGGCCACCTCAGCCGGGTGTCGGGCACGGTCCCCTCGGGGTCGTACACGAAGACCCACCGGGTCTGCCGTGCCGCGCGCGGGCCGGGGCTCGGCTCGCGGTGGTAGACGTGCACCACCGGTTTGCCCCCGTCGGCGTCCGGCACCGGCACGGTGTACACCTTCGGCGGCTGCCCGGTCGCGCCCACCAGGACGCCCATCAGGCGCCCGTCCAGCGGGCCGCCGACGAACTCCGTGTTCTCGCTTCTCACGCGCCCAGCATCCCACGGCCGTCGCTGTCGGGGAGCAGATGCGCGACGGCCTCCGCGATCGGGGCCAGCCGCAGCGCCAGTTCGCCGGCCGGGCTGTCGGGCGTCTCCAGGGCCAGCGCCGCCGCGGCGACCTCGGCCGTCTCCAGGTCGGTGGTCGCGGTGACCACCAGCAGGCCGGTGAGATGGTCGACGAGCCAGCCGCGCAGCTCCGGCAGCGGCGGCTGCTTGCCCTCGTCCAGCCAGGTCAGCGAGACCGCCTCCACGGAGGCGATCCAGGAGCGGACCATCATCGCGAGGCGCGGGCCGGGATTCGGCGCCCCCAGGTGCAGCAGCACCTGCTCGGCCGCGCCGCGCCGGACCCCGTCGACGATCGCGCCCGTCCTGCTGGTCTCCGCCACGCTGCCGCCGCGCAGCAGCGCGGAGTAGGCGGCGTCGTGCTCGTCGACGAAGGCGAGATAGCGGTCCAGGGCGTGCGCGAGGCGCTGCGTCGGCGCCCCCTGCGACGGTTCGATGAAGCACTTCATCAGCTCATCGGCGGCATTGTGCATCGCGGCCTCGTACAACTGCTGTTTGCCACCTGGGAAGTACCGGTAGACCAGCGGCCGCGACACCCCCGCCGCCGCCGCGACGTCGTCGACGGACACGTCCTCGGGGCGGTGGTGCCCGAAGAGGTCCACCGCTGCCGCGAGCAACTGCGTACGGCGTTGCTCGACGCTGAGTCGGCGGTATGCGGGCGCCGCGCTGCCGTTCATGGGCGCAGCCTAACCGCTG
Source organism: Streptomyces sp. H39-S7 (assembly GCF_027158205.1). GTDB lineage: Bacteria > Actinomycetota > Actinomycetes > Streptomycetales > Streptomycetaceae > Actinacidiphila. The sequence goes on along the minus strand of NZ_JAPVLU010000033.1, from coordinate 76,190 downwards.
GGGCCGGGGGCGGGTCCGGTGACGACCGCGCACCAGGCCGTAAGGGGCCGTTCAGGCCAGCAGTCCCGAGGCGCGCCACAGCCGGCGGCCGGGGCCGCGCAGCACGTCGATTTCCTCCAGGAACTCGACGAGCCGCTTCGCGGACTGCAGCATGACGTCCCGGCGGTGGCCGCTGGCCTTCACCTGCGCCATCGCGTAGGCCGGGTCGAGCCCGACCGCCGTGTACACCTTCGGGCTGATCAGCGAGCCCGCCACGACCCTGGCGATCTCTCCTGAGGTCAGCCGGGTGAGCTCGCGCTCCCAGCGGGGGGCGGTCGACATCTGGCGGGTCAGCTCCTCCCGGGCGTACCGCACGTGCCGGGCCTCCTCGACCACATGGATCCGGGTCACCCCGCGCACCAGCGGCTGGACGCGCTCGTCCGGGAAGGTCAGCCGCTGCATCCAGTCGAGGATCTCCTCGACGAGCAGCGTCCCGGTGAAGGCGCCCGGCGTGGTGGCGTACGTCTTCAGGATCCGGCCCAGGTTGAGGTTGAGCCTGCTGGGCCGGTAGACCGGGGTGGCGGACTTCTTGACCAGCCGGCCGAACATCATCGAGTGCCGGCACTCGTCGGCGACCTCGGTCAGCGCGTACCGGACGTGCTGGCTGGTGGGGTCGAGGGCGTAGATGTGCCGGGCGAGCAACTGCATCAGGATGACCTCGAACCAGATGCCCATCGAGGCGATGCTCGCGCCCTCGTGCCGGCTCAGCGCAATGCGCTGCTCCTGCGACATGTGCTTCCACAGCGGGGTGTCGTAGAGAGAGCACAGCTCAGGGGGCCAGAACCACTTCCCGTCCTCGAACGGGGCGTCCCAGTCCAGCTCGGTGTCGGGGTCGAAGGAGTGTCGGGCGGAGGCGGCCAGCAGCCGCTCCGCGACCTTCTCGCGCTCCGTGATCTTGGTCATGATGGGGGCCATACGCTTATGAGACTGCTTGTCAGCAAGCACGTCAATCCCTCGCGCAGAACTTGTTGACCCGGCGGTAACCCACGTGTGAGTCTGCCAACGACTGCACGGCCAACGACCGCACCCCGTAAGGAATTCGGGCGAGTGACGAGGAGGCGTCAGTGTCGACGCACGAGCTGTACACGAATGCACCGGCCGAAGCGCTCTGGGAAGTCTCGGCGAGCGGTGCCGCCCGCTTCTCCTGGGAGTACGACGACGGGCGCGACCGGCTGCTGGCCCTCTACCAGAAGGGCAAGGACAAGCAGTGGGACGCCGTCAGGAGGATCGACTGGGACCTGGAGGTCGACCCCTACGACCCGCTCGGCGTCCCGGACGAGGCGCTCACGATCTACGGGTCCCGCTACTGGGACACGATGAACGAACAGAACAAGAAGGACCTGCGGCGGCATTACGCCTCCTGGCAGTTCAGCCAGTTCCTCCACGGCGAGCAGGGCGCCATGGTCTGCGCCGCCCGCATCGTCGAATCCGTTCCCGATCTGGACGCCAAGTTCTACTCCGCGACCCAGACCATGGACGAGGCGCGGCACGCCGAGATATACGCCAGGTTCCTTCAGGAAAAGGTCGGGATGCTCTATCCGATCAACGACCAGCTCCAGGGACTGCTCGGCGACACACTGCGCGATTCCCGCTGGGACATGCCCTACCTCGGAATGCAGGTCCTCATCGAAGGACTCGCCCTCGCCGCGTTCGGCATGCTCCGCGACACCACGGACAAGCCGCTTCCCAAGCAGATCCTGGCCTACATCATGCAGGACGAGGCCCGGCACGTCGCCTTCGGGCGAATGGCGCTGCGCGACTACTACAAGCAGCTCAGCGACGGTGAACTCCGGGAGCGCGAGGAATTCGTCATCGAGGGCTGCTATCTGATGCGCGACCGGCTGCGCGGGGTCGAGGTGCTGGAGAACTTCGGAATCCCGCGAAAGGACGCCGAGGAACTCAGCGAGAATTCCGAGTACCTCCACCTCTTCCGTCAGCTGCTCTTCAGCCGGATCGTGCCGTGCGTGAAGGACATCGGCCTGTGGGGTCCCCGGCTGCAGAAGGCGTACGTCGATATGGGCGTCTTCGAAATGGGCGACTCCAACCTCGACCTGCTCATGGCCGAGGACGAGGAGATCGCCGAGAAGCTGGACGCCGAGCGCTTCGCCGCCGAGGAGTCGGCCCGCGTCGCGGAGGTCGCCGACGCGATCACCCTCGGCTCGGGAACGGAGACCGGCTGAATCGGACCGTCTGATTCCCCTTTTCGGACTTCTCCGGGGCGGCGTAAACACCCGCTCGGGAGTCGTACGCTTGCTCGATGCTTGAAGGACCGAGAGCGCGACGGCGCATACGTATGGCGCTGGGGCTCGCACTGCTGACCCTCAGCGCCGCCTGTGGATCCGGCTCGACGCCGTCGCCCGAGGTGCTGGCGCCGATCTCCGGCGCGCCCACCGCGCCGGCGGACGGCGTGCCGGAGGGCTCGGTGGCGCCGGAGGCGAAGGCTCCGGCGGCGCCGGGGACGATCACCCTCGCGTTCGGGGGTGACGTGCACTTCACGGAGCGCACGCAGCCCCGGCTGACCAACGGGATGACGGAGCCGGCGATCGGACCGCTCTCCAAGACCCTGGCGGCGGCCGACTTCTCCATGGTCAACCTGGAGACTGCGATCACCACCCGGGGCACCCCGCAGCCCAAGACGTACCACTTCAGGACACCCGCCGGCGCGCTCGACGTGCTCAAGAAGTCGGGCGTGGACGCGGTCTCGATGGCGAACAACCACGCCGTCGACTACGGCGCGCAGGGGCTGACGGACACCCTCGCCGCGGTCAAGGACGCCCCGATCCCGGTCGTCGGCATCGGCGCGACCCAGGCCGAGGCCTACCGCCCGTACCTGAAGACGATCCGCGGCGTGCGGCTCGCCGTCCTCGCGGCCAGCCAGGTGCAGGACATCACCAACCAGAACTGGCGCGCCACGGCCACCAAGCCGGGCATCGCCTCGGCGCTGGAGGCGACGAAGCTGGTGGCGGCCGTCAAGGCGGCCAGGAAGAAGGCCGACGTCGTGGTCGTCTATCTGCACTGGGGCACCGAGGGGCAGTCCTGCCCGGGTCCTGAGCAGAAGTCCATCGCGGCCAAGCTGGCGGCGGCCGGGGCGACCGCGGTCGTCGGCACGCACGCCCACGTGATGCTGGGCTCCGGGATGATGCGGCAGACCTACGTCGCCTACGGGATGGGCAATCTGCTCTGGTACGGCACCTCGCCCTACCCGAACTCCAACGACACCGGCATCACCACCCTGACGATCGCCAAGGGGAAGGTGGCCGGCGAACGCTTCGCCCCGGGCTTCGTGGACCAGCGCGGTGTGCCCGTGCCCCAGGAGGGCGCGGCGGCGAAGCGCATCAACGACCGCCGTGCCGGGCTGCGTGCGTGCACCGGATTGACAGCGGCGCCGAAGAAGTAGGAACCGGCGCGCTGTCACCGGCATCTATCACTGCAGATGTGCGGGGGTTTGGCTGTGTGTTCAGTCCTGCCGTGCTGCGACGCGACGAGAGAAGGGGACTCAACCCATGGCACGACTCACCGCGAGCCAGCGGAACATAGCGATAACCGTGGCATCGGTCATCGCCCTGATAGCCGCGATAGCCGGGGCGCTGGCGGTGTCCGGCTACAACAAGGCGCAGGCGAAGGAGTCCAAGCCGGCGGTGGACGCGAAGCCCACCCGGCCGGTGCCGATCGAGATCGTGCACATGCCGGAGAGCGGCGGCAAGGCCGTCAACATCACCATCGACGACGGACCCGACCCGACCTGGACGCCGAAGGTGCTCGAGGTGCTGAAGCAGAACGACGTGAAGGCCGTCTTCTGCGTGGTCGGTCCGCAGGCGAAGGCCCACCCCGACCTCATCAAGGAGATCCTCGCGGCCGGGCACCGGCTCTGCGACCACTCGATGACGCACGACACGGGGATGGACAAGAAGTCCGAGGCGTACCAGAGCCAGGAGATCCTCGACGCGCAGCGGATGATCGAGCAGGCGGCGGGCGGCGTGAAGGTGCAGTACTGGCGGGCCCCGGGCGGTGCTTTCACCCCCTTCAACCGCAAGCTCGCGGCGGCGCACGGGATGCGGCCGCTCGGCTGGAACGTGGACTCCAAGGACTTCGAGAAGCCGGGTGTCGGCGCCATCGTGAGCACCGTCAAGCACGAGGTGGCGGGTGGCCCGACCCTCCTCTTCCACGACGGCGGCGGGAAGCGCGACCAGACGGTCGCGGCCCTGGAGAAGGTGCTCCCGTGGCTGAAGCAGCAGGGCTACACGTTCAGCTTCCCGAAGATCTACTAGGGCCGGAACGCCCCTCAGGGGTGTCGTCGGAGCCGGTCAGCCCAGGACGGCCCGCATGACGTCGCGGGCGATGGGGGCCGCGCTGCCGCCGCCGGAGATGTCGGCACGGACGGCCTCGGCGTCCTCGACAACGACGGCCACCGCGACGGCCGGCCGGCCGCCGGCGGCCTTGGCGTAGGAGATGAACCAGGCGTAGGGCATGCCCTTGTTGCCGACGCCGTGCTGGGCGGTGCCGGTCTTGCCGCCGACGGTGACGCCGGGGATGGCGGCGTTGGTGCCGGTGCCCTCGGTGACGACCGCCTCCATCATCTGCCGGAGCCGCGCGGCGGTGCCGTAGCTGACGGCCTGGTGCAGCAGCCGTCCGGAGGCTGCCGAGACCGTGACGCCGTGGGAGTTGGTGATCCGGTCGACGAGGTACGGGGACATCAGCTCGCCGCCGTTGGCCACCGCCGCCGCGACCATCGCCATCTGCAGCGGGGTCGCGGTGGTGTCGTACTGGCCGATGGAGGAGAGGGCGACCTGGTCGGGGCCCATCGTGGTGTCGAAGTTGCTCGGTGCGACGCTCGGCGGGACCCGCAGCCCGCGGTCGTTGAAGCCGAACGCCTGCGCCTGCCGGACCATGCCCCGCAGCCCGATGTCCACGCCGAGCTTCGCGAAGACCGTGTTGCACGAGACGGTGAACGCGACGAGCAGCCCGGCGTCGGCGCAGCCCGCCGCCTCGTTCTCCAGCCGGGTGGTGGTGCCGGGCAGCGTGTAGGGCTCGGGGGAGTCGGTGCGGGCCCTCGGGTCGGTGACCTTGCCGGTCTCCAGGGCCGCGGCGGCGGTGACCACCTTGAAGGTGGAGCCCGGCGGGTACGTCTGGCGGATCGCCCGGTCCAGCATCGGCTGCTCGGGATCGGTGGTCAGCCGGACCCACTCCGCGCCCACGGCCCGACCGGTCCCGGTGATGCCCGAGGGGTCGTAGGAGGGCGTGGAGACCAGCGCCAGGATCCGGCCGGTGGTCGGGTCGAGCGCGGCGACGGCGCCCGTGCGGTCACCGAGCCCGGTGAAGGCGGCCTGCTGGGCGGCGGGGTTGATCGTGGTGTGGACGTCGCCGCCCCGCTGCCGGGCGCGGGTGATCTCGTTCCACAGCGGGAGCGAGGCCAGTTGCGGGTCGGCGCCGGACAGCACGCCGTCCGCGGTGCCCTCCAGCAGCCTCGTCCCGTACACCTGCGACGCGAAGCCGGTGACGGGCGCGTACAGCGGCCCCTGGGCATAAGTGCGCAGGTACGTCAGCTGGTCGCCGGTCGTCCGCGAGCCGGTGACGGGCCTGCCCGCGACGAGGATGTCGCCGCGCGGCTGGTCCCAGCGGGCGATCAGGGCCCGCCGGTTGGCCGGGTTGGCGTTGTACGCGTCGGCCTGGAAGACCTGGACCCGGCCGGTGTTGAGCAGCAGCGCGACCAGCAGGACCAGGGAGCAGGCGGCGGCCCGCCGGATGTAGCGGATCATGGGGTGTCCTCGTGCTCGTCCGGCAGCGGGCGGCGCGCGCTGTCGCTGAGCCGGATCAGCAGCGCGACGATGATCCAGTTGGTGACGACGGACGACCCGCCCTGGGCGAGGAACGGCATCGCCATGCCGGTGAGCGGGATCAGGTCCATCACCCCGCCCGCGATCACGAAGACCTGCAGCGCCAGGATCGAGGCGAGGCCGATCGCCAGCAGCCGTCCGAACGGGTCGCGCAGCGTCAGCCCCGCCCGGTAACCGCGGGCCACCAGCAGCGCGTAGAGCACCAGGAGCACCGTCAGCCCCGCCATGCCCAGCTCCTCGCCCACCGTGGAGAGGATGAAGTCGGACTTGGCGGCGAAGCCGATCAGGTACGAGTGGCCCTGACCGAGCCCGGTGCCGAGCATGCCGCCGGCGCCGAAGGCGAAGAGCGACTGGGCGAGCTGGTTGGGCCCCTCTCCCGCCTCGATACTGGCGAACGGGCTCAGCCAGTCCTCCACGCGCGCGTGGACGTGCGGTTCCACCGTGCCGACGGCGAAGGCGCCGAGCGCCGACAGCAGCAGCCCCACCGCGATCCAGCCGGTCCGGCCGGTCGCGACGTACAGCATCACTACGAAGAGCCCGAAGAAGAGCAGCGAGGTGCCCAGGTCCCGCTCCACGATCAGCAGGCCGACGCTGAGCAGCCAGATCGTCACGATCGGGCCGAGCACCCGGCCGGTGGGCAGCTGCACCTTCCAGAACCTGCGGCCGGCGTACGCCAGGGCTTCGCGGCTGGTGGCGAGGTACGCGGCGAAGAACAGCGCGAGCAGGATCTTGGCGAACTCGCCCGGCTGGATCGAGAAGCCGGCGACCCGGATCCAGATCTTGGCGCCGTTGATCGCGGGGAAGGAGATCGGGACGACCATGAGGAACAGGGCGGCGGCGCAGCAGAGGTACGCGTAGCGCGACAGCACCCGGTGGTCGCGCAGCACCAGGACCACCGCGATGCACAGCCCGATGCCCAGCGTCGACCAGACGAGCTGGGTGGGAGCGCCCTCGGGACCGAGCACCGGTTCCAGGTCGAGCCGGTAGATGAAGACCAGCCCGACCCCGTTGAGCAGGACGGCGATCGGGAGCAGCAGCGGGTCCGCGTAGGGGGCGCGGGCCCTGACCGCGGCATGGGCGAGCAGCGCCAGGATGCCGAGCCCGGCTCCGTACCCCGCCGCGTCGGGCGGCACGGCGCCGCTCTTGGCCAGCCCCACCTCGGCGTAGCCGTAGACCGAGATGAGGACCGCACCGACCAGCAGGGAGAGCTCGACGCCGCGCCGCTTCGGCAGCAGGACGAGGGGCGGGGGAGCGTCGGTGATCGTTGCGCTCATGGGCTGCAACGTAGCAAGCAACGGGGCAGATGTCCCTTATGTGACTCATGGGCACCGCGCGCCCCGATGTCGTGGCCGGGACGTAGGCTGCGTGCTGTGACACCACCCGAGGAGCTTGCCGACCTGCCCTTCGCCGACCTGCTGCGCCCGCACGAGGGCGGCCTGGAGGTCGACGAGCGGTACGACACCGTGCACTTCGACCGGCTCGCCTTCGAGGACGAGAAGGCCTCGGGGGCGCACTTCCTCGAGTGCGCCATCACGGACTGCGGCTTCACCGGCACCCCGCTGCGCGGCGCCCGCTTCAACGACGTCTGGGCGCAGGGCACCCGCTTCACCGGCACGGCGCTCGCCGAGTCCTCCTGGCTCGACACCACCTTCACCGCCTGCGCCCTGGCGGGCATCGAGGCGTACGGCTCGGTGCTGCGGAGGGTTGTGTTCCGCCAGTGCAAGTTCGACTCGGTGAACCTGCGGGCCACCACGCTGCACGACGTGGTCTTCGAGGACTGCGTGCTGCGCGACGTCGACTTCGGCGGCGCCAAGCTCACCGGGGTGACCTTCCCCGGCACCCGGCTGGAGCGCGTCCACCTCGCCCGCGCCACGTTGAAGAAGGCCGACCTGCGCGGCGCCACCACCCTCGAACTCGCCGACGGCCACGAATCGCTCAAGGGTGCCCTCATCACCACCCTCCAGCTCTTCGACCTGGCCCCGGCCCTCGCCCAGACCCTCGGCATCACCGTCAAGGACCAGTAGCCCCAGCACCCAAGGACAGTAGGAGACCCCTGTGAGCCTGTACGACATCCCGCTGCGCACCCTCTCCGGCGAGCCCGCCTCGCTGGCGGACCAGCGCGGCAAGGCGCTGCTCATCGTCAACGTCGCCTCCAAGTGCGGTCTCACGCCGCAGTACGAGGGGCTGGAGCGGCTCCAGCAGCGGTACGCGGAGCGCGGTTTCACCGTGCTCGGGGTGCCCAGCAACCAGTTCGCCGGCCAGGAGCCCGGCAGCGCGGAGGAGATCCAGACCTTCTGCTCCACCAGTTACGGCGTGAGCTTCCCGCTCCTCGAGAAGGCCGACGTGAACGGCGAGGACCGGCACCCGCTGTACACCGAGCTGACGCGGACGAAGGACGCCGAGGGCGAGGCCGGGGACGTGCAGTGGAACTTCGAGAAGTTCCTGGTCGGCCCGGACGGCGAAGTGGCCGCCAGGTTCCGGCCGCGCACCGAGCCCGAGGCCCCTGAGCTGGTCGAAGCCATCGAGGCCGTGCTGCCCGCTTGACCTCGCAAGATCGCAGCTGAGCCCCCTAAGGGCGAGGCCACGCCATGGCGCGATCCGGCAGGTTGCATGTCATTGTCGGGGTGGTCGCTCTGCTGGTTTTCTCTTCTTACCGCCTCGGCGAGGAAGGGACAGCGGAGTGCAGGAGAGCGAATTCCGTACCGGGCATCTTTGCGTGGACACGGATCCTGCGCTGTGCCTCCCTTGCCAGGAGCGGTTGGATCGGCAACTCGCCTTGCTTCCCCGGGTATATGGCGAGTTGGAGGCTGCGCTCGTTCCGGCTGTGGACGGTGGCGACCGTGTCACCGCAGGTGGCCGGCCCGGCATCCCGCTGAACGGGCCGGCTGTCGATGCGCGCGCCGACATCCGAGGCACCCTCGCCTCCTGGGCCGATCTGATAGTCGAGGGCCGCACCGTCCGCCTCCCCCTGCGGACGGTGCCGGCCCTCGCCGCATTCCTACGACGCCATCTGGCATGGCTGGCCGTCCATCCCGCGGCCGAGGACGCCGCGGCGGAGTTCGACGCACTCGTCCGCCGTTGCATGAAGATCGCCAGACCCCGTCTGGAGCGCCGCATCCCCGTCGGCCCCTGCATCGTGCAGTCCTGCCGGGGTCGCCTCACCGCCGTCGTCCGCGAGCCCGGCTCCACGCTTCCCCCGGCTGTGGAGTGCGATAAGGACCGCGCGCATGTCTGGCCGCCGGAGCGCTGGCGCGCTCTGTACCGCGGCCGGGCCGGCGACGGCGTCCCGCCCGGGCTCAGTGCCCGGGAGATCTCCTCGGCCTGGCGGATTCCCGCAGGCACGGTCTACTGGCTCGCCAACGAGCACCAGTGGCGGCGCAAGCGGGACGGCCGGCAGGTCTTCTACGCCCAGGAGGACGTTCTGCAGACGCTGGGCCGCGACCGCCTCACGGGCTGACGCTCCCTACGGGCCCGGCGGATCGCCGGGCCACTCGGGCGCCCGAAGGCGGCCCGGGAACGGTCCGGGGGCAGGCCGGGGGCGGGCAGAAAAAAGGCTGAAAAGATGCGGTGCCGAGTGGCTGAAAAGCACCATTCTCTGGCCGAAAACCGTTTGGACGCAGACAGCGCTGTACGGCCCGCGGCGTAACCGCGAACCGTACAGCGCTGTGGGGGAGGGGGGAAGGTCTGTTGTCAGGCGTTCGCCGAGGCGGGAACCCAGATGGCGGGCGCTGCTGCCGGAGCCCACAACTCCTGGCCGGTGCTCTGTGGCGCGCGCTGCGACTCGCTGGTGGAGTCGTGCGTCGCGGCCATGGCAGTCCCGCCAACTGAAGAAAGGGCGAGCACCAGGGCTGCGACCGCTGTGACCTTGGTCAGGTGCTGCATGCTCGACATCGTGATCCTTGTCTGGGAAGGCAGGAGATTGCTCACGGGTTCGGGATGCCCTTGTAGCAATGCCAGAGTGCCAAAAATGGACGGCAACTGGCCAGTTAGGGCAGGTGCGTAAGTGCGCAATGGCGCGAATCGGAAGGTCATGAGATCAGATGAACCCATGAGTGACGGCGAGGACGCCGGCCTGGAACCGGCTCTCGGCCTGCAGGTATCTCATGACCTCGGAGACCAGGCGGCTCACCGTACGCAGTGAGATCCCCAGTTTCCTGGCGATCCGCTCGTCGGTGAGCCCATTGGCCAGGAGGCGCATGGCAGTGCGGTGCTGCTCGGTCAGCTCACTCGCGGAGTCGAACCGGTCAGCCACTTTGGTCGAGTACGGCACCGAGCGCAACCAGCAGTCCTCGTAGAGGGCGCTGTAGGTACGGACCAGCGCCGTACCGCGGACCAGGAGAGCGGCCTCCGACGGGTTGTCGGGGTTGGCCGCGAGGATCGCGGTGTGCAGGTCGCCGATGCTCAGGTCCAGCGGGACCTGGGGCGCCAGCCGGACCTCCACACCCGCCGAGGCGAGCTCGGAGAGGTACTTGCGCTGCCGCGGCGCCGAGTTGATGCCCTGGGTGTAGATCGCCTGCACCCGGATACCGCGTTTGACCATGTCGGCGTCGCCCTGCAGGGACTCCGCCAGCACCTCGGCCGGCGGCAGCGGCCCCGGATGCATGGACCGCGAACGGGTGGTGAGGGTCGCGTAGTAGTCACCGACCATCTGCCGCTTGCGGCCGTCGCCGGTGATGATCTCGACCTCGACCTTGGCCGCGTCCCGCTGGACCGCGGGCCGGTAGCGCTCCATCAAGGACTCCGACGCTCTGACGATCGCCGTCAGCTCCTCGCGCTGCGCCTGCAGTGCGGCCCGCTGCCGGTCCAGCAGGCTGATCAGCGCGGTGTCCGGATCCACGGGGTCGACCTCCTCCGGGCTGCGTCCGGCACGGATCAGCCCCAGCTCCCGGAGCTCCGCCCAGCCGGTCGCCGCCTCGGTGGCGGAGAGACCCAGACGTGCCGCGGCCGTAGCCGGTGGGCACGACCCCTGATCACGCAATGCCTGGTACAGGGCAAGCCCGACATCGTCGGATTCCGCCGCCCCGCCTCGAACAGTCACAGCCATAGCTACCCCCTCGCCCAGAGGCGACTTTAGCAACGGTTGTGCCATATGCCAGTGGCCCGTAGCCGTGAGATGGCCGGTCGTCGCGGTCGAACGCCGTCGCCGGGCCGTCGCGGCCGGGTTCCACGGGTGAGGGTGATCGAACGCTGTCCGGTGGGCCGGGCTGTGCACGGGCCCCACCCGGGGCTGCCGGGGCTCGCTCCGCACGGCCGGTGATCCATGTCACCCACCGGAATTCCATCCTCTGGGCCGCCGGCCGGTCATGTCAACCAGTTCGCGCAACCGCTGCTTTAGCCGGGCGGCCGACGATCCGAGGACATGTGCGGGACCCGTTCCACGCCGGTCTGTCAGCGGACCGGCGGCTGCGCCGCGAGGGGATGTCGAGGGGATGTCATTGTCAGGCTTCGCCACTTTCACCGAGCTTGTCCTGGAACGGGCCGCGGAGCTCGCCGACGCGGACGCCCATGTCTTCCTGCGGGACGCGGGACCGGCCATGGCGGCCGAGCACCTGACCTACGCGGAGCTGGACCGGGAGGCGCGGCGGATCGCCTCCGTCCTGCAACTGCACGGGGTGGAGGGGCAGCCGGTGCTGCTCCTGTACCCGACGACCGCCGAGTTCCTGAAGGCGTTCGTGGGCTGCCTGTACGCCGGAGCGGTGGCGGTGCCGGCGCCGCTGCCCGGGGACGCGGGCCAGGAGAAGCGGCTGAGCCGTACGTCGGCGGTGATCCGGGACTCGGGGGCGCGGCTGGTGCTGACCGACCGGGCCAACGCCCCGGACATCGCGCTGTGGCTCTCCCGGGCCCGCCGCGAGGACGTGGTCTGCCTGGCCACGGACAACACCGGCTTCGGCGACCCGGCCGCCTGGCAGCCCGTCGCGGCCCGCCCCGACGACCTGGCCTTCCTGCAGTACACCTCGGGCTCGGTCTCCGACCCGCGCGGCGTCATGGTCTCGCACCGCAACCTGCTGGCCAACGAGGCGGCCATCGGCCGGTCCCTGGGCACCACCCGGGAGGACCGGTTCGGCGGCTGGCTGCCGCACTTCCACGACATGGGCTTCATCGCCCACCTGCTGCACCCGCTCTGGCTCGGCAGCTCCTCGGTGCAGATGTCGCCCACCTCCTTCATCAAGCGGCCGGTGCGCTGGCTGCAGGCGATCGACGCGTACGGCGTCACCGCGGGCGGCGGCCCCAACTTCTGCTTCGAGCTGTGCCTGCGCCGCGTCACCGACGAGCAGATCGAGGCGCTCGACCTGTCCCGCTGGCGGCTCGCGCTCAACGGCGCCGAGCCGGTCCGCGCCGACACCCTCAAGGCGTTCGCCGAGCGCTTCGCCCCGGCCGGACTGCGGCCCCGGGCGCTGTACCCCTGCTACGGGCTGGCCGAGGCCACCCTCATCGTGTGCGGCGGCGTCCCCGACGCCCCGTTCACCGAGAAGCAGGCGGACACCAAGGCCCTGGAACGCGACCAGCTGGCTGCGGCCGAACCCGGCAGCCCGCGGCGGACCCTGGTCAGCAGCGGACGGGTCACCGACTTCGACGTGCGGATCGTGGACCCGGCCGGCTACCGGGAGCTGCCGGACGGCGCGGTCGGCGAGATCTGGCTGCGCGGCGACAGCGTCGCCCAGGGCTACTGGCAGCGGCCCGAGGAGTCCGACGCGACCTTCCACGGCACCCTGAACGACGGCGAGACCGGGTTCCTGCGCACCGGGGACCTGGGCGTGCTGGAGGACGGCGAACTCTTCGTCACCGGCCGCCTCAAGGAAGTGATCATCATCAACGGGCGGAACGTGTACCCGCAGGACGTCGAGTTCGCGGTCCGCGCCACCAGCCCGGAGCTCGGCCACGGTGCCGGAGCGGCCTTCAGCGTCGAGGCCGGGCGCGAGCAGCTGGTGGTGGTGCAGGAGGTCAAGGGCGAGGGCACGAGCGCCGCCGACCTGCGGCTGCTGGCCCAGCAGGTGCAGGCGATGATCGGCCAGGACTTCAACATCCCGGCGGGCAACGTCCTGCTGGTCCGGCCGGGCACGATCCGCAGGACCACCAGCGGCAAGGTGCAGCGCACCCTGATGCGGCAGCTCTTCCTCGACGGTGAGCTGCGCGGCGAGTACGAGGCGCTGGACCCGGCCGTGCACGCCGTGGTGCGCGCCCGCGACACCCTGCTCGGCGAGGACCTGCTGCAACCGGAACCGGCCGGCGGGAGAGGCAGGCCGTGGTGACCAGGCCCGCGACCGGAAGCCCCGCCTCCGTCGTCGAGGCGCCTGCACCGCAGCAGCGTGAGGCTGCGGTGCAGGCGCGCGTCGCCGAACTGGAGGCGCTGCTCGGCGACCCCACCGACCCCGGCAACCCCTGCGGCTATCACGCGGTGCTCAACGCCGACCGGGCCGCGGTGCCGTTCGGCCGGGGCGAGGGACTGCTCGACGACTTCGGGATGAACCGCGAGTTCGTCCCCAGCAGGCTCGGCGGCCGGCTGGACTCCATCGACACCCTCGTCCGCGTCATGCGCCCGGTCTTCCGGCGGGACGTCGGGCTCGGCATGAGCTACGGGATGATGTCGTACATGGCCGCCTCCGACGTCTGGATGGCGGGCAGCGACGAGCAGCAGGAATGGCTCGCCGGCGCGATGCTGCGCGGCGCGAAGGCGGCCATCGCGCAGCACGAGACGGCGCACAGCAACACGCTGGTCCGCAGCCAGGTCGCGGCGCGGCCGGCGGCCGGCGGCGGGTTCCTGCTCAGCGGCGGCAAACCGGTGATCAACAACCTGGCCCGCTCGGAGGCCCTGGTGCTGTTCTGCCGCACCGACCCCGCCCCCGGCAGCCGCAGCCATTCGGTGCTGCTCCTCGACCCCGCCGAACTGCCCGCGGACCGCTCCAGGATCGTGCCGCACCGGATGCCGGTGGGACTGCGCGGCAACGCCTTCGCCGGGGTGGAGTTCGACGACTGCCCGGTACCGGGGTCCGCGCTGCTCGGCCCGGTCGGCAGCGGCATCGAGACCGCGCTGCGCTCCTTCCAGATCAGCCGCACCGTCATCGCCGCGACCGCGCTCGCCGCCGTGGACACCAGCCTGCGCACGGCGGTCCGCTTCGACCACGAACACCGCGGCGGCGGCTGGGGCGGCGCCCGGACCGACGCGCAGCGCACCGACGCCGCCGCGACCGGCGCCTTCGTCAACCTGCTGCTGTACGACAGCCTGGCGCTCGTCGCGATGCGCGCGATCCACCTGCTGCCGACGCAGACCAGCGTGTACTCGGCGGCGCTGAAGTACCTGCTGCCACGGATCCTCACCGAGACGATGTACGACCTGTCGATCGTGCTCGGCGCCGGGTTCTACACCCGCGAGGGCACGCTGGGCATCTTCCAGAAGCACGTCAGGGACGTGCCGGTGCTCAGCCTCGGGCACGCGGGCTCGGTCGCCTGCCAGGCCACCGTCATCCCGCAACTGCACCGGCTGGCCCGGCAGTCCTGGTTCACCGAGGACGATGCGGCCGCCGAGCTCTTCCGGCCACGCGCCGAACTGCCGCCGCTGCGCACCGAGTCGCTGAGCCTGGCCTGCGGCCGCGACAGCCTCAGCGCCTCGCTGCTGTCGGTCGCCGCCGCGATACCGGGCCGTACTCCGGTGGAGCGGGCGCTGCGCGGGCTGGCCGGACAACTGGTGGAGGAGTTCCGCGATCTGCGCGACCGGGTCCTGGCCCTGGAGCCCGCGGACCGCACCACCCCGGTCGGGCCGGCCTCGTTCGCCCTGATGGACCGGTACGCGCTGCTGCTCGCGGCGTCCGCGGTGCTGGGGGTGTGGCGCCACAACCAGGATGGCTCCGACCCGTTCCTCGCCGACCCGGCCTGGGCGGCGGCGGCCTTGCACCGCATCGCGCGGCGGCTGGGCGCGAAGGTCCCCGACCTGCCGGGGGAGTGCGAGACGCGGCTCCGGCACGAGGTCCAGGTCCGTTTCAGCGCCCAGCGCAGCTACGACCTCTACAACACTCCCATTCCCGGCTGACGGTTCATGGGCCCGACGCGTATCCAAGGAGTCCAGCGATGACCGCTCCGACGACCCGGCACAGTGCTGTGCTCGCCGACAACCTGCACCGCGGCTGGCTGCTCGACCGGCTCGCGCTCTACCTCAACCGGCCGGCCGGCAGCATCGACCCGACGGTGCCGCTCGCCGAGTTCGGCATGGACTCGGTGGCCGCGCTGAGCCTGTGCGGCGACCTGGAGGACGGGTTCGGGCTGTCGGTGGAGCCGACCCTGCTGTGGGACCACCCGACGGTCGAGAGCCTCGTCGGGTACATGGCAGTGGAGATCCCACGGGTCGCGGAGGTCAACCGCTGATGGACTCCATCGCCATCGTCGGACTCGACTGTGCGTTCCCCGGAGCGCCGGGCGGCGACGCGTACTGGGACCTGCTGATGCGCGGCGGCGACGCCGTCGGCGACATCCCGGAGCAGCGCTGGGACCCCCGTGACCACGCCTCGCGGGAGCCTGGTGCCGGCCGCTCCGCGATGACGCGCGGCGGCTTCCTCGGTGACGCGGACGCCTTCGACAACGACTTCTTCTCGGTGTCGCCGCGCGAGGCCGCCGCGATGGACCCGCATCACCGGCTGCTGCTGCAGTGCGCCTGGCGCGCCCTGGAGGACTCCGGGCGGGCCCCGGGCGCGCTGGCCGGCACCGACGCCGGCGTCTTCGTCGGGGTGATGGGCGGTGAGTGGGGCCGGCTGCGGATGGGCGACCCCGCGGAGATCACTCCGCAGTTGGGCGCGGGCAGCAGCGCGGGCATGACCGCCAACCGCGTCTCGTACCACCTGAACCTCACCGGCCCGAGCCTGGCCGTCGACACCGCCTGCTCCTCGTCGCTCGTCGCCGTGCACCTGGCGGCCGGCGCGCTGCTGGCGGGCGAGTGCGACACGGCGCTGGCCGGCGGGGTGAACCTGGTGCTCTCCCCGGCGCTCGGCATCATCTACACCCAGCTGGGGCTGGCCTCGGCCGACGGCCGCTGCCGTCCGTTCAGCGCGGACGCCGACGGCATCGCGCGCAGTGACGGTGTCGGCCTGGTCGTCCTGCGCAGGACGGCCGACGCGCTCGCCGACGGGCAGCGGATCTACGCGGTGATCCGCGGCACGGCCGTGAACCAGGACGGCCGCAGCAACGGGGTCACCGCCCCCAACCGCTGGTCGCAGCAGAAGGTCGTCGAGGCCGCCTACCGGCGGGCCGGTGTCACCCCGGACCAGGTCGCGTTCATCGAGGCGCACGGCACCGGCACGGTGCTGGGCGACGCCATCGAGTGCGCGGCGCTGGGCTCGGTGCACGGCGTGGAGCGCGCGGAACCGTGCGCGATCGGCTCCGTGAAGGGCAACCTCGGGCACACCGAGGGCGCGGCGGGCATCGCCGGGCTGATCAAGGCGGCCCTGGCGCTGCACCACCGCATCGTCCCGGCCAGCCGCTTCGCGGACCGCGAGAACCCGCAGCTGCGGCTCGCGGAGCGCGGGCTGCGGCTGCTGAAGTCGCCGCTGCGGCTGCCGCCGGGCGAGACCGTGGCCGGGGTGAGCAGCTTCGGGATGGGCGGCACCAACGCGCACGCGGTGCTGGCCACCGCGCCCAGGACGCGTACGAGGAGCACGGTCCGGCGGGACACGGCCTCCGGCGCCGCGGGCGTCTTCACCCTCACCGGCGACACCCCGGAAGCGCTGCGCCGCAATCTCGCGGACCAGGCGGACGCCGTGGCCGAACGCCCGCGCGGCGAGGCGGCGGCACTGTGCTGGAGCAGCAACCGGGTCAAGACCGGGCTGCCGTTCCGCTTCGCCCTCACCGCCCGCGACACCGCGGAACTCGCCGCGGGACTGCGGCAGGCCGCCGGGCAGGAGCTGCCCGGCGGGGTCGCGCACCGCCCGTGGAGCCGGCCCGTGGTGGCCTTCCTCTTCACCGGCCAGGGCAGCCAGTTCCCGGCGATGACCGCCGGGCTCCACCGTGACTCCGCCGTGTACCGGCACTTTCTCGACGAGGCCGACGCGGCCCTCGCCCCGCATACCGGGGGCTCCGTCCGCGACCTGATCCTGGGCGGTGAGCAGCGGATCCACGAGACCGGCAACGCGCAGCCCGCCCTGTTCGCGGTCGGCTACGCCCTGGCCAGCACCCTCACCGAGCTCGGCGTGCGGCCCGCCGCCGTGCTCGGCCACAGCATCGGCGAGTACCCGGCGGCGGTACTGGCCGGCGTGCTGAGCCTGGACGAGGCAGCCCGGCTGGTGGCCGTCCGGGGCGCGCTGATGCAGGAACTGCCCGCGGGCGGCGGAATGCTGGCGGTCAACGCGAGCCCCGCCGACCTCAGGAGCCTGCTCGACGACGAGCCGCGGGTGGGCCTCGGGGCGGTCAACGGGCCCACCGACGTGGTGCTGTCCGGCGCCGTGAAGGCGCTGGAGCGCATCGCGGAGATCCTGCGCGCGCGGGGCGTGCGGACCCGGCCCGTACCGGTCTCGCACGCCTTCCACTCACCGCTGATGGCCCCGGCGCTGGCCCGTTTCGCGCAGACCGCCGGCACCGTCGCCGCCGCGCCCCCGCAGGTGCCGCTGGCCTCCACCCGCTACGGGCGGATGCTGCGCGACGAGCCGATGGACGGCACGTACTGGACCGGCCAGGCGGCCGAGCCGGTGCTCTTCTCGTCCGCGCTGGGAGCCCTCGACGAGGCGCTGGCCCCCACCCATCTGGTCGAGATCGGCCCGAAGCCGCAACTGCTGCCGCTGGCGGGGCGGGCCGGGCTGCGCGGGGACGTCGCGTTCCTGCACCCGGCGCCCGGCGCCGAGGCGTCGGGCCGGGACCTGGCCGAGCTGGTCGCCGCGCTCTTCCGGGCCGGGCTCGACCCCGAGTGGGACGCGCTCTACGCGCCGGGCCGGCGCACCGCCGAACGGCTGCGGCCCTATGTGTTCTCCGACCGGCACCGCTTCTGGCACCAGCCGGCCGAGCCCGCCGGGCGGCAGACCGTGCAGCCGGCCGAACGGCGGACCGTCAGGCCCCCCGGGCGCCCGGCGCACCCCGCGCTCGCGCTGGGCCCGCCCGCCGCGCTGCCGCCCGAGTTCGGCGAACCCGGTGCCCCTTCGGCCCGGCTGGACGCGCTGTCGCAGGAGCGGGAGCCGGTGCTGTCGGCCGTCATCGAGGCGGTCGCGGAGGTCGGTGACTACCCGCTGGAACAGGTCGTGGGCTCCGCGCGGTTCTACGAGGATCTGGGGTTCGACTCCGTGATGATCATGCAGCTCAAGGACCGGATCGAGGCGCGGCTGCCGAACGCCGGCGAGATCTCCGTGCAGCAACTGCTGCCCGCGCTGCGGTCCGTGGGCTCGCTCGCGGAGTTCCTGACCGAGTGCGTCAGCGTGCGTACGCCATGACGGGGGCGACAACGTACCTGGCCTCCGCCGGCACCGCGCTGCCCGGAACGCCGGTGGACAACGGCACTCTGGGGAGGCTGCTCGGCGTGAGCGAGGAGTGGATCGACATCTTCGTCGGCACCAGGACCCGGCACTTCGCCTGGGACCTGGCCACCGGCGAGGTGCACCAGAGCCTCACCGACCTGTGCGCGGAAGCCGGCGACCTGGCCATCGCGGGCGCCGGTCTCGACCCCTCCGACATCGAGTTCCTCGTCCTCACCACCGCGACCCCCGACACCCTGCTGCCGACGACCGCGGCCCGGGTCGCCGACCGGCTCGGGCTCAACTACCTGCCCGCGTACCAGCTCCAGGCCGGCTGCTCCGGCGCGGTGCAAGCCATCGACCTGGGACGTTCCCTGATCGCGGGCGGCAGCGGCGCCGGCCTGGTGATCGGCGGGGACGTCACCAACCGCCACCTCGACCTGCGCCGGGACCTGAGCCGGATGCCCACCGAGGAGCTGGTGAACTACGTGCTGTTCGGGGACGGCGCGGGCGCCGCCGTCCTCACCGCGGAGCCGGTCGGCGAACGCGTCGCGCTGCGCGGGGTGATCAACCGCTTCGCCGGGCTCGGCCGCCCGCCCGGCCAGATCATCGACTGGTACGGGACCACCGACCGGCACACCGAGCGCCGGATGATCTCCGAGGACTACAAGGAGATCGAGGAGAGCGTCCCGGTCATGGCCGTGGAGATCCTCTGGGACCTCCTGGGCCTGCTGGACTGGAAGGTCGAGGACCTGGACTTCCTGCTGCCGCCGCAGCTCTCGACCCGGATGACCCAGCGCATCGTCGAGCACATGGCGGTGCCCGGCGCCCGCGAGATCAGCTGCGTCTCCGACACCGGCAACACCGGCAACGCCCTGCCCTTCCAGCAGATCGAACGACTGCTGCCGGAACTGCGGACCGGCCAGCGCGCGCTCGCCGTCGCGGTGGAGTCCAGCAAGTGGATCAAGACCGGGCTGGCCCTGGAGAAGACCTGAAAAGACCTGAGAAAACCTGAGAGGGCCTGAGAGGGACCTGAGAGGCACCTGAGGAGACCTGGAAAGGTCGGAGAGAGGCCTGCGAAGGTCCGAGAAGGACGGATTGCGTTACATGACAACAGCACTGGAACGGCTGCGGGAGCTCAAGGCGCTCGGGCGGCTGGAGGCCGAGTACGACCGGGTCGCCCCGCTGCTCGCGGAGCTCACCGACGACCCCGGCACGTCCGGCGCCACCGATCTGCCGCGCGCCGGCCGGCTCCTCGCCGGCCTCGACCGCGCCGCCGTGCTGGCCGCCCACCCGGACACCCCGGTCGTCACCGTCGCCGTCACCGGCCAGTCGACCGTGGCCCAGCTCGTCGACCCGCTCACGGCGGAACTGGCCCGCCACGGGCTGCTGCTGCGTCCCGTCCTCGGCGACCACGGCGCCTACCTGCACGATCTGACCTCCGAGCAGGGGCTCTTCCACGGGCTGGCGGCCGACCTCTCGCTCTGCCTGCTCGACGCCGAGACCGTCTTCGCGGAGGTCCCGTCGCCCTGGGACGTCGCCGCGCTGTCCCGTGCCGCCGACGACGTACTGGAACGCCTCACCGGCCTGGCCGCCCACCACGCCGAGCGCCCCGGCACGCTGGTGCTCAACACCCTGCCGCTGCCGCGCCGCCACACCCACCAGCTCGTCGACCACCGGTCCCGGGCCCGGCTCGGCGCGGTGTGGCGCGAGTTCAACGCGGCCCTGCTGCGGCTGACCGAGCGCTTCCCCGGCCTCGCCGTCCTCGACCTCGACCCGCTGATCGCCGACACCGGCCCCGTCTCGGACCCCCGGCTGGCCGGCTACGCCAGGGCCCAGTACACCGCGCCGCTGCTCGCCGCCTACGCCCGCGAAGCCGCCCACCTCGCCAGGTCGCTGCGCGGGATGACGAAGAAGTGCCTGGTGCTCGACCTGGACGACACGCTCTGGGACGGCATCCTGGGCGACGCGGGAGCGGACGGGATCGCGGCCGCCGGCACCTTGCGCGGTGAGGCCTTCGGGGCGTTCCAGCGGATCATCCGACAGCTCGGCGCGCAGGGCGTGCTGCTCGCGGTGAGCAGCAAGAACGACGCCGAGCCGGTGCTCGCCGTGCTCCGCGACCACCCCGACATGGTGCTGCGCGAGACGGACTTCGTCCAGATCAACGCCAACTGGCGGCCCAAGGACGGCAATGTGGCCGAGATCGCCGACGGCCTCGGCATCGGCCTCGACTCCCTCGTCTTCGCCGACGACTCCCCGGCCGAGCGCGCCCAGGTGCGGCACGGCGCCCCGCAGGTCGCCGTCGTCCCGCTCGACGACGAACCGGCCCTGCACGTGACGAGGCTGCTGGCGGACGGCTGGTTCGACACGCCCCGGCTGACGGACGAGGACCGGGCCAGGACCGGGCAGTACCGGGTGGAGCGCGAGCGCCGGGAGCTGCGCGAGGGCAGCGGCTCGCACGCGGACTTCCTGCGCGAGCTGAAGGTGAGCGTGGAACTGGGCGCGCCCCTCGGGCACGAGTTCGCCCGCCTCGCCCAGCTCACCCGGCGCACCAACCAGTTCAACCTCACCGGCCTGCGGTCGGCGCAGGCGGACCTGGAGGCACGGGCCGCCGATCCGGGGCAGTTGCTGCTCGTCGCGCGTGCGGCCGACCGGTTCGGCGACAACGGTCTCGTCGGGGCGGTACTCGGCCATCGTGCGGCCGACGGACTGCATCTGGACAACATCTGGTTGAGCTGCCGCGTTCTGGCAAGGGGCATCGAGCAGGGCTGTGTCGCGGTCCTGCTGGAACGGGCGCGGGACGCCGGGCTGGCCGCGGTGCACGCCCGGTACCGGCCCACCGCGAAGAACCACCGGGTGCGGGACTTCTACCCCTCGCTCGGCTTCGAGGAGGTGGGCGAGGACGGCGACGGTGTCGTGTTCCGCCACGACCTGCGCACGGTTCCCCCGGTGCCGGAACACCTCGCCATCGAGGCGGAGTTCGCACGACTCGCTGGACACGACGGGCACGACGGGCACGACCGACCGGAAGGGAGCCGCGGATGAGCGGCATCGACGACCTGGGCGGCTTCCTCCGGCTGCTGCGCACCGAACTGGGGCTCGCCCTGTCCGACCGGGACGCGTACACCGACCTGGCGGACGTCGACGGCTGGGACTCGCTGCACCTGCTGCGGCTGGTATCGCTCCTGGAGGAGGAGACCGGCCGCCGGGTGCCCGTCAGAGCGGTCCTGGAGGCCCGCACCTTCCAGCAGATCCACGCCCTGGTCGGAGCCGCCGACCGCCCCCGAGCCACGTCGCCCTAGAGCCCGCGCCACCGCGCACCGAGAACACCCGCCGCTGTCGAACCACCCTTTGGAGGAGCAAGGATGACCGTCCCCGGGAACTCCACTCTCGGCCCACCCCTCGGCGAGCCGGTCGAGGTGGGCGCGAGGGGTGCCGCCTGGGACAGGGTCCGCGCCGATCTGAGGGCCTACGGGACCGCACTGATCTACGCCCGACTGGCCGACCTGCAACCGGATCTGCCCGAGGGCGACAAGCTGCGCGCGCTGCTCGGCCGGGACTGGTCGCGCTATCTCGACCTCGCGCACCCGGCCGTCCGCGGCCGCTACGCGGCCTCGCGGATCCTGCTCAAGTACGCCGCGGGCGCGGTGCTCAACGGTGACCCCGACGACCTGGAGCTGGCCTACGGGCCGACCGGACGTCCGTACCTGCGCGGCTGCGACCAGATCGACATCAGCCTCAGCCACACCGAGGACCTGCTGCTGGTCGGCCTCACCACCCGCGGCCTGATCGGCGTGGACGCCGAGCGGACCGACCGGCAGATGTACGGCAGCGGTCTGGGCCGCCACGTCTGCACCCCGTACGAACTGGTCACCCTCGCCTCCCTGGAACAGGAGCAGCGCAACCCCAGCCTGGTGCGGCTGTGGACGCTCAAGGAGGCGTACAGCAAGGCCATCGGGCAGGGCATGCAGTTCCGGTTCAGCGAGTTCGGGTTCGGCCCCGACGGCAAGCCGGTGCGGGTGCAGCGCCCGGACGGCACGGCCGGGACCGGCTCCGAGTGGGCGTTCCGCACCTTCGTGCTCGACACCGGCTACTGCGTGAGCGCGGCGGTGTACGACGCCGGCTTCGGGGCGGTGCTGGACACCGACATCACGACGATGCTCGACCAGGACGCCGCCGACGCGATCACCGCCGCGCTCAACGAGGAGGAGTGACGTTTCTCTGCGGCACGGTCCCCGCGGTCGTCAGTCCTGCAGGCCGAACCGGTCCAGCATGCCGGACAGCGCGACGTTGAACCCGGCCTGGAACCGGCTGGTGGCCTCGAGCTGCTCGGTGATCTCCGAGATGTGGCGGCGGCAGGTGCGGACCGACATGCCGAGCCGTCGGGCGACCATCTCGTCCTTGTACCCCTTGGCCATCAGCCGGATGATCGACGCGCGCAGGTCGTCGGTCCCCGAGGAGGTGGACTGGCTGTCGGGGTTGAACGGGGTGGCGCCGTCCCACAGGTGCTCGAAGACCGCGCACAGGAAGGCGACCAGCGTCGGTTCGCGGACGATCGCCGCGCCGGGGGTCTTCGAGGCCGACTTGCGCTCCGGCAGGAAGACGGTCTCCCGATCGTAAATGATCATGCGGTCGATGAGTTCGTCAGCGGTGCGGACCTCGGCGCCCTCGGCCGAGATGTCCCGGACATACGCCCTGGTGGCGAGGTCGCTGCGGGCTGTGTGCTGGTAGATGGTGCGGATCCGCACCCCGCGGTCCAGCGTGTTCAGCGCGCGCTGGCGGGCCGACGCGAGCGACGGTGACGAGCGGGCGCCGCCGGGCTGCACCGTGAGCAGTTCCTTGCGGCACTGCTGCGTCAGGTGGTTGATCATCGACTGGATGGTGTCCTTGTCGCTGATCACGTCGAAGGCTTCCAGCCGGTTGCGCATCCGGCGTCCCTCGAAGTACCGCGGCATCAGCGACAGCAGCTTCGACCGCACATCGGTGACGGCCTGCTGCAGGTCCCGGATCTGGTGCTCGGCGGACCCCACCAGATCCGCGGCCGCGACGTCCGGTCCCACCGGGACCAACACGTCGGGGTCACCCGGCATCGGCTGCAGGAGATGCAGAAGTCGCAGGACGTGTTCCACCCGGTCGACCTCGGGTGTGGTGAGCGAGAGCCGCTCCGCGATGTCCGCCCGGTCGAACCGTCCGTATTCGACGGCGGCCCCGTAAGCGGCAGCGCTCAAGTCGTCCAACTCGGCGAACTCCGAACTGGAATTGCCGCTTCCGGCCATCCGTGGCGCTCCCCCGTGAGCTGTGAAGTTGCTGCCATGCAAGCTTAGGCCATCGGCTTGGGCTTGGAGCGGGGATTCGAACCTGGGCATTGTGTGCGGGTCGGACAGTGGCTCCAGTGAGCCTCGAGTGACGACAGCACAGCAGTGAAGTCCGTCAGACCGATCGTTTTGGGGGAAACATGAGGGTTTCGGCGAGTTTGAAGAGTGTGACCGTGCGGGCGATGCTCGTCGCAAGTGCGGTCGCGGCGCTGGCGGTCGGGTACTCCCCGGCAGAGGCGCAGAGCATGGAACGTCAGGCGGGGGACGCCATCGGCGCTCCCGTGACGTACCACACGGGGCACGTACATGTTGATGACGACGAGTGGGACTGACCATCCCTGGGGACTGACCATCCCCGGTCGTTCGGCTCGGCCTAAGCGGCGCTCCCTACCAATTCCCGGTAGGGAGCGTTCTGCTGTGCCCCCGCGGTCGCGGGAACCGTCGCCGGCACGGCGATCGCACTGACCAGCACGCCGCCGTTCGCGGACCAGCGCCCGCTGAAACCCGTGGGGTCCCCCTCTTGCAGCGCCGACGCCGGCAGCAGCAGCCGGGCGCGGAAGGTGCGCGCCGCGGGGTTGACCGTGATGAGCGCGTCCTCGAAGTCCAGCTCCCGGCCGGTGAGCGGGAACCAGGCCTTGTAGACGGACTCCTTCATGCTGAACAGCAGCCGGTCCCAGCACACCTCGGGCGCGGTACGCGTCAACTGCCGCACCCAGCCGCGCTCCTGGGGGAGCGCGATGGACTCCAGGATGCCCTCGGGGAGGGTGTCGTTGGGTTCGGCGTCGATCCCGATCGCCGCCATGTCACGCGTACGGGCCACGGCCGCGGCACGGTAGCCGTTGCAGTGCGTCATGCTGCCGACCACGTCCGGGGCCCACTGCGGCGCGCCGCGGGTGCCGGGGAGTATCGGCATCGCCGGCAGGCCGAGACCGGCCAGGGCGCGGCGGGCGCACCAGCGCGCCGTGGTGAACTCCAGCCGCCGCTTCTCCACCGCGTTGCGGATCTGCTCCGTCTCCTCCGGGAACAGGGTCGCCTCGGGCGGGTCCGTCGTCGCGTCCACGGCGACGACCTCCGAGGGAAGCAGCTTCGCGATCATGGGAGCCCCGTTTCGTCCGACGCCTCGTCGGCGTCCGCCGCGTGCTCGCTCCGGTGTGGGGCGAGCAATTTCCACGCTGGCCTCCCGGGGGGTGACGGGACAACGCGTGCGGCTCCGGCGGCGGCGACAGGGCAGGCCGAAGCCCCGATCCATGCCCGCCGGCTGCTATCCGCGAGGGAATGGGGAGAGAGCCTGCCGGTCGGCGGGTACGGGCGCGCGGGAGCTTGCCATGCGGTTGCTACACGCCATGGCAGGGCGGCCCGTGGGGCGCCCGCGGGGTCGGGGGTCAGGGGGTACCCCGCCCGGATTTAGGGGTTCTTCCCCACTCCTCGCCGTTCTACCCTCATCGGATGTCTCAAGGGAAGTTGCTGGGTATCAGCGACCTGCATGTCGCGCATCCGGAGAACCGGAAGATCCTCGAGGAGCTGCGCCCGGACGACCCGGCGGACTGGCTGATCGTCGCGGGCGACGTGGGCGAGGTGCTCGACGACATCGAATGGGCCCTGGAACTGCTGAGCCTGCGCTACGCGCACGTCGTCTGGGCGCCGGGCAACCACGACCTGTGGACCCCGCACGGCGACACCTCGCAACTGCGCGGCGAGGCCCGCTACCGGCACCTGGTGGAGGTCTGCCGGTCGCTGGGCGTGCACAGCCCGGAGGATCCGTACCCGGTCTGGAGCGGCCCCGGCGGCCCGGTCGTCGTCGCCCCGCTCTTCCTGCTGTACGACTACTCCTTCCGCACCCCCACCGCGGCCACGAAGGAGGAGTCGCTGGCGCAGGCCTACGAGGCCGGGATCGTCTGCACGGACGAATTCCTGCTGCACCCCGATCCGTACCCGTCGCGGGACGCCTGGTGCCGGGCCCGGGTCGCGGAGACCGCACAACGGCTGGAAGCCTGCGATCCCGAACTGCGGACCGTACTCGTCAACCACTTCCCTCTTGTGCGGGACCCGACGAATATCCTGCGTTATCCCGAATTCGCCCAATGGTGCGGAACGGAACTGACGGCGGACTGGCACATCCGGTTCCGGGCCGCGGCGGTCGTCTACGGACATCTGCACATCCCGCGCACCACCTGGTACGACGGGGTGCGGTTCGAGGAAGTCTCGGTCGGCTACCCGCGCGAATGGCGCACTCCCGGCCACCCCAGGAACGTGCCGCGGCAGATCCTTCCGGAGCCCGCCACAACCCTCTGAGCGGGCTGCCCGATACCACAGCGGATCACCGCTCGGGTGCCGCTGGAGTACTTACTGCAGGGCAACTTCCGGCCACCGTGGGGCGCGAGTTACCTGCCTACACTGGATTCCTGATTCAACGGGGAGAATCCTCCGTTTCAATTTCGCCAGTGCCCACGTGCTTCTTCCGGAGAAAACGGCCGGCTATTCCGGCCGGCGGGAGCGCGGACCGCACTGGATTACGGGGACAGTGGGGCGAAGATGGTGCTGATCGATCGTGAGGCGGAACTGGCGCTACTGGACGCGGCCTTGGCCGGATGCATAGCAGGACACGCGCGGATCGTGCTGGTCGAAGGCGCCGTCGGCTGCGGGAAGAGCGAACTCGCCGACACCGTGGCCGAGTCGGCCGAGAAGGCCGGCGCCGTCGTGCTGCGCGCGATGGGATCCGCCGCGGAACGCGCCCTGCCGCTGGGCGTGCTGGGGCAGCTCGTCAGCAGCGCGCCGCCCGGGACCCTCCCGGAGCCGGCCCAGAACCAGGGACCGTCGAGGATCGAGGCCATGCAGGCGTTCAGCGACGCCGTGCACGACCTCAGTACGCGGACGCCGGTGGTGATCTGCGTCGACGACCTGCACCTGGTGGACGACCTGTCCTGCCGCTACCTGCTGCAGTTGGCCCGCCGGGCCCGCAACGCCAGGATCCTGCTGGTGCTGACCGAGCCGGCGCACGAGCGCAGCGACGACCCGGTGTTCGGCACCGAGCTGCTGCGGCAGCCCAACTTCACCCGCGTGCGGCTGGAACGGCTCGGCCGGTACGCCGTCGCCGAAGTCCTCGCGCAGGAGCCGGCCGGGCCACCGGACGCGGCGGGCGACGAACGGCTCTCCGACCACGCCGGGCACTTCTGGACGGTCAGCGGCGGCAACCCGCTGCTGCTGCGCGCCCTCGTCGAGGAGTACCGGGTGGCCCGGCGGGGCTCCGCGGCGGGCGAGATCCCGGAGCCGGAGGCGGGCGGCGCGTTCACCCAGGCCGTGCTGGCCTGCCTGTACCGCTGCGGACCGCGGACCACGCAACTGGCCGAGGCGCTGGCGGTCCTGGGCCGGACCGGCACGGCGGAACTGGCGGCGCAACTGCTGGGCATCACCACCCCGGCGGCGGTCCAGGGGGTCGCCGCGCTGAACGCCGCCGGGATTCTGGAGAGCTTCCGCTTCCGGCACCCCGCGGTGCGCCGCTCGCTCCTCGACCGGATGGATCCGGCCGCACGCACCGGACTGCACCGGCGGGCCGCCCGGCTCGCGCACCAGTACGGCATGCCCGCGGCGGCCGTCGCGGGCCAGCTGCTCGCCGCGCAGCACGCGGACGAGGACTGGGCGGTGCCGGTCCTGCGGGCGGCGGCCGAGCAACTGCTCGCCGACGGCAAGGCCGTACCGGCCTCGGCCTGCCTGGAGCTGGCGTACCAGGGGTGCGGCGACGACGAGCAGCGCGCGGAGTTCCGCACCCGGCTGGCCGCCGTGTCCTGGCGGACCAACCCGGGCGCCGCGGAACGGCATCTCACCGAGCCGCTGGACGCGCTGCGGGCCGACCGGCTCGCCCCCGCCCGGATGGGCCCGCTCGCCCGGCTGCTGGCCGCCCAGGGGCGCATCGACGAGGCTGGCGACGTCCTCGCGCGGCTCGCGGCCGCGACCGGCGACACGGGCCGCCGCCAGGAGCCGCAGCACGGCTCGGCGACCGTCTCGTCCCTCGGCTCGGCGCTCGGCGGCAGACCCGGCGCCCAGCTGTCGGGGCACCGGGACGACCCGCTGGACGGGCTGTCCGCCTTCCCGCGCTGGTCCGGCGGGCGGACCCGCGCGATGGGCTCCCCGGCGCCGTCCACCGCCGTGCACTCCAGCGTCAACGCCGCCACGGTGCCCGTCGCGCCGGCCGCCCTGTGGGCGATCCCGGACGGTGCCCAGGACGGCACGGCCGCCGAGGACGCCGAGCTGTTCCTGCGCGGCACGACGCTCGCCGGGGCCACCGTCGAGCCCATCGTGCAGGCCCTGCGGGTCCTGCTGCACCTGGGCGGCGCCCAGCGTGCCGTCCACTGGAGCCAGGTCATCGGCGAGGAGGCCGCCCGCCGCGAAGCGCCTGGCTGGCAGGCGCTGTTCACGTCGCTGTGGGCCGAGGCGCTGCTGCGCCAGGGCGACCTCCAGGGCGCCGAGGACCGGGCGGCGCACGCCCTCAAGCTGGTGCCGGAGCGCGGTGGCAGCGTCTTCCTGTGCGGGGTGGCGGGAATCCTGGTCCGCGCCCGTACGGCGATGGGCCACTACGACGCGGCCGCCCGGGTGCTCAGCCAGCCGGTCCCCGAGGGGCTGGCCGGCAGCTTCCACGGGCTCGGCTATCTGCGGGCCCGCGGCCAGTACCACCTGGCGACCAGCCGCTACCACGCCGCGCTCGGCGACTTCCTGGACATCGGCCGGCGCACCAAGCGCTGGGGCCTGGACCGGCCGCTGCTGCTGCCCTGGCGCACCGACGCCGCCGAGGCGCTGCTGCAGCTCGGCGAGGCGCACCAGGCGGAGCGCTTCGTGACCGACCAGCTCGCCACCCGCGACGCCGCCAACCCGTGGGTGGCCGGCATCTCGCTGCGGGTGCGCGCCGCGACCCGCGAGCCCCGGGAGCGGCAGATCCTGCTCGCCAAGTCCGTGGACGAGCTGCGCAGGTCGGGCGACCGCTACGAGCTGGCCCGCTCCATGGCGGAGCTCGGCCAGGCGCTCAAGGAGCTGGGCGAGCCCACCCGCGCCAGCATGGTGAACCGGCGGGCGTGGCACCTGGCGCAGGAGTGCGGGGCCGAGGCACTGCGCGAGAAGACCCTCCCGGGGCACAGCGCGGCGGGCGGGATGCCGGAGGACCCGCCGCCGGTGGCGGCCTACGCGGACCTGGAGGCCAAGCTCAGCGACTCCGAGAAGCGGGTGGCGATGCTCGCGGTCCACGGGCACACCAACCGGGAGATCGCGATGAAGCTCTACATCACCGTCAGCACCGTCGAGCAGCACCTGACGCGGGTCTACCGCAAGCTCAGCATCAGCAGCCGGCAGGAGCTGCCGGTGGACCTCCAGCTCAGCGTCACCGAGGTGGCGTGAGCTCACCCCGGAACCGGCACCCCGTAACCACGTGAGAGGACGAGAAGTTGAGCACACCGTTCGAGGACCCGGACGCCGCCTATCTGGCGCTGGTCAACGACGAGGGCCAGTACTCGGTGTGGCCCGCCGCCAACGACGTGCCCGCCGGCTGGCGGATCGTCCTGGAGGAGAGCGGCCGGCAGGCCTGCCTGGACCACATCGGGGCGCACTGGACGGACATGCGGCCGGTGAGCCTACGCGCCGCCATGGGCGGGCAGCCGGGCGAGTGACGCGCGGGCGTAGACCACCTGGTACCCCGGCAGGATGAACAGCGACTCGCGGAACGACGTGGTCGACTCGGGCATCAACTCCGGCACCGAGTCCGGCCGGTCGTACATCAGGGCCCGCTCCAGCCGGAAGAAGTACAGGTTGTGGGCGTCCACCCGGCGCTGGTAGGACCACCAGGCGCGGCACTCCTCGGGGCTGCCGCGCTCCCGCAGGTACGCGGCGACCAGCCGCTCCTCCAGGCAGTGCGCGAGCCGCTCCGACGCGAACTGCGACCGGACGGAGCGCCCCGGGCGGGCCCGTTCGTACAGGCAGTGGCCCAGCTCGTGGGCGATGCCGGCCAGCGCGTCGACCGTGGGCGCGTCCTGGCCCAGGACGATCGCGTTGCCACGGTCGTCGTCCACCGTGCGGAACGGGGTGCCGGTCTCCTGGAGGGAGGACTCGGACAAGATCCGCGCCACCTCCGCGCGCCGGTGCCGCAGCTCCGGCAGTCCGGCGAGGATCTCGGCGGCGGAGGCGTGGGTGGGGTGGCGCAGGATGACGCTGTCGGCCGGGATGGGCAGCGGCAGTTCGGCGAGGAACGTCAGCATCGAGCGGCGCAGCGGCAGGACGTCCGCGTACTCGGGGCGCGCCATCACCTGCCGGACCTGCCGGTGGGTGCTGTCGATCAGCCGCCGCAGCCAGGGGGTCCCGCGGAGTCCGGCGAGTGCCGCCCGGCGGCCGCGCAGCACGCTCTCGATCAGCTCGCCGCGCCCGAGGACCGCCTCCTTCTGCAGCAGGCGGCGCTGGTCCCGGTACGCGGCCACGGCGGCGGCGTCGCCAGGGAAGACGGCGTCGGCGGGTACGCGTGCGTCAACCGCGGTGGTCCGGGGGCTCATTCACCAGGTGGCCGGTTCGGCCGGCTCCGGCTCGAACGGTGTCAGCAGGGCCAGGACGGCGCGGTCGACCCGGCGGGGGACGGCGGCCGGCAGGTACAGCGGGCTCGCGAAGAAGACGTTGGCGAGCAGTTCGCCGAGCGAGCCGACCCGTCCCCAGCCGACGGCCGCGGTGCCGTCGGCGGCGTGGCCCGGCTCGACCAGGCAGGCGGGGTGCTCGGCGTCGTACGCGCGCAGCAGCAGCCGCTGGAGCAGTTCCGCCCGGTCCGCGCCGCCGACGTGGTAGACGAAGGTGTTGAACGCGGGGTTCGGCAGCTGCTGGAAGAGCAGCAGGCGGTTGGCGTCGACGACGAGGGTGCCGCGTTCGAGCGGGTCGATCCCCAGGTTGTTGGCCGTGGTGGCGAAGGTGGAGACGCCGGGCTCGACGTGCAGGGACAGTTCACCCGCATCGGCCAGCCGCTGGAGCTGCTGGACGACCGTGACGCCGAGCCGCGGATCGCCGGGCAGCAGGACGGCGATGTCGCCGTCGGACCGCGCCCGGTCCAGGATGCGGGCGAGCAGCCGCCCGAAGGGGTCGTGGTCGTGCGCGCCGGCGAGGTGGAGCGCGTGCAGCGATTCGGTGGGCCGGTCCGTCAGTTCGCGGACGTCGACGGCCGGGTCGACCAGGTGCAGCACCGCTTCGGCCTCCCGCAGCTGGCGCAGTCCGGCGAGGGTGAGCTGCTCGATCCCCTGGACGCCGAGCCCGACGACCCTGATGCGATTCATCGCGGTTCCTTCCCGGTGGCGCGGTGGCGCGGTGGCGCGGTGGCGCGGTGGCGCGGTGGCGCGGTGCGGCGGTGGTGCGGGTGCGCGGGGCGGTGCGGTCGTCAGGACCGCACCGCCCCGGCGGTGTCACGCGTCGCCGTTGTCCGCGTCGATGTCCTCGAGGATCTGCGCGAGGTCGGCCGGGACGACGCTCTGCAGGCGAGGGGTGTTGTTGTTGCTGTTGTTGTTCGCGTTGTCGTTGTTGTTGTTCATGTTGCTGTTGTTGTCCGCGAAGTTCGTGGTCGCGTTGTTGTTCACGTTCGCGTTGTTGTTGGAGTTGTTGTTGCTGTTGTTGTTGTTCGAGTCGTTGTTGTTGTTCGACGAGTTGTTGGACACGAGTCCTCCTGCAGCAGTGCTGTGGGTCGGGCGTGGTGCCCGGTCTGCCCGCGTCGAGCAGCACACCCATGAACCGACACCGCGCTAAAGCCGGGTATGCGCGGGGTTTGTGCCGTGGACCCGCCGACCGGGGCCGCAGACCCGGCCCGCCGGCGCGGCGCCATGGCAAGCACATGGCAACCCCTCGCCCGACGCTCCCGCGAATGGCAGGGAACAGGCTCTCCACCACGTCTCGCGCGGCCGTTTCCCCGGCCGGCCGCCCACCGCCCTTGAGCGGCACCGACGGCCCCCGGAAGGCTCGGAGCAGCCGAATCAGGGAGGCTCACCATGACCACGCATTCTCTGCCGCCGAAGACACGCGTCCCCGGGCAACTGCGTGCCGCACTGCTCGACCAGGTGGAGGAGCGGCTGCGCGGCCTGCTGGCCGGTGAGTTCGACCGCTGGCACGCGGTGAACCCCCGGGCGGCGAGCCTGGTCGGCTCGATCACCGAACTGGTGCGGGCGGGCGGCGACCGGGTCCGTCCCGCCGTCTGCGTCACCGGCTACCTCGCCGCGGGCGGCGACCCCACCTCGACGGCGATCGTCGACGCGGCGGCCGCGCTGGAACTGCTCGACACCTGCTTCCTGATCCGCAGCGACATCCGCGACAACGCCCCGCTGCGCCACGGCATCCCCACCCTGCACGTCAGCCACGCCGCCGAGCACGAGCGCAGCGGCTGGCGCGGTGAGTCCCGGCGCTTCGGCGAGGGCACGGCGGTGCTCGCGGGCGATCTGGCGCTCGCCTACGCCGACCGGCTCGCGTCCGGGCTGCCCGCCGCCGCGTGGCAGCTGTGGGACGAGCTGCGCACCGAACGCGTCATCGGCGCCCACACCGACGCGGCGTGCGCGACGGAGTACCTGGACGACCCGTGGCCCGGCCGCTGCATCGCGGGCTGCGCCGGCGGGTGCGGGGCGGGCTGGTACGCCCTGCACCACCCGCTGCTGCTCGGCGCCGCGCTGGCCGGCCGGCCGGACCTCACCGCCCCGTACCGGGAGTACGCCCGCCCGCTGCACGCCGCCTGGCGGCTGCGCGGCTTCCTGGAGGGCGGGCCGGGGTACGACTGGGACGCGCAGATGCTGCGCGAGGTGCTGCTCGGCACGGAGGAGCGGGACACCGCGGAGCGGATCATCTCCCAGCTCGTCGCCCGCGCCGACCGCGTCGTCGACGCCGCGCCGCTCGCCCCCGGCTGGCGCGACGAACTCGCCGCGTTCGCGATCCGCCTCTCCGGCCTGTCGCAGTAGCCCGGAGACACGGCCTAGGCGTCGGAAGCGGGGACCGGGACCGGGCGGGGCACGCCGGGCCGGATGCGGGAGAGCCAGCTGCGCAGGCCCTCCTTGCGCAGCTCGCCCCGGTCGTCCCTGGGCAGCGAACCGACCAGCTCCAGCCGCGTCGGCAGGAACGCGGCCGCGACGCCGCGCCCGGCCAGGTGGTCCCGCAGTTCGACGAGGCCGGGCGGTTCCGCCTCGGTGGTGGGCACCACGACGGCGCACGGCATCTCGCCGTACTCCGGATCGACGTAGCCGACCACCGCGGCCTCGCGCACCCGGGGATGGGTCAGCAGGCGCTCCTCCAACTCGGCCACCGGCACCAGGAAGATGCCGCCCAGCCGCTCGCCGGCCCGCCGCATCACCTGGACGCCGCCGAGGCCGTCGGCCTTGGCGAGGTCCCCGGTGTCGAGCCAGCCCTCGTCGTGGTCCCAGGTGATCAGCGGGGCCGGGCCGCCGCCGCGCTGCCACGTCGCCAGGCAGACGGAGGGGCCGCGGACCCGGAGCTGTGACGTCTGCGCGTCGCCGACGCCCTCGGCGGGCACCACGGAGACCTCCAGGCCCGGCAGCGGGCGCCCGTCGCTCTCGGCGTTGCGCTCCGCCGGGGTGTCGCCGCGGGTGACCGTGCCCATGCCCAGTTCCGGGGCGCCCCATACGGTACGCACCGGAGCGCCCAGGGCCCCCGGCAGGTCGGCGAGGAGTGGGGCGGGTGTGCTGGTGCGGCCGCCGGACAGCAGCAGGCGCAGGGCGCCGAGCTCACGGGGGCGGTGCTGCTGCGCGGCGAGCACCTCGGACCAGTAGACGGGCGCCGCGTACGCCTGGTTGACACCGGCGGCGGCCAGCAGGTCCAGGCAGCTGCCCGGATCCCAGACGTCCTGGTAGACGCCGGTGCCGCCGACCGCGAGCGGCCAGCAGACGCTGTACAGCAGTGAGGCGAGGGAGGTGAGCGGCAGCGCCGAGTAGAAGACCTCGCCCGGTCGCCTTCCGGGCCCTTCCGGGTCCCGCTGGGTGCTGCTGTTCGCGTACAGGGTGTTGGGGGTGTGGAGAGCGGCCGCGTAGGTGTCGCCCAGGCTCATGACGGTGATCATCAGGCTGATGCGGTCCGCCCGGTCCGAGCGCAGCCTCAACCGCCGCGCGTGCGGCCCGCGTTCGTGCGGGGTGCGCAGGAAGTACCCGGCGAAGTCGAGGGCGCCCGTCGCGGCGGCGTCACCCATCACGACGCGGTGCCGCAGCCAGGGGAGCGCCGGGGCGAGGTCGGCGAGGGCCTGCGCGTGCGGGAAGCCCTCCCAGACGTCGGGCACGACACAGATCCTGGCCCGGCTGCCCTCCAGGATCCGTTCCAGGCCGTGTGCGCGCACGGTCGGCAGGACGGGGACGGCGAGCGCGCCCACCCGCAGGCAGGCGAGGGTGAGCGCGGCCGCCTCCCACCAGCTCGGCAACTGGAAGGCGACCGGGTCGCCCGCGCCGATGCCGAGCGCGACGAGCCCGGCGGCGAACCGGTCGACGTACAGGGCCAGTTGCGCGTAGCTGACGGTGACCGTACGGCGGTCGGCGGGGCGGTGGACCCGCTGGGAGACGATCGCGGGCCGGCCGGGGTCGGTGGCCGCGGTCCGGTACAGGTCGTGCAGGAACGTCTCGTCCCGCCACCAGCCCTCGGCCCGGAACCGGGCCGCCACGTCCTCGGGCGGTGTGACGGCGGCCAGCAGCCCCGACAGGTGCCCGCCCGCCCGCTCCGACGCGTCCGCCGCTGCGCGCCCGGTCACGGCCATCGGCCGACCGACCAGGCCACCTGCACCCGCGAGGTGCAGTTGAGACGGCGCATCACCTGCCGGACGTGGTTGACCACCGTCCATTCGGAGATGGCGAGCTGCCCGGCTATCTGCCGGTTGGTCAGCCCCTCGGAGACGAGCATCGCGACCTGCACCTGGCGCGGGGTGAGCGGCTGCGCCGCCGGGCTCTTCCGCTCGGCGTGCGGGGCGGGGACGGCCGCCGCCAGCGCCTCCGCCACGGCCGCGCCGGGCGCCAGCCGCAGCCCCTCGGCCCACGCGGTGGCGAAACCGGTCCAGTGCAGCCGCTCGCGCAGCCCCGCCAGCGCCTCCTCCAGCACGCCCCACCGCTCGTCGGGCACCTTGCCGCCGAAGCTCCGGCGCAGCCCGTCGGCGGCCGCGATCAGCCGGACGGCGCGCGGCTGCTGGCCGGGGGAGGCGCGCAGCAGCAGGAGGGCGAAGGACTCCAGGGTGGCGGGGAGTTCGGTGCGCTCGCCGATCGAGTCGTACAGCCGCAGGCTCTCGCGCAGCGCCCGCCCCGCCCCGTCCAGGTCCTCGGCGTCCTCGGCGAAGGCCGCGGACTCGCGCAGCGCGGTCGCCAGTCCGCGGGGGTCGCGGATCCGCCGGTACGCGTCGAGCGCGCGGTCCAGCAGCTCCCTGCCCTTGCGGGTCTCGCCCTGCGCGCGCAGCGCCCCGGCCAGGGCGGTGCCCGCCTCGGCGGCGGGTCCCGCCGCGCCCAGCGACTCCAGGGTGGCCAGCGCGGGGCCCAGCGCCGCCTGCGCGCCGGACGGATCTCCCAGCAGCAGCAGTGCCCTGCCCATCCGCGCCGTCACCAGCGCGCCCTGCCGGCGGTCGCCGAGCCGCTTGCACAGCGCGAGCGCGCGGCGGTGCCGCCGTACGGCCAGGTCCGCGTCGCCGAGGGCCGCCGTGAAGGTCCCCGACAGGTCGACCAGCCGGGCCCGCACCGGCTCCGGCAGCGTGCGGCCGCCGTCATCCGGCCCGTCCTCCGCCAGCGCGTCGCACCAGTCGAGGCCCTCGCGCAGCCGCCCCTGGACGAGCCACGGCTGCCGGCACGCGGTGACCAGCGCCGCGACGGCCTCCCGCTCGCCCCGGGCCCGCAGCCGCCGCAGCGCCGCGCTGATGTTGCCGCTCTCCGCGGCCAGGACACCGAGCCACTTCTCCTGTTCCGTGCCGGCCAGCCGCGGTTCCGTGGCCGCCACCAGCCGCTGGTATTCGCTCGCGTGCCGGTCCAGCGCCGCGTCCGTTCCGCCCGCCCGGTCCAACTCGGTGAGCAGGAACGACCGCACCGGCTCGGGAACGGCGAACCGGGGCTCGCCCGGCTCCTGGTCGACCACGGTCAGCAGGTTCCCGTCGAGGAGGCTCTCCAGCACGTCCTCGGCGCCCACCCGGGCCAGCATCGCCAGCCCGAATCCCCGCTCGAAGACGGAGAGCTGCACCAGGTGCGCGCGCTGCTCCGGGTCCAGCCGCCGGCAGCTCCACCGGGCGAGTGCCGTCAGCGACCGGTGCCGTTCCGGCGCGTCCACCGGACCACCGGCCAGGATCGTGGTCCGCTGCCGCAGCCGGGCGAGCAGGACGTGCGGCGGGAACAGCCGCAGCCGCCCCGCGGCCAGTTCGACGGCGAGCGGCAGCCCTTCCAGCAGCGTGCAGATCTCCGCGACGGCCGCGACGTTCTCGGCCGTCAGCGCGAAGCCGGGGTCGGCGTCACGGGCCCGCCGGATGAACAGCGCGACCGACGGAACGTCCTGCACCTCCTGCACGTCGGGCTCCGCCGTCCCGGCCGTCCCCGGCACCGGCAGCGGCGCGACCGGCAGCAGCCGCTCCCCGTAGATCCGCAGCGGCTCCTGGCCGGTGGCCAGCACCACCAGCCGGTCGTTGGAAGCGAGGAGTTCACCTATGCCGGCGACCGGGGGCAGGTCCGGCTGGTCGCAGCCGTCCAGGACGAGCAGGACGTGACCGTCCGGCACCCGGCCGGGCAGCGCCTCCCGCGCCAGGTCCACGCAGCGCACCTCGTCGAAGAAGTCCGCCGCCCCGGTGGCGGCCTCCGCGGCGAGCCGGCTCTTCCCGACCCCGGCCGGCCCTGTCAGCGTCAGCAGCCGCACCGACGGATCCCGCAGCCGCCCGCCCAGCACGACCGTCTCCGTCTCCCGTCCGACCAGGCTCCGGCGCGGCCCGTACCGTTCTGGACCGGCCTGCGGGCGTTCCTGCCGCTCTTTCCGTTCCTGCTGCGATACCGGCATCGTTCCCCCTGCCCTCATAGGACGCGGTCATGGTCGGCCTGCTGGCCAAAGCGGTGCTAAAACCTGGCACCGGCCGGCCGGTTCAGGCGGTAAGGGCCGTCAGACGGCCGAGGGCCGGAAGGGACGTGCGGCGTGGTGCCGGGGCGCGCAGGCGCCAGACGCCCGGCCGGACTTCGAGGTCGACGGGCCGGCCGGCCGGCGGGGCCGGGCCGCGCAGCGCGCGCAGGGCGCGGCGGGCGTAAGCCTCCAGACGGCGGTCCTTGAGCGACGTGGCGAGGTCGAGGCACTGGGTGAACCGGGCGCGGGCGGCTTCCGGGCCCTCCACCTCCAGGGCGAGCAGCGCCAGCGCGCGCAGCGCGTCGTAGCGGCCGCGGGCACCCGCCGGGGTGGCGAGGGCGGCCAGGGCCGGTTCGAGCAGGGCGGCAGCCGCGGCCGTGTCGCCGGCGTCCAGGTGCAGGTCGGCGAGGCCGACCAGGGCGCGGCCCCGTTCGTACGCGTCGTCGCAGAGCAGGGCGGTGTCGCGGGCCCGGGTGTACAGGTCGGTGGCTTCGGTGAGCCGGCGGTTCTGCCAGGCGAGGTCCCCCAGCGAACGCAGCATCCGCGCCTCGCCCGGCCGGTCGCCGCTGTGCCGGGCCGCGTCGAGCGCCAGGGTGTGGGTGGAGTGCCAGTCCGCCCACGAGGCGTGCGCCTCCAGATAGCCGGTCATGGCGTCGACGAGGCGCAGTGCGGCGGACCACAGTCCGGCGGCGTGCGCCGCGCGGACGGCGTGCACCAGGGCCGGCTGCTCCCGCGCGAACCATTCCTGCGGGTGGTCGGTGACCGGACCGGGGACAGCCACCGGTCCGGTCACCGGGCGCGGGGTGAGCGCCGCGTCGGCGCGTTCGGCGGCCCGGGTGTACGCCTCGCACATCCGCTCGGTGGCGGCACGAGCCGACTCCGGGGTCTCCTCGGCGGCGAGGAGTTCGGTGGCGAGGATCCGCAGCAGGGCGTGGAAGTGGTAGCGGCCCTGGCGGAGGCCGTCGTGCAGGGATGCCTCCAGCAGCCGCCCGTCGACCAGCTGCTCGACGACGCGGCCGGCCTCGCCCTCCTCCAGACCGAGGACGGCGGCGGCCGCCCACAGCCCGAACGGGCCGGCGGGCAGCAGCCCCAGCAGGCGGAAGGCGCGCTGCGCGGCGGGGGAGGAGTCCAGGTAGGCGACCATCAGGGTGCCGCGGACGTCGAGGTCGCCGAGCTGGAGCTCGGTCAGCCGGGAGCGTTCGTCGCGCAGCCGGGCGGCGAGCGAGCCGGCGGTCCAGTGCGGCCGGGCGCGCAGTTGGGCGGCCGCGATGTGCACGGCGAGCGGCAGATGGCCGCAGAGGTCCACGATCTCGGCGGCCGCCGCGGGTTCCGCGGCCGCGGGGCCGGGCCCCGCCAGCGCGTCGAAGAGCCGCAGCGACTCCTCCGGGTCGAGGGCGTCCAGCACCACCGGGCGGACGCCGCCGAGCCCGGCGGGCAGCCGGCGGCCGGTGATCAGCGCGGTGGAGCCCGCGGTCGCGGGCAGCAGCGGGCGCACCTGCGCCTCGGAGGTGGCGTTGTCCAGGACCAGCAGGATCCGCCGGCCGGTGAGCAGATCCCGCAGCGCGTCCTGGAGGTCCTGCGCCTCGGCGGGCAGGACCACCCGGGTACCCGCGCGGCGCAGCAGCCGGGCCATCGCGTCCGCCGCGCCGAGCGGCTGTCCCGGGTCGGGCTCCAGGTCGAGGAAGATCCGTCCGTCGGGAAAGGCGTCGGCGCTGTGGTGCGCGGCCTCGACGGCCAGCGCGGTCTTGCCGACGCCGGGCTTGCCGGTGAGGGCGACGCTGGTCCCGGCCGGCGCGTCGCGCAGCAGCCGTCCCACCTCGGCGAGTACCGCGTCGCGGCCGGTGAACGCTCCGTCGGCGGCGGGCAGCGAGGTGACGGCCTGGAACCCCGTCCCGGACGTCCGCTCCGGAGCGGACGGCGCCGGCGCTTCCGCGGCCGCGGATCCGGACCCGCCGCCGCTGCTCCCCGCGTTCAGCAGCCCCGCGTCCCCGGCCAGGATGCGCCGGTGCAGCCGCTGGAGGCGGGGGCCGGGCTCGATGGCGAGCTCGTCGACGAGGGTGCGGCGCACCCGCCCGAAGGTGCGCAGCGCCTCCGCCTGGCGGCCGGTCCGGTACAGCGCCACCATCAGGTGGGCGTGGAACTCCTCGCGCAGCGGGTGTTCCGAGGCCAGGGACTGCAGCTCGGCGACGAGTCCGCGGTGCCGGCCGAGCTGGAGGTCCGCGCGGACGCGCTGGTCGAGCGCCGTCATCCGGGCCTCGGTCAGCCGCACCGCCGCGCCGCCCAGCAGCGGGCCGTGCGGGGTGTCGGAGAGCAGCGGCCCGCGCCACAGCGCGATGGCCCGCTGCTGCAGCTCCGCGGCGGACACCCAGTCCTCCGCCTCCAGGGCCTTGCGGCCGCGGGCGTGCAGCTCCTCGAACGCGGTCAGGTCGAGCCGGCCGGGATCCAGCCGCAGCAGGTAGCCGGGCGGGCGGGTCAGCAGGGTGTCGCGGCCGTGCTCCGGGTCGGCGGAGTGCAGCAGCTTGCGCAGTTGGGAGACGTAGACCTGGAGGGTGGTGGTGGCGGTGCGCGGCGGGTTGTCCTGCCACAGTTCGTCGATCAGGCTCTCGACGGACACCACCTCGTTCGCCCGCACCAGCAGGGCGGCCAGCACGACGCGCAGCTTCGCGGCGCGCGGCGTGAACGAGACGGCCGGCGTGGCGGCGCCGTCCGGACGGGCCGGCGACCCGTCGTCCCCACCGATCTCCATCGGGCCCAGAATCCAGAATCTCATCGCGTTACCCCCGTCCCGCTCTGCGTGCTCGCGTGCATGATCCGGCGCCGTACGTCCTCGGCACCTCCGGTGGCGCCGGGTCAGAAGTCCTGGACCACGGTGGTCCTGGCCTCCGCCACCGCACGGCGCCGCTGCGTCACCGTCAGGGTGACGGGCACAGCCGGCCGGCCGTACTCGTCCCGCCCGAGCGCCCCCGGCACCGCCGTGCACCGCAGCGGCAGACCGGGCTCCGCGTAGCTGCGGAAGTGCACCTCGGAGGAGGCCAGCGTGCTGCGTGCCGGGGCGAGCCCGAAGGCGCGGCCGGCCGCGAGCAGCGACGTCTGGCGCAACGACTCCAGCAGGTGCGTCCCCGACAGATGGCCGCCCTCCGGAGCGAAGA
The DNA here is from genome assembly GCF_027158205.1 of Streptomyces sp. H39-S7. GTDB lineage: Bacteria > Actinomycetota > Actinomycetes > Streptomycetales > Streptomycetaceae > Actinacidiphila. The sequence goes on along the minus strand of NZ_JAPVLU010000033.1, from coordinate 36,387 downwards.
CCGGATTCGGGTTGTCCGTCAGCACCCACGTCGTCAACCGGCCCCGCGAGGACTCCGACGGCTCGCTGACCACGACGTTCGAGACCGCGCAGCGCCCGACCTCGGCCGGGTCCACCGGCAGCGGCGCCCCGTCCGGGGCGTCGTCGAGCTCCGGCGCCGCGCGCAGCGCCTGGCGGTTGTGGGCCAGGTGGTTGCGGTGCAGTTGGGGCATGAGGAAGACCAGCCCCGCCGTGCCGGTGCAGCACGGCAGGTCGTTGATGCTCACCTCGATGTGGAAGTCGAGGCCGCGCGGCACGCCGTTCATCGTGTTCGCGGGCTTCGCCCGGATGTTCGTCGTCACCCTTGCCGCGCCCGGCACCGACGCGTCGGCCCAGTCGGTGCGCCAGGCGCGCAGTTCGGTGAGGTTGAGGTGGAAGTCGAAGAAGAGACCCGGCCGGTCCTGCGGCACCCCGAAGTAGCGGTGTCCGACGAACTCGCCGATCTCCCGGATCGTCTCCGTGACGATCTGCGCGTCGTGGAAGTGGCCGGGACCGTCGTTGAACAGCGGATGCGCCCGCGGCAGCTCACCGGCCAGGACGAAGTGCTCCTCCCCGACGCTCGGGGCGTCCAGCAGGTAGTGGTCCCACGACGGCGGGCAGTGGATGAGGTGGCGGGTGCCGTTGCCGAGTGCCGGTTCGGCGGTGGCCGCGCTCTCTACGGTCATGGCGTCTCCTTGGTCCGGCCTCTTCCCCGCGGATGCGGCGTCGGGAGTCTCCTCGTCCAAGGTTCCGGAGCCAGGGGGGTCCGGGCCAGCCGGGAGCGGTGGCAGCAAGCTGCACGGCCGGAACTCCACCCGTTGATCCTCCGGTGAGGCTTTAGCGAAGCCCATGAGGTCAGGGGCACGCTCGTACTGCTGCCCCCGCTCCCTTACTCCCCCGCAGGGGAGCCCCGGGCGCCCGCGAGCCCCGCCCCCGGGTCTTCCCCCGGACCCCAGGGCGGGGCCTTCGCCAGCATCCCGCTACAGGTGGCGTCCGCCGCGCCCCACCAGATGGGCGACCTGGGTACGGGACACCACACCGAGCTTCTTGAAGATCCGGCTCAGATACGTCTCCACGGTCTTGGGGCTGAGCTGCATCCGGCCCGCGATCTGCTGGTTGGTGAAGCCCGCGCTGACGAGCACGGCGACCTGGACCTCGCGGCGGCTGAGCGACGCCAGCCCGACGGCATCCGGCCCGTCCGGAAGGCCGGCCGTCAGGGGCTCCTCGTCCATCGCGTCCGTCATCGCGGACAGCGGCATCGGCCTGCGGGACGGCGGTGCGGGCGCGGCGGCGGGCGGTGCGGCCGCCCGCAGCGCGCGGCCCTGGGCGCCGTACCGCCAACCCGCGTCCGTGGCGCGCAGGACGAGGCCCGCGACGGCCGGGTGCCGGAAGCGGAAGCGGCGCAGATGGCCGTCGGGCCGGACCAGACCCTCGCTCTGCAGGTCGTCGAGTGCGCCGAGCACCCGTTCCAGCGGCAGTTCGGCCACCTCGGCGACGAGGCCGGGAGTGAACGGGTCGCCGAGCACGGCGGCGGCGCAGGCGGTCCGCCAGGCATCCGGGGACAGCGCGCGGAAGTCCACGGACGCGGCGTCGGGGTTGACCGGCAGCCGGCCCGCGTCCCGCAGGGCGTGCAGCAGCCCCGGCACCCCGGCCGCGTCGCGCAGCAGCAACTGGCGCCGGACCGGGTCGAGCCCGGCCGGCAGCAGCGCGGCGGCGTCCCGCTCCGCGAGCGGGGCCACGTCGACGTGCCGCCAGGACGGGACGGCGCCGTGGGCCCGCAGGGTGCGCAGCGACGAGAGATGGCGTGCGGTGGGGGAGTCGCGGTAGGCGAGCGCGATGAGCACCGGCGCCTCGGGCGGATGCCGGACCAGGTGGTCCAGGAGCTGCAGCGACAGCGGATCGGCGCGGTGCACGTCGTCGAGGACGAGGAGCAGCCCGTTCCCGCCCGCCGCCCGCCCGATCAGGGTGCGCATCGCGCGGATCAGCCAGTACGCGTCCGGGTCGGCTGGGGCGGCCGCGGCCGGCTCCGGCCGCCCGGCGGCCAGCGCGGGGAAGACCCCGGCGAGCCGGTCCGCCTCCCGGGGGCCCAGCCGCGCGGCCAGGCCGGGGCCGATACGCGCCAGCTGGTCGTCGAGCGCGTCGACGAACACCTCGAACGGCACGGCCCCGCCGAGCCGTCCGGCCCGGCCCGCCGCCACCGTCCAGCCGTCGCCGCGCGCCGCCGTGATCAGCTCCGCCAGCAGCCGGGACTTGCCGACCCACGGCTCACCGGCCAGCGACACGATCCGCGCCGACGTCCGGGCGAGCCGCAAGGACTCCTCCAGCACGAGCAGTTCCTGGTGACGGCCGACCGGCGCGGAGCCGGTGGCCTGCGACAGGGCGGTCTCCACAGGCGGCACGTTGTCCTCGCTGTCCTCGGTGGTTCCAGGGGGTCCCGGCTCTCGCAGCGTGCCCGCACCCGCGGGCCCGGCCAAGAGCGTTCCCCTGTCCGGAACCTGCACGACAGGAAGTGCCATGTGGGGGAATTCCCTGACTTACGCCAAGGCTGCCCGTTGGTCAGGCTCGGGGGCAAGTGGGCCTGGCGGCATCCCGCCACGTCCCCGACCGATGCCGGAGGAGCACGTCATGACGGCCGTCGAACCCGAACAAGCTGTCCTGCCGCCGCGGCCCCGACCGCCGGCCGCGCCCGCCGTCCCAGGGGCGCGCCTGCGCCTCGGCTACGCCTCCGGCTCGCTGGTCACCGGCACGTTCAACACCCTGCCCGGCCTCCTGCTGCTGCCCTACCTGACCGACACCCTCGGCATCGGGGCGGCCCTGGCCGGCACGGTCGTCCTCCTCCCGAAGCTGTGGGACGCCGTACTCACCCCGCTGGTCGGCCGGGCGAGCGACCGCACCCGTACGCGCTGGGGAGCGCGCCGGCCGTACGTCCTGCTCGGCGGTCTCGCCGCCGCCCTGACGTTCGCGCTCATGTTCTCCGGGGTCGCGGCCGGCACGGCGGGCGCCTGGTTCACCGGCGCCGGATTCCTGCTCTCCGCGACGGCCTTCGCGTTCTTCCAGGTGCCGTACGCGGCCATGCCCGCCGAGATCACCACCCGGCGCCAGGACCAACTGCGCCTGGTCGGCGGCCGGGTGGCCGTCATCGGGATCGCCGCCCTCCTCGCGGGCGCGGCGGGCCCCGCCATCGCGGACGCCGGCGGCGGGGGCATCCCCGGACACCGCTGGGTCGGCCTGTTCGGCGCGCTCGTCATCGCCGCCGGCGCGGTGGGCGCCTTCCTCGGCACCGCCGGAACCCGCGGCGACCGGGTCCTGGCGAGCGAGCCGAGCCTGCGCCACCAGGTCGCCGTGGCCCGCGCCAACGCGCCGGTCAGGGCACTGCTGCGCTGCGGCGTCGTCCAGTCGCTCGCGACCGGCTTCCTGCTCGTCGGGGCGCCGTACTTCACCGACCACGTGCTGCACGATTCGGACGCCACCGGGCTGGTCGTCGGCGCGTTCGTCCTGCCGAACCTGCTCACCGTCACCCTCTGGTCGCGCCTCGCCTCCCGGATCGGCAACCGCCGGGGCTACACCGCCGCCTGCGGGCTCTTCATCACCGGCTGCGCCGTCCTGCTCGCCTCGCCCGACCTGCCGCTCGCCGTGGTCGCGCTCGCCATCGCCGTGACCGGCACCGGGCACGCGGGCCAGTTGCTCTTCCTGTACGCGATGCTGACCGACCGCACCGCCCACGACACCGAACGCACCGGCCGCCGCCAGGCCGGTGTCTTCTCCGGCGTCTTCACCACCGGCGAGATGCTCGGCCTCGCCCTGGCGCCCTTCCTCTACGGGCTGGTCCTCCAGGTCTTCGGCTACGCGTCGTCCACCGACGGCGGGTCCGCCGGGCAGAGTTCCACGGCGGAACTGGGCGTCCTGCTCGGCTTCACCCTGCTTCCCGTCCTCGCGACGGCCGCCGCCCTGACACTGCTGCGCGGCTACGACCGGCTGGTCGCGGCGGCCTGAACGCTCCTGGTTCAGCGCAACCGGGGCGGTTCCGCGCTGCCGGGCGGCACCCCGGCGGGCAGCCGGTGGACCGGCCCGTCGGGGGAGCGGAGCTCGACGGCCCCGGCGGTGTCCTCGGTGACCGTCCCGACGATGGCGGCCTGCCGGCCGTACGGGTGGCAGCGGAGCGCCGCGAGGACCGCGTCGGCCGCCGCCGGCGGCGCGAACAGGCACAACGAGCCGGCGTTCGCGGCGTGCAGCGGTGACAGGCCGAGGAGTTCGAAGGCGGGCCGGGCCTCGTACTGGACGGGGAGTGCCCCCTCGTCGATCCGGAGCGTCAGGCCGCAGGCGGTCGCGCAGGCGCGCAGCGTCGCGGCGAGCCCGCCCGAGGTGATCGGGGCGGCGGCCCGGAGCGCGTCCGGCGGCAGCCCGTTCAGCAGGGAGGTCAGCGGGGCGCAGTCGCTGGGCACGTGGTGTTCGAAGCCGAGTCCGGCGCGCAGCGACAGCAGATGGACGGCGTGGTTGCCGAGCGGCGCGGTCACCAGCATGCGGTCGCCGGGCCGCACGGCGCTCAGCGCCAGCGGCGGGCGGCGGTGGACGCCGATGCCGGTCGCGGTGAGGAACAGCCGGTCGGCGTCGCCCGCGCGCACCACCCGGGTGTCGACGGCGGCGACGGCGATCCCGGCCTCGTGGGCGGTGTCCCGGACGGACTCCGCCACCCGCCGCAGGAGGTGCAGCGGCGTCCCGGCCTCGACGATCAGCCCGAGCGACAGGGCGTACGGGTCGGCCCCGGTCGCGATGAGCGCGTTGACGGTCCCGGCCACCGCGAGCCGGCCGAGGTCGCCGTTGCCGAAGAACGGCGGGTCGACAACGTAGCAGCCGGTGCGGACGGCGAGCGGCTCACCGGACAGCGGCGGAGGTCCACCGGGCGCGAGCCCCGGTCCGAGGACGTCCAGGACCAGGCTCGTCAACTGCCGCGGGCCGGTTCCGGAGTCGTCGGCGAGCGCGACCTCGCCGACCGGCCAGGAATTCACATCCATTATCAAGGAAGGCTCCCCGTGAACCGCCGTGAACCGGCCAGAAAGGCCTTTTGAGCCCGGACGGGCACGGTCGCACCCTGTTCCCTCCGGACGGGTTCACGGTAGTCGGGGGAAGTTCTGACAGCAGAACGACAGGGGGTGCTAGGGGGCGGGAAAGGGGGTCTGGGCCACAATTCCCCGTACCTAGAATCGGAATCCGTATTCGCGGGGATCGGCCGAGGACAGGATGGACGGGAATGGCTGACGTCAGGACCCGGGTGGCAGAGGCGTTCGACCGCGCGGACCGGCTCGACCCGGTGCTCGGCACGTACCTCGGCCGGTTCACCGAACAGGCCGCCGCCGCGGCGGAGCGACTGGACACGGCCGTCGCGGCCGGCGCGGAGACCGGCCCGCTGCACGGGCTGACGCTGGGCGTGAAGGACGTCTTCGCGACCCGCGACGCGCCCGCGAGCTGCCAGAGCCGGGTGCACGACACGGAGTGGTGGGCCGGGCGCGACGCCGTACCGGTCGCCCGGCTGCGGGCGGCGGGCGCGGTACCGCTGGGCCGCACGACCATGGCGGAGCACGCGCTGGGCCGGCCCGACCCGGCACTGGACTTCCCCGTGCCGCGCAACCCGTGGGACATCAACCGCTGGACGGGCGGATCCAGTTGCGGCAGCGCCAACGGGCTGCCCGCCGAGCTGTTCGACGTCGGCCTCGGCACGGACAGCAACGGCAGCATCCGCATCCCGGCGGCGCTGTGCGGCGTCACCGGCTTCAAGCCCACCCCCGGCCTGGTCCCCGACGGCGGCTGCCGCCCGCTGAGCCGGTCGCTGGACGTCGTCGGCCCGCTGGCCCGCAACGTCAGGGAGTGCGCGAGCACCCTCGCGGTACTCGCGGGCCGGGCGGACGCCACCGCCTGGCGCGCCGACCTGCGCGGCTCCCGCATCGGCGTGCCGGCCAAGGCGCTGGAGGAGTCGGCGCAGCTGTCGGAGGACTGCGCGGCGGCGTTCGCCGGAGCCCTGGAGGAGCTGCGGGAAGCCGGCGCCGAGATCGTCACCGTGGAACTGCCCGAGGTGTACCCGCTGTTCGCGGCGCAGTTCATCACCCTCCTCGCGGAGGCGTTCGAGCTGCACGGCGCCGGACTGCGCACCCGCTGGGCGGAGTACGGGCGGCCGTTCCGCCGGACCGCCGTCCTCGGCGGCCTCGTCGGCGCGCCGACCTACCTGCACGCCCAGCGGGTCCGCGCCGCGGCCGCCGCGAGCCTGCGCGAGCGCTTCGAAGGGCTCGACGCGATGGCCACCCCGACCTGGCCGACCACCGCACCCCGCTACGACGACCCCGCCGCGCTGGGCACCGTCTCCTGGCTGCCCGGCCTGTGGAGCGCCGTCGGCTTCCCCGCGGTCGCCGTCCCGATGGGCTTCGGCGGCGACGGGATGCCGCTGTCGCTGCAGCTCGCGGGGTTGCCGTGGAGCGACTTCGGCCTCGCGGCGCTGGCCGACGTCTACCAGTCGGCCACCAACTGGCACCTGCGCCGCCCCGACCTCGCGGCCGGATCGCTGCCCGCCGCCGTACCGGTCGCGGAACCGCAGGCGTCCCCGGGCGACCCGGAGAAGCAGCGGTGGCTCGCCGCCGCGCTGCGCGACACCGGCGTGGACGTCGACGACGCCGAGGTCGCGGAGTTCACCGGGATGTGGGGGCTCACCTCGATGCTGTTCGGCTTCCTTCCCGAACTCCCGGTGGACCAGGGCCCACTGCTGCCCACCCCGCCCCCTCTGTGAGGAGACACCATGACCAGCACCACCCGTACCACGGACAACCAGTCCATCCGGCGCTACCACACCGCCCTCGCCGGCACCCCGCGTCTCGTCTGCTTCCCGCACGCCGGCGGATCGGCGAGCTTCTACTTCCCCGTGTCGCAGGCGCTCGCCCCGGACATCGACGTACTCGTCGTGCAGTACCCGGGCCGGCAGGACCGGCGCAAGGAACCGCTCCTCGACACCATCGGTGAGCTCGCGGACCGGGTCTTCGAGGACCTGCGGGAGTTCGCCGACGAGCCGCTGACGTTCTTCGGGCACAGCATGGGCGCCACGGTGGCCTTCGAGGTCGCCCGCCGCATGGCGGACGCCGGTCTGCCCGCGCCCGCCCGGCTGATCGCCTCCGCCCGCCGCGCCCCGTCCCGCACCCGCCCCGACCGGGTGCACCAGAAGGACGACGAGGGCCTGATCACGGAGTTGCGCAAGCTCAGCGGGACCGACGCGCGGGTGCTGGGCAACGAGGAGATCATGCGGCTCGCCCTCCCTTCGATCCGCAACGACTACAAGGCGGTCGAGACCTACCGTGCGGACGCGGGGGTGCGGGTCGACTGCCCCGTCACCGTTTTCGTCGGCGACGACGACCCGACCACCACGCTCGCCGAGGCCGCGGCCTGGAGCGACCACACCACCGGCGCGTGCGAGGTCCAGGTGTTCCCCGGCGGCGGCCACTTCTACCTCGCCGACCGGCCGAAGGAAGTACTCGACGCCATCACCCGGCGGATGGGCGTCGCGGTCGCGCGCTGAGCGGGACGGTTAGGGGTGCGGGGGGGCGGCCGTAGGGGGTCCGCCCGTCAGCACCTTTCGTCTAGCGTCGTGCCAACGGAAGAATTCCTGGAATCGGCTGGATAGGGAATCACGTGAGTCTCCTTTCATGGAAATCGCTGGCAAAAGGCGACCGGGACGAATTGATTCTGTCGGTCGATTTCAGCACCAGCGGGCGCACCCAGGCGAGTTTCGCCGACCTCGCCCCCCGACTGGACCCGCCCGCCGCCGCTTTCTGGACGACGCTCCCGCCGACGGCGGACGACGCGGTCGCCCTCGACGGCTACGTCGACTGGTGGCTCACCGACGTACGGGAGAGCGGCCGCCGCGTCACCGCCGTCCTCGGCTACTGCGCGGGAGCGGTCTTCGCCGCCGCGCTGGCCGAACGGATCGGTGCGTGGCAGGACACCCCCGCTCTCGTGCTGTTCGACCCGGAACTGCCCAACACCGCCGGGCTGTACAAGGACTTCCACGCCGCCGGCGACTCCCTCGCGTCACTGCTCATGCCCGAGGAGCTGACGGCGTTCCACGAGGCGGGACGGCAGATCGAACGGCGCTACGCCGACGACCTCCCGGCCGTCGGCCCCGAACTCGCCCTGATCTTCACCCGCGCGGTCGGCACCGCCGCGGAGCGCCTCGAACTCGACGACGACATCCGCGACGACCTCGCCGGGGTCTTCGGCTCGCTGGTCGGCTACCTGGCCGCGGCCTCCGCCATCGACCCGCTGCCGCTGTGGGCCCGCGGCACCGCCCTCACCTCGGGACCGCCGTCGTACCCCGTCGGCCGGGAGCTCCGCTTCGACGTCGACCACGACGACCTGCTGCGCATCAACGGCGTCGCCCGCGCCCTGTCGGAGCTGCTCTCCGGCGACCGCACCGAATCAACGACCGCAGGCAGGTGACCCATGGCTGACCACGGGGGAATCGACGCCGGTCCCGGCGGGACCGGCACGGACGACCGCACGGACCGCGGGCTGCTGCCCGCCCTGATCGAGGCGCAGGTACGGCGAACACCGCAGGGCATCGCCGTCTCCGGGGGCGGCACGGAGCTCACCTACGCCGAACTGAACACCCGGGCGAACCGTCTCGCGCACCACCTCATAGCCGGCGGCGCGGGCCCCGAGCAGCTCGTCGCCGTCGGGATGCGCCGCTCGCTCGACCTGGTGGTCGCGTTCCTCGCCGTGCTCAAGGCCGGGGCCGCCTACCTGCCGCTCGACCTGGACAACCCGGCCGAACGCCTCACGTTCATGATGGCCGACGCCCGGCCCGCGCTGCTCGTGACCACCGCCGCGGAAGCCGGCACCGCCACCGGCGACCAGCCGGTGATCGCGCTCGACGACCCGGAGACCGCCGCCCGCATCGCGGGGGCGCCGGCCACCGACCCCCGCGACCCCGACCGGATCGCGCCCCTGCGCCCGGACAACCCGGCGTACGTCATCTACACCTCGGGATCGACCGGCCGCCCCAAGGGCGTCGTCGTCACCCACCGCCCGCTGGCCGCCTACCTGGACTACGCCCGCACCACCTACCCGAGCGCCGCGGGCCGGGCCCTGCTGCACTCCTCCGTCGCCTTCGACATGACGGTCACCACCCTGTACGCGCCGCTGATCTCCGGTGGCCGCGTCCAGGTCGGCCCGCTGGAGGAGGTGCGCGAGCGGCCCACGTTCCTGAAGGTCACCCCGTCGCACATGGCGCTGCTCGCGACGCTGCCGCCCGAGTCCGCGCCCACCGGCGAACTCGTGGTGGGCGGTGAGCTGCTGCTCTCCGAGACCGTCGCGACGTTCCGCAAGGACAACCCCGGCGTGACCGTCGTCAACGAGTACGGCCCGACCGAGGCCACCGTCGGCTGCTGCGTGCACATCCTTGCGCCCACCGACGAGCTGCCGCCCGGCGCGGTCTCCATCGGCCGCCCCACCCACACCAGCGAACTCCACGTCCTGGACGGCTCGCTGCGGCCCGTCCTGGCGGGGGAGACCGGCGAGCTCTACATCGCGGGCGGCCAACTGGCCCGCGGCTACCTCAACCGGCCGGGACTGACCGCGGAACGCTTCGTCGCCGACCCGTTCGGCGCCCCCGGATCGCGGATGTACCGCACCGGCGACCGGGTACGGCGCTCCGCCGACGGCACCCTGGAATTCCTCGGCCGCTTCGACGGCCAGGTCAAGATCCGCGGCTTCCGCATCGAGCTGGGCGAGATCGAGTCCGCGCTGCTGCGCCGGCTGGAGGTCGGGCGAGCCGCGGTGACGGTCCATCAGGAGCGCGGCGGTGACGCGCATCTGATCGCTTACGTGGTGCCGGCGTCACAGGGCGGCATCGACGTGGGCCGGCTCTCCGCGTACGCCGCCGAGACGCTGCCCGACTACATGGTCCCCAGCGTGATCCTCACCCTGGACGCCCTCCCGCTGAACGCCAACGGCAAGCTGGAGGCCGGCTCCCTGCCGGTACCCCGCTTCGCCTCCCTCACCGCGTTCCGCGCGCCGTGGACCGAGCCCCAGACACTGCTGTGCGAGCTGTTCGCCCGGTACTCCGGCGCGGCCAGGGTCGGCGTCGACGACGACTTCTTCGCGCTGGGCGGCACCAGCCTGGGCGCCGCCCAGGTGGCCAACAAGGCCCGCAGGAGCGGGGTCCGCTTCAGCCTCCAGGACGTGGTCGACCACCGGACCGCGCTGCGGCTGGCCGCGGCTGTCTCAGAAGACTCCGCCGCCCCCGCCCCCGCCCCTTCGCTCTCCACCACGTAGGACCCATAGCTCCCACAGCTTCCACAGCTCCCGTAGGTCCCTCCTGCCCTTCTGTCGTCAACCAGTAGAGGATGAACACGATGTCGCTCTTGCAACTCGCGGGCATGGGGTGGATCTCCCGCTCGCTCAGCGTCGCCGCCCGGCTCGGTATCGCCGACCACCTCGCGGACGGTCCCAAGTCGCCCGCGGAGCTCGCGCAGCTCACCGACTCCGACCCGGACGGGGTGCTGTACCTGCTGCGGGTGCTCGGCATCGTCGGTGTCTTCAAGGAGAACGAGGACGGCACCTTCGAGCACACCGAGACGTCGCAGCCGCTGCGCGACGACCACCCGGAGTCGATGCGCTACTGGTGCGTACTCGGCGGCGAGATGTACTACGACGTCTGGCGCGACCTGCTGACGACCGTCAAGACCGGCAAGCCCGCCTCCCAGTCCGAGTACGGCGGCTCCATCTACGCCTACATGGACCAGGACACCGACGCCGGCGAGATCTACGACAAGGCCATGGCGGACATCACCCGCCCGGCCGCCGCCGAGCTCGCCCGTGACTTCGACTTCTCCTGGATCCGCAAGGTCGTCGACATCGGCGGCGGCACCGGCCACCTGCTCAAGGGCATCCTGGGCGCGCACCCCGACGTCGAAGGCGTCGTCGCCGACCGCGGCGACGTCGCCGAGCGCGGTACCAAGGAACTCGCCGCCACCGGCAACGAGGACCTCATCCGCCGGCTGACGTTCGTCGAGTCGGACTTCTTCGCGGAGGTCCCGGCGGGTGGCGACGCGTACTTCCTCAAGAACGTGCTGCACAACTGGAGCCCGGACAGCAGCGTCAAGATCCTGGAGACCGTGCGCAAGGCCATGGTCCGCACCGTCGAGGACTCCGAGGGCCTCGCTGCGGAGCCGGTGCTCTTCGTCATCGAGCCGCTGCTCGGACACGACAACGCGTCCGCGATCCGCTCGCTCTTCCAGATGGTCGTCTGCGAAGAGGGCACCCGTATCCGCTCCGAGCCGGACATGCGCAAGCAGGCGGAAGGCGCCGGCTTCGAAATCCGCTCGATCAAGCACCTGTCCACGGAGCACAGCGTGGTCGAAATGATCCTGGCCCGGGACTGACGGTACCGACGGGACGGAAAGGAAGCATCACATGTGGGACGCCCAGTTCGAAGAAATCGTCAGGCCCCATCTCTCATTCCTGCCGGAGGACGCTGAATTCACCCCCGAGCTCGACCTCCGGGAATTCGGCCTCGACTCCCTCGGCATCGTCGACCTCCTGATCGCGCTGGAGAACGCGTACGACGTCAAGTTCACCGACGACGCGCTGGCCATGGAGACGTTCGAGACGCCGGGGGCCCTGTGGGGCACCCTGTCGGGGCTCCTGGTCCCGGTCGGCTGACCGGCAGAAGAGGGCTTTCAGCAACACATCGGGGGCGCGGCATCCTTGGCGGGGTGCCGCGGCCCCCGAGGTGTTTCCGGGAAACCCTCCATCCACCGCTGCCCACCCCTGCCCACCCCTGACCGCCGTCACCGGATAGGGGTGGGCAGGGGTGGTTGGTCCGTAAGGGCCGAAATAGCGTGGCCGGAACGAATGGCTGTTCCAGTTCTTCCTCATGAGGTGGCCCACGTGTCGAAAGAGTCGAATGAAGAAAAGCTCCTCGACTACCTCAAGCGGGCTACGGCCGAGTTGAAAGAGACTCGCCGGCGCCTCCGCGCGGAGGAGGACAAACAGCGCGAACCCATTGCCATCATCGGAATGTCCTGCAGATTCCCCGGCGGTGTGCGCAATCCCGAGGAACTGTGGGACCTGCTCGCCGCGGGCGGCGACGCGATATCGGACTTCCCGTCGGACCGCGGCTGGGACATCGAGGGCATCTACGACCCCGACCCGGACACCGAGGCGTCCGGCAAGACGTACTCCCGCGAAGGCGGCTTCGTCCACGATGCCACGGAGTTCGACGCCGAGTTCTTCGGCATCAGCCCCCGCGAGGCGCTGGCCACCGACCCCCAGCAGCGCCTGCTCCTCGAAGCGTCCTGGGAGGCGTTCGAGCGTGCGGGCATCGACCCCGCGACCATGCGCGGCAGTTCGACCGGCGTCTTCGCGGGCATCATGTACCACGAGTACGGCACCGACCGCACGGTCGTCCCCGAAGGCGTCGAGGGCTTCCTGGGCACCGGCACCGCGGGCAGCGTCCTGTCCGGCCGCGTCTCCTACACCCTGGGCCTCGAAGGCCCGGCCGTGACCGTGGACACCGCCTGCTCCTCCTCCCTCGTCACCGTGCACCTCGCCGCCTCCGCGCTGCGCCAGGGCGAGTGCTCGCTGGCCCTCGCGGGCGGCGTGACGGTCATGGCGACCCCCGACACCTTCGTCGACTTCAGCCAGCAGCGCGGCCTCGCCGCCGACGGCCGCTGCAAGCCGTTCGCCGACGCAGCCGACGGAACGGGCTGGGGTGAAGGCGTCGGCGTCCTCGTCCTGGAGCGACTCTCCGACGCACGCCGCAACGGCCACCACGTACTGGCCGTTGTGCGCGGCAGCGCGGTCAACCAGGACGGTGCGAGCAGCCAGCTGACCGCCCCCAACGGACCCTCGCAGCAGCGCGTCATCCGGCAGGCCCTGGCCGGCGCCCGGCTCTCGGCCGAGGACATCGACGCCGTCGAGGCGCACGGCACGGGCACCCGGTTGGGTGACCCGATCGAGGCGCAGGCGCTGCTGGCGACGTACGGGCAGGACCGCCCGGAGGGCCGGCCGCTGTGGCTGGGTTCGGTGAAGTCGAACCTGGGGCACACGCAGGCTGCTGCGGGTGTCGCGGGCATCATCAAGATGGTGCTGGCGCTCGGGCACGAGGAACTGCCCCGCACCCTGCACGTGGACGCGCCGAGCTCGCACGTCGACTGGTCGGCGGGGTCCGTGGAACTGCTGACGCAGGCGCAGCCGTGGCCGGCGGGGGAGCGTCCGCGGCGGGCGGGGGTGTCGTCGTTCGGGATCAGCGGGACGAACGCGCACGTGATCGTGGAGGAGGCCCCGGCGGAGTCCGGGGCCGGGGACGTGGCGGCTGTTGATCTTCCGGTGATGCCGGTAGTGCCGGTGGTGCCGTGGGTGCTGTCAGGCAAGACGCCGGACGCCGTCCAGGCGCAGGCCGCCCGGCTCCGCGCCTTCGTCCTGGCCGACCCGGAGCTGGACCCGGCGGCCGTCGGATCCGCGCTCGCCACCACCCGCTCGGCCTTCACCCACCGCGCGGGCATCGTCGCCGCCGACCGCGACGGCCTGATCGCCGGCCTGACCGCCCTCGCGGAAGGCGGCACCGCCGCCGGCACGGTACGCGGGACGGCCGGCTCCGGGCCGCTGGGATTCCTCTTCACCGGGCAGGGCAGCCAGCGGGCGGGGATGGGACGCGAGCTGTACGCGGCGTTCCCTGCGTTCGCCTCAGCGCTGGACGAGGTGGTGGCGGCGTTCGGCGACCGTCTGGAACTGCCGCTGCTTGAGGTGCTGTTCGCGGATGACGGCGACCGGTTGAACGAGACGGGCTTCACGCAGCCCGCGCTGTTCGCGCTGGAAGTGGCGTTGTTCCGGCTGCTGGAGTCCTTCGGGGTCCGGCCGCAGGTGCTGGCCGGTCACTCCATCGGTGAGCTGGCAGCGGCTCATGTCGCGGGCGTCTGGTCGTTGGAGGACGCGGCCCTGCTGGTCGCCGCTCGTGGCCGGCTCATGCAGGAACTGCCTCCCGGCGGTGCGATGGCGGCGATCCAGGCCACGGAGGCGGAAGTTCTGCCGCAGGTGACGGAGAGGGTGGGGATCGCGGCCGTCAACGGGCCTACCTCCATCGTCGTCTCCGGTGACGAAGAGGCAGTGGCTCAAGTCATCGCCCACTTCGACGAGCTGGGCCGGAAGACCAAGCGGCTGACCGTCAGCCACGCCTTCCACTCCTTGCACATGGAGCCGATGCTCGAAGAGTTCGGCACCATCGCCGCCGGTCTGACGTACAGCGTGCCCTCGATCCCGATCGTCTCGACGCTGACCGGTCGCGCCGCGACCGCCGAGGAGCTCACCGACCCCGCCTACTGGGTCCGGCACGTCCGCGAAGCCGTCCGCTTCGCCGACGCCATCACCACCCTCCAGGACCAGGGCATCACCACCTTCCTGGAACTCGGCCCGGACGCGGTCCTTACCGCCATGGCCGCCGACTCCGCCACCGACACCACCACCCTCATCCCCACCCTCCGCCGCGACCACGACGAAGCACAGGTCTTCGTCACCTCCCTCGCGACCCTCCACACCCGCGGCGGCCGCATCGACTGGCCGGCCTTCTTCGGTACCGGCCACACCCCCGTCGACCTCCCCACCTACGCCTTCGAGCACCGGCAGTACTGGCCGCGCACGGTGGCGTCCACCGGTGACGCGACCGGGTTGGGGCTGCGGTCCGGCGGACACCCGTTCCTCAGCGGGGCGATCACGCTCCCTGACACGGACAGCGTGCTGTTCACCGGGCGGCTCTCGCTCTCCACCCACCCCTGGCTGGCGGACCACGCCGTCTCCGGCACGGTCATCGTCCCCGGCGCCGCGCTCGTCGAGATCGCCGTACGGGCGGGTGACGAGGTCGGGTGCGGCACCGTCGAGGAGCTGACGCTCCAGGCGCCGCTGGGGCTGGGCGAGCAGGGTGCCGTCCAACTCCGCGTGCAGGCGGGGGAGGCCGACGCGGGCGGGCTGCGGCCCGTCACCGTCTTCTCGCGGCCTGAGGACGCGCCCGACGACGCCCTCTGGACCTGCCACGCCGACGGCCTCCTCACCGCCTCGGTGCCGGCCCCCGACCCCGCCTTCGACCTCGCGCAGTGGCCACCGGCGGGCGCCGGCGCGATCGACATCGGTCACCTCTACGGCGATCTGGCCTCGTCGGGCCTGGAGTACGGCCCGCTCTTCCAGGGCCTGCGGGCCGCCTGGCGGCACGGGGACGACGTCTTCGCTGACATCGCACTGCCCGAGGACGCCCCGGACACCGACTCGTTCGGGCTGCACCCGGCGCTGCTGGACGCCGCGCTACACGCGATCAGCCTCGGCGACTTCGTCGAGGACGGCAGCGTGCCGCAGCTGCCCTTCGCCTGGTCGGACGTCGCCCTGTACGCGGCGGGCGCGACGTCTCTGCGGATCAAGGTGTCGCCCGCGGCCTCCGGCGGCGGTGTGGCGCTTCAGCTGGCCGACGCGGCCGGCTCCCCGGTCGCGTCGGTGGGTTCGCTGGTGCTGCGCGCCCTCATGGTGGACCAGCTGACGGCGAACGCCGGCGGCGCCGGCCACCACGAGTCGTTGTTCCGGCTCGACTGGACCCCGTTCCAGGTCGCCGACACCCCTGTACCCGATATAACCGGCGACAGTTGGACCCTGATCGGCGACGACCCGTTCGCTCTTGCCGATGCGCTGACCGAGGCGGGGGAGGTCCTGGCGGCCAGCACCGAGGAGGCCACGCTGACCCTGGCCCAGTTCACCACCCTCCGAACCGCCCCCGCCTCCCCGTCGATCAGCGCTACCGTGCACAGCGCCCTGGCGCTCCTCCAGCAGTGGCTGGACGCCGATCAGCCCCCAGGCTCCCGGCTGGTGCTCGTCACCAGCGGCGCCCTGGCGGCCGCTCCCGGCGACGCCGTCGCCGACCCTGGTGCGGCGGCGGTGTGGGGCCTGGCGCGTTCCGCGCAGTCCGAATATCCGGACCGCATCATCCTTGTGGACATCGACGGCACCCCGGCCTCGGCCGCGGCCCTGGCACCTGCCGTGGCCGCCGCGATTGCCGCCGACGAGACGCAGTTGGCGCTGCGCGCCGGCCAGGCGCACACCGCGCGCCTTCTGCGCAGCTCGCCCGCCGACAGCCTGCGCACGCCTCCCCCCTCCTCCGAAACGGCCCCCTGGCGGCTGGACTTCACCGAGAGCGGGACCCTCGACAGCATCTTCGTCGCCGACTTCCCCGAGGCGGCCGAGCCGCTCGCCGAGGGCCAGATCCGGGTCGCGATCCGCGCGGCGGGCGTGAACTTCCGCGATGTGATGAACGTGCTCGGCATGTATCCGGGCGACGCGGGCCGGCTCGGTCTCGAAGCGTCCGGTGTGGTCGTGGAGACCGGCCCCGGCGTCAGAGGTCTTGCTCCCGGCGACCGGGTGATGGGGCTGTTCTCCGGTGCGTTCGGGCCGCTCGCGGTGGTCGACCACCGGCTCGTCTCGCCCATGCCGATCGGCTGGACGTTCGCCGAGGCCGCCGCCGCGCCCGTGGTCTACCTGACGGCGTACTACGCGCTCAACGACCTGGCCGGACTGCGGGCCGGCGAGAGGATCCTCATCCACGCGGCTGCCGGTGGCGTCGGCATCGCCGCCGTCCAGCTCGCCACCCACCTGGGCGCCGAGGTGTACGGCACGGCCGGCACCGGCAAGTGGGGGACGCTGCGCGGCCTCGGTCTGACCGACGACCGGATCGCCTCGTCCCGCACCCTGGACTTCGAGCGGAGTTTCCTCGACGCGACCGGCGGGCGCGGCATGGACGTCGTGCTGGACTCCCTCGCCCGCGAGTTCGTGGACGCGTCGCTGCGGCTGCTGCCGCGCGGCGGACGCTTCGTCGAGATGGGCAAGACGGACATCCGGGACGCGGAGACCGTGGCCGCCGAGCACCCGGGCGTCGCGTACCAGGCGTTCGACGTCATGGACGCGGGTCCCGAGCGGATCCAGGAGATGTACGCCGCCCTCCTGGAGCTCTTCAACAGCGGCGCCCTGTCCCCTCTGCCCGTCACCGCCTGGGACGTCCGGCAGGCGCCCGAGGCGTTCCGCCACATGGGGCAGGCCCGGCACACCGGCAAGCTCGTCCTGACCGTGTCCGCGCCGCTCGCCCCGGAGGGCACGGTGCTGATCACGGGCGCCACCGGCGCCCTCGGTGGCTTGCTCGCCCGCCACCTGGTCACCGAGTACGGCGTACGCCACCTGCTGCTCACCAGCCGCCGTGGCCTCAAGGCGCCGGGGGCGGCCGAACTCGCGGCCGAACTCACGGAAGCGGGCGCCACCGTCACCGTCGCCGCCTGCGACGCCGCGGACCGCGACGCGCTGGCCGCCACGCTTGCCGCGATCCCGGCGGCGCACCCCCTGACGGCCGTGCTGCACGCGGCGGGTGTGCTCGACGACGGCATCCTCGCGTCGCTCACTCCCGAGCGCGTCGACCGGGTCTTCGGCCCGAAGGCCGACGCGGCACGCCACCTGCACGAGCTGACGCGAAGTCTGGACCTCGCCGCGTTCGTGCTGTTCTCGTCGGCGGCCGGCACGTTCGGCAACCCCGGCCAGGGCAACTACGCGGCCGCCAACGCCTACTTGGACGCGCTCGCCGCGCACCGGCGCGGCGCGGGACTGCCCGCGCTGTCGCTGGGCTGGGGTGCCTGGGCCTCCGAGGGCGGCGGCATGGCCGACGTCCTGGAGGCGGCCGACCGGGAGCGGCTGGCGCGCTCCGGCGCTGCGGCGCTCAGCAGCGCCGAGGGCCTGGCCTTGTACGACACGGCCGTCGGTCTGGCCGCGCACGCCCTCGTCCCCCTGCACCTGGAGCTGTCGGCGACCGCCGCGCCCGACGAGGTGCCGCCGCTGCTGCGGGCGCTGGTACGGGCCCCGGCCCGCCGTGCCGCCCGTGCCGCCACCGGCGGGGCCGCGCTGGAGCTGGGTCCGCGGCTGGCCGCGATGACCCTCGCCGAGCAGGAGGAGTTCCTCCTCGACCTGGTGCGCGGCAATGTCGCGGCCGTTCTCGGCCACTCCGGCGCCGAGGCCATCGACCCGTCCCGGGCCTTCAAGGACCTCGGGTTCGACTCGCTGACCGGTGTGGAGTTCCGCAACCGGCTCGGTTCCGCGGCCGGCCTGCGGCTGCCCGCCACGCTCGTCTTCGACTACCCGGCGCCGGACGTGCTCGCCACGTTCCTGCGCACCGAGCTCGTCGGCGACCTCGTCGGGGACCAGGCCGCCAACAGCGCGGGCCCGGTGGCCACCACGTCGATCTCCGGTGACGAACCCATCGCCATCGTCGGCATGGGCTGCCGGTTCCCCGGCGGGGTGCGCTCCCCAGAGGACCTGTGGCAACTCCTCTCCACCCGCACCGACGCGATGGCCGGGCTGCCCGACGACCGCGGCTGGGACGTCGAGTCGCTGTACGACCCGACGGGCGAGCGCCCCGGCACCACGTACACCGACCAGGGCGCGTTCCTGTACGACGCCACCGACTTCGACGCCCCGTTCTTCGGCATCAGCCCGCGTGAGGCGCTCGCCATGGACCCGCAGCAGCGGCTGCTGCTGGAGACGTCGTGGGAGGCGCTGGAACGGGCCGGGATCGACCCGGCCACGCTGCGCGGCACGTCGACCGGTGTCTTCGCCGGGGTGATCTACCACGACTACGGCACCCGGCTCGGCGAACTGCCCGAGGGCGTCGACGGCTTCCTCGGGACGGGAACGTCCGCCGGGGTGCTGTCGGGGCGCGTCTCGTACGTACTGGGCCTGGAGGGTCCGGCGATCACCGTCGACACGGCCTGCTCCTCGTCCCTGGTCGCCCTGCACCTGGCGATCCAGGCCCTGCAGCGCGGCGAGTGCACGCTGGCGCTGGCCGGCGGCGTCACCGTCATGGCCACCCCCGACACGTTCGTCGACTTCAGCCGCCAGCGGGGTCTTGCCGCCGACGGCCGCTGCAAGGCGTTCGCCTCCACGGCGGACGGCACCGGCTGGGCCGAGGGCGTCGGCATGATCCTCGTCGAGCGGCTCTCGGACGCGCAGCGCAACGGGCACGACATCCTCGCCGTGGTGCGTGCGAGCGCCCTGAACCAGGACGGTGCCAGCAACGGGCTCACCGCCCCCAACGGCCCCTCACAGCAGCGCGTCATCTGCCAGGCGCTCGCCTCCGCCGGGCTGGCCGCCGCCGACATCGACGCGGTGGAGGCGCACGGCACCGGTACCCGGCTCGGCGACCCGATCGAGGCGCAGGCGCTCATCGCGACCTACGGCCAGGACCGGCCCGCGGACCAGCCGCTGTGGCTGGGCTCGGTGAAGTCCAACCTCGGTCACACGCAGGCCGCGGCGGGTATCGCGGGCGTCATCAAGATGGTCACCGCGCTCGGCCACGAGGAGCTGCCGGCGACGCTGCACGTCGGCGAGCCCAGCCCGCACATCGACTGGTCCGCGGGGAACGTGGAACTGCTCACCGAGGCGCGGCCCTGGCCGCGCGGTGGGTCCGGCGCCCGCCGGGCGGGCGTCTCCGCCTTCGGGTTCAGCGGGACCAACGCGCACGTCATCCTGGAGGAGGCGCCGGCGATCGAGCCGGTGACCGTGGAGGAACCGGACACCCTCGCGCCCTTCACCGCCACCGACACCGCCCCCGTGCCGTGGCTGCTCACCGGCCGCAGCGAGATCGCGCTGCGCGCCCAGGCCCGCAGGCTGCACGCCCACCTGGCGGGCGGGCCCGAACTCGGCGCCACCGCCCTCGGCAGCATCGGGCACGCGCTGGCCACCACCCGCACGCCCTTCGAGCACCGCGCGGTGCTCGTCGGGGCGGACGGTCCCGCCCTGATCCAGGCGCTGAAGGACATCGCCGACGGCGTTCCCGCCGCCGGGGTGGAGGAGGGCGTCGCGGGTGCCCCCGGCAAGACGGTCTTCGTCTTCCCCGGCCAGGGCTCGCAGTGGATCGGCATGGCCGCCGAACTCCTGGAGACCTCGCCGGTGTTCCGGGCACGCCTCGAAGCCTGCGCGGCAGCGGCCGACGAGTTCACCGACTGGTCGCTGCTGGACGTGCTGCGCGGTGTCGAGGGCGCCGCGTCCCTGGAGCGTGTCGACGTGGTGCAGCCCGCCCTCTGGGCGGTCATGGTCTCGCTCGCCGCGCTCTGGGAGTCGCTCGGCGTCCGGCCGTCCGCCGTCGTGGGCCACTCGCAGGGCGAGATCGCCGCCGCGTGCGTCGCGGGGGCGCTCAGCCTCCAGGACGCAGCCCGCGTCGTCACCCTGCGCAGCCTCGCGCTCGTCGGCCTCGCCGGCACCGGCGGCATGGTCTCCCTGCCGCTGCCCGTCGCCGAGGCCGAGGAGCTGCTGACCGCCTGGCCCGGACAGATCTCGGTGGCCGCGAACAACGGGCCGTCGTCCACCGTCGTCTCCGGCGACCCCGGCGCGCTCGACGAACTGCTCGCCACCTGCGAGCGGCGCACCATCAGGGCGCGGCGCATCGACGTGGACTACGCCTCGCACTCCTCCCACGTGGAGTCGCTGCGCGAGGAGCTGGAGGACGTGCTCGCCCCTGTCCGGCCGCGGGTGGGACGGGTCCCGCTGTAGTCCACGCTGGAGGACCGGCTGATCGACGGCAGCGGGATGGACGCCACGTACTGGCACCGCAACCTGCGCCACACCGTGAAGTTCGAGCCGGCCGTGCGGGCGCTCGCCCTCACCGGTCACACGGTGTTCGTGGAGTGCAGCCCGCACCCGGTGCTCACCGTCGGTGTCCAGGACACCGTGGCCGCCGCCGGAGCCGCGGGCGCCGTGGAGGGCATCGTCACCGGCACGCTGCGCCGCGACGACGGCGGCGCCTCCCGCGTCCTGACCTCCCTCGGGCGGCTGGTCGCGCACGGCATACGCCCCGACTGGCCGGCGGTCTTCGCCGGCCGCACGCTGGAGCGCACCGAGCTGCCGACGTATGCCTTCCAGGGCGAGCGGTACTGGCTGGAGGCCGTCTCCGGGTCCGTGGACCCGGCCGGGCTCGGCCAGACGCCCGCAGGGCACCCGCTGCTCGGCGCGGCAGTCGCGCTGCCCGACCGCGACGGTCACCTGCTCACCGGCCGGCTCTCCCTCAAGTCCCAGCCCTGGTTGGGCGATCACGCGGTCGGCGGTGTCGTCTTCGTCCCCGGCACCGCGCTGCTCGAACTGGCCGTGCGGGCCGGTGACGAGGCCGACTGCGGCACGCTGGCGGAGCTGACGCTGGAGGCGCCGCTCGTCCTGCCGGAGCGCGGCGAGATCCAGCTGCGCGTCCTGGTCGACGAGCCCGCCGCCGACGGGCACCGCCCGGTGGCCGTCTTCTCGCGGCCCGAGGACAGCGACGAGGACACCCCGTGGACCCGGCACGCGAGCGGTCTGCTGGCGGCCGACACCCCGGCACCCGGTCCCGACCTCACCCAGTGGCCGCCGGCCGGCGCCGAGGCGCTGACGACCGAGAGCCTGTACGCGGACCTGGGCGCCGCCGGCCTGGACTACGGGCCGGTCTTCCGGGGTCTGCGGGCGGCCTGGCGGCGGGACGGCGAGCTCTTCGCCGAGGTCGCGCTGCCCACCGAGGCGGTCTCCGCCGCCGCTGACTACGCCCTGCACCCGGCGCTGCTGGACGCCGCCCTGCACGCCATCGCGCTGGGCGCCCCCGGAATCATGAACGGCCTGGACAACGAGGAAGGCGAGGGGCCGTGGCTGCCCTTCGCGTGGTCCGGTGTCGCGCTGCACAGCGTCGGCGCCTCCGCCCTGCGGGTCCGGATCGCCGCCGCGCCCGGCACCGGCGCCGTCA
Source organism: Streptomyces sp. H39-S7 (assembly GCF_027158205.1). Lineage (GTDB taxonomy): Bacteria > Actinomycetota > Actinomycetes > Streptomycetales > Streptomycetaceae > Actinacidiphila. Next base: position 14,568 of record NZ_JAPVLU010000033.1, on the reverse strand, counting down.
CCCTGAACGTCGCCGACGCCACCGGGGCGCCGGTCGCCGCCGTCGACTCCCTGCTGCTGCGCCGCCTCCCCCTGGAGGCGCTCGCCCAGCTCGGCCCGGCCGGCTCCGACCCCTTCCGCGGCTCGCTGTTCCGCGTCGAGTGGACCGCCGTGACGGCCCCGGGCGACCAGCCGCAACCGGCCGGGGACTGGGCGGTGTTCGGCGACGACCCGCTCTTCCCCGGCCTGCCGGAGATCTTCAGCACCGACGAGCTGGACGGTTCCATCGACACCGTCCTGACGCCCGTGCACTGGCAGAGCGGCACCGAGGACACCGTCATGCAGGCCCTCGGCGACCTACAGGTGTGGCTCGCCGACCCGCGCACCGACGGCACCACGCTCGTCGTCGTCACCCGCGGTGCGGTCGCCGCCGAGGCCGGTGAGGACATCGCCGACCTCGCGCAGTCCGCCGTCCACGGCCTGGTCCGCTCCGCGCAGTCCGAGAGCCCGGGCCGGATCGTCCTCGCCGACATCGGCACCGGCATTCCCTCCCGGGCGCTGCTCGCGGCGGCCCTGGCCACCGGCGAGCCGGAGTTCGCGCTGCGGGAGGGGAAGATCCTCGCCCCCCGGCTGGTCCGGGCCGAGGCGCGGGCCGACGCCCTGGCGCCGTGGCAGTCCGACGGCACCGTCCTGATCACCGGCGGCACCGGCGGTCTGGGCGCGCTCGTCGCCCGGCACCTGGTCGGCGAGCACGGCGTGCGGCATCTGCTGCTCACCAGCAGGCGGGGGGCCGAGGCGCCTGGCGCGGCCGGGTTGACCGCCGAGCTGGAGGCAGCGGGCGCCACCGTCACCGTCGCCGCCTGCGACGTCGCCGACCGCGACGCGGTCGCCGCGCTCCTCGCGGCCGTTCCGCAGGAGCGCCCGCTGCGCGGTGTGGTCCACGCGGCCGGGGTGCTCGACGACGCGACGCTCGGCAAGCTCACCCCCGAGAAGCTGTTCGCGGTGCTCGCCCCCAAGGCCGAGGCCGCCCGCCACCTGCACGAACTGACGGTCGCGGCCGGCACGGAACTGGACGCGTTCGTCCTGTTCTCCTCCTCCGCCGGGGTCTTCGGCAACGCCGGCCAGGCCAACTACGCGGCGGCCAACGCCTACCTCGACGCCCTCGCCGCCCACCGCAGGGCCGCGGCGCTGCCCGGCGTCTCCCTCGCCTGGGGCCTGTGGGCCGAGCCGAGCGGCATGACCGGGCACCTGGAGAGCACGGACCTGGCGCGGCTGGCCCGCTCCGGCATCCGGCCGCTCACCCCCGAGCAGGGCCTGGCCCTGTTCGACGCCGGAGTCGGCGGGACGGAGCCCGCTCTCGTCCCGATCGGCCTCAGCACCGCAGGCCTGCGCTCGCAGGCGGGCGACGGACCCGTGGCACCGCTGATGCGCTCGCTGGTGCGCGGCCCGTCCCGGCGCACCGCCCGGGGCGCGTCGGCGGCCGAGGACGGCGCCCAGGGCGACGCGCTGCGCAAGCGGCTCGCCGCACTGCCCACCGACGAGTGGGAGACCGTGCTGCTCGACCTGGTGCAGTCCTACGCGGCGGCGGTGCTCGGCTTCGCCGGCACCTCGGCGGTCGGCGCCACCCGCTCCTTCAAGGAGCTGGGCTTCGACTCGCTGACCGCCGTGGAGTTCCGCAACCGGCTCGGCGCCGCCACCGGTGTCCGGCTGCCCGCCACCGCCGTCTTCGACCACCCGACCCCGCTGGCGCTGGCCCGGCTGCTCCACGGCGAGTTCGCCCCCGAGCAGACCGACCCGGCCGACGCCGTACTCGCCGAACTCGACCGCCTCGACGGCTACCTGCCGGAGGTGTCCCTCGACGACAGCGTCCACGCCGCCGTCACCGCCCGCCTGGAGGAACTGCTCTCCCGGTTCAGGAACTTGCGTGCCGGCGCGGGCGGCGACAGCGGCGAGAACGTCAACGAACGACTGCAGGACGCCACGACCGACGAGGTCCTGGCATTCATCACGGACGAACTCGGCATCGCCTGAGAGCTGTCCTGGAAGCTTCGACACCTTACGGAGAACTGATGGCGGACGAGAAGCAGTTGGTCGACACGCTCAAGCGGGTCGCCGCTGACCTGCACGACGCCCGCCGCAGGCTGCGGGACGCGGAGGACAGGGAGCGCGAACCGATCGCGATCATCGGTATGGCCTGCCGCTTCCCGGGCGGCGTCACCTCGCCCGAGGAGCTGTGGGAACTGCTCGCGGCCGGTGCGGACGGCCTGACGCCGTTCCCCACCGACCGCGGCTGGAACCTCACCCAGTTCCAGGACAGCGAACGGGAGAAGGGCGGCGAACGGGAGAAGGGCGGCGCCGCGGGCGACGGCGCCCCCGAGGGCGGCTTCCTCGCCGACGCCGCCGAGTTCGACGCCGAGTTCTTCGGGATCAGCCCCCGCGAAGCCCTCGCGATGGACCCCCAGCAGCGGGTGCTGCTGGAGACGTCGTGGGAGGCGTTGGAGCGCGCCGGGATCGACCCGGTGGCGCTGGCCGGCACCCGGACGGCGGTCTTCACCGGCGTCAGCAGCTCCGACTACCTGCGCGGGCTGCAGAAGATGCCCGCCGAGGTCGCCGGCCACATGATGACCGGCGTCGCGGGCAGCGTCCTGTCCGGTCGCGTCTCCTACGCGCTGGGACTGGAGGGCCCCGCCGTCACCGTCGACACGGCCTGCTCGTCCGCGCTGGTCGCCCTGCACCTCGCCGGCCAGGCGCTGCGGGCGGGGGAGTGCACGCTGGCGCTGGCCGGCGGGGTGACGGTGATGGGCTCCGCCGGAACGTTCCTGGAGTTCAGCCGGGCGGACGGGCTGGCCGGCGACGGCCGCTGCAAGCCGTTCGCGGAGGCCGCCGACGGCACCGGGTTGTCGGAGGGCGTCGGCGTCCTGCTGCTGGAGAAGCTGAGAGACGCCCGCCGCAACGGGCACCGGGTGCTGGCCGTGGTCCGCGGCAGCGCCGTCAACCAGGACGGCGCGAGCAATGGGCTCACCGCGCCCAACGGTCCCTCCCAGCAGCGCGTGATCCGGCAGGCGCTGGCGAGCGCCCGGCTGTCGGCGGACCAGATCGACGCCGTCGAGGCGCACGGCACCGGCACCAGGCTGGGCGACCCGATCGAGGCGCAGGCGCTCATCGCCGCCTACGGCCGGGAGCGCCCGCAGGACCAGCCCTTGTGGCTGGGCTCCATCAAGTCCAACCTCGGGCACACCCAGGGGGCGGCGGGTGTCGCGGGCGTCATCAAGATGGTGCTCGCCCTGCACCACGAGGAGCTGCCCCGCACCCTGCACGTGGACGCGCCCAGCAGCCACGTCGACTGGTCGGCGGGCTCCGTGGAGCTGCTGACCGAACCCCGGCCGTGGCCGGCGGGGGAGCGGACCCGCCGGGCGGGCATCTCCTCCTTCGGCATCAGCGGCACGAACGCGCATGTGATCGTCGAGGAGACCCCGTCCGGGGAAGCGGCGGACGAGGGCGCGCCCGATGCACTGCCCGCGGTGCCGTGGCTGCTGTCCGCCCGGACTCCGGAGGCGCTGACCGCCCAGGCCCGCCGCCTGCACGAGCACCTGCGGGACGGATCCGCCGCCGACCCCTCCACCCTCGGCGCGGCCCTCGCCACGACGCGCTCCGCCTTCCCGTACCGGGCGGGCGTGGTGGCCGGGGACCGCGAAGGGCTGCTCACCGCGCTCGCGGCCCTCGCCGACGGCGAGACCGCCCCGGGCGTCCTGCGCGACGGCCCCGGATCGGGGCAGCTCGGTTTCCTGTTCACCGGCCAGGGCAGCCAGCGGCCCGGGATGGGGCGGGAGTTGTACGCCGCGTTCCCGGTGTTCGCGGCGGCGCTCGACGAGGTCGCGGCGGCGTTCGACGCGCACCTGGACCGTCCGCTCAAGGACGTGCTGTTCACGGGCGGGGCCGACGGATCGCTGGACACGACCGGCTACACCCAGCCCGCGCTGTTCGCCCTGGAGGTGGCGCTGTTCCGGCAGGTCGCCGCCTGGGGTATCCGCCCGCAGGTACTGGCGGGCCACTCCATCGGCGAGCTGGCGGCGGCGCATGTCGCGGGCGTGTGGTCGCTGGCGGACGCGGCGCTGCTGGTCGCCGCGCGCGGCCGGCTGATGCAGCAACTGCCGTCCGGCGGTGCGATGGCGGCGATCCAGGCCACGGAGGCCGAGGTGCTGCCGCAGCTCTCCGACCGTGTCGGCCTCGCGGCCGTCAACGGCCCGACATCCGTCGTCGTCTCCGGCGACGAGGACGCGGTCGGGCAGGTCGTCACATACTTCGACGAGCTGGGGCGCAAGACCAAGCGCCTCACCGTCAGCCACGCCTTCCACTCCGTCCACATGGAGCCGATGCTCGAAGCGTTCGGTGCCGTCGCCGCCGGCCTCACCTACAACGCGCCCGCCATCCCCATCGTGTCGACCCTGACCGGCCGGGCCGCCACCGCCGAGGAACTGACGGACCCTGCGTACTGGGTCCGGCACGTCCGGGAGACCGTGCGCGTCGCCGATGCCGTCACGACGCTGGAGGAGCGGGGCGTCACCGCGTTCCTGGAGCTGGGGCCCGACGCCGTGCTGAGCGCGATGGGCGCCGAGAGCGTGACGGACCCGGCCGCGTCGGTCCTGGTCCCCGCGCTGCGCCGGGACCGTGACGAGGCCCGGACACTGGTGGAGGCCGTCACCCGCCTGCACCTGCGCGGAGTCGGCGTCGACTGGCGGGCGTTCTTCGCGGGCCGGGCCGCCGCCGGTCTCGTGGACCTGCCGACGTACGCCTTCCAGCACCGCGGCTACTGGTTCACGTCCAACGCCCTGCCCAGCGGCGACGCCGCCGACTTCGGCCAGGACGCGGCGGACCATCCGCTGCTCGGCGCCGCCGTCGGCATCCCGGAGTCGGACGGGCTGCTGTTCACCGGGCGGCTGTCGCTCGCCACCCACCCGTGGCTGGCCGACCACGCCGTCAACGGCACCGTGCTCGTGCCCGGCACCGCGCTCGTCGAGATCGCCGTGCACGCCGGAGACCTCGCGGGCTGCGGCACGCTGGAGGAGCTGACGCTGCACGCGCCGCTGGTCGTTCCCGCCACGGGCGCCGTCCAGGTGCGGGTGCGGCTGAACGGTGACGGGCAGCGGGCCGTGACCGTCTTCTCGCGGCCGGAGGGCGCGCCGGAGGGCAGGGCCTGGACGCGGCACGCCGACGGGACGCTCACCGAGCACGCCCCCGCCGCCGGGTTCGATCTGGCGCAGTGGCCCCCGGCCGGCGCCGAGCCGGTCGCGGTGGACGAGCTCTACGCCGGGCTGGCCGGTCGCGGCCTGGAGTACGGTCCGGCCTTCCAGGGTCTGCGGGCCGCCTGGCTGCGCGGCGACGAGGTCTTCGCCGAGGTCGCGCTGTCGGAGAAGGAGGAGTCGCAGGCCGGGCTGTTCGGTCTGCACCCGGCCCTGCTGGACGCCGCCCTGCACGCGGTCGCGCTGGGCGGGTCCGGCCTGATGGGCGGCCCGGCCGACGCGGATCCCGACGCCACATGGCTGCCCTTCGCCTGGTCGGACGTGACCCTGCACGCCTCGGGCGCCAAGGCGCTGCGGGTACGGCTCGCCCCGGCCGCCACCCCCGGTGGCGTCTCGGTGCGGGTCGCGGACGCCGAGGGCGGCGCGGTCGCGTCCATCGGCACGCTCACCCTGCGGCCGGTGTCCACGGCCCAGCCGGGCGCGCCGGGCACGACGGACGACGCGCTGTTCACCGTCGAGTGGAAGCAGCTCACCCCCGCTGCCCCGGTCGACGGACCCGCGCCGGTCGTGCTGACGGCACCGGCCGGTCGATCCGCGGCCGACGCGGTCGCCACGGTCCTGGCGGAAGTGCAGGAGTGGCTGGCCGACGAGGCGAACGAGGACGGCCGGCTGCTCGTCGTGACCCGTGGTGCGGCGGCCGTGACACCCGGCGAGGGTGTGACGGATCTGGGCCAAGCGGCGGTGACCGGCCTCGTTCGGGCCGCCCAGGCGGAGAACCCGGGCCGCATCGTCCTCCTGGACAGCGACGGCGGGACCGTCCCGGACGGAGTTCTGGCGGCCGGTGAGTCCGAACTCGCCGTCCGCGACGGCATGCTGTGGGCTCCCCGACTCGTCCGCGCGACCATCGAGGAGTCCGCGGCCGCCCCCTGGCGCTCCGACGGCACCGTACTGATCACCGGGGGCACCGGCGGGCTGGGCGCGCTCATCGCGCGGCACCTCGTCACCGCCCGGGGCGTGCGGAACCTGCTGCTGGTCAGCCGGCGCGGCCCGGCGGCGCCCGGCGCGGACGCCCTGGTCGCGGAACTGGAGGCGGCCGGGGCGGCGGTGACCGTCGCCGCCTGCGACGTGGCGAACCGCGACAGTCTGGCCACGCTGCTGGCGGGCGTGCGGCTCAGCGCGGTCGTGCACACCGCGGGCATCGTGGACGACGGCGTCATCGGCAAGCTGACCCCCGCCCGCGTCGCGTCCGTCCTCGGCCCGAAGGCCGACGCCGCGGGCCACCTCCACGAGCTGACGGCGCACCTCGACCTGGACGCGTTCGTCCTGTTCTCCTCCGCCGCCGGAGTCTTCGGCGGCGCCGGGCAGGGCAACTACGCGGCCGCCAACACCTATCTGGACGGCCTGGCCGCGCAGCGCCGGGCCGCCGGCCTGCCCGCCACCGCGCTCGCCTGGGGCCTGTGGGACCCGGCGACCGGCGGCATGGGCTCGGCCCTGACCGGGGCCGACGTCGAGCGGATGGCGCGCGGCGGTGTCCTGGCCCTCGGCCGGGAGCAGGGCCTCGCGCTGTTCGACACGGCGGTCACCGCGGACCGGGCGCTCCTGGTGCCGGTCGGCCTGGACACCCGGGCCCTGGGCCGCGCGATGAGCGGCGAGGTGCCCGGCATGTTCCGGTCGCTGGTGCGCGGCCCGGTACGGCGCGCGGCGGCGGCCGGCGGGACGGGGGGTGCGGACGGCGGCCTCACCGCGCGGCTGGCGGCGCTGCCCGCCGGCGAACGGCCGCAGCTGGTGCTGGGGCTGGTCCGCAAGCAGGTCGCGGCCGTCCTCGGCTTCGCCGCCGACCAGCCGGTCGAGGCGGAGAAGCCGTTCAAGGACTTCGGCTTCGACTCGCTGACGGCCGTGGAGTTCCGCAACCGGCTCGTCGTCGAGACCGGGGTGCGGCTGCCCGCCACGCTCGTCTTCGACCACCCGACGCCGCTGGAGCTGGCCGACCACCTGCTGCAAGCGCTGGCCCCCGCCGACGACGATCCCGCCCACGCGCTGCTCGCGAGCCTGGAACAGCTCGAACCACTGCTGAGCACCGACGGGTTGGACAAGCTGACCCGTTCCAAGGTCACCGTGCGCCTCCAGGCGCTGATGTCCCGCTGGCACGACGCGGCAGCGCCCGCGCCCGCCGGCCGGGACGAGGCGGCGACCGTCGACGAGGCCTCGGACGACGAGCTGTTCGCCCTGCTCGACGGCGAGATCGGCTCCGACTGACGGCTCCGACCGACCCCGTCCCCTCCCGCTCGCCCGCCTGCCGTCTCCAAGGAGCTGAAGCACGCATGACCACGGACACCGAACAGAAGCTCCGCGACTACCTGAAGCGGGCGACCACCGACCTCCTCCAGGCCCGCCGCCGCATCCAGGACCTGGAGGACAGGACCCGCGAACCCGTCGCCATCGTCGGCATGAGCTGCCGCTACCCGGGCGGGGTCACCTCGCCCGAGGAGCTGTGGGAGCTGCTGGCCGCCGGTGGCGACGGCGCCCGCGGCTTCCCGACCGACCGGGGCTGGGACGTCGAGAACCTCTACGACCCCGACCCGAACGCCCTCGGCAAGAGCTACGCCAAGGAGGGCGGCTTCCTCGCCGGGGCCGGGGACTTCGACGCCGCGTTCTTCGGCATCAGCCCGCGGGAGGCGCTGGCGATGGACCCGCAGCAGCGGCTGCTGCTCGAAGCGTCCTGGGAGGCGTTCGAGCACGCCGGGATCGACCCGGCAACCGTGCGCGGCACCCGGACCGGCGTCTACGCGGGCGTCATGTACCACGACTACGGCTCGGACCGGGCGTCCATCCCCGACGGCGTCGAAGGCTTCCTCGGCACCGGCACGGCCGGCAGCGTGCTGTCCGGACGCGTCTCGTACGCGCTCGGGTTGCAGGGCCCGGCCGTCACCGTCGACACCGCCTGCTCGTCGTCGCTGGTGACGCTGCACCTCGCGATGCAGGCGCTGCGCAACGGCGAATGCGGGCTCGCGCTGGCCGGCGGCGTCACCGTCATGGCCACCCCCGACACGTTCATCGACTTCAGCCGCCAGCGCGGGCTGGCCCCCGACGGCCGCTGCAAGCCGTTCGCGAAGGCCGCCGACGGCACCGGCTGGGGCGAGGGCGTCGGCGTGCTGCTCCTGGAGCGGCTTTCCGACGCGCGCCGCAACGGCCACCCCGTCCTCGCCCTGGTGCGTGGCAGCTCCATCAACCAGGACGGCGCGAGCAACGGCCTCACCGCCCCCAGCGGCCCGTCCCAGCAGCAGGTGATCCTGGAGGCGCTGGCCGCCGCCGGGCTGAGCACCGGCGACATCGACGCCGTCGAGGCGCACGGCACCGGCACCGTCCTGGGCGACCCCATCGAGGCGCAGGCGCTCATCGCGACCTACGGCCAGGACCGGCCCGCCGACCAGCCGCTGTGGCTCGGCTCGGTGAAGTCCAACCTCGGGCACACCCAGGCCGCCGCGGGCGCCGCCGGCGTCATCAAGATGGTGATGGCGCTGCGCCACGCCGTGCTGCCCAAGTCGCTGCACATCGACGAGGCCAGCCCGCACGTCGACTGGTCGGCGGGCGCCGTCGAACTGCTCGCCGAGGCCCGCGCCTGGCCCGACAGCGGCCGGCCGCGCCGCGCGGCGGTCTCCGCGTTCGGCATCAGCGGGACCAACGCCCATGTCGTCCTGGAGCAAGCACCGCAGGACGAGCCGGACGAGACCGGGGAGACCCCGGAAGCTGGTGCACCGCGTCCGGTGCCCTGGCTGCTCTCCGCCAAGGGTCCGGCGGGGCTGCGCGCGCAGGCGGCCCGGCTGCACGCCTGGGCGACCGACCACCCGGAACTGTCGGCCGCCGACATCGGCCTGTCCCTGGCCACGTCCCGCACCCAGCTCGGCCACCGGGCGGCGGTCGTCGCCGACAGCCGGGCGGACCTGCTGACGGCGCTGGACGCGCTCGCGGCGGGCGGCCAGGGCCCGGCCGTGGTCCAGGAGACGCAGGGGAGCGGCCGTACCGCCTTCCTCTTCACCGGTCAGGGCAGCCAGAGGCCGCGGATGGGCCGTGAACTGCACGCCGCACAACCGGCGTTCGCGCGGGCCCTGGACGCCGCGTGCGCCGCACTCGACCCGCACCTCGGAACACCCCTGAAGGACGTGCTGTTCGCCGAGCCGGGCAGCGCGCCGGCGGCGCTGCTGGACACGACCGGCTACGCACAGCCCGCGCTCTTCGCCCTCGAAGTGGCCCTCTACCGGCTGCTGGAGTCCTGGGGGGTGCGGCCCGACCTGCTCGCCGGGCACTCGATCGGTGAACTGGCCGCCGCGCACGTCGCGGGCCTCTGGTCGCTGGAGGACGCGGCTGCGCTCGTCGCCGCCCGCGGCCGGCTGATGCAGGCGCTGCCTGAAGGCGGCGCGATGGCGGCCCTCCATGCCACCGAGGCGGAGGTGCTGGCGCAGCACCTGACGCCGGGAGTCGGGATCGCGGCGATCAACGGCCCGCACTCCGTCGTGATCTCGGGTGACGAGGCGGCGGTCGAGGCGGTCACCGGGCACTTCCGCGAGCTGGGCCGCAGGACCAAGCACCTCACCGTCAGCCACGCCTTCCACTCCGCGCTGATGGAGCCGATGCTCGACGGGTTCCGACGGGTGGCCGCAGGGCTGACGTACCTCGAGCCGACGATCGCGATCGTGTCGTCCCTCACCGGCAAGCCCGTCACCGCGCAGGAACTGCGCAGTCCCGACCACTGGGTGCGGCACGTCCGCGAGACTGTGCGCTTCGCCGACGCCGTGGGCAGCCTGGAGGCCGAGGGCGCCACCACCTTCGTCGAGCTGGGCCCGGACGCCGTCCTGTCCGCGCTGGTCCGCGACTGCCTGACCGCGCCCGCGACCGCCGCCGTCCTCCCCGTACTGCGCAGGGACCGCACCGAGCCGCAAGCGGTCACCGAGGCCGCCGCCCGGCTGCGGATGCGCGGCGCCGCCGTGGACCGGGCCGCGCTCTTCGAGGGCACCGGTGCCCGTCGTGTCCCCCTGCCCACCTACGCCTTCCCGCACCAGCACTACTGGCTGGCGGCCGCCGGCCGCGCCTCGGCGGGACCCGGAGCGCCGAGCAACCCGGTGGACGTTCCGGACACCACCTGGGGGCACCTCCCAGCGGTAGCCGGGGGAGAACCCGCCGACGACCCGCTGGAGTTCCAGCGGCGACTGCACGCCGCCGAAGGAACGGCCCGCGAAGCACTCCTGCTGGACCTGGTGCGTACGGTCACCGCCTCCGTGCTCGGCCACGCGTCCGCCGAGGAGGTGGAGGCCGACAGCGAGTTCATCGACCTCGGCTTCTCCTCGCTGCTCGCCGTGGAGTTCCGCGACCGGATCGGCGCGGCCGTCGGCGCCCGGCTGTCCGCCGCCGTGATCTACGAGTACGAGACGCCCGACGAGCTGGCCGAGCACCTCCTGGAGATCGTGGAAGCGGTCGCGGCGGGTGCCCCCGACGAGTAGGGGGCGCTAGGGGTTCCGCTAGGGGATCTCAGTGCAATTGCCCGCTTCTAGCATCGGAAGCACTCCCCATGCGGGTGCACGGGACAGCAGCAGGGAACGGAAGGGGCGGTTGGTGGAGAAATCCGATGCATGGTGGGAAATCGGCGGCAAGGGCCCAGGAGACCTGGTGCTCGCCGTCGACTTCACAGCCACCGGGCGACCCGATGCGCGATTCGCCGACATCGTCGGCCTCACCGCCACCAGCCACCCGGTCTGGGAGACGATGCCGCAGGCCATCGCCACCGACATCGGCCCGTCGGGCGAGGAGTACCTCGACCGCTGGTTCGAGGACGTCCGCGCGAGCGGCCGGCCGGTCGGTGCCGTACTCGGCTTCTGCGCCGGAGCGGTGTACGCCGCCGCCCTGGCCGGCCGGATAGCGCAGTGGCAGGAACGAGCGCCCCAGCTCGTCCTGTTCGACCCGGAGCCGGCGAACGCGTTCGGTCTGCTGTGGCAGTTCCACAACTCCGTCGAGCTGTTCGCCGGAATCATCGGCGCCGAACCGGTCGCCGAGGCCCAGGAGACCGCCCGGCGGACGCTGGAGGCCGACCCCGAGAACCTCGGGCACATCGGCCCGGTGCTCGTCGGGCTCTTCCGGCAGATCAGCGAAGCCGCCTTCGACGAGATCGAGCTGGAACCCGAGAGCAGGACCGAGTTCACCGAGTCCTTCACCTCCTTCGTCGCCTACGTCGTCGCGGCCGGCCAGCTCAACTCCTCGGCCGCCACCGCATGGACCGACGCCGTCGCCTTCAGCTCCGGAAGCCCGCTCAGCGGACTCAACCGGCTGCGTTCCACCGACCCGGACGGCGCGGCCGGAGCCGTGGCCCGTGAACTCCGGTTCGACTGCGATCACACCGACCTGCTGCGTGACGAAGGCGCCGCCACGGCGCTGGCCGAGCTGCTGACCGCACAGGACCTCTCCCGACAGATCCGGATGTGACATGAAGACCACAGAGAAGACCACCGCCGCCCGGGCAGAGGGGACCGTTCCGGCGGCGGCACCGGTCCTGGTAGCCGCCGACGCCGCCGAGACCCCCGCCGACGCCGCCGTCGACCCGAAGTCCGCGGCCGAACCGGCCATCCGCGTCACCGGGCTGCGCAAGGTCTACGGCGAGGTCCAGGCGGTCAAGGGCATCGACCTGACCATCGCCCCCGGCGAGGTCGTCGCACTCCTCGGCCCCAACGGCGCGGGCAAGTCCACCACCATCGACATGGTCCTCGGCCTGTCCCACCCCACCTCGGGTGACATCAGCATCTTCGGCCGGGCCCCCTACCTCGCGGTACGGGAAGGACTGGTCAGCGCCGTCCTCCAGGAGGGCTCGCTGATCGACGACATCTCCGTCCGCGAGACGCTGGAGATGATCTCCTCCCTCTACAAGAAGCCGCTGCCCCTCGACGAGGTGCTGCGCCGCGCCAACATCGAGGACATCGTCGACCGCCGCGGCACCAAGCTCTCCGGCGGCCAGCGCCAGCGCGCCCGTTTCGCGTGCGCGCTGATCGGCAACCCGCAGCTCCTGGTGCTCGACGAGCCGACCTCCGCCATGGACGTCGGCAGCCGGCGCACGTTCTGGGAGTCCTTGCGGACGTTCACCGACTCC
>NZ_JAPVLU010000033.1:0-2211 GCF_027158205.1 Streptomyces sp. H39-S7 | reverse complement strand
ACCGTGGTCTTCGCCACCCACTACCTCGACGAGGCCGAGGAGTTCGCCGACCGCGTCGTCCTCATGCGCGGTGGCGAGATCGCCGCCGACGGCACCGTCGCCAAGATCCGCGCCCTCACCACGGGCCGCGTGCTGCGCGCCTCGGTCCCCGACGCGAAGGAGGCGGACCTGCGCGCGCTGCCCGGCGTGACGGCCGCCGCCCTGCGCCTGGGCCGCGTCGAACTGCACTGCGAGGACTCCGACAAGAGCCTGCGCGCCCTGCTCACCACCTACCCCGACGCGTACGACATCGAGATCAGCGCCAGCGGCCTGGAAGAGGCGTTCCTCTCGCTGACCGCCGCCGACGAGACGGACGTGCAGGAGGACGCCGCATGACCGGCTACCTGTCCATCGAGATCAAGCGGATGCTCCGCGGCCCGCGCTTCATCATCTTCGCGATCGTGCTGCCCGTGGGCCTCTACCTCATGGAGTGCATGCTCTACAAGAACCAGGTGATCCCGCACTCCAACGGCATCACGTACAGCGCCTGGCTGATGTGCAGCCTCGCCGCGTACAGCGCCTTCACCTCCTCCATGCACACCAGCGCGAGGGTCGCCCACGAGCGCTCCATCGGCTGGCACCGCCAGCTGCGGCTCACCCCGCTGCTGCCGCGCAACTACCTGCTGTCGAAGATCGTCGTCAGCATGATCGTGGCGCTGCCCGGCCCGCTCTTCGTCGCCCTGGCCGGTGCCACCCTCCAGGACGTGCACCTCTCCGTCGCCGGCTGGCTGCAGATCACCCTGGGCATCTGGATCGCGGCCCTGCCGTGCGCGGTGCTCGGCCTGGTCATCGGCCTGTACGTGGCCGTCGAGCAGCAGCAGATGTACCTCCAGGGGCTGGTGCTGCTCTTCGGCTTCCTCGGTGGGCTGCTCCTCCCGACCACGGGATTCCCGGGCTGGCTGACCGCGGTCGTCAAGACCCTGCCGAGCTACTGGCTCGCCGACATCGGCCACGGCGCCCTGCTGCACGGCACCCGCACCCTCGTCGCCGCGCTGGTACTGGCCGGCTGGACGGTCGTCCTGTCGGGGGCCGTCATCCTCAACTCCCGCCGTGAGGCCGCCAGGGCCTGAACGGCGCCCGGCCGCCGGCACCGGCGCCGCCAGCGGGGAACCCTCCCGCGGGCGGCGCCGATGTCGTTCCGCTCTCCCCATCGCTATCGCTATCGCTATCGCCGAGCCGAGACGTGAGGTACTCCACGATGTTCCCCGCCCCCACCCAGAAGGGCACCGCCCCCTTCCGCGGCCACCGCACCTGGTTCCGGGTCACCGGCGATCTGCACACCGGGCGCACCCCGCTCGTCGTCGCCCACGGCGGCCCGGGATCCACCCACGACTACCTGCTGCGGATGACCGAACTCGCGGCCTCCACCAACCGGCCGGTGATCCACTACGACCAGATCGGCAACGGCGGCTCCACCCGGCTGCACGACCGGGGCGCCGACTTCTGGACCGTCGACCTCTTCCTCGCCGAGCTGGACAACCTCCTCGCCCACCTCGGCATCGCCGACGACTACCTGCTGTTCGGGCAGTCCTGGGGCGGCATGCTGGGCGCGGAACACGCCGTCCGCCGCCCCGCAGGCCTGCGCGGCCTCGTCATCGCCAACTCCCCGGCCTCCATGCCGCTGTGGCGCGCGGCGTGCGAAGGTCTCAAGGACGCGATGCCGCCGGTGCACCGCGACGCCCTGCGCCGCCACGAGGCCACCGAGGCGTTCGACCACCCGGAGTACCAGCGCTCCGTGTACGCCTTCTACCAGCGCCACGTCTGCCGGGCGAACCCGCTGCCGCGCGAGGTCGCCGCCACCCTGCTGGAGCTGCAGAGCGACCCGACGGTCTACGGCACCATGAACGGACCCAACGACTTCCACGTCATCGGCACCCTGAAGGACTGGACGGTCATCGACCGGCTGCCGGCCGTCGCCGTCCCGACCCTGATCATCTCGGGCGCGTACGACGAGGCCACCCCGGCGACCATCCAGCCGTTCCTCGACCACATCCCCGGGGCCCGCTGGGAGCTCTTCGAGCAGTCCAGCCACATGCCGCACGTCGAGGAGCCGGAGCGCTTCGACGCCGTCATGAAGGCCTGGCTGGCGGAGGTCGGCTGACGAGGGTCGCTGACGGCTGATACGCCGAGGGGGCGCGTACCGGTCGGACCGGTACGCTCCCCCTCGGCGGA
>NZ_JAPVLU010000032.1:24753-117087 GCF_027158205.1 Streptomyces sp. H39-S7 | reverse complement strand
AACGCTTCACGATCGACCCCACCCAGGCATAACAGCGGCAACCCGCCGCTTCACCCACCCCAACACCCCAACCAGCAGCGGGTTCGTGCTCAGACAGCTCTCAGAATCTGCGAACCCGCTGCTTTCGCGCCACGTGTGGCGCTGCGCCCCCGACGGCTTGGCGACGCGTCGCCAGTTACGGGCTTTGGGGCTGCGGCCGGGTGGTCAGGGCGTGCAGGCGGAAGTGTTCCGCCCGCGCTACCGGCGCGGCCCGCTGGTCGCCTACCTCTACCGCATCGACCTGGCCAAGCCGGTCCGACCGATGACCCCGGCCAAGTGGACGGCGCTTGCGCTGGCGAATACCGCCCGCCGTATCTGCCCCGTCTGCCACCGCGATGCGGGATACGTCATCCCCACGTCGCTCGGGTGCTGCGTGAGCTGCGCCTTTCCTGAACAGCACGTCGCTTGAACGGGGTCCGGTCTCTCCCGACCAAAGCAGTGACCGGACCCCGCCAACCCTCCCGTTTCTGGAAGGAAACTGCAGTGAATCACGACGACGAAAACGAACTGTTCAACCGCCTGGAAGACGATATGGCCGCCGATTCCGGCGGTGAGCTGGTGGACCTGGACAAAGCCCGCGCCGCCCGCGACGAGGGGGCCAAGGGTGCCCCGTCCCTGCTGGCCGACGAGGACGACGACACCGACGAGGGTCCGGCCGCCATGGTGGACACCGCCACCTCCGGCACCGTGCCCGACGACGCGCAACCGGCCGTGCGCCGGCCGGTCGTGCCCGGCTGGGCCAGGGACACCACGACGTTCAAGGCCGCTGTTGCCCGCACGGCGAACAACACCGCGTACGCGGCTGGGTTCCACGCTGTGCGCAGTCCGCTCTACGTGGCCCGGATCGCCGGACGTTCCCCGCGGGGAATGGTACGGCTGGTCGGAGGCGCGGGACGGTGGGCCACGGACGCGGAAGGCGCCCCGATGCGCGCCTACTCGGTGCGGCGCGAGGACGCTGAGCTGTACCTCAAGCTCTCCCGCAAGCGCGATGACCGGGTACGGGCCCGCTCCCTCCTGCTGGCCCTGACCACCGTGTTCGGACTGATCCTGGCGCTGGTGCTCTGGGTGGTCCTGTCGACCGCGCAGCTCGCGGCGGTCGGGTTTGGCGCTGTGCTGCTGCTCGGTCTCTACGGGCGCCAAGCGGATCAGCCGTTGATCACCCGGGCAGTGTCCAAGCACATCCTGCCGCGCCTGACCTCCGACCAGGTCGAACAGGCCCTGCTGTCGCTCGGTATCGGGGGGATGGGCCGTGGTGAGATCACGTTCCCGGATCCGATCCGGCAGGACGGGCCCGGGTGGCGGGCCACGGTGGATCTGCCGCGCGGGGTCACCGCGGGCGACATCATGGAGCGCCGCAAGCGCCTGGCGTCCGGGCTGCGGCGCCCGCTGGGCACCGTGTGGCCGGAGGGGGATGCGGACCTGCATGAGGGCCGGTTGGTGCTGTGGGTCGGTGACCGGGACATCGCCAAGCAGGGGCTGATCCCGTGGCCGCTGGCGGGCAAGGGCCGTCACGACATCTTCCGTAACCTGCCGTTCGGGGTGGACCCGCGCGGACGGGCGGTGTCGGTGCCGATCGTCCAGCACAACTACCTGTTCGGCTCCCAGCCCGGCCAGGGCAAGACCAGCTCGGTCCGGGTGTTGGTCTGCGGTGCGTCCCTGGATCCGTCGGTGGAACTGTGGCTGCACGAGAACAAGGGAACCGGCGACCTGGACACCCACGAACCGGTCTCGCACCGGTTCGTATCCGGCATCGACGACGAGTCCATCGCCTACGCCGCCGAATCCCTCGCCCTGCTGCGCAAAGAGGTCATGCGGCGCGGCGCGATCCTCAAGAAGCTGCCCCGCGACATCTGCCCCGACAAGCGCGTGACGCGGCAGATCGCGGACATGAAGATCGGCCTGCACGTGCTGCTCGCGATCTTCGATGAGTGCCAGAACCTGTTCGCGCACCCGAAGTACGGCAAGCAGGCCGGGGAGGATGCGGAGTTCATCATCAAGGTCGGCCGCGCCCTCGGTGTGGTGCTGGTGCTGGCTACGCAGCGCCCGGACAAGGACTCCCTGCCCACCGGCATCTCGGGCAACGTCTCCATCCGGTTCTGCCTCAAGGTCGCAGGTCAGGTCGAGAACGACATGATCCTGGGCACCAGCGCCTACAAGAACGGCGTGCGCGCCACCACCTTCCGCCCCGAGGTCGACGCCGGTATCGGCTACCTGGCCGGAGCACTGCACGTGCCGACCGTCGTGCGCACCGCCTACCTGGACACGCCGGCCGCCGAAGCGGTCGCGGTGCGCGCTCTGGCGATGCGCAAGGCGGCTGGGACCATCACCGGCCACGCCGCCGGGGAGAGCACCAGCAGCACGGACCCTGCCGCGCAGGCAGACAACCTGCTCGATGACCTGGTGGCGATCTGGCCGGCGGGCGAGAACAAGGTGTGGTCCGAGACGCTGACCGCCGCGCTCGCGCTGCTGCGCCCGGATGTCTACACCGGGTGGGGCCCGGATCAGTTGGTGATGGTCCTCAAGCCGCGCGGGATCCGCACCGTGCAGGTCGGCCGTCGCATTGACGGGAAGGTCGTCAACCGGCGCGGTGTGGAGCGGGACGCGATCCTCGCAGCGGTCACGGAGCGTGACCGAAACCGGGACGCCGGGTAGCCCCGTGGGCCGCTGGCGCTAGCGGTGACCCCTGCTAGCGCTAGCGGCCCCTGTTAGACCCCCATCCCAGCCCTGATCAGGACGCTAGTCGTTAGCGCCCTGACCTGGAGTTTGCCCGAAACCGGCCCAGGAGGCCCGTCATGGCCCTGCCCGCGCGCGCTATCGCCCTGATCCTGCTGTTCACCCTCGGTTACGTCGCCCTGTGTGCAGCCCAGCCGTTCGGCCGCTGCCGCAAGTGCGGCGGGCTGGGCTTCCAGCTCACCCACACCCGCAGCGGCAAGCCCAAGCGCGGCAAGCACTGCCGACGCTGCCACGGCCACGGCATCCGCATACGCACCGGCCGCCACCTGTTCAACGCCTTCACCCGCACCCGCCACACCGCCACCGACACACCCGCCCAGCCCGGCACCCCGACCCGAACGGAGTCCCGCCCGTGGTCGTAACCGTCTCCCTCGTCCTGCTCTTCGGCGCCCTGCTCGCCTTCCTGCTCAAAGTCGGCTCCATCAAAGCCGGGGTCTGCTTCGTCGCCGTGATGTTCGGGTTCCTCCTCGCCTCCACCG
Organism: Streptomyces sp. H39-S7; assembly: GCF_027158205.1. Classification (GTDB taxonomy): domain Bacteria; phylum Actinomycetota; class Actinomycetes; order Streptomycetales; family Streptomycetaceae; genus Actinacidiphila. The sequence continues at coordinate 113,836 of NZ_JAPVLU010000032.1, read as the reverse complement.
GAGCATCCGGACCCATCAACCACGCCATCGACGGCACCGCCCACACCATCGCCCAGTGGCACCCCTGACCCGGAAGGCATCAACTCACCATGCCTGACAACAGGTTCCACCCGGTCACCCGCGACGCGGCCGAAGCCATCATCCACACGCCGCAACTGCTCGCCCCGACGTACGCCGCCCCGCTCGTTCCGGCCCCCGGTCCGGTGCCCACTGTGCAGAGCGTGCAGCTCCCCGACGGGCGGATCGTCACCGGCTACGCCATCGCCCCGTCCACCCCGGCCGCGCCGCCGGTCGCCCGTCCGGCGATCAGCCGGACCGCCGTCAACCTCGCCCTTGGAGGGGTCGGCTTCGCCGCTGTGTGCGGCGGCCTGCTGATCCTGACCAGCTTCATCGCAGCTCTGGCCGCGTTCGTCCATCAGCTCATCATCCTGGCCGCTGTCATCTTCGGCGGCGCCATCGCTGTCCGCGTCCTCGGACCCGGCCACGGCACGGGCGGGACGGTCGTGAACATCGGCCGCGCCGTGTTCAAGCGCAACCACTTCCACCACTGACCAACCCGAAGGAGCCCCGCCATGGTCACCGACAACATCGCCGAGGACCCCGGGTCCGCGTACGCGCTCGCCCCCAGCATCATCCGCGAAATCACCTGGGTATTCGCCACCGCCCGGAACTTCGGCCGGCTTACCGACCCGCGCCAGTACTGGCTGCGCAAGGCGGCCGTCTTCGACCGCATCGCCCTCAGCGGGCAGTGCGTCGTCACGGACGCCAACGCGGCGGCCGAGGAAGCCGCCGGCCACCTGATTGAGCACGACCGGGCCGGAACCACCGACGGCCTGCGTGAGTACGTACGCCGCGAATACGCCCGCTGGTCCGCCACGCAGTAGCTGTGCCGAGGGCGGCCCCCGTCTCGCCAAAGTCACGGGCCGCCCTCGCATCCAGCGCACCATTTAGAGAACTGGAGACCTCCAGCATGACCCAATCCACCCTCATCCGGCGATCCCGCCGACCCCGGTTACTCGACGCGTACGGCTGCCAGGGCGGCGCCGGCAAGGGCTACGACGACGCCGGGTTCGCCGTGACCGGCATCGACCACCACCCGCAGCCCCGATACCCCTTCACCTGCATTCAGGGCGACGCGGTCGCCTTCATCCGCAAGCACGGGCACGAGTTCGACGCCATCCATGCGTCTCCGCCGTGCCAGCACGACAGCGACTGCCAGCGCATCCAGGGCCGCAACCACCCGGACCTGATCGCCCCCACCCGCGCCGCCCTGGAATCCACCGGGCGGCCGTGGGTCATGGAGAACGTCAAAGGCGCCCTCCCCAAGCTCCACCAGCCCGTCATGCTGTGCGGGGCTATGTTCGGGCTGGAGACCTACCGCCACCGGTACTTCGAAACCGGTGGCGGCTTCACCCTCACCGCACCCAACCACCCCGCCCACACCGCACCCCAGGCCAAGATGGGCCGCCCCGTCCCGCCCGGCTGGTTCGGTCAGTACGTCGGAAACTTCTCCGGCGTCGACCTGGCCCGCCGCGTCATGGGCGTGCCGTGGATGAACCGCGACGGCATCCGCGAATGCATCCCACCCGCCTACAGCGCATGGATCGGCACCCACTTCCTGACCAGCATCACGCCGGCGCTGGAGGTGGCGGCATGAACGAGCTGCTGAAAGCCGCCCTGGACGCCGCGGAATGGGGGTGGCCCGTCATCCCTCTGCGGGTCGGCGGCAAGCCGCCCGCCCTGCACGGTGAGACCTCTTGCGCCCGCACCGGCCCGTGCGTAGCCGGCCATCAAACGTGGGAGCAGCAGGCCACCACCGACCCGGACCGCATCAAGGTCGCGTGGGCGGTGCGGCCGTTCAACGTCGGCATCGCCACCGGCCCCGCCGGGCTGGTCGTGGTGGATCTCGACACGCTCAAGCCCAAGGACGAGAAGGGCACGCCTGACGGCGCGGAATCCTTTCTGGCGCTCTGCGAGCGCGCCGGGCAGGCCGTCCCCACCACCCGCCGCATCCGGACCGCGAGCGGCGGCCAGCACCTGTACTTCCAAGCCCCCGCCGGGTTGCGGTTGGGCAGCACCGCCGGCACCCTCGCACGCAAGGTCGACACCCGGGGGTGGGGCGGGCAAGTCGTCGCCCCCGGCAGCATCACCCCTGCGGGCCCGTACACGGTCCTGTGCGACGCTCCCGTTGCAAACCTGCCCCAATGGTTGCAAACCGCCCTGGCAGCCCCTCGGGGGCTTCCTATGGCCCCGTTCCGGCTCGCACCCGTCCGTAACGCCACGCGGTGCGCTGTCGTTGCGCTCGAACGGGAAGCTGCAGCCGTGGCCGGGCGCACCGCCATCGGGTCGCGCAATCGGGAGTTGCTGGACTCGGTCATCCGCATCGGCCGGTTCGTTGCCTGGCGCGACATCGACCGTGCCGAGGTAGAGGCGGCTTTTCAGGCGGCGGGCGAGGCGGCGGGACTCACCGCTGCCGAGTGCAGGGCCACCATCGCCAGCGCTCTGAACTACTCGCTGCGCACCGTCCGACCCCGGCAGGCGGCATGACCGCCCCCGGACCCCGCCCCGACCTGAAAAGCCTCACCACCGCCCCCGACCAGCCCGACCCCGCCCAACCGGGCGACGGTTCCTCCGGCAGTGGTGCGCTGAAGGTCGTCGCCGAAGGCGTCCGCACTGCTGTTGTCCCCGGCCCGCGCACCGGCCGGGACCCTCGCCGGCGGGTGGTGGCTGTGCTGCACATCATCGCGCCGCCGTACTGGAAGGCCGTTCCGTCCGGGCGTTCGTGGTGCGAGTGCGGATATCAGCGACAGGCCATCGGGCGCGCCAACACCGAACAACTGATCCTCGCCCACAAGCGGCACCAAGCCGCATGCCCCCTCATCAACCCCCAAGCCGTTGACTCGGATGCGAGGGACGCCGCATGACCAGCACACAACCCACCACCGGCACCATCGACGGTGCGGCTCTGCTCAACGAGGTAGAAGCCTTCCACCGGCGCTTCAACATCTTCCCCACCGAATCGGCATACGTCGCCGTGGCCCTGTGGGACGCTCACGCGCACCTGCTGGACTGCTTCGACTCCACCCCGCGTATCGCCTTCCTTTCCCCCGAACCGGGGTCCGGGAAGTCGCGGGCGCTGGAGATCGTCGAAACGCTCGTGCCGCGTCCCATGGTCGCGGTGAACGCCTCCGCCGCCGCCCTGTTCCGGGCGGTGTCCGGACCGGACGGGCGGCCCACCATCCTGTTCGACGAGATCGACACCGTCTTCGGCCCCAAGGCTGGTGACAACGAGGAGTTGCGCGGATTCCTCAACGCTGGCCACCGGCGGACCGGGGTCACCTACCGGTGTGTCGGCGACAGTCAGACCGTCACGCCGTTCCCGTCCTATACGGCCGTGGCGGTCGCGGGGCTGGGCTCGTTGCCGGACACGATCCTGGACCGCTCGGTCATCATCCGCATGCGCCGGCGGGCCAGGAACGAAAAGGTCGAGCCCTTCCGCGCCCGCCTGCACGAGCAGGAAGGCCACGCGCTGCGAGACCGCCTCGCCGACTGGGCGGAACAGGCACGCGGTTGGGTCATGGGGGCTTGGCCCGAGATGCCCGACGGGGTCAGCGACCGGCCCGCCGACGTGTGGGAAGGGTTGCTGGCCATCGCGGACGCCGCAGGAGGCGACTGGCCCGAACGCGCCCGCGAAGCCTGCGTGATCCTCGTCAAAGCCTCGCAGGCCAACGACAAAGGCAGTCTGGGCATTCGCTTGCTCACCGATCTGCGGGACCACGTCCTGATCGGCATTGACCGCCTGCCCACCATCGCCATTCTCGACCGGCTCAACGCCCTCGATGACGCCCCCTGGGCGGACCTTCACGGCAAGCCGCTCGACAACCGGCGGCTGTCGAAAATGCTCGGTGAATACATGACCGCCGACAACGACCCCGTCGCCTCCCGCAACATCCGCACCAGCGGCGGCGTCCTCAAAGGCTTCTTCGCCAAAGACCTGGAAGACGCCTGGACCCGCTACTGCCCTCCCCCCACAGCCGCTACATCCGCTACGCCGCTACATCCCAGGTCAGAGCCCCTGAATCTGTAGCGGCAACAACCGATGTAGCGGCTACGCCCCCGCACCCGCGAACGGGCGTAGCCGCTACATCGGACCCGTCCGCTACAAAAATCATGCCGCTGACCTGCAATGTAGCGGCGTAGCGGATGTAGCGGACCTGAGAGAGGGGCCCCGGCCCCTGCCCAGAAGCGGACCCGGCCCGAGGAGAGACCGCTCATGGCAAGGCCCAAGATCAGCGATCCGCGCACCACCCTGCGCTCCGGGCTTCCGGACCGCTACCTCACCCCCGAAGACCTCTTGGAACTGTTCGACCTCGACAGCGCAGAGACCCTCTACACCTGGCGCAAGACGGGTACCGGCCCGCCCGGATTCCGGGTCGGCAGACACCTGCGCTGGGACCCCGCAGTCGTCCAAGCGTGGGTCGCCCAGCAGAGCGCCACAGACGCCGCCTGACCCCACCCCAAACGTCAGGGGCACAACCGCACCGGTCGTGCCCCTGACCCGTCACGCCCCAAGGAGCCTTACGTGGCTGGCCACATCCAAGACCGCTGGTACAAAACCGAGAAGGACGCGGACGGGGTCCCCCGACGCGTCAAGAGCGACCGTTTCGGCATCGGGCTCCGCTACCGGGCCCGGTACGTCGGTCCGGACGGGACCGAGAAGAGTCAGTCCTTCCCCGACAAGCAGAAGCGTCAGGCGGAGCAGTGGCTTGCGCGGATTGAGGCAGACATGTCGCGCGGCCAGTACATCGACCCTGCCGCCGGCAGAACCACCTTCCAGCAATACGGAGAGAAGTGGATCGCGTCGCAGGCCACGGATATGAGCACGCGGACGGTGGTGGAAGTACAACTTCGCCTGCATGCCTTCCCGTACATCGGGTCACGCCCGCTCGGCTCCTTCCTGCCGGAGCACATCCGGGAGTGGCTGAGCAGGCTGGAGAGCGCACTCCCCGTCGCTTCCTACCGCCGTGTCATCTTCAGCAGCGTCTCGGCTGTGCTCTCCGCGGCCGTGGATGACGGACACCTGCCCAAGAATCCGTGCCGTGCGAAATCTGTGCGGGCACCGCAATCAACCGCCGCACGGGTGACCCCGTGGGCCGCCGATCGGCTGTTCGCTGTTCGCGCCGGATTGCCGGACCGCTTTCAGGCGATGGCGGACCTTGGGGGCGGGTGTGGACTGCGGCAGGGGGAAATCTTCGGGCTGCCGATCGACGCAGTCGGATTCCGCACGGGATGGCTGCACGTGGGCTACCAGGTGAAGCTGATCAACGGAAAGTTGGTGTTCGCGCCGCCCAAGCGCGGCAAGGAACGTGACGTGCCTCTGCCCGAGCGTGTGGGGCAGGTGCTCAAAGCTCACGCCAGGCGCTTCCCGCCCGTTGCGGTCACGCTCCCCTGGCTCACGCCGGACGGACCGCCTCTGACCAAGCGGCTCCTGTTCTCCAGGACGGACGGGGGCGCGGTCCGGCGGAACGACTTCAACACCCGGATGTGGAAACCCGCCCTCGTCTCCGCAGGGGTCATCCCGGTACCGAAGAGGGGCGAGACACACGAAGCCGCCCGCGAGCACGGCATGCACGCTCTCAGGCACTTCTACGCGTCGGTTCTGCTGGACGCCGGCGAGAACGTGAAGGCGCTCAGCCACTACCTCGGACACAGCGATCCGGGGTTCACGCTCCGGGTCTACACGCACCTGATGCCCAGCAGCGAGGGGCGGACCCGGAAGGCCGTCGACAGCGTCTATGAAGCCACCGGATCCGTGCCGGACGGCCCAGAGACGGCCCAGGGGGTGTGAGACAACTCCGGGCCAGCGGCAGAGTGCCACTGGCCCGGTCGTCGTTACGGCGCAGAAGACCGCCCTGACCTGCTCTTACAGGTTCGGCAGGTTCTTCCGCAGCTCGAAGGCGGTGACCTCGGAGCGGTACTCCTCCCACTCCTGCTTCTTGTTGCGCAGGAAGAAGTCGAAGACGTGCTCGCCGAGGGTCTCCGCGACGAGTTCGCTGCGCTCCATCAGCGTGATGGCCTCGCCCAGGTTCTGCGGGAGGGGCTCGATGCCCAGGGCGCGGCGTTCGGCGTCGGAGAGGGCCCAGACGTCGTCGTCGGCGCCGGGCGGGAGCTCGTAGCCCTCCTGGATGCCCTTCAGGCCGGCGGCGAGCAGCACCGCGTAGGCGAGGTAGGGGTTGGCGCCGGAGTCGATGGAGCGGACCTCGACGCGGGTGGAGCCGGTCTTGCCGGGCTTGTACATCGGGACGCGGATGAGCGCGGACCGGTTGTTGTGGCCCCAGCAGATGTAGGAGGGGGCCTCGCCGCCGGCGCCCGCGGTGCGCTGCGAGCCGCCCCAGATGCGCTTGTAGGAGTTCACCCACTGGTTGGTGACGGCGGAGATCTCGCCGGCGTGCTTGAGCAGGCCCGCGATGAAGGAGCGGCCGACCTTCGAGAGCTGGAACTCCGAGCCGGACTCGTAGAACGCGTTGCGGTCCCCCTCGAAGAGGGAGAGGTGGGTGTGCATGCCCGAGCCGGGGAAGTCCGAGAACGGCTTCGGCATAAAGGTCGCGTGCACGCCCTGCTCCAGCGCGACCTGCTTCATCACCAGCCGGAACGTCATGACGTTGTCGGCGGTGGACAGCGCGTCGGCGTAGCGGAGGTCGATCTCCTGCTGGCCGGGCGCGCCCTCGTGGTGGGAGAACTCCACCGAGATGCCCATCGACTCCAGCATGGTGATCGCCTGGCGGCGGAAGTCCATGCCGACGTTCTGCGGGGTGTGGTCGAAGTAGCCGGAGTTGTCGGCGGGGGTGGGGATGCTGCCGTCGAGCGGCTTGTCCTTGAGCAGGAAGAACTCGATCTCGGGGTGGGTGTAGAAGGTGAACCCGAGGTCGGAGGTCTTGGCCAGCGCGCGCTTGAGGACGTAGCGCGGGTCGGCGTACGAGGGCGAGCCGTCCGGCATGAGGATGTCGCAGAACATCCGGGCGGTCCCGGGGCCCTCGGCGCGCCACGGGAGGATCTGGAACGTGCTGGGGTCGGGCTTGGCGATCATGTCCGACTCGTAGACCCGGGCGAAGCCCTCGATCGCCGAACCGTCGAACCCGATGCCCTCGTCGAAGGCCTGCTCCAGTTCGGCGGGGGCGACGGCGACCGACTTCAGGTAGCCGAGCACGTCCGTGAACCACAGCCGCACGAAGCGGATGTCGCGCTCTTCGAGCGTACGGAGCACGAACTCCTGCTGCTTATCCATTTCCACCCATCCTCGCTGATCAGGCTGCCTGCTCCCGCGCCGCGGGGCACATCGGGGCACATGAGCATCCCACCACACGGTTTCCGGCACGTTTCGGACCTCGTCCGAACACACATGAGCCGGTGGGGGCGTACTCCTGTGCCCATAGTGCCTGCTGTTCCGCGCCCTGCGTAACGGGCGCCGGTGATCGGCGGGACACCTGCCGCCGCTCGCGCCCGGTTGTCGGTGGGCTTGTGTAGGGTCCAGTCAGGCTCAGATACCGGAGAGGGGTATGCGATGACGCGCCGGATGCTGCTGTTCGCCGCCCTCCTGCTCGGCATCTTCGCCATGCACACGGTGGGCCATCCGGCGGGCGGGGTCCACGGCGACCCGCGGCCCTCCGCCGCCGGCCGGCCGTTCCCTCCCGCTCAGCACGCGGCCCCGCACCACGGGATGGCCATGGCGCCCGCAGCCGCCGTCCCACGGTCCCACCCTCCGGCGCCCGCGCACGGCACGAGCCCGCTGGCCGTCTGCCTGGCCGTGCTCGGCACCGGCGCCGTCGCCCTGCTGGTCGTCCTCGGCCTGAAGGGCGCCCCGCTGTCCGCCTCCGTCGCGGCGGCCCGCTCCCTCCTCCCCCGGAGCCGGCGGCCGTGGCCGCCGGCTCCTCCGATACCCCTCTCCCGACTGCCGGTGCTGCGCATATAGGACGCCGCCCGACCGCCCGCGCCCCGCGCCCGAGGCGGTCCCGCGTTCCGTCCTGCCCCATCGACACCCATGAGGTGTATTCAGCTATGCGTACCTACCACCGCCGCGCCGTGCTCGGCGCGGGGATCGCCATCGCCGGAAGCGGCCTGCTCGCCGCCTGTTCCGGCGGAACGGCCGCGTCAGGACATCCTGAGCACGGCAACTCCCACGCCGCCGGGGACGGGTACGTCGCGCCCGACGGGCCCGAGGTCGCCGCAGCGGAGAAGGCACGAGCCGGCGACGGACCGGTCGGCGAGGTCCGGCTGACCGCTGTCGAAGGCGTCGTGGACCTCGGCGGGCCGACGGTCAGGACGTGGACGTACGGCGGCGAACTGCCCGGCAAGGAGATCCGGGTGACGGCGGGCGGCTCCCTGTCCGCGACGCTCGCCAACCATCTGCCGCTGGCCACGTCCGCGCACTGGCACGGCCTCGCCCTGCGCAACGACATGGACGGGGTGCCGGGACTGACCCAGTCCCCGGTCAAGGCCGGCGCGGAGTTCGCGTACCGCTTCGCCGTCTCGCGGCCCGGCACGTACTGGTTGCACCCGCACTCCGGCGTCCAGCTGGACCGGGGGCTGTACGCGCCGCTCGTCGTCGAGGACCCGAAGGAGCCGCTGCAGTACGACAAGGAGTGGGTCGTCGTCCTGGACGACTGGCTGGACGGGGTCGACGGCAGCACCCCGGACGCCGTCCTCGCCGAGCTCACCAAGGGCGCGCCCCGCACCGGCATGGACGGCATGGAGGGGATGGAGGGGATGGACGATCCGGCGAGCCGGCGCCCCGCCGACCCGGCCGGACCGAGCCGCATGCTGATGGGGGCCACCAGCGACCTGCTCGGCGGCGAGGCGGGCGACGTGAAGTACCCGTACTACCTCGTCAACGGTCGCGTCCCGCAAGCGCCGCGCGGTTTCACCGCCAAGCCCGGCGACCGGATCCGGATCCGCTTCATCAACGCGGGCGGCGACACCGCCTTCCGCGTCGCGCTCGGTGACCACCCGATGACCGTCACGCACACCGACGGTTACCCCGTCGTGCACGCCGAGACCGACGCGCTGCTGATCGGCATGGGCGAGCGGTACGACGTGCTGGTCACGGCGGGTGACGGCGTCTTCCCGCTGGTCGCCCTCGCCGAGGGGAAGGACGCGGCGGCGCTGGACGTGCTGCGCACCGGCGGCGGAACGGCGCCGACCCCCGCCGACCGGCCGCGGGAGCTGTCCGGCCGGCTGCTCCGGGCCGGCGAGCTGCGGGCCGACCCGTCGGTGGCCCTGCGCGACCCGGGCAGGGCCCCGGACCGCACGGTCACGCTGCGGCTGACCGGCAGCATGGCCCTGTACGACTGGGCCTTCGACGGGGCGGCGTACGATCCGGCGGTCCGCCATGACGTGCGGCAGGGTGAACGGGTCCGGCTGACGATCGCGAACAACACCCGGATGTGGCATCCCGTGCATGTGCACGGGCACACCTTTTCGCTGACCGGCGGCGGCGCCCGCAAGGACACCGCTATGGTGCTGCCCGGACGGACACTCAGCGTCGACCTGGACGCGGACAATCCGGGACTGTGGATGACCCACTGCCACAACGTCTACCACGCCGAGGCGGGCATGATGACGGTGCTCGGCTACCGGCAGTAACGGATCCCCGGTGTCCGGGAGTGATCTCCCGGACACCGAACCTTGCAGGATTGGCGCAAATTTCCCGCAAGAAACTTGCGTAACCTGTACTAGAGTTGACGGCATGACACGACGACTTGCCACGGTGGCAAAGAAGGTCGGGGTGAGCGAGGCGACCGTCAGCCGAGTGCTGAACGGGAAGCCCGGAGTCTCCGATGCGACCAGAGCCGCAGTGCTGACCGCACTCGATGTGCTCGGTTACGAACGACCGACCCAGCTGCGCGGGGAGCGTGCCCGGCTTGTCGGGCTCGTTCTCCCGGAGCTTTCCAATCCGATCTTCCCCGCCTTCGCCGAGGTGGTCGGCGGGGCCCTGGCGCAACAGGGGTTCACCCCTGTGCTCTGCACCCAGACCGTCGGCGGGGTGTCCGAGGCCGATTACGTGGAGTTGCTGCTGCAGCAGCACGTCTCCGGGGCGATCTTCTTCGGCGGCCTGTACGCGCAGGCCGAGTCGTCGCACGAGCACTACGCCCGGCTCGCCGAGCGCAATCTGCCCACCGTGCTGATGAACGCCGCCATCGATCATCTCGACTTCCCGCGGGTGTCCTGCGACGACGCCGTCGCCGTGGAGCAGGGGATGACGCACCTCGCATCGCTCGGCCATGAGCGGATCGGCCTGATCCTGGGCCCGCCCGACCATGTGCCGTCGCAGCGCAAGCTCGCCGCGGCCCGCCGCTGGATCGGGGCGCGCGGCGGCGAACTCCCCGACACCGCCGTCGAACACGCGCTGTTCACGCTGGAGGGCGGGCAGGCCGCGGCCAGCCGGCTGATCCAGCGCGGCGTCACCGCCGTCATCTGCGCCAGCGACCCGATCGCGCTGGGCGCCATCCGGTCCGCCCGCCGCCGCGGGCTGTCGGTGCCGCAGGACTTCTCGGTCATCGGCTACGACGACTCGATGTTCATGAATTGCATCGATCCGCCGCTCACGACCGTCCGTCAGCCCATCGAGGCGATGGGCCGGGCCGCCGTCGACCTGCTCAGCGGCCAGATCAGCGGCACCCCAGTCGACCACGACGAGCTGCTCTTCGAACCCGAGCTCGTCGTACGCGGTTCCACGGGCCCCGTGCCGCGGGCCGCGCATCCCCAGCAGCCGGGGGTGGAAGCGGCCACGCGGTAGCCCGTATTCCGCACGTCCCGGCCCCGGCAGTCGTTGGCAACCCTCCCCGACACCACTGACTGAGAAACAGCTTCGTAATCAAGTCGTGTCTTTGCGAGCTTCGCGCGAAATCTTGCGGACATCTATCGGGTTCAGTACCTTGAGCCCACCCGAGACGGCGGCGCACACCCCGCGCCACGCAACCGCGCAGGGTTCGCAGATCTCAGAGCGCGGAGCATCGTCGCGCAGTGGTTCAGGGGAAGGGTTGATCAATGAAGACAAACCGCTACCGGACGCTGGTGGCCGTCATTCTGGTCGCCGGCGTCGGTATGACCGCCGCGGCCTGTTCGGACAGCAAGGACAGCGCGAAGGACCCCGGCTCGGGCGACAAGAGCGTGAGCGCCAAGCTGGATCCGAGCACCAAGGTCTCCATCACCGTCGACTGCCAGCCGCCCACCACGAAGGCGGCCGAGCGCAAGCAGTGGGCCGACGACATAGCCGCGTTCAAGGTGCTCTACCCGAACGTCACGGTGAACAGCAAGGACGCCTTCCCTTGCGAGGATCCGGCGAAGTTCACGGCCATGATGAAGGGCGGAACGCAAACCGACACCTTCTACACGTACATGACCGACAAGGACCAGGTGCTGGACGCGGGTCAGGCCGCTGACATCACGGCGTACGTCACGCCGGAGACCGTCCCGAACCTCAACGACATCGACCCCAACGTCCTGAACGTGCTGAAGGACGGGGGCAAGCTGTACGGCCTGCCGACCTCGAACTACCAGATGGGCCTGATCTACAACCGCAAGATCTTCACCCAGGCCGGCCTCGACCCCAACAAGCCCCCGACCACCTGGGAGGGCGTGCGGGCCGCGGCCAAGCAGATCCAGGACAAGCTGGGCAGCCAGGGCGTCCACGGCTTCATCGAGAACGCCGGCGGCAACCAGGGCGGTTGGCACTTCACCTCGGAGCTGTACGGGCTCGGCGGGCAGGTGACCTCGGAGGACGGCAAGAAGGCCGCCTTCAACACCGCCGAGGGCAAGACGCTCCTGCAGGCGCTGCACGACATGCGCTTCACCGACAACAGCATGCCCGCGACCCCCGGACTCGCGTGGGGCGACGTCCAGAAGGCCATGGGCACCAGCAAGGTCGGTATGTACGTCGGCGCTCCCGACGACATCCCGCTCGTCGTCCAGCAGTACCAGGCCAAGTTCGAGGACCTCGGCATGGCGCCGATCCCCGGCGGCAAGACCTCGCTGTTCGGCGGCGCCGACTACATGTTCAAGAAGTCGGCCTCGCCCGACCAGATCAAGGCCGGCATCGCCTGGGTCAACTTCAAGTTCCTGACCCTGGAGAAGGGCCAGTTCAACTACCCCCGCAACAAGACGGACGGCATCCCGGTCGGACTGCCGCAGCCGTTCTTCTTCACCGGTGCGTCGAAGGACAAGGACACCTCCACCAAGACCGCGAACGCGACCGTACCGGTGGACAACTTCGCCACCTACGTTGCCGCCCAGGTCCCGGTGAAGCCCGAGCCGCCGAACGCCCAGAAGATCTACACGGTGCTGGACAACGCGATGTCCGGCGCGCTGACCAACAAGAGCGCCGACATCGGCAAGCTCCTCTCCACCGCTGAGACGCAGGTCAACACGTTGCTGGCCGCCAGCCAGTAGCAGCGAGCGGGGGCCGGCCCAAGCGCCGGCCCCCGCGCCGCGGCAACCGTCCGCCGATCAGTAGTCGCTGTGTCCACCGGGGGGTGCCCCCGGCCCCAGTCGAGGAGTTCCTATGGCGGCGACCACCGTCTCCCACAACAAGGCCAAACGCGGTTCCGGGCATGGTTCGCCGAGGGGTTCCCGGCGCCGCCCGGGCCTTCCGGACGAGAACGCCCGCGCGGGGTTCGGCCGGAGACTGCGCCGTGATCTGCAGGCGCATGCGTTCATGATCGGAGCGGTCCTCTGCTTCGGATTCTTCTCCTGGTATCCGATGGTCCGCGAAGTCATCATGAGCTTCCAGAAGACCAAGCGCGGCGAGACCACCTGGGTGGGCTGGAAGAACCTCGAAACCGTCTGGAACGACCCGGGATTCTGGCCGGCCTGGCGCAACACGATGCAGTTCACGCTGTACGCGCTGGTGATCGGATTCGCGGTGCCGTTCGTCATCGCCATCGTGCTCAACGAATTCCGGCACGCACAGGCCTATCTGCGCATCCTGGTGTATCTGCCGGTGATGCTGCCGCCGGTCGCCGGAGTGCTGCTCTTCAAGTACTTCTACAACCCCGAATACGGCCTCTTCAACCACATCCTGCATTTCCTGCACCTGCCGGAACAGGCCTGGCTGGACTCGTCCGGCACCGCGATGATCTCGGTGGTGATCGCTGCCACCTGGATGAGCGCCGGCGGCGCCACCCTCATCTACCTGGCCGCACTCCAGAACGTGCCGGGTGAGCTGTACGAAGCCGCCGACCTGGACGGGGCCGGACTGCTGAGCAAGATCTGGCACATCACGATCCCGCAGACCAGGCCGATCCTGTCGCTGATGCTCCTGCTCCAGATCGTCGCGACGATGCAGGAGTTCACCAACGTCTATCTGCTCACCGGCGGCGCGGGACCCGAGAACTCCACCGGAACCGTGGTCTACATGGTGTACCAGTACGCGTTCCGCTACGACAACTTCGGCAGCGCCTCCGCGCTCGGACTCATCATGCTGGTGGTACTCGGCGGATTCTCCGGCCTGTACGCGCGGCTCAGCCGCGACAGCGACTAGGACGGGGAGAAGGACATGGCAGCGAACCAGCCTCAGCAGCGCACCCTCATATCCTCGGCCGCGCTGAACAGGCCGCACGGAAAAATCATCTACTGGACCGTTCTCACCCTGACCATCGTGGTCTTCACCCTGGTCTTCCTGGGGCCGCTCTACTGGATGGTCTCCGGCGGTTTCAAATCCGCGCAGGAAGTCCTCCAGAATCCACCGACGCTCTTCCCGAAGGACCCGAAGCCGGAGACCTACAAAACGGCGTGGAGCCAGCTGAAGATCGCCCGGCTGCTGTTCAACACGATGTACTACGCGTTCGGCGCACTCGCCTTCCAGCTGGTCTTCGACGTCGCCGCGGCCTACGCCATCTCCAAGCTGCGGCCGGTGCTGGGGAACCTGATCCTCGCCATGATGCTGGCCACGCTGATGATCCCGGCCGCCGTGCTGATCGTGCCGCAGTACCTGACCGTGCTCGACCTGCCGCTGCTGCACATCAACCTGATCGGCACCCCCTGGGCGATCTGGCTGCCCACCGTCGCCAACGGGTTCAACATCTTCCTGCTGAAGCGGTTCTTCGACTCGATCCCCGAGGACCTGATGTCGGCGGCCGCGATCGACGGGGCCAGTCCGCTGCGGACCCTGTGGTCGATCGTGCTGCCGATGTCCCGGCCGATCCTCGGTGTGGTGTCCATCTTCGCGGTGGTCAACGTGTGGAAGGACTTCCTCTGGCCGATGCTCGTGCAGCCCGACACGGACAAGCAGCCGATCAACATCGGGATCAACTCCCTCTCGCAGGGCGTGCCGCAGAACGTCCTCATCGCCGCGCTGGCCATCTCCGCCCTGCCGACGATCGCCATCTTCCTGCTCTTCCAGCGCAACATCATGTCCGGCCTGACCGCGGGCAGCCTCAAGGGCTGACCAGCGCTTCGCCAGGACTGCACCCCTCAGAACTCCGCCGCCGGTCCCATGCCCCATCCCCGCTGAAAGGCCGGCGGCGGGGTCCCTCCTGCCCGAAAGGACGTCTCCGTGGCAGACACCCGCCCGCCCGTCTCCGACCACCACTCCGCCTCGGGCGACTGGTGGCGCAACGCGGTCATTTACCAGGTGTACCCGCGTAGTTTCGCCGACGGCAACGGCGACGGGATCGGAGACCTCGCCGGTGTCCGGGCCAAGCTGCCGTACCTCGGCGAACTGGGCGTCGACGCCCTCTGGTTCAACCCCTGGTACCCCTCCCCCATGTTCGACGGCGGCTACGACGTCGCGGACTACCGGGACATCGACCCGGTGTTCGGCACCCTGGCCGAGGCCGAGAAGCTCATCTCCGAGGCACTGGACCTGGGGATCCGCACCATCATCGACATCGTCCCCAACCACGTCTCGTCCGCGCACCCGTGGTTCCGCGAGGCGCTGGCGGCCGGTCCCGGCAGCCCGGCCAGGGAGCGCTTCTGGTTCCGCCCCGGCCGCGGCGAGCACGGCGAACTGCCGCCCAACAACTGGCCGTCCCAGTTCGCCGGTGTCCCCTGGACGCGGACCGTAAACGATGACGGCACCCCCGGCGACTGGTACCTGCACCTGTTCGACAGCGAGCAGCCGGACCTCAACTGGGACCACCCGGACGTCCGGCGCGAGCACGAGGACGTGCTCCGCTTCTGGTTCGACCGCGGCGCGGCGGGGGTGCGCATCGACTCCGCCAGCCTGCCCGTGAAGGACCCGGCGCTGCCGGACCTGACCGAGGACCGGAGCGGTCCGCACCCTTACGACGACCGCGACGAACTGCACGACATCTACCGCTCCTGGCGCCGGATCGCCGACTCCTACCCCGGCAGCCGCGCCCTGATCGGCGAGGTGTGGATGCCCGACGCCGAGCGGTTCGCGCGGTACCTGCGGCACGACGAGATGCACACCGCCTTCAACTTCGACTTCATGTCGTGCCCCTGGGACGCGGCGCGGCTGCGCGCGTCCATCGACACGACGCTCGCCGCGCACGAGCCGGTGGGCGCGCCCGTCACGTGGGTGCTGTGCAACCACGACGTCACGCGTACCGTGACCCGCTACGGGCGGTCCGACACCGGCTTCGACTTCGCGACCAAGGCGCACGGCACCCCGACGGACCTGGTGCTCGGCACCCGCAGGGCGCGGGCCGCCGCGCTGCTGACGCTGGCGCTGCCCGGCTCGGTCTACATCTACCAGGGCGAGGAGCTGGGGCTCCCCGAGGTGGAGGACATACCGGCCGAGCGGCTGGAGGACCCGATGTACCTGCGCTCGGGCGGCACCGTGCCGGGGCGGGACGGCTGCCGCGTGCCGATGCCGTGGTCGGGCGAGGAGTCCCCGTTCGGCTTCAGTCCCGACGGCGCGGTGCGGCCGCCGTGGCTGCCGCAGCCCGCCGGCTGGGCGGACCGCACCGCCGCCGCGCAGACCGGTGACGCCTCCTCGATGCTGGAGCTCTACCGCTTCGCGCTGCGGCTGCGGGCGGCCGAGCCGGGTCTGGGGGACGGCCCGATCCGCTGGCTGGAGAGCGTTCCCGGTGTGCTGGCGTTCCGCCGTACGGACGCGTTCACCTGTGTCGTCAACCTGTCGGAGCAGCCCGTGGCGTTGCCGCCGGGCACCTCGGTCCTGCTGTCCAGCGGGTCGCTCACCGGCGATCTGCTGCCGTCCGACACGGCCGTCTGGCTGCGGACCCCGGACGGACCGGACGCCTGACGGGACGTCGCCTGACGTGTCCGGCCGGCGCGATGTGCCGCCGGACACGCCTTTCGGGCAGGACATCGCGTCGGTCTGACGATTACAGTGCGGGGGTGCCTCAACTTCGCCTCGCCCTGAATCAGATCGACTCCTGCGTCGGTGACATCGCCGGGAACGCCGAGTCCGTCGTGCACTGGACCCGGCACGCGGCCGAGCGGGGAGCCCACCTGGTGGCGTTCCCCGAGATGATGCTGACCGGCTACCCGGTGGAGGACCTCGCACTGCGCTCGTCCTTCGTCGAGGCCAGCCGGTCCGCGCTGGCCGACCTCGCCGGCCGGCTGGCCGCCGAGGGCTTCGGGGAACTGCCCGTCGTCGTCGGGTACCTGGACCGCAGCGAGAAGGACCAGGCGCGGTACGGGCAGCCCGTCGGGTCCCCGCGCAACGCGGCGGCGGTGCTGTACCGCGGCGGGATCGCGCTGCGCTTCTCCAAGCACCACCTCCCCAACTACGGCGTCTTCGACGAGTTCCGCTACTTCGTCGCCGGCAACACCCTCCCGGTGATCCGGGTGCACGGCGTGGACGTCGCGCTCGCGATCTGTGAGGACCTGTGGCAGGACGGCGGGCGGGTGCCCGCCACCCGCGCCGCCGGCGCCGGGCTGCTGCTGTCGATCAACGCCTCGCCGTACGAGCGGGACAAGGACGACACCCGCCTGGAGCTGGTGCGCAAGCGTGCCCAGGAGGCCGGCTGCACCCTCGCCTATCTGGCGATGGTCGGCGGCCAGGACGAGCTGGTCTTCGACGGGGACTCGATCGTCGTCTCGGCGGCCGGTGAGGTCATCACCCGCGCTCCGCAGTTCGAGGAGGGCTGCGTGCTGGTGGACCTGGACCTGCCCGCCGCGGGCGCGGTGCCGTCCGGCGTCCTGGACGACGGCCTGCGGATCGAGCACGTCACCCTCTCCTCCGAGCCGGTCGCCCGCTACGAGCCGGAGGTGGCCGGCGGGTACGCCGAACCGCTCGCGGACGACGAGGAGATCTACACCGCGCTCGTCACGGGCCTGCGCGCGTACGTCACGAAGAACGGCTTCCGGTCGGTGCTGATCGGGCTGTCCGGCGGCATCGACTCCGCGCTGGTGGCCGCCATCGCCTGCGACGCGGTCGGGCCCGCCAACGTGTACGGGGTCGCGATGCCGTCCCGGTACTCCTCGGAGCACTCGATCGGTGACGCCGAGGAACTGGCCCGCCGCACCGGGCTGAACCTCAGGACGGTCTCCATCGCGCCGATGTTCGACGCGTACATGGCGGCGCTGGGGCTCACCGGCCTCGCCGAGGAGAACCTGCAGTCCCGGATCCGCGGCACCATGCTGATGGCCATCTCCAACCAGGAGGGCCACATCGTGCTCGCGCCGGGCAACAAGAGCGAGCTGGCCGTCGGCTACTCGACGCTGTACGGCGACTCGGTCGGCGCGTACGGGCCGATCAAGGACGTCTACAAGACGACCGTCTTCCGGATCGCCCGCTGGCGGAACGCGTCGGCGGCGGCGAAGGGCGAGACCCCGCCGATCCCCGAGAACTCGATCAGCAAGCCGCCCAGCGCCGAACTGAGCCCCGGCCAGGTCGACACCGACTCACTGCCCGACTACGACGTGCTCGACCGGGTGCTGGAGCTCTACGTCGACCGGGACCAGGGGCGGGACGCGATCATCGCCGCGGGCTTCGACCCGGAACTGGTGACCCGCATCCTGAAGATGACCGACACGGCCGAGTACAAGCGCCGGCAGTACCCGCCGGGCACCAAGATCTCGGCCAAGGGATTCGGCAAGGACCGGCGGCTGCCGATCACCTCGCTGTGGCGCGAGACGGGCCGCGCGGCCAACTGACGCGTCCCCGGGCTCACATCTGGAGGCGGGCGGCGACCGGAAGGTGGTCACTGCCCGTCTTCTCCAGCGTCCAGGACGACATCGGCTCGACGCCCTTGACCATGATCTGGTCGATGCGGGCCATCGGGAAGTCGGACGGCCAGCTGAACCCGAAGCCGTTGCCCGCCGCGCCCTGCGTGGAGCGCATCTGCGAGGTGACGGACGCCAGCGAGCGGTCGTTCATGGTGCCGTTGAGGTCGCCCATCAGCACGACCTTGCCCAGCGGCTCCCGCACGATGGACTCGCCGAGCGCGTCCGCCGCGCGGTCGCGCTGCCCGGCGGTGAAGCCCGCGTTGAACTTCACCCGCACCGACGGCATGTGCGCGACGTAGACCGCGATCCGGCCCTGCGGGGTGGAGACGGCGGCCCGCATCGCCCGCGTCCAGCCGAGCCTGATGTCCACCGCGTGCACGCCGTCGATCGGGTACTTGCTCCACAGTCCGACGGTGCCCTGCACGGAGTGGTAGGGGTAGGCGCCGGCGAGCGCCGCCTTGTACGTGGCGACCTGACCGGTCGCCAGTTCCTCCAGCGCCACGAGGTCGGCGCCCGCGGCGATGACGTCCTTCGCGGTCCCGGTGGGGTCGGGGTTGTCGGCGTTCACGTTGTGCGTGAGCACCGTCAGGTTGCCGCCGGACTTCGCGTTGTCGGTGAGCAGTCCGCCGAAGAGGTTGAACCAGATCATGACCGGGAGCAGCACGGCGATCAGTGCCGTCGCGGAGCGCCGGAGCAGGGCCACCACCAGCAGCACCGGGACGGTCAGGCCCAGCCACGGCAGGAACGTCTCCAACAGGCTGCCGAGGTTGCCGATCCGGTTCGGCACGTGGGAGTGGAAGGACAGCAGCAGGGCCAGGATCACCGCCAGCGCCGCGGTGATGATGCCTCTGCGCCACATGCCGTCGCGCTGCCAGCCGAAGCGCCGGCGCGCTCCTGAGGCTGAACGGTTCGGCTCAGGGCCGTCCGTGGCCGCGTCGGTCATGTGCGCCTGGGTCATGTGGGGGGTCCTCACTTGCCTTGCCGAGTGCCATGCCGACCCTAAGGGATCGACATAAGAACCGACGGGCCGGAAGGGGCGGCGGGTTCCACCGGAACCCCCGCCACCGTCCCCTGTGACAAGACGCGTACATAACGGTCAACTCAGTCAGCACCAGTCACCGCGGGCGCGCGCCCTCCAGGACCGTGTCGACGATCGACTCCGAGAGCCCGTCCTCCAGCGACGCGCCCGGCCGCATCATGGCCCGGCTCAGCATCGGGCCGGCGAATATGTCGCCGAGCAGTTCGAGGTCGAGTCCCTCCCGGATCTCGCCGGTCCGCACCCCGCGCACCAGCACCCCGAGCATGGCGTCGCGCCGGCTGACCACCACGGTGTCGTGGTACTGCTTCCACAACTCGGGGACCTGCTGGAACTGCAGGATGATGTTGCGCATCACCGCCGACGAGCGCTTGGCGAGGCCGCGCCGCCGGATGGCGTCGATGATGGTGATCAGGTCGTCCCGCACCGATTCGCCCGCCAGTTCGGGCGTCGGCTCGTCGATCGAGTTCAACACCTCCATCAGCAGCGCGTTCTTGCCCGGCCAGCGCCGGTAGACGGTGGCCTTGCCGACCCCCGCGTCGCGGGCGATGCCCTCGATGGACAACTCCCCTATCGTGACGCCCTCCTCCAGCAGCCGGAGCACCGTCTCGGTGATCGCGCTGTCGGCGGCGGCGCTGCGCGGGCGGCCGCGGGGTGCGGTGTCGGGCCCGGCCGTCCCGGCCGCCGCCGTCCCGTTCGCGGTCATCGCTCGGCTCCGACGGCCTCCGGGGCGCGGTCTCCGCCCTGTTTCGGTACGGCGTCCCTGCGCGGCAGAAAGGCCAGCACCACGACGGCGCCGATCGCCGCGACGGACGCGGACCCGATCGCGGTGATGTGCATGGCGTGGATGAAGGCGGCGTTGGCGGGCTGCAGCAGCGCCTTGCCCGCGGGCCCCATGTTCTCGGCGACGCCGTAGGTGGCCTGGATGGACTCGCCGGCCGCGTGCCGGGCGGGCGCCGGCAGACCGGTGAGGTGGCTGTCGATGCCGTTCCGGTAGGTGGTGGAGAGCAGCGAGCCCAGGATGGCCACCCCGAGGGCGCCGCCGACCTGCCGGAAGGTGTTGTTGACGGCAGATCCGGAGCCGGCCTTCTCGCGCGGCAGCGACGACATGATCATGACGGTGGCGGGCGGCATGACGTGGGCCATCGCCGTGCCCATCAGGAAGAAGAGCACTTCCAGGATCCAGATGGGGCTGTCCTGGTCGAGCAGCAGGAAGCCGAGGAACGCGACGGCCGTCAGCGCCAGGCCCATCGCGCACACCGCACGCGGGCCGAACCGGTCGACGGCCAGCCGGGCGCGTGGCGCGAAGATCATCTGGGCGGCGGCGAGCGGCAGCAGCAGCACGCCGGACTGCAGGGCGCTGTAACCGCGCACGCTCTGCGTGTAGAAGACGACGAAGAACGTCACGCCCATGAGCGCGAAGAAGACCAGTCCTATGGCGGCGACCGACGCCGAGAACTGCCGGTTGCGGAAGTAGTTGACGTCGAAGGCGGGGTGGTCGCTGCGCTTCTCGTACAGCACGAAGCCCGCGATCACGACGAGGCCGGCCAGGATCGTCACCCAGACCTTGGGCTGGGTGAAGTCGCCGAGCTGACCGCCCTTGATGATCCCGTAGATCAGCACGACCAGGCCGACGACGGAGAGCAGCACGCCGACGGGGTCGAGGCGGCCCGGGTGGGGGTCCTTCGAGTCGGGCACCAGGATGACCATCGCGATCAGGGCGACGGCCACGATCGGCACGTTGATCAGGAAGACCGAGCCCCACCAGAAGTGCTCCAGCAGCGCGCCGCCGGTGATCGGGCCGATCGCGATGGCCAGGCCGACCACGCCGGTCCAGATGCCGATGGCCTTGGGCTGCTCCTCGCGCTCGAAGACGTTCATGATGATCGCGAGCGTCGCGGGCATGATGAACGCGCCACCGAAGCCCATCACGGCACGGAAGGCGATGAGCTGCCCCGACGAGTCGGACACCGCGGAGAGCGCGGAGCCGATGCCGAAGACGAGCATGCCGAAGAGCAGCACCTTCTTGCGGCCCAGCCGGTCACCCAGCAGCCCGGCCGTGAACAGCAGCCCCGCGAAGACCAGGGTGTAGGAGTTGATCGCCCATTCGAGCTGGCTCTGGGTGGCGCCGAGGCCGGTGGGGGCGGGCTGGGCGATCGTCTTCATCGCCACATTGAGGATGGAGTTGTCCAGCACCACCACCAGGAGGCTGAACAGCAGGACGGTGAGGACCGCCCACCGGCGGCGGTGGATCGCCTCGGGGATGGCCCGGCTCTGACTCGAGGGTATGGACATGGCTCCACGCTAGCCCGCATTTCCGATACGGGACCGTCTCGTATCGTAAAGCAGGGGTAAAAATAAGGGGGCTCTTTGCGTTGGCGCCCGCACGTGCCAGCATGGAAGGGATCCGGGGACGCCGTCAGGGTGCCTCGAGATGACTGAAGGAGCCGTTGCAATGACGCAGATTCCGGCTGCCCAGAAGCAATCCGACAGCGTCCGCGCGCTGTACGGGGGCACGGGCACGCGCCGTATCACCGTCCGCGACATCACCGCCGCCAAGGACCGCGGCGAGAAGTGGCCCATGCTCACCGCCTACGACGCCGTGACCGCCTCCGTCTTCGACGAGGCCGGAATCCCGGTGCTGCTGGTCGGCGACTCGATGGGCAACTGTCACCTGGGCTACGACACCACCGTCCCGGTCACCATGGACCAGATGACGATGCTCTCCGCGGCCGTCGTCCGCGGCACCAGCCGCGCCCTGATCGTCGGCGACCTCACGTTCGGCTCCTACCAGGAGGGCCCGGTCCAGGCGCTGCGCAGCGCGACCCGGCTGGTCAAGGAGGCCGGGGTGCAGGCGGTCAAGCTGGAGGGCGGCGAGCGCTCGCTGGCCCAGACCGAGCTGATCGTCCGGTCCGGGATCCCGGTCATGTCGCACCTCGGCCTGACCCCGCAGTCCGTCAACGCCATGGGCTACCGCGTCCAGGGCCGCGGTGACGAGGCCGCCCACCAGCTGCTGCGCGACGCGAAGGCGGCGCAGGACGCCGGCGCCTTCGCGGTCGTCCTGGAGCTGGTGCCGGCCGATCTGGCCGCCGAGGTCACCCGGTCGCTGCACATCCCGACCGTCGGCATCGGCGCCGGGGCCGAGTGCGACGCCCAGGTGCTGGTGTGGACCGACATGGCGGGCATGACCGGCGACCGCGTGCCGCGCTTCGTCAAGCAGTACGCGCAGCTGCGCTCGGCGCTCGGCGACGCGGCCAAGGCCTTCGCCGAGGACGTCACCGGCGGGGCGTACCCGGCCGAGGAGCACAGCTTCCACTAGGACGTGAGGCACTCCCGGATCCGGAAGGACTCGTTCGCCCGCGGGTGAGTCGTCCGGGTCCGGGATGCGTACTACAGGGTGAGCGCCGCCAGCGGCGGCGAACCCCGCACAGTACGGGAAGTCATCATGCCCATCACCCTCACCGGCAGGACGGCGGCGGCCGGAGCGTGCGCCGCCGCGGCGCTGCTGGCACTCAGCGCGTGCGGATCCTCGAACGACTACGGCGGAACCGCGTCGCCTCCCCCCGCCTCGTCCTCGTCGGCCGCGGGCGGCGCCGGGCTGGCGACCGGGCGGGACGCCAAGCTGGGCGCGATCGTCACGGACGCCCAGGGCTTCACGCTCTACCGGTTCGACAAGGACAGAACGGCTCCGCCGGTGTCCAACTGCGCCGGGCAGTGCGCGACCATCTGGCCCCCCGTCGCCGCGGTCCGGGACAGCGCCGTCAAGGGCGTCGACCAGAACCTCGTCGGCACCGTCACCCGCGCCGACGGCAGCAAGCAGGCGACGCTCGGCGGCCGGCCGCTCTACCGCTACGGCGGGGACGCCAAGGCCGGCGAAACCAACGGTCAGGGTGTCGGGGGCACCTGGTTCGTGGTGGCCCCGGACGGCACGAAGGCCGGGGGCGTGGCGCAGTCGCCCGCGCCGTCCGATACCGGGTCGAACGGTTACTGATGCGGAACAACTCAACGCCGACACTCGCGCCGCGGCGCCCGGTACGACAGGATGCCGCCGTGGACGGGGATGCCACCGGGCCGCTCCCGGAAGAGGAATTCATGCGCGCGCTGTATCGCGAACACGCGGGCGCGCTGCTGGGCTTTGTGCTGAACCTGGTGGGTGGTGACCGGTATCTGGCGGAAGACGTCGTCCAGGAGACGCTGCTGCGGGCCTGGAAGAGCGCGGGAAGGCTGGATCCGGCGGCCCGTTCGCTGCGGCCCTGGCTGGTGACCGTCGCGCGACGTATCGTGATCGACGGCCATCGCAGCCGGCAGTCCCGGCCGCCGGAGGCTCCGCCGGCCGCGCTCGACCAGCTGCCCGCAGAGGACGAACTCGACCGGTCGCTGCGGCTCATGACGATCTCCGACGCCCTCGGCGATCTGACCGAGGCGCACCGGCAGGTGCTGATCGAGACGTACTTCGCGGGCCGTACGGTGAACGAGGCGGCGGACGAGCTGGGCGTACCGCCCGGCACGGTGCGCTCACGGGTGTTCTACGCCCTGCGCGCGCTCAGGAACGCACTGGAGGAGAGAGGGGTGACCACCTCATGACCGAGTACGCACCCGGGCCGGGGGCGCCCCTCGACCCGCACACGGAGGTCGGCGCCTACCTCATCGGCGCGCTGGACGACGACGCGATGACGCGTTTCGAGCAGCACCTCGTGGACTGCGAGCAGTGCGGACGGCAGCTGGACGAGCTGAGCGGACTCGTACCGCTCCTCGGTGAGCTGCGGCAGAGCGGCGGCATGCCGGAGCCCGTGCGGGAGTGGCCGCCGGGTGCGACGTCCGCGCGCCCGCCCGCGCAGCCCTTCCACCAGCCCTATCCCGAGCCCGTCGCGCGACCCCCCGTACAGCCGGCCCCGCAGATCTCGACGCACCGGCCCTCGCGGCGGCGGCCCGGCCGCGGCCGGCGGCTGGTGCTCGCGCTGGCGGCCTGCGGAGTGCTGGCCCTGTGCGGCTCGGCCGTCGCGGTCCTCGTCACCCAGCAGGACGGCTCGTCGCCGCAGGCGGCGGCCGTGCAGTTCACCGGGGGCGACCCGGCGACCGGGGCCAATGCCACGGTCGGCGTCACCGGCAAGAAGTGGGGCACCCAGATCGATCTCCGGCTCTCCGGGGTCAACGGCCCGCTGACCTGCAGCCTCGTGGCCGTGGGCCGGGACGGCAGCCGGCAGACCGTCGCCACCTGGTCGGTCCCGGCAGCCGGGTACGGCACCACCGCGCAGCCCGAACCGCTCACCGTCCAGGGCGCGGCGGGCCTCTCCCCCGCCGACATCACCGGCTTCGACGTCGTCACCTCCACCGGCAAGCACCTGGTCACCGTTCCGACCGCCTGAGGGCTGTGTCGGCCGGCGCCATGTGATCGCCGTGTCAGGCCGGTGGGCGCGGTGTCAGGGCCGTGTCGGTCCGCTGTCAGCGGGCCGCGCCATGGTTGACCCATGACGACGCGACAGAGTGACAAAGTGGGCGCCGCCGTCGAGGTACGGGGGCTGGTCAAGCACTATGGTGAGACGAAGGCCCTGGACGGTGTGGACCTCGATGTACGGCAGGGCACCGTACTGGGTGTCCTGGGGCCGAACGGCGCCGGGAAGACGACGCTGGTCCGGGTGCTCTCCACCCTGATCCAGCCGGACGCGGGCAGTGCCCGGGTCGCCGGATACGACGTACTGAAGCAGCCGCGGCAGCTGCGCCGGGTGATCGGTCTGACGGGGCAGTACGCCTCGGTGGACGAGAAGCTCTCCGGCTGGGAGAACCTCTACATGATCGGGCGGCTGCTCGATCTCTCCCGCAAGGACGCGAAGTCCCGCGCCGACGGGCTGCTGGAGCGGTTCTCGCTCACCGAGGCCGCCAAGCGGCCGGCGAGCGGGTACTCCGGCGGCATGCGGCGCCGGCTCGACCTGGCGGCCTCCATGATCGGCAACCCGTCGGTGCTCTATCTGGACGAGCCGACGACGGGCCTGGACCCCCGCACCCGCAACGAGGTGTGGGCCGAGGTCAAGCGCATGGTCGCCGAGGGCGCCACGGTCCTGCTGACCACGCAGTACATGGAGGAGGCCGAGCAGCTCGCCGACGAGCTGACGGTCATCGACCGCGGCCGGGTCATCGCCAACGGCCGGGTCGACGAGCTCAAGGCCAAGGTCGGCGGGCGCACCCTGCAGATCCGGCCGATCGACACGGTGTCGCTGCCCGCGATGTCGACCGCGCTCGCGCAGGCCGGGCTGGACGGGGTGGCCGGCGCCACCATCGACCACGCGGAGGGCGTACTGAACGTCCCGATCCTCAGCGACGAGCAACTGACGTCGGTGGTCGGGCTGCTGGGCGCCCGCGGTTTCGGCCTCTCCGGCATTGGGACGCATCTCCCCAGCCTGGACGAGGTGTTCCTCTCCATCACCGGCCAGAAGCCGGACCAGGGAGCTCCGTCCGGCGGTGCCGACCCGTCCGGTTCCGGCGAGCAGCCCGCGTTCGCCACCGAGAAGTCCGACGTAGAAGAGGGGGTAGCGGTATGAGCACCGCAGTCATCACCACCACCGCGCCCGCCAAGGCGCAGCACCATGAGGGCCGGATCGGCCTCCGGGCCAATCTGCGGCACATCGGGGCGCTCGCGCGCCGCAACATGCTGCAGATCAAGGAAGACCCGGAGTCGATGTTCGACGCCGTGCTGATGCCCATCATCTTCACGCTGCTGTTCGTGTTCGTCTTCGGCGGCGCGATCTCGGGCAAGGGCAACCAGCACGAGTACGTGAACTACGTGATCCCCGGTCTGATGGCGATGATGGGCATGAACATCTCGATGGCCGTCGGCACCGGGGTCAACCAGGACTTCAGCACCGGGGTGATGGACCGCTTCCGCACCATGCCGATCGCCCGGTCCTCGGTCCTGATCGCCAAGATCATCGTGGAGATCGGCCGGATGCTGGTCGCCACCACGATTCTGCTGATCATGGGGTTCATCCTGGGCCTGTCGATCTCGACGTCCGTGTTCCACCTGCTGGCCGCGGTCGCGCTCTCGATGGTCTTCGGTGCCTCACTCATGTGGATCTTCATCCTGCTGGGGCTGACGATGAAGACCGCGCAGGCCGTACAGGGGGTGGCCATGCTCGTTCTCATGCCGCTGCAGTTCGGATCGTCGATCTTCGCTCCGACGACGACGATGCCGGGCTGGCTCCAGGCCTTCACCGACGTCAATCCGCTGTCGAACCTGGCGGACGCCGCGCGCAGCCTGATGAACGGCGGTCCCGTCGCCCACTCGGTCCTGGTCACCCTGGCCTGGGCGGTCGGCATCACGGTGGTCACCGCGCCGCTGGCCGTACGCAAGTTCCGCAACAAGACCTGACCGGCCTCCGACCGGGAAAGCCGGCCCGGACCGGGCCGGCCTCCGGGTCAGTCCTCCACGCGCATCAGGGCGATGGTCTCCACGGCGGAGAGGCCATCGCCTTCGGCGTAGGCGCTCTCGAACGCGGCGTCGCCGAGCAGCGCCACCAGGTCCCGCCGGCCGTCCGCCAGCTCCTCGCGCTCCAGTGGGGAGGGGACGGTGGGTCGCAGCCGGTCGTGCGCGCCGAGCAGGGTAGCGGCCCGGGCGGCCATCGCCGCCTGCTCGCGCGGGGTGGCTCCGGAGGACGCCCTGGCGACCAGGATGGTCACCGCCACCGGCACCAGCAGCATGCCGATTCGCGGGGCGATGACCTCGGTGAGCGTAGTGGCGGTCAGCTCGTCCAGCCCCTCCCGCAGGTACCGCAGACCCCCTACCGGGTCGCCGCTGCGGCAGGTCAGCCAGCCCTTGATCCCGCGCAGCATCCCGGTGACGAACAGCGGGACGCCGACCGGCGGGCTGACCAGCATCCCGTCGATGATGGCGTGGCCCTCGTCGAGTTCGCCCCGGCGGCCCAGCAGCGCGCAGAGCAGCACCCGTCCGTAGAAGGCGGAGCCGCCCGCGGCGGGGCCGACCTCGTCGGCGTCCACGATCGCCGCCCGCAGCAGCGCCTCGCCCACCTTCGCGTCCCCGGTGTTGATGATCATGTCGCCGAGCCGCACGTTGAGAAGCGGCACCATCTGGTACGAACCCAGCTCCCGGGCCATCGTGATCGCCTCGCGGCAGCACTCCGCCGAGCGCTCCCACTGGCCGCTGTTCGCGGTCGCCTCGGCCTCGGCGGCGAGCGCCTCGGCCATCCCCCAGCGGTCGCCGACCTGGCGGAAGAGCTCCCGGCTCTCCCGGACGTCGGCCATCGACTGCTCGAGCTTCTCGGTCACGTCATTGAGCATCTTCGCCCGGATCTGCAGCGCGAACGCCAGCTCCCACGGCCCGCCGAACGCCCGGCAGCCCACCACCAGGTTGTCCACCAGCTCCGGCATCCGCTCGAACTCGCCGGACAGGAACGCCGCGAAGGGACTCATCAGCCCCGGCCGCCGGGCGCTCTGCGGCAGGTGCGGCGGATAGGCGTCGATGATCGCCCGGCCGACCCTCGCCATGTCGGGATCGCCCCAGCGGTTCTCCACGTCCCCGCCGTTGGTGACGAGCTGCATCATCCGCACCCAGCGCCGCGCCTCGTCCAACTGCGCGGGGCCCATCGGCGGCGGCGTGTCCAGCGGGCCGTGCTCCATCGGTTCCAGCAGGGCCGGTTCGTCGAACGGGTCGGGTCCCAGCGCCGCCACGGCGGCCGGCCAGGTCATCTGCTCGGTGTGGTAGTTGCGCATCTCCCAGAACCAGCCGCAGGCCAGCACCAGTTGCAGCGCCTCCTGCTCGTCCCCCAGCTCGACGGCGCGGCGCAGCGCCGTCCGCAGATTCTCGTGCTCGTGCTCCAGCCGTGCCAGCCAGAGCAGTTGGTCGGCTCCGCGCAGCTCGGGGTCGGCGGTACGGATGTACTCGCGGAAGCACCGGAGGTGGCGGCGCTCGACCACCGCGCGCTCACCGGACTCGTCCAGCCGCTCGGCCGCGTACTCGCCGATGGTCTCCAGCATCCGGTAGCGGGCGCCGTCGTCGGTGAGGTCGGCGAGGACCAGCGACTTGTCGACGAGCGAACCGAGCAGGGCCGGAGCGTCGGCGGCGTCGATCCCGTCGCCGGAGCACACCTCCTCGACGGCTTCCAGCGTCCAGCCGCCCGCGAAGACCGCGAGCCGGCGCAGCAGGGTCCGTTCCGCCGGGTCCAGCAGGTCCCAGCTCCAGTCGACGACCGCGCGCAGCGTCTGCTGGCGGGGCAGTACGGTCCTGCTGCCGCCGGTCAGGAGCCGGAACCGGTCGTCGAGCCGGTCGGCGAGCTGGCGCGGGGTGAGGCTGCGCAGCCGGGCGGCGGCCAGTTCGATGGCGAGCGGCAGCCCGTCGAGCCGGCGGCACAGTTCGGCGCACGCGACCGGGTCGTCCTCCACCGTGAACCCGGGCCGCGCAGCGGCGCCGCGGTCGGCGAGCAGCTTCAGGGCGAACGGGTCCGGCAGCGGGTCCAGCGGCCTGACCCGTTCACCGGGGACACCCAGCGGCTCGCGGCTGGTGGCGAGGACGGTGACGCCCGGGCAGTGCGCGAGGAGTTGCTCCGCGAGGGCGGCCGCCGCGTCGATGACGTGTTCGCAGTTGTCGAGCACCAGCAGCAGGCTGCGTCCCGCGCAGTACTCCGCGAGCGCCCTGGCCGGGTCCTTGGTCTTGCCCTCCGCGCTCAGCGCCTGCTCGGTGGCGCTGCCGGGGTGCAGCAGCGTCTCGCGCAGCCCGAGCGAGGTGAGCACCGCCTCGGGGACCGTCCGCGGATCACTGACGGGAGCGAGCTCCGCGTACCAGACGCCGTCGGGCCAGCGATCGGCGAGCAGGTCGCCCGTCTCCTGCGACAGCCGGGTCTTGCCGGTCCCGCCGGGTCCCGTCAGGGTGACCAGCCGGGCGGTGGCCAGGTCCGCCCGGATCGCGGTGAGTTCTGCCGCCCGGCCGACGAAGCTGGTGAGGCGGGCGCGGGCGTTGCCCGAGCGGCGGGAGGCCGGCGCGGACGGCGGACCGGTGGCGACCCCGGCGTCGGCGGTGGGCGACGGTCCGCGGCCGGTCTCCGGCGCCAGCAGTTCCGTGTGCAGGGCGCGCAGTTCGGCGCTCGGGTCGGTGCCCAGCTCGTCGGCGAGGTCGCGGCGGACGTCCTCGTACGCGGAGAGCGCGTCGGCGGTGCGGCCCGCGTCGCGCAGCGCCCGGATGTGCAGGGCGCGGATCGACTCGTTGAGCGGATGGGCGGCGGCGAGCCCGGCGAGTTCGGGCAGCTGCCGCTCCGCGCGGCCGAGCGCGAGCCCGGCGGTGAGGCGCAGCCGGACCGCCTCCAGCCGCAGTTCCTCGCAGCGCACCGCGAGGGTGTCCCGGTCGGGGAGGTCGGCGAACGCCGCTCCCCGCCACAGGGCGAGGGCGTCCTCCAGCAGGTCGGAGGCCTTCACCGGGTCGCCGTCGGCCAGCGCCCTGCCGCCCTCGTCCACCAGCCGCTCGAAGCGGTGCGCGTCGACCGCCTCGGGGGCGGCGCACAGCCGGTAGCCGCCGTCGGCGGAACCGATCGCGTCATGACCGATGGCCCGGCGCAGCCGCGCGACCAGGGCCTGGAGCGCGCCGGTCGCGTTAGCCGGCGGACCGTCCCCCCACAGTTCGTCGATGAGGGACTCGGCGGTTATCAGCCGTCCGGGGCGCAGGGCCAGCGCCGTCAGCAGCGCGCGCAGGCGCAGCCCCGCGAGCGGGACGGGGGTACCGTCGTCGCGGAATGCCTGAGTGGAGCCGAGGATCGCGTAACGCACGACCCCATCTTGCCCTCAATCACGGGGCCGGCTTGTAAATTACGGCCGCCCGGCGACATCATCCCCGTATGAGCAGCACAGATACCCGCAGTGACCACCGGATCAGTCCGATCTTCCTGGGGATCGCGGCAGTCATGGCCGTGTCGGGCTGGGCGGTGTGGACCGGCTTCTCCGCCAGCACCGGCTTCGGCGTCTTCCTCTTCGTGGTCTCCGGGTGGGTCGTCTCGCTGTGCCTGCACGAGTACGCCCACGCGCGCACGGCACTGCACAGCGGGGACATCACGATAGGCGACAAGGGCTATCTGACCCTGAACCCGCTGAAGTACACCCACGCGCTGCTCAGCATCGTGCTGCCGGTGATCTTCGTGATCATGGGCGGCATCGGGCTGCCGGGCGGCGCGGTCTTCATCGAGCGGGGCCGGATCCGGGGGCGCTGGCGGCACAGCGTGATCTCGGCGGCCGGACCGCTGATGAACGTGCTCTTCGCGATCGTCCTGATGCTGCCGTTCGCCTTCGGCGCGACGGACTCCTGGCCGGTCGGCTTCCTGGACGCGTTCGCGTTCCTGGCGATGCTCCAGGTGACGGCGGCGGTCCTGAACCTGCTGCCGGTGCCGGGTCTCGACGGCTACGGGATCATCGAGCCGTGGCTGTCGTACAACGTCCGCCGTCAGGTGGAGCCGTTCGCGCAGTTCGGTCTGCTGGCGGTCTTCGGGTGTCTGTGGATCCCCGAGGTGAACCGGGCGTTCTTCGACTTCGTCTACGCCGTGATGGGCTGGTTCGACGTCTCGCAGTACGCCATCAGCGACGGCTACCGGCTGTTCAGATTCTGGGTCTCCTGAGCCCTGGTCGCGGCCTTCGCCTTGCGCACGTAGTACCAGCACATGTTGCTGGACAGTCCCGCCAGCAGGATCCAGACGACACCGGTCCAGCTGCCGTTCGCGAAGGAGACGACGGCCGCGGCGGCCGTGAGCACGAACACGGCGAGGGCGTAGACGGCGAGGCGGGGCATGGGGAGGAGCTCCTGTCCGGAAACCGGTGACATACGGTCCTGACGATTGTCCCCCACACCCCGCCGTGCCCCGCGACCCCGGCCGGCCCCGGTGGCCGCCCCGGGGCCGGACGATCAGATGTCGGTGACGCGCAGGCCGGCGTGGGCCTTGTAGCGGCGGTTCACCGAGATCAGGTTGGCGACCAGCGACTCGACCTGGTGCGCGTTGCGCAGCCGGCCCGCGAAGACACCGCGCATGCCCGGGATGCGGGCGGCCAGCGCCTGGACGAGGTCGGTGTCCGCGCGGACCTCCCCCAGCACCATCACGTCGGTGTCGATCTCCGCGATCTCCGGGTCCGAGAGCAGCACCGCCGACAGGTGGTGGAAGGCCGCGGTCACCCGGGACTCCGGGAGCAGCGCGGCGGCCTGCTGGGCGGCGCTGCCCTCGTCGGGCTTCAGCGCGTAGGCGCCCTGCTTGTCGAAGCCCAGCGGGTTGACGCAGTCGACGACGAGCTTGCCCGCCAGCTCCTCGCGGAGCGACTCCAGCGTCTTGGCGTGCCCGTCCCACGGCACCGCCACGATCACGATGTCGCTGCGCCGGGCGCACTCCGCGTTGTCCGCGCCCTCCACACCCAGCCCCAGCTCGTCGGCGGCGGTCCGCGCACGGTCCACGGTGCGCGACCCGATGATCACCTTCTGGCCGGCCTTCGCCAGCCGGTACGCGAGCCCGCGGCCCTGGTCGCCGGTGCCGCCGAGCACGCCGACCACCAGGCCGGACACGTCCGGCAGGTCCCAGGGGTCCTTGGCCGGTGCCTTGGCGGGGGCGGCGGGGGCGGACGCGGGGGCGGTGTTCACATCGTCAGGGGAAGTCATGCGGGCGATCCTGCCACGCGCGGCGCGCCGCCACTCGTTACGGGGGAAGTGCCACGAGCGGCCCCGTACGGTGCCGCCGGTCCGGCAGGATGCCCGCCATGGACGCGGTACGGGTGGCGCTGTTGCGGGAAGTTCTGGCGGGGACCGAGTGGCTCCAGTCCGCGCGCTCCTTCGCGGGGTCGCTGCGGGCCTCGGTGCACCGGCGTCCCGGCGGTCTGCTGCTGGTGGGGACATCGGGCTACGAACCCTGGCATCTGGCGGCCCACCTGGACGACGAGGCGGCGTGGAGCGGGCTGACGGAGCTGTCGCCGACGCTGGTACGGTTCCGGATCCCGGCGGGAGCCCCGGCCCATCTGGCCGTGGGACTGCGGCGGCTGGAGGGCGCGCGACGCGGCGAGACGGTGTTCGTGACCAGCCCGCAGCCGCCGGGAGCCGCGCTGCTGGAGCGGGTGGCGGACGCCCGCCGGGCCGGCGCGACGGTGCTGGCGATGGACGCGGGCGACCCCGGGCTGCGGGAACTGGCGCACGACGCGCTGACCGTACCGCCGGAGGCGGCCCGCGAACCCGGGCAGAAGGATCCGCCGGACGGGACGGCGCCGATGGGGATGGACCTGCTGCAGCACCTGGTCGCCGCCGCGGCCGGTGAGAACAGCCTGCCGGCCGCCCGCCGCCACGGCTCGCTCCGCGACCGGCTGTCCCGGCTGGCCGACCAGCTGACGTCACCTCCACCAGCCCGCTGGTAGCGGCCGAGCGCCGCCCGCGAAGATCCGGCCGGGCCCGAAATCCATTTGCCCCGCGCGGCCCGGAGGCGGAGCATGCGAACCCGTGAACGACAGCCTTCCCGACCCCGGCCCGCCCCCGTCCCGGTGGAGAGCCCTGCTCCCCGACCTGGCCCCCTGGCGCTCCTCGCGCGACTTCCGCCTCATGTGGATGGCCGGGGTGGTGACGGTCTTCGGCAGTTTCCTGACCTTCGTCGCGCTGCCGGTGCAGATCAAGGAGCTGACCGGGTCCGCGGTCGCCGTCGGTGCGATCGGCGCCGTCGAGCTGGTGCCGCTGATCGTGTTCGGGCTGTACGGGGGCGCGCTCGCCGACTCCATGGACCGCCGCAAGCTGATCCTCTACAGCGAGGCCGCCCTCGGCCTGCTGTCGGCGCTGCTGCTCGCCAACACGCTGCTGCCGCATCCGATGGTGTGGCCGCTGTACGTGGTGGCCGCGGTGTCGAGCGCCCTGACCGGGCTGCAGCGCCCCGCGCTGGACTCGATCGTGCCGCGGATCGTCGCGCACGACCAGCTGTCGGCGGCGGCGTCGCTGAACGCGCTGCGCTGGCAGGTCGGCGCCATCGCGGGTCCGT
The DNA here is from genome assembly GCF_027158205.1 of Streptomyces sp. H39-S7. GTDB lineage: Bacteria > Actinomycetota > Actinomycetes > Streptomycetales > Streptomycetaceae > Actinacidiphila. The sequence goes on along the minus strand of NZ_JAPVLU010000032.1, from coordinate 80,671 downwards.
CGCTGGCGGGCGTGCTCATCGCCTTCGCGGGGCTGTCGTGGGCGTACGCCATCGACATCGGGACGTTCGCCGTCTCGGTCGTCCTGGCCCTGGGGCTGCGGCCGTCACCGGCGGCGTACGACGCGGAGAAGCCGTCGCTGCGCGGCATCGCGGAGGGCGCCCGCTACGCCTGGGGCCGCAAGGAACTGCTCGGCACGTACGCGATCGACATGGCGGCGATGTTCTTCGCCTTCCCGACCGCGATCTTCCCGTTCCTCGCCGACGATCTGCACGCCCCCTGGGCGCTGGGCCTGATGTACGCGGCCGGGTCGGTCGGCTCGCTCGCGGTCAGCGTGACCAGCGGCTGGACGTCGCGGATCCACCGGCACGGCCGGCTGGTGGTGGTCTCGGCGATCGGCTGGGGGGCGGCGATGGCGGTCGCCGGGTGGATGGCGAACATCTGGCTGGTCCTGCTCCTGCTGGCGGTCGCCGGCGGCTGCGACATGGTCAGCGGCATCGGCCGGAGCACCATGTGGAACCAGACGATCCCCGACGAGCTGCGCGGCCGGCTGGCCGGCATCGAGCTGCTGTCGTACTCGGTGGGGCCGCAGCTCGGCCAGGTGAGGGCCGGCGGCATGGCGGCACTGACCAGCGCCCGTACCTCGGTCTGGAGCGGCGGCGCGGCCTGTGTCGCCGCCGTGGGGCTGCTGGCCCTGGCGCTGCCCGGACTGATGTCCTACGACGCCCGCACCAACGAACACGCGGTGCGGATGCGGAAGGCCAAGGCCGGCCCCGGGCCCGCCGCCACGCCCGCCGCGCCCGCCGGATCTCCGGCGTCCGCGGCGGCCTCAGCGGTCTGAGTCCGGGCCCTCAGGGGCCGGACGGGCCGGGCTCGTCGTCGGCGCCCCCGGGCTTGTCGTGCCAGCGGGGATCCGTCTCCCATGCGAGGTTGCGGTCGGCCGCCGTCTGCATCGCCCGCTCGGCCTCGGCCCGGTCGGCGTAGGGCCCGAACCGGTCCTTGGCCGGACACTCGGGTCCTTCCTCCACCTTCCTGTGCTCCAGGCAGTAGAACCATTCGCCCGGCTTGCCGGCCGGCTTCTTCGCCCTGAACAGTGCCATGACCACCTCCTGATGTACGAGTACCTGCCGCCAGCCTGCCCGATCGCCCGCCGATACACTCGTCGGCATGTCTGGTCAGTCGCTTCTCGTTCCCGGCAAGCTCTCCCCGCCGCGCCCGGTGCCCGCCTCGATCCCGCGGCCCGAGTACGTGGGCAGGCCCGCGCCCACTCCGTACACCGGGCCGGAGGTCCAGGACGCCGAAACCGTGGAGAAGATGCGGATCGCGTCGCAGATCGCCGCGCGGGCGATGGTCGAGGCCGCCCGGCACATCGCCCCGGGGGTGACCACGGACGAGCTGGACCGTGTCGCGCACGAGTACATGTGCGACCACCGGGCCTACCCCTCCGACCTCGGCTACCGGGGCTTCCCGAAGTCGCTGTGCGCCTCGATCAACGAGGTCATCTGCCACGGCATCCCGGACTCGACCGAGCTGCGCGACGGCGACATCGTCAACCTGGACGTGACGGCGTTCATCCACGGGGTGCACGGCGACACCAACGCCACCTACCTCTGCGGTGCCGTCGACGACGAGTCGCGGCTGCTCGTCGAGCGCACCGAGGAGTCGCTGAACCGGGCGATCAAGGCGGTCAAGCCCGGCCGGGCGATCAACGTGATCGGGCGGGTCATCGAGTCGTACGCCAAGCGCTTCGGCTACGGGGTGGTCCGGGACTTCACCGGGCACGGCATCAACACCGCGTTCCACTCGGGGCTGATCGTGCCGCACTACGACGCCCCGCACGCCACCACCGTGATCAAGCCGGGCATGACGTTCACCATCGAGCCGATGCTCACGCTGGGCACCCACGACTACGAGATCTGGGAGGACGGCTGGACGGTGGTCACCAAGGACCGCAAGCGCACCGCCCAGTTCGAGCACACCCTGGTCGTCACCGAAACCGGCGCAGAGGTGCTCACGCTGCCATGACGGGGGCAGGGGGCGCGCCGCGACGCGCCCCCGCGTGCGTCCGGTGAGACCGGAATCACTGGACATCGGGCGACCCTGCGGGTACCACAAAGGCAAGGCTCAGATAAGTTAGGCCAGCCTCACCGGCCAACCCCTGTCGTGAGCGTCCCTGAACCGCCTGGAGCCCCGCATGTCCGCAGCCCGTCTCTCCGTCGTCACCGCCGTCGCGGTCGTCGCCGCGCTCGCCGCCGTCAGCGGGTGCTCCGAGAAGACGGACGCCAAGGCGTCCGACGCGATCCAGGTCACCGCCAACGACGACTCCTGCAAGGTCTCGAAGACCACGTTCCCCGCCGGGCACGTGAAGTTCGCGTTCGAGAACAAGGGCTCCAAGGTCAACGAGCTGTACGTCTACGCGCCGGGCGACAAGATCGTGACCGAGCGGGAGAACATCGGCCCCGGCACCAAGGCCGAGATCTCCGCCGAGCTCAAGGCCGGCGACTACGAGGTCACCTGCAAGCCGGGCATGAAGGGCGACGGCCTGCGCACCAAGGTCAGCGTCACCGGCGCCGGCGCGCCGAAGAAGAACGACCCGCGGCTGGACACGGCCGTCGCCGAGTACCGCAAGTGGGCGCAGAGCGAGGCCGACGCGACGATCCCGAAGGTCAAGGTCTTCACCGACGCGATCATCAAGGGCGATGTCGAGGGTGCCAAGGCGGCGTTCGCCCCGTCCCGCACCGGCTGGGAGTCCACCGAGCCGATAGCCGAGTCCTTCGGTGACATCGACCCGAAGACCGACACCCGCGAGGACGGCCTGGAGCCCGGCCAGAAGTGGACCGGCTGGCACAAACTCGAGAAGTCGCTCTGGGTCACCAAGGCGATCTCCGCGGAGGACAAGCAGCTCGCCGCGCAGCTCCTCACCGACCTCACCGGCTGGCAGAAGCGGGTCGGCACGGCGGAGATCACTCCGACCGGCATGGCCAACGGCGCCAAGGAGCTGCTGGACGAGGTCGCCACCGGCAAGGTCACCGGTGAGGAGGACCGCTACAGCCACACCGACCTGTCGGACTTCAAGGCCAACGTCGGCGGCGCGCAGAAGGCCTACGAGCTGCTCAAGCCGGTCGCCTCGCAGAGCAACCCCGAGCTGGCCAAGGAACTGGACAAGCAGTTCGCCGCGCTCAACACGCTGCTCGACAAGTACAGGAGCGGCGACACCTTCGTCTCGTACGACACCGTGAACGCGGCCCAGCGCAAGGAGCTCTCGGACGGCGTCAACGCGCTGGCCGAGCCGCTCTCCAAGCTCGCCGCGGCCGTCGCGAAGTAACGGAGTCCCCATGGCTGACGAAAAGACCACCGCCGCTGCCCCGTCCCAGCCGGACGGGGTGGCCGGGGACGGCACGGCGGGACGGGCCCGGGGCCCGGTCTCCCGGCGCGCCGTCATCGGCTGGACCGGCGCCGGCATCGCGCTCGGCGCTGCCGCCGCAGGTGGTGCCGCGGCGGCCGTGCGCACCGGGAGCGATGTGCAGCCGGCGGCCTCCGCGGGCAACATCGTCGCGTTCCACGGCAGCAACCAGGCCGGGATCATCACTCCGGTCCAGGACCGGCTGCACTTCGCGGCCTTCGACGTGAAGACCGAGGACCGCGCCGAACTCGTCGCGCTGCTGAAGGAGTGGACGGCGGCCGCCGCCGCGATGACGGCCGGCAAGCCGGTCGGCGCGGGCGCCGTCGGCGGCCTGCCCGAGGCCCCGCCGGACGACACCGGCGAAGCGCTCGGCCTGCCGTCCTCCCGGCTGACGATCACCATCGGCTTCGGCCCGACGCTGTTCGAGAAGGACGGCAAGGACCGCTTCGGCCTCAAGGCCCACCGCCCCACCGCCCTCGTCGACCTGCCGGCGTTCCCGCACGACAACCTGGACGCGGCCCGCAGCGGCGGCGACCTCTGCGTCCAGGCGTGCGCCGACGACCCGCAGGTGGCCGTGCACGCGATCCGCAACCTGGCGCGCATCGGCTTCGGCAAGGTCGCCGTGCGCTGGTCGCAGCTGGGCTTCGGCAAGACGTCCTCGACGACACCGGACGAGCAGACCCCGCGCAACCTGATGGGGTTCAAGGACGGCACGCACAACGTCGCGGGCAGCGACCGGGCGACGCAGGACCAGCACGTGTGGGCTTCCGCGAAGGACGGCGCCGCCTGGATGGCCGGCGGCTCCTACCTCGTCGCCCGGCGCATCCGCATGCACATCGAGACCTGGGACCGCACTCCGCTCCAGGAGCAGGAGGACATCTTCGGGCGGAACAAGGGCGAGGGCGCGGCGGTCGGCAAGGAGCGCGAGCACGACACCCCGAACCTCAAGGCGATGCTGCCGACCGCGCACGTCCGCCTGGCCCACCCGGACAGCAACTCCGGCGCGACGATCCTGCGCCGCGGCTACTCCTTCACCGACGGCACGGACGGCCTGGGCCGGCTCGAGGCCGGGCTGTTCTTCCTCGCCTACCAGCGCGATGTCCGGTCCGGCTTCATCCCGGTGCAGAACCGGCTGGCCAGGACCGACGCCCTGAACGAGTACATCCAGCACGTGGGTTCCGCGCACTTCGCCTGTCCGCCGGGCGTGCGCGACAGCTCCGACTGGTGGGGCCGCGGCCTCTTCGAAGGGAAGTGACCGGCCGTGATCGGCAACTATCTGATCGGCCTGCGCGAGGGGCTCGAAGCCAGCCTGGTCGTCTGCATCCTGATCGCGTACCTGGTGAAGTCCGGGCGCCGTGAAGCGCTGCTGCCGATGTGGATCGGCGTGGCCGTGGCCGTCGTCATCAGCGCCTCCTTCGGCGCGCTGCTGGAGTACGGCTCCTCGTCACTGGACTTCAAGGCGCAGGAGGCGCTCGGCGGTTCGCTGTCGATCCTCTCCGTCGTCCTGGTCACCTGGATGGTCTTCTGGATGCGGCGCACCGCCCGGCACCTGAAGAAGGAGCTGCACGGCAAGCTCGACGCGGCGCTCGCCATGGGGACCACCGCGATCGTCGCGACCGCGCTCCTGGCCGTCGGCCGGGAGGGCCTGGAGACCGCGCTGTTCGTCTGGGCGGCCGTGTCGGCCGCCGGTTCCGAGGACGGGTCGGCGGAGCCGCTGACCGGCGTCGCGCTGGGCCTGCTCACCGCGGTGGTGCTCGGCTGGCTCTTCTACCGCGGCGCGCTCAGGATCAACCTGGCGAAGTTCTTCACCTGGACCGGCGCCATGCTGGTCGTGGTCGCCGCGGGCGTGCTCGCCTACGGCGTGCACGATCTGCAGGAGGCCGACTGGCTGCCGGGCCTGGGCTCGACGGCCTTCGACATCAGTTCCACGATCCCTCAGGACAGCTGGTACGGAACCCTGTTGAAGGGCGTCCTCAACTTCCAGCCGGACCCGACCGTCGTCCAGGTCACGGTGTGGGCGCTGTATCTCGTACCGACCATGGCCTTCTTCCTCGCCCCCGGTAGGGTTGCGCCGACCGCAGCAGCCCCGAAGGAGCCGACGCCGAATGACCCGCCGCAGGTTGTCCCTGACAGCCGCAGTTCTGCTGCTCACGCTGATGCCGGTGACGGGATGCGTGACCGTGCACGGGGAGCGGGCGCTCGTGCCGGCGGTGACGAAGGCTGAGGCCGCCAAGGCCCTCGACCGTTTCACCCGGCTCAACAACGAAGCCAAGCGGAGCTACGACCCGGCGGTGCTGGCGAAGGCCGAGACCGGTGCGCTCGGCGCGATGGACCACGGGAGCATGACGGCGCGGCACGCCAACCACCCGGAGGGCAATCCGGCGGCGGTGCCGCTCAAGCTCACCGACGCGCGCTTCCTGATACCGAAGCAGCGCGGCTGGCCCAAGTGGTTCGCCGCCGACGTCCTCAGCAACGCCAGCGGCGACGCCCACTGGCTGCTGCTCTTCCAGCGGTCCGCCGTGAGCGACCCGTGGAAGGCCTCGTACCTGGCGGTGATCGCGGCCGACCGGATGCCGAAGTTCGTTCTGGACCACGACGGCTACGCCGAGCCGGTGCCGCTGGACGATTCGGGGCTGCTGGTCGAGCCCGGCCGGCTCAGCGCCGCGTACACCTCGTACCTGCAGACCGGCACCGCCGCGACGCTGGCCTTCGCCGACGGCGCGCAGACTTCGCAGGTGCGCCAGCAGCGCCGCAAGGGCGCGAGCACCTCGGCCGCGGTCACCGAGTACGCCGACCAGCCGGTGGACGCGGGCGAGTTCCCGCCGGTGGGGCTGCGGACCACGGACGGCGGGGCGGTGGTGTTCTTCGCCTCCCGCCACCAGTCGCGGCTGACCACACCGGGCAAGCCGTTGAAGGTCGACGACCCGGACACCAAGGCGCTGATGACCGGCACCCCGAAGAACTCGGTCACGCTGGTCCGGGTGGCCGAACAGGCCGTCACGGTCCCGCCGGCGAACGATGCCCAGGGGAAGGTCGACTTCCTGGGCCGTCTGCAGGGCCTGGTCTCCGCCAAGGGCGAGTGACGGCAGCCCGGCAGGGGCCGGGCCGGGCGGGTCAGAGCCGCCAGCCCACCGTCTCGGGCACGTACTCGACCTGCGCGCAGGCGTCCATGAGGATTTCCAGGAGCGGCAGCGGGTCGGGGAGCGGACGGTCGGGACCGCGGTCGGTCAGCCAGGTCACGGAGCCGCCGGTGGGCAGCTTGGCCGGCGGCAGCAGGACGTAGCTGGCGCGGCAGTGCCAGCGCAGGCCGGGGTGCTCGTCGACGGTCTCGGGATGGCAGTCCAGCTCGCAGGGCCACCACTCGTCCTCGTCGACGGGGGTGCCGCGGGTGGCGGTGAAGAACAGCAGGCGGTCGTCCCCGTAGGCGGCGACCGGGCCGGCCTCCCCGCCCTCGGCCGCGAGCCGCTCCAGGGCGATGGCGCCCGCGTCGGCCGGTACGTCCAGGACGTCGTGGCTGGCGCCGGTGGCGGAGATGAAGTTCGCGAGCGGCTGGGTGTGCAGCCACTGCTCGATCTTCTGCGGATCGGTGGTGGCCTGGGTGTGCCAGGCGAACGAGACCGGGTGCATGCCCGGGGTGGGACAGCCCACGCGGTCGCAGGAACAGCCGTAGCCCGACGGGTGGGCGGCCGGTGCGACGGGGAAGCCGGCGGCGGCCGCGGCCTGGACCAGTTCCTCGCGGGCCAGGGCGGGAGCAGATCCGGGATCGCTGTCCGAGCCTGCCGATCGGCGGCGCAGCCACTCGGACAACCTGCTCTTGCCTGCCATCGGTCTCCTTCCCTCGCCCCCGCGTCCATGGTCCACGGTACGCGGGTGGTGGGCATCATCCTGCCTCTTGTCCGGAATGAACGCACAGCCGGGGTGGAAGGACTTGAGGAGCGTTGTTCCCGACAGGCCGTCGGGATCCTCTTGACTTAGGTATACCTAAGTTGCGAGGATCGCGGCACGCCCGCAGCAGGAGGTCCCCTTGACGCCGTCCCCGTTCTCCACGGTGATCCGCACCGCCAGCCATGAACAGCACACCGAGGCAGAGAACTCGACCTTCATGAGCGATCTGCTCGGCGGCCGGCTCGGCGTGGACGCATACGCCCGCTACACCGAGCAGTTGTGGTTCGTCTACCGGGCCCTGGAGGACGCGGCGCAGTCGCTGGCCGGAGATCCCGTCGCCGGCCCCTTCGTCCGCGCCGAACTCCTCCGCGTCGCGGCACTCGAACGCGACCTGGACCATCTGCTCGGCGACGGCTGGCAGCACCGGTCGGTACCGCTGCCGGCCACGGCGGCGTACGCGGAACGGGTCGCCGAGGTCGCCGGCACGTGGCCCGCGGGGTATGTCGCACATCACTACACCCGCTATCTGGGGGACCTCTCCGGCGGACAGGTGATCCGCGGCATCGCGGAGAAGACCTGGGGATTCGAACGCAAGGGCGACGGCGTGCGGTTCTACGTCTTCGACGGGATCGGCAACCCGGCCGCGTTCAAGCGCGAGTACCGCGAGCTGCTGGACGCGCTGGCCGTCGACGACCTGGAGAAGCAGCGCGTGGTGGACGAGTGCCGCAACGCCTTCGCGCTGAACAGCGCCGTCTTCGCCGACCTCGCCGACGCCTACCCGCTGAGCGCGTAGCCCCTGCACCACTCGGCAGCACGACGCCTGCGGGACCCGGGAGAACGGGTCCCGCAGGCGTCGTCGCGTACCGGGGCGTACCGCCCGTGGGTGCCGCTCCCCCGCGGCCGGCGGGCGGTGCGCGGGGCAGGGCGGGCGGATAGGCCGCCGTGTATGAAAACCGTCCCGCGAACCGCCCAATCGGCTCGGTGTTTTTCGGGCGCCGAGGGTGGACGATTTGTGCGCGTACGTAACCCTCGCGGCACGCGACCCCACCGGCGTTCCACCGGTGCCTCAAACGACGAGGAGCCCGCATTGCGCTCAGTCCGAACCGCCACACCCCGGCGGTACCTGATGTGCCCGCCGACACACTTCCGGGTGACCTACTCCATCAACCCGTGGATGGACCCCGCCAAGCCCGTCGACCCCGTACTCGCGCTCTTCCAGTGGGAGGAACTGCGGGACCTCTACCGCTCCCTGGGCCATACCGTCGAGGTCCTCGCCCCGGTGGCCGGCCTGCCCGACATGGTCTTCGCCGCCAACGGCGCCACCGTCGTGGACGGCCGGGTGCTCGGCGCCCGGTTCTTCAACGCGGAGCGGACCGCCGAGGCGCCGGCGCACCTGGCGTGGTTCCACCGCAACGGGTTCACCGAGGTGCGCGAGCCGCAGCACATCAACGAGGCCGAGGGCGACTTCGCCGTCACCTCGCAGTGGATCCTGGCCGGTATGGGCTTCCGCAGCAGCCCGCTCTCGCACTCCGAGGCCCAGGAGTTCTTCGGCCGGCCCGTCATCGGACTGGAACTCACCGACCCCCGCTACTACCACCTCGACACCGCGTTCGCCGTTCTCGACGACGCGGCGGGCGAGGTCATGTACTTCCCCGGCGCGTTCTCGCCCGGCAGCCGCAAGGTGCTGGCCCGGCTCTTCCCCGACGCCCTGCTGGCGACCGCCGTGGACGCCGCCGCGCTCGGGCTGAACGCCGTCAGCGACGGGCACCACGTGGTTCTCCCGCGAGGTGCCACCGGGCTCTTCGCACCGCTGCGCGAACGCGGTTTCGAACCGGTCGCGGCCGATCTGTCGGAGCTGCACAAGGCGGGCGGCAGCGTGAAGTGCTGCACCCAGGAGCTGCGGTAGCTACCGTGCCTGCATGTCCTCCGACAGCGCGGCGTCCCGCGCACCGAAGCGTTCCTCGTACGACGCCGTGATCGTGGGCGGCGGCCACAACGGTCTGGTGGCCGCCGCCTACCTCGCCCGCGCCGGCCGCAGCGTGCTGCTGCTGGAGCGGCTGCCGTCCACCGGCGGCGCGGCCGTGTCCACCCAGGCGTTCACCGGGGTCGACGCCCGGCTGTCGCGCTACTCGTACCTGGTCAGCCTGCTGCCGCGGAAGATCACGGACGAGCTGGGGCTGCGCTTCGCGGTGCGCCGCCGGCGGATCTCCTCGTACACGCCGTATGAGGGAGGATGCCTGCTGGTCGACTCGCAGGATCCGTCCAGGACCCGGGAGGGCTTCGCGCGCCGCACCGGCTCGGAGCGGGAGTTCGCGGCGTGGCAGCGCTTCTACGCGATGACGCAACGCGTGGCGGAGCGGGTCTTCCCGACGCTGACCGGGCCGCTGCCGACGCGGGCGGAGCTGGAGCGGATCGTGGACGACCCGGCCGCCTGGGAGGCGCTGTTCGAACGCCCGCTGGGCGAGACCGTCGAGGCGGCCTTCGAGGACGACCTGGTCCGCGGGATCGTGCTGACCGACGCGCTGATCGGCACGTTCACCCACGCCCACGACGAGACGCTGCGGCAGAACCGCTGCTTCCTCTACCACGTCATCGGCGGCGGGACCGGCGACTGGGACGTGCCGGTGGGCGGGATGGGGGCGCTGACGGACGCGCTGGCCGGCGCCGCCCGCGCGGCCGGCGCGGAGATCGTCACGGGATGCGAGGTGACGGGCATCGCGACGGACGGCGGCCGCGCCGAGGTCTCCTTCGAGGGCGGCCGGGTGGGAGCCGGGCACGTGCTGGTCAACGCCGCCCCGCACACGCTCGCCGGGCTGCTCGGCGAGCCGGCGCCGCCCCGCCCGGAAGGCGCCCAGCTCAAGGTCAACATGCTGCTGCGCAGGCTGCCCCGGCTGCGGGACACCTCCGTGGACCCGCGCGAGGCGTTCGCCGGCACGTTCCACATCGCCGAGTCGTACGACGAGCTGGCGACCGCGTACGAACAGGCCGCCGCGGGGTCGATCCCGGCCGCCCCGCCGTCCGAGATCTACTGCCACTCGCTCAGCGACCCCTCGATCCTCTCCCCCGCCCTGGCCGGCCAGGGCGCCCACACCCTCACCCTCTTCGGCCTGCACGCCCCCGCCCGGCTCTTCGCCACCGACCCGTCCGGGACGAAGGACGCGCTGCTCAAGGCCACCCTCGCCCAGCTCGACGCGGTGCTGGCCGAGCCGCTGGCCGACTGCCTGGCGCTCGACGCCGACGGCCGGCCCTGCATCGAGGCGAAGTCCCCGCCGGACCTGGAGCGCGAGGTCGGGCTCCCCGGCGGCCACATCTTCCACCGCGACCTGAGCTGGCCGTACGCCTCCCCCGACACCGGCCCCTGGGGTGTGGAGACGGCGGACCCCGCCGTGCTGCTGTGCGGCGCGGGCGCGGTGCGCGGCGGCGGGGTCAGCGGGATCCCCGGGCACAACGCGGCGATGGCGGTCCTGCACGGGACGCCCGGGACCTGACCGGGGGCTCGCGGCAGGGCGGGCGGTGCGCGGGCCCGATCGGCGATACTTCCTCGGATACGTACCGAGGAGGGCACGATGACCGGTCGGCAGTGGCGCAGGAGCGGGACCGGGGGCAAGTGGCACACCCTCGACGAGAGCGGCGGCGCGCTGCCCGCACCCCGCAGGTGCACCGCGGACGTGATCGTGGACTGCGCGGTGTACGAGGACGGCAAGCGCTCCGCGACGCTGCCGCCGCGTGAGGCGCTGGCGGCGGCCCGGGAGCGCGGCGGGTTCGCCTGGATCGGGCTCTACCAGCCGGACGCCGAGCACCTCGGGGAGATCGCCGACGTGTTCGGCCTGCATCCGCTCGCGGTCGAGGACGCCGTCAAGGCGCACCAGCGGCCGAAGCTGGAGAGCTACGGCGACACGCTCTTCCTGGTGCTGAAGACGATCGTCTTCGTGGAGCACGAGAAGCTGACGGCGACCAGTGAGGTCGTCGACACCGGCGAGATCATGATGTTCCTGGGCAAGGACTTCGTCGTGGTCGTCCGGCACGGCAGCGCCCCGGGCCTGTCCCGGGTGCGCAGTTCGCTGGAGGCGCGGCCGGAACTGCTGGCGCACGGTCCGGCGTCCGTGCTGCACGCGATCGCGGACCAGGTCGTCGACGACTACCTGGACGTCGCGGACCAGGTGGAGCTGGACGTGGACCAGTTGGAGTCCGACGTGTTCTCGGACGGGCACGGCGACGACGCGGAGCGGATCTACCAGCTCAAGCGCGAGCTGATCGAGTTCAAGCGGGCCGTCCATCCGATGGCCCGCCCGCTGCAGCGCCTCACGGAGGACGCGTACTCGTTCATCGGCCCCGAGGTGGGCCGGTATCTGCGGGACGTCACCGACCACCTGTCCCACGTACGCGAGCGGCTGGCCGGTTACACGGAGTTGGTGGACGGGTTGTTGTCGGCCAATCTCAGCCAACTCGCCGTGCAGCAGAACACCGATATGCGGCGAATCAGCGCGGCCGCGGCCATCCTGGCGATCCCCACGATGATCGCCGGTTTCTACGGGATGAACTTCGAGCACATGCCGGAACTGCGCTGGACTTTCGGCTACCCGCTGATGCTCGGTGTGACGGCCGCGCTCTCCGCGGTGGTCTACCGGGCCTTCCGGCGCTACGGCTGGCTCTGACCCGGAACGCTCTCAGGCGTCCTCGGAGGGCGGCGGCCAGCTGTTGCCCCAGTCCGCGTCGCGGGCGGCGCGGTAGAGGTCGCCGTGCCGCTTCTTGGTGATGATGCCGCGGGAGATCCCGTCGTCCCGCGTGCACAGGTCGAGCAGCACCTGGCCCTTGCGGATCTGCGGGTGCCGCACGACGCGCCCGGCGGCGGGCGCGGCCGGGAAGCGGGCGGCCGCGACGTAGCTGAACTTCTCGTCCTCGTACGGCAGTGAGCCGCCCTTGACCTGGCGGTGCAGCGAGGAGCGGTTCACCCGGGCCGCGAAGTGGCACCAGTCGGTGCCCACCATCGGGCAGCCCCCGTCGTGCGGGCAGGGGGCGAGGACGGTGTACCCGGCGCCGAGCAGCTGGTCGCGGGCGGCGATGACCCGGGCATAGCCGTCCGGGGTGCCGGGCTCGACGATGACCACGGCGCCCAGCGCCGCGCGGGCGGCCTCGGCGACGACCGAGACGCGGGCGGCGGCGTCCAGTTCGCCGAGCACGTACGAGACGGTGACCAGGTCGGACTCGGGCAGCCGGACGGCGCCGCCCAGCGGGGCCCGGCGCCACTCGGTGTCCCGCACCGCCGCGGAGTCGGCCCCGGCGGCCAGTTCGCGGCCGAGGGTGAGCGCGGCTTCCGACCAGTCCAGGACGGTGCTGGTGTGGGCGTCCTGCCGCCAGGCGTCGGCGACCGCCCAGGTCGCCGCTCCGGTACCGCCGCCGACGTCCAGGTGAGTGGCCGGAGCCCACGCTCCCGCCCGCGCCCGGAACTCCGCGAGGGCGGAGCGGACGGCGGCGTAGGTGGCGGGCATCCGGTACGCGGCGTACGCGGCGACGTCGGAGGCGTCCCGCAGGATCGGGGCGTCGGTCGGCGTCTCGCCCCGGTACGCGGCGATCAGCCGGTCGACCGCCTGGGCGGCCCGGGTCGGCGGCAGGCCGTCGAGGAGGCCGTTCAGCGCGGCGCGCAGGTCATCGGGGGCTTGCAAGGTGGACACAAGCGACAACTGTAAAGGGCGCCGCCACGGGCCCCGGACGCTCACCCTCCGCATGCGCTCCGGCACCGGCGCGATACCTTCCGGCCCTTGTCGACCCCCGCCTGCAACCGCCGAGTGGACGCCCGCCATACTCCGTATGGCCATGTTGTGCAGGAGAGCTATTAACTTGGACACAACAACGGCTCGAATATACGTAAACCGAAGCGGATGACCACTCTTTTGGCCTACCGTTCCGGTTTATCACGGCGCACTGCTGCTTGGGGAAGTGGCAACCGCGCCCAATCGGTCGCGATGTGCCAGGGGGGTCCATGCGGCGTGTCGAAGTACCCAGTGGTCTGATCGAAACCGGACCGAAACACGTGCGGAGCAAGGCTCCGCGCGGACTCAGTGACAAACCGACGTGGTATCTGCCGGTGGCGCTCGCCGTCGACCTGGTGGGTATCGCCCTACCCGTGGCGCTCGTGTTCCAAGCGACGCGTCAACCGTACCCATGGGCGTGCGCAGCCGTGGCCGCGGTGGCCTGGCTCTGCGTGCAGGCGGGACGGCACCGCTATGCCGCGAGGTCCCTGGGCGAGTCCCGGGCCGCGCTGCCGGTGCTGTACGACTGGCTGATCCTGCTCGGAGTGCTGGCCGTCGCGCGCACCGCGGTCGGCGAGATATCCGAGCCGTCACTGGCGCTGCTCGGGCTCGCGCCCGGACTGCTGCTGACGGCTTCCTGCCGCAAGATGACGCACCGGCACCTCGCGGCGACCCGCCGGGAGGCGCACGCCGTACGCAAGGTCCTGGTGATCGGTGAGCCGAGCGCCGCGGACCATGTCGTCGGCCACCTGGCCAAGCGCACCGACCACGCCTATGTGGTGGTCGGCGTCGTCCCGGTCGGGAACGCCAACCTCGAATGCGGAGCCCCGGTCAGTGCCCGGCTCGGCTCCGTGATGCCCAGCGCCCCGAGCGGCGACTCCGCGCTGGTACTGGGCGCTGCCCGGGACCACCGTGCGGAACTCGTGCTGGTGGCGCCGGGACCGCGGATGGCCGGAGAGCGGCTGAAACGTTTGTCCTGGGCGCTGCACGACGCGGGACTGCCGTTGGCGGTCCTGCCGGGACTGGTGGACGTGGCCATGCGCCGCGTCCAGTTCGCCGCGCCCGCCGGACTGGCGATGCTCCACATCACCCCGCCACTCCGGCGCGGTGTCCAGATCAAGCTCAAGGCGGCCATGGACCGGACCGGCGCCGCGGCCGGGCTGATGGTGCTGGCGCCGCTGTTCGGGCTGATCGCGGCGGCCATCCGGCTCGGGTCACCGGGCCCGGCCTTCCACAAGCAGGTCCGGCACGGCCAGAACTGCGCGCCTTTCACCATGTGGAAGTTCCGCACCATGGTCGTGGACGCCGAGGCCCGCAAGGCCGAACTGACGGCGGCCAACGAGAACGACGGCCTGATGTTCAAGATGCGCCGCGACCCCCGGGTCACGGCCGTCGGCCGGCTGCTGCGCCGCTGCTCGCTCGACGAGCTGCCGCAGCTCGTCAATGTGCTGCGCGGTGAGATGTCCCTGGTCGGGCCGCGCCCGCCGCTGCCGGACGAGGTGGCCCGCTACGACGAGATCGAGCTGCGCAGGCTCGCCGTCAAGCCGGGTATCACCGGACTCTGGCAGGTCAGCGGACGTTCCGACCTGTCCTGGGACGAAACGGTCGCACTCGACCTGCAGTACGTCGACAACTGGTCGTTCACCAGTGACGTCGACGTGATGGCCCGCACGCTCCGTGCCGTGGTCGACGGACGAGGAGCGTATTAGACCGGTGCTCCTCGCTCCTCCATCCGCCAACCCCTCACGCCTCGGACCTCCACTGGGTGTACACCGAGGCGATGCCGTCCCGCAGCGGGATCGTCGGCTTCCAGCCGAGATCCGTCAGCCGGGACACGTCCAGCAGTTTGCGCGGGGTGCCATCGGGCTTGGTCGTGTCCCAGCCGATGGCACCCTCGTAGCCGACGACGTCCCTGACGGTCTCCGCGAGTTCGCGGATCGTCAGGTCGTCGCCGCAACCGACGTTGACGGGCTCGTCGCCGTCGTAGGTGCGCAGCAGCAGCGCGCAGGCGGCGGCGAGATCGTCCGCGTGCAGGAACTCCCGGCGCGGGGAGCCGCTGCCCCAGAGCTCGACGCTCTCGCGCCCGTCGCGCTTCGCCTCGTGGAAGCGGCGGATCAGGGCCGGCAGGACGTGCGAGGTCTCCAGGTCGAAGTTGTCGCCGGGGCCGTAGAGATTGGTCGGCATGGCCGAGATGTACGAGGCGCCGTACTGCCGCCGGTAGGACTGGATCTGGACGATGCCGGCGATCTTGGCGAGCGCGTACGGCTCGTTGGTCGGCTCCAGCGGGCCGGTGAGCAGCGCGTCCTCGCGGATCGGCTGCGGGGCGAGCTTGGGGTAGATGCAGGACGAGCCGAGGAAGAGCAGCCGGCCGACCCCCGCCGCGTGCGAGCCGGCGATGACGCTCAGCTGGATCCGCAGGTTGTCCTCGATGAACTGCACCGGGAAGGTGCTGTTCGCCATGATCCCGCCGACCTTGGCGGCGGCGAGCACGACCGCGTCCGGCCGGACGTCCGCCAGGAACTTCGCGGTCTCCGCGGCGTCGCGCAGGTCCAGTCCGTCCCGGCCGCGGGTGATCACCTGGTGGCCGTCGGCAGTGAGCCGGCGGGTGACCGCCGAACCGACGAGTCCGCGGTGTCCCGCGACGAAGATCCGGGCGCTGGGCGGGAGAAGTTCCCTCGTAGCCTTCATGACACCGGATTATGCCTTGCGGCATCACCCGTTCGGGTCTGAGCCCAGCTTTCCGTAAGAATCAGCAAATATCCGGATCCCTAAGGGGGGACCGCGTGAGCAAGAGCGCACTCATCACCGGCGTCACCGGCCAGGACGGCTCGTACCTGGCCGAACTGCTGCTCGCCAAGGGCTACACGGTGCACGGTCTCGTGCGCCGCTCGTCCAGCTTCAACACTGAGCGGATCGACCACATCTACCAGGGCCCGCAGGAGGCGAATCGTTCCCTCGTGCTGCACCACGCCGACCTGTCGGACGGTGTGGCCCTGGTGAACCTGCTGCGCGACCTGCAGCCCGACGAGGTGTACAACCTGGGCGCGCAGTCGCACGTCAGGGTCTCCTTCGACGCACCGCTCTACACCGGCGACGTGACCGGGCTGGGCGCGCTGCGCCTGCTGGAGGCGGTCCGCGCGAGCGGCATCAGCACCCGCGTCTACCAGGCCTCCTCGTCGGAGATGTTCGGCGCGGCGCCGCCGCCGCAGAACGAGGCCACGCCGTTCCACCCGCGCAGCCCCTACGGCTGCGCCAAGGTCTTCGGCTACTGGTCCACGGTGAACTATCGCGAGGCCTACGGGATGTTCGCGGTCAACGGGATCCTGTTCAACCACGAGTCCCCGCGCCGCGGCGAGACCTTCGTCACGCGGAAGATCACCCGCGCGGTCGCCCGGATCCAGGCGGGCCTGCAGGACCGGCTCTACCTCGGCAACCTCGACGCGGTCCGCGACTGGGGCTACGCGCCCGAGTACGTGGACGCGATGTGGCGGATGCTGCAGCAGGACGAGGCCACGGACTACGTGGTCGCCACCGGCGTGCCTGCTACCGTGCGCCAGTTCGTGGAGACCGCCTTCGCCCACGCGGGACTGGACTGGACCGAATACGTTCGCTACGACCCCAAGTACGAGCGGCCCAGTGAGGTCGACGCGCTCATCGGGGACGCGAGCAAGGCCCGCGACCTCCTTGGCTGGGAAGCGACGGTCAAGGTGGAAGAACTGGCACGGATCATGGTGGATGCCGACATTCAGCATGTTTCCGATCAGTTGGCGGGCGCAACTGTACGCATAGATCGATAAATCTCGTCCAAAAATGCAGACTAGGGCCTACTGAGCGCCCTACTCTGCCCTGCACCAGTGGCTTGTTCGAGCCACAGGTGAACAGCAAGGGCCTTGGGGGGCTACGCATGCGTAAATTGGGGGTGTTCTCGGTTGCCACCGCATTGGCGGCCGCGACACTGGGAGTGCTGACGACGCACTCCGCGACGGCGCTCACTCCGCCGGTCGCCATCACGGCGGACGACCTGTCGACCTGGCAGACCAACGGAATCGTCTGGGCCTTCGCCCAGGCGAACGGAGTGGTCTTCGCCGGGGGTACGTTCTCGGCCATCCGGCCGCCCGGCTCGGCAGCCGGGGTCAACGAGCAGCCCGCGGTGAACTTCGCCGCGTTCGACACCACGACGGGCGCACCCACCGGGTGCAACCTGTCCTTCACCGGCGGCACGGAGACGGTCCGCGCGCTCACCGTCTCGCCGGACGGCAAGACGCTGTACGCGGGCGGTTCCTTCGGATCCGTCAACGGCGTCGGGGTGAGCAACCTGGCGGCGATCGACATCGCCACCTGCACCCCGCGCAACGATTTCCACGTCAACGTCACCGCCACCGTGCGGGCGCTGACGGCGACCGCCGACACCGTCTACCTCGGCGGCGACTTCCAGGCCGTCCAGGGCCAGACCCGTGGCCACCTGGCCGCGGTCACCACCACGGGCGACCTGAAGCCGTGGACCGCCGACACCGACGAGACGGCGCGCGCCGTCGAGGTGGCCGCCGACGGCACCCACGTGATCGTCGGCGGTGACTTCTACACCGTGAACGGCGCGAACTCGCACGCGCTGGCGGTGGTCGACGCGACCACCGGAGCCGTCACCAAGAACTACCCGAACGGCTTCTTCGACAACACGTCGGTCGTCAAGGACATCGTCACCGACGCCACCGGCTTCTACGTCGCCAACGAGGGCACCGGCGGCGGGGTCTTCGACGGCCGCACCGCCTTCAACTACAGCGACTGGAACCAGCGCTGGCGGGACACCTGCCTGGGCGCCACCCAGAACCTGGCGCTCTACCAGTCGGTCCTGTACAGCGGCTCGCACGCCCACGACTGCGCGACCATGGGCGAGTACCCGGACGGCAACCGCAAGCACCTGCTGGCCGAGTCGGTCGACAGCCCGAAGCTGCTGCCCTGGTTCCCCGACACCAATGACGGTCTCGGCGAGCTGGTCGGCCCGCGCGTCCTGATCGTCGCTTCCGGCGGCGGCAAGGACTACCTCTGGGCGGGCGGCGGTTTCACCACCACCAACCTCAAGGCCCAGCAGGGTCTGACGCGGTTCGCGAACGGACCCGACACCGGAGCGCCCAGCATCCCGCAGGTCATCGCGTCGAGCGTGGAGCCCGGCAAGGTCCAGGTCCGCTGGCAGACCAGTCTCGACCTGGACGACGGCGACCTGACCTACAACGTGTACCGGAACAACGGTGCCACGCCGGTCTACACCGTCAGCGCCTCCTCGCTCCCGTGGGTGCGCCCGCAGCTCACCTTCACCGACACCAACGTGGTGGCGGGCACGTCGTACACCTACCGGGTGTCGGCGAGCGACGGCACCAACGTCAGCGCCAAGTCGGCCAACGCGACGACCGTCGCCGCGGCCACCGCC
This sequence comes from Streptomyces sp. H39-S7, assembly GCF_027158205.1. Lineage (GTDB taxonomy): Bacteria > Actinomycetota > Actinomycetes > Streptomycetales > Streptomycetaceae > Actinacidiphila. The sequence goes on along the minus strand of NZ_JAPVLU010000032.1, from coordinate 62,210 downwards.
GAGTCGTACCCCGCCAAGGTCGTCGCCGACGGCGCCAGCCTGTACTGGCGCTACGACGAGACGGCCGGCTACCTCGCGGACGCCTCGGGCAACCAGGCCGCCGGTGACAACCTCGGCTACTCGACCCGCCGGGTCGTCCCCGCCGCGGTCAAGGGCAGCAGCACCGCCGTCACCTACAACGGCACCACCCAGTACTCGTACAGCGACCGCTCCTACCCGAAGCCGGCCGCGTACAGCGTCGAGACCTGGTTCAAGACCACCAGCACGCAGGGTGGAAAGCTGGTCGGCTTCGGCAGCAACACCAACGGCCGGCTCAGCGGCAACTACGACAAGCACATCTACATGACCAACGCCGGCCAGCTGATCTTCGGTGCGTACACCACCGGGGTCCGCGCCATCGGCAGCGGCAACGGCTACAACGACGGCAAGTGGCACCACGTGGTCGGCACCCAGGGAGCCGACGGCATGAAGCTGTACATCGACGGGAACGTCGTGGCCAGCTACGCCCTGTACACCGCCAGCCAGGACTACATCGGCTACTGGCACGTCGGTGGCGACCAGCTCAACGGCTGGCCGACCCAGCCCACGAGCAACTTCTTCGCGGGCTCCATCGACGAGACCGCGATCTACCCGAGCGTTCTGACTCCCGCGCAGATCGCCCAGCACCACACCCTGGGGCTCACCGGATGATCCACCCGCTCCGGGCCACCGCCGCCGCCGTCATCACGACGGCGGTGGCGGTGGTGCTCCTGACCGGCTGCTCCAGCAGCGGCCATGACGACACCAAGGCCGCCCCGCCCGCGGGGACCGGTCCGACCGCCTCGGCCCCCGCCTCCGGGGGCCTCGACCAGAACCCCACCGCCACGGCCGCCCCGACGACTCCGGGGCCGACCGTCCCGGCGGCGGAGCTGAAGCCGAAGACGGGTTCGTTCACCAAGCAGCAGAAGCAGTACCTGACCGGCCGGGTGCCCAAGGGATCGGATCCCGCGGCCGTGCTCGAAGTCGGCCAGGAGTCCTGCGACAAGATCAAGTTCATCGCCAAGCGGGACCCCGACGCGGCGGCGAGCGGCATCCTGCTCGGCCAGATCACGGGCGCGCACGATGCCGTCCCCGCGCTCTGCCCCGATCAGAAGCCGGTCCTCGCGGCGGCGGAGCACGGCTTCGTCGACGGCACCTTCACCGTCGGGAGCAAGCCGAAGGCCGGCAGCGTCATCACCGCCGGGACCTATCACGCGCCGACCCCGACCAAGACCTGCTCCTGGACGCTGACCGGCGCGGGCGGCAAGGACGTCACCGGCAGCAAGACCCAGGTCACCGTCCCGGCGGGCGCGCGCAAGTTCTCCAGCACGGGCTGCTCCGTGTGGCTCTTCTCGAAGGGGAAGTGAGCGGCGCATGCGCGTCCTGCACGTCGTCACCCTCCACACCCCCAGCCACGCCTTCGGCGGCCCGACGCGGGTGGCGCTCAGCCTCTCGCGCGGGCTGCGCGAGCGCGGGATGGACGCCCGGCTCGTCACCCTCGGCGACGAGTTCGAGGGGCCCCTGCCGGACGAGGTCGAAGGGGTGCCGGCCCATCTGTTCCAGGCCCGGCACCTGATCCGGCGGTTCGGCGTCGCGGGGATCACCTCCCCGTCGCTGCTCGCGGGGGCCCGCAGGCTGGTGAAGTCGGCGGACGTCGTGCACGTCCACCTCATGCGGGACCTCGTCACCCTGCCGATCGCGCTCGCCGCGCTGCAGTGCGGCCGGCCGCTGGTCCTGCAGACGCACGGGATGATCGACCCCACCGAACGGCTCCCCGCCAAGATCTCCGACGCGTTCGGCGTACGGCGGGTGCTGCGGCGGGCCCAGGCGGTGCTGTGCCTCACCGAGACCGAGCGCCGCAACGTCAACGCCGTGGTGGAACCGGTCGAACTGACCAACACCGTACGGCTCCCCAACGGCGTCGAGCCGCAGGCCGAGTACCTGCCGGAACTGCGGGCCTCCTCGCACGGTGGGCCGCCCACGGTGCTGTACCTGGCGCGGGTGCACCCCGCCAAGCGGCCCGAGGACTTCATCGAGGCCGTCCCCGGTGTGCTCGCGAAGTTCCCGGAGGCGCGCTTCGTGCTCGCGGGACCCGACACCGGCGGCCTCGACGCGACCCTGGCCCGCGCCCGCGCGCTGGGGGTCGAGGGGTCGGTGGAGTACGCCGGCGCCCTCGACAGGACCGCGGTGTACGAGCACCTGCGGCGGGCGGACGTCTACGTCATCCCGTCCATCCAGGAGTCCTTCTCGCTGTCCGCGGCCGAGGCGATGTCCGTGGGCACCCCCGTGGTCGTCACCAGGACCTGCGGGCTGGCCCCCGACATCGAGGCGGCGGACGCAGGCCGGCTCGTCGACAGCCGCGAGGAGACCGGCCCCGAGAACGGCGCCCGGATCGCCGGTGCGATCCTGGAACTGCTCGACCCGGCGGTGCACGCGGCGGCCTCCGTCGCGGCCCGGCGGCTGATTCATGACTCCTTCACCATCGACGCGATCGTGGACCGCCTGCAAAAGGTGTACGCGGACGTGCGACGCTGACGGGGTCGCGGGGAATGGGGGACAGCAGCCATGGCGGTTGACGTACGGATGGCCGAAGCGCGCACGGGGCGGCCCGAGGTGCCCGCGGTGTCCCCGCGCGCCGTGCTGTCCCGCGCGCTGGCCGTGCCGCTGGTACTCGGCCTGGTCGTCTTCCTGCCGGCCACCGTCGCCCTCCAGCCGGGCGCCGGCGTCCACGACGAGGCGTACTGGCTGCAGATCGCGCTGACCTGCTACGCCGGGGCCCGGCTGTCGTCGATGATCCTCACCACCCGCCGCCGCCGGCTCATCCAGGGCTCGTTCTGGCTCTTCGTCTACTCGGCGATGGGCGTCGCCTCGCTCGCCCAGCTCGTCCTGGGCCGCGTCCCGACCCCGCTGGTCGGGCCGCGCAGCGACCTGTCGGCGGCCCTGGCACTGACCCTCGTGGGCTGTGTGGCGTTCGACGTCGGCGTCCTGCTGGCCCGGCACCGCCCGGTGCGCACCGGGCGCAAGGAGCGCCCGGCGGCCTCGGTGAGCCCGCGCCGGCTGTATCTGCTGGTGGCGCTGGCGTTCGTGGCCAGCGGCTACTACGTCATGAAGCTCGGCGGGCCCGCGGTGCTCTTCAGCAGCCGCCAGGAGATCAGCGACACCCTCGCGGAGACCGGGGTGGCCACCGCCGGTTCGCACGCCGGCTCCGCCACGCTGCGCGGCTTCGGGACGGTGCCCGCGCTGCTGGCCCTGCTCTTCCTCACCCGCTGGCTGGTGACCTCGCGCATCGCGCGCCGCCGGCCACTGCCGATCCTGCTGTGGATCGCCACCGCCGGGCTGAACATCGTCGTCAACAACCCGATCTCCAACGCCCGGTTCTGGTTCCTGACCGTGCTGTTCTCGATCCTGTTCACGGCGTTCCCGCGCAGCCCGGTGATGTACCGCTCGGCGCTGGCGCTGGGCGTCGTCGCGGCCCTGCTCGTCTTCCCCTTCATGGACCGGTTCCGCTACGACGCGGCCGACTACAAGCCCATGGAGACCAACTCGGTCCTCGAACCGCTGGCGCGCAAGGACTACGACCAGACGGTGATGTTCGCCAACGCGATCACTGAGGTCGAATCCGGCGCGGGCCACACCTACGGGCACCAGCTCGCCGGCGCGGTCTTCTTCTACGTGCCCCGCTCCGCCTGGCCCGACAAGGCGCTGGACACCGGCATCATGCTCGGCCAGTGGATGGGCAACAAGAACACCAACCTCTCCTCACCGCTGTGGTCGGAGCTGTGGCTGGATTTCGGACCGCTCGGCATGACCGTCGGCTTCCTGGGAGTCGGCTACCTGGCCGCGCGCGGCGACCGGCGGTACGCGCTGCGCACCGCGGACGGCGGGCGGCCGGGCGACATGACGGCCATCATCGTGCCGCTGATCGCCGGCTACTCCTTCATCCTGCTGCGCGGTTCACTTCTCCAGGCCTCCGGCCGGATCGGGATCGCCGTGCTGTGCCTGGCCATGGTCGTGTCCTTCCGCAGCGACCCCCGCAAGCTGCTGCGCTGACGCCGCCGATGCGCTGACGGAGCCGATCCGCAGCCAGGTGGCGACCGCCTTCGCGACGGAGCCGAGGCCCAGGCCCCAGGCCGCGCCCAGGACACCGCCCAGCGCGTAGCCGGTGAGCATGAACACCACCGCCGCCAGGGAGAAGACCACCTGGATCGGGAGCGTGGTGCGCGGGCGCAGCACCCGCAGGGTCAGCAGCCCGCAGGTGCCGACCGCCATCGCGGTGTACTGGCTGCCGCTGGCCGGCAGCAGATGGGCGGCGTTCGGCCAGGTGTCCCCGAGGAGTTGCCTGCCGATCCGGTCGGGCAGCAGATAGAGCACGGTGGCCCAGCTCGCGGCGACGGTGGCCAGTACGGCGGCGAGCACCGCGGTGGCGCGGACCTGGCCGCGTACGCTCTGCTTCCTGTTCAGCAGCGGCGGCCCGAAGGCCGAGGACGCGTTGAACAGCACGTTCAGCGGTCCGAAGAGGGTGGTGGCGCCGCGCAGCGCGCCGACCGCCAGCGGGGTCGCGAACAGCCCGAGGCCGAGGATCGCCAGCTGGCTGGATCCGTTGCCGACACCGAACTCGACGACGAAGCGCTGCCCGAGGTGGCCGCGGCGCACGTACTTCCGCACGTCCGCCGGGAGGCCGCGCAGCAGCGGGGCGAGCAGGGCGATGGCGACGAGCAGCGCGGGCAGCGCCGACAGGCCCCAGACGGCCACCAGCCGGGCGGGGCCCGCGCCGTGCGGCTGCACGGCCAGCGCCGGCAGCGCGACGGCGAGCCGGACCAGGTCGGCGGTGAGTGCGTAGTGCGGCAGCCGCAGCGCCGAGAAGCAGTACCGGATGCCGTCCTGAGTGAGGGCGATGGGCAGGATCAGCCCGAGCACGGCGAGCGCGGCGGCGGTCTCGCCGGGCACGAAGGCCAGTACGGCCGCGGCGGTGAACCCGATGACGGTGGACGCGACGACGGTGAAGACCGCCGCGGACCGGCAGGCGGTCCGGATCACCCGGTCGTCGCCGCGCACCAGCACCAGGGCCTGCCCGACGTAGCTGACGCCGATGCCGAGCAGGATGGTGAAGACCATGTAGACCATGGAGAAGACGGCGAATCCGGCGGCGCTGGAGAGCCGCGCGGCGACCACCAGCACGAGGATGTTGGTGAGCGCCGAGACGCCCTGATCGGCGACGGAGCAGGCTATGGCGGCTTTCGCCCCCGGGACTCGCACCTGCTCACGCCCCCGGTGCCGCTGGGGCGGTGCTCATGAGACGGGCGACCGTTCGGGCTCGGGAAGGACGGCCTCCAGCAGGTCGGCCGCCGTGGCGGACGGCTGCGTTCCGTCGGCGTCCTCGGCGGGCTCGGGGCGGACGGCCGCGGGCTCCGCGGAGCGGCGCCACGGCAGGGTGAACCCGGTACTGCCCGACGAGTGCAGTACCGCGCCGAGCACGGTGCCGCCGGCGCCGCTGATGAGTTCGCGGACCCGTTCCAGGTCGGCCCGGTGCACCTCGCGGGGGTCGCAGACCACCAGGACGCCGTCCACCCGGTCGACGAGCGCCAGGGCGTCGGCGTAGGCCAGCACCGCGGGCGCGTGGACGATGACCGCGGACTTCGGGGCGTCGGCCTCGGAGATGAGCCGCGTCGCCGGTACCGAGGTCAGGGCGCGGGCGACGTTGCGGACCCGGCGGCCCGGGACCAGGTCGAAGGAGCCCGACTCCCCGGCGTCGACGGTGATCTGGTGTCCGGCCGGCCAGCCGCCGTCGCCCACCGCGGGCGTACGGGCCCAGGCGGGACGGGTGCCGTCGCCGGAGCGCAGCCGCTCGGCCAGCGTCGGGGTGCGCAGGTCCGCCTCGATGAGCAGGACCTCCATGCCGGTCTCGGCGAAGGAGGCGGCCAGGTTGACCGAGACGGCGGTGGCGGTCTCGCTGGAGCCGCGCGGCGCGACCACCAGCAGCCGCCTGCGGTCGGCGAACCGCTGGTCGTAGGCGAGCCGGAAGGCCACCGAGCGGTACGCCTCGGCGGTCCGGCTCTCGGTGTTGCCCAGGGCGAGCAGCGGAGCCGGCTCGCGGCCGTCGCGGACCCGCGGCAGCGTCCCCAGGACGGGGGCGCGCAGGGCGCGCGCCACGTCGCTGTCGGAGCGCGCCGCCGGGTCGAAGACCAGCCGCACCCAGGCGGCGAGCAGGCCGATGGCGATCCCGACGGCCAGGCCGAGGCCGAGGGCCAGCGGCAGGCCGAGCCCGGCGGGCGAGGTCGGCGGGACGGCCGTGCGGATCACGTTGCCGGAGGTCGTGTCGAGGGCCTTCAGCTCGCTGATCTTGCCGTTGAGCTCGGAGATCCGGCTCAGCAGGTTGGTCTGCGCGTTGGTGTTGGTCGCGACGCTCGACGGGTCCTTCTGCTTGTCGATCTGCTTGCGCAGCGCCTCGGACTGCTTCACCAGCGGGTCCAGCTGGGTCTTGTATCCGTTGACCATGTTGTCGATGCTGGACACGGTCTGCGCCTGCCGGTTGTCCAGGTACGCCTGGGTCAGGGCGTTGGCCCGCGCCGCCGCTTCCCGCGGGCTGCGGCCGGTGTAGGCGAAGTCCAGTGCCGTGGTCTGCGGGGGGTTGGTCACCTGCAGGTTGGCGAGGAGTTCGGTGGCCGCCTCCGGCTGTCCCAGCGCCTTGGCCGCGCGCTCCGCGACGACGCCGCTGGCGGCGGTCTGGCGCTCCGAGCCCATGTTCAGGACCTTGTCAGGGGTGGCCCCGGTGGCGAACGGGTTCACGGACGCGGCCCGGACGGTTATCTCACTCGTCGCGACGTACTTGTCCGCTCCCGACAGCGCCAGTGCGGCGCCGCCGAGCAGCCCGATCAGCACACCGGCCACGATCAGTGCCCGGTAGCGGATCAGCTGGCGGAACTGGTCACGCAACAGGTCCGGTTCGTCATGCTGCTCGATCACGTGCGTGAAACCCCCTCAGGCGCGCGCTCCCCATGCGCTCGCTCATTATGCGCGTTCGTCATCAGATCAGGTGTCCGAATGCGCGGGCTCCGCGGCCGGCGCCGGTTCGGCGAATGCTACTGGTGGTGCCGACGGGGCCGGCGGGGCTGTGTCGAGTACCTCGGCGACGAGGGCGTCGATCCGGGCCAGGCCCGCGGTGCGGCTGAGGTGCGCGTCGGCGTAGCGCGGTCCGTGGGACCCCAGCTCGTCCGCCGCTTCCGGGTCCTCGGCGAGTGCCAGGATCGCCTTCAGCAGCGCGTGCGGGTCCTCGGGCGTCACCAGGACGCCCGCGCCGGAGCGCAGCACCTCCTCGGCCGTGCCGCCCTCGCAGGCCACCGAGGCGACGACCGGCCGCCCGGTGGCGAAGTACGAGGTGAGCTTGGAGGGGATGCTCATGTCGAGGACGGACGCCCGCTGGGTGACGGCGAGGACGTCGGCGGCGGCGAGGACGTCGGGGAAGTCCGTGTCGTCGACCGGCTGCATGAACTCCAGGTTGGGTATCCCGCCGGCCAGCGCGCGCAAGTGCTCGCGCTGGTTTCCGTCCCCCATGAGGACGACGCGGACGGCCGGGTCCAGCCTGGCCGTCTCGACCAGCACCTCCAGGCCCTGCTTGAGCCCCATGTTGCCGGAGTGCAGGACGACGGTCTGGCCCTCCCGCCAGCCCAGCCGGGCGCGCATCTCGGAGCGCGGCCGTGCGGGGCGCGCGACGTGCGACCAGTTCGGGACCACGCGGATCCGCTCCTGGGGTACGCCGAGCGCGGCGACCTTGTCCGTGAAGCTCTCGTGGATGACGCCGACCAGCGTCGCGCGCTTGAGCACGTACGCCTCGACGGCGCTCGCGGCGGCCGCAGCCCGGTCCCCGCCGCTGATGCCGCTCTGCTTGGCGGCGGCACCCATCAGGTCCTGCACGATGGGGATATAAGGGACACCGTACCGCCGGGCGATCCGCGCCCCGAGGACGCCGCCGGCCAGGCTGGGCAACTGCGCGACGACCACGTCGGGCCGGACGCGCGGTGGCGCGAGCAGGCCGTGGGCGAGCACCGACGCCTCGAACAGCGCGCGGCGCACGGCGGTCTGCCGAGGCGGCACGGTGTGCCGCCTGCGGTGCACCGTCACCCCGCCGCGCTCCTCCTCGGTGCGCCAGACCCCCCGGTACGCGGGGTCGGTCTCCCAGGCGGGGTAATGCGGCATGCCGGCGAGCACCGCCACCTCAGCCCCACCCGCAGCCCAGTGTTCGGCGATCTGCGTGGCGTACGGCCCGATACCGGTGTGTTCTGGCGCGTAATTGGTTGAAACCAACAGCAGCCGTTTGTGGCGAAAGGTGTCAAGAGCCGACACAGCACGCCCCCTTCCCCCCAGAAGTAACCAAGCGTCTACCCTAACTGTTCATCGCTGCTACATGTTGACGATTCCAGCCGGTCTTTCTTTCGCAAATCGTCGCTTAGTATCTGCGACGTCCGACTATCGTCGGAGACTCACTACCGCCGGGAGCATCACCGGGCGGGGCAGTACGGCTGGGGGGTCGTTTCGTGGCACACCGTGTCGGCTACGCGCCAGGGGTCTACGACCTCTTCCACGTGGGACATCTCAACATCCTTCGGCATGCCCGGAGCCAGTGCGACTACCTCGTCGCGGGGGTCGTCTCCGACGAGATGGCGGAACTGGCCAAGGGCCGCAGGCCCATGGTCCCGCTGATCGAGCGGCTGGAGATCGTCCGGAGCGTGCGCTTCGTGGACGCGGCCTTCGTCGAGACCGTCCCCGACAAGGTGGAGACCTGGCAGCAGGTGCGCTTCGACGTCATCTTCAAGGGCGACGACTGGCGCGGCACCGAGAAGGGCGCCCGGCTGGAGCGCGACTTCGCGGCGGTCGGCGTCGAGGTCGTGTACTTCCCGTACACCGTGCACACGTCCAGCACCCAGCTGCGCCGGGCACTGGACGTGCTCACCGAGCCCGCCACCCCCGAAGGCGCCGAGCTCCGCGGCTAGCGCCCCCGGGGGTCACGGGCCCCGGGGGTCACGGCCTCCGGGATCAAGCGGGAGCGCCCACGGCCTTCAGCTCGCGGAACCACTTCACCAGGAACGCGACCAGGAACAGCGCGTACACCACGCCCAGCGCGGCGTAGGCGTACAGGAACGCCCGCCCGCCGCCCAGCACCAGGAAGACCACGCAGAAGACCCCGTAGTCGACGGGCAGCAGGCCCACCGCCCTGATCCGCGACGGGGCGGCCGGCACGGTTCCGGGTGCCGCCTTCGGCTTGAGCTTCTCGGTCAGCAGCCCGCCCACGTAGATGAGCACGGCGGCGAACTGGAAGCCGAGCGGCAGCAGCAGCCAGCGCTCACTCGGCAGGTCGAAGAAGCGGTAGAAGGAGATCAGCACCGCGACGTGCACGCCGGTGATCTTCCCGCAGTCCACCACATGGTCCAGCCACTCCCCCGCCGGACTGCCGCGGCGCAGCAGCCGCGCCAGCTGGCCGTCGGCCGAGTCGAAGGCGAACCCGATCACCAGCGCGAGGTAGACCGCGACCGACAGCGGCCAGGACGGACGCACCAGCGCCACCGCCGCGATCGCACCGTAGGTGAAGGCCGCGCTGACCAGCGTCACCTGATTGGGTGTCAATCCGACCCGGTAGGCAGCCGCCGCGAGCACCCGGCCGAAGGGCCGGTTGATGTAGCGCGAGTACAGCGACACCCCCTTCGCCGACTTCTGCGCAGTGCGCAGTTCTCGCAGCGCGGCGCCGAAACCGGCCTCCCGCACTGCCGTCGTGTCCAGCACGTAGCCCCCCACGTCGTTCATCCCCATGACATGTCTCTGTCGCCCGCGGACCGCGGGAGCACATCATGTCAGCCGCATCCGCCACGCGCCGCGCCGCCCCAATAACATCAAAAGATCGGGCAATGCGCCCTAAAGTGGTGCTCAATGTCCATGACCCGCCGTACCGTGCTGCAGGTCGCCGCCGCCGGAGCCCTGCTCGCCGGATGCGCGGACGGCCGGCCCCCCGCCGCCGGGGCCTCCCCGGATCCCGCGGCCAGCAAGGCGCCCCCCGCGCACCCGCCCGCCGCGTCCGCCCGCCCCGCGGCGCCGGCCCTGCCACCGCTGCCACCCGGCCTGCCCGCGCAGATCGAGCACGGGCCCAGAGACCGCCCCCAGGTCGCCCTCACCTTCCACGGCCGGGGTGAACCGGCCATCGCCACCGCCCTGCTCACCGAGGCGGAGCGGGCCGGGGCGCGGCTGACGGTGCTGGCCGTCGGCGAGTGGCTGGACGAGTACCCCCAACTCGCCCGCCGGGTGCTCGACGGCGGCCACGAACTCGGCAACCACACCCAGACCCACGGCGACATCTGCGCGATGGGCGCCGCCGCCGCGACCGCCGAGATCACCGGCTGCGCGGACCGGCTGCGCAAGCTGACCGGCTCGCCCGGCCGCTGGTTCCGGCCCTCCCAGGCCCGGCTCGCCACCCCGCTCGTCGAACGCCTCGCCCGGGAGTCGGGGTACGAGCACGTCCTCGCGTACGACGTCGACTCCCTCGACTTCACCGAACCCGGAACCGGGGCCGTCCGGGCCAAGGTGGCCAAGGACGTCGGCCCGGGATCCGTGGTGAGCCTGCACTTCGGGTACGCCGGCACGATCGGCGCACTGCCCGGGATCCTCGACGACCTGAAACGGCGCGGGCTGCGCGCCGTGACCACGACGGAGCTACTGACCTGATGCGTCCTGTGTACCGCGCGCGCCGCGCCGCCCTGCTCGCCGCCGCCATCGCCCTCGCGACCGCCACCGCCGGCTGCGGGAAGGGCGGTACCGAGCAGCACGCGCCCTCCCCCGTGGCCAGCAAGGCCGCCGCCGGGTCGGTACCGTCCCAGGCCGTGCCCCAGGGCCTGCCGGGCATGCCGCCGGTGCTCGACCCGAAGGACGTCTACGCGGCGGACCGCCCCAACGCGCTCTCGCCCGTCGTGCGGAGCTTCCCGTCCCGGGTGTACGTGCCGAACAGCAACGACAACACGGTGTCGGTGATCGACCCGAAGACGTACAAGGTCATCAGGACGTTCCCGGTCGACGAGCAGCCGCAGCACGTCGTTCCGTCCTGGGACCTGAAGACGCTCTGGGTCAACAACAACCGGGGCCACACGCTCACCCCGATCAACCCGGCCAATGGCGAGGTCGGCAAGACGGTCGACGTGCACGACCCCTACAACCTGTACTTCACCCCGAACGGCAAGTACGCCGTGGTGATGGCCTCGCTCGACCGCGAGCTGGTCTTCCGCGACGCGCACACGATGGCCGTCAAGAAGACCGTCCCGGTCTCCTGCTACGGCGTCAACCACGCGGACTTCTCGCCCGACGGCCGGTACTTCATCGTCTCCTGCGAGTTCTCCGGCGAGCTGCTCAAGGTCGACACGGAGAAGATGGAAGTGGTCGGCCAGCAGAAGCTGCCGTTCGAGGGCGCGATGCCGCAGGACGTCAAGATGTCCCCCGACGGCAGCGCCTGGTACGTCGCCGACATGATGGCCGACGGCATGTGGGTGCTGGACGGCGACACGTTCTCCAAGCCGCGGCTGATGCCCACCGGCAAGGGCTGCCACGGCCTCTACGTCAGCCGTGACTCCAAGTCGATGTACATCTCCAACCGCGGCGAGGGCTCGGTGTCGGTGCTCGACTTCGCCACCGGCAAGCTCGTCCACAAGTGGCAGATCCCGGGGGGCGGCAGCCCCGACATGGGCGGGGTGTCCGCGGACGGCAAGGTGCTGTGGCTGTCGGGGCGCTACAACTCCGAGGTCTACGCGATCGACACCACCGACGGCCACACGATCGCCAAGATCCCGGTCGGTTCGGGCCCGCACGGCCTGGCCGTCTACCCGCAGCCCGGCCGCTACTCGCTGGGCCACACCGGCATCTTCCGCTAGGCCGTGTCCGGCAGCACGCTCCGGGCCAGGCACGTCGCCGCCGCGGCCCGGGGCGCGCTGCCCTCCCGCCAGGTGCGGCTGGGGTGCACCGAGTTGGCGAGCAGCACCAGGAACGTGTCGGTGGCGGGGTCGATCACCAGGCTCGTACCGGTGAAACCGCTGTGTCCGACGGCGCCGCGGCCGGCCAGCTCGCCCATCAGACCGGGCTGGTCGGTCTCGAAGCCGGGGTACGGGCCGCCGGCGTCGAGCAGCGCCCGGCAGAACAGGGCCAGGTCCCACGCGGTGGAGAAGAGCCCCGCGTGCCCGCTGACGCCGCCCGCCGCGTAGGCGTTCTCGTCATGGACGGCACCGTGCACCAGGCCGCGGTCGAGTTTGCCCCAGGGCCGCCGCTGGTCCTCGGTCGCGGCGATCCGGGGCAGCAGGGCGGCGGGCGGGTTGTATCCGGTGTCGGCCATGCCGAGCGGCCCGGTGATCCCGTCCGCGACCAGGACGTCCAGCGGCTGCCGCGTCGCCCGTTCCAGCACCTGCTGGACGGCGATCAGGTTCAGGTCGGAGTAGACCCGGGCGGTGCCCGGCGGCTCCAGCGGCTCCTCGTCCCACAGCAGCCGCGCCCGGGCCGCCGCGGTGGGCAGGTCGTAGAACGGCAGCTCGGGCCGGAGGCCGGAGGTGTGGTCGAGCAGGTGCCGCACGGTGATGCCCGCCTTGCCCGCGGCGGCGAACTCCGGCACGTAGGAGGCCGCCGGCCGGTCGAGGTCCAGGAGCCGCGCGGCGAGGACGGCCGTGAAGAGCTTGCTGACGGAGGCCAGGTCGAAGATCGTGTCCGGCCGCATCGGTACCCGGCGCTCCGGGGGCAGCTCCACCCCGCGGTCGGCCGCCGCGTCGTACCCGGTGTACCGCACCGCCCAGCCGATCGCCTCGTGCAGCGCGACGACCCGGCCGCGCCCGGCGAGCACGACCGCGCCCGCGCACCAGGGGTGGCGGGGCGACGGTTCCAGGGCCGTTCTCAGGCCGGGGACGATCCGCCGCACCGCTCCGACGTCGAGGCCCGCCTCAGGGCAGGTACCTCTCGACAGCGGCGGCTCCATGCTCCTCCAGATCCTTGCGGGCCCTCTCGATCCGGGCGGGGGTGAGTTCGCGGCCGGAGAGCATCACCAGGTCCTCCGGATCGACCGCGCGCTCGGATCCGGTGTGCAGCATGCTGTCGGCGGTCTTGTACGCCCAGCGCTTCCCATCGATCGGCTCGGACATCCCTGCCTCCTGACGACTTACGGTGCATCCACCCTACGACGCCACGGGCGGCACAGCCCGGCGAAGCATCCGACGGCGATCAGTGCGCAGGCCAGCTGCACCACGGCCATCGGCACGGCCGTGTGCTCCCCCGCGATTCCCACCAGCGGCGAGACGATCGCGCCGATGAGGAAGGAGGTTGTGCCGAGCAGGGCGGAGGCGGAGCCGGCCGCGTTCCTGGTGCGCATCAGGGCCAGCGCGTTCGTGTTGGGCAGCGCCAGGCCCATCGCCGACATCAGGACGAACAGGCCCGCCGCCATCGCGACGAGCCCCGCCCGGCCGAACACCCCGGATGCCATGACCAGCAGGGCGAGGGCGGCCAGCGTGATCACCGCGAGGCCCACGCCGAGCGTCCTGTCGAGGCTGAAGCGGCCGATCAGCACCTTGCCGTTGAGCTGGCCGACCGCGACCAGTCCCACCGAGTTCACCCCGAAGAGCAGGCTGAAGGTCTGCGGGGACGCGCCGTAGATGTCCTGCACGACGAAGGCCGAGGCGGAGATGTACGCGAAGAGCGCGGCGAAGGCGAAGCCGCCCGCGAGCATGTAGCCGGTGAAGACCCGGTCCGCGAGCAGCCGGCGCATCGCGGCGAGCGTCTCGCCCAGGCCGCCGCTGTGCCGGTCCGCCGGGGCCAGCGTCTCGTCCAGCTGCCGCCAGACCAGCACGGTGAGCAGCACCCCGATCACGGTCAGGACGCCGAAGACGCCGCGCCAGTCGGTGAGCCGCAGCACCTGGCCGCCGATGACGGGCGCGATGACCGGGGCGACGCCGGAGACGAGCATGAGCGTCGAGAAGAAGCGCGCCATCTCGACGCCGTCGTAGAGGTCACGGACGACCGCCCGGGCGATGACGATGCCCGCGGCGCCCGCCAGGCCCTGGAAGAGCCGGAAGGCGATCAGCAGCTCGGCGGTGGGCGCGAAGGCGCAGACCGCGGTGGCGATGACGTAGACGACCATGCCGGTGAGGAGCGGGCGGCGGCGTCCCCACTTGTCGCTCATCGGCCCGACGACCAGCTGCCCGAGCGCCATGCCCGCCAGGCAGGCGGTGAGGGTGAGCTGGATGGTCGCGGCGGGGCTGTGGAGCGCGTCGGTGACCTTCGGCAGGGCCGGCAGGTACATGTCCATGGAGAGCGGGGCCAGCGCGGTCAGCCCACCCAGCACCAGCGTGACGAGCCACCCGGTACGGCGCTGCTCGGTGAGCCGTCGCGCCTCGGATATCCGTGCGTCGACGCTCGGGCCGGCTTCCTGCATGGGGCACCCCCGATAATCGTTGAACCGTTGCCTATCCTTTCAGGCAATCAGACGTGGTCGAGACCTGGTGGAGCGGACGCATGGTGCATGGCGGACACGACGAGCATGGCGCAGACGACGGACACGGCATAGCGGGTGTTTCCGGCGCTTCCGGTTCCCCCGGCGCTTCCGGTTCTTCCGGTTCGGAGGGCGGTGCGGGCCCGGACCGCCCGATCCGGTGGGGGATCCTCGCGACCGGCGGCATCGCCGCCACCTTCACCGAGGCCCTGCTGACCCTGCCGAACGCGGAGGTCGCCGCGGTCGGCTCGCGCAGCATCGGCTCCGCCAAGACCTTCGCGGACCGCTACGGCATCGAGCGCGCCTACGGAAGCTGGGCCGAGCTCGCGCAGGACGACAGCCTCGACGTCGTCTACGTCGCCACCCCGCACTCCGCGCACCGAACCGCCGCCGGGCTCTGCCTGGAGGCCGGCCGCGCCGTGCTGTGCGAGAAGGCGTTCACGGTCAACGTCCGCGAGGCCGAGGAGCTCACCGCCCTCGCCGCCGAGCGCGGCAGCTTCCTCATGGAGGCCATGTGGATGTACTGCAACCCGCTCATCCTGCGCATGCGCGAACTCGTACGGGACGGCGCCATCGGCGAGATCCGCACCGTCCACGCGGACTTCGGGATCGCCGGCCCGTTCGGCGCCGACCACCGGCTGCGTGACCCCGCCCAGGCCGGCGGCGCGCTCCTCGACCTCGGCGTCTACCCGGTCTCCTTCGCGCAGCTGCTGCTCGGCGAGCCCGACACCGTTCTGGCCACCGCCCACCTCACCCCCGAGGGCGTCGACGACAACACCGGCATCGTCCTGGGCTGGGACAGCGGCGCCCTCGCGCTGCTCAGCTGCTCGATCACCGCCAACACCCCCGTCACCGCCTCGGTGACCGGCACCACCGGACGCATCGAGATCCCGCACGGCTACTTCCACCCCGACCGCTTCACGCTGCACCGCGACGGCCACGAGCCGCGCGAGTACCTGCTCTCCGAGGTCACCGACGTGCCGAAGCGCGACAGCATGCGCCACGAGGCGGCAGAGGTCATGCGGTGCCTGCGGGCCGGCGAGACCCAGTCGCCCCTGGTGCCGCTGGAGGGGACGCTCGCCATCATGCGCACCCTGGACACCGTCCGCGGGCAGATCGGCGTGCGGTACCCGGGCGAGTGACGCGTTCAGCCGGGCTCTTTCACCGACCACGGGGAGCCCGGCGACCGGCGACCTAGGATCGGGCCCATGGCTGAACTGCTGACGCACGACGGTACCTGGACCTTCGACGACGAGGTGATCCGTATCGTCCCGGGCCGTGACCGGGGGGTGCACAAGCTGCGGCAGTCGCTGGGCGAGGTCACCGTACCGCTGCACGCGGTGGCCGGCATCGCCTACGAGCCGGGCCGCAAGGGCGGCCGGCTCCGCCTGCGGCTGCGCGAGGGCGCCGACCCGCTCCTGCACGCCACGGGCGGCGGCCTCCCGGACTCCGCCGACCCGTACCAGGTGGCCGTGGACGCGGACCGGACGGGCGTCGCCGAGTACTTCGCCGACGAGGTGCGCCACGCCCTGCTGCTCAACCAGGTACCGGCCGGGCCGACCGGCTCCTACCTCCTCCCGGGTCCCAAGGTGCCGCTGTCGGCGGGCGGCGGCGACGGCACCCTGACCTTCGACGGGGAGCGGGTGACCATCAGCTGGAACTGGACCGCGGAGGAGGGCAAGAAGTCGGCCGGTCCCCGGGAGCTGGCCCTCGGCGACCTGGCGGGCGTGGAGTGGCGCCCCAACGTCGGGCTGGAGAACGGGCACCTGCGCTTCCGCGTCAAGGGCGCCCCGGCCTCCGCCCAGCCGCCCAAGCACGACCCCAACAGTGTCGTCCTATGGGGGCTGAAGAAGGAGATCGGGCACACCGCCCTGCTCGCCGCGGCCGTCGCCGCACGGCTGCCGCACCCCTCGGAGAGCGCTCAGGGCGCCCAGGTCGATCAGCGCCCCGCACTCCTCGCCACGTCGTCCGAGCCACGGGCCGCGATCCCGGCACAGGTCACCGACCACGCCGAGGACCCCGACGCGCTGCTGCGGCGGCTGCGTGAACTGGGCGAACTCAAGCGCGACGGGATCCTGACCGACGAGGAGTTCACCGCCGCCAAATCCGCCCTGCTGCGCCGCTTCGGCTGAGCGTTCCGCTCACTCGGCTCCGTGGGCCGGTGCGATGGCCGCGATACGGGCGGCCAGGCCGAAGTCCTTCGACGTCAGCCGGCCGCCGGCCGAGTGCGTGGTGATCGACACGCCGAGCGTGTCGTAGCCGAGGGTGAGATCCGAGTGGTGGTCCAGCTCGGACTGCACCTGCGCGATGTGCACCGCGAGGATCGCGGCGGGCAGGTGCGCCAGCCGGTAGGTGCGGACGAGAGCGGTACCGTCCGCGGAGAGTGCCCAGCCCGGGAGTTCCGCGAGCCGGTCGGCGATCTCCTTGTCGGACAGCGGGTCGACGACGGGCATCTGGCCTCCTGCGGGACGGTTGTCACTTCGGGGCGGCGCTGATCTCCATCCTCCCACCGCATACCCTGCGATGCCATGAGTGAGATCCAGAAGGTGGCAGTGGTGACGGGCGCCGGATCCGGCGTGGGACGCGCGGTGGCGCTGGCGCTGACCGGGGCCGGCTGGTCGGTGGCGCTCGCGGGCCGCAGGCCGGAGGCGCTGGAGGAGACGGCCCGGCTGGCGGGCGGCCCGGAGGGCCGGACCCTCGTCGTACCGGCGGACGTGACCAGGCCGGAGGACGTCGAGCGGCTGTTCACAGCGGTGCGGACGAGCTTCGGGCCGCTCGGCCTGCTGTTCAACAACGCCGGGATGTTCGGGCCGCCGGTGCCGCTGGAGGACCTCACGTACGAGCAGTGGCGCTCGGTCGTCGACGTCAACCTCACCGGCGCGTTCCTGTGCGCGCAGGCGGCGTTCCGGGCGATGAAGGCGCAGCACCCGCAGGGCGGCCGGATCATCAACAACGGCTCGATCTCGGCGCATGTCCCGCGCCCGGACAGCGTCGCGTACACGTCCACCAAGCACGCGATGACGGGTCTGACGAAGTCCCTGTCCCTGGACGGCCGCGCGTACCGGATCGCCTGCGGCCAGATCGACATCGGCAACGCGGCGACCGAGATGACCGCCCGGATGACGACCGGCATCCAGCAGGCCAACGGCACGACGGCGGTCGAACCGGTGATGGACGTGACCGACGTGGCGCGCACGGTACTGCACATGGCCGAACTGCCGCTGGAGGCGAACGTGCAGTTCGCGACGGTGATGGCGACGACGATGCCGTACATCGGGCGCGGCTGAGCCGCCGGGCGGCCCATTGCTGACTATTCGTCAGCACAGGCATTCCGCTCTCAAGATCCCCGCGCTACGGTCCCGCTCCCGACCAGGAAGGGACCCCGTATGCGGACCGGAGCACGCGCCGCGACAGCGCTCGCCCTCGTACTCGCCCTCGCAGGACCGCTCGTCCCCGCCGCCCGCGCGGCGGGGACGGACCCTGCGGCCCACCCGGTTCTCCGGGCCACCGCGCACAGCCGGGTGCTCACCGTGCCCGGCACCGTCAACGCCCGCGACACCGGCGGCTACCGCACCTACGACGGCGCCACCACCCGGTGGGACACCCTCTACCGGACCGAGAGCCTGGCCAAGCTCCCGCCGGCCGGCGTCACCGCCCTCGCCGCGCTCGGACTGCGCGCCGTCATCGACCTGCGCAGCTCCTCGGAGGTCCGCGCCGACGGTCCGGACCGGCTCCCGGCCGGGCCGGTACCGGTCGCGCTCCCCGTCGACGACACCGGCCTGTACCTGTTCATCGCCCAGGTGGTCGGCAGCGCCGACCCCGTCGCCCAGGAGGCGGCCCTCGGCGGGGACCGGGCGGCGCAGCGGATGCGCACCGCCTACCGCGGCTTCGTCACCTCCGCGGCGAACCGGGCCGCCCTCGGCGCCGCGATCCGCCGGATCGCCGACCCGGCGGGCCCGGTGGTGGTCCACTGCACGGCGGGCAAGGACCGTACGGGCGTGCTGATCGACACGGTCCTGCGGGCCGTCGGCGTACCGCACTCCACGACCGCCGCCGACTACCTGCTCTCCAACGACCTGCGCGCCGCCGCCGACCGAGCCGTACGCGACCAGGTCAGGCAGCTGGGCCTGATGCAGAACCCCGACCTCCTCATCCCGCTCCAGGAGGTCAGGACGGAGTACCTCGCCGCCTTCAGGGACCAGGCGGCGCACGACTACGGTTCCTTCGGCCGCTTCCTGACCGACGGCCTCGGCCTGGACCCGGCGACGCTGGTACGGCTGCGCCTGCGGCTGGTGGGCTGAGGACGGGGAACACCGCGCCCAGGGTGGACGTTGATGCAGGTCATGACGATGATTCATGGCACCGAGGTCCTCAGGTACACCGCGTTCTCCGACGACCCGGCCGGGGGCAACCCGGCCGGTGTCGTCCTGGACGCCTCCGGTCTCGCCGAGACGGAGATGCTCGCGGTCGCCGCCGAGGTCGGCTACTCGGAGACGGCCTTCATCACCGCCACGGAAGGGCGCAACCTGACCGTCCGGTACTTCAGCCCGAAGGCCGAAGTACCGTTCTGCGGGCACGCGACGGTCGCCACGGCGGTCGCTCTCGCCGAGCGCATCGGCTCCGGAGACCTGCTGTTCTCGACCGCCGCGGGCGAGATCCCGGTCACGGTCGCCGCGGACGCGTCGGGAGCCCTGCGCGCCACGCTCACCAGCGTCGAACCGCGGGTCGAGGAGATCCCCGAGGCGGTCGTCACCGAGGCCCTCGATGCCCTCGGCTGGCCCGCCGCCGACCTCGATCCGGCCTTCGCCCCGCGGATCGCCTACGCCGGCGCCCGCCACCTCGTGCTCGCCGCCGCCACCCGCGAAAGGCTGGCCGCGCTCGACTACGACTTCGGCCGGCTGGCCGCCTTCATGCTCAGCCTCGACCTCACCACCGTCCAACTGGTCTGGCGCGCCTCGGACTCCGTCTTCCACGTCCGCGACCCGTTCCCGGTCGGCGGAGTCGTCGAGGACCCGGCCACCGGCGCGGCCGCCCTGGCCCTGGGCGCGTACCTCCGCGACCAGCACCTGGTCACCGCTCCCGCCACCCTCACCCTCCACCAGGGCGACGACCTCGGCCGCCCCGGCGTCCTCACCGTCGAACTGCGCGAGGACGACTCCCGCATCCGCGTCAGCGGAACGGGTGCCGCCATCCCGGACGCCGGGACGCCGTTGTCCCGCTGAATCAGGCCCGCCGCAGCTCCACCGGGCCCGGCCGCCCGTCGTGTCGGGCGACGGAGGCCACCCAGGGCCCGGGGAGCGACAGGTCCGAGACCGACCACGTGTGCGGGGCACCGGGCAGGCCCGCCACGACCCGGGCCGTCCCGGCGGAGCGCGGATGCGTCTCGATCACCGTGAGATCGGTGCTGATGCCGATACCCACCGCCTTGAGCACCGCTTCCTTGCGCGTCCACACCCGCAGGAACGCCCGCTCCCTGGCGATGCCTTCCGGGACGGTGCGCAGATAGCCGTCCTCGGACCGGGTGAGGACCACGGATGCCAGAACGTCGGTGCGCACGGCGCGGACGCGCTCGACGTCGACGCCGACCGGGGCGTCGGAGACCGCGAGCAGGCCGCACCCCTCGGTGTGCGAGATGCCGATCCACCGGGATGTGGGCGGCTGGAGCACCGTCGGCGGCCCGTGGTCCGGATCGGCACAGCACGGGCAGCGCCGCCGCCCCAGTTCGATGACGTCCGGAGGGACGTCCAGCACCTCGGACAGGATCGTACGGATGCGCGCCCGCGAGATGATGAACTCCGCGGCGCGGGCCGGGGTCCTGATGCGCGCGAGCCGTTCGTGATCGGACGGTCGGAGCAGTGCGAGATCGGCAGGACCGGCGGCGCCGCCGATCGGCCACCACCACACGGCCGTCGCGCCGGACGTCCCGGTGACCGTCGCTCCGGACGGCAGTCGGTCGGAAACGGGCGGTTCTCGGCGGACTGCGACTGGTGGGTGGCTCACGGCGGAGAAACGTACGGGCAGGACCGCGCCCCTTCCCGGAAATGTCACCAAGGTGACATCACGAACCGCGCGAGCGCGTTCCCGGGGCGCGAGGCCGGGCGGCGTGTCACTCTCCTGCCATTGGGCCGGTCGCAGGCTCCGGCATTTCTGCCGGCCGGGTTGGCATCTTCCTGTAACGGGTATTGCCCGCCGATCGAGCCGGCTCCGTAATAAGTGTCGGGAATTCTTCCGTGTGAACGTCCGGATGAATTCTCTCTCCGGCGGCCGCGTTCCCCCGAGCGTGCCGCCGGAGCACAACAGCCGGACATGGGGGGCAGAACATTTCAGGAGAGGCAGATTCTTGGGATCGGGACCGATCGGCCTGGTGTTCCCCGGGCAGGGGACACAGCACCAGGGAATGGGCGAGTACTGGCGGGACACCGCGGCCTGGCCGGTCGTCCGGGAGGTCTCGGACTGTACGGGCCAGGACATCGAGGAGCTGATCCTGAGCGCCCCCGCCGAGCGGCTGCGCCGTACCGACCTGGCTCAGCTGGCGGTCTTCACCGTGGCGGTCATGGCGCACCGCGAGGCCGTCCGGCTCGGCTGGACCGACGAGGTCGTCGCCTGCGCGGGCCACAGCCTGGGCGAGTACACCGCGCTGGTGGCCGCCGGGGCGCTGACGCTGCGCGACGCGGCCGTGCTGGTCGCCGCGCGGGGGCAGGCCATGCGCGAAGCGGCGGAGCTCAGGAGCGGCACCATGGGGGTGCTCGTCGGTGCGGCCCGCACGGAAGTGGAGGACCTCGTCCGCGAGGTGCGCGAGGCGGGATTCCCGCTGTGGGTGGCCAATCTCAACGCACCCGGTCAGGTCGTGGTCTCCGGTTCGGAGGAGGGAGTCGAGCGGGCCGCGGCGGAGAGCCCGCGCATCGGCGCCAAGCTGATCCGCGTCGCGGTGGGCGGCGCCTTCCACAGCCCTTTCATGGCCACCGCGGCGGACCGGCTCCGCGAGGTGCTCAAGACGGTGTCGTTCGCACCCCGGCATCTGCCGGTCGTGGCCAATGTGGACGCCGCGCCGCACTCCGGCGAGGACGACTGGGCCGAACTGTCCACCCGCCAGCTGACGCAACCGGTGCTGTGGGAGGAGAGCGTACGGACCCTCACCGGCCCGCTCGGCTGCCGCCGCCTCGTGGAACTGGGCGCCGGCCGCACGCTGTCCGGCATGATCCGGCGGATCGTCCCCGACGTCGTGACCGGGCCTCCGGACCGTGCGGGGGCCGCACGGTGACGGTCGCCGGCAGCACCGCCGCCCGCTGGTTCCGACGGCACGCGACCGCGGTGGAACCGCGGCTGCGGCTGGTCTGCCTGCCGCACGCGGGTGGGGCCGCGACGTTCTTCCACACCTGGGGCGGTGCCTTCGGCGATGACGTCGAGGTGGTGGCCACCCGCTACCCGGGGCGCCAGGACCGCATCGCCGAACCGTGCGTGGACACCATGGAAGAGCTCGCGGACGCGGTCAGCGAGGCCCTGTTGCCCCTGCTCGATACGCCCCTGGCCCTGTTCGGCCACAGCATGGGCGCCTCGCTGGCGTACGAGGTGGCGCTGCGGTTGGAGAGCCGGCACGGCGTCCGGCTCGCCGGCCTCTACGTCTCGGGCCGCGAGGCACCGCACCGGGTCACGCCCAAGGACGTCCATCTGCGGGACGACGCGGCGCTGGTCGCCGAGGTCCGCCGGCTGGGGGGCGCGGACGCGGCGCTCCTGGACGACCCCGATCTGCGGGAGCTGGTACTGCCCGCGATCAGGTCGGACTTCCGGGTGGCCGGGACCTACCGCGCGTCGTCCGCCACACCCGTCGGGTGTCCGGTCGTGGGTTACCTGGGCGACGACGACCCCAATGTGACGGTGTCCGACATGGCCCTCTGGTCGGAGGTCGCCACCGGCGGTTTCGCGCTGCGGGTGATTCCCGGGGGACATTTCTATCTCGTCCCCGAACAGGCAGCGCTGATCGAGGACCTCGCCGGCCGACTCGGCTGATCCGGCCGGTTCCGCTCCGTCCGGGGTTGGCATCTTCCTGACGGCAGGATAATTCCGGTCTCCCTCAGATGTTTTACTGCTTACCGGGTGCGGCTCGCCGGATGAATAGCGATCCGCCAATTACCCACATCCCGCTTTCCGCCTCGTGGGCGGAGCATGCGGATAACCACATTCGTGAAGGGTTTCATCACCATGACTGCTGTCACCGAAGAACGCGCTGCGACGATCAAGGAAATCGTCTGCGAAATCCTGGAGCTCGAGGAGGACGAGGTAACCGAGACCAGCCTCTTCCGCGAGGACCACGACGCCGACTCGCTGCGCGCGATCGAGATCCTGGCCTCGCTGGAGAAGGAGTTCAAGTTGGTCATCGACCAGTCCGAGCTCGCCCGCATGGTGAACCTCCAGGGCGTCTACGAGGTCGTCGGCGAGTCCGCTGCCCGGTAGTTCCCGTTCGCTGTCCAGGCCGAGACTGGTTGGGGATTCGATGACGACTCTCGCAGGTAATGGTTCGAGTACAACAGCTCACAGGGTGGTTCTGACCGGGTTCGGGGTCTTCTCCAGCATCGGAGTGGGCGCCGCCGAATTCGCCGAGGGGCTGCGCTCCGGGCGGAGCGGTGCGAAGCCGATCACGGCCTTCGACACCAAGGGGTTCGCGCACGCCAACGGGTGCGAGATCGTGGACTTCCAGCCGGAGCGGTGGATCCGCACGCTCGATGTGGACGAACTCGGCCGGGCCAGCCAGTTCTCGGTCGCGGCAGCCCGGATGGCGATCGAGGACGCGAACCTCGACGTGGAGACACTGCGCGAGCAGCGCGGCCTGATCTCCATCGGCACCACCGACGGGGAGTCCTTCGACCTGGACCAACTGGTGGAGAGCCAGATCAGGTTCGGGCCGGAACAGATGGACTCCAGGATCGCCCGTCGGGTCAGGGCCGGCCGGCTGTCGGCGGCGGTGGCCCATGAACTCGGGCTGACGGACGTCGAGGCGGTGACGATCCCGACCGCGTGTGCCGCCGGGAACTACGCCATCGGCTACGGCTTCGACGCGGTCCGCACCGGCGAGGTGGACTTCGCCCTGTGCGGTGGCGCCGACGCCATGTGCCGCAAGACCTTCGCCGGGTTCTACCGGCTCGGCACCATCGCGCCGGAGCTCTGCCAGCCCTTCGACGTCGACCGCAAGGGCATCCTCACCGGTGAGGGCGCCGGTGTCCTGGTCCTGGAGAGCCTGGACTCGGCACTGGCCCGGGGGGCCAGGATCTACGCCGAGGTGCTCGGCTACGGGCTCAACTGCGATGCCTACCACCAGGTGGCGCCCAACCAGGCCAGTGTCGCGCGCTGCATGGAGCTCGCCCTGGCGAACGCGGGCATCAAGCCGTCGGAGGTCGACCTGATCTCGGCGCACGGCACCGGCACCAAGGCCAACGACATCACCGAGGCCCGTGCGATCCGTGAGGTCTACGGCGATGGTCCGCCCCGCACCATCTCCATCAAGTCCATGCTCGGTCACACCATGGGTGCCGCGAGCGCGCTGGCGGCCATCGCGTGCTCGCTGGCGATCGTGCACCGGTTCATCCCGCCCACCATCAACCATGTGACCACCGACCCGGAGTGCGAGGTCGACTGCGTACCGAACCAGGCCGTCGAGGCCGATCTGCGGATCGTCCAGAACAACGGACTGGCCTTCGGCGGCAACAACGCGGTCACCATCCTCGGCCGGTACGAGGGGGCACGATGAGCCGGCTGCCGGTCACCGGCGTGGGCGCCGTCACGAGCATCGGCCGCGACACCGACGAGATCTTCGCCGCCCTGTGCGCCGGCCGCAGCGGCCTCCATGAGCTGCGCGGCTTCAACCGCGACTGGTACAACGCGGATCACCTCTACGAGGTGGACAACCGCACCGCGCCGCAGGCGGACACCACCGGCCGCGCCACCGCCCTGCTGCTCGAAGCCGTGCGGCAGGCCGCGCTGGACGCGGGGCTGGGCGAGGACCTCAGCGGGATCCCGGTGTTCGTCGGCACGGGGCTGCGGGAGCTGCGCTCCCTGGAGCTGTGGTGGCGCGACGGGCAGGAGTTCACCCCGTCGCAGATGCACTTCGGGACGGCGCTGCGCGAGCGCTTCGGAGCGCAGGACACCCACACCATCTCCAACGCGTGCTCCGCGTCGCTGTACGCCCTCGCGCTCGGCGTCGACCTGCTGGAGTTCCAGGAGACCGAAACGGTCATCGTCGCCGGCGTGGATGTGATCACCGAGAGCATGTTCGGGCTCTCCGACCGGCTCCAGCTCGATCCGCCGGACCGGGTCCGGCCGTTCGACCGGAACCGCAAGGGCACGGTGATGGGTGAAGGCGCGGCGGCGATGGTGCTGCGCCGTGAGCCGCCGCAGGACCGCGCCTCGATCCACGGCTACGTCCGCGGTGTCGGGGTGAACTGCGACGCCTTCCACGCCACCGCACCCGACCCGCGGGGCATCGCCGCGGCGATCCGGGACGCGCACAGCAGGGCGGGGATCAAGGCCGAGGACGTCGACCTGGTGATGGTGCACGGCACCGGGACCCCGCTCAACGACGCCGCGGAGGGCACCGCGCTGGCCGAGGTGTACGGCCCCCACATCGGGAACCCGCTGATGACCGGCGTGAAATCGATGACGGGGCACACCTCGGGCGCCTCGGGAGTACTGAGCGTGCTGGTGGCCCTGCGGGCCATGCGGGAAGGGCGCGTCCCGCCCATCACCGGCCTGGACCACCCCGCGGCGGAGGCGGACGGATTCCGGCTGGTCCGGAACGAATACACCGACGTGCGGACAACCCTCGCGCAGGTCGACGCCTTCGGATTCGGCGGCATCAACGCGGTGGCGATAGTGGAGGCGGCCCAGTGAGCACAGTAGTGACCGGAGCGGGCCTGGCCATGCCCGGTGTCGGCGCACCCCACGACCTGCTGGAAGCCAGGCCGGAAGGCGCCGCGGCCGTCGACCCGGCCGCACGGCTGGGCAAGAAGGGCCTGCGCTACAAGGACCGCGCGACGCAGCTGGCGCTGTGCTGCGCGGACGAGGCACTGCGGGACGCCGGCCTCCTCGGCCCGGACGGCCTGACCGTGCCGGGCGAGAGCATCGCCGTCCTGGTCGCCTCCAACTACGGCAACGTGGACACGGTGTGCGGTGTCGTGGACACCATCGCGGAGGACGGCGCCGCGAGCGGCATCAGCCCGATGGACACGCCGAACGCGTCCAGCAACGTGGTCGCGTCCACGCTGGCCATCAAGTACGGGCTGCGCGGCCCGAATCTGATGCTCTGCAACGGGCCGACCACGGGTCTCGACGCGGTCCGATGGGCGGACGCGCTCATCGCCTCGGGCCGCGCCGACCGCGCGCTGGTGCTGGGTGTGGAGCCCGACAACGCGGTGGTCCGCAAACTGGTCGGCACGGACCGGGTCATCGACGGCGCCGCCGCGGTCGTCCTGGAACATCCGGACCACGCCCGGGAGCGCGGTGCGCGGCCCCGCGCCGAGATCGGCGCCGTCATCCGCGCCGCCGGTGTCCGGGAGTGCCTGGACCTGCTGGACGGTACCGCGCCGCACCCGCCGGCCCTGTGGTTCAGCCCAGGGGACGAGCCGCGGCACGAGCCCGACGGGCCCCTGCCGCGGACCCCCCGGCACGACCTCTCCGGGGTCTGGGGCGAGGCCTCGGCCGCACTCGGGGTACTTCAGTGCGCCGGAGCCGTCGGCTGGTTCGCCGCCGGAGGCAGCGGGCCGGTGTACGCGCTGGCCGGCCGGGACAGTGACGACGCCACCGCGGGGCTGGTCCTCCTCGCGCCGGGCGCCGGACGATGAGCGCGACCGCCCTCACGGCGGGGCTGCGCGCGGGTCCGGTCGACACGGTGCACCCCCTGCTGGTCCGGCAGCGCCCGGCGACGGGTGAACCCCACCTGCGCGGACTGCTGTTGCACGGGCTGGCCAGCGGCAGCTCGGTGTGGGACAGCGTCTGGCCGAACGCCCCCGGCGGAGTGGAGGCCTGGGTCGCGGACCTCCCCTGGCGCGGCGACTACGTATCCGCCTGGGGCCGCCAGTACCAGGAGACCGACTGGATGGCGTCCTGCCTGGACGCCGTCCCCGGCGGGGTCGATGTCGTCATCGCGCACTCCTTCTCCGCGAACCTCCTGATGGAGTTCCTCAGCAGGCAGGCGGCACGCGGCGCGGACCCGTACGCGGAGTACGGAATCAAGGGGATCGTGCTGGTCTCGCCCTTCTACCGCCGCAACGCCGACGATTTCGCCTGGGACGCCATCGCGGGCATGCAACAGGACTTCCTCAAGATCACCGAAGAGGGCATCCGGCTGCGGCCCGGCCGGCCGATCGATCCGGACATCCAGCGCCGTATGGCCCGCCGGGTGTGCGAACGGGCGGGCCCGTACGGCTGGATGCGCTTCTTCGAGGTCTATCTGCGCACCCCCTGGCTGCGCACCGACCTGATCCCGGTGCCCGTGCTGGTCGTCACCGGGCAACAGGACTTCGCCGCCCGGGAGAGCGAAACGCTGGCCGCCGATCTCCCGCAGGGCGCCCTGCGGGTCATTCCGGAGTGCGGTCACTACCCGATGGCCGAGCACGCGGAGCGGTTCTCCGCGGAGCTCGACCGCTTTTTTGCGACTTTCCTGCCAACCCCTAGGAGCGCGTGATGTCCGGAACCGCAGTGAAGACCCTGCTGAACGAGACGACGACCGTCGTCCTCAGCCCCGGGTACGAGGGTGCCAACATCGGCACCATCATCGGCTTCAAGCACGTCAACTACCTGGTCGAGAAGGCGGTCATCGAGCACTTCCGGCGCAGCGGCCTGCCGGTCGGCCGACTGTACGAGGAGAACGGGCTCGGCTTCGACATCACCGACATCGACTCCCGGCTGCAGACCGCCCTGGTGGTGGACGACGAGGCCTCTCTGGAGGTGGTGCCCGTCACCAAGGAGGGGGCCTCCGAGCTGTCGTTCAAGGTCACCATCACGGTGGAGCGGGACGGCGCTCCGAAGAAGGCCGTCAGCTCCAAGGTGACGGTGGTGCTGCGGTACGACGAGAACGATGTGCGCATGCTCCGCAGGCTGCCGGTGGCCGACGGGCTGGAGCGGTTCGTCACGCCGAAGATCGGTGGAGCCGGAGAGGCGGCGTCCGGCGACGCGGTCCCCCGGACGGGCGGCGAGCTCGTCTCCGGCGGCTCCACCGACACCGACCCGGTGCTGGAGCAACTGCTGGCCGGCGAGAACGCCTACGGGTGGAAGTTCCGCATCCCCTACCCGTACGTGCACTTCTTCGACCGTCTGCAGATGTCGGGCTACCTGCGGCTGATGGAGGAGGCCAAGCACCGCTTCGTCGACGCCCGGGGGATCTCGATCCGCAAGCTGCTGACCGAGCAGAACTGGATCCCGGCGGTGACGCGCTCCCGGATCACCCTGCTCGACGAGGCTCTGCTCGAGGAGGACCTCTACATCGTCTACACCGTCGACGATGTCTTCAAGAACCTCCTCTACACCTCGCGGGTGGACTACTACGTCGTCCGCGACGGCCGTCTGCTGCGGACCGCCACCGGCAGCATCACCCATGCCTACGGTGTGGTCGAGAACGGGAACAGCGGCCGTCTGGTCACCTTCGACGACCGCGTCCTGGCCGCCTTCAACAACGAAGCGGGCCAGTGAGCGGGATGGTCACCGCGGTGCGAGGTCCGGTGATCACCGGCTGGTCGGCGGTGTCGCCGTTCGGGATCGGCCGTGAGGCATTCATCGAGGGCGTGCGGTCGGGCCGGCCCACGGTCACGGTCCTGGACTCCGACACCTGGACGGGCCCGGACGAACAGGCCTGCCTCGTACCGGACTTCGTGATCAGGGACGTGCTGGGCAAGAAGGGCACGCGGTCCATGGACCGGGTCACCGGCCTGGCCGTCACCACCGTCCGCGAACTCATCGCGCAGGCGGAGGGCGGCGCCGCGGCCGTCGCCGAGAACGGTGCGGAGGTGGCTCTCGTCCTCGGAACCACCACGGGCAGTGCCCAGAGCATGATGGACATCACCCGGGACACCCTGATCCACGAGAAGCCGTTCTACATCGACCCCTCCCACATTCCCAACGCGATCATGAACTGTGCGGCGGGGCAGTGTGCCATCTGGTACGGCCTGAAAGGCCCGAACACCACCGTCGCCGCCGGCCGCGCCTCAGGACTCCTCGCCCTGAACTACGCCCGCCGACTCCTCGCCTCAGGCCGCGCCCAAACCGTCCTGTGCGGCGCCGTCGAGGAATACTCCTCCGCCCGCTCCTGGCTCGAATGGCACACCCGCGGCACCGACGAAAACGCCACCGTCCTCGGCGAAGGCTGCGCCGTCCTCCAACTCCAACCCCCCAACACCCCCCACCACGACAAACCCCTCGCCGAAATCATCTCCATCACCACCGCCATCGTCGGCCCCGGCGGCATCACCCCCTCCCTCACCCAATGCATCAACCGCGCCCTCCAACGCGCCCACCTCCACCCCCACGACATCTGGGCCGTCTCCCCCTCCCGACCCCCAGGCATCGCCGGAGACCAAGAACACCAAGCACTCACCCACACCTTCCCCCCCACCACCCGACACATCCCCGCACCCGGCCCCATCGGCGACACCGCCGCCGCCACCGCCACCTTCCAACTCATCACCACCCTCACCACCGCCCAACACGACCCCACCACCCCAGGCCGCATCGCCGCCATCACCACCGTCGACCGCGACGGCGTCCTCGCCGTCGCACTCCTACGCCTGCTCTGAGCCAAGCCCGAAGAACGCCGGAAGAAACGCCGGAAGAACGCTGAACGAAGGGATTTGCCATGTCGATCTCACTGCCCGACAGCGGTATCGCAGCGGTGCTGGACAAGGAAGAACTGCGCGAGACCGTCGCTGGAATCCTCGACGTGGAATCCGCGGATGTCGCGGACGACGCGCACTTCATGGAGGACCTGGAAGTCGACTCCCTGATGGCCCTCGAAGTCGTCGTCGTGCTGGAGAAGAAGTACGGGGTCAAGTTCGCCGAGGCGGAGCTGCGCCACGTCATCTCCCTCCAGCAGGCCCACGACCTGCTGGTGCAGAAGCTCCCGGCGTCGTGACGACGGCCATCTCCACCAGCCCGGTGGCCGGCGCCGTTCACGTGCTGCGCCCGGCCGGCCCGAGCGGCGATGGCCCGGCCCTGCGCTCCCGCGCCGAGGTCCGCATCGAGGAGTCGGAACCCGTCTTCGCGGGCCACTATCCGGGCTTCCCCATCTTCCCCGGCGTGTGTGTCGTCGAGTGCGTGCACCGCGCCGCCCTGGCCACCGCGCCCCAGGGCGAGAGCGACCTGAGCCTCACGGTGCTGGACTCCGCCCGCTTCGTCGGAGCGGTCTTCCCGGGGGACGTGCTCGCCGTCGACATCAAGTGGACGGCGACGGACGACGGTTGGAAGTGCGTGGCGCAGGCGTCCGGCAGTCGCGGCGTGGCTGCCAATGTCCGTCTGCGCTACAGAACCGGAGCATCCACGTGACCGTCACCCGTGAACCGACCGCTGCCCGGATGAATGCCGCACAGATCAGGCAGACACTGCCGCACCGGTATCCGATGCTGCTGGTCGACCGGGTCCTCGACCTGGTGCCGGGCGAGAGCCTGGTGGCTCTCAAGGCCGTGACCTGCAACGAGCCGTGGTATCAGCGGCTGGCGGACGACGCGCCCGAGGAGCGCTTCGCCTACCCGCAGACACTGCTGGTCGAGTCCTGGGGCCAGGCGGCGGGGCTCCTGGCCGTTCAGGAGGGATCCGAGGCAGCCGAACTGTCCGGTCAGGTCATGCTGGCCGGCGCGATGTCCGGTGTCGAATTCCTCCGTCCCGTATACCCCGGAGATGTACTGAAGCACCGGGTGCGTGTCGTTCGGGCGCTCTCCGACACCGTCATCTTCGAGGGCGAAAGCCTGGTCGGCGGAGACGTCGTGCTGCGTTTCTCCCGCATGGTGATGGCGTTCCGCCCCGGCGACCAACTGCGTCCGCCCTCTGAGTGAAGCAGGAAGGCAAGAACATGACCGATACCGATACCGATATCAGCGAATCCAGGGTCGCACTGGTCAGCGGCGGCTCCAGGGGAATCGGGCGGGCCGCCGTGCTGCGCCTCGCCCAGGACGGATACGACGTCAGCTTCTGCTACCAGTCCAATGAGCTGGCGGCGAAGGAACTGGAGAACGAGGTCGCGGACCTGGGTGTCCGGACACTCGCGGTCAAGGCCGACGTGGCCGATGGCGATTCGGTCCGTGCGTTCATCGCGGAGACCGAACAGGCGCTCGGCTCCATCGATGTCGCCGTGACGTCGGCCGGAATCACCAGGGACAATCCCCTGCTGATGATGCCCGACGAGGACTGGCACCAGGTCATCGATGTCAACCTGGACGGCGTCTACAACGTCTGCCGTTCAGTCATCTTCGAAATGATGAAGCGTAAATCCGGCTCCATCATCAATATCTCCTCGGTCGCCGGGGTGTACGGAAACGCCACCCAGACCAATTACGCGGCCTCCAAGGCCGGCATCATCGGCTTTTCGCGCTCACTGGCCAAGGAAGTGGGCCGGTACGGAATCCGGGCGAACGTCGTGGCCCCAGGATTCATCGAGACCGACATGACGGCCGGGCTCAGCGACAAGCTCAAGAAGCAGGCCCTGCAGTCGATCCCGCTCCGACGCCTCGGTCGCGCGGAAGAGGTGGCCGACCTCGTGTCCTTCCTCGCCTCGGACCGCGGCTCCTACATCACCGGTGCGGTCTTCCAGATCGACGGCGGAATCACCCTCTAATACCAGACCCATATAGGAGTCTCCATGGCACGGAAGAAGAAGCAGCCGCGCTGGTACTTTTCGCTGCGCAGCCCGTATTCCTGGTTCGCCTACCGCGAGCTCACCGAACGCTACCCGGATGTCGCGGACGCCATTGAATGGATCCCGTTCTGGGAGCCGGACGCAGTCACGCAGCAACTGCTGGACGAAGCCGACGTGGAACTGCCCATCGTGGCGATGTCCCGCGCGAAGAACTTCTACATCCTTCAGGACACCGCCCGGCTCTCCAAGGCCCGTGGCCTGAAGATGACGTGGCCGATCGACAAGGACCCGAACTGGGAGGTGTCCCACCTGGCCTACCTGGTGGCAGCCCGGGAGGGGCTCGGCAGAGAGTTCATCGACCTCGCCTACCGGGCCCGCTGGGAGGAGAGCCGGGACATCACCAAGCGGGAGACCATGGCGGAGATCGCCGTCGAACTCGGCCTGGACGCGGCACTGCTGGCCGATGCCCTTGATGACCCCGCGGTGCGCGCCCAGGGCGTGGAGTGCCTCACCTCCTCCTATCACGACGGCCTGTTCGGGGTGCCGTTCTTCGTCCACGGGCGAGAGAAGTTCTGGGGTGCCGACCGGTTGCGGCCTTACGTCGCCGCATTCCGGGGCCAGGACATCGAGGAGGTGGAGAAATCTTGGCAGGACTATGCCGAGCTTCCCCAGTTCTCCGCTGCCGGAGGCGACACTGGGCACGCCGGCGGCTGCGGCTGAGCGAGAACAACACGGCCTGCCCGCCTTCTGAATGACCCGTCCGGTGTGCGTTCGCCACCGGATTCCGCCAGCCATTCCATTGCGAGGTGTACAGCTATGTCCGATGTGCAGGAATCCATGCTGTCACCCGTCACCATTGTGGAGTTGTTCGAGGCGCAGGTGGGGCGGTCGCCGGAGAGTGTCGCGGTGGCGTTCGGTGCGGAGGCGGTGTCGTACGGGGAGTTGAACGGGCGGGCGAATCGGCTGGCACGCTGGCTGATCGGGCAGGGCGTGGGCCCGGAGCGGTTGGTGGGCCTGGTCCTGCCGCGGTCGGTGGATCTGGTGGTCGCGGTCCTCGCGGTCCTCAAAGCCGGCGCCGCGTATGTTCCGGTCGACCCCGATTACCCCGCGGACCGCATCAAGGTCATCCTGGGCGACGCCGCACCGGCCCTGGTCCTGGACACCACGACTTTTGCGGCGGATCTCTCCGCGTATTCCACCGCCGACATTCACGGCGATGAACGCACGGGACCTCTGCGCGGCGGATCGGCCGCGTATGTCATCTACACGTCGGGGTCGACCGGGCGCCCGAAGGGTGTGGTGGTCCCGCACCACAATGTGGTGCGCCTGTTCTCCTCCACGGATGGGTGGTTCGGTTTCGGCCCGGATGATGTGTGGACGCTGTTCCATTCCTTCGCGTTCGACTTCTCCGTGTGGGAACTGTGGGGAGCGCTGCTGCACGGCGGGCGCCTGGTCGTGGTGCCGTTCGCCGTCAGCCGCTCGCCGGAGGAATTCCTGCGCCTGCTCGTCACCGAACGCGTCACCGTCCTCAACCAGACGCCGTCCGCGTTCTACCAACTCATGCAGGCCGACCGCGAAGCGCCCGAGATTGGCCGTGATCTCGCGTTGCGGTACGTCGTCTTCGGCGGCGAAGCACTCGACCTTCGGCGCCTCACCGACTGGTACGACCGCCACCCCCACAACGCCCCAACGCTGATCAACATGTACGGCATCACCGAAACCACCGTCCACGTCAGCTACATGCCACTGCACCCCGACCTGACACGGACCGGGAGCGACGGTGGGAACGGTGGCAGTACGGCGAGCGTCATCGGACAGCCCCTGCGGGACCTGGGCGCCTACGTCCTGGACGGCGCCCTGCGCCTGACACCCCCCGGCACCGCCGGCGAGCTCTACGTCACCGGCGCCGGCCTGGCCCGCGGGTATCTGGGGCGTGCTGGGCTGACGGCCGAGCGGTTCGTCGCGGACCCCTACGGACCTGCCGGCACCCGCATGTACCGCACCGGCGACGTCGCCCAATGGACCGCCGACGGCGTCCTGGAATTCGTCGGCCGCGCCGACGACCAGGTCAAGATCCGCGGCTTCCGCATCGAACTGGGCGAGATCGAAGCCGTACTCTCCGCCCTCTCGGCAGTAGGGCATGCCGCGGTCGTGGTCCGTGAGGACCAGCCGGGCGACAAACGACTGGTCGCCTATGTCGTGGCGGGCAGCGGTGCCACGTTGGATCCTGCGCAGTTGCGCACGCAGTTGGCCGAGGCGCTGCCCGAGTACATGGTGCCCTCTGCCTTCGTGGCCCTGGATGCACTGCCCCTGACCGTCAACGGCAAGCTGGACCGTAAGGCCCTTCCCGCACCCGAGGTCTCCGCCAGTCAGGGAGCGCGGGCCGCCAGGACTCCGCAGGAGGAGATCCTCTGCGGACTCTTTGCCGAGATCCTCGGCACTCCTCGCGTCGGCATCGACGACAGCTTCTTCGACCTGGGCGGCCACTCCCTGCTCGCCACCCGACTGGTGTCGCGGATCCGATCCACCCTGGGCGTGGAACTCGCCATCAGCACCCTCTTCGAGGCCCCGACGGTAGCCCGACTGGCAGCGGAACTGGCGAACGCGGACGATGCCCGGGCCGCCGTGCGGCCGTCTGTACGGCCGGAGGCCGTCCCGCTGTCGTTCGCGCAGCGCGGGCAGTGGTTCCTCAACCGATTCGAGGAAAGCAGCGCCTCCTACAACCTCGCCTTTGAACTCCGGCTCTCGGGTGACGTGGACCCGGTGGCGCTGGGGTCGGCGCTGGCGGATGTGGTGGGTCGGCATGAGAGCCTGCGGACGGTGTTCCCCGAGGTCGACGGCGTCGCCCGCCAGGTCGCACTCGCCTCACCGCACCTGACACTGACGGCAACCGACGTCGCCGAAGCAGACCTGGCGACGGTCCTGACCGCCGCAGCGGAACACCCCTTCGACCTCACCGTGGACGTGCCGCTACGCGCCCACCTGTTCCGAGTCGCGCCCGCCGAACACGTCCTCCTTTTGACCGTCCACCACATCGCCGCTGACGGCGCCTCTCTGGCACCCCTGGCCCGCGACCTCTCCACCGCCTACACCGCCCGCCGCTCAGGCACCGCACCCGCCTGGACGCCGCTACCCGTGCAGTACGCGGACTACGCCCTCTGGCAGCACGACACCCTCGGCAACGAAACCGACCCCGCCTCCCCCATCGCCCAGCAACTCGCCCACTGGACCACCACCCTGGCCGGACTCCCCGAAGAGCTCACCCTCCCGACCGACCGGCCGCGCCCCGCCAACCCCACCGGCCACGGCGCCAGCGTCGTATTCCACCTCGACGCCGCACTACAGACCCAACTCACCACCCTCGCCCGCACCACCCACACCAGCCTCTTCATGGTCATCCAAGCCGCCCTCACCACCCTCCTCAACCGACTCGGCGCCGGCACCGACATCCCCCTCGGCACCCCCATCGCAGGACGCACCGACGAAGCCCTCGACCCCCTCATCGGCTTCTTCATCAACACCCTCGTCCTGCGAACCGACCTCACCGGCAACCCCACCTTCCACGAACTCCTCCACCGCACCCGCACCACCAACCTCACCGCCTACACCCACCAAGACCTCCCCTTCGAACGCCTCGTCGAAATCCTCAACCCCGAACGCACCACCACCCGACACCCCCTCTTCCAAACCATGCTCGCCCTCCAGAACAACCCCCCAGCAACCCTCAACCTGCCGGGTCTCGAGGGCCGGTTGGAGCAGCGGCGGACCGCCACGGCCAAGTTCGACCTGACCTTCGACATGGTCGAGCGTTTCGCCGCCGATGGCGCCGCGGGCGGTGTCGAAGGCGTCGTCGAGTACAGCTCCGACCTCTTCGACCGGGAGACGGTCGAGAACATGGCGCTCCGGCTGGTCCGGATCCTGACGGCCGTGGTCGCGGACCCCGGGGTTCGGGTCGGCGAGATCGAGCTGTTGTCCCCCGTGGAGCGCCGTCGCGTGCTGGTGGAGCGCAATGGCACGGAGCACCACGTACTCCCCGCCACGCTGCCGGCACTCATCGAAGCGCAGGTGGCCCGTACCCCGGAGAACACCGCGGTGGTCTTCGGCAGCGACTCGCTCTCGTATGCGGAGCTCAACGCACGGGCCAACCGGCTGGCCCGGCTGCTCATCGACCGGGGCATCGGGCCCGAGCGGCTGGTGGCGCTCGCCCTGCCGCGTTCGGTGGAGATGATCGTCGGGCTGCTGGCGGTGCTGAAGACCGGGGCCGCGTACCTGCCGGTCGCTCCGGACTATCCGGCGGAGCGCGTCTCCTTCATGATCCGGGATGCCGCGCCGGCCCTGCTGATCACGACGGCTGACGTCCTGCCGCAGCTGCCGACCGGCCCGGGCGTCGACCGGCTGGTGCTGGATGACACGGTGCCCTCCGAGCTTCACCAGGGCTTCTCCGGCGAAGGCCTCGCGGGCCGGGGTCTGGCAGGGCAGGATCCCCTGGAGCAGAACGTCCTGGACGAGGAGCGGACCGCTCCGCTGACCGTGGACAACCCGGCCTACGTCATCTACACCTCCGGCTCCACCGGCACGCCCAAGGGCGTCGTCGTCACCCACCGGGGCATCGCGAGTTTCTCCGCCACCGAGGCCTCCCGGTTCTTCGTCACCCCGGACAGCCGGATCCTGCAGTTCTCGTCCCCGAGCTTCGACGCCGCGGTCCTCGAAGTGTGCATGGCCCTGCCGATCGGGGCCGCCCTGGTGGTACCGCCGCCGGGGCCGCTGGTGGGAGAGCAACTCGCGGAAGTACTGGCGGAGTTCGCGGTCACGCATGCCCTGATCCCGCCAGCCGCCCTGGCCGGGGTCCCGGCCACGGGCCTGCCCGCGTTCCGGACCCTGGTGGTGGGTGGTGAGGCGTGTTCCGCGGAGCTGGTCGCGCGCTGGTCCTCCGGCCGCCGAATGATCAACGCGTACGGCCCGACGGAATCCACCGTCGCAGCAACCATGAGCGCCCCCTTGTCGCCCTCGACAACCGCCCCACCCATCGGGCGCCCCGTATGGAACACCCAGGTCTACGTACTCGACGCGGGACTGCGTCCGGTGCCCGATGGGGTGACGGGCGAGTTGTACATCGCCGGAGCCGGGCTGGCGCGCGGCTATCTGAACCGTCCGTCGCTGACCGCCGAGCGCTTCGTGGCCAACCCGTACGGCCCGCCGGGATCCCGGATGTACCGCACCGGCGACGTGGTCAGGTGGACGGCCACCGGAGAACTCGAGTACACCGGACGAGCCGACGACCAGGTGAAGATCCGCGGCTTCCGGATCGAACTGGCCGAGGTGGAAGCCGTACTGGCCCGGCACCCGGAGGTCGGCCAGAGCGTGGTCGTCGTCCGCGAGGCCCGGCCGGGGCACCGGCAGCTCGTCGGCTATGTGGTGCCCGCGCCGGGCTCGGCCCTGCCCGGCCTGGACGTGCTGCGCAAGTACGCGGCGGAGGCGCTGCCGGACTACATGGTGCCGGCCGCCCTCGTCCCGCTGGACGCGCTGCCGCTGACGCCGAACGGCAAGCTCGACCAGAAGGCCCTGCCCGCTCCTGAGTGGCACGGCACCGGTTCGGGCCGCGGGCCGGTCACCCCGCAGGAGGAGATCCTGTGCGGGCTCTTCGCCCAGGTACTCGGCCTGCCCGAGGTCAGCATCGACGACAACTTCTTCGACCTGGGCGGCGACAGCATCGTCTCCATCCAACTGGTCAGCAGCGCCCGCAGGGCGGGGCTGGTCATCACGCCGCGGGACGTCTTCCGGCACCGCACCGTCGAGGCCCTCGCCGCGTCCTCCACGCCGGTCCCCCTGGCGGTTGCCGGGGGTGACGCACCGGATGCCGGGATCGGGCCGGTCCCGGTCACCCCGATCATCGCGTGGCAGCAGGAGCGCGGCGGCCCGATCGGCCGCTTCAGCCAGACGACGCTGCTGCGCGTCCCCGCCGGCCTGGGTCTGCGGAGGATCACCACGGCCCTCCAGACGCTGCTGGATCACCATGACGCCCTGCGCATGCGCCTGGCCCGTCCCGCGGACGGCTCCCCGGGGGGCCCGGTGGGGCGCCCGCGGGGAGGCGGCCGCGCCCCGGCCAGCGGGGTGCGGGCC
>NZ_JAPVLU010000032.1:0-24706 GCF_027158205.1 Streptomyces sp. H39-S7 | reverse complement strand
GTGTCGCGGACCGACGAGAACGGGCTGCCGACCCTCATCAGGCAGGAAACGGACCGGGCGCTGGACCGGCTCGCGCCCGAAGCCGGAGGCATGGTCCAGGCGGTCTGGTTCGACGCGGGACCGGGCCGGGCGGGCCGGCTGCTCCTCGCCCTGCACCACCTCGTCGTCGACGGCGTCTCCTGGCGGATCCTGCTGCCGGACCTCGCCGAGGCGTGGGAGGCGGCGGGAGCCGGGCACGACGCGCGGCTGCAGCCGGTCGGGACGTCGTTCCGCCGCTGGGCCGAGCACCTCGCCGGCTCGGCCGCGGAACCCGCTCGCATGGCTGAACTCCCTGTGTGGGACGGCATATCCGGCCGCCCGGAACGACTGCTCGGCAGCCGCCGACTGGACCCGGCGCGGGACACCGCCGGCACCGCGAGGTCACTCACCCTGATCCTGGAGCCGGAGCAGGCGGAGCCCGTGCTGACCACGGTGCCCAGCGCCTTCAACGCCGGTGTCAACGACGTGCTGCTCACCGCCCTCGCCCTGGCCGTCGGCGACTGGAGGCGGCGCCAAGGGGCCGGTGACGACACCTCCGTACTGGTGGATCTGGAGGGGCACGGCCGCGAGGAGTTCCTGGCGGGCATCGACCTCTCCCGTACGGTCGGCTGGTTCACCAGCCTCTTCCCGGTCCGGCTGGATCCGGGTCGGCTGGACCGGGCGGACGTATGGGCCGGAGGGACCGCCGCCGCGGACGCGCTCAAGCGCGTCAAGGAGCAGCTGCGGGCGCTGCCGGACAACGGTCTGGGCTACGGGATGCTGCGCTACCTCCACCCCGGGACCGCGGCGGCCCTCGGAAACCGCCCGGGTCCGCAGATCTCGTTCAACTACTTGGGCCGCTTCGACGCCTCTGCGGACACGGAGCCCGCGTACTGGACTGCGGACCCCCTGGCCGAGGTGCTGAGCGCCGGAGCCGACGCCGCCATGCCACTCGCGCACTGCCTCGAAGTCAACGTGCTCACCCGGAGTACAGCGGACGGACCGCGGCTGGTGGCCACCTGGTCATGGCCGGACGGGGTGCTCGCCGAGCCCGATGTCCGGGCGCTCGCCGAAACCTGGTTCGACGCGCTCAACGCACTTTCGGCCCACACGGGCCAGGCCGGCGCGACTGGCTGGACTCCCTCGGATCTCCCGTTGGTGTCGCTGTCGCAGGCCGAAATCGACCTGTTGGAATCCGAGTGGAGGAACTCCTCATGAGCACGCCGGGACTCGCCGACGTTCTGCCCCTGTCCCCCCTGCAGGAGGGCATCCTCTTCCTTGCCCTCTACGACGAGCAGGCGGTCGACGCCTACACGGTGCAGCTCGGCTTCGACCTCGACGGTCCACTCGACGC
Organism: Streptomyces sp. H39-S7; assembly: GCF_027158205.1. Classification (GTDB taxonomy): domain Bacteria; phylum Actinomycetota; class Actinomycetes; order Streptomycetales; family Streptomycetaceae; genus Actinacidiphila. The sequence continues at coordinate 23,334 of NZ_JAPVLU010000032.1, read as the reverse complement.
GGCGCGCCTGCGCGAGGCCGGACGATCCCTGCTGGTCCGCTACCCCAACCTGCGTGCCGGGTTCCGCCACGAGAAGCTCACCAGGCCGGTCCAGGTGATTCCGCACCAGGTGGAGCTGCCCTGGCGGGAGATCGATCTCAGCGACCGTCCCGCCGGGGAGCGGGATGCGGCGCTCACGCGGCTGCTGGACGAGGACCGCGCCCGGCGTTTCGACCTCACCCGGCCGCCGTTGGTGCGCTTCACCCTGGTCCGGCTGGGCGGCGACCGGCACCGCCTGGTGCTCTCGATGCACCACATCCTGCTGGACGGCTGGTCCTTCCCGTTGCTGGTGAACGACCTCTTCGCGCTCTACGGGAGCACCGGCGACGCCGCCGGGCTGCCGAAGGTCACTCCGTACCGGGACTATCTGGCCTGGCTCGCCGCGCAGAACCGGGACGCCGCCGGGCAGGTCTGGCGAGCGGCGCTGGCCGGGGTCACCGAACCCACCCTGCTGACCTCGGACGCCATGAGCCGGGTGCGGGTGGCGCCGCAGGAGCTCACGGCGAAGCTGTCGGAGGAGTTGACGGCGGAGCTGTCGGCGGTGGCGCGGGGTCGTGGCTGGACGATGAACACCCTGGTGCAGGGTGTCTGGGGGTTGCTGCTGGCGTCGCTGACCGGTCGCGACGACGTGCTGTTCGGCGCGACGGTCTCCGGCCGCCCGCCGGAACTGCCGGGCGTGGAAACGATGGTCGGACTGTTCATCAACACCCTGCCGGTCCGGGTACGGCTGGATCCCGCCGACTCCCTCACGGAACTGTTCACCCGGCTGCAGAACCAGCAGACCGAACTCATGGAACACCAGTACCTCGGACTGACCGACATCCAACGGATCGCGGGAATCGGCACCCTCTTCGACACCCTGGCCGTCTACGAGAACTACCCCTTCGAGTCGGGCGAGTTGGAGAAGACCGTCGGCGGTGTCCGGGTCTCGGGCTTCTCCGGCCATGACGCCACCCACTACCCGCTCAGCCTGATCGCCTACCCGGGCGAGCGGATGCACCTGCGGTTCGGCTACCGCCCCGACCTCCTGGACGGGAAGGCCGTGGAGACGCTGATTGCCCGGCTGACCCGGATCTTCGAGGCGGTGGCCGCCGATCCGGAGCAGCTGATCAGCCAGGTCGACGTCCTGTCACCGGCGGAACGCGACCGCGTGCTGGTGGAGTGGAACGACACCGCGCACCCGGTGCCGTCGGCGACGCTGCCGGAGCTGTTCGAAGCGCGGGCAGCCGGATCCCCGGAGCACACCGCTGTGGTGTTCGAGGGCGAGCAGCTCTCGTACGCCGGGCTCAACGCCCGGGCGAACCGCCTGGCCAGGCTGCTGATCGACCGGGGTGCGGGACCCGGGCAGTTCGTGGCACTCGCCGTACCGCGCTCGCTGGAACTCATCGTCGCCCTGCTCGCGGTGGTCAAGACCGGGGCGGCCTACGTACCGGTGGATCCCGATTATCCTGCCGACCGGATCGCGTACCTGCTCCAGGAGTCCCGGCCGCTGCTGGTGCTGACGACCGCGGCCACCGCGGCCGGCCTGACCGCGCAGGAAACCGCGATCCTGGTCCTGGACGCGCCGGACAGCATCGATGAGCAGTCCGGGTACGCCGCCGAGGACGTCACCGATGCCGAACGCCGGGCACCGCTGTCCGCCGCCGACGCGGCGTACGTCATCTACACCTCCGGTTCGACCGGGCGGCCGAAGGGCGTGGTCGTCCCGCACGAGGGCATCGTCAACCGGCTGGCGTGGATGCAGGCGGAATACGGACTGACGCCTCGGGACCGGGTGTTGCAGAAGACTCCGTCGGGATTCGACGTCTCGGTCTGGGAGTTCTTCTGGACGCTCACCGAGGGCGCCACCCTCGTGGTCGCACGGCCCGAAGGCCACCGGGATCCGGCCTATCTGGCCGAGCTGATCCGCGCCGAGGAGATCACCACCGCGCACTTCGTACCGTCCATGCTGCAGGTGTTCCTGCAGGAGCCGACCGCGGCGCGGTGCACGCGGCTGAGCCGGGTGATCTGCAGCGGGGAAGCGCTGCCGGGCGACCTGCGGGAACGGTTCTTCCAGGTCCTCGACGCGGAACTGCACAACCTCTACGGTCCGACCGAGGCCTCCGTCGATGTGACCTACTGGGCCTGCCGGCCGGACGCCGGATCCGAACCCGTCCCGATCGGCCGCCCCGTGTGGAACACCCGGGCGTATGTGCTCGATGCGGCGCTGCGGCCGGTGCCCGCGGGAGTGACAGGGGAGCTCTATGTCGCGGGCATCCAGCTGGCTCGTGGGTATCTGGGGCGTGCGGGGCTGACGGCGGAGCGTTTCGTCGCGGACCCGTTCGGTCCGGCGGGCGGGCGGATGTACCGCACCGGTGATGTCGCCCGGTGGTCCGAGCACGGCGTGCTGGAGTTCGTCGGCCGCGCCGACGACCAGGTGAAGATCCGCGGGTTCCGCATCGAGCTGGGCGAGATCGAAGCCGTACTCTCCGCCCACCCGGCAGTAGGGCATGCCGCGGTCGTCGTCCGCGAGGACCGGCCCGGCGACAAACGACTGGTGGCGTACGCCGTGGCGAGCGCCGGGACCGCATTGGATCCTGCCGCGCTGCGTACGCGGGTGGCCGAGTCACTGCCCGAGTACATGGTGCCGTCCGCGTTCGTGATCCTGGACGCCCTGCCCCTGTCGGTGAACGGCAAGCTGGACCGTAAAGCACTTCCCGCACCCGAGACCCCCGCCGGTCAGGGAGCGCGGGCCGCCAGGACTCCGCAGGAGGAGATCCTCTGCGGACTCTTCGCCGAGATCCTCGGCACTCCTCGTGTCGGCATCGACGACGACTTCTTCGACCTCGGCGGCCACTCTCTGCTCGCCACCCGCCTGGTGTCGCGGATCCGATCCACGCTGGGCGTGGAGCTCGCCATCAGCACCCTCTTCGAGGCCCCGACGGTGGCCCGGCTGGCAGCGGAACTGGCGAACGCGGACGATGCCCGGGCGGGCGTACGGCCGTATGTGCGGCCGGAGATCGTGGAACTGTCGTTCGCACAGCGCGGGCAGTGGTTCCTCAACCGCTTCGACGAAGGCAGCGGCTCGTACAACATCTTCCACGCCGTACGCCTGAAGGGCGTTGTGGACCGGGTGGCGTTGGGGTCGGCGCTGGCGGATGTGGTGGGTCGGCACGAGAGCCTGCGGACGGTGTTCCCCGAGGTCGACGGCGTCGCCCGCCAGGTCGTACTCACCTCACCCGATGTCACGCTCGCGCAGTCGGACGTCGCAGAGGCAGGACTCCCGGCGGCGCTGACCGCCGAGGCCGGGCGTTCCTTCGACCTCACCGTGGACGTGCCGCTACGCGCCCACCTGTTCCGAGTCGCGCCCGCCGAACACGTCCTGTTGCTGACCATCCATCACATCGCGTCTGACGGTTGGTCGCTGGCTCCTCTGGCGCGTGACCTGTCCACCGCCTACACCGCCCGACTCACCGGCACCGCACCCACCTGGGCACCATTGCCGGTGCAGTACGCGGACTATGCCCTGTGGCAGCACGACACCCTCGGCGACGAAACCGACCCCGCCTCCCCCATCGCCCAGCAACTCACCCACTGGACCACCACCCTGGCCGGACTCCCCGAAGAGCTCACCCTCCCCACCGACCGGCCACGCCCCGCCAACCCCACCGGCCACGGCGCCAGCGTCGTATTCCACCTCGACGCCGCACTACAAACCCAACTCACCACCCTCGCCCGCACCACCCACACCAGCCTCTTCATGGTCATCCAAGCCGCCCTCACCACCCTCCTCAACCGACTCGGCGCCGGCACCGACATCCCCCTCGGCACCCCCATCGCAGGACGCACCGACGAAGCCCTCGACCCCCTCATCGGCTTCTTCATCAACACCCTCGTCCTGCGCACCGACCTCACCGGCAACCCCACCTTCCACGAACTCCTCCACCGCACCCGCACCACCAACCTCACCGCCTACACCCACCAAGACCTCCCCTTCGAACGCCTCGTCGAAATCCTCAACCCCGAACGCACCACCACCCGACACCCCCTCTTCCAAACCATGCTCGCCCTCCAGAACAACCCCCCAGCAACCCTCCACCTCCCCGACCTGCACACCGCGGAAGAGCCGGTCGACATCACCACCAGCAAGTTCGATCTCGCTCTGGACCTCACCGAGCGGTTCGGCGCTGATGGCACCGAGGAAGGCATCGATGCCTTCCTGCAGTACAGCGTGGATCTGTTCGACCGGGAGACGGCCGAGTCGATCGTGACCCGGCTGATCCGAGTGCTGAAATCAGTGGTCGACAACCCCCAACAGCCGATCAGCCAGATCGACGTACTCGGCGCGGACGAACGGCAGCAACTCCACACCGGCTGGAACGACACCACCCACGCCCTACCCGCCGCCACCCTGCCCGAACTCTTCGAAGCCCAGACCACCCGCACACCCCACAACACCGCCCTGATCAGCGGCACCGACACCCTCACCTACACCGAACTCAACACCCGCGCCAACCAACTCGCCCGACACCTCATCACCCACGGCGCCGGCCCCGAACACCTCATCGCCCTCGCCATCCCCCGCTCCACACAACAACTCATCGCCCTCCTCGCCATCACCAAAACCGGCGCCGCCTACCTCCCCATCGACCCCACCTATCCCCCAGAACGCATCACCTACACCCTCGACGACGCCACACCCACCCTCCTCCTCACCACGAGCCGTACGGGTATCACCGGCCCCATGGAGCGGGTGCTGCTCGACGACCCGGACACCGCGCGGGCGTTGGCCGGGTACGCGGACACGGACCTCCCGGCCACCGGTCGGACCTCCCCCCTCAGCGCACGGCATCCGGCCTATGTCATCTACACCTCCGGCTCCACCGGCACCCCCAAGGGCGTCGTCGTCACCCACCACGCGCTGGCGAACCAGCTGCGGTGGCTCAGCGCCGAGACGGAGCTGACCGGGGCGGATGTCGTCCTGGGCCGTACTCCGGTCGGTTTCGACGCGGCCGGCGGCGAGCTCTGGCTGCCGCTGCTCGCCGGTGCGACGCTGGCCCTGGCCTCCGACGAGGTGACGCGGGACCCCGAGCAACTGCTGACGTTCATCGGACGCCACGGCGTGACCGCCGCCCAGTTCGTCCCGTCCCTGCTGGCGGCGATGCCGCTGGACGAGCGGGGCCAGGGCATCAGGGTGCTGCTCTCCGGCGGCGAGGCACTGCCCGCCGCACTGGCCGAACAGGTCATCGCGGCCTGGGACGTCCAGCTGATCAATGTGTACGGTCCGACCGAGACGACGATCCAGGCAGCCGCGGGCAGGTTCACCGGCCGGGCCGACCGTACGGCGACCGTGCCGATCGGCCGCCCGGTGTGGAACACCCGGGTCCATGTCCTGGACGAGAGCCTGTCGCCCGTCGCCGTCGGAGTCACCGGCGAGCTCTACATCGCGGGCGACCAGCTCGCGCGGGGCTACCTGAACCGGCCGGCGCTGACCGGCGAGCGGTTCGTGGCGGATCCCCTCGGGCCGGCGGGCAGCAGGATGTACCGGACGGGCGACCTCGTCAGGTGGCATGCCAACGGTGAGCTGGAGTTCACCGGACGCTCCGACGACCAGGTGAAGGTACGCGGCTTCCGGATCGAGCTCGGTGAGATCGAGAGCGTGCTGGCCGCACACCCGGAGGTGAGCCGGGCCGCCGCGACCGTGCGCGAGGAGCAGCCGGGCCAGAAGCAGCTGGTCGGCTACATCGTGCCCGCGGTCTCCGGCTCGGAGCCGGACACCGCCCTGCTGCGCAAGCACCTCGGTGACGTCCTGCCCGAGTACATGGTGCCGGCGACCGTCGTCGTGCTGGACGCGCTGCCCCTGACGCCCAACGGCAAGCTGGACCGCAGGGCACTGCCCGCGCCCATGTTCAGGGCGGAGGCGTCGGTGCGCGCACCGCGGACGCCCCAGGAGGAGATCCTCTGCGCCCTGTTCAAGGAGTTGCTGGGTCTGCCGCAGGTCGGGGTCGACGCGAACTTCTTCGACCTGGGCGGCGACAGCATCGTCTCCATCCAGCTGGTCAGCCGGGCCCGCAAGGCAGGCCTGGCGATCACTCCCCGCGCCGTGTTCCAGCACAAGACGGTCGAGGCGATCGCCGCCGCGGCCGGCGCGGTCGGCGGGAAGGTGAGCAAGGCCGCCGACACCGGTGTCGGCGAGGTGCCGCTGACACCGATCATTCACGGGCTGCGCGAGCGCGGCGGTCCGATCGGCAAGTTCTCCCAGACCAAGTACCTCAGGACCCCCGCGGGCCTGGACATCGGCCGGCTGGAGGCAACCCTCCAGTCGCTGCTCGACCACCATGACGCGCTGCGCATGCGGCTCGTCCGTCCGGCGAACGGCGGCGCGTGGGAACTCGCGGTCGTCGCCGCCGGGAAGGCCTCCGCCGCCGAGCGCACCCGGCGGGTGGACGTGGCGGGGCTGGACGCCGGGGCCCACGCCGCCCTGCTCGCCGAGGAGATCGCGGCGGCGGGAACGCGGATCGTTCCCGAGGACGGCGCGATGTTCCAAGCGGTCTGGTTCGATGCCGGACCGCAGCAACAGGGCCGCTTGCTGCTCGTCCTGCACCACCTGATCGTCGACGGTGTCTCCTGGCGCATCCTGGAGACGGACATGGCCGTCGCATGGAAAGCCGTGTCCGAGGGAACCCCGCCGCAATTGCAGCCGGTCGGCACCTCGTTCAAGCGCTGGGCCGAACACCTGGTCGCCGGGGCGCACGACGCGAAGCGCGGCGCGGAACTGCCGCTGTGGGAAGAGATCCTGGAGACACCGGACGCACTGCTGGGTGACCGCCCGCTGGACCCGACGCAGGATGTGATGAGCACCCTGCGCTACGTCGCGCAGGAACTGTCCACCGAGAGCACGACCGCGCTGCTCACCACGGTCCCCGCCGCCTTCAACGCCGGCGTCAACGACGTGCTGCTGACCGCGCTGGCGCTGGCGGTGGCGGACTGGCGACGGCGGCGCACCGGTGACGCGGACAGCGCCGTACTGGTGGACCTGGAGGGCCACGGCCGGGAGGAGTTCGTCGAGGGCGTCGACCTCTCACGGACGGTCGGCTGGTTCACCAGCCTCTTCCCGGTCCGGCTGGACCCCGGGGCGGTCGACTGGGACGACCTCTGGTCGGGCGGTCCCGCGGCGGGAGACGCCCTCAAGCGGGTCAAGGAGCAGTTGCGCGGGCTGCCGGACAACGGTCTCGGCTTCGGAATGCTGCGGTACCTCAACCTGGAGACCCGGACGACCCTCGCCGACGCGCTGCCCCGGCAGATCGGATTCAACTACCTCGGCCGGCTGACCGCGGTCGACGAGGACTCGGCGGACTGGTCGCCCGCGCCGGAGGACGTCCCCGGTCTCCAGGACCCGGATGCCCCGATGGTGCACGGACTGGAGCTGAACGCGCTCACCGAGGACCACGCGGACGGGCCGCGGCTGGCGGCCGCCTGGTCCTGGCCGCAGATGCTCTTCAGCGAGGCCGACGTGCGCGACCTCAGCGAGACCTGGGAGCGGGTACTGGCAGCTCTCGTCTCCCACGTGGACCGGGGCGGAGCCGGCGGGAACACCCCGTCCGACCTCTCGCTGGTCACGATGACCCAGGCCCAGATCGAGGCTTTGGAAGACGAGCTCGAGGACGACGACCTCGATGACGACCCCGACGAAGAGTGGAGCAGCTGACAGTGAAGGCAGCACAACAGTCCCGGATAGAGGACGTACTACCGCTGTCTCCCCTCCAGGAAGGCCTGCTGTTCCACGCCTCGTACGACACAGGAGCGGCGGACCCGTACATGGTCCAGGTCGCCTACCGGCTGGACGGGCCGCTGGACGCGCCCACCCTGCGGTTGGCGGCCGGAGCACTGGTGCAGCGCCACGCGGTGCTGCGTGCCGGATTCCGTCAGGCGGGCGGTGAACCGCCGGTCCAGGTCATCCGGCGCCAGGTCCGGCTCCCGTGGACCGAGCTCGATCTGAGTTCGCTGGGTCCGGAGGAGCGGGAGGCGGCGTTCCAGCGGATCGTCGACGAGGACCGGCTGCGCGGGTTCGACATGGCCCGTCCTCCGCTGGTCCGGTTCACCCTGGTCAAACTGGCACCGGAGCAGCACCAGTTGGTGATGACGAACCATCACATCCTGATGGACGGATGGTCGTCGCCCCTGGTCACGGGCGACCTCTTCGCGCTGTACGCCGCCCGCGGGGACGAGAGCGGCCTGCCGGTGGTGACCCCGTACCGGGACTACCTGGCGTGGCTGGCCCGGCAGGACCGCGGCTCCTCCGAAGAGGCCTGGCGTCAGGTGCTGGACGGAGTCGCGGAACCCACCCTGCTGGCGTCCGGCGCCACGGGCCACGAGCCGGTGGCGCCGGAAGGCCTGTCCCTGGAGCTGTCGGAGGAGTTGACGGCGGAGCTGTCGGCGGTGGCGCGGGGTCGTGGCTGGACGATGAACACCCTGGTGCAGGGTGTCTGGGGGTTGCTGCTGGCGTCGCTGACCGGTCGCGACGACGTGCTGTTCGGCGCGACGGTCTCCGGCCGCCCGCCGGAACTGCCGGGCGTGGAAACGATGGTCGGACTGTTCATCAACACCCTGCCGGTCCGGGTACGGCTGGATCCCGCCGACTCCCTCACGGAACTGTTCACCCGGCTGCAGAACCAGCAGACCGAACTCATGGAACACCAGTACCTCGGACTGACCGACATCCAACGGATCGCAGGAGTCGGCGCCCTCTTCGACACCCTGGTCGTCTTCGAGAACTACCCGGTCGATCCGGCCGCTCTGGACTCCTCCTTCGCCGGCCTGCGGATCTCGGACGTCGGCGGCCGGGACTCGACCCACTATCCGCTGAGCCTTGCCGCGATGTCCGGCAGCCGGCTCCGGATGCGGCTGGCCTACCGGCCGGAACTCTTCGACGCCGCAACGGTCGCCGCGTTCGCCGAGCGGCTGCGGTCGCTCTTCGAGGCCGTCGCGGCGGACCCCGACGGCAGGGTCGGTGCGGTGGACGTCCTGGACCCGGCCGAGCGCCACCGGGTGCTGGTGGAGTGGAACGAGACGGCACGGCCGATGCCCGCGGGGACGCTGCCGGAGCTGTTCGAAGCGCAGGTGGAGCGCACCCCGGGCGCCACCGCGGTGCTGTACGGCGACGAGTCGCTCTCGTACGCGGAGCTCAACGCCCGCGCCAACCGGCTGGCCCACCACCTGATCGCGCGGGGAGCAGGGCCCGAGCAATTGGTGGCGCTGGCCCTGCCGCGCTCCGCCGACCTGCTGGTCGCCGTACTCGCGGTGCTGAAGGCGGGTGCCGGATACCTGCCGGTGGATCCGGGCTATCCGGCGGACCGGATCGCCTACCTGCTGCAGGACGCCGCACCGGCCGTCGTCCTCACGACCGGCGTCGCGGCCGGGAAGCTGCCGGACACCGCGGCGCCGCTGGTCGTCCTCGACGCGCGGAACACCCGTGAAGCGCTCGGCGCGCTGCCGGTGGCGAACCCCTCGGACGAGGACCGCGCGGCACCGCTGCGCCCCCAGAACCCCGCCTACGTCATCTACACCTCCGGCTCCACCGGCCGCCCCAAGGGCGTGCTGGTCCCGCAGGAGAATGTGGCGAACCTGGCGGGCTGGGCCGTCCGGGAATTCGGACCTGAGCGGCTACGGCACGTGCTGTTCACCACGTCGCTGAACTTCGACGTATCGGTCTTCGAGATCTTCGGGCCGCTGCTCTGCGGTGGCACCGTCGAGGTGCTGCGCGACCTGCTGGCCCTGGCGGACCGGCCGGCAGGCAGCCGGGCGTCGCTGGTCAGCGGCGTACCGTCGGCGCTCGCACAGCTCGTCGCACAAGGGGACATCCGGACCCTGGCAGACACCGTGGTCCTGGCGGGCGAGGGTCTGGGCGAGCAGGCGGCCTCGGACATCAAGCGGGCGCTCGCGAGCTCACGGCTCGCCAATGTCTACGGCCCCACGGAGACCACGGTCTACGCCACCGGCTGGTGGACCGACGGCGAGATAGGGAGCGCCCCGCCGATCGGCCGGCCGCTGAGCAACACCCGGGCGTATGTGCTCGATGCGGCACTGCGGCCCGTGCCCGCGGGAGTGACGGGAGATCTGTATCTCGCGGGCATCCAGCTGGCTCGTGGGTATCTGGGGCGTGCGGGGCTGACGGCGGAGCGTTTCGTCGCGGACCCGTTCGGTCCGGCGGGCGGGCGGATGTACCGCACCGGTGATGTCGCCCGGTGGTCTGAGCACGGCGTGCTGGAGTTCGTCGGCCGCGCCGACGACCAGGTGAAGATCCGCGGGTTCCGCATCGAGTTGGGTGAGATCGAAGCCGTACTCTCCGCCCACCCGGCAGTAGGGCATGCCGCGGTCGTCGTCCGCGAGGACCAGCCGGGCGACAAACGACTGGTCGCCTATGTCGTGGCGGGCAGCGGTGCCACGTTGGATCCTGCGCAGTTGCGCACGCAGCTGGCCGAGGCACTGCCCGAGTACATGGTGCCCTCTGCCTTCGTGGCCCTAGATGCACTGCCCCTGACCGTCAACGGCAAGCTGGACCGTAAGGCCCTTCCCGCACCCGAGACCCCCGCCGGCACCACTACCCGCGGCCCCCGCACCCCCCAGGAAGAGATCCTCTGCGGGCTGTTCGCCGAGGTTCTCGGTGCTCCTCGTGTCGGCATCGACGACAGCTTCTTCGACCTGGGCGGCCACTCCCTGCTCGCCACCCGACTGGTGTCGCGGATCCGATCCACCCTGGGCGTGGAACTCGCCATCAGAGCGCTGTTCGAGGCGCCGACGGTGGCCCGGCTGGCCGGCGCTCTGGCAGACGCGGGCAGCGCGCGGGCGGGCGTGCGGCCGTTCGAACGGCCGGAGGCCGTCCCGCTGTCGTTCGCCCAGCGTCGCCTCTGGTTCCTCAACCGCTTCGACACCGGCAACACCGCCTACAACCTGCCGTTCGGGCTCCGGCTCTCGGGTGACGTGGACCCGGTGGCGCTGGGGTCGGCGCTGGCGGATGTGGTGGGTCGGCACGAGAGCCTGCGGACGGTGTTCCCCGAGGTCGACGGCGTCGCCCGCCAGGTCGTACTCGCCTCACCCGATGTCACGCTCGCGCAGTCGGACGTCGCAGAGGCAGGACTCCCGGCGGCGCTGACCGCCGAGGCCGGGCGTTCCTTCGACCTCACCGTGGACGTGCCGATACGCGCCCACCTGTTCCGAGTCGCGCCCGCCGAACACGTCCTCCTTTTGACCGTCCATCACATCGCAGCTGACGGCGCCTCTCTGGCACCCCTGGCCCGTGACCTGTCCACCGCTTACACCGCCCGACTCACCGGCACCGCACCCACCTGGGCACCATTGCCGGTGCAGTACGCGGACTATGCCCTGTGGCAGCACGACACCCTCGGCGACGAAACGGACCCCGCCTCCCCCATCGCCCAGCAACTCGCCCACTGGACCACCACCCTGGCCGGACTCCCCGAAGAGCTCACCCTCCCCACCGACCGACCGCGCCCCGCCAACCCCACCGGCCACGGCGCCAGCGTCGTATTCCACCTCGACGCCGCACTACAAACCCAACTCACCACCCTCGCCCGCACCACCCACACCAGCCTCTTCATGGTCATCCAAGCCGCCCTCACCACCCTCCTCAACCGACTCGGCGCCGGCACCGACATCCCCCTCGGCACCCCCATCGCAGGACGCACCGACGAAGCCCTCGACCCCCTCATCGGCTTCTTCATCAACACCCTCGTCCTGCGCACCGACCTCACCGGAAACCCCACCTTCCACGAACTCCTCCACCGCACCCGCACCACCAACCTCACCGCCTACACCCACCAAGACCTCCCCTTCGAACGCCTCGTCGAAATCCTCAACCCCGAACGCACCACCACCCGACACCCCCTCTTCCAAACCATGCTCGCCCTCCAGAACAACCCCCCAGCAACCCTCCACCTCCCCGACCTGCACATCACCCAGGAACCCATGGCCCGCAGCAGTGGGATCTTCGACCTGGCGGTGGAGCTGGTCGACAGCTATGACGAGGCGGGTGCCGCGGCCGGAATCCGTGGTGGGCTCTCCTACAGCGTGGATCTGTTCGACCGGGAGACGGCCGAGTCGATCGTGACCCGGCTGATCCGAGTGCTGAAATCAGTGGTCAACGACCCCCAACAGCCGATCAGCCAGATCGACGTACTCGGCGCGGACGAACGGCAGCAACTCCACACCGGCTGGAACGACACCACCCACGCCCTACCCGCCGCCACCCTGCCCGAACTCTTCGAAGCCCAGACCACCCGCACACCCCACAACACCGCCCTGATCAGCGGCACCGACACCCTCACCTACACCGAACTCAACACCCGCGCCAACCAACTCGCCCGACACCTCATCACCCACGGCGCCGGCCCCGAACACCTCATCGCCCTCGCCATCCCCCGCTCCACACAACAACTCATCGCCCTCCTCGCCATCACCAAAACCGGCGCCGCCTACCTCCCCATCGACCCCACCTATCCCCCAGAACGCATCACCTACACCCTCGACGACGCCACACCCACCCTCCTCCTCACCACGGTGGAGAGCGGTGACGCGCTGCCCGGCACCTCAGTGCGGCGGCTCGTCCTCGATACGGAGGCCACCGCCGAGGCCGTGAGCCGGTACTCGGGCGCGGATGTCGGTGACGCGGAACGGCTGGCCCCCCTGACGTCGCACAGCCCGGCCTATGTGATCTACACGTCGGGTTCCACCGGCACCCCCAAGGGCGTCGTCGTCACCCACCATGGGATCGCCAGCTTCGCCGCCACGCACATCGACCGGTTGCGCATCGACGGGACCAGCCGTGTCCTGCAATGGGTGGCGGTCACCTTCGACCCCTCGGTGGGCGATGTCGCCATGACCCTTCTCGCCGGGGCGACTCTCGTGCTGTCCGCCGGACCCGGGCAGCCGTTGGGTGAGGAACTCGCGTCCCTCGTAGCCGAGTCCGCGATCACCCACCTCATGCTGCCTGCCGCCGTGCTGGCCACACTTCCGGATGCCGACGGGTCGGGTCTGGAGACGGTGGTGGTGGGCGGTGAGGCGTGTTCCGCGGAGCTGGTCGCGCGCTGGTCCTCCGGCCGCCGAATGATCAACGCGTACGGCCCGACGGAATCCACCGTCGCAGCAACCATGAGCGCCCCCTTGTCGCCCTCCGCAACCGCCCCACCCATCGGGCGCCCCGTATGGAACACCCAGGTCCACGTACTCGACGCGGCGCTGTCGCTGGTTCCGCGCGGGGTGGCGGGTGAGCTCTACATCGCCGGAGCCGGGCTGGCGCGCGGCTATCTGAATCGTCCGTCGTTGACCGCCGAGCGCTTCGTGGCCAACCCGTACGGCCCGCCGGGATCCCGGATGTACCGCACCGGCGACGTGGTCAGGTGGCGTGCCGATGGGAACCTGGAATTCGTCGGACGTACCGACGACCAGGTGAAGATCCGCGGCTTCCGGGTCGAGCTCGGCGAGGTGGAGGCCGTACTGGCCGGCCACCCGGAAGTGGCCCAGGCCGTCGTGGTCGCCCGTGACGATTCCCAGGACCGTAAGCAACTGGTGGGGTACGTGGTGCCCGCCGAAGCCGGCGAGCAGTCCTCCGATCCGGTGGTGCTGCGCGCGTATGTGGCCGAGGCGCTGCCGGAGTACATGGTGCCGGCGGCCGTGGTCGTGCTGGACGCGCTGCCCCTGACGCCCAACGGCAAAGTGAACCGCAAGGCACTGCCCGCGCCGTCCTTCACCGCCGTCTCCCACCGCCCGCCGCGCACCGCGCGGGAGGAGGTGCTGTGTGCGGTCTTCGCGGAAGTGCTGCGCCTGCCCGAGGTCGGCATCGACGACAATTTCTTCGACCTCGGCGGCCACTCCCTGCTGGTCGTCGACCTCGCCGCCCGTATCCGGGCGGCGATCGGCGCCGAGGTGACGATCCGCAGTCTCTTCGACGCGCCGACCGTCGCCGGGCTGGCGGCCGGGCTCGACCGGGACGACAGCGGCGATTCGCTGGACGTGCTGCTGCCGATGCGGACCCACGGGCAGCAGTCGCCGCTGTTCTGCGTCCACCCGGGGATGGGCATCGGCTGGCCCTACTCCGGGCTGCTGCGCGGGGTCGACGAGGATCGGCCGGTCTACACGATCCAGGCCCGCGGCCTGCTCGACGTCACGGAACTACCCTCTTCTTTCGACGAGTTGATGGACGACTATCTCGACCGGATCCGGTCCGTCCAGCCCCACGGGCCCTACCACCTGCTGGGCTGGTCCTTCGGCGGCGCCGTGGCACAGGGAATGGCGGCCCGGCTCCAGGCGGCGGACGAAGAGGTCGCGGTGTTGTGCCTGCTGGACTCCTATCCACTGGATGTGAATCCGGCCGCGGAAGAGCCCGACAAGCAGCGGTTCCTGGCCGAGCTCCTGGAAACGGCGGGCATCACGTCCCCGGACGTCCTCCTGGAGGGTGAGCATGTCATGGACGCCCTGCGGGCCGCCGGATCACCGCTGGCCGCGCTGGACGGGGAGCGGCTGGAGAACGTCTATGCGGTGTATCGCAACCTGATCCGCATCAGCGAGGAGTACACCCCCGGCCGGTTCGAAGGCGATGTGCTCTTCTTCCGCGCCGCGGCGGACACGGAAGCCATCGGAATCGACCCGATGTCCTGGAAGCGCTTCGTGGGCGGCCAGGTCGAGGTCCACGACATCGCCTGCCACCACGGAGAGATGACACAACCGCACGCGGTGGAGCAGTACGGGCCCGTGCTGCGGAAGAAGCTGAAGAACACCCGGTGAGCCCGGATCGAACCGAGGAGAACAACATGTCCGACCACCGGGCGACCGTCCAGGTGACCCCCTTGGCGTCCCCCTCACCGACTCCGCCGGCGGCGCCGCGGCCAACCGCTCCGCCGGCCCGGCTTCCCCTGACGGCCGCCCAGTCCGGGATGTGGTTCGCCCAGCGTCTCGAGCCGGAGAACCCGATCTACAACGGGGGCCAGTACCTGGAGATCCACGGGCGGGTCGACGCGGCGTTGTTCGAGACGGCGTTGCGGCAGGTGGTGCGGGAGACCGAGGCGCTGCGGATTCGCTTCGTCGAGGACGCCGACGGTGTCCAGCAGCTCGTCGACCCGGATCCCGACTGGTCGGTGCGAGTGGTCGATGTCAGCGGCGAGTCCGATCCTCAGGCCGCCGCCGAGCGCTGGATGTGGGCCGATCTGGTCCAGCCGGTCGACCTCACCGAAGGTCCGCTGTTCCTCTTCGCGCTGATCGAGACGGCACCCGAGCGTTTCCGCTGGTACCTGCGCTGCCACCACATCGCACTGGACGGCTTCAGCGGTGCACTGGTCGCCCAGCGGGTGGCGGAGGTCTATTCAAACCTGGTCGACGGAACGCCGTGCCCTGATGCCTCGTTCCACCCGCTGCGCGAGCTGGTGGAGGCAGACGCCGCCTACCGTGCGTCGGAGCACTTCGCACGGGACGGGGCGTTCTGGCGCGAGCACTGCGCCGACCGCCCGGAACCCGCGGGGCTGTCCGGCAAGCAGCCGTCCATGCCCCAGCGGCTCACCCGTCGTACGGTGCAGCTGGACCCGGAGACCACGAAGGCGCTGCGGGCGGCGGCCGATGAGGCCGGGGTGCCGTGGCCCCCCGTCATCACCGCGGTCTTCGCGGCGTACCTGCAGAGCATGACCGGTGGCGAGGAAGCCATCCTCGGCCTTCCCGTCACCACCCGGCTGGGCCGGGCCGCGCGCTCGACGCCGGGAATGGTGTCGAACATGCTGCCGCTACGACTGTCCGTACGCCCTGAGATGAGCCTGCGGGAACTCCTGGTGTACGTGTTCGGCGAGATGCGGCGCACCATGAAGCACCAGCGGTACCGGTACGAGGATGTACGGCGCGACCTCGGGCTGCTGCGGGACGATCAGCGGCTGGTCGGCCCGCAGGTCAACATCATGATGTTCGGAGACGCGCTGCGCTTCGCCGGCCACCGGGCCACCGCTCACACCCTCAACCTGGGCCCGGTCGACGACCTGGCGGTGGTCGTCTACGACCAGAGCGACGACGGCTCGCTGAAGATCGACTTCGAGGGCAACCCAGATCTCTACAGCGACGCGGAGCTCGCCGCCCACCAGGAGCGCTTCCTCGGATTCCTGCACGCCCTTGTCGTGGCCGGCACCGACCGGCCGGTGGGTCAGGTCGAGTTGTTGCTTCCGGCCGAGCGCCACCAGGCGCTCCAGGGGCGGAACGACGCTGTCGCCGCGGACCCCTCCGTCACCATTGTGGAGTTGTTCGAGGCGCAGGTGGGGCGGTCGCCGGAGAGTGTCGCGGTGGCGTTCGGTGCGGAGGCGGTGTCGTACGGGGAGTTGAACGGGCGGGCGAATCGGCTGGCACGCTGGCTGATCGGGCAGGGCGTGGGCCCGGAGCGGTTGGTGGGCCTGGTTCTGCCGCGGTCGGTGGATCTGGTGGTCGCGGTGCTCGCGGTCCTCAAAGCCGGCGCCGCGTATGTTCCGGTCGACCCCGATTACCCCGCGGACCGCATCGCGGTCATCCTGGGCGACGCCGCACCGGCCCTGGTCCTGGACACCACGACTTTTGCGGCGGATCTCTCCGCGTATTCCACTGCGGACATTCACGGCGATGAACGCACGGGGCCTCTGCGCGGCGGATCGGCCGCGTATGTCATCTACACGTCGGGGTCGACCGGGCGCCCGAAGGGTGTGGTGGTCCCGCACCACAATGTGGTGCGCCTGTTCTCCTCCACGGAGGGGTGGTTCGGTTTCGGCCCGGACGATGTGTGGACGCTGTTCCATTCCTTCGCGTTCGACTTCTCCGTGTGGGAACTGTGGGGAGCGCTGCTGCACGGCGGGCGCCTGGTCGTGGTGCCGTTCGCCGTCAGCCGCTCGCCGGAGGAATTCCTGCGCCTGCTCGTCACCGAAAGCGTCACCGTCCTCAACCAGACGCCGTCCGCGTTCTACCAACTCATGCAGGCCGACCGCGAAGCACCCGAGATTGGCCGTGATCTCGCGTTGCGGTACGTCGTCTTCGGCGGCGAAGCACTCGACCTGTGGCGCCTCACCGACTGGTACGACCGCCACCCCCACAACGCCCCAACGCTGATCAACATGTACGGCATCACCGAAACCACCGTCCACGTCAGCTACATGCCACTGCACCCCGACCTGACACAGACAGAGGGAGACGGTGGGAACGGTGGCAGTACGGCGAGCGTCATCGGACAGCCCCTGCGGGACCTGGGCGCCTACGTCCTGGACGGCGCCCTGCGCCTGACACCCCCCGGCACCGCCGGCGAGCTCTACGTCACCGGCGCCGGCCTGGCCCGCGGATACCTCGACCGAGCAGCACTGACCGCCGAGCGGTTCGTCGCGGACCCCTACGGACCTGCCGGCACCCGCATGTACCGCACCGGCGACGTCGCCCAATGGACCGCCGACGGCGTCCTGGAATTCGTCGGCCGCGCCGACGACCAGGTCAAGATCCGCGGCTTCCGCATCGAACTGGGCGAGATCGAAGCCGTACTCTCCGCCCACCCGGCAGTAGGCCACGCCGCGGTCGTCGTCCGGGAAGACCGGCCCGGCGACAAGCGGCTGGTCGCCTATCTCGCGCCGGCCACCAACTCCACGCCCGACCCGGCCGCACTCCGCGCCCATACAGCCACCGCCCTGCCCGACTACATGGTGCCCTCAGCGTTCGTGATCCTGGATGCACTGCCCCTGACCGTCAACGGCAAGCTGGACCGCAAGGCCCTCCCCGCACCCGAGACTCCCACCAGCACCACTACCCGCGGCCCCCGCACCCCCCAGGAAGAGATCCTCTGCGGGCTCTTCGCCGAAGTCCTCGACACACCACGTGTCGGCATCGACGACAACTTCTTCGACCTCGGCGGCCACTCCCTCCTCGCCACCCGACTGCTCAAGCGCATCCAGGCGACCTTCGGCGTCGAGCTGACCATCCGCAGCCTCTTCGAAGCTCCGACTCCCGCCGCACTGTCGGAGCACCTGAGCGACGACGCCGAACGCGGCGGGGCGCTCGACGTCCTGCTGCCGCTGAAGCCGTCCGGGACCCGCACGCCGGTGTTCTGCGTGCATCCGGCAGGTGGCATGAGCTGGTGCTACTCCGGGCTCATCAGGCATCTGGGCCAGGACTACCCGCTCTACGGCTTGCAGGCGCAGGGCCTGGACAGCCAGGAGGAGATCCCGGAATCCATCGAGGAGATGGCGGCCGGGTACGTCGAACAGATCCGTACGGTCCAGCCGGCCGGGCCTTACCGCCTCGTCGGATACTCCGCGGGGGGCGTGATCGCCCATGCGATGGCAACCCGGCTGCAGCAGCTCGGCGAGCGGGTCGACCTCCTCGGCATTCTGGACACCTATCCCGGCCAGCGGATGCCGCCCATCGACGAGCAGGACGTGCTGGCCGACCTGCTCAGCTGGGTCGGCTACGACCGCAGGTACCTCGGCAAGGCACCGCTGACGCACGCCCGCGTCACGGAGGTCCTGCAGCGGCTCGGCAGCGCGATGGCGATGCTGGAGGAGCGTCACATCACAGCCATCAGCAGGATTTACGCGAACAACAGCGCCATGTTCAACAATTTCACCCCCGGTCATTTCGACGGGAGCATCCTTTTGGTCGTGGCAACGCTGGACAAGATCGATATTTCGCCGACACCCGAGTCGTGGCGCCCTTATGTCGGAGGGACGATCGAAACCCGTGAGATCGACCGCAAGCACACCGATCTGATGAAGCCGGGGCCGCTCGCCGAGATCGGCAGGATCCTGGCGGAGAAATTGGAATCCATCGACGGGCCCGGAACCGGGCCCGTCGCCGGCACCGGCACCGGTTCCTGACCGAATTGGGCGAGGGGAAGAATCTGATGAGTGGAATCGACATCGTGAACGGCCTGGTACCGGACGAGGCGAACGCGGATTTCTTCGCATGGTTGCGGCGCATGCGGGACACCGAACCGGTCTCCTACGACCCCGCGACCAATACGTGGTCGGTGTTCGGCCACGCCGAGACGATGCATATCGTA
The DNA here is from genome assembly GCF_027158205.1 of Streptomyces sp. H39-S7. Classification (GTDB taxonomy): domain Bacteria; phylum Actinomycetota; class Actinomycetes; order Streptomycetales; family Streptomycetaceae; genus Actinacidiphila. The sequence goes on along the minus strand of NZ_JAPVLU010000032.1, from coordinate 4,265 downwards.
TCCAACCCTGAAATATTCAGTAACGACCTCTCCGCGATCACCCCACCGCAGGAGGACTACGACGTCTTCTTCCAGGGGAACATCGCGGGGATGGACGATCCGCAGCACGGGAAGTTCCGTGGCGTGGTCAGCAAGGTCTTCAGCGCCCGGTACATCGCCGGGCTGGAGGACCGGCTGACCGGGATAGCGACGGAACTGATCGACGGCGTGGGCGACAAGGAACAGTTCGACCTCGCTGTGGACTTCGCGTCGCCGTTCCCCGTCGCCGTGATCACGGACATTCTCGGAGCCGACCGCGAGGACGCCTCGCTCTTCGCGGAGTGGGCGAACCTGCTGCACGCGAGCGACGCCAGCATGGACGGAGTCATGGCCGCGGCCATGAACCTGCGGACGCTCAACGCCTATATGTTCGACATCATCCGCAAGCGGCGCGCCGCCCCGCAGGACGATCTCATCAGCCTGCTGATCGGCGCGGAGGTCGAAGGGCGTCGCCTCACGGACGCCGAGATCGTCGGCTTCGCGGGTGTGCTGCTGATGGGCGGCATCACCACGACCGCCGCGTTGATCTCCAACATCATCCTGCTGTTCGACCGGTCCCCCGGCGACTGGGCCAAGGTGCGCGCCGACCGCACCCTCGTCCCGAAGGCCATCGAGGAGATCGTTCGCCTTCGCCCCTCGTTCAGCAGCTTCGTGCGCATGACCACCTGCGACACGGAACTCGGCGACGAGTACATTCCCGCCGGCTCATTGGTGAAGATATGGGTTTCCTCCGCGAACCGTGACGCGGCGCAGTTCCCCGACGCCGAACGCTTCGACATCCACCGCAGCCCGAACCGGCATGCAGGATTCGGCAAGGGAATCCACTTCTGCATCGGTGCACCGCTGGCGCGACTCGAAGGCAGGATCGCGTTTAATCTCCTGCTCGACCGCTATGCGGATGTCCGGGTGGACCGGAGCCGTGACATCACCTTCCTGGACACCGGCGACATGCTCGGCGCCCTGCGGCTCCCCGTCACCGCGACCCGGGATGAATTCTCCGCCGCGCTCACCCACTGACATCACCTGAGAACCCGAAGACCAGAAGACCAGAAGAACCCGAAGAATCAGCAGGAGGAAGCATGCCCTGGAAACCACCCCACCCGTCCGGCGCGCGAAGACCGGATCAGCCTCCGGCCCATATCGCCCTGTTCAACATCCCGGCGTACGGGCATGTCACGCCGACCCTCGCGATCGTCGCCGAACTCGTACGGCGAGGACACCGGGTCAGCTACGCGATCACTGAGGAATTCGCGGCGCAGATCGCCTCGGCGGGCGCCGAACTCGTTCCGTATGCCACGACCCTGCCGTCCGCGAAGCGGGCCGAGGACTGGCCCTCGGACGACCCGGTGGCGATGGCGTCCATCGCTCTCGACGAGGCGGTCGCGATCCTTCCAGGCCAGTTGGCGGCCTTCGACCATGACCGGCCGGACCTGGTGCTGCACGATTTCGGCGCGCTGACCGCACGGTGGCTGGCGCACCGCTGGAACGTCCCGGCCATCTGTCTCTCCTCGACGCACGTGTCCGACGCCCTTCCCGAGGAGCGGGCACAGCAGCTCAAGGGTCTGCATGCCCTGCTGGACGGCGAGCCCCGGTGGGAAGAGCATCGTCTCCGGTTCCGTGCGTTCCTGGACGCGGGCGGTCTCGATCTCCCGATCGACGACTACACCGGGCTTCCGGAGCGTTGCCTGGTCGTGCTGCCACGGGAGTTCCAGTTCAACCACGAGGACGTCGGCGACCGGTTCGCCTTTGTCGGGCCGTGCCTGGCGGAGCGGGAGTTCCAGGGGGAATGGCAGGCCCCGGACGACGACCGGCCTGTTCTGCTGGTCGCCCTCGGGTCGGCCGGCAGCAACCAGCCCGAGTTCTACCGCCAGTGCATCGAGGCCTTCAAGGACTCGGAATGGCATGTGGTCCTGGCCATCGGCCATGAGCTCGACCCCGCCGTCCTCGGGCCTCTTCCCGGCAATGTCGAAACACATGTCAGCGTTCCGCAACTGCGGGTGCTTGCAAGGGCGAAGGCCTTCATCACCCACGCCGGCATGGGCTCCGCCCTGGAAGCCATGTCGCACGGGGTCCCGATGGTGGCGGTGCCCCAGGTGAACGACCAGTTCGTGAATGCCCACCAGATCGAGTTGCTCGGCCTGGGGCGTCACCTCCCCCTCGCCGAGGTCAGTGCGGAGCGGTTGCGCGAGGCAGTGCACGCCGTGGTCGCCGATCCGGAGGTCTCGGCGCAGCTGGCCGTGATGCGCGGTCACATCGAGCAGGCCGGCGGAGCGACTACGGCGGCCGATCTCATCGAGCGGTTCCTGAGCTGAGGCTCATTCTGGCAGGACCATGCAACGCCCCTGGGATCCGGCGCGGGACGCGGTGATGCTGGCCGTGCCGGAGAAGTCATCCCGCAACGCATATCGCGACAACATGCCGAACGGACGAGGGTGCCAGGTTGGTGAACGGTGAAGAGGAGGACAGGGTGGACACCCGGCCCGCCCTTGCTCCCCATCTTCTGATGGAGAGCAAGGGCCCGTGGACCGGTCCGTCCTGCGCCGCGTTCCTGCGCGACGCACGTGATTTGGCCCGTATCGGCCATCCGGTACAGCTCTTGCTCATCCAGGACGGCGTCGGCGCCGCGGTACGGGATCCTTCAGCGTCGGCGGGCACCCGGGAGGTGGCTGAGGCCGGTGGTGAGATCTGGGTGGACGACTTCTCACTCGCCCAGCGCGGGCTGTCCGACTCGGACCTTCTGCCGTCCGCCCGGGTCGTCGGCATGTCCGAGGTCTCGGCCCGCGTGCTGGACCCCGCTGTGAAGGTGGTGTGGCACTGATGCCGACGAAGGTTCCGCACACGGATGTCCTCATGACGGTGATGGGGTCGCCCCATGAGAGTGACCTCATCACCAGCGCGTTGCGGCTGGCCCAGTCCCTCCTGGAGGGCGGCGCCGCGGTGCAGATATGGGCCTGTGGGTACGCGACCATGCTGACGCAGCAGGGCCTCGGGCAGAGCAAGCCGCGCAATCTGGCCGAATGGTCCACCGAGTACCCGTCCATGGCGGCGCTTGTCCAGGGCATGCTCACGGCCTTCCCGGACCGGCTCCACTGGTACGCCTGCCGGTTCTGCAGTGATGACCGGGGTGCGATCGCCCATATCCCCGAAGTGCCGCTGCGTGCGCCGGCAAAGTTCGCGGAGCATGTCGCCGCCGCGGACAAGACCTTGTACCTCGGTGTCATGTGATGGGAGTGCTGTGATGACGGCGGATTCCGGGCGCGCTCTCGCGATCATCGAACGTGCCCACCGAGGAGCCCTGGAGACCCAGTTCTCCGACGCTCTGTACTGCGCCTTCCTCTTCCACCGCCACCTCGGCGGGCTGGACGTACTGCTGCGCGGACCGGCTGTCACGTATGCGGCCCAGGCCGGCCGGGCTCCGGAACTGCGCCTGGGCGGACACGCCTTCACCACGGTGACCGACCCCCGGAAGGGCCTGGACGTCCTGGTGGGCTCCGGCGTCGGTGTCTGGGCCGAGGAGCCGGACCTGTCCGCTTACGGGCTGACGAGCGAGGAGAGCCTGTTGCCCGGGGTGCGGCGGGTGGCAGCGGGTTCCATGGCCGCCCGCTGGTCCGACTACCGCACCGTCTTTTTCCTCTGAGCTGTGTTCTACCTATGGAGAGTGATTCTGCTGTGAGCGGGATGGTCACTACGGTGCGAGGTCCGGTGATCACCGGCTGGTCGGCGGTGTCGCCGTTCGGGATCGGCCGTGAGGCATTCATCGAGGGCGTGCGGTCGGGCCGGCCCACGGTCACGGTCCTGGACTCCGACACCTGGACGGGCCCGGACGAACAGGCCTGCCTCGTACCGGACTTCGACATCAGAAAGGTGCTGGGCAAGAAGGGCACCCGGTCCATGGACCGGGTCACCGGCCTGGCCGTCACCGCCATCGGCGGCCTGATGGGGGAATCGGTGCGGTCAGGACCGGTCGTCGGCGATGAGCGGGCGGCGCTGGTACTGGGGACCAACACCGGCAGCGCCCAGAGCATGATGGACCTCACCCGGGACACGTTCGTCCAGGAGGAGCCCTTCTACATCGACCCTTCGAAGTTCCCCAACACCGTCATGAACTGTGCGGCGGGGCAGTGTGCCATCTGGTACGGCCTGAAAGGCCCGAACACCACCGTCGCCGCCGGCCGCGCCTCAGGACTCCTCGCCCTGAACTACGCCCGCCGACTCCTCGCCTCAGG
>NZ_JAPVLU010000031.1:72058-119715 GCF_027158205.1 Streptomyces sp. H39-S7 | reverse complement strand
GACCTCGCCCGCCCCGCGCAGGCGCTCGCCGCGGTCGCCGGCGCACTGAGCGACGACGGGGTGTTCCTGATGGGCGACAACGCCGCGTCCAGCCGGCTGGAGGAGCACACCGACCACCCGCTGGGGGTTCTCAGGTGCGTGCAGATGGTGCCGGGGGCCGGCAGCGCGAGGGTGGTCAGGTAGTGGTTGGTGGCCTTCTGCACGCACTTGGACGCCAGGAACATGCTGTAGTCGTCGCCTTCGTGGCCCAGGACGACGCTGCCGGGCAGTTGCGCGGCCATCGCCGCCCCCGCGCGGAACGGGGCGAGGGCCTGATGGGTGGACTGGAGGATCAGCGCGGGCGGTGCGCCGTGGACCGGGGCGCCCGCCTTGACGGGCTCGGCCGGGACGGGCCAGCCCAGGCAGCCGGCGATGGCCTTGTAGGAGCGCACCGCGCCACCGAGGTGCGGGGAGACCCGGAGGAGTGCCGCCTGCAGCGCGATGAGTTGGGAGAGGTTGCGCACCGGGCGGGCGTTGTCGAGGCAGGCGGGTACCTGTACCTGTGTCGGGTCGAGGGTGTCGTCCGGGTCGTGGGTGAAGTCCGTCGCGTCGCCTCCCTGAGCGCTGACGATGGCCTTCGCCAGTTCCGCCCAGGTGCTACCGGACAGCGTCAGGTAGTCCTGGGTCGCCTCGCGGATGTCCTCACCGGTCACCGGCTGGTGCGCCCTGCCCCCCGTTCCGATCGGGTCACGGTCGGCACGGGCGACGAGTGCGTCGTACTCGGCCGGGACGTCCTTGCCGTGCAGAGCGCACTCCTTCGACGCGGCGCACCAGGCGCTGAAGCGGTTGAACGCCGACTCGGCGGTGGCCGCCTCCTGGGTCACCCGCGAAAGGGGTGAGCCGGTGTCGTCCAGGGCGGTGTCGAGGACCATGGTGCGCAGCCTGCCGGGGTAGAGCTTGGCGTAGGTGCGTCCGACGAGCGTGCTGTAGTGGATGCCGTACCAGTTCAGCTGCCGTTCGCCGAGCCCGATCCGGACCGCCTCGAAGTCCCGCGCCGTGCTGGTCTGGTCGACGTGGGCGATGAGCCCGCCGTTGCGGCGCACGCAGTCCTCGGCGAAAGCCCGGTTGTGGGCCACGAGCGCGTCGAACGCGGCCTGTTCCTTCGGGAAGTGGCTGACTCCGGCGGGCTTGAGCGGTTCCGCGCAGAGGATCGGCGTGCTGTGCCCGACTCCGCGCGGATCCACCGCCACCACGTCGAAGTTCTGGGTCATGGCACCGGCGAAGTTCGGGAAGCCGATGCGCATCGCCAGTCGCAGCTGCTCGATGGAGGAGCCGCCGGCCCCGTCGTTGAGGAGCAGGGCGCCCTGACGGTGGGCCCGGTCGTCCGCCGAGCGGCGGACGAGGGCGAGGGTGGTGCTGCCGGAGCGGGGGGCGGACCAGTCCACGGGTACCTGGAGCGATCCGCACTGCAGGTTCTTGAAGTCGCTGTCGGCGCAGGCGTGCCAGTCGATGCCGCCGGCGGTGGCGGGAGTCCGCCGGTTCGCGTCCTCACCCTGCGCGAGCGCCGGTACGGCGAGGGTGGCCAGGAGTGCGGAGAGGCCGGCGGCGATCCAGCCGATGTTCTTGCGGGGTGTCTTCATGTCGACTTTCTTTGGTGGTGTGCGGATGGAGGGGGATCAGCGGGTGGTCGTGTCCGGCGCGGTGTCCGGGATCCAGGAGCCGTGGATTCCGGCGGTCACCCGTCGTGGCAGGTGGACGGTGGCGATCCGGTCGAGGCCGGAGGCGTCGAGGACGAGGAGCTGGGAGGCGTCCTGCTTGAGGTCCGAGGTCACGGTGAGGAGGTAGCCGTCGTCCTCGCGGGTGGCTCCGGCGGCGGGGACGAACACGGCTTCGCTGGGCAGCCGCGCGTCGCCGACCTGGTGGATGCGGCGGGCGCCGGTGGTGCGGTCGTACTTGACGATGCCGTAGCTACCGAAGCCCTTCTCGTCGGGGAAGGAGACGGCGTACTGGTAGCGGTGCTCGGCGCCCAGGTACTGCTCGTTGATGGTCGGGAACTCCACGGTGAGGTCGTCGATGATCTGCTCGTCGACCGTGCCGGCCGCCATGTCGACCACCCAGCGGCGGGTGTAGGAGCGGGCGCCGGGCTCGGTACCGCGGTCGGGGGCGCCGACCCACCAGTTCCAGGAGAGCCGGAAGCCCTCGCGGTCCACCGTGGGACCCTCCAGGACGATCCGGCCCTGGCTGTCCTCGTAGGCGTTGGCTGCGTGCAGCAGGTTGCCGGGCTCGATGGAGAACCAGCGGATCCGGCCGGCCCCGTCGCCACCACGGGGCATGACGCCGATACGGGACAGCTGGGCGTCGCTCCAGCCGTAGGGGATGCCGGAGTGCTCGGCCGGGTCGAAGGTGACGTTGCCCTCGACGAAGACCACATGGCCGCGGGTCAGGGCGAAGTCGTGCTTGAGGGAGGCGGTCGCTCCCGGGATCTCGGCGCTGTGGACGATCTCGCCCTTGGCGTCGGCGACGTAGTACGTCAGGAAGGGCGGGAAGGGCGAGGAGCCGAAGAAGTGCAACTCGCCGTTGGCCGGGTCCTCCTTGGGGTGCGCGGTCATCGCGCCCCGCAGCGTGCCGCCGAAGTCGTAGGCACCGACGGTCTCCAGATCCGGGGTCAGTTCGAAGGGGAGATTCGCTTCGCACAGGGCGAGCAGCCGTCCGGCGTGCTCGATGACGTGGGTGCCGGCGGTGCTGGCGGTCAGGTCGGGTCCCCTGTCGGTCGTGTAGGGGGCACCGTCGAGCGCGGGGGTATGCACCCAGCGGTTGCGGTACCACTCGGCGCGGCCCTCGCGGAGCCGGATCCCGTGGACCATGCCGCTGCCCTTGAACCAGTGGTCCGGGGTGACACCGGGCTTCGGGTTGTGGCCGTTGCGGATCAGCCGGCCGTCCAGCTCCGGGGGCAGGGAGCCCTCCACGGTGAGTCCGGTGGCGGTGACCTCGTCGGTGACGGGGGTGAAGTGGCCGGTCAGGTAGGGCTTCGTAGTGGCCATGTCAGGAACCTCTCTCCATGAAGGTGACGAAAAGTCAGTCGTGTTGCTTGGCAGGGGACTTGAGGTGCGGGCTCCGGGTTCTCAGGAGATCCGGACGGGTTGCGGGTCGTCGAGAGCCTGGCCGGCGGGGGTGGACGCGGCCCGCGGGCCGCCGCGGCGGGTGAGGAGCAGCGCGAGGAGGGCTGTCGCGGCCAGGACCGCGGCTCCGACGGTGAAGACGGCGCGGTAGCCGGCGGTGAGGGCTTCCAGGTGGGTTTCGTGGGTGGCGGCGTGGGCGGTGACGGAGCCGGCCAGGGTCGCCAGGGCGGCGAGGCCGATCGCACCGCCGACCTGGCGGGTGGTGTTCACCAGGCCACCGGCCAGACCCGCGTCCTGCCGCGGAACACCGTCCACGGCGAACGCGGTGAGCTGCACGAAGGCGATGCTCAGGCCGAGTCCGATGAGGATGCTCGGGCCGAGGATGTCGGCGAGGTAGCTCCCGTCGGCACTGATCCGTGACAGCCACAGCAGCCCGGCGGCCTCGGTGAGCAGGGCGGCGGTCACGGTCACGGTGCCGCCGACGCGCCGGGAGAGGCGAGGCGCCAGGGCAGCGCCGAGCATGTTGGCCGCGGCGAGCGGGAGTTGGCCGGCGCCGGTGGCCAGGGGGCTCGATCCGAGTACCTGCTGCTGGTAGAGCGGCAGGAAGAAGAACAGGGCGATCCACACGGACCCCAGCAGCGCCATCAGCAGATTGCCCGCCGCGACCCGGCCGGCGATGAACAGGCGTGGTGGTACCAGCGCGTTCGGCCGGTGAAGCTCGATCACGGTGAAGGCCGCGAGCAGCGTGGCGGCACCGAGGAGGGAGCCGAGCACCCGGGCGTCCGTCCAGCCGGCCCCGCGTGCGGTGGTCAGCCCCCAGACCAGGCACGTCAGGGCGAGGGTGACGGTGGCGGTGCCCAGCAGATCGAACCGCCCGGTGTTCGAGCCGCCCGTCCGCGGGTCGAGCCGGTCGATCTTGCGGGGGTCCGTTGGGCCCGCCGCCCGGTCTGCCGGCCGGGGCACGAGGGCTGCCACGGCGATCAGTACCAGCGCCGCCCCGAGCGCGACCGCGTGGAAGATCCAGGGCCACCCCCACGCCTGGGTGAGCGCGCCGCCCAGCAGGACGCCGCCCGCCCCTCCCGCGCCGGAGACCGCCCCCCACACCCCCAGCGCTCTGCCACGCCCGGGACCGGGCGGGAACAGGTCCATCACCAGGGCGAGCGCGGCCGGGGCGATGGCGGCGGCGCCGAGACCCTGGGCGGCGCGGGCGGAGATCAGCGCGCCCGGGGAGGAGGCGAGTCCTGCCGCCAGTGAGGACACCGTGAACAGCGCGAGGCCGGCGTTCAGCACGCGGCGGCGCCCGAGCAGGTCGGCCGCCCGCCCGCCGGCCAGGAGCAGGGCCCCGAACACCAGGCCGTAAGCGTTGACCACCCAGGTGGTGCCGCCGTCGGACAGGCCCACCCCGGCGCGGATCTGCGGCAGCGCCACGTTCACGATCGAGGTGGCGAGCATGACGGTGAACTGGGCCGCGGCGAGCGCCGCGAGCACGGCCCTTGGCCTGGGGGTGCGGGGCGTCCGGTCCGTCGGTGCGGTGCGTCGGAGGTTCATGACGCACAGGCTGGCGCCGGGCGCTGTCCACTTTCCAGATCAGGCTTGGGCGGGGACTGTCCACTCCTGTCCGCACCTGTCCACCTGCGGTGCGGACCGTGCCCCTACCCGTTGGTCAGTAGGAACCTTCCGATGTCCTGGCGTGGGACGGGGCGCACAGGGCGTAGATGACGAACGCGTCGATGGCGATCAGGACGATCGCCCAGAACGGGTAGTACGGCAGCCACAGGAAGTTGGCGATCATGCTCAGCCCCGCGAGAACGACGCCGACCGCGCGCGCCCACATGGCCCCGGAGAACAGGGCGCATCCGGCGAGCAGCACGACGATGCCCAGGATGAGATGGATCCAGCCCCAGCTGGTCAGATTGAACTGGAACACGTAGTTCGTCGTCCTGACGAACAGGTCGTCCTTGGCGATGGCGGCGATCCCCTCGAGGATGGCCATGGCTCCGCTGAAGATCAGCATGATCGCCGCGAAGACGATCCACCCGGACTGCGACGCGTACGACGGTCCACCGCTGTGCGGGCGCGCAGCCTGCGACGGGGTGACGTTGCTGGCCATAGGTGCCTCCGTGGTCAGGGGAGTCGCCGGTGGCGGCCCCCTCTGAGCAGGCCGGTCGGCAGCTCCTCTACCAGAGTTCCACGATCATCCCGATTCCGCTCCCTGTGCGGGTCCGGGGCGCTGACGCCGCCGGACGGGTCCTGGTCGGATGCCCGGTCGGCCGTTCGCGCGGCCTACGGGGTGACGCCCCGCTAATGGCAGGTCCACGGCCGCTCCGGAGCGCACCACGAGAACACTCGCGGCGCGCCGGGGGACACGTGACCGGTGGCGGCAGCACATAGCGTGGTGACCAGGAAAGCCTTCCCGCCATGCAAGGAGCTGCAGATGTCCGACGCGACGAACCCGGTCCAGCCCGTTCTCGAACCCGAGGCTTCGGCATTCGCCGAAGCGACGGCGAATCCGCCGTACCTGTTCGACCTGGCTCCGGCCGAGGGCCGCAAGGCCGTGGACGAGGTCCAGTCGGGCGCGGGCGAGCTGCTCGACGTCGATGAAGAGTGGATCACCGTCGCGGGCGGCCCCACGGGCAGTGTCCGGGTGCGGATCGTCCGGCCCGCCGGCTCCGTCGGTCCCCTGCCGGTGGTCCTGTACATCCACGGTGCCGGATGGGTCTTCGGCAACGCCCACACCCACGACCGCCTGGTGCGCGAGCTGGCCTTCGGCGCACATGCCGCGGTGGTCTTCCCCGAGTACGACCTGTCGCCCGAGGCCCGCTACCCGGTGGCCATCGAGCAGAACTACGCCGTCGCCCAGTGGATCGTCACCCAGGGGGCCGAGAAGGACCTGGACGGCACCCGGCTGGCCGTGGTCGGCGACTCCGTCGGCGGCAACATGAGCGCCGCGCTGACCCTGATGGCCAAGGAACGCGGCGACGTGGCCCTGCTCCAGCAGGTGCTGTTCTACCCGGTGACCGACGCGAGCTTCGACACCGGCTCCTACCACCAGTTCGCCACCGGCTACTTCCTGCGCCGCGACGGCATGCAGTGGTTCTGGGACCAGTACACCACCGACGAGAAGCAGCGTGCCGAGATCACCGCGTCCCCGCTGCGCGCCACCACCGAGCAGCTCACCGGTCTGCCCCCGGCCCTGGTCATCACCGGCGAGGCCGACGTCCTGCGCGACGAGGGCGAGGCCTACGCCGCCAAGCTCCGCGCCGCGGGCGTCGCCGTGACCGCCATCCGCGTCCAGGGCGTCATCCACGACTTCGTGATGCTCAACGCGCTGCGCTCCACCCACGGGGCCGAGGTCGCCATCAACCTGGCCGCCGACACCCTGCGCACCGTGCTCCACCCGGCCTGACCCGCCGCTTCTCCCTCCGGCCGGCAAGGAAGGCCGCTGTCACCCAGCCGCCCACGCCCACCGTCGGCCTGCCACGGTCCTCGCTCGCCCCGTCCGCCGCAGCGGGCGGGGCGAGCGGTCCCGTTGCCGGTCCCAGGTTTGGTTCCTCCCGCCGCGGACAGGCGAGGGGTGTCCCTGGCCCTCCGCCGCGGTAGCTCGACGTGCGCAGCTCGAAAGGATCCGCCGCGATGTCCCCCCGCTGTGAAGTGACCCCCGCACCGCACCCGGCCCGCCCGGACATGGCGTTCGTCCAGATGCTGGAGAGGATCAGGTACGACGGCGCGTACCCCACCCGCGAGCGAGCCGCGCAGGCTCTGCACGCCGTGCTGGGAGCCTTGGGGCAGCAGCTGATCGGCGACGAGCGGGTGGAGCTGGCCGCTCGCCTGCCCCACGAGGCCGCCCGCACCTTCGCCTCCCAGGTCCCCGCCACTCAACCGTGCACGGGCCGGGACTTCGTTCAGGGCGTCGCCTCCCGCACCGCCGGCACGCCCGCCACCGCACGCTGGGACACCAGCGCGGTCCTCCTCACGGTCGCCCGCCTCGCCGGCCCCGACCTCCTCGACCGCATCATCGCCCAACTCCCCGCGGGCTACGCCCTCCTCTTCGGCCGCCGCGAGCTCAGCCACGCAGCCTGAGCGCGGGAGCTCGGGCCGTCAGATGTCGTACGGGGCGAACATGGGCGGATCCGTCGGGAAGTCGTCCGGGAACACCGGCACGGTGATCCGGCGGGAGAGCGTCGCGGCCAGGAAAGCGGTGGCGTTTCCGTCGAAGGGGAACCATTCCGGGCCGCGGGCCTCGTTGACCAGGACGGTCCACTGGTCCGGATCATCGCCGGTACGAAGCCAGTAACACTGGTCGCCGTTGTCGGTGACAGCGAAGGTCAGGATCTCGTAGGGCTGTTCGAGGCGGAACGGGACCTCCTCGCTGAAGTCGTCGCGCAGCGTCCGGAGAGCGGCCACGGAGGTGTCGATCTGGTGCGCCAGGTCCAGCGGCCGGTGCGGGGAGGCCGGCTGGAAGACGTGCAGGAAGCCGTCGAAGGACCCCGGCCCGTAGGTCTCGATCAACTGCCGGTAGTCAGCCGGCAGCCGGAAGCCGAGATCCCCTTCCACCTGGTTCCAGTCCGGCCGGATCCGGGGCGGGTCCTCCGGTGGGGGGCAGACACTCGTGAGGTTTTCGATCGACATTACGGCTCCACGTTGGCTATGGACTGATAGAGGTGGAACCCGTCCGACCCATGGGCCTCAAGGATGACATGGGTGGGCATCAGGATGTCTCCGTCGTACACGGGGGTGACGGAATACTGGACTGTCTGGCCCGCGGTTTCGGCGTTGCCCTGGACCGCAGCCCGTATTTCGGACTCATAGCCTCGCATGACCGGCGTGTTGACGGGGTTGTGGACGAGGGTGACGAGGTTTTCCGGTATGTCCCCGGAGCCGCCGAGCTGGTTGCCGAGCAGGTGGCCCCGGGCCTGGTTGCCGAAGGGCATGCCGCCCGTGAAGCCCGGAGGCCGGATCCGGCCGGCTGCCGGGGTTCCACCTCGGATCATGTCCCGGCCGATCGTCGCGTACATGGTAGTGGGGCGGTCGAGGTGGTCCAGTGCCCCGTATCGGACCCGGCCGCCCCAGGTGACGTCCGCGCGGCAGGCCCCGGGGGCCAGGCCGAGGGGGTCGGCCCAGATGAGAGGGTTGGACACGTAGCCGTGGGGGTCCGGTGCTGGATCGAGGCCGAGGGGGTCCGGCGATTGGTAGCGGCTGGTCTCCGGGTCGTAGTAGCGGTGCACGTTGTAGTGCAGCCCGGACTCCACGTCGTGGTACTGGCCGGGGAAACGCAGCGGGCAGTCGACCGGATGGGCGTCATCGGGCGACCTGGTGCCCCAGGTATCGGTGCTTGCTCTCCAGACGATCGCTCCGTCGCTGTCGAGGAGTTCCTCGGGCGCACCGACAAGGCCTGCGACGATGGCGTAGAACCGCCGATCGAACCAGTCCTGTTCTTCCCGCGTTTCGATCTGGCTGAGCGGGCGACAGCTGACGGGATCCCAGTCCCAGGTCATCGACCTGCCCTGCCCGGTCTCTTCGACCAGTTGGTTGTCGTCCCACGTGAACCGCACCTGCTCCGCCACCGACCCGTCGGGGGCGAGACGCTGCTTCGCGACGCGCCGGCCCAGGGCGTCGTACTGATATTGCCAGTGCTGACCATCGGGGGTGTTGAGATCGGTGAGCCGGTCCTCCGCGTCCCAGGTGTATTGCCAGGTCCGGCGCCCGCCGGACAGGAGGCGGCGACTGCGGCGGACGACGCGTCCTTGGGCGTCGTAGTCGTACGTGGTTCGCCCGGCGCGGCGGAGGAGAGTTCCCTCATATCCGCGATCGCCCTGGACGAGTGCGTCGGCGCGGGTGGCGACCGAGTGGTTCGGGCGACCCGCGGCATCGAACGCATACGCCTCCGCGGTGTGCTCACCCTCCACGGCCGTGATGCGGCCCGTGGGATCCAGCGTGAACTGCCGCATGCCGGAGGTGAGATCGGTAACGGACGTGGGGTATCCGTCTGCCCGGTACCGGTAGCTCCGGCGTTCGATGGGGGAGCCTCCCGCGTCCGATCGGCGGAGGGCCTGTGCGGCGAGCCGGTGGTTGGCGTCCCACGAGTGCGACAGCTCGACGCCGGAATCGAACTTTCGCTGTGCTTCCCTGCCTGCGGCGTCGAACCTGAAGTTGATGGTATGCCCCGCCGAGTTCAGCGAGGTCGGCTGGTTGGCGGCGTCGTACGCCCAGGTGCTCCGGACTCCTGCCGGGGTCAGGCGCTCGACGCGCCGGCCCAAGGCGTCGTAGGACGATGCCAGGACGCGTCCATCGCTGTTCTGGGTGAGAACGCGTCCCAGGGGGTCCCGTTCGAAGACGACCTCCGACACGGCGTTGGCGGCGCGCAACAAGCGGCCCGAGGCGTCGCGATCGAAGACCGACACCTGGTCCCCGGACCTCTGCTCGATGATCTGCCCCAGTCCATCGCGGGTGAAGGTGATCGTTTGGCCGAGACTGTTGGTCCGCTCCTGGAGTTCACCGGCGGGGTTGTAGCGGTAGGTGAGCGCCCGTCCGTTGAAGTCGACCTCACGGATCATGCGGCCGGCGGGATCGTAGGTGTAGGTCCACACCAGTTGCTGGGGGTCGGTGACCGCTATGAGTCGACGTTCGGTGTCGTAGGCGAATTCGTGGCGGCTGCCGTCCGCTCCGATACGGGCTGACGGCAGATCGAAGTGCGTGTACTCGAAGCGGGTCACGAATCCGGCGGCGTCCGTGTGGTGGAGCATGTTGCCTTCGCCGTCGTACTCCCAACGTTCCGTGGCGCCGTCGGGAAATGTTCGCCACACCGGTCGGCCTTGCGCACTCCAGCCGGTCCGCGCGGCCCCACCCACCGGGTCGAGTGTCTCCGTGACGCGGCCGAACGCGTCCCGCCGGTAGCGTGTGGTCACCCCCAGCGCGTCCGTTACCGCGATCGGGAGCCCTGCCGGGTCGGTCACCACCTGCCGTACACCGCCGAACGCGTCGATGACTTCAGTGAGTACTCCGCGCTCGTCGCGGAGGTAGCGGGTGGCGTACCCCGCGGGGTCGGTGGCGGATGCGAGGTTCCCCGCGCTGTCGTAGTCCTGTAGCCATCGTGCGCCATCAGGATGGGTCACGACACTTGCCAGCCCGCGGTCGTCGTGCACAGTGCTGGTGCTGGTGCCGTCGGCGCGGACGACGCGGACCAGGCGCCCGTGGTCGTCGTAGTCGTAGCGCGTCGTGCGACCGAGGGCGTCAGCGGTCGTCAGGAGCCGGTCGCAGTCGTCCCACGTGTTGCGCGTCACGTGTCCGAGTGGGTCGGTCTCGGCGACGAGTTGGAACCGCTCGTCGTGGAGGAACGTCGTGGTGTGGCCGAGGGAGTCGGTGTATTCGGTCGTCCGTGCGTCGGTGTCGTAGACGATGGCGCAGTTGAGGAAGTCATCGGATCCCAGGCCGCGAATGCAACGGTCGTAATCGTCGTAGACGAACCGGTACCAGGAATCGTTGCGGTCGGTCCACGACGTCACTCGACCGGCAGCATCGTAGGTCAGCACGAACGGCTGTCCCGACGCGTCAGTGACGTGCGTCAGGTTCTTGGCAGCGTCATAGCCATATCGCTGGAGGAGGACTTCATCTGCTGGACTGCCCGCGGTGTCCAGGAGCCGGAGTTCCACCACCCGGTCGTCGCGGGTGACGACGGCCAGGTGGTAGCCGCCGCTATGTCGTACCGACACTGGCGCTCCGGCCGTGTCGTAGTCGAAATCGATGCGGTGGCCATTGCGGTCCGAGATCGCACGGATCGGGAGGACGAGTGGGCCCTTACGAGCGGGCGCCTCGGTGGACAAGGGGTCGAAATGGTGGGTGAGGCCGGTTGTGGGCGAGGTGATGCGGATCTGTCCGCCGGCGGAACCGTCCCACGTCATCGGCCAACGTGGCCCCGTCAGGGGCAGAGTCGTCGTACCCGGCCGCGGCACCGGATAGAACAGCAGCATCCCGTCCTCGGCGGCGAACACGACTCCTTCGTCGTCGAGTTCCAGCCGCTCGTCCAAGGTGGACGCCCAGGTGGGCCCGAACCACCGCCCGTAGTGGTAGGTCGAGACATGCGTGCGTTCCAGCACCAGGGGGAGGGCGCCGGGCAGTACGACATCCGTTTCGGACAGCAGCATCTCTCCGGAGACCATGTCGATGGGGTCGCCGCGCTTGCAGCGGTTGACGAAGGACTTCGCCCTTTCCATGGCTGTGTCGGCAGCCCCGCGAAGATCGTCCAATCCCCTCTTGCCCAGGTCCAGACCCTTGGTTCCCAAGCTCCGCAGACCGCGCAGGGCACCCGCGACGTCGTTGAGGTGGCTGCCCATGCCCTTCATCAGCTTGGGCAGGTTCTTCGCCATCTTGAGGAGACCGCCGGCTGTGGTCAGGCCCTTGAACCCCGGTATGCAGTCCAGGGCGGCGAACGCGACGTCCCATAGGCTGGCTTTTCCTTGGGCGTATTTGATGAGCGTGTCGGCGAGGACGACGAGGGCGGCGGCGAGGACGAGCCAGGCGAGCGGTCCGCCGATGATCATCACGAGGATGCCGAGGACGGCGACGATGACCTTGCAGACGGCGACGATCTCGTCCCAGTGGTCGGCGACCCAGTCGACCGCCTTCTCCCACCAGTGTTTGTTCTTGATGCCCGCGTCCGACGCCTCGTGCAGCGCGTGTTCGGCCGTCGACGCGGCGGTGTCCCGCAGGTGAGCCGCCTGCGCGGCGAGCTCCTTGGCCGCGTCGAGGCGTCCCTGGGCGTCGTGGACGGCGGAGTTCGCGGACTTCTGCGCGTTCGAGGCATCCAGCGCGTTGCGGGTGGCGGTGCGGACCTCGTCGGCGGACGGCGGCTCCACACCCGGCTTCGGATCGGCCTGGTACTCCTTGGACTTGTCCCCCGCCCGTTTCACCCAGTCGTCCGCGTTGGTCTGGGTCGACTTCGCCGCATCGAGGTCATGGCGCGCGGTACGGCCGTGGGCGAGCGCACGGTCGGCGTCGGCTTGTGCGGTTTCCAACTTCGGCCAATACGTGTCCAGCGCGCCCGACGCGAGCCGGTAGGACTTCTCCAGCTTTCCGAGTTCGTTCGGCAGGTCCCCGAACTGCTTGCGATACTCGTCGCCGGCCAAACCGGCCCAGTCCTGCACCGCATTGTCGCCGTTCAGGCCCCGCACCGACCGCAGCGCTGAGGAGACGTCGTCGGCGAAGTCCCCCAGCTTCCGAGCGAGTTCCTTGACCTCGTACGGATCACCGGGGACCGGGTCCCGATCCAGGTCGAGTATGTGCCAGTCCGTGGGTCGATTTCCCATGCCCTGCCCCCGTGCATCGACTACCCGCCGCAGCTCCTGTCACTGTGCGAACAGTTGATCCTACTGAACAAGTTCGAAGGGGTCGATGGCGCCGCAGCGGCGATGGGATTCCTGTCGCAGGTCAGGCCGTGTGGCGCGATCGCTACCGGCAGGATTCTGGCGGGGTCCGGATGGGCTCGGCGCTCCGGCCGGGCGCGTCCCCTCTTTGGGCACGTCAATTCGGCCACTTTCTCCGGGCCGGTGATTCGGGTTTTGTCCGCGGCGGCGCGAAAGGCGGGAATCGCACTGAGGTCTGAGGTCCTGCTGTTGCGTTGATGGTGGCGCAGGATCGCATTCAGCGGTGCATGTATGCGAGCTGCCGGGGCTGCTCGTATGGCTGAGAAATTCGGCCGTTCGGGTGGAGGGGCGGGGTGCGGCCAATCCGGGGGGCGTGCGGATGCGAAGAGGGTTCGGAGGGCTCGGCTCTCCGGGACAACACCTTCATTCGCAGAGAAAAGATCGTCGATGATCTCAAGAAATTCGCACGCCTTGATCGGCCGGTGGAAGTCGGCGGCCATGATGCTGGCCCTCGGTTCGGCAGTCGCCGGTACCGCGCTGGCGGGGCCCGGAGCCGGCGTCGGGCAGGCGTCAAGTCACCGGGAAGCGCCGCTGATCGCGGCCGACCCGCAGATGGACAACACGGACGTGTACGCGTTCACCAGCCCGGACAAGCCCGACACGGTGACGCTCACGGCCAACTGGATCCCGTTCCAGGAGCCCAACGGCGGACCCAACTTCTACCCGTGGGCGCCCGACGCGCACTACGACATCAACATCGACAGCCAGGGCACCGGTAAGCCGGACCTGACCTACCGGTGGACGTTCCGCGACGAGGACCGGCGGGGCGAGAAGACGTTCCTGTACAACAACGGCGTCGTGAACAACCTCAGTGACAAGACGCTGCTGTTCCGCCAGCACTACACCCTGCAGGAACTCCGTCCGGGCAGGAAGCCCGTCACGCTGGTCGCGGACGGCATCGCCGCGCCGTCCAACGTCGGCAAGGCGTCCGTGCCGAACTACGGCCGACTCCGCAACCAGGCGACACGGAAACTGCCCGGCGGCGGGCAGACGGTCGCCACGCAGGCCGCCGACCCGTTCTTCCTGGATCTGCGGGTCTTCGACCTGCTCTACGGGGGCGACCTCTCCGAGACCGGGCACAACACCCTGAACGGCTACAACGTCAACACGCTGTCCATCCAGGTGCCCAAGTCCAGGCTCGCCTACAAGGGCAACGCGAAGCGCAACCCGGTCATCGGGGTGTGGAGCACCACCGAGCGGCGCACCATGCAGCTCAGCCCCGGCAAGCAGACCCCCACGGGCAAGTACGTGCAGGTCTCCCGCCTCGGCAACCCGCTGGTCAACGAGGTCGTGGTGCCGGCCGGGCTGAAGGACGCGTTCAACGCGCTGCCGCCGTCCGAGGACCACAACCAGCCCAAGGTCGTCGCGAAGGTGCTCTACCCGGAGGTGCCGCAGCTCATCAAGAGCATCTACGGCATCCCGGCGCCCGCCACCCCGCGCAAGGACCTGCAGGAGATCTTCCTGACGGGCATCGCGAAGGCCACCAAGGGTCCGCTGGCCGTGGACCTCAACTCGCAGCTGCTGAACCTCGACATCAACAAGAAGTGGTTCGTTCCCGCGGAGGAACTGCGTCTGAACATGTCGACCCCGGTCACGGCCAAGCCGGACCGGCTCGGTGTGCTCAACGGCGACTTCCAGGGCTTCCCCAACGGCCGCCGCATGGGTGACGACGTCGTCGACATCGAGCTCCAGGCGCTCGAAGGGGCCACTCCCGGCCACCTGATCAAGGCGCTGGCCGCAGGTGACGGCGTCAACGGGCCGGGCGCCCCGTTCGGGAACACCTTCCCGTACGTCGCCCTGCCCTACACCGGCTCGGTCAACCAGGCCGGTTAGTCCCGAACTGGTCCCGAACCGGCCGGTGCGGGTCAATGCCTCCGACCCGCACCGGTCCACCGTCGCCCGAGAGAGGGAACTCCTCCATGCGCCGCCTCGCCCTGATCGCCACCGCCGCCGTCCTGTGTGCCGGCCTGACCGGTTTCGCGGCGTTGGAGCACACCACTGACTCCGCTCCCACGGAAGTCGGCGCCGCCCGCACCGCTTCGTCGCCCACGACGGTCATCAGCAAGCTCCAGGAGCATCTGCGCCGTCAGCCGTCGGATGCCGCGTCGTGGGCGCAACTGGGTTCCGCCTACGTCGAGCACGCCCGGCTGACCGTCGATCCCACGCTGTACCCCAAGGCCGAAACCGCCCTGCGGCGCTCACTGACCCTGCGGCCGGACGGCAACACGGCCGCGCAGACCGGCATGGCCGGACTGGCCAACGCCCGCCACCAGTTCACCCAGGCCCGTACCTGGGCCGAGAAGGCCGTCGGCGGCGATCCGTACGCATGGGCCGCCTACGGGGCACTCGCCGACGCTCTCACGCAACTCGGTGACGACGCCGGTGCGCAGGAGGCCGTCCAGCGGATGCTGGACCTGCACCCCTCCACCGCGTCGTTCACCCGGGCCTCCTACACGCTGGAACTGCAAGGCCGGAACAGTGAGGCGGAACAGGCCCTCCAGCGCGGATTGCAAGCCGCGTCCAGTGCTGCCGACCGGGCCTTCTGCCGGCACTACCTGGGGGAGCTGGCCTTCAACTCCGGCGCGTTCGAGAAGGCGTTGGAGCACCATCGGAAGGCGCTGGCACTGGATCCTGGCTACAATGCCGCACTCGCGGGAGCCGCCCGTGCGGAAGCCGCACTGGGTCGGACCGCCCAGGCCGTCACCGACTACCAGACCGCCATCGCCCGCGTTCCCCAACCCCAGTACGTGCTCGAACTCGGCGAACTGCTGGAGTCCCTGGGCCGTACCGCGGAGGCCCGCGCCCAGTACAGCGTCCTGGAGGCGGAGCAGAAGCTGTTCGCCGCCAACGGCGTGGTCGACGACCTGAACCTCGGCCAGTACCAGGCCGATCACGGCGACCCGCAGCTCGCCGTCACCCTGCTCACCGCCGAATGGGGCCGCCGCCACAGCGTGCTGGTCGCGGACGCCCTGAGCTGGGCCCTGCACCGGGCCGGCCGCGACGCGGAGGCACTGCCCCTGGCGCGGGAGGCCAACCGCCTCGGATGGCGTGACGCCACCCTGCTCTACCACCGCGGCGTCATCGAGCAGGCGGTCGGCGACGACCGGGCCGCGCGGACCGACCTGACGGCCGCCCTGGCGGCAAACCCCGGCTTCTCCCCGCTGCGCGCACCCGACGCACGAGCGCGCCTCGCCCGCCTCCAAGGACAACGATGACCCGCCTCATTGCGCGCAAGCGACGAGCCGCGCTGCTCCTCGTCGGCATCCCGGTGCTGCTGGCGCTGGCCCCGCCGACCGCGTCCGCCCATCCGCTGGGAAACTTCACGGTCAACCGCTACGACGGGCTGACGCTCCACCCGGACCGTGTCGACGACCTCGCCGTCGTGGACAGCGCCGAGATTCCCACGCTCCAGGCCAAACCAGGCCTGGACACCGATCACGACGGACAACTCGGCCCCGCCGAGGCCGCCACCCACGCCCGGACGGCCTGCGCCAGGCTCGCCGCGGGCATCACCGCCACAGCGACACCGCAGGGCAACAGCGCGGCACGAGCGGGTTCGTTGCGCTTCCAGGTCCGCTCGTCGGGCTATCGGCTCGTGCGGGGACAGGCCGGCCTGGACAGCGGCCGCCTCGAATGCCGGCTGACGGCGCCGGCGGACCTGGGGACGTCGGGGACCGTGGAACTCTCCACCGGAGTGGACCCCGCACGGATCGGCTGGCACGAGATCACCGCGAGGGGTGAGGGGGCGCGGATCGGTGCCTCCGACGTGCCGGCCACCTCCATCTCGGACGTGCTCCGCACGTACCCCGCCGACCTGCTGTCGAACCCGCCCGACGCCCGGCACGCGCGGGTCTCCCTGGGGCAGGGACCCGGGGCCGCCGCTGTCGGCGCGCCGCGGAGCGGCTGGCTCGGAAGCTGGTACGCCGCCCTCGACGCGCGGCTCGGATCGCTGACCGACCGCGACCGACTCACCTTTCCCGTCGGTCTGCTGGCCGTGCTGCTGGCGCTCGTGCTGGGCGCGGGGCACGCCGCGCTGCCCGGACACGGCAAGACCATCATGGCGGCCTATCTCGCGGGCCGGCAGGGCCGGCCGCGCGACGCGGTGACGGTCGCGTCGACCGTCACCCTCACTCACACCGCGTCCGTCCTGGTCCTGGGGGCCGTGCTGAGTGTGTCCTCCGCGCTCGTCGGAGAGGAGGCACTCGCCTGGCTCGGCACCGTCAGTGGACTGATCATCATGGCCGCCGGTCTCTGGCTGCTGCCGGCCGCGCTCCGCACGGTGCGCGCCCGCCGGGACGCGGGTATCGCGCACCACGAGCACACGCACAGCCATCACGGACACACCCACCCGCACACGCACGACGTTCCGGCCGGCGCCGGCGCCGGCGCCGGCGCTGTCGCGGAGCCGGTGGGGGCCGGGCGACTCGTCGCTGCCGGGGCCGGAGGCACGGCTGTTGCCGAGGTCGCCCATGCGGCTCCGCACCAGGCCGACGGAGACGGCCACCACCATGACGGCCACGGCCACACCCACACCCACGACGAAACCGCACACGGCCACACCCACACCCACGGCCTGTTCGGCCACCATCACCACCCCAAGGCGGCCGGCCGCAGGAAGGGTGGCCTGATCGGTATCGGTATCGCCGGGGGGCTCGTTCCCAGTCCCTCCGCGCTGATCGTCCTGCTGGGCTCCATCGCCCTGGGCCGAACCGCCTTCGGCGTCGCCCTCGTCATCTGCTACGGCCTGGGCATGGCCGCCACCCTGGCCGCCGCCGGCCTGTTCCTGCTCAGACTGCGCGACCGGATCCCGGCGCTGAACGGCGGAGCCGTCGGCCGGTTCGCGGCGTGGGGCGCACGCATCACCCCACTCGGCACCGCCCTGCTCATCCTGGCCGTCGGTGTGGGCACCGCACTGCGCTCCATGCCGCTGTGAACGATCACCGCCAGCACACAACCACCGGTTCACCACCACTGCAGAAGACAGGAAGACCACCGTGGCCACCCGCTGCACCACCCTGTTCCTGCTCGGCGCGCTCGCCCTCACCGGCTGCGGGTCCACCGCCGCACAGACCGGCGCTCTCGACACCATCTCCGACAACAAGACGTGCCGTGCCCACCAGAGCGTGCTCCCCAGCGCGGACTACTCGGGGGGAAGCGAGGCCAGGACACCAGCGGTCCTCAGCATGCTGCGGTACTACACCGCCAAGGGGGCGCTGCCGTTCTGCGACGCCAAGCCCGCCACCGAGCAGGACACCGCCTGGGTCCAGCTCTACACCTACCTCACCAAGCCCTGACGACGGCAGGGAACGCCGCCCACGTCGGTGATCGGCTCCCCGCCCGCGGCAGGCAATCCGCGTACGGCACACATGCGTCCAGGGATCGCGGGTACACCACGATCAGTACATCGGACCGTTCCACCACATCTGGGGAGACTCACGTCATGGCCACAGCACCCGCGGCGATAGCCTCCCCGTCCACGCACGTCGCGGGGGTGGCGGAGCTGCCGTGGGTGGAGGATGCCGGGAAGGTCGCCCCCAAGGACGCCCGGGAGCTGTCGAAGCTCTTCTTCGACCGGCTGCGGACCCTTGACGAGGGCACGCGCGAGTATCAGTACGCGCGCAACACCCTGATCGAGTTGAACATGTCGTTGGTGAAGTTCGCGGCCCGCCGCTTCCGCAACCGGCCCGAACCGTCCGAGGACATCCTCCAGGTCGGCACGATCGGGCTGATCAAGGCGATCGACCGGTTCGACCTGTCGCGCGAGGTGGAGTTCACCACGTTCGCGATCCCGTACATCACCGGCGAGATCAAGCGGTTCTTCCGGGACACCAGCTGGGCCGTGCACGTGCCCCGCCGGCTGCAGGAACTGCGGATCGAGTTGGCCAAGGCCACCGAGGAACTGGCCACGCGGTTCGACCGCGCGCCCACCACCGCGGAGCTGGCCGCGTTCCTGGACCTGACGGCCGAAGAGGTCATCGAGGGCCTCGTCGCCAGCAACGGCTACACCGCCGGGTCCCTGGAGATGACCACCACCGAGGACGACGACCACAGCGGCGGTCTCGTCGAGCGGCTCGGGGACCTCGATCCCGCCCTGCAGGGCGTCGAGAACCTGCACGTCCTCAAGCCGCTGATGGCCCAGCTCGGCGAACGCGATCTGCGGATCCTGCAGATGCGCTTCGGTGACGAGCTGACCCAGGCGCAGATCGGCGTCGAACTCGGCATCTCCCAGATGCACGTGAGCAGACTCCTGACCAAGGTCCTGGACCGGTTGCGCCGGGGGATGCTCGCCGAAGCGGCCCTGTGATTCCGCTCCCGTAGCCGCGAACTCACCCAGGCCCGCCCCGCATCGCGAGGGGCGGGCCTTTCGCCGTGCTGCCGGACGGGAAGCGGGTGGCGGGGACCTGCGGTCGGCGTTCCGGTCCGCTGAACGGAACACGGCGTGACAGGCGGCTCCCGCCACTTCCATGCTGCCTACCCTCAGTCCGACTCCAGCGGGGGATTCGGCGATGTCCAGGCGGGGGCGGACACATGGGTGACGGAGCGGATTCCACGGCGGAGGGCGCCGTTCTGTCGCTGCCCAAGGGCGGCGGCGCGGTCGGCGGGATCGGCGAGACGTTCGCTCCCGACCTGTTCACCGGGACGGGGAACTTCACCGTGCCGATCGCCGTCCCGGCCGGCCGGGCGGGGCTGGAACCGCACGTGTCGCTGGCGTACAGCACCGGGGGCGGCAACGGGCCGTTCGGGCTGGGATGGCAGCTGAGTCTGCCGGGGGTGTCCCGCAAGACCTCCCGCGGGATACCGCGGTACGCGGACGCGGCCGGGCCTGGGGCGGAGAAGGCCGACGTGTTCGTCCTGTCGGGAGCCGAGGACCTGGTTCCCGTCGACGGCGGCCGTCCGGGGCGGGTGCGGTACCGGCCGCGTACGGAGGGGCTGTTCGCGCGGATCGAGCACGTCCTGGACGACTCCGGGAACTACTGGGAGGTCCGCGGCAAGGACGGCCTGCTGACCCGCTACGGCACGCCCCGTCCGGCCGGCGCGGACGCGGCCTGGCGCGACCCCGCCGTGGTGGCCGATCCGGCGGACGCGAACCGCGTCTTCGGGTGGCGGATCACCAGGACCGAGGACGCGCTGGGCAACCTGATCCGCTACGACTACCTGCGCGACCGCGGCCAGGAGCCCGGGCACACCTGGGACCAGCCGCTGCTCGCCCGGATCTCCTACGCGGACTACGGGAACCGTGCCGAGCCGTCGTTCCTCGTCGCGGTGGACTTCGCCTACGAGGCGCGGCCGGACGCGTTCTCCGAGCACCGGGCCGGCTTCGAGGTGCGGACGGCGTTGCGCTGCCGCACCGTCCGGGTGACCACGCACGCCGCCGACGGCATCGCCCGGGTGGCCCGCGAGTGCCGCTTCACGTACCAGCAGGCCCCGTTCAACGGTGTGTCGCTGCTGACGCGTCTCGACGTGGTCGGCATCGACGACCAGGGCGTGCCCCCCGGGCAGGAGCCGGCGACGGAGAGCCTGCCGCCGCTGACGTTCGGCTACTCGGGCTTCGGCCCGGCCGGGCGCCGGTTCGAAGCGGTGGACGGGCCGGGCCTGCCGGCGGTGTCGCTGAGCGATCCGGCGCTGGCCCTGGTCGACCTGCGGGGGACCGGACTTCCCGACCTGGTCGAGCTCGGGGCCGCCGCGCGCTTCTGGCGCAACGCCGGCGGCGGCCGGTTCGAACTTCCCCGGCAGCTGGCCGAGGCCCCGCCGGCGTCCCTCGCCGATCCCGGCGTGCGGTTCCTGGACGCCGACGGTGACGGCCGCGCCGATCTGGTCGTGCCCGCGACAGCCACGGGGGCACACACCGGGGGCGCCGTGGCGGGCTACTACCCGATGAGCTTCGCGGGCGGTTGGAGCCGACGCTCGTTCCGGCCCTACCGGCAGTCGCCGTCGGTCGGGTTCGCCGATCCCCAGGTGCGCCTCGTCGACCTGGACGGTGACGGACTGACGGACGTGCTGCACTCCGGCACCCGTCTGGAGTGCTGGTTCAACGACCCCGACCCCCGCAAGGCGTGGCAGCGCACCGCGCAGAGCGCCGACGGCCCGCCGGTGGACCTGGCCGACCCCCTGGTGCGGCTCGCGGACATGACCGGCGACGGGCTGCAGGACCTCGTGCGGCTCCGCAACGGGAACGTCACGTACTGGCCCAACCAGGGCCACGGCCGCTGGGGCGCGCGGGTGGTGATGCGCCGCTCGCCCCGGCTGCCGGACCGCTTCGACCCGCGCCGGCTGCTGCTCGGCGACGTCGACGGGGACGGCGCGGCCGATCTGGTCTACGTCGACCACGGGCGAGTGCTGTTGTGGGGCAACCGGTCCGGCGGCGCCTGGACCGAACAGCCCGTCACGATCACCGGAACGCCGGGCGCGACGAGCGGTGACTCCCTGCAACTCGCCGACCTGCACGGGACCGGGATGGCCGGGCTGCTCTTCAGCCGGGCCGCCGACGGGTCGGGGAGGGCGCACCTGCGGTTCCTGGACTTCGCGGGAGGGGTCAAGCCGCACCTGCTGACCTCGATGGACAACCACCTCGGCGCCACCACCCGCGTCACGTACACACCCTCGACGCAGGAGTACCTGCGCGACCAGGGCAGCCCGGCGACCCGCTGGCGCACCCCCCTGCCCTTCCCCGTGCACGTGGTGTCCCACGTCGAGGTGGCCGACGCGCTCTCCGGCGGCCGGCTGACCACCCAGTACCGGTACCACCACGGCTACTGGGACGGTGTGGAGCGGGAGTTCCGCGGGTTCGCGATGGTCGAGCACCGCGACAGCGAGGCCTTCGGACCGCAGCCCAGGACCGGGCCCGGCGCCGTGCCCGACGGGCACTTCTCACCGCCGACCCTCACGAAGAGCTGGTTCCACCCCGGGCCGGTCGCCGCCGCCGAGGCGGGGGAGTGGGCCGAACCGGACCTGCGGCACGAGTACTCCGGCCTGGACACCCCGATACTGTCCCGGCCGCCGGAGCAGATCGCGTTCCTGGCCGGCCTGCCCCGCAGCGCCCGCAGGTCCGCGCTGCGCACGCTGCGCGGACAATTGCTGCGCACGGAGCTGTACGCCCTGGACGGCACCGATCGCGAGCACCGCCCCTACACCGTCACCGAGACCCTCTCCGGGGTGCGGGAGGAGTCGCCCGGTCCGCCCGGGGACCCGTCGCCGGACGCCCGCGAGCGGATCTTCTTCCCGTTCGTCCTCGGCAGCCGGACCACGCAGTACGAGCGCGGCGACGACCCGCTGACCCGGTTCGCCTTCCCCACCGACCATGACGGGTACGGGTTCCCGGCAGGACAGATCGCCGTCGCCGTCCCGCGGGGCCGTGACCCGATGACCTCGGTCGCGGCAGCGCCGCAGCCCTACCTGGCCACGTACACGACCACCGAGTACGCCCGCCGCGACGACACCGGGCACTACCTGGTCGACCGGGTCGCCAGAACGACCGGCTACGAGGTCGTCAACGACGGCCGGCTCAGCGTCGACCGGTTGCGCGACGCGATCCTCGCCGGCCCGGCGCCGGCCGGCCCGGCACTGCGCGTGATCGCGCACGCCCGCACGTACTACGACGGCGACGCGTTCACCGGCCTGCCGCTCGGCACCCTCGGCGAGCACGGGCTGGCGGTGCGGGCGGAGTCCCTCGCGTTCACGGATGCCTTCCTCGACGCCCTCCACCCGGCCGGTGACCCGCTCGCGGTCGGCCCGCGGCCGGTCTACCTGGCCCCCGGCGGAGTCACCACCTGGCCGGCGCAGTACCCACCCGAGTTCCGCGCCGCGCTTCCCGGCCTCGCCGGGTACACGCACTACACGGACAGCGCCGTGCCCGGATCGCCGGGCGGGTACTACGTGACCGGCGCGCGGCACCGCTACGACGTGCACGTCGCCGGCCGGGTGCCGCGAGGACTGCCGGTCGCGTCGCTCGACCCGCTGGGCGCGCTGAGCCAGATCGTCCACGACGAGCACGACCTGCTGCCGGTGCGGTCGGTCGATCCCGCCGGGATGGCGAGTGAGGCGGCGACCGACTACCGGTTGCTGCGCCCCCACACGGTGACCGACGCCAACGGCAACACCGTCTCGGTGGCCTTCTCCCCGACCGGACTGGTCACCGCCCAGTACGTGCGGGGCAAGAACGGCGAGGGCGACCGCGCCGCACCGGGCGCGCGGATGACCTACGACCTGCTCGCGTTCTCCGAGCGCGGTGAGCCGGCTTCGGTGCGCACCGTACGGCGGGTGCACCACGACCTGGACACCGACGTCCCGGCCGCCGAGCGCGACGAGACGATCGTGTCGGTGACGTACTCCGACGGGTTCGGCCGGCTGCTGCAGACCCGGTCGCAGGCCGAGGACACCCTCTTCGGCGACCCGGTCCACGGCGGCGGCGTCCTGCCCGCCGAGGACCTCGCGCCGGGCGGCGACACCACCGGGCGGACCCGGCGGCCGTCGGACCCCGACAACGTGATCGTCTCCGGCTGGCAGGTGTACGACAACAAGAGCCGGGTGGTGATGAAGTACGAGCCGTTCCTCTCCACCGGTTTCGGCTACGGGCAGCCGCTCGACGCCCAGCTCGGGCAGAAGGCGACGATGTTCCACGACCCCCGGGGTCAGGTCGTCCGCACGCTGAACCCGGACGGCAGCGAGCAGCGCGTGCTCTTCGGAGTCCCCGCCGACCCGGCGGTTCCCGAGGTGTTCGCCCCGACGCCGTGGGAGTCCCACACCTACGACGCGAACGACAACGCGGGCCGCACCCACAGCGAGAGCGCCGCACCCTACCGCGGGCACTGGAACACCCCCGCCGGTATGGAGATCGACGCACTGGGCCGCACGGTGCGCGCCGTCGCGCGCAACGGCGTGGCCGACGCGGACCGCTTCACCACCCGGTCCGCCTACGACATCCTCGGCAACCTCGTCTCGATCACCGACGCGCTCGGCCGGCCGGCCGTCACGTGCGTCTTCGACGTGGCCGGGCGGCGCTGGCGGATGGACGGCGTCGACACCGGACGCCACGACGCGGTGCCCGACGTGCTCGGCCGCCCGGTCGAAACGCGTGACAGCAAGGGCGCGATGACGCTCTGCACGTTCGACGTGCTGCACCGGCCGAGCCGGGTGTGGGCGGCGCGCGACGGGCTGGCCGGGACGGTGACGCTGCGCCAGTTCGTCGAGTACGGCGACGGCGGCACCGCCGCGCAGCCGCCCGCCGCCCGCTCGGCCGCTCGCGCGCTGAACCTGCTCGGCCGGCCGGTACGCCAGCACGACGAGGCCGGACTGGTCTCGGTCGCGGCGGCCGACTTCAAGGGCAACGTCCTGGAGAGCACCCGGCGGGTGGTCGCCGACGCGCCGGTCCTCGAGACGTACAGGACGGCCAGGAGCAAGGAGTGGAAGGTGGTGCCGTTCCAGATCGAGTGGACGCCGGCAGCCGGCCAGACCCAGGTCGACCGTGACGCGCAGTTGCTGGAGCCCGGCGGCTACACCACCACGACGCGCCGGGACGCGCTCAACCGGATCGTCCGGCATGTGCTGCCGACCGACGTGGAGGGGCACCGCAGGGAGCTGCGGCCGACGTACAACAGGGCGGGCGCGCTGGAACAGGTGCGCCTGGACGACGTGGTGTACGTGCGGCGGATCACGTACGACGCCACCGGCCGGCGGACCCTCATCGCCCACGGCAACGGGGTGATCACCCGCTACGCGTACGACCCGCGCACGTTCCGGCTGCTCCGGCTGCGCAGCGAGCGCTACACGCTCGTCGACGACGTCACCTACCGCCCGTCCGGAGAGCCGCTGCAGGACTCCCACTACGACTACGACCTGGTCGGGAACCTCCTGACGCTGCGGGACCGGGCGCCCGGCAGCGGCATCCCCGACAACCCCGACGCGCTGGCTGCCACCGACCCGGTGCTGCGCAAGCTGCTGGGCAGCGGCGACGCGCTCGACCGGCGGTTCACCTACGACCCGGTCTACCGGCTGCTCACCGCGACCGGCCGCGAGCACCAGGCGCCGCCTCCCGGCGACCCGTGGCCCGGCCTGCCGCGCGGCACCGACGTCACGAAGGCGCAGCCGTACACGGAGGCGTACCAGTACGACGCGGCGGACAACCTGCTGAGCCTCGGCCACAGCGGCACCGGCGGCTTCCGGCGTGACTTCACCCTGGTGGCCGGCGGCAACCGGCTGCGGCGGATGTCCGTCGGGGCGACGCCGTACGACTACACCTACGACGGCAGCGGCAACCTGGTCGCCGAGACGACCTCGCGGCACTTCGAGTGGAACCACGCCGACCGGATGACGGCCTTCGCCACCCAGACCGCGGGCGCCGAGCCGTCCGTGCACGCCCAGTACCTCTACGACGCGACCGGACAGCGCGTGAAGAAGCTCGTCCGCCGTCAGGGCGGCGCCGTGGACGTCACCCACTACCTGGACGGGGTGTTCGAGCACCACCGCTGGGCGCCCGCTGCCACGTCCTCGACGGCCGCGCCCGCCGCCGCCCCCGCGGCCCGCGAGAACAACCACGTGCACGTGATGGACGACCACCGGCGCGTCGCACTCGTCCGCGTCGGGGCCGCCCACCCCGACGACCGCGGCCCGGCCATCGCCTTCCACCTCGGTGACCACCTCGGCAGCAGCACCGCCGTCCTCGACGAGGCCGGAACCCTCACCAACCGCGAGGAGTACTCCCCGTACGGGGAGACCAGTTTCGGCAGCCACGCCCGCAAGCGCTACCGGTTCACCGGCTGCGAGCGCGACGAGGAGAGCGGCCTGAGCTACCACCAGGCGCGCTACTTCGCCCCGTGGAACGGGAGATGGTGCAGCAGCGACCCGCTGGGGATCGTCGACGGGCTCAACCTCTACCTGTACGTCCGCGCCAACCCGCTGCGGACGGTGGACCCGCGCGGCACGAACGGTGACGGTGTGAACGACGCCCTGGACGGGGCGTTGAGCCGGATCGACGCGGTGGAGAACCCGTTCACCGCGGACGGGAAGGCCGGCTCGCGACCCATCTCCATGGACATCGACGAACCGCTGCCGGTGGGGGAGAGCGGCATCTCCGCCGCCGACGCACGCGCCAGGGCCCTCGACGGGTCGAACCGTCAGCTGCTCGACCAGGCGACCAACCGGCGCACCAAGTACCTCGGCACCGATGCGAGAGCGACGAACCTCAGCCGTGCGGCCGTCTCGGTGACCGAGGACGCCAACATCCTCATGACGCGGAACTTCAACGAGATCACCGAGATGAGGACGATCTTCGCCCAGGCCGCCGCGAGGATCCGTGATCCCGCGGGGATGCGGCCCACGGCGCTCAAGGACGCGATCAACCGGAACGTCTGGGACATCATCAAGACCGACACCGGTTCCGCGGCGACCCGGGTGCGGAACGCCCTGGGCGAACTCGGATTCGAGAACGTGCCGGGCAAGGGGTTCCGGATGCGGGCGCCCGCCGGGTCCTCCGGCGGATCGCCGGCCCTGGCGGCCGAGGAGTCGATGGCGGTCGAGGCCGCGGAAGTGGGCTCCGGTCTCAGCAGGGCCGGACGCGTCCTCGGGTTCGTCGGCAAGGCGGCCATCGCCATCCCCGTCGCCTACCGCTCCTTCATGGTCGGCGCCTACCTGCGCGAAGGGCACGGATGGGCGGCGCTGCGGCAGGTGGGACTGCTCGCCTGGGACCTGTCGCCCGGCCCGCTCATGCTGGCGTCGGCGAACGCCCGGCAGGAGCTCACCAACCAGGTCCGGGCCACCATCCACGACCCGAAGCAGGCGGAGCAGGCCCTGCGCATGTCCTGCCTCTCCTGGTCGCCCTCCTGTCACCAGTGAACAGCTCTTTCCACCGGCCGTGACGGCCGGTCCCACCGCCGCCCACCGCCGGGCGGACGACCGCGCACTTCCTGAGATCTCGGACGGGGATTCCCATGACGGACAGCGAACTATCAACCGTGGACACCGCACCGGTCGTGTCCATCATCGAGCAGCCCGGGCCGCCGCCGGCCGACATCCCGCCGAGCGTGAGTGTGATCGCGCCGACCGCACGGGTGGTGGCGGGGATCGCCACCACGATCGGGGTGAGCGCGTTCCCCGGTGCGACCTTCCGGTGGGACTTCATCCACGGGGGCTGGCTGTCGTCCCCCCTCGTCACCTACGTGCAGACGGCCGTCAGCGTCGACGGGGTCGAGAAGGTCCGGGAGAACCGGAGCGGCGGAAACTTCACGCTGACGTTCCCGACCCCCGGTACGCACTCCGTCACCGCGCTGGCGGTCACCAACGGGTCGCAGACCTTCGTCTCCCTCCCGGTCGGCGTCCCGGTGGCGGCGGCCCTGCCGCCCGCGTTCACGGTGACGGCACCGGCCGAGGGCGCGGTGGTCGACCTGGGGGAGGGCGGCGGGACGGTCGACGTGCAGCTCAGCCTTCCGGCCGACGTGTTCTTCCCGGTCACGGTCACCATCGCCCTGGACGGCCGGACCGTGTCGACCGAGACGATCTCCAGCACCCAGTACCTGAAGACCCTCACCCCCGGCCCCACGCCGATCGGACCCCGGCCGATCGCGGTGACCGTCGGCGACCGGGACAACTTCACGTCCACGAAGATCCGCATGATCACCGGTCGTGACGTCGGGAAGCCCCGCGTACCCGTCGTGCCGCAGTCCGACGTCGTCGGCGACGCGAGCGGGCACGCCATCGCCCACCTCAACGGGACCGCGGAGGACGCCCAGAGCGGGATGGCCGGCGGGAGTTCCGGCGTGGCCTGGGCCCTCAGCCGGGACGGAGCCAGAACGCCGGCCCAGGCCCTGTCGGGCAGCGACTTCCGCAACTGGCACGCCGACGTGCCGCTGGTCGGGTTCGGCGCCCACACGGTCTTCGTGTGGGCGACCGACGCGGCGGGCAACACGATGCCGCAACCGACGGAGTTCCCGGTCGGGGTCATCAGCGACTTCCTGCCGAAGACGCTGGAGGAGCGGCTGAACGAACGGGAGTACCTCGTCGCGCTGCTGTCCTTCTGCCAGGAACAGGTCAAGGTGCCGGGGCCGCCCGAAGCCCCGCTGGACACCGCCACCCTGGTCCAGGTGCTGGGTCAGCCGCTCGACCGGCTGAGCCAGCCGCTGTCGGCGGCCGCGGACCGGGGCAACGCCGAGATCAACCAACTGCGCGTGCCCGTCGAACTGCTCCGGGCGCGCATCACCGCCACCAAGACCCCCACCGGCCCCGGAGAGGCCGGCGAGACGGCCTACCGCACCGCGGCGTACGCGTCGCTGCTCGCCGCGGTGGGCACCTCCTACGCCGAGCTGCGGCTGGTGCGGGGCGCCGCGCCCGCCGTCCGGGCGGCGCTGGCCGCGCGACTGGGCATCCGGCTCTCGGCGGCCAAACCCGACGAGCTGGACCAACTGGTCCTGGACGGGCCCGGGCTCACCGAGACGGCGCTGGAGACCCTCTTCGGTCTCACGTCCACCACCCGGTCCGACCCGCTGCGCACCCCGTCGACCCCGCTCCTGCTCACCTGGCAACTGGCCGGGCTGGCACTGTCCTGGGCGGACCAGGACCGGCACCCGAACACGCCGCGCACCTACGGCGTGCTCGCCGACCCGGAGGTGATCGGTGCCGCCGACGTCGTCGACGGCCCGAACGGTGAACCCGTCCGCCTGCTGCTGACGCAGCGGGCCACGACGCTCACCGCCTACGAGCAGATGCTCGACGCACTGCGCACCGCCGCCACCACCCCCGTCCTGGGGCTCACGGCCATGGTCACCAAGGCGCTGCCCGGCGTCGATCTCGCCCGGTGGGAGAGCCAGGAGAACCAGGGCACCGACATCGGCAACCTGCTGGCTTCGGCCGGCCTGAGCCGCCCCGGGTTCCTCCTGCTGCGCAAGCTTGCCCGGCTCGCCGCCGGCGGCAACCTCACGTCCGCCGAGTGGAAGGACGCCGTCTCGGTGCTCACCGGCGCCCACAAGCGCCAGCTCTTCCCGGTCTGGACGGGCCAGGAGACCGCGTTCGCGCTCTCCCCCGACTACTTCGTCCTCTCCGGCACCGGCCCGCAGGCCAACCCGTACCGTGTCGACGGCGCCGCCCGGCATGACTGGCAGTCCGTGCTGCGCGGCCGGACCACCCAGCGCGAGGACGTCGTCGAAGGGAGCGCCCAGGCCGTGAGGGCGGCCGAGCAGACCGCCCTGCCGCTCCTGCGCGACGCCCTGCTCGTCGACCTGGCGCCCACGACCACGGGTGTCGTCGGCGAGGAGATGACGGCCCTGTTCCTCGTCGACGTCCTCGCCGGCGGAACGCTGCGCACCACGCGCGTCAAGCAGGCACTGGAGAGCATCCAGTCGCTCCTGTCCGCCAAGCGGTCCGGTGAGATGCTGCCGACGCATCCCGCGTTCGGCTGGAAACTCGGCAACCCGGACGCGTTCACCCGCGCGTGGGTGTGGATGGGTGAGCTGGGAAGCTGGCAGGCGGCCACGACGGCGTTCCTGTTCCCCGAACGCAACCTCGACCCGACCCTGCTGGTGCCGCGCGGCCGGCAGCAGCTGAAGAACTTCTTCGAGGCCATCCGCGCGCCGGGCGCCTTCAGCGCGCAGAAGGCCGTGGACGCGGCGGCCGAGTACCTGCGCCAGCTGGGACTGGCCTTCTCGTACCTCGATCCGCCCAGGTCGGCCGCGCACCAGGACGCCCTGCGGAAACTGCAGACGGGCAAACCCGACGCGGAGAACCGGGAGACCTTCTGGGCCGTGCCCCTCCTGCTGGCCCAGCGCCTGCAGACCTCCGGCGACTACCGTGCGGCGCTCGACTGGTACTGGCTGGTGTACCCGTACGACGACGGCGTGGCCAAGTCGATCTACCTCCGGGTGACCACCGAGCCGTCGGCCCGCCCCGACCTCAAGTTCCCTCCCCAGTGGACGGAGAAGCTGGACCCGTTCGCGCTCGTGGAGAACCGGCCGGTCCCCTACACCCGTGCCTCGCTGCTGACGGTGATCCGCTGCCACGTCGACTTCGCGGACTCCGAGTTCAGCCGCGAGACCGATGAGTCGGTCGCCCACGCCAGGACCCTCTACCTCGCCGCCCGCCGGCTGCTGGCCGTCCCCGCGCTCCGGCCGCTCGTGCCGACGAACCCCGGTGAGCCGGCCCTGCCGATCCCGGAGCTGGAATCCCTGTCGGCACGGGTGAACGTCCAGCTCGCGAAGTTGCGGCAGGGCCGGAACATCGCCGGGATGGCCCGGACGCAGGGCGCCGTCGG
Organism: Streptomyces sp. H39-S7; assembly: GCF_027158205.1. Lineage (GTDB taxonomy): Bacteria > Actinomycetota > Actinomycetes > Streptomycetales > Streptomycetaceae > Actinacidiphila. The sequence continues at coordinate 89,968 of NZ_JAPVLU010000031.1, read as the reverse complement.
GATGATCACGGTGAGCCAGCCCACCCCGTTCCGCTTCAAGGCGCTGATGGAGCGCACCCGGCAACTCGTCGCCCAGGCCGCGCAGATGGAAGCGGGATACCTCGCCGCACTGGAGAAGTACGACGACCGCAGCCTGCGGGCGTTCGACGCCGGGAAGGGCATCGACCTGGCCAACGCGCAGATCACCCTCGCCGCGGGCCGGCTGACCGAGGCCCGCGACGCGGTGAAGGCGGCCGAGGCCCAGGGCATCAAGGCCGGCGTCATGGGCAGGACCTACGAGCGGCAGATCAACCTGCCGCCGAACCGGTACGAGAGCGACCTGCTCAACCAGTACGGCGAGATGCGAGCCGTCAGGAACAAGATCGACGCCGCGGACACGGCCATTGGTGTCCTGCAACAGGCCTACAACGCGGCCGACCTCTCCGGTGCGGTCTTCTCCGGTGGCGCCCGGCAGGTCATAGCGTTGACCATCACCGCCGGACTGGTCGCCAAGGGGATCTTCCAGGCCAACGAGAACAACCTGCAGGCACAGATGGACGCCAACCAGCTCAAGGCCGGCATCGAACAGCGCAAGGACGAGTGGCGCCTGCAGAAGACCGCCGCGGAGCAGGACGCGCTGATCGCCGCCACCCAGGTCGTGACGGCCCGCGACCAAGTGGCGATCGCCACCCAGGAGCAGGCCATCGCCACCCTCCAGCGCGACCAGGCGACGGCGACGCTGAAGTTCCTCAACGACCAGTTCACCAACGCCGACCTGTACCTGTGGATGAGCAACACGCTCGGCGGGGTGTACCGGTACTTCCTGCAGCAGGCCACGGCCACCGCCCGGCTGGCGCAGGCGCAACTGGGCTTCGAGCGGGCGGAAGCCGCGCAGACCCTGATCGGCACCGACTACTGGCAGACGCCGGTCGAGACGCCCGACGCCACCGGTCAGGTCAACCGCCGGGGGCTGACCGGGGCGGAACGGCTCGCGCGGGACCTGAGCGGACTGGAGGAGTACGCCTTCCGCTCGGAACGCAGGCGGTTGAACCTGTCCCAGACGTTCTCCCTCGCCCAGCTCATGCCGGTGGAGTTCCTGGAGTTCCGGCGTACCGGAATCCTGGCCTTCGCCACGCCCATGTCCCTGTTCGAGCGGGACTTCCCCGGCCAGTACTGCCGGCTGATCAGCGAGGTGCGCACCAGCATCGTCGCGCTCGTTCCGCCCGACCGGGGTGTGCGCGCCACCCTGGCCTCCAACGGCATCTCCCGGGTGACCACCCGGCAGGGCAGCAACTTCAAGGACATCGTGGTCCGGCACGACCCCGGCGTGGTCGCCCTGACCTCGCCGGTCAACGCCAGCGGCGTCTTCCAACTCGACTCCCAGGCCGACATGCTGCGGCCCTTCGAGAGCAGCGGCGTGGACACCACCTGGGAGCTGCAACTGCCGCCCGCGGCCAACCCGCTGGACTTCTCCGCCATCGCCGACGTCATGATCACGATCGACTACACGGCGCTGTACGACGACGGCTACCGCGACCAGCTGATCACCCGGTTCAACGGCGCCCGGGAGCAGGGCTCCGACCGGGTGTTCAGCCTGGCGACCGACTTCCCCGACCAGTGGTACGACCTCAACAACCCCGTCGACCGCACGGCCCGCTCGGTCACGATCAATCTGCGGGACGTCGACTTCCCGGTCGGGATCTCCGGCCTGGTCACCTCCGCGCTCGCCGTCCGGCTCGACAGTGCTCAGCCGGTCCCCAACACCGTGGTTTCGCTGCGCCGCGCGACGGCCGGCGGCAACGCCACCACCACGGACGGCACGGCCAGCACCCGGCGGGGCAACGCCGCGAGCTGGGTGCGGCTCTACGGGACCAGCCCCAGGGGGGAGTGGCAGCTCGGTTTCGGCGAGGACGCCGCCGCGCTGTTCGAGTCCGGCAAGTTGGACGACATCCAGTTCGTCGTCAGCTGGACCGGCCAGGCCCCGGCCTGGGCCTCCTGACCCGATCCGACCCGACCACCACCGGCCCGGACGGGGCGTCGCGCACAGCGGCGTCCCGTCCGGGCTTTCGTCATGTCCGGCGGGCCGGCCGCAGGGTGACGCGTCGACCCGCCGGGTGCAGTACCCCCTGACCACACCGCTGTGCGTACGGAACTCACGTTCTCCGCAGCTGAACTCGAGCGCCGCCGGAGCCGTACCCCCGAGTGACACAGCCGGGAGCGGGGTACGAGCCGGCGTTCGGTCACCGGGGGCGGCGCACGCAGCCGTGACACATCGAGACGGGGGTCTCATCGATGAGGCAATTGGAAGAACGGTTGGACCGGCCGGAGGTATCCACGCCGGAGACCGGGCCGTCGGCGGATCTCTCGCGGTGGGCCGGCGGGCGCGGTGTGCTGCAGGGGGCGTTCGGACTCCTCGGTGCCGTCGACCGGGCCGGGGAGGCGGGACTGACGAGACTCGCGTCGGAGTGCGGGCTGCCCAAGACGACCGCGTACCGGCTGCTGGAGCAACTGGTCCAGCTGGACGCCGTCGAGCGGTGCCGCGGGGGATACCGGATGGGCCCGCGGATGTTCCGGCTCGGCCAGGAGTGGCAGCCGCATCCCGGGCTGCGGGCCGCGGTGCGGGAGCCCGTGCGCCGCCTGGTGGGCGCGACCGGCGCGACCGTGGGCGTCAGCGCGCTGCGGGAAGGACGGACGCTGGTGCTGAACTGGACGCCGGGCGAGGACACGGCCCTGCCGCCGCCGCGCAGCGGCACGGTCTGGCCCTGGTACACCGCGGCGGGCAAGGTGCTGGTGGCGGGCGCGGACCGCAGCCTCCCGCTCGACCGGCTCCCGGCCTCCTGGCCCCGTGAAGCGGCGGTGATCCGCGACCGCGGTGCGGCGTTCGACCGTGAGGAGGTGGTGCCGGGCGTGTGCTGCGTGGCGGTACCGCTGTACACCGCGGACGACGCCCCGGTGGCGGCGCTGTGCGTCCTGACCCATCCCGCGCAGCACTTGGAACGCCTCGCGGATGTCGTGCAGCGGACGGGCAGGGCGATCAGCGCGTCCCTCCGGGCCCGTTGAACCGGTGCGCCGATCCCCCGGGGCCGGTTCCGGCCCTCGCGGAGCTGCTGACGTCCGCTCCGGGATCCGCCCGCACGCTCCCGGACGGGGACTCCGTCCGGGAGCAGATCACTCAGGGCTGGCGCACGCCGGCGCTCTGAGCCCCTCGTCGGGCCGGGTCAGCGGCCGAAGGTGATGCGGTGGATCGAGTCGGGGTCGCCGCTGCCGCGGGCGCTGGACTTGTCCACCGCGAAGACGCCGCGCGGGGTGACCGTCACGTGGTTGGTCTTGGCGCCCGTCGCCAGCTCCGCGACGGTGGCGCCGGTGCGCGGGTTGACGACCTTGGTGGTGCCGGACGTCTGCAGGCCGACGTACAGCAGGCCGGAACGCGGGTCGGTGGCCACGGAGATGGTGCCCGCGCCGGTCTCGAGGGTCCGCTCGGTCGTGCCGGTGCGCACGTCGACCACGGTGACCCGGCCGTTCTTCAGGTCGGCGACGTAGGCGGTGCGGCCGGTGCGGTCCAGGGCCACATCGAGCAGCGAGCCGCCCGCGACCGGGATGAAGCGCGGCTCCACGGACGCCTTCGGCGACACGACGATCAGGCGTTCCTTGCTGAGGTCGGTGGCGTAGACGGTGCCGGTGCGCTGGTCGACGGTGAGTCCGGCGGGGCTCGAACCCTCCACGTGGACGCGGCGGATCTCCTTGAGCGTGCGGGTGTCGAAGACGACGACGCTGCCGTCGGCGAGGGCGGTGGCGTACGCGCGGTTGCGCGCCTCGTCGACCACGACCTCGCGGGAGTGCCTGACGCCCGGGAAGGTGGCGAGGTGCTTGCCGGTGCGCTGGCTGTAGACGGCGACCGAGTTGTTGCGGGTGTTGGTCGTCCAGACGGTGTCGTTGCGGTCGTCCACGGCCACGCCGTAGACCGCTTCGACGGCGCCGGTCGCGGTGTCGGTGACCGGCGGGGTGATGGACTTCTCGACCGTGAGGGTGCGCGGGTCGACCTTGAGCAACTGGGACGTGGTGCCGGAGGCCGCGGTGACCCAGAGGTCGTCGTGCCGCTGCGAGTACGCCGACTGGTAGAGGCCGCCGGTGAGTGCGGCCGAGGTCACCTGGTAGGTGGGGGCGGCGTGCCGGGAGGCCGATACCGTCTGCTCCGCCGGCGACTGCGCCATGGCCGTGCCGGCGTTGGCGCCACCGACCAGCGCGCTGACGACGAGTGCGGCGCTGATCGCGAGCGTCGCGCGGCGCCGGGTGGATCGGATGCCACTGTTACCCATGTCGACTCCTTGGATATCTACCGAACAGCCGGCCCCACCGTTCCGGGCCCGCCAAGAATGAAGGTTAGCCTAACCTAAGTTGAGCGGAGCGGGGGGCACGGTTCTCCGTCGGACGCCGCTGCGACCAGGGAAGGTAAGGTCAGCCTTATCCCATGGCCGACACCGGAGGACGCACCGCTCATGCTGCCCGCACCACCGACCGGAACCCCCCGCCGCCCGCCGCCCGTCCCGCGCCCCGCCCCCGTCGAACGGGCGGAGAGCCGCCGGATCGCCGACCTGGCGGCGCGGCCGGAGACGGAGGAGGCGTTCTGGGACGCGGTGCGTGAGGAGGGTGCCCCGCTGGTCGAGGCGGCGCCCGACGGGGAGGGCGGGCACGTCGTCGTCACCTTCGTGTGGCGCGGCACGTCCGATACCCGCGCCGTCCTGGCGCTGCCCAACAAGGTGCTGGACCCGGCCGACTGGAACCGCAACCTGATGCGGCAGGTGCCGGGCACCTCGGTGTGGCACTGGTCGGTACGGATGCGGGCCGACTGGCGGGCGAGTTACGTGCTCTGCGTGGACGAGGGGCAGGCGCCGGCCGGGCTGGAAGGCCGGGCCTACGGCCAGTGGCTGCGCGGCCAGGGCCGCCGCGACCCGTACAACTCCGGTGCGCAGCCGCGCCGCTGGGGCGGCGAGCCGATGTCGGTGGTCGACCTGGCCGCGTCCCTCCAGGACACCGCCCCGGCGGACCGCGTCGCGGAGCGTGCACCCGGCACCGTGGCCGTGCACCAGGTGCGCAGCGCCGTACTGGGCAACGAGCGCCGGGTGTGGGTGTACGCGCCGGCCGGTCACCACCCGGCCCCCCTGCCGGTCGCGGTGGTCTTCGACGGCGAGATGTGGGAGCCCGAACTGCGCCTGTCGCAGGCGCTGGACGCGCTGCCGCCGATGGTCGTGCTGATGCCCGAGTCCCTGGGCGGCGACACCCGGTGGGCCGAACTGGCCTGCAGTGAAGCGTTCGCCGACTTCCTCTCCACCGAGCTGCTGCCGTGGGCGGCCGACCGCTGGCCGCTCACCACCGACCCCGCCCGTACCGTCCTCGCCGGACAGAGCCTCGGCGGTCTGACCGCCGCCTACGCCGCGCTGCGGGAGCCGGAGCGGTTCGGGGTGGCGCTGTCCCAGTCGGGCTCCTTCTGGTGGCCCAGCGGCACCCCCGACGAGCGGGGCGCCGAATGGCTGACGGACCGGATCGGGGAACTCCCGCCCCTGCCGGTGCGCTTCGTCCTGTCGGCGGGCCTCCAGGAGTGGGTCCTGCTCCCGGCCAGCCGGCGGCTGCGGGACGTCCTCCGGGCCAAGGGGTACGACGTCGACTACCGCGAGTTCAACGGCGGCCACGACTACCTCTGCTGGCGCGACGAACTCGTGGCGGCGCTCGGGACCGTGGCCGGCGGTTCCTGAACTTCGGGCCCCGGCCCCCGGACGACCGAGGTCGTCCGGGGGCCGGGGGCTTCTCACAGCGCCATCGTCCAGTACTCCTCCACATAGGCCGAGCAGCGGTCGTGGGAGTCCGGGCCGTACACCTGGATCCAGCCGCCCGGCACCGGGGCGAAGGCGGGCCACAGCGAGTACTCGCCCGCCGCGTTGCGCAGCACCAGATGGGTGGGCTCACCCGCGCGCGCGGCGTCCGGGTCGGCGTCGAAGGGGCTGTGACGGGTCATCGGTTCACGCTCCGAGGTGGTCGGCGAGAGTGGTGGCGATCGTCGCCATCGGTCCGGCTCCGGTCATCTCCTGGTGCAGGCAGTCGATGTCCCGGTTCACGATCCCGCCGGTGAGGTAGGGCCGCCACGCCTCCCTGGTCAGCCACGTCTCGGCGCGGGGTGCCGTCGCGGTGAAGAAGACCAGGTCGCCGTCGAACCGGCTGTGCCGGTGCTCGCGCATCAGACGGGCGTTGTTGACGACGATCCCGGTGACCGCGGAGAGGGTGAACTCCGGCAGCCCGGCCAGCGCGCTGCCCTCGTTCCGCAGCAGTTCGACCGCCGCCCCACGGTTCAGCGCCCGGCCCGGGTCGATGCCCGCCATCCGCAGCAGCGCGGCGAGCGCATCCTCGTCCGTCGGTCCGGCCTGGTCGCGCCACTGGTCGGACGGGTAGGCGTCCATGAGGGCCAGCAGCTCGACCTCGTCGCCCTGCCGCTGGAGATGAACGGCGACGGTATGGGCGACGACGCCGCCGACCGACCAGCCGAGCAGCCGGTAAGGGCCGTGCGGCTGCACCGACTTGAGGTGGCGCAGATAGTCGGCCGCCATGTCGTCCATGGAGGCCGGCAACTCCTCCGGCGCGGTCAGCCCCCGGGCCTGGAGGCCGTGGACCGGCTGGTCGGGGCCGAGCGCGGCCAGCAGGCCGGAGTAGCACCAGCTGATGCCGCCCGCGGGATGGAAGACGAACAGCGGGGTGCGGGCGCCGGTGGCCCGCAGCGGGAGCAGCACTCCCAGCGCCTCGTCGCCACCGCCGCCCCCGGTTCCGGGATCGCGCAGCCGTTCGGCGAGCGCGGCGGGGGAGGAGGCCTGGAAGAGCGCGCCGATGGGGAGGTCGACGCCCAGGGTCGCGCGGATCCGCGCGACGAGCCGGGCCGCCAGCAGCGAGTTGCCGCCGAGGTCGAAGAAGCCGCTCTCGGCCCCGACCCGGTCCACACCCAGCACCTCGGCGAAGAGCCGGGTGAGGGTCTCCTCCCGGGGCGTGCGGGGCGCCCGGCCGGCCGCACCGACGGCGGCGCCGGGCGCGGGCAGCGCGGACCGGTCCAGCTTGCCGTTCGGGCTGAGCGGGAACGCGTCGAGCGCGATGATCGCGCCGGGCACCATGTGCTCGGGCAGCGCCGCCCGCAGGGCGCCGAGGTCGGGCCGCGCGTCCGCCGGGGTGACGTAGCCGACGAGGCGCTGGTCGCCGGGCCGGTCCTCGCGAACCAGGACGCAGGCCGAGGCGACACCGGGGACGGCCGTCAGCGCGGCCTCGATCTCGCCCGGTTCGATCCGCTGCCCCCGCAGCTTCACCTGGTGGTCGGTGCGTCCCAGGTAGGCGACGCTGCCGTCCGGCAGCCAGCGGGCGAGGTCACCGGTGCGGTACATCCGGGCGCCGTCCGGGCCGAACGGGTCCGCCACGAACCGGGACGCGGTGAGCGCGGCACGTCCGAGATAGCCGCGCGCGAGCTGGGTGCCCGCCAGGAACAGCTCGCCCGTGACGCCCGGCGGGCAGGGCTGCAGCGCCGCGTCGAGTACGTACAGCCGGGTGTTCCAGACCGGCTTGCCGATCGGGACCGGGCCCTCGTGCCCCGGCCGGCACGGGTGGTACGTCACGTCGACCGCGGCCTCGGTCGGACCGTAGAGGTTGTGCAGTTCCACGCCCGGCAGCACGGCGTGGAACTGCTCGGCGGTCCCCGCCGGCAGCGCCTCGCCGCTGCAGAACACCCGGCGCAGCCCGGTGCACGCGCCGGCGGCCGGGTCCGTGAGGAAGACCTGCAGCATGGAGGGGACGAAGTGCGCGGTGGTGACGTGCTCCTCGCGGATGACCCGCGCGAGGTACGCCGGGTCCTTGTGGCCCTCGGGCCGGGCCACGACCAGGGCCGCGCCGTGGCGCAGCGCCCAGAAGAACTCCCAGACCGAGACGTCGAACCCGGACGGGGTCTTCTGCAGGATCCGGTCCCCGGGCTCCAGCGGGTAGGCGCCCTGCATCCAGCGCAGCCGGTTGTCGATCGCGCCGTGGGGTACGACGACGCCCTTGGGGCGGCCGGTCGAACCGGAGGTGTAGATCACGTAGGCGGGGTGCTGCGGTGTCAGGGCCCGGCCGGGGTCGGTCGCGTAGTAGCCGCTGAGGTCCGTCCGGTCCACCAGGACGACGGGCAGCGTCAGTTCGGCGGGCAGGGCGTCGCGGGTCACGCTGTCGGTCACGACGCAGGCAGGCCGGGCGTCGTCGAGCATGTACGCGAGCCGGTCGGCGGGGTAGTCCGGATCGAGCGGCAGGTAGGCGCCGCCCGCCTTGAGGACCGCGAGCAGGGCGACGATCAGGTCGATCGAGCGCGGTACGGCGACCGCGGCGAGCACCCCCGGGCCGACGCCCAGGCCCGCGAGGTGGCGGGCGAGGCGGTTGGCGCGGGCGTTGAGCTCGCGGTAGGTGAGTTCGCGGCCTTCGAAGACGAGCGCGGTGGCGTCCGGGGTACGCACCGCCTGGGCCTCGATCGGGCCGATGAGCGTGGTGGGGGGCACTGCGGTGGTGGTGGCGTTGAACTCACCCACGGTCAGGGCGCGTTCGGGCGCGGTGGTGATCCCGGTCAGGGCCTGCGGGCGCTGCGGGTCGGCTGCCGCGAGCTCCTCCAGCAGGTGCAGGAAACGCCCTTGGTGGGCGGCGAGTCCGGCCTCGGTGTACAGCGCGGGATTGCCGTCGTAGTCGATCCGCAGACCGGAGCCGTCGGCCCGGTCGTAGATGTTGACGGTCAGGTCCTCGACCGGGCCCGCGGACAGGTTGTGCGGGGTGGAGGGCGCCCCGCCGAACGTCAGCGCGTAGTCGAACGGCATGACGTTGACCAGGGGGCCGACCAGGGCCCGGCCCTCGCCCAGCAGTCCGAGGTCACGGCGGATGTCCTCGTAGCGGTAGCGCTGGTGCCTGCGGATCGTCCGGATGCCGAGGACGACCTGGCGGACCAGTTGCCGGAAGCTCTCCTCGGGCCGCACGCGCACGCGCAGCGGCAGCACGTTCATGACCATGCCCGGCACGCGCAGGGCCGCGGAGCCCATCCGCCCCATCATCGGCACGCCCAGCACGACTTCGGGCGCGCCGGTGGCCCGCGACAGGTACAGCGCCTGGGCGGCGATCAGCACATCGGGCCACGTGGCCCGGACCGAGCCGGCGAGGTCACGGATCCGGGTCGTCAGTTCCGGTCCGAGGTGGGCGGTACGGCGCAGGAAGGTCCGCGAGGGCAGTGCGGTGCGGTCCGCGAGACCGGGCACGGCGGGCCGGTCGCGGAAAACCTCGTGCCAGTGGGCGCGATCGGCCGCGAAGGCCTCGCCGGCCCGGTAGGCGGCGTCGTCGGCGACGAGTTCGGTGAGCCGGCCGAAGGGGCTCGGGCCGATCCCGGTGCCCTGCGCGAGCGCCGAGTACACCTCGGCGACCCGGCGGGCGAGCAGCGAGTACCCGAAGCCGTCCATCACCGCGTGGTGGATGCGCTGGTACCAGAGCCAGCGGTCGTCGCCGACCCGGAACAGCGCCTGCGCGAACGGCGGTCCGGCCGCCAGGTCGAACGGGACGGCGAGGTCGGCGCGCATCCACGCGGCGGCGGCGAGGCCCGGGTCGGGCTCCGCGCGCAGGTCGGCGGTGTGCAGCGGGAAGCCTTCGTCCAGCGCCCGCACGGCCAGCGGCAGTTGGCGGGGCCCGTCGGGCGTCTCGACCAACCGGACGCGCAGGGCGTCGCACTCGCCGACCGTACGGTGCAGCGCCTCCGCGAACAGCGCCGGGTCGATGTCCCCGTGGATCTCCACGTACTCGGCGGTGTTCAGCGCCGGGCCGGCCGGGTCGAGGGACTGCGCGAACCACATGCCGCGCTGTGCGGCGGTCAGCGGCAAGCCCCCGGCACCGGACACCGTGTCGGCCACCGTGGGCGTTCCGGGGTCGAGCACGGCCGTCATGCGCCGACCCCCGGCAGCGCCATCCACGCCTCGATGGCCGGCTGCTCCGCCAGTTCGACGAAGGTGACCTCCACGCCCTCACGGCGCCACCGCTCGACGAGGGTCATGATGCGGACCGAGTCCAGACCGTAGTCGACGAGGTTCTCGTCGAACGGGATGTCCTGGGGGTCCTCGTCCAGGACCTCGGCGACGTCCTGGCGGATGCGCTCGCGGGTGAGTGCCATGCCGGTCACTTCCCTTCCGTGGTCTGGAAGCCGGGTTCGGTGGTGGGGAAGACGGCGTCGGTGGTGGTGACCACGGCGCACCGGCCCGCCGCCCACTTCAGGGCCATGTGGTGGTCGGCCTCACTGAAGTCGGCGACCGCGTCGGCGACGACGAAGGCCTGGATGTCGCGCATCCAGGCGTCGCAGGCGCTCATCAGGACACCGATGTGGGCGTACACCCCGACGACGATCAGCTGGTCGCGGCCCTGCGCGCGCATCATCTCGGCCAGCTCGGTGCGGACGAAGGCGCTGTACTTCCACTTGGTCAGCACGGTGTCGTGCCCGGCGGGGGCCACCGCGTCCGCGACCGCCGCGGCGCGGGCGTCGGCCGGCAGTCCCGGACCCCAGAAGTCCTGCTGCAGACCGCGCTCCGCGGCACTCTGGCCACCGGGCTGCGCGGAGTACACGACCGGGACGCCGAGCCGCTCGCACTCCTTGCGGAGCAGCGCGATGTTGTCGAGCAGTTCGGTGACGGGCGACGCGCCGGGGGTGAAGGCGTCGAGGAAATAGTTCTGCAGGTCGTGGACGAGCAGCAGCGCGCGGTCGGGGTCGACGGCCCAGTCGACCCGGTTGGCCGGGAGGCTGTCGGGGGTCGGCATCGGGTAGGGCGCGATGGCTGGCAGGGCCATGGGAGTCTTCCTCAGTTCGGTTCTGGCGGCGGTGTCGGCGGTGCGGGGTCGGCGGTCGCGGATGAAGCGGATGAAGAGGTCCCGTCGCGTCAGGGCTTCATGGCCCGCTCGACGTCGTCGAGGACGTTCATCGCGGCGGTCGCCCCGCCGAGGCTCGTCCACTGGGTACCGTCGATCTCGGTGGCGTGCTTGGCGGTGATCGCGCCCAGGCTCTTGAAGGCGGCGTCGGCCGAGAGCTTGGCGATCAGGCCCGTCCCGCCGGCCGACTGGCCGGTGGAGGTGAGGGTGCCGATGAAGAGCCAGTCGGCGTCGATCTGCCCGATGTCCTCGGCGCTGAGCGGGGTGGAGTGGCCTTCGCCCTGCTGGTTCTGCAGGCCGGGGCGCTGGAAGGCGAGGTCCTTCAGGACGTCGCTGATGAAGACGCCCTGCTGCATGACGGCGGTGCCCTTGGGGGAGTACCGGGCGACGCTGACGGTCGAGCCGGCCCGGTTGCCGATCGCCGTCCGCACCGCGGTCACCCGCTGGTCGTAGGAGCCGAGGAACGCCTTGGCGGCGGCGGACTTGTTGAGGACGGCACCGGTCACGGTGAGCGCCTTCTTCCACGACTTGGTCCCGTCGATGGTGATCACGGTCGGCGCGATGGCCTTGAGCTGCTTGAGGACCTGGCTGTCGGAGATCTGCCCGGCGAGGATCACATCGGGTTCCGCCGCGACGACCTTCTCGATGTCCGGCCCGGTGACCGCGCCCACCAGCGGTATGCCCTTGGCCTTCGCGGCGAGGTACGCGGGAGCACCGTCCTGGCCCCGGCCCGCGGTGAGGCCGACCGGTGTGACGCCCAGGGTCAGGGCGCTGTCGAGGTCCATCTCGCTGAGCACGACGACCTTCTTCGGGGCGCCGGGCACCGTCACCTTCGCGCCGGTGGCGTCGGTGACCGTCCGCTCCTTCGCCGTGCCGTCCGCGGCGCCGGCGTCCGTCCCGGAGGAGCCCGATCCGCACGCGGTGAGGGCGAGGGCGGAGACGGCGGCGATGACGGCTGCCGCGGTCAGCCGGGCGCGCGAGGTGCGGGTGGTGGTCATGCGGAACTCCGATGGAGAGGGGAACGACGGTCAGTGCCGGGCCACTTCCGGACCCGGTAAGAGCTTAGGCTAGGCTAACCTTATGGCAGTTCAGCAAGGCGAAGTGCGGGCGATCCGGACGGCGGCCGCGATCCTCGTGGCGGCGCTGCTCGGCCTCGTTCTGCTCTCCCTCCTCACCGGCTCCGGCACCATCCCCATGGGTCGCGCGATGGACTTCCTGCTCGGCGACCCGTCGGCGCGCGCGGACGCGCGGCTGCGCGCCGCCGTCATGGACGTACGGGTGCCGCGCACGCTCGCCGCTCTCCTGGTGGGCGCCGCGCTCGGCGTGGCCGGCGCCCTGCTCCAGGCCGTCACCCGCAACCCGCTCGCCGAGACCGGACTGCTCGGAGTCAACTCCGGCGCCGCACTGGGGGTCGTCGTCGGGCTCACGTACTTCAAAGTGACGTCCTCGTACGGCGTCCTCCTCTGGGCGCTGGGCGGCGGAGTGGCCGCCAGCTCGGTGGTGCTGCTCCTGGTCGCCTCCGGCCGGGCGGCCGTCTCGCCGCTGCGCCTGGTGCTGGCCGGATCCGCGCTGGGCGCGACCTTCCACGGGATGACGGCCTACGTACTGCTCGGCACCCAGACGACGTTCGACGAGTACCGCTACTGGACGATCGGCTCCCTCACCGGCGTCACCACCTCGACCGACCTGGCGATCGCGCCCCTGGTCGTCGCCGGGCTCGCCCTCGCCCTCGCCTCCGCCCGCCCGCTGTCCGCGCTCGCGCTGGGCGACGACGCCGCCCGCGCGCTGGGCCACCGGCCCGGCCGCATCCGGCTGGTGGTCGCCGGATCCGTGGCTCTGCTGGCCGGAACAGCGGTCGCGCTCGCCGGGCCGATCGCGTTCCTCGGACTGCTCGCGCCGTACGCCGCCCGCGCGGTGACCGGCCCGCGGATGGGGGCGCAACTGCTCCTGTCCGGACTGGTCGCCATGGCCGTCATGGTCGCGGCGGACATCCTGGCCCGCGTCGTGATCCGGCCCTGGGAGACCCCCGTCAGCGTGCTGCTGGCGCTGCTCGGCGGACCGTTGCTGATCTGGATCGCCCGCACGGGACGGATGACGGGAACCCCGGCATGACCACCGACCTGACGCGCGACCCGGCCCCCGCTTCCGCGCGCGACTGCACGCCCGCGGACAGCCTCGTGCTGCGCACCGGCACCCTGTCGTGGCTCTTCCCGCGCCGGACGGCGCTGGTCGTCCTCGGGCTGACCGCCGTCGCCGCGGTCGTCGTGGTCCTCGCGTCCTTCGCCAGTTCGACGGGGATGAGCCCCGGCGACACCCTCGCCGGGCTGCTGGGCACCGGCACCCGCGGCCAGGTCCTGCTGGTCCGGGAGTTCCGGCTGCCGCGCATCCTGGTCGGCCTGATGGTCGGCGCGGCACTCGGCGTCTCCGGCTGCCTGACGCAGACCCTCGCCGGCAACCGGCTCGCGACCCCCGACGTGATCGGCGTCAACGAAGGCGCCTCCGCCGCCGTGGTCGCCTCGGTCGTCGGCAGCAGCACGGCGATGGTCGGCGAATGGTGGCTGGGCCCGCTGGGCGCCGCCGCAGCCGCCGTCCTCGTCGTGCTCGCCGCGGGAGGCACCGGCACCCGCGGCTACCGGGTCCTGGTCGTCGGCATCGGCGTCTCCACCGTGATCGGGGCCGTCACCGACCTGGTGATGTCCCGGCAGAACCAGAACACCGCGGGCGGTGTCTTCCTGTGGAGCGTCGGCAGCCTGAACGGCCGCGACTTCTCGGTCGGCGCCCCGCTGCTGGCCTGCCTGACGGTCCTGATCCCGCTCGCGCTGATCGCCGGCCGGCGGCTGGACGTGATGCGCTTCGACGACGACATGGCGGCCTCGCTCGGCCTGAACATCCCGCTGATGCGCGGACTCACCCTGGCGCTGGCCGTGGCCCTGGCCGGGGTGGCGGTCGGCATCGGCGGCCCGATCGCGTTCGTGGCACTGGCCGCACCCGTGGTGGCCGGCCGGCTGTGCGGCCCGACCCGGGTGCCGGTCATCGGCTCCGCACTGACCGGCGCGATCCTGATCGGCGCGGCCGACGCGCTGGGCCGGATCGTCGCACCGGTGGAGATCCCGGTGGGCGTCGTCACCAGCGTCCTCGGCGGCCCCTTCCTGCTCTGGGTGCTGTTCAGCGACGGCGCGGAGCGCCCACGGTATTCGCAGCGCCGCCCGGCACTGTTCCGGCGCAAACGAGAGGTCTGAGTGCAGGTGGAATTGCGAGTTGAGGGCGTCCGCGCCGGTTACCCCGGGCACACCGCCGTGGACGGCGTGGACCTGACCGTCCCCGCCGGGCAGGTCGTCGCGGTCGTCGGGCCGAACGGCTGCGGGAAGTCCACCCTGTTGCGGACCATCGCCCGGTTGCACCGCCCGGACGAGGGCCGGGTGCTCCTCGGGGACGAGGACATCTGGGAGCTGAAACCCCGCCGGGCCGCGCACCGCATCGCGCTGCTGCCGCAGTCCCCGCAGGCACCGGAGGCCGTGACGGTCGCCGGCCTCGTCCGGTACGGGCGCCATCCGCACCAGGGGCTCTTCCGGCAGTGGTCGCGCGAGGACGAGGCGGCGGTGCGCGAGGCGCTGGAGGTGACCGGGGTCGCGGACCTCGCGCGCCGGCGGCTCGACCAGCTGTCGGGCGGTCAGCGGCAGCGCTGCTGGCTGGCGATGGTGCTGGCCCAGCAGACGCCCGTGGTCCTGCTGGACGAGCCGACGAGCGCCCTGGACCTCGGGCACGCGGTCGAGGTGCTCGGCCTGGCGCGCGACGTCGCCCGCGCCGGGCGGACCGTGGTCATGGTCCTGCACGACCTGGCGGCCGCCGCACGGTACGCGGACACGATCGTCGCGATGCGGGACGGGTCCGTCGTCGCGGCAGGCGACCCGCGTGAGGTCGTGAACGCCGCGCTGGTACGGGAGTTGTACGGGATCGAGGCGGACATCCTCAGTGCGCCGAGCGACGGATCGCCGGTGGTGGTTCCCGTCGTGCCGCGGAAGGCGGCCCTGGTGCCCACGGAAGATATGGTTAGGCTAACCTAACTGCACCGGGTCTCCCCGGCGTTCACTTTCGCGAGGAGTCGCTTCCGCATGCACGTTCACCGTTCCCGCGCCGGCCTGCGCCGCGCCGCCGCCGTCGCGGCGAGCACCACGCTCGTCCTGGGCATCACCGCGATCGGCGCCGCCTCCGGCG
The DNA here is from genome assembly GCF_027158205.1 of Streptomyces sp. H39-S7. Classification (GTDB taxonomy): domain Bacteria; phylum Actinomycetota; class Actinomycetes; order Streptomycetales; family Streptomycetaceae; genus Actinacidiphila. The sequence continues at coordinate 74,842 of NZ_JAPVLU010000031.1, read as the reverse complement.
CCGCGGCCGACACCCGTCCGGCCAACGCGTCGGACGCCGCCGCTCCGGCCGCGGCCGACGCTCCCGCGGCGGTGGCGCCGAAGGTCCGGCTCGGCGCCGAACAGGCCGTGGGCGGCGGACAGCTGACGTTCGCGGTCACCGGCTATCCGGCGGGCGCGAAGCTGACCGTCAAGCTCGACAAGGGTGCGGTCGTCGGCACCTTCACCGTCGGAGCGGCGGGCAGCGCCGCCGGCACCCTCACCGTTCCCGCGGGCACCGCCGCGGGCGCCCACGTCCTCAACTTCCTGGCACCGTCCACCTCGGTCTCGCCCGGCTTCACCGTCGTCGAGGGCGCCCCCGCCGCCCCGGTGGCGCAGGCGCTGGTGGGAGCCGACTCCTACCAGGAGGGCGCCGAAGTGCCCTTCGCGGTGACGGGATACCCCGCGGGCGAGGCGCTCACGGTCAAGCTGGTGGCCGGCACCGTCAAGACGACCCTCGGCTCCGCCGTGACCATCGGCGCGGACGGCACCTACGCCGGCTCCGTCACCGTTCCCGCCGGAACCGCGGCGGGCGCCTACCAGCTGTTCTTCCTCGCCAAGGGCACCAACCCGGCGGTCGCCGTCACCATCACCGCGGCGCCCGTGGTCACCGAGCCGAGCGTCACCCTCGGCGCCTCCGAGGTTGTGGCGGGCACGGACGCCCGGTTCGCCGTTGCCGCCTTCCCGGCGGGCGGCACCCTCACCGTCAAGCTCGGCACGTCGAAGGACGACGCCGTGCAGCTGCGGCAGTACACGATCGGCGCCGACGGCGCGCTCAGCGACACGGTGACCGTCCCGGCCACCACGGCCGCGGGCAGCTACACGCTCTTCTTCCTGGCCACCGGCGTCGCGGTCAGGACCCCGCTGACCGTCAAGGCCCCCTCGGCGGAAGTGCCCGCAGCCGCCACCCTTGCCACGGACGCCCTCGCGGCGGGCGGCACCCTCGGCTTCCGCGCCACCGGATACCCGGCGGGCGGCACGCTCACCGTCAAGCTGGACGACGGCGCCATCCTCAGCGCGTTCACGGTCGGCGCCGACGGTACGTACGAGGGCCAGGTGACCGTCCCGGCCGCCACGGCCGCGGGCCGGCACTGGCTGCGGTTCCTCGCCAAGCCCGGATACTCCGTCAAGAGCGCGGAGTTCACGGTCACCGCAACGGGAACCACGGACGGCGGAACGACGACCGGCGGCAGCACCACGGGTGGCACCGGTTCGACGGGTTCGACCGGTTCCACCGGTTCGACCGGTGGTTCGACGACCACGGGCGGGACCACCGGCACCGCCGGGGGCGACAACTCCGCCCCGGGCTCGACCGGCGGCACCCACGTCTCGCTCGCCTCGACCGGCGCCGGGGACCTGACCCTGCCGCTGTCACTGGCGGCCGGCCTGCTCGTCGCGGGCGGCACCGCCTACACCGCGACACGTCGCCGCAGGACCGCGGCGCAGACCGGCTGAAGCGCCTCCGGCAGCCGTCCCGCATCCCTTTCCCGAGCTTCAACGAGCGGAAGAACACGTCATGTCCCACGCATCCCGCCTGCACCGCACGATCGCGGTCGCGTCCGGCACCGCCCTCACCCTGGGTGCGCTCTCGCTGAGCGCCACCGCCATGGCCGACAGCCCGGGTGAGAGCGGCCCGAAGGCCTCGGCCGGCGCGGAGGTGACCGGGGGGACCCTTCGCTGGGTGCTCCCGGCCACCGACGCCAGCGCCGTCTCCGTCGACGGCGGCGCCGCCGTCGCCGCCGACGGACGCACCGTCACCCTCGTTCGTGCGGAAGGCGACTTCGACACCGCTGCCCGGAGCGGGAAGGTCGCCTTCGACGGCCGGATCCACCTCACGGCCACCGACGGCACCGGCGCCCGGACCACCATCAGTGACGTCCACGTCGCGATCACCGCGAACGGCACCTCCGCGATCGTCGGCGACTACCAGGTCACCGAACCGGCCGCCGCGCCGTCGGAGACACCGACCGCCGCCCCCGGGACGGCGAAGGAAGCCGACGCCGCGCAGGACGTCACGCTCGCCGAACTGCCCGCGCCCCAGGTCGCACCGGCCGACGACGCCGTGACCGTCACCGCCCCGACCCTCGCACTGGCCCGCACCGCCCCGGCGATCCTCGCCGTGTCGGCCCGCAACGCACCGGCCTCCGCCACCCCCGCGATCACCCTCGCGCTGACCACCCGGTCCGCCCCCGCGCTCGTCGCCGCTCCCGCCGCCGCGGGCAAGGCCTCGGCGACGACCGGCGCCACGACGGTGACGGCGGGCGGCTCCCTCGGGTTCTCGGTCGCCGGCTACCCGGCCGGGCAGAAGCTGACCGTCAAGCTCGACGACGACGGAATCCTCAGCCAGTTCACCATCAAGGCCGACGGCACGTACGCGGGCAGCGTCACCATCCCGAAGGACACCGCGACCAGCGGCTCCCACTGGCTGCGCTTCCTCGCCCCCAACCCGGCGACCAGCGTCAAGGGAGCCTCGTTCACCGTCACCGCGGCCTCCACGGGCAGCGCCGGCCCCACCCCGACCCCGTCCGCCGGCACCACCGCGCCCGCCAAGGGCGGCACGACCGGAGGCACCACGGGCGGAACCGGCACGACCGGCACCGACGACGCCCCGGCCGGCGGCGACACCCTGGCCTCCACCGGCTCCGACGCCACCGCCCCGCTCCTGGCGGCAGGCGCACTCCTCACCGCGGGCGCGGCGGCCCTCGTCGCCACCCGGCGCCGGCTGTTCTCCCGATAGACCACAGCGGTGGGCCAGACCGGGAACCCT
>NZ_JAPVLU010000031.1:0-72047 GCF_027158205.1 Streptomyces sp. H39-S7 | reverse complement strand
GGCCGGCCCGCCCCCACCCGCCCGCCCCCCCCGCGACGAGGGGCGGGGCGGCCGGATTCGAACCGACGTCCTCCTCCATGCTGTGTAGGCGCACTACCTCTGTGCTACGACCCCGCTTGCCGTGATCGTAACCAACCGCGCCCAGCAGCAGTAGCGGTTTTCCGGCGGCACCGCGTGGCTACTCGTCGTCCCAGGCCATCGAGCTCATCCTCCAGCCGTCCGGCGTGCGGACGAACTGCGTCGTCTTGTGGCCGGTGGTCTCGAACCATGCACCGTTGAGGAAACCTGACTTGCGGTAGTCACTGAACCGGTGGGCGATCGAGCCGAAGATTTCGGTGCGTTCGGCGACTTCCCATTCGGAGAACTCCGTCAGCGTCCCGTCGGTGAGGATCCGCTCCCGGGGCTCGATGAAGGCGTCGAGGTCGTAGATCACCGGTGTGGCGCCGAGGTTCTTGATGATCATTCCCTGGGGGATGAACACCTCGCGGACGGCGTCGACGTCCGGCCGGCGGCCGGCGGTGTTGGTGAACGCGGTGAGGAACGTACGCATCAGCTCGTCGAGTTCGGTCTTGGCATCGGACATCGGCTATGCCCCCTGTGACGTTCGAGGTGCTCGCGGGCCGCGGAAGGGGAGGGTTTGGCTGAGGACGAGGTTGGTGGTCGTGCTGCCGAACTGGGCCAGGGTGTCGACGATCTCCTCCAGGGCGGACACCGAGGTGGTCGCCACCTTCAGGACGTAGCAGTCGTCCCCGGTGGTGCGCAGGCACTCCAGGATCTCCGGGCGCTCTTCGAGCAGCCGGCGCAGCGGCTCGTGGCGGTTCCCCGGGTACTTCAGCCGGACCACGGCCAGCACCGCGTACCCGGTCCGTTCCAGGCCGACCTCCGCCCGGTACCCGGTGATCACCTCGGCCGCCTCCAGCCGCCGCACCCGTTCCGTGGTCGCCGACGCGCTCAGGTTCACCCGCCGCGCCAGCTCCGTGAAGGCGATCCGGCCGTCCCGCTGGACCTCGTGCAGGATCGCCCAGTCCGTCTCGTCAAGACTCTCGGTCATCCGCCGAGACTACCGGCGAATCCACGGGCGAACCGGCGCTGAACAGGCAGGAATCCCTTCTGCCGACCCGGGTGCGGTCGTTAGCCTGATCTCTGTGAAGATCGGCGTCAACATCCTCAATTTCGGCCCCGGCACCGACCCGGGGGTCCTGCGGAGCTGGGCCCAGTCCGTGGAGGGCCTGGGCTTCGACCTGCTGATGCTCTCGGACCACGTGGCGATCACGCCCGACGTGGCCGTGCGCTACCCGGCACCCTTCTACGAGCCCTTCACCACCCTGTCCTGGCTTGCCGGACTCACCACCCGGATCCGCCTCGGAACGACCGTCCTCATCGTTCCGTACCGGCATCCGCTGCTCACCGCCCGGATGGCGGCGAACCTGAACGAGCTGAGTGACGGCCGGCTGGTCCTCGGTGTGGGGGTGGGCTGGGCGCGGCAGGAGTTCGCCGCTCTCGGGGTCCCGTTCGAACAGCGGGGCCGGCTCACCGACGACCACCTGCGGGACATACGGGCGGCCTGGGCCGACACCGATTCCTATGGGAAGCGGAAGATCCCGCTGTGGGTCGGCGGCAACAGCGACGCCGGGCTGCGCCGGGCCGTCCGGCTCGGCGACGCGTGGCACCCGCTGCGCTGCACCATGCCGTGGCTGCGCGAAGCCGCCGACCGGCTGCGGGCGTCCGCCGCCGAGCAACAGCTCCCCGTGCCGGCCTTCGCCCCCCGCATCGCTCTCAAGGTCACCGCGGAACGGGTCGACGGACCGCAACGGCTCGCCGGCGAGGGCACGATCGACCAGATCATGGACGACCTCGACCAACTCCGGCTGCTGGGCGCCGACACCGTCGTCCTCGACACCTACGACGGCGACCCCCGCGAGACCAGCCACCCGCAGACCGCCCTTCACGCACTCGCCACGGTGGCCGCGCACTTCTATCCGCCCCGCAGCAGAACGGAACAGCCATGACCACACCTGACCACCACACCCTCCTCCGCCGTGCCATCGCGCTGGCGGCCACGGCACGCGCGCGTGGCAACCCGCCCTTCGGATCGCTGCTGGCGGGGCCGGACGGATCGGTTCTGGCGGAGGAGCACAACACGACGCTCACCGACCGGGACATCACCGCCCACCCGGAGCTGAAGCTCGCGCGGTGGGCGGCGCGGGAACTGGACGCGGCCTCGGCGGCGAGGACCACGATGTACACCAGCTGCCAGCCGTGCGGGATGTGCGAGGCGGCCATCCAGCAGGCGGGGCTGGAGCGGGTGGTGTTCGCCCTGTCCAACGAGCAGTTGCTGGACATCCGGCCGGGCAGCGGCCGGCCGCCCGTCCCGCAGGACGGCCCGGCGCTGCTCGACGAGGTGCGGGAGGTCGTCGCACCGTACTACCGCTGACCGTCCCGGCGGACGCGGCCGTCAGGCGTTCACCAGGGCCGGGGTGAACTGGTTGGCGGGACGCGGCAGGCCGTAGTGCTCGCGCAGGGTGCCGCCGGTGTACTCGGTGCGGAACAGGCCGCGCTCCCGGAGGATCGGCAGCACCCGCTCCACGAACACCTCCAGGCCGGAGGGCAGAACGGCGGGCATGATGTTGAAGCCGTCCGCCGCTCCGTTCCTGAACCAGTGCTCGATGGTGTCCGCCACCTGCACCGGCGTCCCCGCGAAGGTGCGGTGGCCGCGGCCGCCCCCGAGCCGGCCGATCAGCTGCCGCACCGTCAGCCGCTCCCGGCGGGCGAGCTCAACGACCAGTGTGTAGCGGCTCTTGGCGCCCTCGATCTCGTCCTCGTCGGGCAGGTCCGCCGGGAGTTCCCGGTCGAGGACGAGCAGGGCCGGGTCGAGACCGATCAGGGTGGCGAGCTGGAGTTTGGCGTACTCCGGCTGGATCAGCCGGTCCAGCTCCGCTTCGATCTCCAGCGCCTCCGCCTCGGTGTCACCGATGACCGGCACGATGCCCGGCAGGATCTTCACCCCGTCCGGGTCCCGCCCGACCGCCGCGGCACGCCGCTTGACGTCGGCGTAGAAGGCCTGGCCCTCCTCCAGCGTCGGCTGCGCGGTGAAGACCGCCTCGGCGTAGCGCGCCGCGAAGTCCTTGCCGTCCTCGCTGGATCCGGCCTGCACCAGCAGCGGGTGGGCCTGCGGCGAGCGCGGCACGTTCAGGGCGCCGTCCACCTGGAAGTACTTGCCGACGTGGGCGATCGGGTGCACCCGGTCCGACTCGGCGTGCACTCCGCGGTCCTTGTCGGCGACGACCGCGTCGTCCTCCCAGCTGTCCCAGAGCTTGGTGGACACCTCGATGAACTCCGCCGCCCGCTCGTAGCGGTCGGCGTGCGCGGGCTGGGCTTCGAGGCCGAAGTTGCGCGCCGCGGCGTCGCCCGCCGTGGTGACGATGTTCCAGCCCGCCCGGCCGCCCGAGATGTGGTCGAGCGAGGAGAAGCGCCGCGCCAGGTTGTAGGGATCGTTGTAGCTGGTCGACGCGGTGGCGATCAGCCCGATCCGGCTGGTCACGGCGGCCAGCGCGGTGAGCAGGACGGTGGGCTCCAGCCGCCCGCTGGGCCGCCGGCCCGGGTCGCCCCACAGTGCGGGGCTGTCCGCCAGGAAGAGCGAGTCGAACTTGGCGTCCTCCGCGATCCGGGCGAGCCGCTGGTGGTAGGCGACGTCGATGTGGGCCAGCGGCTCGGACTCGGGCAGTCGCCAGGACGCCTCGTGGTGGCCGGTGTCGTGGATGAACAGGTTGAAGTGCAGGCTGCGCTCGGTGGTGCTCATGATGGTTCGGCTCCAGGAAGAGGGTCCAAGTGGCGGGGCGGGGGAGTGGTCAGTGACCGTCTTCCTCGACTCCCAGCGCGGCCAGGAGTTGTTCGCGGTACTCGCCCAGGTGCGGGTCGCGGTACGTGCGCGGGTGCGGCAGGTCGATGGTCAGGTCCAGGCCGAAGCGTCCCCGGTCGAGCACCAGGACCCGGTCGGCGAGCACGATCGCCTCGTCCACGTCATGGGTGACCAGGAGCACGGACGGCCGGTGACGTTCCCACAGCTCGCGCAGCAGGGTGTGCATCTTGAGCCGGGTGAGTGCGTCGAGGGCGCCGAACGGCTCGTCGGCGAGCAGCAGTTCGGGCTCCCAGACCAGCGAGCGGGCGAGTGCGGCGCGCTGCTGTTCCCCGCCCGAGAGCTGACTGGGCCAGGCCCGTTCGCGTCCGGCCAGGCCGACCTCGGCGAGCGCGTCGCGACCGCGTTCGGCGGGGTCCTTGCCCTGCGAGTCCTTGCCGCGCGCCCCGAGGAGGACGTTGTCCAGGACCCGGCGCCAGGGCAGCAGCCGGGAGTCCTGGAAGACGACCGAGAGCCGCTCGGGTGCCTGGAGCTCGCCGGTGCCGGTGACGTCGTGGTCGAGGTCGGCGATGGCGCGCAGCAGGGTGCTCTTGCCCGAGCCGCTGTGTCCGAGCAGGGCGACGAACTGGCCCGGCGGGATGTCCAGGTCGATGTCGTCCAGGACCACGCGTTCGCCGAAGCCCCGGGTCAGTCCACTGATGTGGACGGCGGGTCGGGTCAGGTGTTCAACGAGCGCCGCCATGACAGCACCCTCCGTTCCAGGATGCGGACGACAGAGTCGGAGGCGAAGCCGAAGACCCCGTAGATGAGCAGACCGAGGACGATCACGTCGGTCTGGCCGTAGTTCTGCGCCTGGAACATCATGTAGCCCAGGCCGTTGGTGGCGTTGATCTGTTCCAGTACGACGAGCGAGAGCCAGGAGCCGGTGACGCCCAGCCGGAGCCCGACGAAGAAGCCGGGCAGGGCGCCGGGGACGACGATCTGCCGGATGAACTGCCACCGGCTCAGGCGGAGCACTTCGCCGAGTTCGACGAAGCGGTGGTCGATGCCCGACAGCGCCGAGTACAGGTTGAGGTAGATCGGGATGTAGACCACGATCGCGATGATCGCGACCTTGAAGGTCTCCCCGATGCCGAGCCACAGGATGAACAGCGGGATCAGCCCGAGCGTCGGGACGGACCGGTTGACCTGGACCGTGCCGTCGATGACGGCCTCGCCGATCCGGGACAGCCCGGCGACCAGGGCCAGGACGACGCCCACGGTCAGCCCGATGGCGAAGCCCTGGGCGGCGCGCCACAGTGACTCGGTGACATCGGTGCTGAGGGTGCCGGCCGACCACAGGTGGGCGCCGGTGCGCACGACCGTCCAGGGAGCCGGCAGGGTGCGCGGGTCGAGCGTGCCGGTCAGGTTGCCGAGGGACCAGATCACCAGCAGCAGAGCCGGTCCCACCAGGCGGGAGTAGGGCAGACGTTTGCCCGGTGCCAGCCGGCGCACGCGGCGGCGGTTGGCGGTGGCCTGCTTGGAGGTGGATGGCTTGGAGGTGGACGGCTTGGTGGTGCCGGCGGTCGCCGCGGTCGACGTCCTGGCCGTCGGCGTGGGAGCCGTGTCGGCCGGCGGATCGGCGACCGCGTCCGCGGTGCCGGTCCGGGCTTGCTGCTCTGAGACGGTTTCCGTCACGGGTATCAACTCCGGTACTGCGCGGCGACGGCGTTCGACGCGATGGGTTCGAAGCGGCGGTCGAAGAGCACATCGGCCTTGAAGGACTTGACGAAGCCGCCCTCCGCGAGCAGGTCGATCGTCTCCTGTTCCCAGGCGATGGCCTCGTCCCAGGTCGGGGGGAGCAGCGGCTTGTTGCTCAGGGCGGTGATCCCCTTCGCCTGCGCCAGCGTGATGTGCTGGGTCTTGACGTAGTACTCCTCGTCCCAGGCGTCCGGGTTCTCGTACACCCAGACCAGGCCCTTGGCCCACAGCGGGACGTAGGCGGCGATGGCGGCCGCCTTCTCGGCGTCGGCGAGGACCGCCGCGGGCGCCCACAGGATGTTGAGCAGGTCCACGACGTCGGTGGTGACGGTGTGCGCGCCGTCCGATTCGTACCGGGTCAGGTAGGCGGGCACCTGGGAGATCCCGAGCGGGGCGATGTCGACCTGGCCGGCCTGCAGGGCGGTGAGGAACTGGTTGCTGGTCAGGGGGACCAGGGTGACGTCGGAGGACTTGAGGCCCGCCTTCTTGAGGGCGCGCAGCAGCACGACCCCTTGCGCCTGCCCCTGGGAGAACGCCAGCTTCTTGCCGCGGAAGTCCGCGACGGACCGGATGTCGCTGTGCGGCTTGGTGGCGAACACGTAGTTGGGCTTGCGCGTCAGGTCCACGGCGACGATCCGGGCGTCGAAGCCCTGGAAGTGGGCCTGGATCGGGGGGATGCCCGCGTTGTTGCCCACCTCCAGCGAATGGGCGCGGAACGCGTTGATCACATCCGGCCCGGCCCCGATGCTGGGCCACGAGGAGACCTTGAAGGGCAGCTTGTCCAGCAGCCCGGCGAGCTTGAGTTGCAGCTCCTGCTGTCCGGTGTACGAGGCGATGCTCAGCGAGGTACCGGCCGGCACCGCGGTCGGCAGCGGCGCGGTGGTCGCGAGGGTGGGCCCCTTGGCCGCGGCGGTGGTGCAGGCGCTGAGCCCGAGAGCGGCGCCCGTGCCGAGCAGGGCTTGCAGGAAGAGCCGCCGGTCGAGGCGGGGGGCGAGGTCCGAAGGGTGGCTTCTGGTGCGCACGTGGGAATCCTTATGGTCGGCCACAGAGGAGAACCGCGCGGCGGCGCGCTCAGAGGGCGTCGCAGCACGTTGAGGACTGGGTGGTCATGACCCGCCGGCCCGCGTCCGTGCGGGGGCCGGGCGGCGACATGATGAAGAGGACGTGAACGCGGCGCTGCGTCCGAGCCGGCGGGGTGAAAGAGCTCAGAGTCCGGGTGCGTCCCGGAGCCGGCCGGGAGCGACGGCCGGGCCTGCTGACGGCAGACCAGGGCAGGCCGGCACACGTGCCGGAAACGCGGTCTATCGGGCCGATGGAGCCGATTCAGCAGGAAATGAGCCGACAGCGGCGGCTACATCGCGGCGCACCGAGGCAGGCAGCGCGTCGCGCCCGCTCTTCAAGGTGCCGAATCGATCTCATGGGCAGACAGTAACCAGGCCACGTCAGGGGCGACAAGGTTTGTTGTAGCCCTGGAATTAACTCCCGACGGCCTGCGGGGCGTGGCGGCCCGGCACGTCGTCGGACCCGCGCGGCGCGGCCGGACCGGGTGTCCGTCCCGGGGGCGCGCACCACCCCGTCTTTCCGACCGTCGTGCGGTCGAAGAACACGTTGTCGACCCCGGTCGTCCCGGTTGGCGCCCAACACGCGCTCTGTGAAAGGCTGTTGAAGCCTCCGCGTGCGTGGGAGGGTCGGGCCCGCGAGATAAACGATCTTGTGGGCCTGAAGTACTGACTTCCTTCATTTATGTGGCGATTTGTTACTACTGTGATGGTTGTTGCCAACCGGGCACCTCCCTGTGCTGAGGACGTTGATGTCTGAACACCCTTCATCCAGCGTGCGGTCCGATCATCGGGACAGTGGACGCCACGGCAGATCCCAGACCCGCAACCGCCGTTCCCCCGAGCGCGTGATTCCCGGGCTGCGGTGGATGGTCGTGCTCCCCGCCGTGTTCATGGCCCTGCTCGGCGGGGGTGTCGCAATCTGGGTGCTGATCGCGGAACCGTCGAGATCCCTGGCCGCGGCGGTACTCGCCGGGGCCGTCGTCGTCGCCGCTGTGATCCTCGCGGTGGGAGCGGCGGGCGCGCTCTCCGCCGACCGCGCGGTGGACCGGCGGGTGCAGGAGGTCCGCGCGGTCAACTCGCGGGGCTGGGAGGAGCTGCAGAACGTCGTCGCGCAGGTGCGGCGGGGCGAGTCGCCCGCGTTCCACGGGCCGGCGCCCGCGAACACACCGGACCGGGACCGCTTCGCGGCCCTGACGGACGAGCTGCGCCAGGCCCAGTACGCCGCGTGCGTCGCGGTGGTCCAGGCGGCGGCCCTGCCGGTCGCCCCGACCAGCGCCGCGGACCAGCAGGTGGTGGTGTTCGTCAACCTCGCCCGGCGGCTGCAGTCGCTGGTCCACCGGGGCATCCAGCTGCTGGACGAGCTGGAGCACCAGGTCGAGGATCCCGATCTGCTGCGCGGACTGTTCCAGGTCGATCACCTCGCGACGCGCATCCGCCGGCACGCGGAGAACGTCGCCGTGCTCGGCGGCGCGGTCTCGCGCCGCCAGTGGAGCAAGCCGGTGCCGTTGACGCAGGTCCTGAGATCGGCTGTCGCCGAGGTGGAGCACTACGCCCGGGTCAAGCTGGTCCCCCCGATCGAGGGCGACCTCGACGGCCGGGCCGTGGCCGACGTGGTGCACCTGATCGCGGAGCTCATCGAGAACGCCACCACGTTCTCCCCGCCGGAGACGCAGGTGCTGCTGCGGGCGCAGAAGGTCACGGCCGGTCTGGTCATCGAGGTCGAGGACCGCGGTCTTGGGCTGGAACTCAGCGCTCAGGAGCGCAACAACGCGCTCCTCGCCGACCCGGAGCGCATCGACCTCGACACGCTGCTGAAGGACGGGCGGATCGGGCTGTACGTGGTCGCGGTCCTCGCCCGCCGCCACGGCGTCACGGTCCAACTGCGCAGCAACGTCTTCGGCGGCATCCAGGCGTTCGTCATCCTGCCGCACGCCCTGGTGGGAACGGAGTCCACCCAGCAGGCGCCGCCGCAGGCCCAGCCGCGGCAGGCCGCCAGGCCGCAGCCGGTGCAGACGGCATCGGCGGCGCCGCCCGCGCTCCCGTACCGCCAGCCCGCCTCCCCGGCACGCGCGGGCATCAGCGCCGCAGCCGGCCCGCAGACGGCAGTCCCGCAGGCGGCAGTTCCGCACACGCCAGTCCAGCACACGCCAGTCCAGTACGCGGCCGCGGCGACGCCCGCGCAAAGCCCCCCGGCCGCGCCCGCGCAAGGCCACCCGGCCACGCCCGCGCACAGCCGCCCGGCCACGCCCGCCCCTTCGGTGGAGAGCCGCAGGCCGGTGCACCCCCAGCAGCCGGCCCCGGCCGGCCCCGCCCCCACCGGCCGCCTCGCGGCCGGGGAAGGGCGCCCCTCCTTGCCGCAGCGTCGCGGCCAGTCCCACCTCGTCCCCCAGCTGCGGAGCGACCCCTCGCCCCGCAGCGACGACCGGGGCGGCGAGCCCAACCCGAACCTGATGGCCGCCTTCCGCATCGGGGTACGTGAGTCCGAGGCCGGCGCCGAGCAGACCGACGGTCCGCCGCGCCGACCCGACCTGAACCCCTGATCCCGCGTCACCTTCCTCGCAAGGAGTCCTTCCACCATGGTGAGCGACGTCCCCCCCGGCCGCGATCTCGCATGGCTGCTGGCCGACCTGGTCAGCCGCGTCCCCCATACCCGCAGCGCTGTGCTGCTCTCCTCCGACGGGCTCAAGAAGGCCGTCCACGGCCTTGACGGCGACAGCGCGGACCATCTGGCGGCGGTCGCCTCCGGGTTGCGGTCCCTGGCGGGAAGCGCGGGTGTGCGCCTCGGCGGCGGACCGCACGTACGCCAGGTGGTGGCCGAACTGGAGGACGCGCTGCTGTTCGTGTCCGCCGCCGGATCCGGCAGCGCGCTGGCGGTCATGGCCGGGCGGGACGCCGACCCCGGCGTCCTCGGCTACGAGATGAACCGCCTGATCCAACAGGTCCGGCCGAATCTCGAGACCCCCGCCCGCGCCGCGACCGCCCTGACGGGTGACGTTGTACGGTGACGGCGGCGGAGGAGCAGGACGAGCCCCTGATCGACGACGATGCCGGTCGCTTAGTCCGTCCGTACACCGTGAGCAACGGCCGCACCCGCCCGACCACGGCGCTGGACATGCTGTCCATGGTGCGTGCCACCGGGAGCGTCCCGTCGGCGCACCTGGAACACGATCACGCCCGGGCGCTGGACATGAGCCGGAGGCCGGTCACGGTCGCGGAGGTGGGGGCGCAGCTGCGGCTGCCCGTCGCCATCACCAAGATCGTGCTGTCCGACCTCATCGACTGGGGAGCCCTCACCTCGCGACCTCCGCTCCCGCCCGCCGACCTGACCGACCGAGCCGTTCTGGAGGAAGTGCTCGATGGCCTACGCCGACGACAGCAGTGACCTGTTTCCCACCGCGTTGAAGATCCTGGTCGCGGGCGGCTTCGGCGTCGGCAAGACCACGTTCGTGGGCGCGGTCAGCGAGATCGAACCGCTCAGCACCGAGGAGATCCTGACCTCGGCCAGCGTCGCCACCGACAGCCTCGCCGGCGTGGAGAACAAGACGACCACCACCGTCGCCATGGACTTCGGCCGCATCACCCTGGACGCGGCGCACATCCTGTACCTGTTCGGAACCCCGGGACAGGACCGCTTCTGGTTCATGTGGGACGAGCTGTCCGACGGCGCGCTCGGCGCCGTCGTCCTGGCGGACACCCGCCGGCTCGCGGACTGTTTCGCGGCCGTGGACTTCTTCGAACGGCGCGGCATCCGCTTCCTCGTCGCCGTCAACGAATTCGCCAGTGCCTACACCTATGAACCCGACGAGGTGCGGGCCGCGCTCGATCTGAGCCCGCACGTGCCGGTGGTCATGTGCGACGCCCGCGAGAGCCGCTCCTCGACCGGGGTGCTCATCGACCTCATCAGCCACCTGCTGAGCACCGCGTCATCCCGACACCAGCCCGTCCACTAGACATGCCAGACCAGGGAAAGGCCGTCATGAGCTACGACCCCGCAGAGCGGCACCTGCTGATCCCCGAGGACACCGAAGCGGCGCAGCGCGACGAGCGGCTGCGCGCGATGGGCCTGACCGACCGCCCCGACGCGCAGCTCGACGAGTTCGCCGCCCGCCTCGCGGCGACCACCGGCGCCTCGTACGCCATGGTCAACCTCTTCGTGGACGGCCGGCAGTACTTCGCCGGGCTGCACACCCCCTCCGGGCCGCAGACCGCCCCCGCCTCGGAGGCGGCCGCGGAGCCGGGCCGGGAGATGACGTACGATCAGGGCTTCTGCCCGCACGTCGTCAACCGGCGCAAGTCACTGGTGCTCGAAGACGTCTGCGACTACCCGCGGTTCGCGGGGAACCGGGTGGTGGACGAGCTGGGAATCCGCACTTACCTCGGTGCCCCGCTCATCGACCACACCGGCACCACGCTCGGCACGATCTGTGTCGTCGACATCGAGCCCCGGCCGTGGGGCCAGAGCGGCCTGGAGACGATCAAAGCCATGGCGGCCGAGGCCGTGGAACTGCTCAAGCAGCGCGAGGCGGGACTCGCGTAGTCAGCCGCCCACCAGGTGAGCCGTTGCGACCGACGCCACCGGTTCGGCGTCGAGCAACGGGTCCTCGTAGGCCTCGGGGGACCGCACCACGTCCGCGAACCGCTGCGACCACTGGCCCTTGCCCAGCCCCAGCGCCACCTCGCCGAGCCGCAGCAGTTGGACGTCGGAGGTGCCGGCCGGAGCGAAGATGTGGTGTGCGTCGCGGATGTACCGTTCCACCGGCCGGTCGGTGAACAGCCCGCTGGCGGCGTGCAGTTCCATCGCGTTGCGCGCCGAGTCCAACGCGTACTCGACGTTGATCAGTTTGGCGTTCATCAGCTCCGCGTCGCAGGGCAGTCCGAGATCGAGCAGATACGCCGCGTGGTAAGCGGCCAACCGGGCCGTCATCAACCGCGACTGCATCTGGCCCAATTTGAGCTTGACGGGACCGACTTCATGCAGGGGCTTGCCGTAACGATGTCGCTCGGCGCAGAACTCGGCGGTCTCCTCCACCAACGCGCGGTGGATTCCGAGCGAGACGGCGGTCAGGTTCGGCCGTCCATACAGGACGCTGGAGGAGTACGCCACGGCCAGTCCGTCACCCTCGGAGCCGAGCATGTTCTCCGCCGGTACACGGCAGTTGTCGAACGTCAGCTCGCCGAAGCTGAAGCCGTGCAGGCCCATCGCGGCCTGGTGCAGACCCAGCGAGACGCCGGGCCTGTCGGCCTCCACCAGGAAGGCCGACAGGCCGCCCGAGCCGGCTCCGGTGCGGGCGACGACGCCGTGCAGGTCGCCGACGTGGCTGTTGCCGACGAAGACCTTGCGGCCGTTGAGGACGTAGGAGTCCCCGTCGCGCACCGCGCCGGCCGTCATCCCCAGGACGTGGCCGCCGGAGCCGGGCTCGGTCACCGCGATGGTCGGCAGGCACTCACCAGCGGCGATGGCGGGCAGCCAGCGCTTCTTCTGCTCCTCGCCGCCGAAGTGCACGATCTTCGCGACGCCGAGCTGGGAGGCCTGCACCATGGCCCCCATCGCGCCGCTGACGCGCGACAGCTCCTCGATGATGACGGTCTTCGCGAGGTGCCCCAGGCCCATCCCGCCGTACTGGGCGGGGATGGTGACGCCGATCCACCCCTGCGCGGCGATGAGCCGGGACAGGCCGTGCTGTACTGCCCTGGAGGACTCCATCTGCGGTATTCGAGGTCGTACATGCGTCTCGGCGAAGATCCGGACTTCTTCTCGTAGATGCTCATGCCGCTGCGTAGTGAAGTAGCCGTGCAACTGAGCCTCCGTCGTGCATTGCCCGTCAGCCGCGGGTTCGGCGTCCAGGTCGTGGGCCCACGCTGCCCCGCAACAGGTCGACACGTTCATGGTGGATATACCAGGAGCACCATTCAAGATCGTTTGTTGGATTGGCTGGATCTCGACCTCTTGCCGACCCCTCGCGGGTGTGCGTTCTCGCGCGATTCTGATGGCCGTCGACCGCCGTCGACTGCTGCGGACCGACGTCGACCGCCGGTGGTCTGCTCGGGACGTGATTCCTGTCTCAACCGGGCGGGG
The DNA here is from genome assembly GCF_027158205.1 of Streptomyces sp. H39-S7. Classification (GTDB taxonomy): domain Bacteria; phylum Actinomycetota; class Actinomycetes; order Streptomycetales; family Streptomycetaceae; genus Actinacidiphila. The sequence continues at coordinate 59,314 of NZ_JAPVLU010000031.1, read as the reverse complement.
CGGCATTGCCTATGCAACTCGTTGCATAGCAGGATGCGGGCATGGCCCTAGAGCACGCGATCCTCGTCTCCCTGCTGGAGCAGCCCGGCTCCGGGTACGAGCTGGCGCGCCGTTTCGACCGCTCCATCGGCCGCTTCTGGACCGCCACCCACCAGCAGATCTACCGGGTGCTGCGGCGGATGGAGACGGACGGCTGGATCGCCGTCGAAGAGGTCGCCCAGGACAGCCGGCCGGACAAGAAGGTGTACTCCGCGGCGGCGCCGGGCCGGGCGGCCCTGGCCGGCTGGCTGCGCGAGCCCGTGGAACCGGAGACCGTACGGCACGAGCTCGCCGTCAAGATCCGCGCCGCCGCCTTCGACGAGCCGGCCGCGCTGAAATCGCTGATCTCCGAGGTCGAGCGGCACCGCGAGAGCCATGCCGCACTGCTGGCCCGCTACCTCACCGGCGAGCGGCGCGATTTCCCGGACCGCGACCCCGCGGCGTCCTCCCCTCAGCAGGAGCTGCAGCACGTGGTGCTGCGCGGCGGAATCGAGTACGAGCGGATGACCCTCGCCTGGCTCGACGACGTGCTCGCCACGCTCCACCGCATCGCCAACTAACCCTCGTTCCCCTGGAGTCGACATGCTCTTCAACCCGCGTACCTACGACCCCGTGCAGTTCGACGAGCGCACCCGACAGCTGCTCCGCGCCACCGTCGACTGGTTCGAGTCGCGCGGCAAGAAGGCCCTCATCGACACCTACGTCGACCGCGCCTGGTACGGCGACTTCCTGGAGTTCGCGGCGAAGGAGGGGCTCTTCGCGGAGTTCCTCACCCCGTCCTCCGCGGACGGCTCGAAGCGCTGGGACACCGCACGGATCGCCGAACTGAACGAGATCCTCGGCTTCTACGGCCTGGGCTACTGGTACACCTGGCAGGTCACCATCCTGGGTCTGGGACCGGTCTGGCAGAGCGGGAACGAGGCCGCGCGGGCGCACGCCGCCAAGCTCCTGGACGAGGGCCACGTCATGGCCTTCGGCCTCTCCGAGCGGACGCACGGCGCTGACATCTACTCGACCGACATGATCCTCACCCCGGACGGTGAGGGCGGCTTCACCGCGAGCGGCTCCAAGTACTACATCGGCAACGGCAACGTCGCCGGCCTGGTCTCGGTCTTCGGCCGCCGTTCGGACGTCGAGGGCCCCGAGGGCTACGTCTTCTTCGCCGCCGACAGCCGCCACGACGCGTACCACCTGGTGAAGAACGTGGTGAACGCGCAGATGTACGTCAGCGAGTTCCGCCTCGACGACTACCCGGTGCGCGCGCAGGACGTGCTGCACACCGGCAAGGCCGCCTTCGACGCCGCGCTGAACACCGTCAACGTCGGCAAGTTCAACCTGTGCACCGCGTCCATCGGCATCTGCGAGCACGCGATGTACGAGGCCATCACGCACGCGGACCACCGGGTGCTGTACGGGCGGAAGGTCACCGAGTTCCCGCACGTGCGGCGCGAGCTGACCGACGCCTACACCCGCCTCGTCGCGATGAAGCTCTTCAGCGACCGCGCCGTCGACTACTTCCGCTCCGCCTCGCCCGAGGACCGCCGCTACCTGCTCTTCAACCCGATGACGAAGATGAAGGTCACCACCGAGGGCGAGAAGGTCATCGACCTGATGTGGGACGTCATCGCGGCCAAGGGCTTCGAGACGGACACCTACTTCGACAAGGCCGCGCGCGACATCCGCGGCCTGCCGAAGCTGGAGGGCACGGTGCACGTCAATCTCGCCCTGATCCTCAAGTTCATGGCGAACTACCTCTTCGCCCCCGCCGAGTACCCCGCCGTGCCCACCCGCCTCGACCCGGCCGACGACACGTTCCTGTTCCAGCAGGGGCCGGCCCGGGGCCTGGGCGCGATCCGCTTCCACGACTGGCGCACCGCGTACGACGCGCACGCCCACCTGCCGAACGTGGCCCGGTTCCGCGAGCAGGCGGACGGCCTGTGCGCGCTGCTCAGCACCCACGCGCCCAGCGAGGCCCAGCAGCAGGACCTGGACTTCCTGCTGGAGATCGGCCAGCTCTTCGCCCTGGTGGTCTACGGCCAGCTCGTGCTGGAGCAGGCCGAGCTGACCGGCCTCGACGCCGACGTACTGGACGAGATCTTCGACGTCCTGGTCCGCGACTTCTCCGCGCACGCCACCGAGCTGCACGGCAAGAGCTCGACCACCGACGAGCAGGCCGCCTGGGCACTCGCCCACGTGCGCCGCCCCGTCGCGGACGCCGGGCGCGCGGCCCGCGTCTGGTCCCAGGTGGAGGCGCTGTCCGGCGCGTACGAGATGCGGCCGTAGGACCGTCGGCCGAGGGGGCGCCCCGGGCGGCGCCCCCTCGGAGCCGGCCGGCACCGGTGGTGCTTTTCCGCCAGTGCGGCAGACTGGCCGTCGTGACCTCGACACCTTCGCTCGGTAAGGGCGCCAACGTCCCCGTCGCCGCCGGCGCCGTCCGCGCGGTACTGACCTGGGACGCGGGCCCCGGCGTGCCGGACGTCGACGCCTCCGCGCTGCTGCTCACGGAGGCGGGGCGGGTGCGTTCCGACGCCGACTTCGTCTTCTACAACCAGCCGGAACACCCCACGGGCGCGGTGCGCCACGTGGGCTCGGCGGCGTCCGGCGAGGACGTGATCGAGGTGGACCTGGGCCGGATCGGGCCCGGCGTCGAGCGCGTCCTGCTGGGCGCGTCCGCCGACGGCGGCACCTTCGGCCAGGTCCCCGGGCTGCGACTGCGGCTCCTCGACCGGTCGACCGACGCCGAGCTGGCGCGGTTCGACATGACGGCCACCACCGAGACCGCCTTCCTGGGCGGCGAGCTGTACCGGCGCGGGGACGGCTGGAAGTTCCGCGCGGTGGGGCAGGGGTACGCGTCGGGCCTCGCGGGCCTGGCGCAGGACTTCGGGATCAGCGTGGACGAGGAGCCGCCGGCCGCGACACCGGCGCCCATGCCCGTGCCCCCGCCCATGCCGGTACAGCCCCCGCCGGCGGGACCGGTCGCCCCGTCCCGGCCCGCCCGGCTCACCAAGGGCGAGGAGAACCTCCCCGTCGACATGCGCAAGCGGCTCTCGCTGCGCAAGCAGCAGGTCGCCGTCAGCCTGCGCAAGCACGGTGCGGAGGGCGTGGTCGCGCGGGTCGTCCTGGTCCTCGACGCCTCGGGATCGATGGCCGGGCTCTACTCGCGCGGCACCGTCCACAGCGTCGTGGAGCGGATGGCGGCGGTCGCCGCTCAGGTCGACGACGACGGGGAGATGCAGGCCTGGACGTTCGCCTCGCACCCGGCCCGGCTGCCCGATCTGACCGTCGGCGGCCTGCCCGGCTGGCTCGAACTGCATGTGCGGGTGGGCCAGATCAGTCTCTTCGGCCGGAAGAAGCCGCCGAAGGGACAGCGGCCCGGACAGGTCGACATGCGCGTGGTCGGCATCCAGAACGAGGAACAGAAGGTCATCGCCGAAGTCCGCGACTTCGTGCGCGCCAACCCGGCGCAGGCGCCGACCCTGGTGCTGTTCTTCTCCGACGGCGGTGTCTACCGCAACGCCGAGATCGAGACGGAGTTGCGCGCGGCCGTCGAGGAGCCGGTGTTCTGGCAGTTCGTCGGGCTGGGCCGGGCCAACTTCGGGGTGCTGGAGAAGTTCGACACCATGCCGGGGCGGAGGGTCGACAACGTCGGTTTCTTCGCCGTGGACGACATCGACAAGGTCTCGGACGAGGAGCTGTACGACCGTCTCCTGCAGGAGTTCCCGTCCTGGCTGAAGGCGGCCCGCAGCGCCGGAATCCTGGGCTAGTCCGCGGACGCGCAACGCAAGACGTCCGGGCCGGCCCGCGGTGGGCCGGCCCGGACGTCGGGCGATCGGATCAGACGAGGTCGAACCGGTCGAGGTTCATGACCTTGACCCACGCTGCGACGAAGTCCTTCACGAACTTCTCCTTCGCGTCGTCGCTCGCGTAGACCTCCGCGAGCGCCCGCAGCTCCGAGTTGGACCCGAAGACGAGGTCGGCCCGGCTGCCGGTCCACCTGACCTCGCCCGTGGAGGCGTCGCGACCCTCGAACGTGTGCGCGTCCTCGGACATGGCCTGCCACGTCGTGCCGAGGTCGAGCAGGTTGACGAAGAAGTCGTTGGTCAGCGTCCCGGGGGTGGTGGTGAGGACGCCGAGCGACGACTGCTGGTGGTTCGCGCCCAGGACGCGGAGACCACCGACGAGGACTGTCAGTTCGGGGGCGCTGACGGTCAGCAGGTTCGCCCGGTCGATCAGCAGGAACTCGGCCGGCAGCCGGTTGCCCTTCCCGAGGTAGTTGCGGAACCCGTCGGCGGCCGGCTCGAGCGCGCTGAACGACTCCACGTCGGTCTGCTCCTGCGACGCGTCGACGCGGCCCGGCGTGAAGGGGACCTCGACGTCGAAGCCGCCGTCCTTGGCGGCCTTCTCGACGGCCACGCCGCCGGCGAGCACGATCAGGTCGGCGAGCGAGATCGCCCTGCCGTCGGTCCGGTCGGCGTTGAAGGCCTGCTGCACGCCCTCCAGAGTGCGCAGCACCTGCGCGAGCTGGTCGGGCTCGTTGACCTCCCACCCGCTCTGCGGCTGCAGACGGACGCGGGCGCCGTTGGCGCCGCCGCGCTTGTCGCTGCCGCGGAAGGAAGCGGCCGACGCCCAGGCGGCGGAGACGAGCTGGGACACCGACAGGCCCGAGGCGAGGATCCGGCCCTTGAGGTCGGCGATGCCGGCGGCGTCGACGGGCTCGTGCGCGGCCTCGGGGAGCGGGTCCTGCCACAGCAGCGTCTCGGTCGGGACCTCCGGGCCGAGGTAGCGCACGACGGGGCCCATGTCGCGGTGGGTCAGCTTGAACCAGGCGCGGGCGAACGCGTCCGCGAACTCGGCCGGGTTCTCCAGGAAGCGGCGCGAGATCGGCTCGTAGGCCGGGTCGATCCGGAGCGCGAGGTCGGTCGTCAGCATCGTCGGCGCGTGGCTCTTCGCCGGGTCGTGCGCGTCCGGGACGGTGCCCGCGCCGGCGCCGTTCTTCGGCTTCCACTGGTGCGCGCCCGCGGGGCTCTTCGACAGCTCCCACTCGTTGCCGAACAGGATCTCGAAGAAGCTGTTGTTCCAGGTCGTCGGGGTGTCCGTCCAGGCGCCCTCAAGGCCGCTGGTGATCGTGTCGCCACCCTTGCCGGTGCCGAACGAGCTCTTCCAGCCGAGGCCCTGCTGCTCGAGCGGGGCGGCCTCGGGGTCGTCGCCGACGTTGTCCGCGGGGCCGGCGCCGTGGGTCTTGCCGAAGGTGTGGCCGCCCGCGATCAGGGCGACGGTCTCCTCGTCGTTCATCGCCATCCGCAGGAACGTCTCACGGATGTCGCGGGCCGCGGCGAGCGGGTCCGGGTTGCCGTTGGGGCCCTCGGGGTTGACGTAGATGAGGCCCATCTGGACCGCGCCGAGGGGGCTCTCCAGCTCGCGGTCGCCGGTGTAGCGCTCGTCGTCGAGCCAGGTGGTCTCGGGACCCCAGTAGACGTCCTCGTCGGGCTCCCAGACGTCCGCACGGCCGCCGCCGAAGCCGAAGGTCTCGAAGCCCATCGTCTCCAGGGCGACGTTGCCGGTGAGGACGATCAGGTCGGCCCACGAGAGGTTGCGGCCGTACTTCTTCTTCACCGGCCACAGCAGGCGGCGGGCCTTGTCGAGGTTGGCGTTGTCCGGCCAGCTGTTGAGGGGGGCGAAGCGCTGCTGCCCGGCCCCGGCGCCGCCGCGGCCGTCGCTGATGCGGTAGGTGCCGGCGCTGTGCCAGGCCATCCGGATCATGAACGGCCCGTAGTTGCCGTAGTCGGCCGGCCACCAGTCCTGCGAGGTGGTGAGCACCTGCGCGATGTCCTGCTTGACGGCGGCGAGGTCGACGCTCCGGAACGCCGCGGCGTAGTCGAAGTCCTCACCCAGCGGGTTGGCCACGGCCGGGTTCTTGGCGAGGATCTTCAGGTTGAGCCGTTCCGGCCACCACTGGCGGTTGCCGCCGCCCTGCGTCGGGTGCGCGGCGCGCTCGTGCGCGACGGGGCAGCCACCCGCGCCGCCCTCCGCCTTCGCGTCTACGACGATTGCATCATGGTTCTCAGACATGGAATTCCTTCCGGACCGGACGGATCACGTGGCTCAGGAACTGGCTCAGGAACTGGCTCGGGAACGGTGGGCGGTGGAACAAGCCGGGCACGGGCGTCGCCGCCCCGGAAGCATTGAGGAGCGCGCCGCGGGGGGCCGTCACCCGCGGGCCGGGCACCGCGCGGTTCCACGGCGGTGGTCCCGTCACGTTTCTGTCTCCTGCCGTACTGGAGTCTTCCTGTCCCTTGGCTATTGCCGGAACCGATCCTACGATGGACAGATTCCAAGTCAAGAAGCACGCCAGACGCATATCCAATCGGAGCCCGGGCATCCATCGGTAAACTTCGGGTACCCCACCGAACCTGAATAGGTGAACCGTATGAGTGACCTGCTGGAACGACTGCGTGGCCGTGGCTGGCGGATGACGTCCCAGCGACGTGTCGTCGCGGAGGTCCTCGACGGTGATCACGTGCACCTCACGGCCGACGAGGTGCACGCCCGCGCGGCACAGCGGCTGCCCGAGATCTCTCGCGCGACCGTCTACAACACCCTCGGCGAGATGGTGACCCTCGGTGAGGTCATAGAGGTGGCCACCGACGGCCGCGCCAAGCGCTACGACCCCAACGCCCACCACCCGCACCAGCACCTGGTGTGCTCCGCCTGCGGCACCATCCGCGATGTTCACCCGACCGGGGACCCGCTGGCCGCCCTTCCCGTACCGGAACGCTTCGGCTTCGCGGTCTCGGCGGTCGAGGTCACCTACCGCGGTCTGTGTCCGTCCTGCGTCTGAGCGGATCGGCGGCCGGTCCGGTGGCCGCACGCCCGCACCGGGGTCGCACGGCCACCGGGCCGGAACGCAAGGACTAGCGGCGGGCGACGTTCGGCGCGATGTCCTCGTAGAACGGGGCCGACGGCGTGGCCGTCGGGGACCGCTGCGCGGACGGGGCCTGGGCGGCCGGCGTCTTCGGCGCGGGGGCCTTGCCGCAGAAGGCCGCTTCGAGGGTGTTGCCCAGGATGGTGTTCACGTTGCCGTTGTTGGACGTGTTGGCCATCGAGGTGACGCTGCGGAGGCCGTCGCGGGTGGTGAAGACGTACGAGTAGTACCCCTGCACGGTGCCGGTGTGCCCGTAGACCGAGATGCCGCAGGACAGGACCCGCTGGCGCAGGCCGAGCCCGTAGAAGCGGGTCCCGGTGCCATCGCTCGGGGTCATCGTCAGCATCTCGGTGAGCATGCCCGCGCTCAGCAGCCGCCCGCCCATCAGGGCGGAGAAGAAGCGGTTCAGGTCACGGGGGTTCGAGACCATCGCGCCCGCGGACTGGGCCCACGAGAGCGTCTGCTCGGTGGAGTCGACCAGCGGGGCGCCCGCCTCGTCGGGCGTCAGGTAGCCGTTGATGTGGCCGCCGGGGATCGTGGCGCTCGGGTGCACGTAGACGGTGCTGGTCAGGTTCAGCGGGTCGATGATGCGCTGCTCGTACTCGGTGCGCACCGGTTGACCGGTGATCTTCTCGATCAGGGCGCCGACGACCACGAAGTTGGTGTTCGAGTACTGGTAGGCGGCGCCCGGCTCGGCCGTCGCCGGGTGGGCGAGCGAGAGCTTGACCAGCTCCTGGTACGTGAAGACCTTGTTCCGGACCGCCTCGAACCCGGGGACGGTGTCGGCGAACATGTCGTTCGTGTAGTCCCACAGGCCGCTGCGGTGGGTCAGCAGGTGCCGTACCGTGATCGTCCTGTCGGACAGCAGTCCGGGCAGGTACGTGTCGACCGACGTGTCCAGGGCGACCTTGCCCTCCTGGACGAGCTGCAGCAGCACCACCGTCGAGAACGACTTGGTGATGCTGCCGATACGGAAACGCGCATCGGTGTTCATCGCCTGCCCGTCGGAGCGGTCGGCCACCCCGGCGGTCTCCCGGTGGACGGTCTCTCCGCTGTCGCCGTCGATCCGGGTCATCACGCCCGGCGCGCCGCCGGCCATCACCTGCGTGAAGACCTGGTGCAGGGCATCGAGATCCGGCTGCGGCAGCCCGTCGCCGGGCGTATGCCGGGTGGCGTTCCCCGCCACGGTCTCCGTCGCCTGGGCCTGGGCCGCGAGGGCCGGGACCGAAGCGACGACGAGAGCCAGCACCGAAGCACTCATCACCGCGCGCTTGCCGAACTTGCCTTGCACCATGACGCTCCTTGTTCTCGAGGACGAAGACGCGGCCGACGACGCACGCGGCGCCGGACCACCGCCGGGCAGCGTCGCACCCGGCACCCCGTGCCCGGCGGGGGTCCGGGCAGGGGGGTGCCGGGTGACCGGCTGATCCGGTGATCATGGCAGTCACGGGAACGCCTCCCGTGGATGCCGCGCACCTTCTCGCCGTCGAAGAGCGTCCGGTGCCGCGTTTGGTTCCATGGTCGGTGATCTTGTGCGGCCGTTCGGGGGGCCGGCCGCTCCGGGACGGCGCGCGGGGCGTCAGTCGTCGAGGACGGCGAACTCGACCTCGCGCAGGCCGTCCTGATCCGCAATCACTTCGATCTCGGTGATCAGGCCGTCGGTGATGGTGAAGCCGAGAACCAGGAACAGCCGTCCGAGCGGGGCCATCGCGAGCCCCACCGCTCCGTTGACGAGTGCCGGCACGGTGGACCGGGCACGTTCCATGGCGGCCATCGCACCCGTGGCCACGGTCCGCCGACCGCTGATGACGATGGGCTCCGGGCTGGGCACGACGGACGTGTCGGCCCGCAGCACGACATCCGGGTGGAGGAGGACGACCAGGGCGTCGAAGTCGCCGCCGCGGGTGGCGGCCAGGAAGGCCTCGACGACCCGGCGTTGGCGGCTCAGATCGGCGTCGGGCACCGGGCTGCCGCCCTTGACCCGGCGGCGGGCCCGACGGGCGAGCTGCCGCGTCGCGGCGGGGGAGCGTTCGATCATCGGGGCGATCTCGTCGAAGGGCACGGAGAACATGTCGTGCAGGACGAACGCGAGCCGCTCGGGCGGCGTGAGCGTGTCCAGCACCACCAGCAGGGCCAGGCCGACGGAGTCGGCCATCATCGCCTCCTGCTCGGGGTCGGCGCCGTCCGCGCGGCCGAGCGCCGGGCCGTCGGGCTCCTGGAGCTCCAGGGGTTCCTCACGGCGGTGGTCGCGCGAGCGCAGCATGTTCAGGCATATGCGGGACACGACGGTGGTCAGCCACGCGGCGAGGTTCTGCACCTCGTCGACGTCGGTGCGATCGAGGCGCAACCAGGTCTCCTGCACGGCGTCATCGGCCTCGCTCACCGAGCCGAGCATCCGGTAGGCCACCGCTTGCAGACGAGTCCGCTCCTCCTCGAAACGCGCGATCAGCACAGCGTTCTCGTCCATCGGTCACATTCCTCCGGCGCCAGGGGTCATAGGAGTAGATCCACAGAACAGAGCCGAAGGTACCGGGAGGCCGACTCCCGGATCGACCGAACTTGGAGCAGCCATGACGTCAACCATCCTGGTCACCGGTGGTACGGGCACCCTGGGTAGCCATGTCGTTCCGCTGCTGCGGGCGGCCGGGCGCGACGTGCGGGTCCTCAGCCGGCAGGGCCGCGAGTCCGCGGACGGCGTCGAGTACGTGAGCGGCGATCTGCTCAAGGGCGAGGGGATCGAGGCCGCGGTCGCCGGCGTCGACGTCGTCCTGCACCTCGCCGGCGGGCCCAAGGGCGATGACGAGGCGACCCGGAACCTGATGGACGCGGCCTCGCGGGCCGGAGTGCGACACGTGGTCCACATCTCGGTGATCGGCACGGACAAGATGCCCTTGGGCTACTTCCGGGCCAAGTTGGGCGCGGAGCGGGCCGTCGCCGAGTCGGGCATTCCGTGGACGACGCTGCGGGCCGCCCAGTTCCACGACCTGGTCCTGACGGTGGTGGAGAAGATGGGCAAGCTGCCGGTGATACCGGTCCCGGGCGGACTGCGGTTCCAGCCGGTCGACGCGCGCGAGGTCGCGGCCCGGCTGGTAGAACTGACCCTCGGGGAGCCGGCCGGCCTGGTGCCCGACCTGGCGGGACCGAAGGTCTACGGAATGGCGGATCTGAGCCGCGGCTACCTGCGGGCGCGCGGCAGGCACCGCCTGCTGATGCCGGTGCGGATGCCCGGAAAGGCAGGCCGCGCGTACCGGGCCGCCGAGAACCTGTCGATCGACGGCGCCGTCGTCGGCAAGCGGACCTGGGAGGACTTCCTGGCGGAGCGGGTCGGCCAGGACGAGGCCTGAAAGCTGGTTCCAGGGTCTTCCGGGGCCGGTCCACGCCGTTGTTCCCACCGGCCTGCCGAAGGCGCCGCCAGGGGGCTCCCGCTTGCGCCATACGGGTGTCCCGATGCGCGGGGCGGGCCGGGCCCGCCCGGGCCGGTGGGCCCGGCGCGTGCCGGAGCGGTTGTGGCGGCGGGGCCGCGGGCACACCATGAAGGTCAAGGCGGAACTGTGCGATGCGATGGACGGAGCTGACGGGGTGGACTCCCGTGGACCCCTCGACGTCACTCGAGCAGCCACGGCCGTGCTGGACGCCCGCGGCAAGGTCCTCGGGTGGAGCCCGGCCGCCCAGGAGCTGCTCGGCTACGAGCCGCGCGACGTCCTCGGGCGGCCCGCTGACGACCTGCTGGCACGCCGCGCGGGCACCGGCGGGTACCCCGGCCCGCTGGGGGACCCCCCGAGCACCCGCAGCGTGGTCCTGCACCTGCGCCACCGCGACGGCGACACGCTGCGGATCGCCACGACGATGGTTCCGGTGTCCAGCGACGGGTCGGGGCCCGCGTGGATGCTCGTGGCCGCCGAGTCGGAGGAGCTGTCCCGGTGGGAGGCCCAGCAGGCCATGCTGCAGGGACTCGTCACCCGCTCGTCCGTGGGCCTGGCGATCTACAACGAGGACATGCGCGTCGTGTGGATCAACGCCGAGCTGCACCGCGAGATGGGGACCACGCAGTACATCGGAGCCTCCCCGGACGAGATGCTCCTGGGCGGTGAGATCCTCTCCGCGGAGTACCCGCCCACGCTGGAACAGGTCATGCGCAAGGTGCTCGCGAGCGGCGAGCCCGTCATCGATCTGCACTACGGCGGGCGCGCGCCCGTCGAGCCGGAGGAGGACCGCGTCTGGTCGTGCTCCTACTACCGGCTGCAGGACGATCAGGGCACCCTGCTGGGCGTGTGCGAGGAGTCGGTGGACATCACCGACCGCTACCGGGCCCAGCAGCGGCTGGCGCTGCTCGTGCGCGCCGGAGGGCGCATCGGCACGACCCTGGACATGAGCCGCACCGCGCGGGAGCTCGCCGACGTCGCCGTCCCGCAGTTCGCGGACACGATCACCGTCGACCTGCTGGAGGCGGTGCTGGAGGGGGACCAGTCCACGCCGGGGACCACCCCCGGGCGGCGTCTGGTCCGTATGTGGGGAACCGCGGGCGCGGAGCAGGGCCCGTCGGCCGCGGGGAATCCGCCCGGCGTCTCGGCGGGACAGGTGGTCGGCTACCCGCCGTCATCGGCCCAGGCACGCAGCCTGGTCCTGGGCCGGAAGGTCCTGCACGGCCCCGAGGACACCGAGGACGGCCTCCAGGGTGCTGGGACGGGCGACCCGGCGCGCGACGCCGGGGAGCCGCGGTTCCGTTCGTGCCTCGCCGTGCCGCTGCGCGCCGGAGGCAGTCCGATCGGGCTCGTCACGTTCTTCCGGGAGCGCCCCACCGACCTCTTCGACGAGGGCGAGGTGGACCTCGCCGACGAACTCGTCGCCCGCACCGCGGTCTGCTTCGACAACGCCCGCCGGTTCACCCGTGAACACCACGCCGCCCTCCGGCTGCAGCGGAGCCTGCTGCCCAAGAGCCTGCCGCCGCAGACGGCCGTCGAGCTGGCGTACCGCTACCTGCCCGCCGACAGCGGGGCGGGGGTCGGCGGCGACTGGTTCGACGTCATTCCCCTGTCGGGCACCCGTGTCGGCCTGGTGGTCGGCGACGTGGTCGGGCACGGCCTGGGGGCCGCCGCCACCATGGGACGGTTGCGCACGAGCGTCCGGGTCCTCGCCCAGCTGGACCTCGCCCCGGACGAACTCCTGACGCGTCTCGACCACCTGGTCGGCCAGTCCGCCAAGGAGTGGGCCATGGTCCGCGGTGAGGAGGGCGGAGGCCCCGAGGAGGACGACGCCCTGGGCGCGACGTGCCTGTACGCGGTGTACGACCCGGTGACCGGGCAGTGCAGCATGGCGCGCGCCGGCCACCCGTTGCCGGCCGTGGTCGACGCGGAGAGCGGCATCGTCAGCTATCCGGACCTTCCCGCGGGCCCGCCGCTGGGGCTGGGCGGCCTGCCCTTCGAGAGCACGGACCTGCAGCTGCCCGCGGGCAGCCTCATCGCGCTGTTCACGAACGGCCTCGTCCAGTCCTCCGAGCGTGACATCGACGCCGGGCTCGACCGGCTCGACGAGATCCTCGCCGACCACCGGCGTCCCCTGGAGGAGCTCGCCGACCGGGCCGTCTCGACGCTGCTCCCCGGGCCGTCGAACGATGACGCGGCCCTGCTCCTCGTCCGGACCCGCAGGCTCGACAGGTACCGGGTGGCCATGTGGGAGCTGACCCCCGATCCGGTGATGGTCGGCCGCGCCCGCGCCGCTGCCACCGGGCAGCTCGGCGAATGGGGGCTGGACGACGTGTCGTTCACCACCGAGCTGATTGTCAGCGAGCTGGTCACCAACGCCATCCGCTACGCCGACGGCCCCATCCAGCTGCGGCTCATCCGTGATCAGAGCCTCATCTGCGAGGTCTCCGACTCGGGACACACCTCGCCCCACATGCGCCACGCGGCGAGCGACGACGAAGGCGGTCGCGGCCTCTTCCTCATCGCGCAGATGACCGAGCACTGGGGAACGCGCTACACGCCCACCGGCAAGACGATCTGGGCCGAACAGGACCTGCCTCCCGCGGACAGCGCGTCACAGGCGGACCCGTAGTCCGCAGCCGCCGTCCTTCCGGGCTGCCCGTGGCCTCGGGGTCAGCGGGGCAGCGACGTCAGATGCGGGGGTCGGCGCAGCAGCCACCGCAGGAAGCCACGGCGCGGCGGCCTGGGCGGTCGCACCGTGAGGCTGCCGCTGCGGACCTTGCCCGTCACGTGGATCCGCAGCCGGATCGGCGTCCCGGGGTCCACCCGGGCCCGATGACGCACGCTGCCGCTGCTCACCGCCACCTCGTCGACGTCCACGAAGACGTCCGGCGGCACGATCAGGGTCACCGAACCGCTGCGCACCGACGCCTCGATCTCCAGGGTGGGCGAGGCTATGACGGCACTGGTGAAGTCGAGGACGACGGAGCCGCTGTCGGACTCGATCTCCATCTGGCGGGGCACCGCCCACGTGCCCTCACGCTTCGTGCTCGCGCTGTCGACCGCGATCCGCGACCTGTCCTTCGGGGCGGGAACGGGGGCGCCGACCCATCCCGGGCCTGCCGCCGGCAGATCGGTGAGCAGCACTTCGAGTTCGCCGTAGGTGCGGGCGGTCAGCGCCACCTCGAGCCGTTCGTCCAGCTCTTCCGCGGTCAGCCTGCCGTCTCCCGCGGCGACCCGCAGTCGCTCCACGACCTGGTCCCGGTCTTCGTGGGACGCGCGCAGTTCGCCGTGCTCGGGCACCAGTTCACCGGACATGCCCTCACTGTAGTGCGAGTTCGCGGTGGTGCGGCAGTTCGACGACCTCGGCTCCGTGTCCGCGGAGGAACAGCGCGACGGAGTCGGCCGTGTGGTCATCCAGGGAGAGCACCCAGAGGCCGGGTATGAGGACGGTGCCGACGACGCCCATCGCGACCCGGGCGAGCAGCAGGGTCAGCTGCGGCCGGGCGGCCCGGTGCGAGACGCCGTTGTCGAGGAATATCTCCGGGGCGTGGTGGCCGAGCCGGCGGGCGTGCTCTTCCAGGGCGCGCAGGTGGACCGGCATCCGCCACTGGTCGTAGGGGTAACAGCGCAGGTAGACGGCGGTCCCCGCCCGACCCCGGTACGTGTCCGCGGCGGACATGATCGCCTCCTTGTCACCCGAGCGCTGCTTCTCCGGATTCGCCGGGTCCGGCGTGGGGATCGGTCCCACACCTACTGCATATCCCCCATAGTGGACCGAATCGGTGGTCGTTGTCTATACCAATGGCGGTAATTCCGACACGGGCGCCACGGTGTTTCCGGCCCGAGCGGCGGGCGGTGCCCCTGGCGGTGTCGGCGCACGGCGGAGGCCCGCAATTGCAGACCCGCCGGCACGTTCGAGGCGTTTCGGCGGAACGTCATACTTTCGTGTGAGCCGATGCCGACCTCCGAATGGCCGACGGCTCCATGGGCATGACTGGGCCTGGACCAACCGGCGCACGACGATCGGAGGGACGGCCCAGTGACGCAGCCGTTTGACCTGCCTGAGTTCTACATGCCGTACCCGGCCCGGCTCAACCCGCACCTGGAAGCGGCCCGTGAGCAGTCCAGGGTGTGGGCCCGGGGCATGGGCATGTTGGAGGGTTCGGGGATCTGGGAGCAGAAGGACCTCGACGCCCACGACTACGCCCTGCTGTGCTCGTACACCCACCCGGACTGCGACGCGGACGTCCTGGCACTGGTCACCGACTGGTACGTGTGGGTGTTCTTCTTCGACGACCACTTCCTGGAGCTGTTCAAACGGACGCCGGACCGGGAGGGCGGCAAGGAGTACCTCGACCGGCTGCCGGCGTTCATGCCGATGGATCTGGCCGACGGCTTCCCGGAGCCGCGGAACCCGGTGGAGGCCGGGCTCGCCGACCTGTGGGCGCGCACCGTGCCGAGCATGTCGTACGGCTGGCGCGAGCGCTTCGCGGAGTCGACGCGCAACCTGCTCAACGAGTCCCTGTGGGAACTCTCCAACATCGACACGGGGCGGGTCGCCAACCCCGTCGAATACATCGAGATGCGGCGGAAGGTCGGCGGGGCGCCCTGGTCGGCGGGGATCATCGAGTACGCCGCGGCCGCGGAGCTGCCGCCCCCGGTCGCGGGGACCCGTCCGCTGCGCGTCCTCACCGACGCCTTCTCGGACGGCGTCCACCTGCGCAACGACCTCTTCTCGTACCAGCGGGAGGTGGAGGACGAGGGTGAACTCAGCAACGGCGTGCTGGTGTTGGAGAGGTTCCTGAGCTGCACGACGCAGGAGGCGGCCGATTCCGTCAACGACCTGCTCACCTCCCGGCTGCAGCAGTTCGAGAACACCGCGCTGACCGAAGTCCCCGCACTCTGCGTCGAGAAGGGCCTCGATCCCGCCCAGTGCGCGGCGGTCGCCGCGTACGTCAAGGGCCTGCAGGACTGGCAGTCCGGCGGCCACGAGTGGCATCTGCGCTCCAGCCGCTACATGAACGAGGGCGCGGTCACCGCTCCCGGCGCGCTGTTCGGCGGAGCCGTCGGCGCGTCCGTCCTGGACATCAGGACGCTCTTCGGCCGACCCGCCCGGGCCCGGCTGCGCAGCCACAGCAACGTGCCGCGCCGCGAGGTCGGCCCCTCCCGCCTGCCGGACTTCGACCTGCCGTTCCCCCTGACGATCAGCCCCCACCTCGATCACGCGCGCAAGGAATCCATCGCGTGGGCCGGCCGGATGGGTCTGCTCGCCGATATCTGGGACGAGGCCAAGCTCGCCGGCTACGACTTCGCCCTCTGCTCGGCCGGCCTCGACCCGGACGCCACGCGTGAGGAGCTGGAGCTCAGCGCGGAGTGGCTGACCTGGGGGACCTACGGCGACGACCTGTACCCGCTCGCCTTCGGCCGTACCCACGACCTCGTCGGTGCGAAGGTCTGCACCGAGCGCCTCAAGGCGTGCCTCACCGTGGACGACCCGGCCGCCGGAGCCGCCCTGGCCGTCACCCCGATGGAGCGCGGTCTCGCGGACCTGTGGGGCCGCACCACCGAGCCCATGGACCTGGACCAGCGCCTGGCCTTCCGGCGCACCATCGACGTCATGCTGGACAGCTGGCTGTGGGAACTCCACAACCAGCACCAGAACCGCATCCCCGACCCCATCGACTACATGGAGATGCGCCGGCTGACGTTCGGCTCCGACCTCACCATGGCCCTGTGCCGGATGCGGCACGGCAAGAAGCTGCCGCCGGGCATCTACGAGAGCGGGACGCTGCGCGCGATCGAGAACGCGGTCTCCGACTACGGGTTCCTGATCAACGACGTCTTCTCGTACCAGAAGGAGATCCAGTACGAGGGGGAGATCCACAACCTCATCCTCGTCGTCGAGAACTTCTTCGACTGCGACTACCCGACCGCACTGAACATCGTCGCGGATCTGATGGCGTCCCGGCTCGACCAGTTCCAGCACGCCATGGAGCACGAACTCCCCGTGCTCTACGACGACTTCGCGCTGGACGCCGAGGGCCGGGCGACCATGGACGCGTACATGAAGGAGCTGCAGGACTGGCTCGCGGGCATCCTCAACTGGCACCGGGGCGTACGCCGTTACTACGACGCCGACCTGCCCGGCGCCCTGCCCTACAGCGGCGTTCCGCACGCGCCCGTGCCCCGGACCGGCCTGCCGTCCGGGCCGCAGGCGCCGCCGTCCGTGCCGTCACCCGGGGAGCACCACTGGGCCGCACCGGGAGGGCTGGGCACCTCGGCCGTTCGCCTCTTCATCCCCTCGCCCACGGAGCGGTCCCACGACCGGGGCGCCCGCAGGGGGGCTGTCTGAGGCGTTGCCGCTGCCCATCTCAACCCCGTTCCGCGGCTGATCGTTCCCGCTCCGGCTGTGATGATCACCCCATCGCTCCCGCCTTCCGGACGCCCCGATCGCGACCCCATAATCCGATCCCGAACATCCATGGAGAGGAACCGCCCTTGCCCGCACGGACGATCACCGCCGACGCCGCAGGCATCTGGAAGCTCGGTGACCTGACGGTCAACCGGATCGGCCTGGGCGCCATGCGCCTGACCGGCAGCGCCGCCTTCGACCTCGGCACCCCCAGCGACCGCGACCGGTCGCTCACGGTGCTGCGGCGCGCGCTGGAACTCGGCGTGAACCACATCGACACCGCCGCGTTCTACTTCTCGTCGCTGCGCTCCGCCAACGAGCTGATCAACCGGGCGCTGGCCCCGTACCCGGACGATCTGGTCATCGTCACCAAGGTGGGTCCGAGCCGGGACGCCTCGGGGGAGTGGCTGCCCTGGCCCGCGCCGGAGGGGTTGCGCGGCCAGGTGGAGGAGAACCTGCGGCAGCTGGGGCGCGACCACCTCGACGTGGTGAACCTGCGGATGAACGCGCCGGGCCCGGTCGCCGAGCACTTCGGGGCCCTCGCCGACCTGCGCGACGCCGGTCTCATCCGTCACCTGGGCCTGTCGAACGTCACCGCCGAACATCTCGCCGAGGCCCAGGCCATCGCGCCGGTGGTCTGCGTGCAGAACCGCTACGGCCTCGACGCGCGACGTCCGGGAGCCGACGGACTCCTGCGGCTGTGCGGCGAGCAGGGGATCGCGTTCGTGCCGTTCTTCGCGATCGCCGGGGACGGGCGCGAGGCGGGCGCGACCGGCGCGGAGGACGCCCGGGTACGCGCCATCGCGGACGCGCACGACGTGTCGCCCGCGCAGGTCCGGCTCGCCTGGACACTGCAGCAGGGGCCGCATGTGCTGGCCATCCCGGGCACCGGCAATCCGGACCACCTCACCGCCAACGTGGCCGCCGGCGCGCTGCGACTGACCGAGGAGGAGCTGGCGCTCCTCGACGGGCCCGTCGTCGAGGTGTAGCGCAGACTTCCCGTCGGCGCCGGACGGGCTCGACGCCGGCCCCGCCCGCGTGGGCGGGCGGGGCCGGGCCTTTCGGGCTACGGGCCCGTGGCCGGCCGGCTCATCCGGCGGCCACCGAGCTGGGGGCCGGGGCGTAGCCGGTGGGCCGGGTGGTGAACGTCCCCCGGCCCTGCGTCCGGCTGCGCAGCCGGGTCGCGTAGCCGAACAGCTCGGCCAGCGGCACGGCCGCGGTGATCACCGCCGTGCCCGACCGCGCCGTCGAGCCGGAGACCCGGCCACGCCGTGCGGCCAGATCGCCGAGCACCCCGCCCACGGCGTCGTCGGGCACCGTGACCGTGACCTCGACCACCGGCTCGAGCAGCACCATCGCACTGGCGCGCAGGGCCTCCCGGAGCGCCAGCCGACCGGCCGTCCGGAACGCCATCTCCGAGGAGTCCTTGGAGTGGGTGGCTCCGTCGGTCAGGGTGACCCGCACCCCGGTGACCGGATGGCCGCCGAGGGGCCCTCGATCAGGGCATCCCGGCAACCCGCCTCCACCGCACGGACGTACTCCTGCGGAACCCGTCCACCGACGACCGCCGACCGGAACGCGAACTCCACCGCGCCACCGCCGGTGTCGGCGAGGCCGTCGGGGGCCTCCAGCGGTTCCACGTCGAGGACGACGTGGGCGAACTGGCCGGCGCCCCCGTCCTGCTTGACGTGCCGGTACAGCAGCCCGGTCACGCCGCGGGAGACCGTCTCGCGGTAGGCGACCTGCGGACGTCCGACACCGACGTCCAGACCGTGGGCGCGGCGGATCTTCTCCACCGCGACCTCCAGATGCAGCTCGCCCATGCCCGACAGCACCGTCTGGCCCGTCTCGGTGTCCGTCCTGACCACCAGGGAGGGGTCCTCCTCGACCAGCCGGACCAGCGCCGACACCAACCGGTCCGTGTCGGTGCTCCTGCGGGCCTCGACCGCCACGGAGACGACCGGATCGGCCGTCGTCGGCGGTTCGAGGACCAGCGGGGCCTCGGGCACGCACAGGGTGGCCCCGGCACGGGCGGCCTTCGGCCCGATCACCGCGACGATGTCTCCGGCGACGGCCTGGTCCATCTCCGCGTGCCGGTCGGCCTGCACCCGGAGGATGCGGCTGATCCGCTCGGAGCGCCGTGCGCCCACGTCCATCACCGTCTCTCCCTTCCGGATCGTTCCCGAATACACCCGCAGATAGGTCAGTCGCCCGGTGGACGTCGACGTCACCTTGAACACCAGCGCCGCGAACGGCGCCGACGGATCGGCGGCCCGCTCCTCCTCCGTACCGCGCACGGTGCCGCGCACCGCCGGAACGTCCAGCGGCGAGGGCAGATAGGCCCCCACGGCGTCGAGCAGCGGCTCGATCCCGCGGTCGCGGTAGGCGGCGCCGCACAGCACGACGACGCCCTCACCGGTACGGGTCAGGTCGCGCAGTGCCGCGGTGAGTGTCGGCGCGGAGATCGTCGCCTCGGCGCAGAACTCCTCCAGCGCGAGCGGGTGGAGCTCCGCGACCGCCTCCTCCAGCAACCGGCGGCGCCGGTGCGCCTCTTCGAGCAGGGCGTCCGGAACCGGACCCTCCACGAACGTGTCACCGTCGCCGTCCCAGGCCAGCGCCCGCATGCGCAGCAGATCCACCACTCCGGTGAACCCGTCCTCCTTCCCGATCGGCAGCTGGACCACCAGCGGAGCCGGATGCAGCCGCTCCCGGATCGACTCGACGGCCGCGTCGAGGTCGGCGCCGGTACGGTCCAGCTTGTTGACGAACGCGATCCGCGGCACGCCGTGCCGGTCGGCCTGGCGCCACACCGACTCGCTCTGCGGCTCGACGCCCGCGACGGCGTCGAACACCGCGACCGCGCCGTCGAGCACGCGCAGCGAGCGCTCCACCTCGTCGGAGAAGTCCACGTGGCCGGGCGTGTCGATCAGGTTGATCCGGTGCCCGTCCCACGTACAACTCACCGCGGCGGCGAAGATTGTGATGCCCCGGTCGCGCTCCTGGGAGTCGAAGTCGGTGACGGTCGTCCCGTCATGCACCTCGCCCCGCTTGTGGGTGGCGCCGGTGAAGTACAGGATCCGTTCGGTGACGGTGGTCTTCCCGGCGTCGACGTGGGCGAGGATGCCCAGGTTGCGGACGGCGGTCAGCGGATTGACGGGTTGACGGTGACGGTCGGTACGCACGGCCCATGGCCTTTCGGGGTGATCCTTGAAACGGGTCGGCGCGATTCCGGACGAACGCGAACAGCCTCTTGCGACGCGACGCGACACACCGCACCCGTAGAGCGGGAGTCGGTGTGCGGATCAGTACAGAGGTCAGGCGTTCGTCACGGACGTCCAGTGGCAGCCGCGCAGCCGGCACTGGGGGCACGAAGACACCAGGATCACCTCGTACCGCGACGGGGGAACGACGACAGCGGTGCGGTAACGCACGACCGGTCTCCCCTCACTCGTCACGGAGCGCGCCGCGATGACGATGACGTGGCAGCGCGCGATGAATCGTGAGTGTAGTGAATCAACGTGCGCCTGGGGAACCGGATTTCCGATCCGTCGGACCGTCCGCGCGATGCCCTACGAGCGAGCCAGCTCCCGCAGCGCCATACGCGCCGCCGGCGCCCGTCCCGTATGCGCCTCCCAGTACGGATGCGTCGACACCTGAACGGACAGCCGGTGCAGCCGGCGGCGCAGCGCCGTCGTTTGCGCGGCGGTACTGCTGGTGGTGCGATCGGCGAGCTGTCCGTACACGGCGTACCACTCGCGCTGAGCCTGCAGGAGGTCGTGGGGGAAGGAGTAGATCACCCCGTAATTCAAGCACGTGTTCGAATTGCGGCGCAGCTGCGACGCGGGTGATTCTTTCGGGAGGTTGTGACTGTGCAGCGGCATGGGTTTTCTCGATCCTCCACGGCGCGGCCGATGAGTTTGTGGCTCCCGGCCGGTCCAAGCTCGTGACACCCCAGGAAAGGACACCGCCATGTCGGAGCTTCTCGTCGACTTCATCACCTCCCTCGACGGTCACGCATCAGGAGAGGGATGGCCCGGGTTCTGGGGCCTCGAGGGCCCGGAGTACCTCGCATGGCTCGGCGAGCAGCCCGAGGTTACTTACCTGATGGGAGCCAACACCTATCGCCTGATGTCGGGCTTCGCCGCAGGCGAGGTGCCGACCAGCCAGGACGAGTTCAGGCCCGAGGAAGAGGCGTCCGTCGACGAGCTCACGCAAGCGTCCAAGGTGGTGTTCTCCTCCTCCCTCGAGGAGCCACTGACATGGGCCAACTCCACGCTCGTCCGCGACGACGCCGTCGAGACGGTCCGCGCCATGAAGTCGAGTGGCTCGGGGCTCCTCAGCACGATCGGCAGCCTCCGCCTGTGCCGGTCCCTGCTACGAGCGGGACTCGTCGACCGCTTCCGGGTCGTGATGTTCCCGGTGATCACCGGGGCCACCGGCGAAGAACGCATCTACGACGGCTATCCGGACGTTGCCCTCGAGATGATCGAGCACCGCACCTTCGACGGCCGCATCCAGCTGGTCGAGTACAAGCCCCGCGTGCTCGAGCACCCGCCGCTCGGCGTCCCTGCGTGACGTCGCCGCGTCCGCCGGTCCGAACGGCCGCCAGGCCGGCGCCGGCGGGCGCCAGGGCTCCCGCGGCTCCGTTCCCTTGCCGCGAACTCCTCGCCCTGTGGGGCCAGCCCCCGATCATCCGGACCACCATCGAGGGCGACCTCGGTCCCACTGCCTAGGCGGAAGCCGCCCAGTGTCGCCTAAAGTGGCGGATCATGAAGATCCTGATCGTGGGCGGCAGCGGCTTCCTGGGCCGTGAGGTGGCTCAGCAGGCATGGGCAGCCGGGCACACCGTGACAGCGACGTTCGCGACGCGTGCCGGCGACATCCCAGGAGTCCGCTGGCTGCCCATGGACCTGCGTCGCAGCGAGGAGATCACCTCGGTGCTCGCGGAGACCCGGCCGGACGTGGTCATCAACGCGGCGTACAGACAGACCGACTGGGCCACCACGGCCGACGGTGCGATCTGCCTGGCGATGGCTGCCACGCGGCACGGATCCCAGCTGGTGCAGGTGTCCAGTGACGCCGTCTTCTCCGGCGCCCGCGTCCGCTACGACGAGTCCGCCACGCCGGATCCCATCACCCCCTACGGGGCCGCGAAGGCCGCGGCCGAAACGGCGATCCGCCTGTTCGCCCCGGCCGCCGTTATCGCTCGTACCTCGCTGATCGTCGGCGACGGCGGCTCCGCGCATGAGGCGTTCGTCCACGATCTGGCCGCCGGGCGACGAAGCGGCGTGCTGTTCACCGACGACATCCGGTGCCCCGTTCATGTCGCCGACCTCGCCCGGGCCCTTCTTGAGCTGGCCGTATCCGATCACGCGGGCGTGTGCCACGTCGCAGGACCGGATGCGGTCAGCCGCCATGAGCTCGGTGTCCTGATCGCCGACCGCGACCAACTGGACGCTGCCCTGCTGACCACCGGCCGCCGCGCCGACTCCGGTCCCCCCGGGCCGCTGGACGTCCGCCTGGACAGCACGCGCACGCAGCGCACCTTGCGCACGCACCTGCGCGGCGCCCGCGAGTTCCTCCGTCGCGAACGCTGACGCGGCGTACGCCCGGCCGGCGCCGCGCGCCGTCTGCCACCCGCGGCCACCCGCCCTCGCCTGACCGTGGATAGCGACGGCACCTACGCGCGTTCAGCGGGACGGAGTGAAGTCGCGCTCCACGTAACCTCTTTCCGTGCCAGTCAATCGCCTGTATCGCGTCGCCGTTCTCGTGCTCCAGGGTGCGAAGCCGTTGGATGTCGGGATCCCCGCGCAGGTGTTCACGACCCGGGGGAGCATGCCGTACGAGGTGCGGGTGTGCGGGGCGGCGCCGGGGCTCGTGGCCGGTGGTGACGGGCTGTCCTACCACGTCGCACACGGCCTCGAGGCGTTGGAGTGGGCCGACATCGTCTTCGTTCCCGGCTATCGGTTGCCGGACCGCGACGAGCCGCCGCCGGCCGTCGTCGAGGCGCTGATCGGCGCGCACGATCGGGGCGCGCGGCTCGCCGCCATCTCGACGGGTGCCTTCGCGCTCGCCGCCACGGGCCTGCTCGACGGAAAGCGCGCCACGACGCACTGGCACTACACGCGGGCGCTGGTGGCGAAGCATCCCCTGGTGCGGGTCGACGAGAACGTGCTGTTCGTCGACGAGGGGAGCGTACTGACGTCGGCCGGCGCGGCCTCCGGCATCGACCTGTGCCTGCACATCCTGCGCGCGGACCTCGGGGTGGCCGCGTCGAATCATGCGGCCCGGCGCCTGGTCGCGGCTCCCTACCGCAGCGGCGGTCAGGCGCAGTACGTGCCGCGCAGCGTGCCCGAGCCGCTCGGCGAGCGGTTCGCGGCCACCCGCGAGTGGGCGCTGATCCGGCTCGGCGAGCCCGTCACCCTGGAAACGCTCGCCCGGCACGCGGCGGTGTCGCCGCGCACGTTCTCGCGGCGCTTCGTCGAGGACACGGGATACACACCGATGCAGTGGGTCATGCGGGCCCGCATCGACGTGGCCCGCGAACTGCTCGAACGTTCGGAGCGGAGCGTCGAGCAGATCGCCGCCGACGTCGGCCTCGGCACCGGTGCCAATCTGCGGCGGCACTTCCAGCGCATCCTGGGGACGACGCCGAGTGAGTACCGGCACACCTTCACCCGGGGCGAGTAGCCCGCCGCCGTGTGGCGCGATCCTTGCGAACCGTGGCGATCACGTCGCTGCCACCGGCCGACGCCGCGCGAGAACCTGGGGGTGAACCGAAGGGACACCACTCATGACTCGCATCGCCATCAACGGATTCGGCCGCATCGGGCGCAACGCGCTGCGCGTGCTGCTCGAGCGCGACAGCACCCTCGAGGTCGTCGCCGTCAACGACCTCACGGAGCCCGCCACCCTCGCGCGGCTGCTCGCCTTCGACACGACGGCCGGCCGGCTCGGCCGCCCGGTGACCGTCGACGGGGACACCCTCGTCGTCGACGGCCGTCGCATCAAGGTGCTCGCCGAGCGCGAACCGGCGAAGCTGCCGTGGGCGGAACTCGGCGTGGACATCGTGCTCGAGGCGACCGGCCGCTTCACGTCGGCCAAGGCCGCCCGTGCCCACCTCGACGCGGGCGCGAACAAGGTGCTCGTCAGCGCGCCGTCGGACGGCGCCGACGTCACGCTCGCGTTCGGCGTCAACACCGACGCGTACGACCCGGCCCTGCACACGATCATCTCGAACGCCTCGTGCACGACCAACGCGCTCGCGCCGCTGGCCGCGGTGCTCGACGAGCTCGCCGGCATCGAGCACGGCTTCATGACGACGGTGCACGCCTACACGCAGGAGCAGAACCTGCAGGACGGCCCGCACCGCGACGCCCGCCGGGCCCGCGCCGCCGCCGTCAACATCGTGCCGACCACGACGGGCGCCGCCAAGGCGATCGGCCTCGTGCTGCCGAACCTCGAGGGCAAGCTGTCGGGCGACTCGATCCGGGTGCCCGTTCCGGTGGGCTCGATCGTCGAACTCAACACGACGGTCGCCCGTGACGTGACGCGCGACGAGGTGCTGTCGGCCTACCGTGCCGCGGCGCAGGGGCCGCTCGCCGGCATCCTCGAGTACTCGGAGGACCCGCTGGTGTCGTCCGACATCACCGGCAACCCGGCCTCGTCGATCTTCGACTCGGCCCTCACCCGCGTCGACGGCCGGCACATCAAGGTGGCCGCGTGGTACGACAACGAGTGGGGCTTCTCGAACCGCGTGATCGACACGCTCGAGCTGCTCGCCGCCCGCTGACCGCACGCCGGGGTGGCACCGCGCCTCCCAGTGCTTCCCGTGAGCGCTCCGGCCCCTGCACCCAGACGGTTCACGGTGCGTCGCGCAGCCGCAGGAGGTACGTGGCGGTCAGCGCGACGGCGCGGTCCTCGTCCTGCGACAGTTCCGCGAGGGCACGTGACGCCGTCGGCCCCGGGACGTCCGCCAGCGCCTGGGTCAGCCGTCCGCGGGCGGGCGCTCCCGTGCCGGCGCGGGCGAGGCGGTCGACGAGCCCGGTCGCGATCCGGTCCGACGACTCGGGGCCGCTCGCCAGCACGCTCAGCGCGTCGGCAGCGTCGGTGTCGTTCCTGCCCTCCACGATCATGTCGATGAGTGTCGGGACCGCCTCGGCCACTCCGCGTGACCCGAGCGCCAGGGCCGCGTGTCCGCGGACCACGACGTCGGGGTCGGCGAGAGCGTCCCGCAGGTGCCCGGCGGCCTCGCCGCCGGGCAGCTCGACGAGGGACTGGACGGCGCGTTCGCGCACCGCGGCGTCCGGTGAGCGCAGGCCCTGCGCCAGCAGGGCCGCACCGCCGTCGCCCGATCGCGCCAGCGCCCAGCGAAGGGCGCCCGCGACGTTGGGCTCCGTCTCGCTCAGTGCCGCCTCGACCAGGGCGTCCACCGGCACCGGGATCTCGTCGACCGAGGACAGGGCCGCGCGGTTGCGCGCGTCGGCGCTCTTCGACCCCAGTGCCTGGAGGAGCGCGACGACCTGGAGGACGTCCTCCCAGCCGGCGGGTTCCGCGGCGTCGATCCGGCGCAGCCGCGTGAGCAGGTCGGTCTCGGCCGCGATGCGTTCGCGTGTCTGACGGACGAGGTCGCCGACGAGCGCCGAGGGGGTGAAGCCCGGGTCGTCGAGGGCGCGCCCGATCTCCCGCAGCGACAGCCCCAGCGACCGCAGGCTCTCGATGTGGAAGATCCGCCGGATGTCCTCGCCGGAGTACTCCCGGTAGCCGGAGCCCGTACGGCCCGACGGCCGCACCAGGCCGAGCGACTCGTAGTGCCGGAGCATGCGGGCGCTGACCCCGGACCGTCGCGCCACCTCACCGATCAACACGCCCTATAGTCCCTCGCGGCCGGACCCGCCGAGGGCCACGACGCGCTTGGCCTCCTCGATCGCGAAGTCGAATCCGGTGTCCGGCTCGCGCAACAGCCCCTGGGTGGCGAGCGCGTGGGCGCGCAGGGACGGGTCGGGGGACATCGTCGCGGCGTGCAGAGCCGGCTCAGCCACGTCACCCAGCGCGACCAGCGCCCGGCTGAGACTCAGCTGCGTCTCCCGCTCACCGCGCCCGAGCTGCGTCGCCAGCACCTCGGCCAGGACGGGCTCCTCCCCTTCCGGTACGAGCACGACCGCGGTCCGCCAGGCGCTCCGCGCCACCTCGTCGTCGGCGTCGGACAACAGCGCCCGGGTGATCGCCGGCCACACCTGCCGGTCCCCGATCTTCGACAGTGTGTGCAGCGCCTGGCTGCGTGCCTGCGCACGCTCCGAGCGGAGTTCGCGGACCAGCGCGGGGAGCGTCAGGGACACCGGGTGGCGGGTGAGCGCCCAGGTCAGCATGTCGCGCACGAGGAACTCCGGCTCGATCGCGCACCGCTCGACGAGCGGTTCGACGCAACGCGGGTCGGGCGTCGTGCCGATCGCCAGAGCGGCCCGCAGCCTCATGGACGGCCGGCCGTCCTCCAACGCGCGGAGCGCTCGCAGCGCGTCCGTGCCCTGTTCCGTGCCCGTGGTCGCCGCAGGCTGTTTCGTGGTCGTCATCGAGACCACCTCCTCGGCGAGCAGTGAAGACCCTGCCACCGTGTCAAGGTCAAGCGCGCCCTGGCCCGGCGTGCACAATCGGAGTGTTCGGTACGTTCGATCACCGCCCGGGGCGGGCGGTGCGCGGCCACTCTCTGAGGAGTCACGGATGAACAGCGCGGAGCTACTGGCGGACGCCTTCGGCCGAGTCCGGGAAACCGTCCACGGCGCCGTCGAAGGGCTCACGGCGGACGAACTGACCGCACGCCTGGACGGCGAGGCCAACTCGATCGCCTGGCTGGTGTGGCACCTGACGCGCGTTCAGGACGACCACGTCGCCGACCTGGCGGGCACCGAGCAGATCTGGACCGCGCAGGGCTGGTTCGACCGCTTCCAACTGCCCTTCGCCACCGGCGCCACCGGCTACGGCCAGCACAGCGACGACGTGGCCGCCGTCCGCGTGGACACCCCGGCGCTGCTCCTGGGGTACTACGACGCCGTGCACGAGCGCACCGTCGGTCACGTGCGAGGACTCGCCGATGCCGACCTCGACCGCGTCGTCGACGAGAACTGGACCCCGGCGGTCACGCAGGGAGTGCGCCTCCTGAGCATCATCTCCGACGACCTCCAGCACGCCGGCCAGGCCGCCTACATCCGCGGGGTGCTGCGCCGCCGCTGAAGCCGGCGGCCGCCGGGCCGCCGGCGACGGCGTTCAGCAGCGGTAGGCGGGGCCGGTCTGCTTGCTGAGGTTGTCGTTGGACATCCAGCCGACGGTCTTGGTGCCGTCGATGCGTACGTACGTCCAGGTGTGGCCGTAGGCGTTGAGGATGTAACAGTGGTAGAAGACCTTCGCCCCCGACTTGGCCACGGCTATCTCCGGGCAGACCGCGTACGGGCCGCTGAAGACGTGGTAAGTGCCGCGCGAGGTGCCGTAGGTGCCCGGGTGCGGGTCCTTGTGGGCCCATCCCGTGCAGCCCTTCGAGACGGCACTGGCCGACGTGGTCGGGGCAGCGGGGGAGGAGGGGCCGGCGCTGCCGGAAGCCGACGGGCTGCCGGTGCCATCGGGGCTCGGGGACGCCTTCGTGGGCTTGCCGGAGGGGGACGCGGCCTTGCCCGGGGTCTTCGAGCCGGCCTTCCTGCCGGCGCTTCCGGCGGCCTGCGTGCCGGCGCTGTCGGTCGGGGTCTCGGGGGTGGTGCTGGAGCCGACCGCCTGGTCCTGCGGCTCACTGCCACCCGCATCACCCGTTCCCACCAGGGCGTACGCCAGCCCGCCGCCAGCCAGCACGACGGCGGCGACCGCCGCCGCGATGGTGGCCCGGCCGCGGTTGCGGCGGCGCGAGGGGAGCGGTTCGGTGCGCCCGTCCCTGCCACCGGCGGGGGAGACCAGAGGGCCGGCCGCTCCGCCCAGGCCGGCGGACGGCCGGTACCCGGCGGCTCCGGGCGGCGTGGCCGCTCCCCGGCTCGGCGGCGCCGCTTCCGCGGCGGGCGCGGGCGGCCGGGCGGCGGGCGCAGCTGCCCGCTGCGGATCCGGCCGGAGGCGCCGGCCGGCGCAACGGGACGGCGCCGGCCACGGCCGCGGGCAGCGGCATGCTCGTGCCGCTCCCGGCCACCGCCTCCAGCATCCGGCGCGCCTGATCGGCCGCCGGGCGGTCCGCCGGGTCCTTGGCCATCAGGGCGAGGAGTACCGGCGCCAGTGGGCCGGACTGCCGGGGCTCCGGCAGCGGCTCCGAGACGATCGCGTTGAGCGTGGACCACACGGAGGTGCGGCGGAACGCCGACCCGCCCTCCACCGCCGCGTAGAGCGTCATGCCCAGGCCCCAGATGTCCGAGGCGGGGCCGAACTCCTGGCCCTTGGCGCGCTCCGGCGCCAGGAAGTCGAGCGAGCCGACGATGACCCCGTCCTGGGTCAGCTTGGTCATCGCGCCCTCGTCGGGGGCTTCCACGCTCGCGATGCCGAAGTCGGTGAGCACCACCCGCCCGCTGCGATCGAGGAGCACGTTGCCGGGCTTGACGTCACGGTGCAGCACCCCGACCCGGTGCGCGGCGTCGAGGGCGTCCATCACCTTGGCGCCGATCGCGGCGGCCTCGCGCGGGTCCATGGCCCCGTTCTCCGCCAGCACGTCGTCGAGTGACGGGCCCTCGATCAACTCCATGACGATGACGGGCAGACCCTGTTCCTCGGTCACGTCGTGGACGGTGATGACACCACTGTGGCGGACCCGGGCGGCGGCCCGCGCCTCACGCTGCATCCGGGCGCGCAGGTCGGCGAGTTCGGGGCCGGACGCGTCGTTGTAGGCGCGCAGGACCTTGACCGCGACCTCCCGGCCCAGCACCTCGTCCACCGCGCGGCAGACGACGCCCATGCCGCCCCGTCCCAGCTGCCCGGTCACCCGGTACCGCCCGGCTATGACCGTTCCGACCAGCTCTCCGCTGCCCGTGTCCCCCGTCGTCACCCTTGCTCCGTTCCATCCTGCCGCGTGTCGTCCGGCGGTCTTCCGCGTCCGCGCTGCGGCGGCCCCCAGCGTAGGGGGTGGGGCCGGGGGCGCAGGGTGCCGGGTCCGCCTGCCGGCCGCGAGGCGGCGCCGGTCATCGTCCGCTGTCATATAATAACAAGCCCTGTGGGCCCATGGCGTCGGCACCGGGGAAAACCCTCAACAAGCAGGCAGGCGGGCGCACTACGTCCGCGACGCGGCGTATCGGTCCTCGGCCGCCCGGCGCAGTTGTTCCATCTTCGGGGGCAGCAGGCGCCGGAGATCCTCGTACCGGGAGCGGCCCGCGCGGTAGGAGGTGATCAACCCGTTCTCCTCCAGCGGCATTCCGGCCGGCCGCAGTGTGGCCCGGCCCTCGTCGTCCAGGGTGCCCGTGTGGTTCATGCGGAGGCTGACCCACAGGCGGGTGGTGCCGTGCGCGTGGCTCATCAGGTCGGCGCGCAGCGGCAGCCACCGGTCGAGTGCGGCCCGGCTGAGATCCGACAGCGGCAGCCACTCGCTGTCGGGGACGGTGTTGGTGCCGTGCTGCGGTTGCCGCTGGACGTGGATGCCGGCGTGGTCGTCGGTGAGGTGCGTGACGCGCTGCACGGTCAGTTCGCCGGAGCGCGACCGGGTGTCGAGCAACAGGGCGAGTACGGCGGTGAGCCGGATACGGCCGGGGGAGAGGTGGCCGGCGAGGTCCTGGTCGAGTTGGCGCCGCAGCGCGGCGAGCCGGCCGAGCTCGGGGGTGGGCCGCAGGATCGGGGCGCCGCCTCCGAGGGGCAGTCGTGGCAGGCCCGCCGCTTTGCGGGCGAGGTTCAGGCAGTCGTAGCGGGCCTGGTTGGTCGGGCGGGAGGTCGGCGGGCGACGTCCGCCGACGAGCCGGTGGCGCAGGGTGCCGGACTCGGCCAGGCGCAGGTAGGTGGTGAGCGTCCCGGTCTCCAGGAGCCGTCGCACGTTGCGCCGGGCCGCCACCGGCAGCGCGTCCCGTGCCAGCGCAGCCGCGAGTTCCCGCCGGACCATGCCGAGCTGGCGTCGTCGGGCGTCTCCCAGGTCGGGCAGCGCGTCGAGCAGTGTGTCGAGTGCGGTGAGGGAGGGGTAGTCGGGCACCCGCCGATTGTCGCGCATGGGGGTGTCACGGCGCTGGCGCGTCGGACGGGAAACCCCTGCGGACGGCCGGGACGGACAGGGCGGGTGGGGCGTCGTGGATGGGGTCAGGAGCGGCGGATCACGATGTCGCCGACGCCGGTGCGGGCGCGTACCTCGACGGTCGAGCCGGCGTCGCCGGGGCCGTCGAAGGGGCCGAGGGAGTTGCGTACCGTGCCGAAGCGGGTGTTCACGTCCAGCCAGGCGGCCGTGGCCTCGCGGATTCCGACCTCCAGGTCGCCGGCGGCGGCTTGCAGCGTGACCTGGCCGCGCGTCACCTCGCCGATGCGGATGGCGCCCCTGGCGGATTTGGCGTCGACCGAGGCGTGCGCGGAGTCGACGGTGATGCGGCCGTTGGAGGAATTGATCCGCAGGTGGCCGGTGACGTCGCCGACGGCGGTCTCGCCGTTGCCGTTCTTGACCGTCACCGCGCCGGTGACCTGGCCGATGTCGACCCGGCCGGCTCCGACGACCTCGGCGTCGCCGGTCGCCCGGTCCAGGCGGATGTCGCCGCGGCCGGTGCGCAGGTTGGCGGTGGCCGCCTCGTCGATCCGGATGTCACCGAAGGAGGTCTTGAGCCGGCAGTTCCCGATGCGGCCCTCGCAGGTGAAGTCGGCCATGGGTGCGACGCCTTGGAGGTGTGAGCCGGCGGGCAGCTCGATGATGACGTCGATCGATCCGCTGCTGCCGAACAGGGAGCGTTTCTTGGACCCTTTGACGAGCAGGGTGTCGCCGGTGCAGACGACGTGGGTCAGCTGGGCCGCTCGTACGTCGAGTTCGGTGGCGCCGTCGCTCGGCAGGATCTCGACGACGGTGGTGGTGCGCCGGCCGGCGATGATGCGCGCGGTTCCGATGTCGAATTCCAGGGTGACGTTGATCGGTTCGGGCGTGTCGAATTCAGGCATGGCTGTCCCGTCCTCGTGGCTGCGGCGGGCGTAACCCGCCGGTCGGTGGGTCTCCCAGCGGTGGCTGAGGGAGGGTGGAGGAGTAGCGGTGGTCCGACGTTCCCGGGTCGGCGGGGTCGGGTCAGCGGACCCAGCCGGTGTAGCCCTGGGAGCCGCGGTGGCGGTTGCGGCCGGTGGGGCGGGCGGGCTCGCCGGGTTCCAGGGCGATGGCGACGGCGCGGACGAGCCAGGCGTTGACGGAGAGGCCCTCGCGTCCGGCGGCGTCCTCGACCCGGGTCTTGAGGTGGGCGGGGAGGCGGAAGTTGATGCGTGCGGTGCCGCCTTCGTCGCCGTCCGAGGGGGCGGGCGGTGCGGGCACCGGGCTCTCGGGTTCCTCGGTCTCCGGGTACGTCTCGTGGGTGGGTGCGGGGGTCACCACGAACTCGGGGTCGAGCCCGCGCAGCCGTACGTCGACAGAGCCGGGCGCCAGGTCGCGGGTGACCTCGTCCATGGCGGCGGACAGCGCGTTGAGCAGGGTCAGCCGGGTGGCCGACTCCAGCGGTGCGGTCAGCCGCTCGGCCAGGGCGCGGGCTTCGTCGCCGCCGGCCTGTGCGGCGACCGCGAGCTCGTGCCGGAGGTGGTCTACGTACGGCGTGAGGTCCATGGCGCCATCATGGCAGAGAAATGGCGCCACGGGGAGCCATTGTGGCGCCACAATGTGCCAAGCCGGCTTCTCCGCAGTTCGGAGGGGGTGCGTATGGGAAGCGTTAAAAGCCGGGCGCCGGCCGTATGGGAGGCGTCAACGAACGGTGCGCGGGCCCGTTCGGGGGCTTTGCTCGAAGAGTCAGAGATCCCGACTCTTCTAGGAGCACACGATGGCCGACATGGCCTTCGTCGTCACCACGATCGCGGTGTTCGCGTTGGTGGCTCTCATCGCCAAGGGGGTGGCAAAGCTGTGACCGCCGAAAACATCGTCGGCCTCGTTGTGGCCGTCGCCCTCCTGGGCTACCTCGTCCTCGCCCTTCTGTACCCGGAGAGGTTCTGAGTCCAGATATGAGCCCCGTCCTCGCCGGTGTGCTCCAGATGCTCGCGCTGATAGCCGCGCTCGCACTGGCATACCGTCCGCTCGGCGACTTCATGGCCGGCGTCTACTCCTCCGACAAGCACCTGCGTGTCGAGAAGTGGATCTACAAGGCCATCGGCGCCAACCCGTCCACCGAGATGCGCTGGCCCGCGTACCTGCGCGGTGTCCTCGCCTTCTCCGCGGCGGGTGTCCTCTTCCTCTACGTGATGCAGCGGATCCAGGGCAGCCTGCCCGGTTCGCTCGGCTTCTCCGCGATCGACCCGGACCAGGCGTTCAACACCGCCGCGTCCTTCGTGTCGAACACCAACTGGCAGTCGTACTACGGCGAGCAGGCCATGGGCCACGTCGTACAGACCGGCGGCCTCGCGGTGCAGAACTTCGTCTCGGCGGCCGTCGGCCTCGCCGTGGCGGTGGCCCTGGTACGCGGTTTCGCCCGCTCCCGCACCGGTGAGCTCGGCAATTTCTGGGCCGACCTGGTGCGCGGCACCGTACGCATCCTGCTCCCGATCGCGGTGATCGGTGCGATCGTGCTGGTCGCCTGCGGCGCGATCCAGAACTTCTCCGGTATCCACGGCGTCGGCCAGTTCACGGGCGGCTCGCAGCAGTGGAACGGCGGCGCGGTGGCTTCCCAGGAGGCCATCAAGGAACTGGGCACCAACGGTGGCGGCTACTTCAACGCCAACTCGTCGCACCCCTTCGAGAACCCGAACGGCATCTCGAACCTCTTCGAGATCTTCCTGATCCTCGTCATCCCCTTCGCGCTCACCCGCACCTTCGGCAAGATGGTCGGCAGCGTCAAGCAGGGCTACGCGATCCTCGCCACGATGGTGACGATCTGGATCGGCTTCACCGCGCTGATGATGTGGACCGAGTTCCACCACGGCGGCCCGGCCTTCAACATCGCCGGTGGTGCGATGGAGGGCAAGGAGACCCGGTTCGGTGTCGGCGGCTCGTCGATCTTCGCGGTGGCGACCACGCTGACCTCGACCGGCGCCGTGAACTCGTTCCACTCCTCGTTCACCGGCTTTGGCGGCGGTATCACCATGCTGGGCATGCAGCTCGGCGAGATCGCTCCCGGTGGTGTCGGCTCCGGCCTCTACGGCATGCTGATCATGGCCATCATCGCGGTGTTCATCGCGGGCCTGATGGTGGGGCGCACCCCCGAGTACCTGGGCAAGAAGATCGGCACCCGCGAGATCAAGTTCGCGGCCTGCTACATCCTCATCACCCCGGCACTGGCGCTGTGCTTCACCGCCGCGGCCATGGCGCTGCCGACCCCGATGACGTCGATGACGAACTCGGGCGCGCACGGCTTCTCCGAGATCCTGTACGCGTACACCTCGGGCGCCAACAACAACGGCTCGGCCTTCGCCGGGCTCAACGCCGACACCCAGTGGTTCAACACCACGATCGGGCTCGCGATGCTGCTCGGCCGGTTCCTGCCGATGGTGTTCGTGCTGGCGCTGGCCGGCTCGCTCGCCGAGCAGAAGCCGATCCCGGCCACCGCGGGCACCCTGGGTACCCACAAGCCGCTCTTCACCGGGCTGCTGGTCGGCACGATCATCATCGTCACTGGCCTGACCTACTTCCCCGCGCTGGCGCTGGGGCCGCTCGCCGAGGGGCTGGGGTCATGACCACTCGTCTGAAGCAAGAGGACTCGATGTCCACTGTCACCCCGACCCGTGCCCCGCACCAGGATGTGCCCACCGGTCACAAGCCCGACGGCGCACGCGTCGGCGGGGGCCTGTTCGACCCCAAGCAGCTGATCAAGTCCTTCCCGGACGCGGTCCGCAAGCTCGACCCGCGGGTGATGGTCAAGTCCCCCGTGATGTTCGTGGTCGAGATCGGCTCCGTGCTGAGCACGATCTTCGCGTTCACCAACCCGGGCGACTGGTTCGGCTGGGCCATCGCCGGCTGGCTCTGGCTCACCACGATCTTCGCCAACCTGGCGGAGGCGGTGGCCGAGGGCCGCGGAAAGGCGCAGGCCGACACCCTGCGCAAGGCGAAGACCGACACCGTCGCGCGGCGGCTCAACGGCGGCGTGGAGGAGAGCGTTCCCGGTGCCGAGCTGCGCATCGGTGACCTGGTGGTCTGCGAAGCCGGCGACGTCATCCCCGGTGACGGGGACGTCGTCGAGGGCGTCGCGAGCGTCGACGAGTCGGCCATCACCGGTGAGTCGGCGCCGGTCATCCGGGAGTCCGGCGGTGACCGCTGCGCGGTGACCGGTGGCACGAAGGTGCTCTCCGACCGTGTCGTCATCAAGATCACGACGAAGCCGGGCGAGACGTTCATCGACCGGATGATCGCGCTGGTGGAAGGCGCCTCGCGGCAGAAGACGCCGAACGAGATCGCGCTGAACATCCTGCTGGCGTCGCTCACCATCGTGTTCCTGCTGGCGGTCGTCACGCTCCAGCCGTTCGCGATCTACGCCGGCCAGAAGCAGTCGATGATCGTGCTGGTCGCGCTCCTGGTCTGCCTCATCCCGACGACCATCGGCGCGCTGCTGTCGGCGATCGGCATCGCGGGTATGGACCGGCTGGTGCAGCGCAACGTGCTGGCGATGTCGGGCCGGGCCGTCGAGGCCGCCGGCGACGTCTCCACGCTGCTGCTCGACAAGACCGGCACCATCACCCTCGGCAACCGCCAGGCATCGGAGTTCGTACCCGTCCAGGGCACCACGGACGCCGAGCTCGCCGACGCCGCTCAGCTCTCCTCGCTCTCCGACGAGACGCCGGAAGGCCGTTCCATCGTCGTGCTGGCGAAGGAGAAGTACGGGCTGCGCGAGCGGCAGCAGGGCGAACTGAAGGGCGCCGACTGGGTCGCGTTCACCGCCCAGACCCGCATGTCGGGTGTGGACGTGGACGGCCGCAAGGTCCGCAAGGGCGCGGCCGGTTCGGTCATCGCCTGGGTCACCGAGCGCGGCGGAGTCGTCGCCGAGGACGCCCGGACGCTCACCGACGCGATCTCCCAGGCCGGCGGTACACCGCTGTTGGTCGCCGTCGAGGACACCGAGGGCGCCCGCGTGCTGGGCGTCATCCACCTCAAGGACGTCGTCAAGGAGGGCATGCGGGAGCGGTTCGACGAGCTGCGCCGGATGGGCATCAAGACCATCATGATCACCGGCGACAACCCGCTGACCGCCAAGGCGATCGCCGAGGAAGCCGGGGTGGACGATTTCCTCGCGGAGGCGACTCCTGAGGACAAGATGGCGCTGATCAAGCGGGAGCAGGCGGGCGGCAAGCTCGTCGCGATGACCGGTGACGGCACCAACGACGCTCCCGCACTGGCACAGGCGGACGTGGGCGTGGCGATGAACACCGGTACCTCGGCCGCCAAGGAGGCCGGGAACATGGTGGATCTGGACTCCAACCCCACCAAGCTCATCGAGATCGTGGAGATCGGCAAGCAGTTGCTGATCACCCGTGGCGCGCTGACGACGTTCTCCATCGCCAACGACGTCGCGAAGTACTTCGCGATCATCCCCGCCATGTTCGCGGTCGCGTACCCCGGCCTGGACAAGCTCAACATCATGGGCCTGGACAGTCCGCAGTCGGCGATCCTGTCCGCCGTCATCTTCAACGCGCTGATCATCATCGCGCTGGTGCCCCTCGCCCTCCGGGGCGTGCGGTACAAGCCGATGGGCGCCGACAAGATGCTCCGCCGCAACCTGGCCGTCTACGGACTCGGCGGCCTGATCGCCCCGTTCATCGGCATCAAGATCATTGACCTGCTCATCTCCCTCATCCCTGGCATCGGGTGACGTCATGAACAACTCATTTGGAAACACCGTGCGGTTGTTCGGAGCCGGGGTGCGCGCGCTGCTCGTCCTGACTCTGGTCTGCGGCGTGCTCTACCCGCTCCTGATCACCGGCATAGCCCAGGGCCTGTTCCACAACAAGGCCAACGGCTCGGAGATCAAGGACGGCGGCAAGGTCGTCGGTTCCAGCCTCATCGGACAGACCTACAACCTGCCGCTGAAGAACGGCGAGGAGACCCCCGCGCCCGACCTGAAGTGGTTCCAGCCGCGGCCGTCCAACGGACTGGGCACCAACTCCGTCAACACCCAGTACTCGCTCATCCTCTCCGGGGCCACCAACCGCTCCGGCGACAACGAGGACCTGATCAAGTGGGTGACGGAGGCCAAGGCCGCCGTCGTCAAGGACAACTCCACGGCGGACTTCAAGGTCAAGCCCTCGGACGTGCCGGCCGACGCCGTCACCTCCTCCGGCTCCGGCCTCGACCCGCAGATCTCGCCCGAGTACGCCGAGCTCCAGGTCCACCGGGTCGCCGCGCTCAACAAGCTCGACGCCCAGCAGGTCGAGAAGCTGGTGGCGGACAACACCGACGGCCGGATCCTCGGCTTCATCGGTGAGCCGCGGGTGAACGTCCTGCAGCTCAACATCGCCCTCAAAGCGCTCATCGCGCATTGATCGCGTTACAGCTGGTGCGCGGCCGGAGGTCTGCGGTCCGAGAAGTCTCTCTCGGGCCGCAGACCCGGCCGCGTTCCGGCAGACACTCCCTCACGCACGACAGGAAGGCTGCACACCGATGACCCGGGTGCTGGTGGTGGAGGACGAACCACAACTCGTGCGGGCCCTTGAGATGAATCTGAAGGCACGCAAGTACGAGGTCGACACGGCACCCAACGGGGGAACCGCCCTGCGTCTCGCCGGCGCGCGTCCTCCGGACGCCGTCCTGTTGGATCTCGGCCTGCCCGACATGGACGGCATCGACGTGATCAGGGAACTGCGCGGCTCGTTCCGGGCACCGATTCTCGTGGTCTCGGCCCGCAGCACCTCCGACGAGAAGGTCCAGGCCCTCGACGCGGGCGCGGACGATTTCGTCACCAAGCCGTTCAGCATGGAAGAGCTGATGGCGCGGCTGCGGGCGGCGATCCGTTCGAAGGAGACCGTGGCGCGCTACGACGGTCCGGCACTCGTCGAGACCGCCGACTTCACCGTCGACCTGCTCGCCAAGAAGATCCGGCGCGCCGGGCGGGACCTGCGACTGACCCCCACGGAATGGCACCTGCTGGAGATCCTGATCCGCGAGCGGGGACGGCTCGTCAGCCAGCGGCAACTGCTCCAGGAGGTGTGGGGCCCCGGCCACGTCACCCGCACCAACTACCTCCGCGTCTACATGGCCCAGCTCAGACGCAAGCTCGAGACGGATTCGGCGCACCCCCGCCACCTCATCACTCTGGCCGGCATGGGCTACCGCTTTGAGATCTGACGACCCCCGACCACGGAGATCTGCATCATGACGCGCGGCAAGTTCCGCATTTACCTCGGTGGGGCGCCAGGGGTCGGCAAGACCTACGCCATGCTGTCCGAGGCACACCGGCGCGTGGAGCGAGGCACCGACTGTGTCGTGGCGTTCGTGGAGCACCATGAACGACCGCGTACCGAGGTGCTGCTGCACGGCCTCGAGCAGGTGCCGCGCCAGGATCTCCAGTACCGCGACGCCGTCTTCACGGAGATGGACGTCGACGCGGTGCTGGAGCGCCGCCCGGCCGTTGCGCTGGTCGACGAGCTCGCGCACACCAACGTGCCCGGCTCGCGCAACGCCAAGCGCTGGGAGGACGTCGAGGAACTGCTCGCTGCGGGAATCGACGTCGTCTCCACCGTCAACATCCAGCATCTGGAATCGCTCGGCGACGTGGTCGAGTCGATCACCGGCATCCGGCAGCGGGAGACCGTGCCCGACGAGGTGGTGCGGCGCGCCGACCAGATCGAGCTGGTCGACATGTCCCCCGAGGCGCTGCGCCGCCGGATGGCACACGGCAACATCTACAAGCCGGACAAGGTCGACGCGGCCCGGTCCAACTACTTCCGTCCCGGCAACCTCACCGCGCTGCGCGAACTGGCGTTGCTGTGGGTCGCCGACCGGGTCGACGAGTACCTCCAGCAGTACCGCGGTGAGCACAACATCCGCTCTCCCTGGCAGGCGCGGGAACGCATCGTGGTCGGTCTCACCGGCGGACCCGAGGGGCGCACCCTCATCCGCCGCGCCGCCCGGCTTGCCGAGAAGGGCGCCGGCGGCGAGGTACTCGCCGTCTACATCGCCAGAAGCGACGGCCTCAGCTCCGCCTCACCCAAGGAGCTCGCGGGCCAGCGGACGCTGGTCGAGGACCTCGGCGGTACCTTCCACCACGTCGTGGGCGACAACGTCACCCAGGCGCTGCTGGAGTTCGCACGAGGCGTCAACGCCTCCCAGATCGTGCTGGGTTCCAGCCGTCGCAAGGCCTGGCAGTACATCTTCGGGCCGGGCGTCGGCGCGACCGTCGCCCGCGATTCCGGCCCCGACCTGGACGTGCACATCGTCACGCACGACGAGGTCGCCAGGGGACGCGGGCTGCCCCTGCACCACGGCGCCACGCTCGGCCGCTCGCGCATCGTCGCCGGCTGGCTGGCCGGACTGCTGGGCCCCGCCCTGCTCTCGGTGCTCCTGACGAGCTCGGGGGCGGACCTCGGCCTCGCCAACGACATGCTGCTCTTCCTGTCGCTGACGGTGGCCGCGGCGCTGCTCGGCGGGCTGCTGCCGGCGCTCGCCTCCGCCGCCTTCGGCTCGCTCGTGCTGAACTACTACTTCACCCCGCCCCTGCACCGGTTCACGGTCTCCGACCCGCGGAACATCCTCGCCATCGTGATCTTCGTCGGGGTGGCGGTGTCGGTGGCCTCCGTCGTCGACCTCGCCGCCCGCCGGACCCAGCAGGCCGCCCGGCTGCGGGCCGAGTCGGAGATACTCTCCTTCCTCGCGGGCAGCGTGCTCCGTGGCGAGACGAGCCTGGACGCCCTGCTGGAGCGGGTCCGCGAGACGTTCACCATGGAGTCGGTGGCCCTGCTGGAACGCGAGAGCGACGTCGCGCCATGGACGTGCACCGGGAGTGCCGGACCGCGTGCCGTGCTGCGTCCCGAGGACGCGGACGTCGACATGCCGGTCGGCGACCGCCTGGCCCTCGCCCTGTCCGGACGGGTGCTGCCCGCCGAGGACCGCCGGGTGCTCGGTGCCTTCGCCGCCCAGGCCGCCGTCGTCCTGGACCGGCAGCGGCTGCAGAGCGAAGCCGCGCAGGCCCGCGAGTCGGCCGAGGGCAACCGCATCCGGACCTCCCTGCTCGCTGCTGTCAGCCATGACCTGCGCACCCCGCTGGCCGGCATCAAGGCGTCCGTGACGTCACTGCGCTCCGACGACGTCGCCTGGTCGGAGGCCGACCAGGCGGAACTGCTGGCCGGCATCGAGGACGGGGCGGACCGGCTCGGCCACCTCGTCGACAACCTCCTCGACATGTCCCGACTGCAGACCGACACCGTGACCCCGCTGATCCGCGAGATCTACCTCGACGAGGTGGTGCCGGTGGCGCTCGGCGGTGTTCCCGAGGGCAGCGTCGTCCTCGACATCCCGGAGGCCCTGCCGATGGTCGCCGTCGACCCGGGGCTGCTGGAGCGCGCGGTCGCCAACGTGGTCGAGAACGCCGTCAAGTACAGCCCCGGGGGCGAACCGGTGCTGGTCACAGCCAGCGCGATCGCCGACCGGGTGGAGGTACGCGTGGTCGACCGCGGCCCGGGTGTCCCGGACGAGGCCAAGAACCGGATCTTCGCCCCCTTCCAGCGCTACGGCGACGCCCCGAGAGGAGCAGGGGTCGGCCTCGGCCTCGCGGTCGCCCGCGGGTTCACCGAGGCGATGGGCGGCACCCTGAACGCCGAGGACACCCCGGGCGGCGGCTTCACGATGGTGCTCTCCGTGCCGTCCGCGGCCGACCACCCGCCCGTCCGCCCCGACCTCCCGGCCACGGACACGTCATGAGGCCATCACCGTGCCGGCCGTGGTGCGGGAGTGGGATGACGAAGCGGGCCGGGGTGTTCTCGACTCCGCCGAGACGCCGGGCGGCGGCTTCGGTTCTTGCGGCGGGCCTTCTTCCTACGGGCGCACTTGGACATGTACCGCCTCGGTTCGGGTGTCGGTGATTCAGCCGGTCCGGCCGACCAGATGGTCGGCGACCTTGCACAGCCGGCGGACGGTGCGGTCCTCCATCGCCACGGGAGCGGCGGGCGAGATCGCGGTGCGGTCGTAGTAGGCGCCGGGTACGAGCTCGGTCGCCGGGTCGCACAGCCGCACCACGCGGGCGGCGCCCTCGGCGGACGAGTCGCCCTCGTGCGCGTACAGCGGCAGCAGGGCCGTGTCGCAGATGCCCGGGTGCACGCTGACGGAGGTGCAGCCGGCGTCCGTGCCCGCGCCCGCCCTGGCGAAGATCGTCAGGGCGAGCTGGGACTGGGCGTAGGCAGCCAGCCGGGAGTAACGCCGGGAGCGGTTCAGGTCGTTCCAGGCGATGGACGCCGTGCGGTGCATCGACGACGACACGTGGACGACGCGGCTGCCGGGCCGGGCGGTCAGGGGCCCGGCCAGTTCGCGGGTGAGGAGGAACGCGGCGAGGAAGTTGACCTGGAAGGCGAGCTCGTTGCCGTCGGGGGTCATCGTGTGGCGCTCGGGGGCGGCGACCGCCGCGTTGTTCACCAGCACGTCCAGGACGGGATGCGTGTCGGCGACCTTGGCGGCCATCGCCCGCACCTCCTCCAGCCGGGAGAAGTCCGCGATGACGAGGTCCAGTCGGGACGCCGCGACGCCGGCGGCCACCAGCCGGGTGACGGCCTGCTGCCCGGCGGCGAGGTCCGGCGCGTGCACGATGACGGTGCTGCCCTGCTCGGCGAGCAGCCGGGCGGTCTCCCAGCCGATACCGGAGGTGGCGCCGGTGACCAGCGCGGTGGGGCGGACGGGTGAGGAGGGTGAAGACATGATCACTCCGGGATTGCGGGATTGCGGGATTGCGGGTTGTGGGACAGGGCTCAGGAGAGCGAGACGGCACAGAGGTGCCGGGGAAGTGCGCCACCGGGCTCGTCGAGCGATGGGCGGTGACGGGGGAAGTGCGTCAGCGCACCGGAGGTGAACAGGGCGCAGCACCCGGCGGCACCGTATGCGGTGGCCGGTCGTCATGGCGCAGGCAACTGTTCACGTCTCCATCCAAGGAGACGGCGGGGCCCGGACTCAAGGGGAACCGTGGAACCCTGACGGTCCCCTGACAGCGTTCCGGGGGGAGGCCGGGCGGGACCCTGCTGGGCCACCACCTTCCCTGTGCGGTACAGCGCACGCACCGGAACATGCGGCCGCCCCGGGCCGGTTGATCTCGCCGGTGGGCCCGGGGCAGTTCGTGGTGATCAGACGGTGGGTGGCCGGCGGTCAGCGCGTGTCGGCCCGCTTGGTGTCCGCGGTGGGGTCGTCGGCGGGCTCGGGGTGCTTCGCCCACGGGGTGAGGGCGGGTTCGCCGCGGCGGACGGCTCCGGGGGCGCGGCGGGACGGGCGGGGCGGGCGGAGCTCGGACGAACTGAGTTGCCAGGGCACGCTGATGACCATGACGCCGGGGAGGAACAGCAGCCGGCTCT
Organism: Streptomyces sp. H39-S7; assembly: GCF_027158205.1. Taxonomy (GTDB): domain Bacteria; phylum Actinomycetota; class Actinomycetes; order Streptomycetales; family Streptomycetaceae; genus Actinacidiphila. Next base: position 17,952 of record NZ_JAPVLU010000031.1, on the reverse strand, counting down.
TGAGCCACAGCGCGGACTGGTTGTGCAGCAGGTTCTCCCACCAGTGGCCGACGACGTACTCGGGGATGAAGACACTGATCACATCACGGGGGCTGGCGCGGTTGAGCGACCGTACGTACTCCACGACCGGGCGGGTCACTTCCCGGTAGGGCGACGCCAACGTCTTCAACGGCACCTCGATCCCGAAGGCGTCCCATTGGTCCTGGAGGCCCTTGGCCTCGTCGCGGTCGACCGAGACGGTGAGCGCTTCGAGGGTGTCCGGACGGCAGGCGCGGGCGTAGGCGAGAGCCCGCAGCGTCGGCTTGTGGACCTTCGAGACCAGCACGACGGCATGCACACGCGCCGGCAGCACCGTCTCGTCCGTCGGGTCGGTGACCGCCAGTTCGGCCGCGGTGTTGTCGTAGTGCCGCCGGATGCCGCGCATCATGAGCCACAACGCCACCGCGGCGATCACCGCCAGATAGGCGCCCTGCATGAACTTCGTGAGCAGCACGATGACCAGGACCAGGCCGGTGACGAACGCCCCGACGCCGTTGATCAGCCGTGCCGTCCGGTGCCGGCGGCGCTGGGCCGGGTTGGTCTCGTCGCGCAGGGCGCGGTTCCAGTGCCGGACCATGCCGGTCTGCGACAGCGTGAAGGAGGTGAAGACGCCCAGGATGTACAGGTGGATGAGGCTGGTGACCGAAGCGTCGAACACCCAGAGGAGGGCGCCGGCGACGACGGCCAGCGCGACGATGCCGTTGGAGAAGGCGAGCCGGTCGCCGCGGGTGTGCAGTTGCCTGGGCAGGTAGCGGTGCTGCGCCAGGATCGAGGAGAGCAGCGGGAAGCCGTTGAACGCGGTGTTGGCGGCCAGCACCAGGACCAGCGCGGTGGCGGCCTGGATGAAGAAGAAGCCGAAGCTGTGATCGCCACCGAAGATCGCGGCGGCCAGCTGGGCGATGACGGTGCGCTGCGGCGTGGTCGCACAGTCCCCGGCGAAGCCCGTGAGACGGCAGGTGTCCTCGGTGATGTGGACCTTCGCGATCATCGCGAGGGCGGTGATGCCGGAGAACATCACGACGGCGATCAGCCCCATCGCGGTCATCGTGGAGGCCGCGTTGCGGGACTTGGGCTTGCGGAACGCGGGCACCCCGTTCGAGATCGCCTCGACACCGGTGAGCGCGGTGCACCCGCTGGAGAACGCCCGCAGCCCCAGCATCAGCAGTGCCAGACCGGTCAGATTGCTGTCACCGGGGGCTGCCGTGACGCCGTACGCGGCGGACTCCGCCACCGGGGCGTCGCCCACCAGCCAGCGGAACAGCCCGGTGGCACACATGATCAGCACGCCCGCGACGAACAGATACGTGGGCGCCGCGAACGCCCGGCCGGACTCGCGCACGCCGCGCAGGTTCACGGCGGCCAGCAGGGCCACGAACCCCACCGCCATGGCAGTGCGGTAGTCGTTGAGCGAGGGCACCGCGGAGATGATGTTGTCGACGCCGGAGGCGACCGACACCGCGACGGTCATCACGTAGTCGACGAGCAGCGACGCGGCCACCACGAGCCCGGCGGACGGGCCGAGGTTGGCGGCGACCACCTCGTACGAACCGCCGCCGGACGGGTAGGCGTGCACGACCTGGCGGTAGGACAGCACCACGACGGCCATCAGCCCGACCACCGCCACCGCCACCCAGGTCGTCAGATGGAGAAAGGCCAGCCCGCCGAGGGTGAGCACCAGCAGGATCTCCTGCGTGGCGTACGCGACCGACGACAGCGGGTCCGACGCGAAGATCGGCAGCGCCAGCCGCTTGGGCAGCAGCGTCTCCTGCAACCCCTCACTCGGCAACGCCCGCCCGATGATGACCCGCTTGATTCCATCCACGATTCTCGCCACGCGGGGGAGCGTAGAGGCCGCTCGGCCGTCCGGATCGCGCTGAAGAGGGCGTCAAAGGGCCCTCGATCCGGCGCATCATGACGCCAACTACCGTGCGGAGCAGGGGAATAAGCGTTCCGGTGTGCGGTCGCCCGTTCGGGACGGCCCCGGCCGTCGGGCGCCAGTCTTAACGAAATCCATACGGTGCCGGCCGCTACTTCAGCAATCGGGACATCCGCCGGTCGGCCAGGGGCTTGCCGCCGGTCTGGCAGGTGGGGCAGTACTGCAGGGCGGAGTCGCTGAAGGACACCTCGCGGATGGTGTCGCCGCAGACCGGGCAGGCCTCGCCCGCGCGCCCGTGGATCCGCAGCCCGCTCCTCTTTTCGGCCTTCAGATGGCGCAGGTCGACCCCGTCGGACCGCTCGATGGCGGCGGCGAGCGTGGAGCCGATCGCCGCGTAGAGCAGGGCCACCTCGTCCTCGGAGAGGTTGGCCGCCAGTTTGAACGGGGACATCCTGGCGGTGTGCAGGATCTCGTCGGAGTAGGCGTTGCCGATGCCCGCGATCGTGCCCTGATCGCGCAGGACGCCCTTGATCTGGCGGCGGTCGCCGGTCAGCAGCCCGGTGAAGAGCTCCGGGGTGAAGTCCGCCGAGAGCGGGTCGGGCCCGAGACGGGCGATGCCGGGCACGTCCTGAGGATCACGCACCACGTAGACCGCGAGGTGCTTCTTGGTGCCGGCCTCGGTGACGTCGAACCCGGCGCCGTCGGGTTCGGAGAGCCGCACCCGCAGCGCCAGCGGGCCCTTGCCGGGGCGCGGCGGCTCCTGCGGCAGCGCGTCGTTCCAGCGCACCCAGCCGGCGCGGGCGAGGTGGATGACCAGGTGCAGTTCCCCGGCCCGCAGGTCGAGGAACTTCCCGTGCCGGGTCACGCTGTCGAAAACGCGGCCTTCGAGCGCGCCGGGCGGCGGGTCGTAGGTCTTGAGCGCGTTGACGGCGAGTGGGTACACCTTCGCGACGGTTCGGCCGACGAGGTGGTCGGCCAGGAAGTGGGTGAGGGACTCGACCTCCGGCAATTCGGGCATGTCCCCAGTCTGCCCCGGTACGGCCCGATCGGTCGGTTGCGGCGGCGCCCGGGGGTGCGTGGGCGACCCGGGCGCCGCCCGCGCGTGGGTTCGCGCGGGCGGCGGGGCCACCCGTGGGGGGGCTGAATCAGAGGCCGGCGGCGGCGCTCTGGATGGCGGAGGCGAAGGTGCTCACCTCGGTGTAGACGCCGGGGTAGCCGGCGCGTGCGCAGCCCTCGCCCCAGCTGACGATGCCGACCTGGACCCACTGGTTGTTGTTGTCCTTGCGGAACATCGGACCGCCGGAGTCGCCCTGGCAGGTGTCGATGCCGCCCTGGGGCAGTCCGGCGCAGATCTCCTCGCCGGGTATCAGGTCGCCGCCGTAGGAGCTGCTGCAGGACGCGTCGCTGACGAAGGGCACCTTGGCCTTGTACAGGTAGCGCTGCTGGCCGCCGCCCTCGCTGCGGGCGCCCCAGCCGGCGATGTCGAAGGTGCCGGAGTTGTACGCCGTCGTGCCGGCGATCGGCAGGGTCGGGAGGTTGATGGGCTTGGCGAGCTTGATCAGCGCCCAGTCCTTGCCGCTGCCGTTGTAGCCGGGGGCCTGCAGCACCCGGGTGGACTTGACCTTGACGGCGCTGCCGCTCTGGAGGTCGACGACGCCCGCGGTCGCGGTGATGGAGGTGTTCGCGCCGCTGCCGTTCACGCAGTGTGCGGCGGTCAGCACGATCTGCTGGGTGTACAGCGCGCCGCCGCAGCCCATGGAGAGCCGGACCATCCAGGGGAACTCGCCCTGCGCGGCGCGGGTGCCGCCGACGACGGACGGCCCGGGCTGCGGGGTGGGGGTGCTCGCCTGGGCGTCGAGGGGCTGGAGGCTGAAGACAGCGAGGGTGATCGCGCCGAGCGCCGCGTACTTTTTGAGTGGGTTCAGGCCCAGGGGCCTGAGGCCGAGCGGCTTCAGGAAGTTCTTCAACGGTCTTCCTCTCGTGTGGGGGGAAGGCACGCAACGGCAGGTCCATGACAACTCTGACTCCGGAAGACACCGCCGGTACTTCCGGTTCGGATGACGGATGCCGCAAGAGTGCCGGTGTGAGTGTGCTGGCGGAGCGATCCCTGCGGCAAGTGAGCCTTTTCGGCCAATCCGGGCCCGCTCGCCGACGGCGCCGGCGCCGGGGTGCCGCGGCCCGGGGCGGGGGTCGGTTTCGGACATCGGCGCTCACGAGATATCTTGATGTCGAGACGTTGTCGACGTGAAGCGGAGTACTGGTGACTGACTCGACCATCATCTATACGCACACTGACGAGGCCCCGGCCTTGGCGACGTATTCGCTCCTGCCGGTGATCCAGGCCTATGCCTCGACCGCGGGTGTCCGTGTGGAGACCCGCGACATTTCGCTCAGCGGCCGTATCATCGCCAGCTTCCCGGAGCGTCTCGCGGAGGGTCAGCGCGTCGATGACGCGCTCGCCGAGCTCGGTCAGCTCGCCAAGACCCCCGAAGCCAACATCGTCAAGCTGCCGAACATCTCGGCCTCGATCCCGCAGCTCAAGGCGGCCATCGCCGAGCTGCAGAAGATCGGCTACGCGCTGCCGGAGTACCCGGACGACCCCAAGACCGACGAGGACCGGGACGTCCGCGCCCGCTACGACAAGGTCAAGGGCAGCGCCGTCAACCCGGTGCTGCGCGAGGGCAACTCCGACCGCCGGGCGCCCACGTCCGTCAAGAACTACGCCAAGGCGCACCCGCACCGCATGGGCGCGTGGACGGCCGAGTCGAAGACCAACGTCGCGCACATGACCGCCGACGACTTCCGCTCCACCGAGAAGTCCGTGGTCATCGCCGAGGACAGCACGCTGCGCATCGAGCTGCTGGGCGACGACGGCACCACCACCGTGCTGCGCGCGTCGGTCCCGGTGCTCGCCGGCGAGGTCGTGGACGCGTCCGTGATGCGCGTGGCCGCGCTGCGGGAGTTCTTCACCGCGCAGGTCGCCCGTGCCAAGGCCGAGGGCGTGCTGTTCTCGGTGCACCTGAAGGCCACGATGATGAAGGTCTCCGACCCGATCATCTTCGGCCACGTCGTGCGGGCCTTCTTCCCCAAGACGTTCGCCGCGCACGGCCAGGCGCTCGCCGCGGCCGGCCTGAGCCCCAACGACGGGCTCGGCGGCATCCTCAAGGGCCTGGAGTCGCTGCCCGAGGGCGCGACGGTCAAGGCGTCCTTCGAGGCCGAGCTGGCCGAGGGCCCCGAGCTGGCCATGGTCGACTCCGACCGCGGCATCACCAACCTGCACGTGCCGAGCGACGTGATCGTCGACGCGTCGATGCCGGCCATGATCCGCACCTCGGGCCACATGTGGGGCCCGGACGGTTCGGAGGCCGACACCCTGGCCGTCATCCCCGACAGCAGCTACGCCGGCATCTACCAGGTCGTCATCGACGACTGCCGCGCGCACGGCGCCTTCGACCCGGCGACCATGGGCTCCGTCCCGAACGTCGGCCTGATGGCGCAGGCGGCCGAGGAGTACGGCAGCCACGACAAGACCTTCGAGATCCCCGCCACCGGCACCGTCCGGGTCGTCGACGCGGCCGGCAATGCCGTACTGGAGCAGCCGGTCGGTGCCGGCGACGTGTTCCGCATGTGCCAGACCAAGGACGTGCCGATCCGCGACTGGGTCAAGCTCGCGGTCAACCGGGCCCGTGCCACCGGCAACCCGACCGTGTTCTGGCTCGACGAGAGCCGTGCCCACGACGCCAACCTGATCGCGAAGGTGAAGGCGTACCTGCCCGAGCACGACACCGACGGGCTGCAGATCGAGATCCTGGCCCCGGAGCAGGCGATCGCGTTCTCCCTGGAGCGCATCCGCCGCGGCGAGGACACCATCTCGGTCACCGGCAATGTGCTGCGCGACTACCTGACGGACCTCTTCCCGATCCTGGAGCTCGGCACGAGCGCCAAGATGCTCTCCGTCGTCCCGCTGATCAACGGCGGCGGCCTGTTCGAGACGGGCGCCGGCGGCTCCGCCCCCAAGCACGTCCAGCAGCTGCTCAAGGAGAACTACCTGCGGTGGGACAGCCTGGGTGAGTTCCTCGCCCTGGCCGTCAGCTTCGAGCACCTCGCGCAGAGCACGGGCAACGCCCGCGCCCAGGTCCTGGCCGACACCCTCGACCGGGCGACCGGCACGTTCCTGAACGAGGACAAGTCGCCCAGCCGCAAGCTCGGCGGCATCGACAACCGCGGCAGCCACTTCTACCTGGCGCTGTACTGGGCGCAGGAGCTGGCCCGGCAGACCGACGACGCACAGCTGGCCGAGGCGTTCACCGCGCTGGCCACGACGCTGGCCGAGCAGGAGCGGACCATCGTCGACGAGCTGATCGCCGTCCAGGGCTCGCCGACCGACATCGGCAGCTACTACCGTCCCGACGACGCCAAGGCCTCGGCCGTGATGCGCCCGTCGAAGACGTTCAACGACGCCATCGCGACGCTCGGCTGACACCAGCCGCACCGCGGGGGCCCGCTGAGCCGGTCCCGTTGAGCAAGGCCCGTTGACCTGGGAGAACATCCCGGGTCGGCGGGCCTTCTCGTTTTCCCGGGCACCGGACGCCCCGAGCGGGGAGCCCTCGCCGCCCCGGCCCCGAAGGCGAATTCATGAACAGTCCGTTGACTCCGGGTAGTTGATCTCTTCACAGCCCCTATGCTCGACCTGCACAACTTGTGCACCCTCGCCCGCCGTTAGGGGACGACGCCGTGAGAGCCAGGATCCAACCCACCGCGCAGGTGGACGACACCGCGGAACTCGGCGACGGGACCACCGTCTGGGATCTGGCGCAGATCCGCGAGCAGGCCCGGCTCGGCCGCAGTTGCATCGTCGGCCGGGGCGCCTACGTCGGTCCCGGCGTGCGGATCGGCGACAACGTGAAGCTGCAGAACCACGCCCTGGTGTACGAGCCCGCCGTGCTCGGCGACGGGGTGTTCGTCGGCCCCGCCGTCGTGCTCACCAACGACTTCTACCCGCGCGCCGTGGATCCTTCGGGGAAGCAGAAGCGCGGCGGGGACTGGGAGCCCGTCGGAGTGGAGGTGCTGGAAGGCGCCTCGCTGGGCGCCCGTTCGGTGTGTGTCGCACCGGTGCGGGTCGGGCGCTGGGCCCTGGTCGCGGCCGGCGCCGTGGTCACCCGGGACGTGCCGGACTTCGCCCTGGTGGCGGGTGTGCCGGCGCGCCGCGTCGGCTGGGTCGGACGGGCCGGGGTCAAGCTGGTGGAGCGCACCGGTGAGCCGGGCGTCTGGGAGTGTCCCAGCACCGGAGTGCTGCACGACGAGAAGGAGGGCGCGCTCTTCGAGCGTGGCTGACGTGCCGCGGTGAGGTTGCGTACGCAATTCCTCAAAAGGCCGATCAGCGAACATCCGTAGGCATACCGTGTGTATGTACGCGCGAGCTGAGCACGCAACACGCGGTGCGCAGTGGGGGTTTGTACGTGGTGGGGGCACCTGTGGCAGTGGGGTCGAAGTGAGAACCGCTTCGACGGATGCTGCCTGTTCAGGCGCGCCCGATGCCGACCGGTGGTCGGATCGGGCGCAGGTAGTGCGGTGTTCGATCGGCGCACGGCATCGGTGGGGCGATGCCCGCGGGCCGACCCGGGCGGCGTCACGCACGGCCCTCTCCGCGGAGCGAGAACCGCAAGTCTGAACCAGGAGAGACCAGAGGGGGGGTAGGTGTGCCAGAGCCGCACCGCTCGGACATACGTGGTCCGCGCAGACGACTCGCCGTCGCACCCGATTCGCCGGGTGCGCGCGGCGGACACCGTCGGGAGGACCGACGGCCTGATCAACGGCACGACCCAGCAACTCGCACCGGACCGACCGCAGTACGCCCTGCCGGGCGCGGAAGCGGGGTGGGGGTGCGATGACCACGACACGACTCGACGCCCTCGCGGCCGCGGACCGGCCGCTGCACGCCCTCGCCGAACGCCTCCTCGCGGTGGCCGAGGCGGGACTGCCGGGGATGTACGTGCCCGGCGACGACACCTTCGTCTTCACCCGGGCGGGAACCGCCGCGCCCGACGGCTCCTGGCACCTGGAGCAGCGCGGGACGAGCACCCGGTACGCGGCGATCACCGCGCTGGGCGCCCAGTACCTGCCCGAGGCGCGGCAGCGCGCCGTCCTGGGCGGGCACAGCGCCGAGGAATACACCGGGCTGCTGGTCCAGCGACTGCCCGCGGTGCGCAACCTCGGCGACGCGGCGCTGATCGCCTGGGCCGCCGCCGAGACCGGCCATCCCAAACTGTCGGACGCGCTGGAGCGGGTCGCGGCACTCGACGAGGCCGGCCGCCCGCAGTACACGGTCGAGGCGGCCTGGGTGCTGTCGGCCCTGGCGGCCGCGCGCGGCACGGTGGATGTGGAGAAACGTCTCACCGCCGCCCGTGACCGGCTTCTGCGGGCCAGGATCGGCGACAGCCCGCTGTTCCCGCACGCCACCGGGCCCGGCCTGGTGCCGTGGTACCGGTCGCACGTGGCCTGCTTCGCGGACCAGACCTACCCGCTGCAGGCCCTGGCCCGCGCCCACGCCGGCGGCGGCGATCCGGAGGCGCTCGCCGCGTCCGAGGCGTGTGCCGCCCGCATCTGCGCCCTGCAGGGCGACGGCGGGCAGTGGTGGTGGCACTACGACGCGCGCCGGGCGGGAGTCGTCGAGGGCTATCCCGTCTACAGCGTCCACCAGCACGCGATGGCCCCGACCGCGCTGTTCGACCTCGCGGACGCGGGCGGCAGCGACTTCGCCGCGGCGATCCGCAGCGGGCTGCGCTGGATGACGGACGTACCGGAGCTGACCGGGCCGGCCGCGGCCCAAGCCGGTTCCGCCGCCGAGCCGTTGATCCTCGACGAGCTCGGGGTCACCTGGCGCAAGGTCTTCCGCGGCGACCCGAAGAAGGCCGTCCGCGCCGCCCGCGGGCTCACCACCCGCGTCGTTCCGAAGGCGCGGCTCACCCCACTGGACCGGGTGTTCCGCCCGGCCTCGGTGGACCGCGAATGCCGGCCGTACGAGTTCGGCTGGATGTTGCACGCCTGGCTCGGGGGAGCGCCCAGATGAAGCGGCAGACCTTGTTCGGCGTCCCACTGGACGCGATGACCATGGACGAAACCGTTCAGCGCTGCCTGGAGGCGGTGCGGAACGACGAACAGCTCGAGATCGGGATGGTGAACGCCGCGAAGCTGGTCAACATGCGGCGCGATCCCCGGCTCGCCCACGCGGTGGCCGGCTGCGACCTCGTCCTGGCCGACGGCCAGGCGGTCGTGTGGGCCGGCAAGCTGCTGCGGACCCCGCTGCCGGAACGGGTCGCGGGCATCGACCTGTTCATGCGCCTGCTGGCGGCGGCCGAGAAGGCGGACCTGTCCGTGTACTTCCTCGGCGCCAAGCAGGAGGTGCTGCAGCTGATGCTGGAGCAGGTCGGCGCGCGCTTCCCCGCCCTGCGGGTGGCCGGCAGCCGCAACGGGTACTTCGCCGACACCGAGCAGGAGGCCGTCGCCGACGCGATCGCCGACAGCGGCGCCCAACTGCTCTTCCTCGGCATGACATCGCCCAAGAAGGAGAACTTCACCGCCGGCTACGCCAAGCGCACCGACGCCCATGTCGTGCACGGCGTCGGCGGCTCCTTCGACATCCTGGCCGGCATCACCAAACGCGCCCCCGAACGCTGGCAGCGCATGGGCCTGGAATGGCTCTACCGCACGCTGCAGGAACCCCGACGGCTCGGCAGGCGCTACTTCACCACCAACGCCCTCTTCCTCGTCATGACGGCGCGGGAACTCATCCGCCGCACACCGGCAACCGGTTTCGCCAACAGGAGGTACTGATGCGCGTCGTCGTGGTGGGACAGGGGTATGTCGGGCTGCCATTGGCCGTCCGCGCCGCCGAGGTCGGTCACGAGGTGATCGGCTACGACGTGGCGACCCAGCGGGTCAAGAGCCTGGCGGCGGGGGAGTCCTACGTCGAGGACGTCTCCTCCGAGCGGCTGCGCGCCGTCACGGCCAGCGGTGCGTACCGGGCGAGCGAGTCGGCCCGGGACTGCGGCGGCTTCGACGTCGCGGTGGTGACCGTGCCGACGCCGCTGCACGAAGGGGTGCCGGACCTGCGCTACATCGAGGAGTCGGCCCGTACCCTGGCGCGCTACCTGCGCCCCGGTGCCACGGTGGTGCTGGAGTCGACCACGTACCCGGGCACCACTCAGGAGCTGTTCGCCCCGCTGTTGGAGGACGGTTCGGGACTGACCGCCGGAGCCGACTTCCATCTCGGCTACAGCCCGGAGCGCATCGACCCCGGCAACCCCGTCTGGGGTTTCCAGCAGACGCCGAAGGTCGTCTCGGGCGTCGACGCGGCGTCCTTGAAGGCGGTGCAGAGCTTCTACGACGAGCTGGTCGACACCACGGTGCCGGTCGGCTCGCCGAAGGAGGCCGAACTGGCCAAACTCCTGGAGAACACCTTCCGGCATGTGAACATCGCGCTGGTCAACGAGATCGCGATGTTCGCGCGCCACCTCGACATCGACGTCTGGCAGGCCATCGACGCGGCGTCCAGCAAGCCGTTCGGCTTCATGAAGTTCACGCCGGGCCCCGGCGTCGGCGGGCACTGCCTGCCGATCGACCCGTCCTACCTGTCCTGGCGGGTGCAGCGCGAGCTCGGCCAGAGCTTCCGCTTCGTCGAGCTGGCCAACGACATCAACAGCCACATGCCCGAGTACGTCACGCGCCGGATCATCGACGCGCTCAACACCAAGCGCCGCTCGGTGAACGGCTCGCGCGTCCTGCTGCTCGGGCTGGCCTACAAGAAGAACACCGGCGACGCCCGCGAATCGCCGGCGCTGCGCATCTCCCAACTGCTGCTCAACATGGGCGCCAAGGTCCGGGCGGCGGACCCGCACGTGGTGGAGAGCATGGCGGTCGACGCCCGCGTCACCCGGGTCGAACCCACCAAGAAGGAACTCGCGGCGGCGGACGTGGTCGTCCTGCTCACCGACCACGACTCCTTCGACTACAACCTCGTCACCGAGCACGCCTCGTTCATTCTCGACTGCCGCCGCAAACTCCCCGCCGGACCCACGATCGAGGTGCTCTGAACACGTGAGGATCATCTGCGTCGCCGGAGCGCGACCCAACTACATGAAGATCAAACCGGTGATGGACGCACTGGAGCGCCGGGGCGCCGAAGTGGTCCTGGTCCACACCGGGCAGCACTACGACGAGTCCATGAACGACGTGTTCTTCCGCGATCTCGGTATCCGGCCGCCCGACCGCTTCCTGGGCGTCGGCTCGGGCACCCACGCACAGCAGACCGGCCGGGTGATGGCGGCCTTCGAGCCGCTGCTCGACGAGGTGGCCCCGGACGCGGTGGTGGTGGTCGGCGACATCAACTCCACCCTCGCCTGCGCCCTGGTGACCGCGAAGGCCGGCCCGTTGCTGGCCCACGTCGAGGCCGGCCTGCGCAGTCGCGACTGGAGCATGCCGGAGGAGGTCAACCGCGTCGCCACCGACCGGGTCAGCGACTATCTGCTGGCCCCGTCGCCCGACGCCGCGGTGAACCTGCGCGCCGAGGGGTACCGGGACGACCAGATCCACGTCGTCGGCAACGTCATGATCGACACCCTGCTCGCCAACCTGGAGCGGGCCAGGGCGTCGGACGTGCTGGAGCGGTACGGACTGCACCGCGGCGAGTACGGCCTGGTCACCTTGCACCGGCCGGCCAACGTGGACGATCCGCAGGCGCTCACCGCGCTGCTCAAGGCGCTCGGTGAGATCGCCGACCGCTGTCCACTGCTGCTGCCCGTGCACCCGCGGGCGGCCGGCAAACTGGCCGAACTGGGGGTGCCCGGTGGGATCCGGCTCGTGCCGGCGGCCGGGTACCTCGACTTCATCGCCCTGCAGGACGCCGCCCGCATCGTGCTGACGGACTCGGGCGGCATCCAGGAGGAGACCACCGCGCTGGGCGTGCCGTGCGTGACGCTGCGGGACAACACGGAACGGCCGATCACCGTCGAGCAGGGCACCAACGTGCTGGCGGGCCGGGATCCGGAGCGGATCGTCGCCACGGTCAACCAGGTCCTCGACCACCCGCCCGCGGCCCGCTGCCCGGAGCTGTGGGACGGGCACGCCAGCGACCGCATCGCCGACGTCCTGCTGGAGGGGGGCACCGCGCGCAGCCGGCCCAGACCCACCGACCTGCGGGCCGGGGACGACCCGGGCAACTAGGTACGGTTCGCAAGGAGTCGGGCGGCCGCGGGGACGGCCGCCCGGAGGGGGCCGGAACCGGCCGCACCCGATCGGGAAGCGCCATATGCTCGATCACAGTCGGCACGGGGGCGGGCCGGCGAACGGAACGGATACGACAGTGTCGCGGCTGCCGCGGCGCGCGATACCCACCACGTGGGCCGCGAGGGGGAACCACCATGGATCTCGCAGAGATCTGCCGGGTCATGCGCAGGCGCTGGTACGTCCTGCTGCCCGGACTGCTGCTCACCGCGGCACTGACGGCCGGCGTGTACCTGGTGGTGCCGATCACGTACCAGTCGCAGAGCACCGTGGCCCTCCTCAACTCGCAGAAGGCCACGGTCGCCTTCGACGGCAACCCGTTCCTGAGCACCCAGACGTCACTCACCGGGATGGCGGACAGCCTCGCCCGCAACCTCAACTCCGACGCCTCGATCGCGGACCTCAAGGCGCGCGGGGTCACCGGGGTCTACCAGGCGATGATCGCCGACAACGCGCAGGGCCCGTTGATGTGGCTGACCGTGACCGGCACCGACCCGGACAGCGTCCTGGAGTCGGACAAGATCCTGACGGAGTACGCCGAGAGCCGGTTGCAGCAGTTCCAGACGGAGCAGTCCGTCGCACCGAACGCCATGATCCGCATGACGACGATCGTGCCGCCGCAGAACCCCGTGGCTCAGACCAAGACACGGCTGGAATACCTCATCATGGCGGGCGGGCTGGGGCTGGTGACGAGCCTGGTCGCCACGTTCTACGTCGAGGCCCGGCGTCGGCCGCGACCCGTTGCGCACCCCGCGGACGAGGAACTGCCGGCCGCCGAGGACACGCCGGACGAGCAGCCGCAGGCCGCCGCACAGCCGGCCGCCGCCCAGCCGGCGGGGGACCGGCCGGCCGGGGCCGAGCACCCGGAAGGGCCGGCGGCCCGACCGGCGCCCCGATGGTCCAAGCCGGTCGAGGAAACCGACTCCTCAACGACCGAGACAGAAGCGCACCGGTTTGTGTGACCCGCACATTCTGCGAGCCACTCGACAAGGAGTCGACCCATGGAAAGGGCACGCGTAACGGCCCCCACGGCCGGCGAATCGCCCGGTACGACCGGCACCCCCGCCACTTCGGTGGGCGCCGCCGGGACCGGAACGGACTCCTCCACCGCCCTCGAAACCACCCCTGACGCCGCAACCGAGCCCGCCCCGCCGTCACTGGGGCAGAAGGTCAGATCGGCCGCCCGGTGGAGCCTGGTCAACACCGTCGTCATGCGGCTGGGCAACTTCGTCACGGGCATCATCCTGGCGCGCTTCGTCCTGGGGCCGGCGGACTGGGGCGTGTACGGCATCGCCCAGACGGTGCTGCTGGTCCTGCTGTCCGCGAACGAACTGGGCGTCGGACTGGCCATCGTGCGCTGGGAGGGCGACGCCCGCCGCTTCGCACCGACCGTCCTGACCCTCAGCGCGATCTCCAGCTGTCTGCTGTACGCGGCGCTGTTCACGGCGGCCCCGACCGTCGCGCGGCTGCTGGGCTCGCCCGAAGCCTCGGGCGTCCTGCGGGTGATGTGCCTGTGCGTGGTCCTCGACGGACTGTCGCAGGTGCCCGCCGGCTTCCTCACCCGGGAGTTCGCCCAGGGCAAACGGATGGTCATCGACGCGCTCAACTTCGTGCTGAGCACCGGCGTGACCCTGCTGCTGGCCTTCGAGGGCTGGGGTGCGATGAGCTTCGCCTGGGGAGCGGTGGCGGGCAACGTCGCGGCCCTGGTCGGCTGCTGCGTGGCGGCGCCGGGCACGCTGCGGTTCGGCTGGAACCCCGAGCAGGCGCGGGCGCTGCTCCGGTTCGGGCTGCCGCTGGCGGGCGCCAGCATGCTGGCCCTCGGCGTGGTCAACGTGGACACGATGGTGGTCGGCTCCACCACCGACAAGGTGGCCCTGGGCTTCTACGTGCTCGCGTTCAACATGTCGGGCTGGCCGGTGCGGATCATCTCCGAGGCGGCACGCCGGGTCTCCTTCGCCGGGTTCTCCCGGCTCGCCGACTCACCCCAGGCGCTCGCCCAGGGGTTCAGCCGCGCGCTGGGCGTCCTGATCACCGGCACGGTCCCGCTGTGCGTGCTGCTGGGAGTCCTCGCGGGCCCGATCGTCACCCTCGTCTACGGGGACCAGTGGCTCCCCGCCGCCGGGGCACTGCCCTGGCTGATGGTGCTCGGGCTGGTGCGCATCGGCTGCGAGCTGGCGTACGACTGCCTGGTCGCCATCGGGCAGCGCCGTTCCCTGATCATGGTGCAGGGGCTGTGGCTCGTCGCGCTCATCCCGGTCCTGATCTTCGCCGGACGGGCCGACGGCATCGTCGGGGTCGCCCAGGGCCATGTCCTGGTCGCCGGCGGCCTCGTGGTGCCGGTGTTCCTCTTCGCGCTGCGCCGGGGCGGCATCAGCCTGGGGTCGGTCGCCCGCGCCTGCGCGTGGCCCTTCCTCGGCGGGGCCGTCATGGCCGGGGTCGTCCTCGGCCTGGAGCGGGGGTTCGGCGACAGCCGGCTCGCGCTCCTCGCCATCGGAACCGTCGCGCTGGGCGTCTACGTGCTGTGCGTGCTGCCCAGCCGCGACTTCCTGCGGGGCACCCGGCCCAGCGGCGGCAAGCACCGGAAGATCGCATGAGGTCACCCGTCATGAGGTCACGCGTCATGAAGTCGAGAGTCAGCAAGTCGAGAGAGAACGGCAGAACGATGCTTTCCAGGGCGACCGGCCCGGCACCATGGATCGACGAGAGACCACAAGGTGGGTCGTATGCTCAGACGAAAAGGCCATCTGCTGCGCTTATTACTGGCGGGTATCGTGCTCGCCGGCGCGTTCACCGTCTTTGTGGCGACGCGCTCCAGTAACGGCGAGCGCTCCGTCGCCGACTGCCCGGACACCGCGATGACATGCCCGGGGCAGAGCGCTCCCCCCGATGACGCGGTTCCGCCCACGAAGCCGGGCACGACCGTGCCCGGCGCCGGCAGCGGCACGCCCGTGCCGCTCCCGACGGTGCGGCCCCCCACCACCGGGAGCACGAGCGGCGGGACCGGGCAGCCCCCGGCGTCGGGGCCGTGCGCCTCGGCCGCCGCCTGCGGCTTCCCCGACGCGCGGACCACCGGTCCGCGCACCGCCATCGCGGCGCACAACACCGGGGCCATGACCGTCAAGACCGACGGCATGGTCATCAAGGGCTGGAACATCACCGGCTCGCTCGACGTCTACGCCAACAACGTCACGATCATCGACACCAAGATCACCTCGGACAACTGGTGGGGGATCAACCTGCGTCCCGGCTTCAGCGGGCTGCGGGTCCTGCACTCCGAGATCACCGCCGTACCGGGCAAGGGGCCCGACAACGGCGGCGTGGACTACGCCGTCTCCAACATGGGGGAGAGCTCCGTCGAGGTCGGCTGGAACGACATCTCGGTGTTCGGCAACGCCCTGTCGATGGGGCAGGGCAACCTCCACGACAACTACGTGCACGACATCGTCCCGTTCCGGAACCTGGGCGGTGAGTGGCAGCACACCGACGCGGTGATCAGCGGCGGCGGCAACAAGGGCCAGCTGATCATCCGGCACAACACCCTGCTCAACGCCACCAGCGCCGAGCAGGGCGCCTCCGCCAGCATCGGACTGTTCGCGGACACCGGCGTCGTGTCCAACACCGTTGTGGACGGCAACTGGATCGCCGGCGGCGCGTACGCCCTGTACGGGGGCAACAAGGGTGCCACCGGCATCAAGGTCACCAACAATGTCTTCTCGACGCAGTTCCACCCCAAGTGCGGCGTGTACGGTCCGGTCACCGCCTGGAACGCGGGCGGCGCCGGAAATGTGTGGAGCAACAACCGGATGTCGACCGGCGTGCCCGTCGCCGCCGGATCCCTCGTCTGACACCGCCATGAACACCGCCCGACCGGGACGTCAGCGCCCGCCCGTCCGAAAGAGGTCACGATGCGCCGTATCGCCCGGCTCCCCTGGGAGCTGCTCAAGTGGGCCTTCGGCTGGCTGGTGCTCTTCGAGACCAGGAACAAGGTCCTGCTGGCCCCCTCGGCGGTGCGGCTGCGCCGCTTCGAGAACGCCGAGACGGTGCGCCTGACGGCCGGCCCGGTGCGGCCGCCCGAGGCCCTGGTCGCGACGGTGATCGCCACCCACCGGCGCCCGGAGGCGCTGCTCGCGGCGGTGGCCTCCGCGCTCGGGCAGACTGTACGCGACCATGTCGTCATCGTGGTGGACGACGGCGCGGGGCTGCCGGAACTGCCCGCGGACCCCCGGCTGTTCGCGGTGTCGCTGGCACGGAACACGGCCACCGCCGGCGTGGTCCGCAACGTCGGGATCCGGCTGACCCGTTCGCGGTACGTCGCGTTCCTGGACGACGACAACCGGTGGGAGCCGGACCACCTGGAACAGGCGCTGGCGGTACTGGAGGCGCCGGGGGGACCCGACGGCGTCTACACGGCGCTGCGCCGGGTCCTGCCCGACGGGACCGACATGGACATCCTGTCGGTGCCCTTCGACCGCCGCAGGTCTGCCCGCGAGTCGTTCCTGGACACCAACGCCTTCGTGGCCCGCCGCACCGCCGCCCTGCACTTCAGCCGGATCCGCCGGACCCCGAAGGTGCTGCCGCGCGAGGACTGGGAGCTCGTCCGCCGGTACAGCAGACGCCACGAGGTGCGCCACGTCCCGTGCGCCACGGTCCGGTACCTGGTGAACCCGGCGAGCTTCTACACCGCGTGGGAGGGGTCGGCGCCGCCCGTCTAGGCGGGCGGCGCCGGGGGGCTCACGGCCCGGGAGTCGCGCGCAGGGCCGACGGGCTGAGCAGGGCGGCGGCCGCCGCGCGGCTCGCGGGCCTGCCCAGCGCGGCGCGGGAGGTCTCGCGCAGCAGGACCGCCGCCCGGAAGGCGGCGGTCGCCACCGGGCCGTGCCGGCGCCGGTAGAGGCGGACGCGGTTGAGGGTCAGCAGGGTCCACAGGCGCGGCGAGACCTGCGAGTCGCCGCCGAGGTGCAGGGCGCCGGCCGCGGGCTCCAACCGGGTCGCCCAGCCGCGGTCCCCGGCCCGCAGGCAGTACTCGGTCTCCTCGGAGTACAGGAAGAACGACTCGTCCCACGGGCCGCAGGCGTCCAGGCACTGCGCCGACAGCGCCATCAGGGCCCCGGTCGCCCAGTCGGCGCGGGTCGGGGCCGCGTACGCGGCGGGGTCGGTGACCAGTTCGCTCCAGCGCGGGAAGCGGCCGGCCCTGCGGTTGCCCACGACCGCCTCGCCCAGGGCCCGGCTCACGCTCGACTCGCGGCGCAGCGAGTGCAGGGGCGCACCGTCCTCCTCCTCGTACAGCAGCGGCACGCTGATCCCGACGCGGTCGCCGTCGGGCAGCCCGGTGTCCAGCGCGTCGACCAGCAGTTTGGCGCAGCCCTGCCGCATGCGGATGTCGGGGTTGCACACCAGCGCGGCCCGGAAGCCGCCCTCCCACCGGGCGGCGGCGCCCAGCGCCGCGTTGACGCCGGCGGCGTACCCGGCGTTGCGGCCGGTCTGCACGAGGGTGGCGTCGGGGGCGAGGGCGCGCAACAGGTCGACCGTGTCGTCGGACGAGTCGTTGTCGGCGACGACGAGCCGCCAGTCCAGGCCGGCCATGCCGTCGGGCAGCGACGCGATGAACTCCGGGAGCACCGCGGCGCTGTTCCAGGTGACGACCAGGACGGCGACAGGGCCCTCGGTCGCGTTCTTGGGGGGCATCAGGACTCCACGAGTTGGGATTCGGCCTCGCGCCGGGCGGGCGCTTCGGTCCGGGTCTCAGGTACGGGCGGGAG
>NZ_JAPVLU010000030.1 GCF_027158205.1 Streptomyces sp. H39-S7 | reverse complement strand
GTTTCTGCCTTTCGGCTTTCCCGCTGCACCCGACTTTAGCAGAAGCTTTTCGTCGGATTTACCGGCCAATTCAAGTCTGCCCTGGAAACATACGTTTCCGCGGCACTCGTCGAGGCGGTTGTGCCAAGGTACTGGACGCCTCCGCCCCGTGCAAATCGGCTACAGGGGTCCTTCGGCCCCTGATCGAGTGCGGTGAAGATGCCACACTGAGTGGTCGGGATCGATCACCCGATGGTCGGATCCGCTCGGGCGGAATCCATACTTCACATGACTTAGGCTGCTCAAGCGGCATCGCCGTCCGGTGACTGGTAGTGACGGCGTCTTTGAGCTCCGCATCTAGGAGGCTTCCCCATGACGATCGTTTCGTCTCCCCTGGCCGGACGGGCCATCGGACTGGCCGCTGTACCCGACCCGGTGTTCTCCGGCGCGATGGTGGGTCCCGGCACCGCCATTGACCCCGTGCGCGAGCCTTCGGCCGCGGTCTCCCCCGTGGATGGCGTCATCGTCTCCCTGCACCCGCACGCGTTCGTCGTCGTGGACGACGAGGGTCACGGTGTACTGACGCACCTGGGCATCGACACCGTTCAGCTCAATGGCGAGGGCTTCGAGCTGCTCGTCGCGAAGGGCGACACGGTTCAGCGGGGACAAGAGGTCATCCGCTGGAACCCGGCCGCGGTCGAGGCCGCCGGCAAGTCGCCGGTCTGCCCGGTCGTGGCGCTCGAGGCCACTGCCGAGGCGCTCAGCGATCTGGCCGCCGAAGGTGACGTCAAGGCCGGCGCCCAGCTCTTCGTCTGGCAGTAGTTCCCCCGCTCTACCCGCTGTACCCCAGGGGGCGTCAACGAGGACGTCGGAAGAATCTGAGCGACGGCACCGACCGTCGCAGTGACCGGAGACAGGTGAGATGGAGACAACGCTGCGAGGCGTCGGTGTCAGCCACGGTGTGGCGATCGGCGAGGTACGGCACATGGGTACCGCTGTTCTGGAGCCCCCGGCCAAGCAGATCCCGTCGGACGAGGCTCCGCGTGAGCAGGGCCGTGCCCGGCAGGCCGTCGAGGCTGTGGCAGCCGACCTGATCGCGCGGGGGAACCTGGCCGGCGGTGAGGCCCAGCACGTGCTGGAGGCCCAGGCCATGATGGCCCAGGACCCCGAGCTGCAGGCCGATGTCGAACGCCGGATCGCGGTGGGCAGTTCCGCCGAGCGCGCCGTCTACGACGCTTTCGCCTCCTACCGTGCGCTGCTGGCCAACGCGGGTGAGTACCTGGCCGGCCGGGTGGCCGACCTGGACGACGTCCGCAACCGCATCGTGGCCCGGCTGCTCGGCGTCCCGATGCCGGGTGTGCCGGACAGTGACGAGCCGTATGTACTGATCGCCCGGGACCTGGCGCCGGCGGACACCGCGCTGCTCGACCCGACCCTGGTCCTCGGTTTCGTCACCGAGGAGGGCGGCCCGACCAGCCACAGCGCGATCCTGGCGCGTGCCCTGGGTGTCCCGGCCGTGGTTGCGATGCCCGGTGCGGGCGAGATCGCCGAAGGCACCGTCGTCGCGGTGGACGGCAGCACCGGTGAGCTCTTCGTCAACCCGAGCGCCGAGAAGCGCGCGGAGCTGACCGAGGCCGCCGCCGCTCGCAGGGCCTCGCTGTCCGCGACCTCGGGTCCCGGTGCCACCTCCGACGGCCACAAGGTGCCGCTGCTCGCCAACGTGGGCGGTCCCGGCGACGTCCCCGCGGCGCTGGAGGCGGGCGCCGAGGGCGTGGGCCTGTTCCGCACCGAGTTCCTCTTCCTCGACGACTCCGCGAAGGCGCCGTCGGAGGAGAAGCAGGTAGAGGCGTACCGCAAGGTGCTCGAAGCGTTCCCCGAGGGCCGGGTGGTCGTGCGCGTGCTCGACGCGGGCGCCGACAAGCCGCTGGACTTCCTCACTCCCGCCGACGAGCCGAACCCGGCGCTGGGTGTGCGGGGTCTGCGCTCGCTGCTGGACCACCCCGACGTGCTGCAGACCCAGTTGCGGGCGCTGGCCAGGGCGGTTGACGGCCTGCCGGTGTATCTCGAGGTCATGGCGCCGATGGTGGCCGACCGTATCGACGCCAAGGCGTTCGCCGACGCGTGCCGCGAGGCCGGTCTGCAGGCGAAGTTCGGTGCGATGGTCGAGATCCCCTCGGCGGCGCTGCGGGCCCGGTCCATCCTCCAGGAGGTCGAGTTCCTGTCGCTGGGCACCAACGACCTGGCGCAGTACACCTTCGCCGCCGACCGCCAGGTCGGCGCGGTCTCGCGGTTGCAGGACCCCTGGCAGCCCGCGCTGCTCGACCTGGTGGCCCTGTCGGCGGACGCGGCCAAGGCCGAGGGCAAGAGCTGCGGTGTCTGCGGCGAGGCTGCGGCTGATCCGCTGCTGGCCTGTGTGCTCACGGGTCTGGGTGTGACGAGCCTGTCCATGGGTGCGGCCTCCATTCCTTATGTGCGCGCCACGCTCGCGAAGTACACGTTGGCGCAGTGCCGGCGTGCGGCGGCTGCCGCGCGCTCGACCGACACCGCCGACGAGGCGCGGCGTGCCGCGCAGGCGGTGCTGTCGGGCGAGTGACAGCCGCCGGCCACCCAGCCGGCAGCTTCGAGGGGCGTTTCACCGGATTCCGGTGGAGCGCCCCTCTCGCGTGGGGCTCCTCAGCCGTGCGGCGGCGGCCCGATGGGCAGGCCGGCCCGGTAGGTGACGCCGGGTTCCGGCGGTACCGGTTCGCCGGTTTCGGCGTCGGTGCAGTAGGCGTTGAAGACCTCCGCCTCGGTGAGCGGTTGCGGCCACCCGTCGCGGAGGGACCAGCCGCGTACCTCGTCCCGCCCGTCGCTGCCGGTGGACCTGATGACGATGCCCGCCGGACTGTCGCTGACGGCGGCCGCGGCGAGGACCGTGCAGAAGACCAGCGCGTCGGCCTCGGCGAAGTGGATTCGGCCCGACGCGGCGCGCTCCGTGGTGAGGACGGCGAGCAGCGGGGCGTCGTCCGAGCGCACGCTGCAGACCAGGTGGTGGATGCCGGCGCCGGCGGTCTCGATGAGTCCCACCAGTGCCCGGGAGGCCCGTTCGAAGGCGTGCCGGGCGAGTTCGCGCCCATCCGCCGTGCGGCCTTCCGCGGCGGTGAGGACGTCGGTGGCCCGGTCCCAGGCCGTTTGCCGGTCGGTCTCGTGGCCCAGTTCGGCGAGGAGGCGGCGTACGGGCTGCCCGCTGTAGGGGACGCCGGGCCCGCTCGCGGTGACGTCCGCGGTGTAGCGGGCGCGGGTGGCGGGGGTGTCCGGGTCGTGGCCGGTGTCGGCGCAGTACTCCGCGTACTCCTCGGGGTCGAAGAGGGTGACGGTGACGGACAACCCCTGGGAGAGCAGCGAGCGCAGCAGGCCGTCCATCTGCCGCAGGTACTCGGGGTGGTCCTCGCAGGGGAAGCCGCGGTGGCGGCGCATCGCGGCGAAGTCCCGTTCGTCGGCGAGCAGCGCGACGATGCTGGGGGCCTCCCTGCGCAGCGCGCGCCGCACGCTCACCCGGCGCGGGGTCCCGCCCTGCGAGGAAGTCCGCGAACGCCCCGGTGAACGCTTCGGTGTACGTCCGCTCGTGCGCGAACGGCTTCCCGTCCGGCCCCCGTTCCTCTTCCGGTTCCCGCTCCCGCGGCCGTTCCCGTTCCTGGTGTGTGCCATGGTTCCCCCTCGGCGCGACGATCAGTTCTCACTCACCGTAATCGGAGGCTCTGACAATCCGGACGGCACCGTCGCTTCCGTCGCTTTCTGTGTTGACCCGAGGCGCCGCAGGACCATGTGCTTCTGCAGGAACGCGGTCCCCGCGAGGGCCGTGCCGAGGCTGAGCCAGCCGAGCGGCCCCGCCGCTATGACCGCGGTCGTCATGATCAGCGGGCCGGCCGCGCGTTCGGCGGACTGGGCCAGTCCGTGCACACCGACGTACGCGCCCTGCGCGTCGTCGGGAGCGAGTGCCACGGACAGCTCCCACGAGACGGTGGCCTGGTACATCTCCACGAAGGTGAAGGCGACCGCGGCGACCAGCATCGCGGTGGTGGCCGCCCAGCGGGCGTCGACGACGGAGGCGGCCACGGCCGCTCCGCCGAGGAAGTAGCAGGCGGCGACACGCCACAGGGTGTTCGCGGCCAGCCGCGGTGTACGCCCGTGGCGGGAGAGCCGGACCTGGAAGAGCACCACGACGACGGTGTTGATGACGAAGAGCAGGGCGGCGAGCCCGTGCGGGGCGGTGGTGGCGCTGATGATCCACAGCGGCATGCCGACGCGCAGCACGGAGCCGTCGAGGAAGAGCAGGGCGTCGGTGGCGGCGTAGCCCAGGTAGCCGCGGTCGCGCCACGGGTTGGAGGACGGCGCCGGGCGGGCGGCGGGCGCTTCGGCCGGTGGCCCGGCGGCGGACGAGGCCACCGTCCGGGTGGCGGAGGGGGGTTCGGCGCAGCGGGCGACGAGTACGGCGACGACGCAGAAGGACAGGCTGTCGGCGAGCAGCAGGCCGCGGTAGACGGTGGCGCTGCCGAAGGCGAGGCCGACGGAGGCGCCGAGGCCGCCGAGTGTGTAGCCGACGTTGACGACGGTGCGCTGCACGGCCTGGTAGCGGGACCGGTCGGGGCCGGCGACGCGGGCGGCGTAGAGCTTGGTGAGTACCGAGGCGGAGCGTTCGCCGAGGCTGCCGAGTGCCACCAGGGGCAGCAGTTGCCAGAAGCCGTCGGCCACGAGCAGCAGCAGACCGGAGGCGGCGCGCAGCAGTTGGACGGCGAGCAGCAGCCGGGTGAGGGGGAAGCGGTCGGCGAGCCGGCCGGCGACGGGTGAGCCGGCGATGCCGACGGCGCCGGCCAGTCCCATCAGCAGTCCGATCTGTCCCGCGCTGAGGTGGGCGACGACCAGGAAGTACAGCGCCGTGACGCTCAGCCAGAGACCGGAGCCGGTCTTGTCGACGAAGTTGATCCGGAGCATCCGGCGGCCGTCGGGCCCTCCCGGTATCCGCGCCGCCATGCCCGTTCGCATGCCCGCCCCCATCGCCGGTCGCATCCGCACCCGTTCCCCCCTTGACGCCATGTTTGTATCAATACATACTGGCTAATGTGGCAACACAATATGCGATCAGTGGTACGACCGCCAAGGGCATTGCCGCTTCCGTCGAACGCGCGGTGGCGGACGGCTCGCTGCCCCCCGGCAGCGCCATGCCGCCGGTGCGCAGGCTCGCGGAGGAGCTCGGGGTGAGTCCGGGCACTGTGGCCACGGCCTACAAGGAGTTGCGGCAGCGCGGCATCGTGCTGACCCGCGGGCGCGGCGGGACGGTCATCGCCGAGGCGCCGGCCGTCGGCACCAGCGGTTCGCGCCGCCCGCCGAAGACCCCGGCGGGGGTACGGAGCCTGGCCGGCGGCCACCCCGATCCGGCGTTTCTGCCCGATCTGCTGCCGCCGGCCCGGGTGGTCCCCGGGCCCGGGTCGCACCGGACCTCGCCCCGGCTGCCGGAGCTGGAGGCGGTGGCCCGCCGCTGGTTCGAGCGGGACGGCGTACCGGCCGGGCAGGTGACGTTCGCCCATGGCGCGCTGGACTGCGTGGGCCGGCTGCTCTCGGCCGAACTGCGGCCGGGCGACGCCGTGGCGATGGAGGATCCGGGCTTCCACCGGCTGCTGGATCTCGCTCCGGCACTGGGGCTGCGCATCGTGCCGGTGGCGGTGGACGAGGAGGGGATGCGGCCGGAGGCGCTGCGGGCCGCGCTGCGCGCGGGGGCGAGGGCGGTGGTGTGCATGCCGCGCTCGCAGAGCCCGATGGGCGCGTGCTTCTCCGAGCGGCGCCGGGCGGAGCTGCTGGCGGTGCTGGCCGCCGCCCCCGAGGTGCTGGTCATCGAGGACGACTACACGGCGGACACCTCCGGCGTCCCGCTGCACTCCCTCACCACCGGCGGCCTGCCCCGCTGGGCGCAGGTCCGTACCGTGTCCAAGCATCTGGGCAGCGACCTGCGGTGGGCGGCGCTCGCCTGCGACGAGACGTCGCTGGCCCGGCACGACGGACTGCTGCTGCTCACCTCCGGCTGGGTGAGCCATGTGCTGCAGGAGACGGTGCTGCGGCTGCTGACCGATCCAGCGACGGCCGCGCTGGTGGCGCGGGCCGAAGCCGCGTACACCGCGCGCAGGGAGGCGCTGATCGGCGAACTGGCGCGCCGCGGCATCCCCGCGCACGGCCGCAGCGGGCTGAACGTCTGGGTTCCGGTCAGGGACGAGTCGGCGGTGGTCAACGGGCTCCGGTCGCACGGGTGGTGGGTCGCGGGCGGGGCCCGGTTCCGTACCGCGTCGGCTCCCGGGGTGCGGATCACCACGGCGGCCCTGCCGGTGGAGGACGCCGGCCGGCTGGCGGGCGATTTCGCGGCGGTGCTGGGCGAGTCGGAGAGCACCTACGGAGGCTGACGCGATTGACGGGTCGTCAGCGGCTCCTGACGTGAACCTTGACGTGCACCTGGCGGTCACGTATGCACGTACTGGGCGGCGTTGGTACAGACCTATGGGAGTCCAGTATGCGAAGATCCCTCACGCTCGTCCTGGCACTGCTCGGGACGCTCCTCGCGTTCCTCACCCCGCCCGCCGCCGCGGCGGGCGGGGTGTCGGCGGCGTTCTCCAAGACCTCGGACTGGGGCTCGGGCCACCAGGCCCAGTACCGGATCACCAACGGCTCCACCTCCACCCTGACCGGCTGGAAGGTCGAGTTCGACCTCCCGGCGGGCAGCAGTGTCGGCAGCTACTGGGACGCGCTGCTCACCAAGAACGCCTCGCACCACACGTTCACCAACCGCGAGTACAACGGCACCCTGGCCCCCGGCGCCTCGGTGGTCTTCGGCTGGGTCGCCGCCGGCTCGGGCACCCCGGCCAACTGCCTGCTGAACGGCGGCTCCTGCGACGCCGGCCCCGCCGACACCACGGCTCCCTCGGTGCCCGGCGGCGTCACTGTCGGCTCGCCCACCGGCTCCTCCCTCACCGTGCGGTGGACGGCCTCCACCGACAACTCCGGTTCGGTCGCCGGGTACGAGGTCTCGCGCGACAACGCCGCACCCGTGGCCGTGAGCGGCACCTCGTACACCGCCACCGGGCTGCAGCCCATCACCGGTTACACCTTCCGGGTCCGGGCCAGGGACGCCGCGGGCAACACCTCCGCCTACAGCGCGGCCGTCGGCGGCACCACGACCACGGGCGGCGGCGGCCCCGGTCCGGGCTCCGTGCACACGGCCCCGTATGTCGACATGGGTGCCTGGCCGACGCCGAGCATGCCCGCCATGGCCTCGGCGAGCGGGCTGAAGAGCTTCACCATGGCGTTCATCACCGCCTCGGCCTGCAAGGCCATGTGGTTCAACGCCTACGACCCGCGCGCCGGTTGGGCCAAGGACCAGGTCGACGCCATCCGCGCGGGCGGCGGCGACGTGAAGATCTCCTTCGGCGGCGCATCCGGGGCGGAACTCGCCCAGGCCTGCTCCACCGTCGACTCGCTGTACGCCGAGTACGACGCCGTCGTCACGGCGTACGGCCTGACGTACGCCGACTTCGACATCGAGGGCGCCGCCACCGCCGAGCCCGCCTCCATCAGCCGCCGCTCGCAGGCGCTGGCCAGGCTCCAGCAGGCGCACCCCGGGCTGCGGATCTCCCTGACCCTGCCGGTGCTGCCCGAGGGACTGACGGCGGACGGCATCAGCATCGTCAGGTCCGCGCGCGACGCGGGCGTCACCCTCGACGCCGTCAACGTCATGGCCATGGACTACTACCGCGCCACGGACTACGGTGATGCGGCCGTCCAGGCGGCGCAGAGCACCCAGGCACAGCTCAAGGCCCTGTACCCCGCCAGGACGGACGCCCAGTTGTGGGCGATGACCAGCGTCACCCCGATGCTCGGCCAGAACGACGACGGGCACATCTTCGACCAGGCGGACTCCCGGCAGCTCGTCGCGTTCGCCCAGGCCAGGCACCTGGGCATGCTCGGCTTCTGGGAGGAGACCCGCGACCGCAACGCCTGCAACGGCGCGTTGTACCTGTGCACCAACGTCCCGCAGGCGCCCTACGAGTTCTCGAAGATCTTCGCCCAGTACACCGGGTGAGGGCGGCGCCGGGGGGGGTCCCCCACGGCACTCGTCAGGAGGCGCGGCGGTCCTGGGCCAGTCGCTCGTAGAAGCGCAGCGCCTCGATGTCGTCGACGGAACCGGGGTTGACCGTGCTGTCGAGGGCCGCGCCCTGCATCAGGCGCTTGACGGGGACCTCCAGGCGCTTGCCGGTGAGGGTGTGCGGCACCGCGGGGACGGCGATGACCTCGTCCGGGACGTGGCGCGGGGAGAGTTCGGCGCGGATCACGTCCTTGATGCGGCCGCGCAGCGCTTCGTCGAGCCCGGCGCCCGGCGCGAGGTGGACGAAGAGCGGCATCCAGTAGCCGCCGTCCGGCAGCTCGACGCCGATGACGAGCGACTCGCGGATCTCCGGGAGGCGTTCGACGGCCTCGTAGATGTCGGCGGAGCCCATCCGGACGCCCTGCCGGTTGAGGGTGGAGTCGGAGCGGCCGTGGATGATGACGGTGCCACGCTCGGTGATGGTGATCCAGTCCCCGTGCCGCCACACGCCGGGGAACATCTCGAAGTAGCTCTCGCGGTAGCGGGTGTCCCCCGGGTCGTTCCAGAACCGCACCGGC
Source organism: Streptomyces sp. H39-S7 (assembly GCF_027158205.1). Taxonomy (GTDB): domain Bacteria; phylum Actinomycetota; class Actinomycetes; order Streptomycetales; family Streptomycetaceae; genus Actinacidiphila. The sequence continues at coordinate 112,221 of NZ_JAPVLU010000030.1, read as the reverse complement.
ATCGACGGCATCGGGTTGGTGACGACCAGCTCCCCGACCTCGCCGGTGACCGGCCGGCCCGACCCGTCCCAGGCCTGCAGATCGGTGCCCAGGCTCGCCGCCTGCAGCTCCCCGATGTGGACGGGGAGGGTGGGCACGCCGCCCGCGAAGCAGCTGCACACGTCGGTGCCGCCACTGACGGACGCGATCCAGACGTCCTCCTTGACCTCCTCGTGGATCCAGCGGAACCCGTCGGGCGGCAGCGGTGACCCCGTGGAGGCGACGCACTTGACCGCGGAGAGGTCGAAGTCGCGGCCCGGCCGGACCCCGGCCTTGCGGCAGGCCATGACGTAGGCGGCGGAGGTGCCGAAGACGGTGGCACCGGTCCGCTCGGCGATCCGCCACTGCGCGCCGGTGTCGGGGTGGCCGGGGCTGCCGTCGTAGAGCACGACGGTGGCACCGGCCAGCAGGCCCGACACCAGGAAGTTCCACATCATCCAGCCCGTGGACGTGTACCAGAAGAAGCGGTCGCCGGGACCGAGGTCCATGTGCAGGCCGGTCTGCTTGAGATGCTCCAGCAGGATGCCGCCCTGGGACTGGACGATGGCCTTGGGCAGGCCGGTGGTGCCCGAGGAGTACAGCACCCACAGCGGATGGTCGAAGGGCACCTGCTCGTACGCGGGCGCGGTGTCGTCCGACACGACGTCGTCCCACTCCAGGGCGCCTTCGGGCGCCTTGGAGCCCAGCAGCGGGATGTGGACGACGGCGCGCAGCGAGGGCAGCTCGGCCCGCAGTTCGGCGACGCTGTCCGTCCGGTCGTGCTCCTTGCCGCCGTAGCGGTAGCCGTCGACGGCGAACAGGACGACGGGCTCGACCTGCTGGAAGCGGTCCAGGACGCTGCGGGCGCCGAAGTCCGGGGCGCAGGAGGTCCACACGCCGCCCACCGCGGCGGTCGCGAGCAGCGCGACGACTGCCTGCGGGATGTTGGGCAGATAGCCGCTCACGCGGTCGCCGGGAGTGACGCCGAGGGCGCGCAGCCGGCCCGCGACGGAGGCGACCTGCCGGCTCAGTTCGGCCCAGCTGGTCTCGCCGGTCCCGGGACGTTCATCCAGGTGGACCAGTGCGGGTGTGTCGGCGCGCTCGGGGTCCAGGGCCGGACGCAGCGCGTGCTCGGCGTAGTTCAGCGCGGAGCCGGTGAACCACTGGGCGCCCGGCATGGAGGCGTCGGCGAGCACGGCCTCGTAGGGGGTGGAGAACCGTACCTGGAACCACTCCGCGACGGCTCCCCAGAACACCGCCGGCTCACGCACCGACCAGGCGTGCAGCGCCCGGTAGCTCGCAGCCGGGTCCGCGGGGTCCCCGGCCGGGGCGCCGTGCCGTTCCGCGGCCCAGGTCTGGAAGTGGGTGACCCGCGCGCCGGCGACCCGCTCGGGGCCGGGGGTCCACAAGGGCTCCGGGGCGTGGGCGGGCTCGGTCGTGGTGCTCATGGGGCGGCTCCCGGACGGTACGGCGACGTCGCTTTGTGTGCGGCTGGACCCTGCGCGGGCGGAATGTCCTGCGGCAGGGCTGGGCAGGACGATGCCACGTGATCGTCTCCGACGCCAGGGCGGGGCCCCCACAACGGGGAGTGGCGCGATGTGGTGCACCTACAGGTGAACACCGGTTGAACGCGCGGTACGGCGGTAGGGAGCAGTGGAAGGGTGGTCGCCATGGATGCTCGGGACCTGGTGCGGTCGGTACGGATGGTCGGGTCCGCGAACGGCCTGCGCACGCTGCGGTCCGCGTGGCGGCGGCAGCGCACGGACGGGCGGGACCTGCCGCGGCGGGGGACGGAACGGGCCCGGGTGCCCGGGCCCGCGCTGGGGATGGAGCCGCTGCCGGGCGGCGGGGTGGTGCGGTTCACCCGTTCGACACTGCGGGTGCGGGTCGCGGTGGGCGGCGCGGTGTTCTGCGGATGGGACGGGGCCGAGCCGGAGCCGTCGTACGCGCTGGCCGGGGACGGACCGCCCGTCGACACCCGGGTCGAGCTGGAGCGCGACAGGACCGGGGACGGCTGGCGGGTGGTGTCGGAGCGGGTGACGGTCCTGGTCTCCCGCCACGGAGCGGTGGAGTTCCGCACCCCGGGCGGTGTGCTGCTGCGGCGGGACCTGCCGCCCCGCTGGTGGGATCCGGCGGGGCGGCAACCGGGTGACCGCACCCGCTGGGTGCAGCGCTCGGAGACCGCCGCGGACGCGTGCGTGTTCGGTCTGGGCGGCCGGTCGTCGGGACCCCGGCTGCGGGAGGGCTCGTACCGGCTGTGGAACACCGACCCGGGCGGTTCCTTCGGCCCCGGCGACGACCCGCTGTACATCACCATGCCGGTGCAGATGGTGGTCGCGGACGCCAGTTGCCATCTGGTCTTCCACGACAACACCTGGGACGGCCGGGTGACGTTGCGCGACGGCGAGGAGGGCGCGGGCTCCGGGCACGACCGGCCCGGCGGCTGCGAGCTGCGGGTCGACGGCGGACCGCTGCGCTACTGGGTGCTGACCGGCTCGCCGGCCCGGATCCTGGCGGGCTGGACGGCGCTGACCGGGCGGCCGGCGCTGCCGCCGCGCTGGGCCCTGGGCCACCAGCACTCGCGCTGGGGGTTCAACGACGAGCAGGAGGTCCGCAGGATCGCGGCGGGGTACCGGGAGCGCGGACTGCCGCTGTCGGCCCTGCACCTGGACATCGACCACTACGACGGCCACCGGGTCTTCACCGTGGACCGGGAGCGGTTCCCCGACCTCCCCGGGCTCGCCGCGGACCTGCGGCGCGACGGGGTACGGCTGGTGTCGATCGTCGACCCGGGGGTGAAGGCGGAGCCGGGCAACCCGGTGTACGACAGCGGGACGGCCGCCGGGGCGTTCGTACGGGACGCCCGGGGCCAGGAGGTGCGCGGCATGGTGTGGCCGGGCGAGGCGGTCTTCCCGGACTTCACCGACGCCCGGGCGCGCAAGTGGTGGGGCGCCCTCTACGCGGAGCGGCTGGCCCAGGGCTTCGCCGGGGTGTGGCACGACATGAACGAACCGGTGTCGTTCACCGCGTTCGGCGAGCCGACCCTGCCGCGCTCGGCCCGGCACGCCCTGGAGGGCCGCGGCGGCGACCACCGGGAGGCGCACAACGTCTACGGGCTGGCCATGGCCCAGGCCGGCTACGAGGCGCTGCGGGAACTGGCGCCGGACGCCCGGCCGTTCCTGTTCTCCCGCTCCGGCTGGGCGGGGATGCAGCGGTACGGCGGGACGTGGTCGGGCGATGTGACCACCGGCTGGCCCGGACTGCGGGCCTCGCTCTCCCTGGTGATCGGCCTGGGGCTGTGCGGGGTGCCGTACTCGGGGCCCGACGTCGGCGGGTTCACCGGATCGCCGTCCCCCGAGCTGTATCTGCGCTGGTTCCAGCTCGGCGCCTACCTGCCGTTCTTCCGCACCCATTCGGCGATCGCGGCGGGACGGCGCGAACCGTGGGGGTTCGGGCCGGAGGTCGAGGAGCACGCGACGGCCGCGCTGCGCGAGCGGCGGCGGCTGCTGCCGTACTTCGACACCCTCGCCCACCTGGCGCGTCGTACCGGCGCCCCGTACGTGCGGCCGCTGTGGTGGAACGATCCGGAGGACCGCGGGCTGCGCGGCTGCGGGGACGCCTTCCTGCTGGGCGACGCCCTGCTGGTGGCACCCGTCATGGAGCGCGGCTCGGTCACCCGCGCGATCCGGCTGCCGCGGGGACGCTGGTACGACACCGCGACCGGCGCCGCGTACGAGGGGCCGGGCCAGATCCTGCTGGACGCGCCGCTCGGCCGGATCCCGGTGCTGGCGCGGGCCGGCGCAGTCCTGCCGGTGGCGGGCGACGACGGCACGGTGGAACTGGAGGTGTGGGCCCCGGCCGCGGGGCGCACGGGCGGCGGGATCGTGTTCACCGACGAGGGGGACGGCTGGGCCGCGCCGCTGGTGGAGCGCTTCACGTCGCGGCTGGTCGACGGGCGGGTCGTGGTGGAGCGCTCCACCGGCGGCGGGGACGAGGTGGGCCACCGGGTGCGGGTGCGCGGACTGCCGGAGTGAAGGGGTGACGGGGTGGCGGTCGCCGGGACGGTTCGGGCGTGATCAGGGCCGGGTGGCGCGTCCGTCGTACTCGCCGTCGAACCATCGGTGGACCGCGAGGGTGTGCAGCGGGAAGGCCAACTCGGCCGGCGCGCGCAGCACTTCCCAGCCCTCGGTCTCGTCAGTGGGGACCGACGCCGGGAGGCCGGCCGCCTCCCGGAGCGGCAGCAGGCCGAAGACGAGCAGGAAGCCGCCCTCCGGGTCGGTGAGGGTGTCGGCGAGCACGGGGTCGGCCGCCGCCGCCGCGATCCCGGTCTCCTCGGCGAGCTCGCGGACCACGGCCTGCTCCCACGTCTCACCGTGGTCGATGAAGCCGCCGGGAAGGGCGAGCAGTCCGCGGCCCGGCTCGATGGTGCGGCGGATGACGGCGAGTCCGGTGCCCGTGCCGTCGCGGACCGGGAGCAGCGCGATCGCGACCGGAAGCGGGTTGCGGTAGGCGGTGGATCCGCAGGCGGCGCAGGTGCGCGGCCAGTCGGCGGCGGGGGCGAACGCCGTTCCGCAGTAGGAGCAGTTGGAGTCCTTCTCGCGACGGGGCACGCCGGGACTGTATCCGATCACTCCGCCCGGGGGCACTTGTCCGCGCCCCCGATCCGCGACACTGTTGCGCGTCGACGACCGCGCTCCGCCGACCCGCTCCCCCGACATCCGTCCGACCGCTGGAGGATTCATGCCACGACTCACGACCGTGCTCCGCACCCTCGCCGTCTCCGTCGCCACGCTGATCGCCGTCACCGCGGGTACCGCCGCCGCACCGGCGCAGGCGCGTTCCGGGGACGGCGGAGGAGGCGGCGGGCCCAAGGCCCCCAAGGCGTTCGTGGCACTGCGGGACATCGACCCGACGATCCAGCAGGAGATACGCTACTTCACCGCGCACAACTTCGTCGGGGTGCCCATCGACGGCTACCGGCAGCCGATCTGCCTGCTGACCCGGCCGGCCGCCGAGGCGCTGCACGCGGCCCAGGTGAAGCTGCTGCGCCGCGGGTACTCGCTCAGGGTCTACGACTGCTACCGGCCGCAGCGCGCGGTCGATCACTTCGTGGCGTGGGCCAAGGACCTCGACGACCAGCGGATGAAGGACGAGTTCTATCCGCATGTCGACAAGTCGCGGTTGTTCGAGGACGGGTACATCGCGGAGAAGTCCGGGCACAGCCGGGGCAGCACCCTGGACGTGACGATCGTGCGGCGCTCCGGCGGAAGTGTCGACATGGGGACTCCGTTCGACTACTTCGACACGCTCTCCCACACCCTGGACCCACGCATCCAGGGTGTGCAGCGGGAGAACCGCCTGCTGCTCAAGAGCACCCTCGAAGGGCTGGGGTTCGTCAACCTCGCCGAGGAGTGGTGGCACTACACGTACAAGCCGGAACGCTTCCCCGACACGTACTTCGACTTCCCGGTCTCCCGGCGGTCTCTGACGTCCGCGCACGTCGGCCCGTAGGACTCCAGCGCGACGGGTGCGGACAGCGCCTCGCCGACGGCGGCCGACCAGGCGTCCGGGTCGGCGCCGGGGGTCTCCCAGACGGCCGGCCTGGCCCCTGCCAGCCGGTCCGTCAGCTCGGCCTGCCTCGCGAGGTCGCCGGGGGCGCCGGCCGGGAGGCGTTCGACGAGCCGGCCGTCCATGCCGTAGGCACGGGCGATCCGCAGTCCCGGGCAGCGGGCGGGGGCGTCGAGGTGGGTGACGGCGAGGGCGTCCACTCCCCCGCAGACCTCGACGGCGTAGGCGTGCGCCACCGCGTCGAAGTGCCCGGTACGGAAGGCTCCCTGCCAGTGGCCGTGTCCGTTGTGCGGTTCCGGCAGCTCGCGCGCCAGTTCCGGGTCCTCGGTGACGAGCGGGCCGGGCCCGTGCCGGGTGGTGTAGGTGCGCACCACCCCCAGCCGCAGCGCCGTGCCCGCGCCGCCCGCCTCGGCCAGCAGCGTCTCGGCGTTGGCGAAGGTGGTCGTCGACCACGTCGTGTACGGGTGGAAGCCGTGCCACTCGTCGAGCAGCACGCCCTGCGCGCCCTCGAAGACGACCGGCCCCTCGGCCAGCAGCCGCGCGAGATACCCCTCGCCGGCCAGGGTCACGGCCCGGGCGAAGGCCGCGAACGCGTCCGCGCAGTGCTCGACGGGCGGCGCCGGCAGCCGCCCCAGCTCGTCGGACAACCGGTCGCGCAGCAGGGCGAGTTTGCGCAGCAGGCGGGGGCGGGAGACGCAGTCGCCCACCCGGGGCGCGTCCTCGGGGTGGGCGAGGGCGTACGCCGCGGTCTCGCCGATGCCCATGCCGCACGAGCCGTGCCGCTCCCCGCCGCGGGCCTGTTCGCGCAGCCGGTTGGCGGCCGCGTGGTACGGGGTGGTGAGCGCGGCGTCCCGGTCGACGGTCAGCAGCGAGAGCGGCTCCCGGACGCCGAGCGCGGTGAGGTGGTCCGCCTCGGCGGCCAGCGCGAGCGGGTCGACGAGCATGAAGCGGGACAGGTACGTGGGCGTCCCGTGCAGCGTGCCGGAGCCGAACTGGGCGAAGGTGTGGTGGCGTCCGTCGGGTGCGACGACGTTGTGCGCGGCCTGGGCGCCGCCGTTGAAGCGGACCACCGCCCGGACCGGCTCCGCCGAGCAGAGCCGGTCCACGACGGCGCCCTTGCCGGCGTCGCCGTAGCCGAGGTCGACGACGATGCTGTGCATTTTCCCCTCCGGGGTGGTTCGTTGGTCGCTTCCGCTTCCGCGGGGGCGCTTCCGCGCGGTGCGGCGCGGTGCGGTGCGGGGGTCGGGGGCGCGTCCCGGCTCACGTCACAGACGTGTTGTGCCTGCGGCTCCGGTGGTGGTCGCGGCGTCGATCAGGGGGGCGCCGGCGGCCGGGCCGGCGGCGCGGTCTCGGCCGATCGCGGCCAGGGCCTTGCCGACCGAGGCGCCCGCGTCGGAGCCGACGTCGTCGAGGTCGGCGAGGCCCTCCGCGAGGTCGATGGCCTCCTCGCCGAGGCCGATGGTGAGCGCGATCGTCTCGCAGACCGCGTCCAGGTCGTCGAGTTCGATGACGTTCTGGCCCAGCAGCTTGCGCCACAGGCCGAGGACCTCGGTGTTGCCGACGTACGAGGACCCGGCCGGCAGGATGTAGTACACGTCGAACTTCCGGCGCAGCTCGGCGATGATCGCGGTGATCGGGATGTCCTCCCGCAGGTCGTCGCCGATCACGTCGCGCACCTCGCGGGCCTTGACCTTGCCGTACGGCATCTCGTCGCCGATGAGGAACAGGTAGCCGCGCCGGCCGCGCTTCTCGTGGCAGTCGATGGAGGTGTGCCGGGCCATCGCGTACATGGCGAGCTCGTACGACTCGGTCATCTGCCCGCCACCGCCGCCCTCCAGCAGGATGTTGCCGAGGTCGGCGTCCATCCGGTTGTCGGACTCGAACTGGCCGAGCTGGAGCGGCACCCGGTCGCAGGTGGCGTCGCCCACCGCGCCGAAGAGGATCTGCGGGTGCTCGACGTAGCCCTTGCGGAGCAGCAGTCCGAACAGCTCGGGCAGTTTGGTCTGCAGCGTCTGCGGGACGGACCGCATCGAACCGGTCACGTCGAAGAGCACCGAGATGGCGACCGAGGCGGGGTGCTCCGCCGAGTCACGGCTCTCGCGGACGGTGAGGTCCTTGGGGTCCAGGGACGGGTGCGCCGTCCAGGAGCCGCGCGGGGCGGACGAGGTGACGTGGTCGCTGTAGGCGAAGGCGCCCGCGCCGGACGCGGCACGGTAGCGTGCGGCGGCGTCGTAGACATTGGTGGACCAGCTTCCGCTGCCCATGGTGTTCCCCCTTGGTGATGTGTTCGTGTGCGGTGTGGTGGTGCGGGTGGTCAGTTGGCCGGCATGGCGAACGGGCGGAACGTGCGCGGGCCGTAGAGCCGGTCCAGGAGCTCGTCCAGTTCGGCAAGCAGCCGCCACGCGTCGTGCGGCCGGCCCGCCTCGCCGGGGAGCGTGCAGCCCCGGACGAAGGCGGCGAGCGGCTTGGGGATGCGCTCCCCCATCAGCTGCTCCATGCAGCGCGCCGCGAGGTGGAGGTCGGTGGCTTCGGTGACGGGCCGCCGGTCGGGGATCTCGGGCGGGTACCGCTCGCGGTGCCGCTCGATGAGGACCGGCGCCGTGGTGCCGGTCGCGGTGGCGTAGCACCAGTCGACGAGCACCAGCCCGTGCAGGGCGGGGTGGATGAGGACGTGCTCGGGGAAGACCGCGCAGTGCACGAGTTGGGCCCGGTGTGCCCAGCCGAGGGCGACCAGCAGCCGGCGCCACATCCAGACGGCGTCCAGCGGGTCCAGGCCCCCGGGGTGCGCGGTGGCGACCTCGGCGAGGCTGTGGAAGCCGTCGAGCGGTTCGAGGGCGTTGACCCGGCGTTCGGTGCCGCCGGTGTCGCGGTGCCGGAACGTCTCGATCAGCCGGGGGGCGTAGGCGCGGTGGCGCGGTTCCCCTCGGGTGTCGAGCCGGGTCAGCACGTCGGCCTCGTGCTCGATCAGGTCGTTGTCGTACGGCCGCAGCGGGATCTTCAGCAGCGCGTCGTGCCGCGTCCCGTCGGCGCTCCGGTACGAGGCGCGGCGCAGGACGGCGAGGTCGCCGGTGGCCTGCGCGTCGCCGTCGCCGAGCAGGTATGTGTGGCGGCGGGTGGTCACGGTGACGGGCTCCAGGTACTCCTGCCAGCGCGCGGTCAGGTCCTGGAAGGCGGCCGAGGCCTCCGCCCGGCGGCCGGACGGCGCGGTGTCGGGGTGCAGGAGGCGGGCGAGCCGGCGGTGCAGTCGGGTGGCGGCGGACCGGTCCTCGGGGAAGCCGTGGCGCAGCGCGTCCAGGGCCTGGTCGAAGGTGTGGCAGCCGCCGCTGGTGAGGGTCATCGCACGGTCTCCTCGCGGTCCGGGCGCAGCAGGGCGGGGTGCAGGAGGCGGGCGTCGCCCGCACGGTAGAGCCGGGCGCGCGGGCCGCCGCGGGCGCTGCCGTGGGTGGCGGTGCCGCCGGTGGACTCGACGAAGCCGGGGACCGAGAGGACCTTGCGGTGGAAGTTGCCCGCGTGCAGGGTCGCGCCCCAGACGGCTTCGTACACGGCGCGCAGTTCGGAGATGGTGAACTGCTCGCCGAGGAAGGCGGTGGCCAGCGGCGTGTACTCGATCTTCGAGCGGGCGCGGTCCAGGCCGTCGGCGAGGATCCCTGCGTGGTCGAAGGCCAGCTCGGGGCCTGGGGGCCGGCGGCCGGGACCACCCCCGTGGGCCCCGGGCCGCCGGCCCTGTTCGTTGGGACGCCGGTCCGGCGCGTCCGGTTGCCAACCGGGTTCAACTTCTGCGACGGAGATCCATGCGGCGGCCGCGGCGTCGCTGCCGGCCCGTGCGTCCGGGAGGTCGGGAGCGAAGGCGAGGTGGGCGACGGAGACCACGTGCATCCGCGGATCGCGCTCCGGGCGGCCGTACGAACCGAGCTGTTCGAGGTGTACCCGGCCGAGCCCGTCGGCGGCGTCCAGACCGGTCTCCTCGGCGAGTTCCCTGGCCGCGGCCTGGTCGAGCGATTCCCGGCCGGCCCGGACGAAACCGCCGGGCAGCGCCCAGGCGCCCTCGAACGGCGGCGCGCCCCGGCGGACCAGCAGCACATGGAGGGCGCCTTCGCGCAGCGTCAGGGCGACCACGTCGACGGTCACGGCGATCGGGTCGAAGGCGCGCGGGTCGTAGGCGGCGAGGAAGCGGTCCTCCTCCTGCTGCGGTGCCATGACTGCCTCTCGTCGAGTTCTTCTCACATTGAGTAATTCTCTGTTCGAGAAGAACTTAGCACCGTCCCCTGACGGAGTCCAGGGATGAGGGCTAGCGTGCGGACATGACGCAGCGGACATTCGACTCGTTCGAGGATTTCTGGCCCTACTACGTGGCGATGCACTCCCGGGCCGCCACGCGCTGGGTGCACCTGACCGGAACGCTGACCGGCCTCGCGGTCACCGCGTACGGGCTGGCCCTGGGGCGCAAGCGGTATCTGGCGGCACTGCCGCTGATCGGCTACGGGACGGCCTGGCCGGCGCACTTCCTGATCGAGAAGAACAACCCGGCCTCGTTCGGGCACCCCGGCTGGTCGCTGCGCGGCGACGCGAAGATGATCGCGACGATGCTGGCCGGCCGGGACGCGGAGCTGGCCGACCTCGCGGCCAAGTGGCTCGCGGAGCAGCCGCGGGACTGACCCGGCCGCCGACGCGGTTCCCGGGGCGGGGCCCGAGCCCGGCCCCGCCATTCCCTCCCCCGCCCCGCCGTGGCAGACTCCTGACGAACCGTCAGATTCAAAGGGGAGGCGGCACGTGGCACGAGCGCGCAGACCTGTGGTGGCCGGCTGGTTCACCGAACCCGGCCCCAACCCGGCCGCCGGACCGGCCGCCGAGGGCACCGACGAGGACTTCCGGCTGATCGGCACCCGCTGCCAGGAGTGCGGATCGGTGTTCTTCCCCCGGGAGGACACCTTCTGCCGCAACCCGGCCTGCTCCGGCACCACGCTGGAGGAGACGCGGCTGTCCCGGCGCGGCCGTGTCTGGTCGTACACCGACGGGCGCTACCGCCCACCCGCGCCCTACGTCTCCGACGCCGGCCGGGAGTGGGAGCCGTACGTCCTGGTCGCCGTCGAACTCGCGGCGGAGCGCATGGTGGTGCTCGGCCAGGCCGCCCCTGGCACCGCCCTGGCGGACCTCGCCGTCGGCATGGAGGTCGAACTCGTCCCCGGCGTGCTCAACGAGGACGACGAGACCATCTGGACCACCTGGCACTGGAAGCCCCTGGGAGGCGGCCGATGACGCGCGACGTGGCAGTACTGGGCGCGGGCATGCACCCGTGGGGCAAGTGGGGCCGGTCCTTCACCGAGTACGGCGTGGCCGCCGCCCGCGCGGCCCTCGCCGACGCCGGGCTGGCCTGGACCGACATCCAGCTCGTGGTGGGCGCGGACACCGTGCGCGGCGGCTACCCCGGCTACGTCGCCGGAGCGACCTTCGCCCAGGCGCTGGGCTGGCAGGGAGCCAGGGTCACCAGCGTCTACGCCGCCTGCGCGTCGGGCGCGCAGGCCGTCAACGCCGCACGGGCCCAGATCCTGGCCGGGATGGCGGACGTCGCCCTGGTGATCGGCGCGGACGCCGCGCCCAAGGGCTTCTTCGCCCCCGCCGGCGGCAACCGCCCCGACGACCCCGACTGGCTGCGCTTCCGGGTGCTGGGCGCCACCAACCCCACGTACTTCGGCCTCTACGCCCGCCGCCGGATGGCCCTGCACGGCGACACCCTGGAGGACTTCGCCCAGGTCAAGGTGAAGAACTCGGCGGCCGGCGCCGCCAACCCCAACGCCCGCTACCGCAAGGCCGTCTCGGCCCGCGAGGTCGCCGCCTCCGCGGTCGTCGCGGACCCGCTGCGGCTGCTCGACATCTGCGCCACCTCCGACGGCGCCGCCGCGGTCGTGCTCTCCAGCATGGAGTTCGCCCGCCGGCACACCACGGACCCGGTGCGGATCCGGGCGGTCTCCACCGTCACCCCGTCCTACCCCAAGACCGTCCTGGACCTGCCGGACTTCGCCACCGACTCGGCGGCCGCGGTGGAGCCGCCCGCCCTGGGACTGCGCGCGTCCATCGCGGCGGCCGCGTACGAGGAGGCGGGGATCGGGCCGGCCGACCTGGACCTGGCCGAGGTCTACGACCTGTCCACCGCCCTGGAGCTGCAGTGGTACGAGGACCTGGCGCTGTGCGCGCCGGGCGAGGGCGCCAAGCTGCTGCGGGACGGCGCGACCGCGCTCGGCGGCCGGATCCCGGTGAACACCAGCGGGGGGCTGGCCTCGTTCGGCGAGGCGGTACCGGCACAGGCCATCGCGCAGGTCTGCGAGCTGACCTGGCAGTTGCGGGGCCGGTCCGGCGAGCGGCAGGTGCCGGGCGCCCGGGTCGGGATCACCGCGAACCAGGGGCTGTTCGGCCACGGTTCCTCGGTGGTGGCCGTGCGGTGAGCCGTTCGCGGCCTTGACGGTCCATCACGCCAGGAGAACACTGCCGGTGGTGCGCAAGGCCCACGGGAGGCGCTTTCCACCGCAGGCGATGTCGTGCGCCTCATCGATGGCACCAGCCCGGTCAGTGCAGCCTGCGCGAGGGAGACCGCCATGCATTCCAACGGGGACGTCTTCATCGGCGAGATCATCGGAACCGCGATACTGATCCTGTTCGGCGCGGGAGTCTGCGCCGCCGTCACCCTCAAGCACTCCAAAGCAAGGGCGTCGGGGTGGATCGTCATCGCCTTCGGCTGGGGCTTCGGGGTCCTCGCCGGGGCCTACACCGCCGGACCGCTCTCCGGCGGCCACCTCAACCCGGCCGTCACCCTCGGCATCGCCATCGACACCGGCGACTGGGACCAGACGCCGTACTACATCGGCGGACAGCTGATCGGCGCGGTCATCGGCGCGACCCTGGCCTGGCTGGTCTACTACGGCCAGTTCGCCGCCAACGACGGCCGGGACGAGGAGCCGCTGGGCACCCTCGGGATCTTCTCGACCGTCCCGGAGATCCGCGTCCCCTGGCAGAACCTCGTCACCGAGGCGATCGCCACCATGGGGCTCGTCCTGCCGGTGCTCGCCTTCCCCGGCAACCAGGGCCTGGGCGAGTCGGGCACCACCACGCTGCTCGTCGCCCTGCTGGTCGTCGGGATCGGCCTGTCCCTGGGCGGGCCCACCGGCTACGCCATCAACCCCGCCCGCGACCTGGGCCCGCGCATCGTCCACGCACTACTGCCCATCCCCAACAAGGGCACGTCCGAATGGGGTTACGCCTGGGTGCCGGTCGCCGGTCCGCTGATCGGCGGCGCGCTCGCGGGGCTCCTCTACAACGTCGCGTTCTAGCTCTCCGGGAGGCCGTCATGAGTGACCAGTCCGTCACGTACGTAGCCGCCATCGACCAGGGCACGACCTCCAGCCGGTGCATCGTCTTCGACACCGACGGCTCGATCGTCGCCGTCGACCAGCGCGAGCACCGCCAGATCTTCCCCCGGCCCGGCTGGGTGGAGCACGACGCCACCGAGATCTGGTCCAAGGTGCAGGCGGTGGTGGCGGGTGCGCTCGCCAAGGCCGGGCTGCGCGCCGACCAGCTCAGCGCGCTGGGCATCACCAACCAGCGGGAGACCACCGTGCTGTGGGACCGGGCCACCGGCCGGCCCGTGCACAACGCGATCGTCTGGCAGGACACCCGCACCGCCGCGCTCTGCGACGAACTCGGCGGCCAGGACGGCCAGGACCGCTTCCGCGAGCTGACCGGCCTGCCGCTGGCCAGCTACTTCTCCGGGCCGAAAGCGGCCTGGCTGCTGGAGAACGTGCCGGGGCTGCGGCGGCGCGCCGAGAACGGCGAGATCGCCTTCGGCACCATCGACTCCTGGCTGATCTGGAACCTGACCGGTGGCGTCGACGGCGGGGCGCACGTCACCGACGTCACCAACGCCTCGCGCACCCTGCTGATGAACCTGGAAACACTGCAGTGGGAGCCGTCGGCGCTCGCCGCGATGAACATCCCCGAGGCGATCCTGCCGGAGATACGTTCCTCCTCCGAGGTCTACGGCACCGCCGTCGGGCAGCTGGCGGGGGTGCCGGTGGCCGCCGCCCTCGGCGACCAGCAGTCGGCCGTCTTCGGGCAGACCTGCTACGAACCCGGCGAGGCCAAGAACACCTACGGCACCGGCAGCTTCCTGCTCCTCAACACCGGCACCCGGCCGGTGCCCTCCAAGAACGGCCTGATCACCACTGTGGGCTACCGGCTGGGCGGAGAGGCCCCGGTGTACTGCCTGGAGGGCTCGATCGCGATCACCGGGGCCCTGGTCCAGTGGTTCCGCGACCAGCTCGGCATCATCCGCTCCGCCGACGAGATCGAGGCGCTGGCCGCGAGCGTCGCGGACAACGGCGGCGCCTACGTCGTGCCCGCCTTCTCCGGCCTGTTCGCCCCGTACTGGCGCTCCGACGCCCGCGGCGTGATCACCGGTCTGACCCGCTACGTCACCAAGGCGCACCTGGCGCGGGCGGTGCTGGAGGCGACCAGCTGGCAGACCCGCGAGGTGGTCGACGCGATGTACCAGGACTCCGGGGTGCGGATCACCTCACTGCGGGTGGACGGCGGCATGACCGTCAACAACCTGCTGATGCAGCACCAGGCGGACGTCCTGGGGGTGCCGGTGATCCGGCCCGTCGTCGCCGAGACGACCTGCCTGGGCGCCGCCTACGCGGCAGGCCTGGCCACGGGCGTCTGGCCGGACCTGGACACGCTCAAGGCGCACTGGAAGCGCGACACCGAGTGGACCCCGGGCATGGACGAGCCGACCCGGGAGCGCGAGTACCGGCGCTGGAAGAAGGCCGTCGAGCGCAGCTTCGGCTGGCAGGACGAGGACAGCCAGGGCGACCGGCCCTGAGTCGCGTCATCAGGTGGCGGCGGGCTCCCTGCGGTCCGCCGCCACCTTCGCGGCGTGCTCGACCACAGTGATCAGCACCTGCTTGGCGGAGGCCCGGTCCCGCGCGTCGCACATCACGACCGGCACGTGCGGGTCGAGGTCCAGCGCGTCGCGGACCGTCTCGGTCGCGTGCTGGGTGGCGCCGTCGAAGACGTTCACGGCCACCGTGAAGGGGATGCCGCGCCGTTCGAAGTAGTCGACGGCGGCGAAGCAGTCCTCCAGACGGCGGGTGTCGGCCAGCACGACCGCGCCCAGCGCACCCTGCGCCAGCTCGTCCCACAGGAACCAGAAGCGGTCCTGGCCGGGCGTGCCGAACAGGTACAGCACCAGGTCCTCGCGGAGCGTGATCCGCCCGAAGTCCATGGCGACGGTGGTCGTGGTCTTGGCCTCGACCCCGTGGATGTCGTCGACCGGCCGGCCGGCCTCGCTCAGAGGCTCCTCGGTGCGCAGCGGCCTGATCTCGCTGACCGCCCCCACCAAAGTCGTTTTGCCGACCCCGAAACCGCCCGCGACCAGCAGCTTGAGCGCTACCGGATCAGGGGCGGACCTGCGGCGTCGGTCAGAGCGCCCGAAGCCCATTGATCACCTCTCGAAGAATGCTCTCGTCGACCAGTTCGGCCGGCGGAACAGGCATGCTGACGTGGACGAGTTCCGCGTCCAGCAGGTCGCCGACGAGCACGCGCACCACGCCCACCGGCAGATCGAGGTCGGCCGCCAGCTCGGCGACCGAGGTCGCCATCAGCTGGCAGCGGTCGATGATGTCGAGGTGCTCGGGCGACAGAGTGTGGTCGCCCTCGGCCGCCCCGTCCTCACCGTCCGGCTCGGTCATCACCAGGGCGATGAGGTCGAGTCGGCCTTCGGCGGCGTGGCTGGTGCGGCCACGAGTCATCGCGTACGGACGCACCACCGGGCCGGCGGCGTCGTCGTACCATCGGTCCTTTTCTGAAGTCATGTCACCCCGTACCCGTCATCAGGTCATGCCGTCAGCCGCTGAGCGCCGCGCCGCTGTCGGTGCGGGGCGCGGTGCCCAGGTGGGCGCCGACCCGCTTGACCAGCAGCGCCATCTCGTACGCCACCTGCCCGACGTCGGAGTCGGCGTCGGTCAGCACGGCGAGACAGCTGCCGTCACCGGCCGCGGTCACGAACAGGAACGCTTCGTCCAGCTCCACCATGGTCTGCCGGACCCCGCCGGCGTCGAAGTGCCGGCCGACGCCCTTGGCCAGGCTGTGGAAGCCGGAGGCGACGGCGGCGAGGTGCTCGGAGTCCTCCCGGGTCAGGCCGTCCGAAGCGCCGATCGCCAGGCCGTCGCCGGAGAGCACCAGGGCCTTGCGGATACTGGCCACGCGGGTGACCAGGTCGTCAAGGAGCCAGCTCAGCTCGCGTGTCGGGCTCGATGGTGCGGTCATCGACCGTTCCCCTCAGGAGTCGTTCTCGGTGCTGTGTGTTCGTCGTCCGGACCGTGCGGGCCGACGGTGTCTTCTGCGACGTCGTGTTCACGTCCGCGCTGCCAGCCGCGCTGCAGCGCGGCCATCCGGTCCCGCACCTCGTCGGCGGTGCGTTCGCGCGGTGCCCCCGCACCGGGCCGCGCCGCGGCACCGGTGTCCTGCGACGCGGATTCGACGCGCAGCTGCGGGGCGAGGTTGGCCTGCCGGACCCGCTTCGGCAGCAGGGCCGCCGTCGGTGCCGACGGTGCCGGCGGGCCGGACGGCTCCGCGGAGCGGGCGGCGGGGACGGTCGGCGGGGCGACCGGGCGGCCGCGGTCCGAGACCAGGACGGGGGCGGTACGGCGGCGGCGCGGCAGCGGCATCGGGTCGCCGTCACCGCCGTCGGGGCCGGGGCCGGGGACGTCGGGGGCCGCGTCCGGTACCTGGGCGTGCTCCCTGCTGTCGTCGCTCCTGGCGGTCTCCAGTCCCCATTGCCGGAAGGAGAGTTCGGTTCCCGCCGAATCCATGTCGATTTCCTCCGCCCCGAGGGCCCCGCCCAGACGGGTCGCTCCGGTGTCCTCACCCGCGTCGGTGAGCAGCGTGGCCGGGATGAGGACGACCGCGGTGGTGCCCCCGTACGGCGACAGGCGCAGGGAGACCCGGATGCCGTGCCGCTGGGCGAGCCGGCTGACCACGAAGAGGCCGAGGCGGTCGGTGTCGGACAGCTCGAACTCGGGGGTCTCGGCGAGCCGCAGGTTCGCTTCCAGCAGCGCGTCCGGGGTGAGTCCGAGGCCGCGGTCGTCGATCTCCAGCACGAAGCCGTTGGCGACGTGCTCGCCGTGCACCCGGACCGCGGTGTGCGGCGGGGAGAAGACCGCGGCGTTCTCGATGAGTTCGGCGACCAGGTGCGTCACGTCGGCGACGGCCGAGCCGGCCACCGCCAGCCGGGGCAGCCTGCGGACCTCGATGCGCTCGTAGTCCTCGACCTCGGCGACCGCCGCGCGCACCACGTCCATGAGCTGGATGGGCTTGCGCCACTGCCGGGAGGGCGCGGCACCGGAGAGGATCACCAGGCCCTCTGCGTGCCGCCGCATGCGGGTCGTCATGTGGTCGAGGCGGAAGAGGTCGGCGAGTTCCTCGGTGTCCTCGGTGCGCCGCTCCATGGCGTCCAGCAGGGTGAGCTGGCGGTGCAGCAGGACCTGGCTGCGGCGGGCGAGGTTGACGAAGACGTCGGAGACGCCGCGCCGCATGTCTGACTGGCGGACGGCCGCCTCGACGGCGGCGCGCTGCAGGGTGTTGAGGGCCTTGCCCACCTGCCCGACCTCGTCGTCGGTGTACTCCAGCCTCGGCACCTCGGTCTCGACGTCGACCTTCTCGCCGGCCGCGAGGCGGCGCATGACGCGGGGCAGCCGGGTGCCGGAGACCTCCTGTGCCTCCTTGCGCAGCCCGGACAGGTCGCGGATCAGGCTGCGGCCGATGCGCACGGAGACGAAGAGCGAGGCGATGACGGCGAGCAGGCCGGCTCCGCCGGCGATCCCCGCCATGATCAGCAGCTTCAGGGCATACGGCTCGGCGCGCTTCTTGTGCAGGTCGCCCGCCTGGTTGTTCAACCGGTCGAGCTCGGTCAGCGCGGTGGTCGCGGTCTCGAGCCAGGATGCCTGGTCGGCGACGCGCGGCGCGGTGGCGGCGCCCGCGGTCATGACGGAGTCCTCCACGGCGAGCAGCGCCTTGCCGTTGGCACCCCGCCAGAACTCGTCGTAGAGCGACCGCTCGTTCTCGGGAAGGAGCTTGAGGTTGTCGTCGAAGTAGTCCCGCTGCTCGGCGACGGCGAACGTGAAGGAGCGCATCTCCTGCGAGCTCATCCGGCCGGTGGTGATCGTCGCGGCCATCAGCGCGTCCTCGCGGCTGATCGCTTCGCGGGCCCGGGTGATGATGATGAGGGCGCGGCCCTGCTTGTCGATCTCCACGTTGTTCAGCGGGTTGAGCGCGTCGAGGAAGTCGTAGCAGGGATCGACCATCTCGTTGTAGGCGCCGAGCGCCTCGTTACGGGTGATGGTCTGGCCGTCGACCCGGGCGCGCAGTGCGGGCAGGTCCTCGAACCCCCGTGTCACGGCGTCCAGTCGGAGCTTGGCGTCGCCGCTGAGGTCGTCCCTGACGCCGGCGTCGGACGCGTTGGTCCGCAACTTGGCGAAAACGTTGTCGGTGGCCTGTTCCTGCCTGGCCAGCCCGGCCCTGAAATCCGACCGGCGGGGATCGGCCAGATACAGAATGGCGGCGCGCCGCTCCTGCTGGAGGGCCTGGACCGCGTCCTCGGTCGGATAGCCGACGTCGTTGACGAGGCGCTCGATGTCCAGCAGACCCCAGACCTCGCGGCCGGTGAGCGTGGCCGCGAATGCCCAGATGGCCGTGAGCGACACCAGCGGGATCAGCAGCAGCGCCACGATCTTCCGGCGGATCGTCGTACCGCGAAAGCGCATGGCCTCCCCAACGTCAGCCCCGTTCGCGGGGTGTTCGATCGCATGGAATCTGCGCGAGCCTACTACTGCCTCACAGGTAACTCGAAAGCCAGTCCGGTGGCTGGAGTACGTCGGCCAGATTTGACGATGGCTCGTTTTCGGGTTTAATCCGGGCAACACGGATGACATCGGGGTTCGGGTCACCCCGGTTCGGGCGCGATGCACCTTTGGCGCGAGTGGCCGGAAAGGTACTGCGGAATGTCGAGGGCGATTCGGGGGCAGTCACTTTCCATGGACACAGAACCCCTCTCCCTGTGGGTCGAAGATCCCGTCGGAACCCCGCGGATGGCCGATCCGGTCCGGGCCACCGCCGTCCGTGCCGCGCTGATCGCGTCCTTGACGCTGATAGAGGCGGTGATCACCACCCTGCTGACCTTCGGCGGGTCCTGGCTCTCCGCGCCGGCCATGATCTTCACGGTGGTCAGCGTGATCGTGGCCACCTGGGCCGTGCTGGACGTGTGGGTGACCCGCCAGGTCTGGAACCAGCGCAACGGCGTGGTCTCCAGCCCGAGCAGCGCCGCGCGTGCGCTGCGCCGGGAGCGGCGCAGAGCACGGCGCCGGGAGCGGACCACGGCGAAGCCGAAGCCGCGCGGGCACATACCGGGGTCGCTGTCGCGGGCCTGAACCACGGCTCCCGGGGCCGTGACCCCGCCTACGGCAGGGGCTGCCGTTCGGGTCGCGGCTCCTGCTGCGGGCGCGGCTCGGGCGGGCGGCGGAACATGCGGGTGGCCGTGATCTCCCCGTGCACCGTCTCGCTGCCGGTGTCCTGGACGGGCAGACCGGGCCGCAGGTGCTCCTCCACGGTGATGTACTTCAGCCCGGCGCGCAGGTCCGCGTCATTGCGCAACCGGACGACCAGCGGGAACTCGGCGAGCGCCGTGGTGTCGAACAGGCCGGTGGTGTAGATCAACTGGACGCCCAGCGCGTCGGCGACCGCGCGCTGCAGCTCCAGCAGGTACGTCGCGTTGGCCCGGCCGATGGGGTTGTCCAGGAAGAGCGTGCCGGCGTGCCGGTGCCGGTCGCGGCCCCGGTCGTTGCTGCGCAGCGCGGCCATCGTGCAGTACAGCGCGATGGCCGCGGTGAGCAGCTGCCCGCCGGAGAACACGTCGCCCATCTGACCCACCGGGACCCGCTCGGCGCGCAGCACGGCGTCCGGCTTGAGGATCTCCACCGAGATCCCCTTCGGCTGCAGGGCCGCCGCGACGCCGCGCAGCAGCAGGGACATGCCGTCCCGCCGCAGGTCGGAGTTCTTGCGGACCGCGGAGCTCGTCGCCTCGTCGATGACCTCGCCGAGGCGCTCGGTGAGCGCCGCGTGGTCCGGGTCCTCGAAGCGGATCCGCAGGAACTCCTGCCCGGACCAGTCGCCCAGCCCCTCGGGGAGGCGGGAGAGCCGCTGGGCGGAGCGCAGGGTGGCCAGCGACGACTCGACGAGGCCGCGCAGCCGGTCCACGATGCTGTCGCGGTTGCGCTCCAACTGCTCCATCTCGTCGGTCAGCACGCGCAGTCGCGGCGCGAACGCCACCGCCCAGGCCGCCGCGTGCTCGGGCAGTCCGGCCGCCGGCAGTTCACGGATCTGCTGCCGGGCCGGTGTCTTGACCTGCTCGAACCGGGCGGCGTTGGCGTGGCGGACCAGGATGTCGGACGCCTCGCGCAGTTGCGACTCGGCCGCCGAGAGGTCGGTGGCGCAGGCGCGCAGGCTCCGCCGGACCTCGGCGGAGACCGTACGGGCCTCCTCCAGGGTGCCGGCGTAGGGCTCGGGCTCCGCCTCGGCCTCCTCGTGGGCGGCCGGCCCGTCCCTGAGGAGATCGCGCAGCAGCGCCGCCAGTTCGTCGAAGCCGCCGGCCGCGTCCTCCGCGGCCCGGTGCGAGCGCACCAGGTCCGCGTGCGCGCCCCGGGCCTCGTCCAGCGCCTCGGTGCGCGCGGCGAGCTCACCGTTGGCACCGCGCAGCAGCTCCTGTGCGTGCCCGGCGTCGCGCGGCAGCAGTCCGGCCGGCAGGTCGGTGTGCGCCTCCCCTGCTGCGGGGGCGAGCCGCTCGGCCTCGCCGCGCAGCCGGCCCAGCTGCTCGCTGGCCGCCGAGGCGCGGGCCTCGATGGTCTGGACGAGCTGCTCGGCGCGGCCCGCCGCGGCCTGCCGGGAGGGGCCGTCGGCGCCGTCGGAACCTTCCAGCAGTTGGGCGGCGCGGCTGCGGACCTTGTTGCTCAGCCGGTCCAGTTCGGTGAGAGCCGAGCTCTCGGTGCTCTCCGCGCGGGCCTGTTCGGCGCGCAGGTCGGCGCCGACGCCGACCTGTTCGTACAGCTGCGAGGCCGCACGGTAGGCCTCGCGCAGCGCGGGCAGCGACTCGCCGGAGGGCCGCGCCGCGGCCCGCGCGGGCTCGTCGGGCGCGCCCGCGATCTCGGACCGCTCGGCGCGCAGCACACGGGCGGTGCGACGGGCGTCGTCGGCGCCGCGCTGGGCGGCCCTGCGGTCCTCGTCGGCCGCCTGGGCCAGCGCGAGACAGGCCTCGGCGCGGGCCTCGGCCTCGGACGCGTCCTCGGTCAGCTCCCGGGCCCTGCGCTGCCAGTTGGCCCGCTCGCGCAGCCGGTGGGCGAGACCGGCCAGCAGATCCGCGCGGCGCCGGGCCTGCTGCGCCGCGTCCTGGCGCGTGTCGCGCTCGCGGGCCGCCTCGGCGGACACCTCGTCCGCCTCGGCGCGCCGGGCGCGCACCTCCGCGAGTTCCGCGCGGGCCGCGGCAGCGGCCTCCACGGCCGTTTCCACCGCCGCGGCGAGCTGGCCCAGTTGACCCTGCGGGCAGCCGGAGCGCCAGGACGCGAGCCGCGCGGCCAGGGTCCGGTCGTGGCCGAGCCGCGCGGCCAGCGCGCGGATCTCGGCCTCCCGGGCACTCGCCCGGGCCCGCAGCTCCTGGCGTTCGCCGTCGGCCGCCAGCTCGTCGTGCATCGCCGGGTTCGGCGGGACGAGGAACACGTCCGACTCGGCGCCGCCCGAGGGCGTCGGGGCGAGCAGGGCCGCCGCGGTGCCCACCGCCACGGTCGAGCGCGGCAGCAGGGCCGCCTGCGCGAGGACCTCGCGGGCCCGGCGGTACGTCTCCGGGTCGGTGACGACGACGCCGTCCACCAGCTCGGGGCGCGCCGAGAGGACCGCGGTGTGGTCCGCCGGGTCCACGGCCTGCGCGAGGTAGCGCCAGCCGGGCAGCGCGGGGATGCCGTGCTCGCCCAGGTACTCGACGGTGGCCAGCACGTCCGGGCCCGGCGGCAGCAGGCCGCCGTCGCCGAGCGCCGCGAGGATCCGCGCGTCGTCGGCGGCCGTCGTCCGCAGGTCGAACAACTGCCGCTCGGACGCCGCGACGGTGCCGTCCAGCAGCTCGCGCAGCGGTTCCGCGAACGCGTCCAGCTCCATGGCGCCCAGCGGGCCGCCGCCGGGCCGGCGCGGCGCGGCGGGCACGCCCCCGGGCCGGGGCGGGGCGGCCGGGGAGGGCGCCGGGCCGCGGGGGCCGGGGATGGCGTCCCGGGTGACGGACTCGGCCGGCGGCAGGCTCAGGAGCTCGGACAGCCGCGGCTCGGCCGCGAGGGCCTCGGCGACGCGGAAGTCGGCGGAGTGGGCGGCCTCGGCGGCCGCCAGGGCGTCCGCGGCGCGGGCGGCGGCCAGCTCCACCCGGGACTCGGCCGCGGCGGCCTCACGGGCGTGCTCCGCCGCCTGACGGGCGGTCTCCCGGGCGGCCTCGGCGACCGCGGCGGCGGCGCGCTCGGCGTCGGAGGCCTCCAGGGCGGCGCGGGCCGGGTCGGCGTCCGGGGCGGAGTCGTCGAGCCAGCCGGCGTCGACCGCCTCGGCCGTCTCCTGCGCCACCTCGGCGAGCCGCTGGCCGAGGTGGCCGGCCTCGCTGCGGGCGCGCTGCGCTTCGGTGGCCGCGGCGGTGGCGTCCCGGTGGGCGGCCACGGACCGCTCCTGGAGCGCGGCGGAACGCTCCTCCTCGAGGTCTGCCTGCCGGTCGGCGCCGTCCGCCGCCGCGTGCAGGGCGCGGACCAGGTCACCGGCGGCCAGGGTGCGGGCTGCCAGCGCGGGAGCCGCGTCGCGCTCGGCCTCCTGGATGGCCGCGCTGACCCGGGCCAGCCGGTCGCCGGCGGCGCGGTGCCGCAGCACCGTCTCGGCCGCCTGCCAGGCGGAGTGCAGGGTGCGGGCCTCGTTCAGTTCGCGGCGCAGTCCCGCCGCGCCCTTGTCGGACGCGGCGAGCGCCAGCGAGGCGTGCCGGTAGGCGAGTTCCGCGGCCACCAGGGCGCTGCGGCCGCGGGCCCGCTCGGCGTCGGTGACGTCCTGCGCGGCCCGCTCGGTGTTCTGCGCGAGCTCCGCGCCGCGGCCGCGCTCCTCCCGGGCGCGCGCGGACAGCCGGCGCGCCAGGGCGCGGGTGCGGCGCTCGGACTGGGTGTGGATGCCGCGCGCCAGCTCGCGGGCGCCGGCGTGCTCGACGATCCGCTCCAGCAGCTCCAGCGAGCCGGCGGTGAAGTCGCGCTCCGCGGTCAGCTCGGCGCGGCGGCCGAGCTTGCCCGCGAAGCTGTGGACGAGGTCCGCGAGACCGTCGGTGTCCCGGGTGTCGGTGACGGCGCGCAGCAGCAGGTCGGCGAAGTCGGAGTCGTGCCGGACGGCGAAGAGGCCGGCGGCCTCGCCCTCGTCGGCGTTCATCTCCCGCTGGTAGCGGAAGAGCTCGGGGTCCAGGCCCAGCTCGCCCAGGTGCTCGTTCCACCGGTCGTGGATCTCCTCCCAGGCCACTTCCAGGTGCGGATAGAACTTGCCGGCCTCGGTAAGGGCGTCGCGGAAGCCCTTCATCGTGCGGCGGCGGCCCGTCGCGCCCGAGGCGCCCTCGGCGGGCGGCCGGACGGCGGTGGACTCGGCGACCGGGAGCGAGTCCAGGCTGAGCCCGGGGCCGGGGCGGAAGGAGTACCAGGCCTCGGCGAACTTGCGCGGGTCGGACGAGACCTGGCGGCCGCGCCACTCGCTGACCTTGCCGACGACCACCAGCTCGCCGGTGACGGTGTGCTGCCACTCCAGCGCCACATGGCCGCAGTCGTCGGCCAGCAGGAACTTGCGCAGCACGCCCGAACTGGCTCCGCCGAGGGTGTTGCGGTGACCGGGCAGCATCACCGAGAAGATCAGCTTGAGCAGGACGGACTTGCCGCCGCCGTTCTCCAGGAACAGGACGCCCGCGGGGGCGGGGCGGCGCAGCGGACCGGTCGGCTCGTCCTGGAAGAACTCGGCCTGGGCGGGGGCGGGCTGCGGTACGGGCGCGCCGACCCCCCGCAGGTCCAGGACGGTGTCTGCGTACCGGGCACCGGCGGGGCCGATGGAGTACAGGCGGAGCCGGGACAGCTCGTACATGGCGGCGGACTCTCGTTATCTGCGCGGACGGGCGCGCGGGTGGGGGCGGCTCAGGAGTGGCTGTGCAGGTCTTCCGGGCTGTGCCGGCTCTCGCGGCCGCGGCTCCGGTGGCTGCCGGTCTCGTGGCCGCCGCTCTCGTGGAAGGGCAGGCCGGCCTCGGCGACGAGGTCCAGCTCCCCCGTGTCGTCGGGCGGCAGCAGGGTCGCCGAACCGTCGCTCACCGGCACCACGCCCAGCTCCAGGAGTTCGGCCATGGCGGCGCTGCCCGCCATGTCCCGGACCTGCAGCTGGTACCGGGCGGTGGTGCGGAACGTGCCGCCCGCCTCGTCCCCGGTGCGCTGCAGGAAGCCGGAGTCGACGAGGAAGGCGACCGCCTTGCCGACGATGCCGGTGGTGGACCCGGACAGCCGCCGGGCGTCCTTGGTGGCGCCGGTGGAGCTGCGGCGCGTCCAGACCCGCCAGGCCGCTTCCAGGCCGGGCGCGTCGCTGGCCGGGTCGGTGTTCTCACCCTGCTCCGCGGCGCGCTCCTCCAGCCGGCGGCACGCCTGGCGGACGAACCCGTCGACGCCGTTGACGGTGATCCGGCCGATGTAGCCGTCGTCCGCGAGGTCCTCGGGGCGGGGGAACGCCATGGTGGCGGTGGCCAGGTGCGCCAGGCCGTGCAGGAAGCGGTCGGCGGCGTCGGAGGCGGCCCGCCGCGAGTACTCGCCCATCCGGACCGCGAACACCGAGTCCTCGGCGGCCGCCACGGCCATCCCGGCGCGCGGCGACACCTCCAGGACGATCAGGCCGAGCCCGGCGGCCACCGCGTCCGCGAGGCGGGCGAAGGCGGGCTCCTCGCGGTGTCTGCGGATCAGTTCCGCGTACTCCGCGTCCCGGGCGGGCAGCAGCTTGGGCTGCAGCCCGTAGGAGACCAGCCGGGCGGCGTCCGCCGCGTCGGCCGCGGTGACGGGCGACGGGGCGCCGGGGCGCACGGCCGGCACGGCATCGCCGTAGGCGGCCGGCTGCGCGGTCTCGGCGTCGCGGTACTCGGTCACGGGTGGATCTCCTCGGGGCGGACGGCGGATGGCGGCTCGGGGGCGCCGAGCGGTCTGGTGGGGGTGTCGGCCGTCATGCGATCTCCGAACGGGCCGCGGCCATACCGGCCGTGTCGAGCCGGGCGGTGCCGACGATCAGGTCGGCGCCGCCGAACTCGGGATCCGTCAGCTCCTCGCCGTCGTCGACGGAGAAGAGCAGCCGCGGCTCGCCCTGCCGGTAGGCGGTGCCGACCGGCGGGCTGGCGGCGTGCACCGCCAGCAGGGCCACGAGGTAGGGCAGTTCGGGGTCGCGGCGGCGGGCGTCGGCGAGCAGCCCGGACAGCCGGCGCGGCGCGTCGTCCGGCAGGTCCAGCAGTTCCAGCGCGCTCTCCAGCTGCTCCTCGCTGAAGCGGCTGTCGGCGGGGGTGGCCACCAGGTCCGGTTCCGGCATCGCCGCGCCCAGGTGCTCCCGTTCGATGGGCGGGGTGAGCAGGATGTCCACCAGGTCGCAGACCCGCACGGCGGGCGGGGTGCGCAGGCCCGCGCCGCGGGCGAAGAAGGCGTCGGTGACCCGGGAGGCCTGCTCGACGGGAAGCGGCAGGATGGGCGAGACCAGTTGCCCGTACAGGTCGAGTCCCGCACGGGCGGGCGCCGAGGCGAACGCCTGCCGGTCCTGCTCCGCGCGGAACAGCGGCCCGGCCTCCAGCAGCCGCGACTGCAGCTGGGTGTGGCGGCGGATGCAGTCCTTGACGATGTCGACGAGCTCGGCGGCCCGCCGCTTGTGCTCGGGGTCCTCCGCCTCGTCCCGCGCCTTGCGGATGTTGGTGAGGATCGCGTTCTCGTGCCGGTACCGGTCGGCGACGTGGTCGAGCGCTTCGGCGATCATGTCCGGGACGGCGCGCAGCCAGTCGACCGCCCGGACGTTGCGCCGGGTCGCCTCCAGGGCGCGGCGCAGCGTCTCCGCGTACTGCACGGTGCGGTAGCGGGCCTGCTCGGCGGCGAGCTGGGCGTCCGCCAGCCGCCCGCGGCTGATCAGCACCTCCAGCTTGACCTCGGCGGCGATCTGGGCGCTGGTGACGTCCGTGTCGAGCGCGCCGACCAGGACGTTGACCGCTTCGTCGGTGGCGCGCAGATACACACTGCCGCCGGGACCCGGGACCTCTTCGATCAGCTTGAAGTCGTAGTCGCGGCGGACGTACGCGCCGTCGGCGCCGAAGGTGCCGTAGACCGCGCGGAAGCCGCGGTCCACGCTGCCGACGTTGATCAGGTTCTCCAGGACCCAGCGGGCCACCCGCTCGTGCTCCTCGACGGGCCGGCGCGGTGCCTGGGCGGCGACCCGGGGCAGCAGCCTGGTCACTATCTGCTCCGGGTCGGCGCCGGTGTCGAAGTCCATGTGGAGGGTGACCATGTCGATGGCGGACAGCGCCACCTCCGCCATCGCGTACACCGAGTACTCGCCGGCCAGGTTCGCCTTGCGCACGTCCAGGTCGTGCAGCGGCGCGGTGCACGCGAGCGCCTTGAGGCGGCGGGCCAGGCCCTCGTCGGCGGCCGGGCCCGGAGCGGGGCGGGGCGCGCCCGTCGTCGGGTACGGGGTGGTTACGGTCACGACGCACACATTAGGCGGTGCCACCGACATCGAACGAAACGGCACGGATCACCCGCCCGGCCACAAGTCACCCGTAGCAGAGTCGTTCTCGATGCAGCACCATGGCGGGCATGGTCATCGATCTCAACGCGGATCTCGGCGAGGGCTTCGGACGGTGGACCCTCACCGACGACGACGCGCTGCTCTCCGTCGTCACCAGCGCCAATGTCGCGTGCGGCTTCCACGCGGGCGATCCGGTCACGATGCGGCGGGTCTGCGCGCTCGCGGCAGAGCGCGGCGTGCGGATCGGCGCGCAGGTCTCCTACCGGGACCTGGCCGGCTTCGGACGGCGCGCCATGGACGTGCCGCCCGAGGAGCTGGCCGCCGAAGTCGCCTACCAGATCGGCGCCCTGGACGTCTTCGCCCGGGCGGCCGGCTCCCGGGTCGCGTACGTCAAGCCGCACGGCGCGCTCTACAACCGGACGGTGGACGACGCGGCGCAGGCCGCCGCCGTGGTGGCGGGCGTCGTGCTGGCGGGAGGGCCGGACGGCGGTCTGCCGGTGCTGGGGCTGCCGGGATCCGAACTGCTGGCCGCGGCGGAGAAGGCCGGGCTGCCGGCGGTCGCCGAGGCGTTCGCCGACCGGGCCTACACCGAGCGCGGCACGCTCGTGCCGCGCGGCGAGGCGGGCGCGGTGCTCCAGGACGGCGACGCCGTCGTCGCGCAGGCCCTGGCGGTCGCCCGCGACGGGCAGGTCGTCGCGGGCGGCGGCCGGCGGATCGCCGCCGGCGCGCGGTCGCTGTGCCTGCACGGCGACACACCCGGCGCGGCCGACCTCGCACGGCGTGTGCGGCGCGAACTGCAGGACGCGGGCGTCGCGTTGCGGCCCTTCGCGTGAGGGCACTCCCGGTGGGGGAACGCGCGCTGCTCGTGGAGCTGGACGCGGACGGCGAGGTCGGAGCGTTCCACGCCGAACTGCTGCGCCGCCGCGCGGCCGGGACGCTGCCCCCGGTGTGCGAGATCGTCCCGGCCGCCCGGACGATCCTGCTGGACGGCCTGGACGACCCCCGCGCGCTGGCCGGGGAGATGTCCGCCTGGACCGTCCCGCCGCTCACGCCGGGAGCGGGAGCGGAGACGGAGATCGCGGTGCGCTACGACGGGCCCGATCTGGTGGAGGTCGCCGAACGGTGGGGCGTGCGGCCCGGGGAGGTCCCGGACATCGTCGGGGGCCTCGTCTTCCGGGTGGCGTTCTGCGGCTTCGCTCCCGGTTTCGGCTACTTGACCGGGCTCCCCCCGCACCGGCACCTCCCGCGCCGGGCCACCCCCCGTACCGCGGTGCCCGCCGGTTCGCTGGCGCTGGCGGGACCGTACGCGGGCGTCTACCCGCGCTCCTCGCCCGGCGGCTGGCAGCTGATCGGCACCACCGACGCCGTCCTGTGGGACCCGCGGCGGGAACCGGCGGCGCTGCTGACCCCCGGCACCCGGGTGCGCTTCGCGCGGGAGGCACGATGACGCGGGCCCTGGTGCGGGTGGTGCGGGCGGGCGCGCTGACGACCGTGCAGGACCTCGGGCGGCCGGGCCACGCCCATCTCGGGGTGCCGCGCTCCGGCGCGCTCGACCCGCCCGCGCACCGCCGGGCCAACCGGTTGGTCGGCAACCCGGACGGGGCCGCGACCCTGGAGACCACCGTCAACGGCTGCGCGGTGCGGGCGGACCGCGCCGTCGTCGCGGCCGTCACCGGCGCGCCGTGCGCCGTCCGGATCGACGGCGCCCCCGCCGCCTGGGGCGCCGCGGTCCGCGTGCCGGCCGGCGCCGTCCTGGAACTCGGCGCGGCCGAGGGCGGACTGCGCTGCTATCTGGCGCTCGCGGGCGGCATCGACGTCGAGCCGGTGCTCGGCAGCCGCTCCACGGACCTGCTCTCGGGGCTCGGCCCGGCGCCGCTCGCGGAGCACGACACGCTCCCGCTGGGTTCGGCCCCCGGCCGGTCCTCCGACGCCGACACGATGCCCTGGCCCGCTCCGCCGGCCGAACTCCTCCTGCCCGTCCTGCTCGGCCCGCGCGACGACTGGTTCGCCGAGGACGCGCCGCGGCTGCTGGCGGCCGGCGCGTACACCGTCTCCGCCGCCTCCAACCGCATCGGACTGCGCACCGAGGGCCCCGCGCTGCGGCGGGCGGTCGACGGCGAACTGCCCAGCGAGGGCATGGTGCTGGGCGCCGTCCAGGTGCCGCCCGACGGCCGCCCCGTCGTCTTCCTGGCCGACCACCCCGTCACCGGCGGCTATCCCGTCATCGGCGTGGTGCCCGAGCCGCGCCTCGCCGCGGCGGCGCAGGCCGTCCCGGGCACGCCCGTACGGTTCCTCCCGGTGCGGGGTTCCGGGTCGGCGCACGGGCGCCGATAACCGCGTCCGGCCGGAGTCGCCCGTCGCGTCACGCCCCGTGCGCGGGCGCGGGCGCGGGTTCGGCCGCCCGTGGTCGCGTCCGGGGCGGGGTGGCCCGGTTCACGACGCGCCCCGGGCGGTCGCCGTCATGGCGTGGCCGCTGCCGGGTGGACGTGCGGGGCCTCGTGAACGGCGAGAAAGGCGGCGACGGCGGCGGGCCAGCCGTACCGCTCGGCCTGGCGGCGGGCGGCGGCGCGGCGGGCGGACTCGGGGCGGGCGAGGAGATGCTGCACGGCGGCGGCGAACGCGGGACCGTCGGTGGCGCCGGCGCCCGCCGGGCCGATCAGGTCGGGGAGCGCGGACAGGGCGCTGGCGACGACGGGCGTGCCGCAGGCGAGCGCTTCCAGGGCGGCCAGCCCGAAGGTCTCGGCGGGACCCGGGGCGAGGACGATGTCGGCGCAGGCCTGCAGAGCGGCCAGTCGGCCGCGGTCGGCGACGTGGCCGAGGAAGGTCACCGGGAGTCCGGCGGCGCGGGCCCGCGCCTCCAGGCGGCCGCGCAGCGGGCCCTCCCCGGCCACGACGAGCGCCGCCGCGACGCCGCGCCGGCGGAGTTCCGCGAGGGCGTCCAGCGCGCGGCCGGGCCGCTTCTCGGCCGACAGCCGCGAGCACATCACGAGCAGCACCGCGGCGCCGCCCGCGTACCGCGCCCGGAGCGTGCCGTCGCGGAGCTCCGGGCGGAACCGTTCGAGGTCCACCCCGAGCGGGGCCCGTACGACGTTGCGCGCCCCGAGTCGTTCGAACTCGGCGGCCGCCCACGGGGTCGTGCACACGACCCGCGAGTAGGCCCAGGCGGTACGGCGGTTGAGCCGGTCGGCGGCGGACCGGGCGGCGCCGGACGGCATCCCCCAGGTGCGGAGTACGGCGTCGGCGCTCTCGTGGGAGACCATGACGGCCGGGATCCGGTTCCTGCGGGCCCACTCCCCCGTCCAGCGCAGCGTCGTGCGGTCCGAGACCTCCAGCCGGTCCGGTGCCAGCGCGTCGAGCAGCGTCTCGACCGGGGCCCGGCGGGCGAGCACCTGGTAGCCGCCGGTGCCGGGGACGAGGGTGCCGGGAAGGGTGATGACCCTCCCCTGGGTGGTGGTTTCCGCGCGGATGGCCGGGTGTCCGGGGGACATCGCCCCGGGGATGACGAGGACCGGCTCGTGGCCGGCCGCGAGATAGCCCTCGCCCAGGTGCCGCAGCGCGGTGCGCAGCCCTCCGGAGACGGGGGTGACGAAGTTCGCGAGGCGGACGATCCGCAGCGGCCGGCTCATGCCGCGACCGCTGTCCGGGCGCCGAGCACCTGCGCGTAGTGGTCCAGCAGTTGGTCACCGACCGCCTCCCAGGTCCGCGCGGCGACTTCGGCACGGCCGGCCGTCCCGTACCGCGCGCGCAGCGCCGGGGCGCGCTGCAGGAGCCGTACCGCGCCGCACAGCGCGTCGGCGTCACCGGGCGGCACCAGCAGGCCGGTGCGTCCGTGGGCGACGAGGTCGAGCGGACCGCCGGCCGCGGGAGCGATCACCGGCACCCCGCTCGCCATCGCCTCCTGGACGGTCTGGCAGAACGTCTCGAAGGGCCCGGTGTGCGCGAAGACGTCGAACGAGGCGAAGATCCGGGCCAGGTCGTGACCGGTCCGGGGACCGAGGAAGACCGCGCCCGGCAGCGCCGCCCGCAGTCCCGGGGCGCTGGGGCCGTCGCCGACGACGACCACCCGCACGCCGGGCAGCGCGCAGACCCCGGCGAGCAGGCCGACCTGCTTCTCCGGGGCGAGCCGGCCCACGTAGCCGACGATCAGCTCACTGCGCGGGGCGAGCGTGCGGCGCAGTTCGAGGTCGCGGTGCTCCGGCCGGAAGCGCACCGGGTCGACCCCGCGCGGCCACAGGTGCACCCGGGGGACGCCCTGCCGTTCCAGTTCCCGGACGGAGGCGGTGGACGGTGCAAGGGTGCGGGCGGCGGCCGCGTGCACGGCGCGGATGCGCCGCCAGGCGGCGGCCTCGCCGACGGGCAGGTAGGAGCGGGCGTAGCCCGCCAGGTCGGTCTGGTAGACGGCGACGGCCGGGACCCGCAGCCGCCCGGCGGCCGCCATGCCCCGCACCCCGAGGACGAACGGGCTGGCGAGGTGGACCAGGTCGGGGCGGTGCGCGGCGATGGCCGCGGCCGTCCGGCGGCCCGGAAGGGCCACGCGCACCTGGGGGTAGCCGGGCAGTGGCAGGGACGGGACGCGGATGACGGGGCAGGGGTCGTCGCCGGGTGGTGGGCCGTTCGGCACGGCCGGTGCGACGACCAGCGGCTCGTGCCCGCGCCTGGCGAGGTGTTCCGCGGTGCGCAGCGCGCAGTGCGCGACTCCGTTGAGGTCGGGCGGGAAGGACTCGGTGACGATCGCGACTCGCATACCCACGTTGTCGCCGCGCCGAGCGTTGTCAGGGCCACGTCGATCTGTACCGCCGTGGAACGCGTGATGACCCTTCGGGCGGCCGGACCGCCGAGGCCCCCGCCGGGTGGACGGGGGCCGTCGCGGACGAAGCCGGGGCGTATCTAGCGGGCGGGCTCTCCCGAGCTGAGGCGGCCGCGTACGGCGGTCTGCACCTCGGCCTCCTCGGCCGGATCGGCGGCCATCCGGCGCAACTGGGCCAGGACCCGTACGTCGCCGGTGGCGGCCTGGTGCGCGGCGAGTTCGCGCGTCGTCTCCTCGCAGTCCCACAGGCACTCCACCGCGAAGCCGGCGGCGAAGCCGGGGTCGGTGTCGGCCAGGGCCTGGGCGGCGAAGCCGCGCAGCTGGGAGGAGGACGTCTCGCGGTAGACGTGGCGCAGCACGGGTGCCGCGCGGCCGATGGTGAGCCGGCCGGCGCCCTCGATGAGGACGGCGAGGCCCTCGGCGTCGGCGCCGTCGCCCTGGACGAGTCGGCGCAGGCCGGCCAGCACCCGGCCGGCGTCCTCGTCGCCGCCGCGGCAGGCGAGCATGCGGGCGGCGGAGATGCCGAGCGCGTCCTCGCGCTCCGACCAGGAGCGGGCCCGGTCCATGGCGTCGGTGCTGCGCATCCGCTCGAAGGATTCGAGGGCGGCTCTGACGACGAGGTCGACGGGACCGGCGGCGGCGGCCTCGATGAGGTCGAGGGCCTGCGGGTCCTGCCGGTCCGCGAGGTGCCGCAGAGCGGCGGCGCGGGCGGCGGGCGGGCCGTCCTGGGCGGCGGCGACGAGCTCGGGGCGGTCCTCGGGCCCTGCGACTGCGGCCAGGCAGCGGGCCGCGGGCTGATCGCGGTCGACGGCCGGGTACTGGCCCAGGCCCTGGTCGGCCCATTCGAGGACGGCGCGGACGCTCCACCCGGGGGTCGGTCCCGTCGGGCGCAGCTGGCGCTGCCAGCGGCCGAACGACACCTCTTCCAGTGCTTTGCGGACCCGGGCGGCGGTCGCGGGGTGCCGGGAGTCCTCGGCCCACAACTGCCACGGCCTGGGCTCGTACGCCTCGCGCACGGCCGCGGCCAGCTCGGTATCGCCCGCGGCGGTCTCCGGGAAACGGGCGAGCAGGGTGGGCCCGAGGCCGCGCAGTCCCTGTTCGTCGTCGCGGACGGCCAGCTCGTCCAGGGCCCACTCCCAGTTGCCGCCCGTGGCCGCGTAGCGCCGCAGCAGGCGCAGGGCGTCACCGCGCCCGTAGCCGGCGAGGTGGCCGAGGACGGACAGCGCGAGACCGCAGCGGTGCTCGTCGGGCGCCAGGAGGTCGTCCGGATGGAAGAGGTGCTGTTCGATCCCGTCGAGCCCGGCTTCCAGTTCGGAGTACAGCCGCGCGTAATAGAGGGAGCGCGATTCCACCCGCCAGTCGAGGCGGGGGTCACGCAGGACGCACTGCTCCAGAGCGGCGAGGGCATCTGCCCGCTGCGCCGCCAGGGCATGCAGGGTCCCGTCTCCGCGTCCTCGCTGGAGGAGGCCGAGAAGGGTTCCACTGGGCGCTATGTCTGGGTCGAACATGAGGTCAGCATCCGGTGCGGGGGGTTCCAAGGCAACGGGATTTCCGCTGCGGGTGCCCGGCATCCTTACCGGCCACCGGGCGTTTCAAGCCTGGCGGGGGACGGGAATGTGTGGGGCCGGGGCGGGCCGCAGCCTACCGAGGTTTCGCCGCCCGTGTCGCTCCGGGCCGCCAGACGTTCCGGAAGGCTATTGGCATATGCCGCAAGCACCACCGGATCGGGTATTGCCGAAACCCTTACGGGTCATCACGCCGTGTGCCACAGTCGTTACCGGCCCTTCCGTCCGTCCTGGCCGCTCGGACCGGTATCCGGTATCGGAGTCACTCTCGGAGAGCGTCATGCCGTCTCACCTGCACGCGGATCACTCCGCCGCACCGTCGACTGACCCCGGCACGGTGGACGCGCTCATCTCCCAGGCCCGCCGGCTGCGCAGCGAGGTCGACGCGGTCCGCCGCGAGGCGGCCGCCCCGGACGGCGACCCCCAGGTCCGCTGGGAGCGCGCCCTGTGCGATCTCGCGGTGCACCAGCTCGACGATCTGGGCGAGCATCTGGGACAGCTCCGCGAGGGTCTGGCGGACGACCTCGACACCGCTGGCCCCTTCGTCCCGCGCGACTTCGCCGGATCGTACGTTCCGTCCGAGCCCGTGCCGGACCGTGTCCCGAATCACGCTCCCGGCCGGGCCGGCAGCGCCGAATGGGACCTGCTGACGGACAAGGCCCAATGGTCCGACGAGCTGTACCGCATCTTCGGCCGCGACCCGGCCGACGGCCCGCTGACGCTGGACGAGCTGCCCTCCTGGCTCGTCGAGGAGGACCAGCAGACCCTCACCTCGATGGTGACCGGCTGCCTGGTCGACGGCCGGCCCATCGACGGCGAGTTCCGCATCGTGCGCTCCGACGGTTCCACCCGGACCCTGCACATGGTGGGCGAGCCCGTGCTCGACGCTGACGGCGGCACCGCTTCGATGTGGGCCGTACTGCGGGACGTCAGCGCACTGCGCCGCAGCCAGCTGACGCTGAGAGAGACCCGTGACTCTCTCCAGCGCCAGCGGCAGCTCGCGCGGTCGGAGCACCGGCTGGCGGTTGAACTGCAGGAAGCCGTGCTCCCGCCGTGGCGCGGCTCCCTGCGGTTCCCGCAGGGCGGCGGTCCGGCCACCGTGGACCTCGCCGCCCACTACCTCCCTTCCGGTACCAGCGCCCTGATCGGCGGCGACTGGTACGACGCACTGCAGCTCTCCGACGGCGCGACACTGCTGACCGTCGGCGATCTCACCGGACACGGCGTGAACGCCACCTCCGGCATGGCGATGATGCTCGGCGCGCTGCGCGGCATGGCGGTCGCCGGGCTGGAGCCCGGACCGTTGCTGGGCAGGCTGAACCACCTGCTGGACACCTCGGCCCAGCCCACCCTCGGCAGCGCGCTGTGCTGCCGCTACAACCCCGCCGACAGCATCCTGAGCTGGGCCCAGGCCGGCCATCCCGCCCCGCTGCTCTTCCGGGACGGGACAGGACGCGCCCTGGACCCACCCGAGGGAGTGCTCCTCGGGGCGACCTCCGACGCGCGGTACACCCAGGCCGCCGAGCCCCTCAACCCTGGCGACCTGCTGGTACTGCACACCGACGGACTCGTGCCCCGCCGGACGTCGTTCCCGGCCGCGACGGAGCCCACGGACGGCGCGCGACGGCTGCTCGCGATGGCACCGCTGTTCGCCCGGGCCCGCACCGCACAGGACTGCGTACGGCTGGTCGTCGAGGAGTTCGGTGCCCCCGAGCGCGAGGACGATGCCTGCGTGCTCGTCGCGAGGATCGTCTAGACCCGGTCGGCGTCGACCTGCCGGGCCCGTGGCAGAAGGAACCTGTAGGTGTCGTCAGATCTGGCGGCTGCCCCTGTTCTTCGGAAGCGGAGGCATCACCGCCTCCAACTCCGTTCTCAGGTCCTGGATCGTCGTGTAGTCCGCGTACCGCGCGGTGAGCCGGTACATCTCCCGCAGCCGGTCCCAGGTCCGGTGCGAGGACGTACTGCCGATCGTCAGCAGCGCCATCCGCGCGTAACGGTCGGCCTGTTCCGGGTCGTTGCCGAGGAAGCAGGCCGACGCCAGCGAGATGTAGTCGAAGATCTTCGACCGGTCCCGGCCCGTCACCCGCAGCTCCAGCGCGTGCTTGGCGTGCATCTGCGCCTGGGCCGCGGCGGACGGGTCGTGCTCGGCCAGCGTGCGGTACGCCAGCGCCTGCATCCCGTGCAGGTCCGCCTCGTCGAACATCTGCATCCAACTCGGCGGCGGCACGTCGCCCTTGTCCGAGGAGAACAGGTCCTCGGCCTCCCCCAGCGTCCGCCGCATCGCCTGGCCGCGCCCCATCGACGCCTGGGCCCACGCCTCGATGGTCTGCAGCATGGCGCGGGTGCGCGGCAGGGCCTGCTCGCCCGAACCCGACTTCGCCAGCTTCATCAGGTCGAGCGCGTCGTCCGGCCGGCCGATGTGGACCATCTGCCGGGCCGCCCGGGACAGTGCCTCGCCGGCCCGCGGCCGGTCTCCTCCCTCCCGCGCCGCGTGCGCGGCGATCACGAAGTACTTCTGCGCCGTGGGCTCCAGGCCCACGTCGTGCGACATCCACCCCGCGAGCACCGCCAGATTGGCGGCCACGCCCCACAGCCTGCGCTGCAGATGGTCCTGGTGGTGGTAGGCGAGCATGCCGCCCACCTCGTTGAGCTGACCGACCACAGCCTTGCGCTGCAGCCCGCCGCCGCGGGCCGCGTCCCAGGCACGGAACACCTCGACCGAGCGCTCGAGAGCCTCGATCTCCTGGGAACCGACCGGAGCCGCCTCGTACCGGTCGTACGCTGCGGGTTCGGCGTGGAGTGGATCATTGATGACCGGTGCGTCGGCCACCAGGGCCGGGTCGGTGTGCAGCCAGTCGTACATGGCGCTGCTGAGTGCTGAGCCAGCGGTGAGCGCTGCGCCCGCGCCCACCAGACCGCGTCGGTTGAGCATGAGGTCCATTCCCGTGAATTCGGTGAGGACCGCGGCTGTTCTCTCCGGTGGCCACGGCAGACCGTCTCCGGTCTGCTTCTTCCCCGCGCGCCGGTGCCGGTCGAACCCGAGATCCTCGATGGTCACGACACGGCCGAGCCGCTCGGTGAACAGAGCCGCCAGTACCTTCGGAACGGGTTCGCGCGGCGACTCACCGGTCTCGATCCAACGGCGCACCCGCGAGGTGTCGGTCGCCAGCTGCGGATGGCCCATGGCCGCCGCCTGCCGGTTGACCAACCGTGCGAGTTCGCCCTTGGACCAGCCGGTGAGGCCGAACAGGTCCGCAAGTCGGGTGTTGGCTTCTTTGCTCACGTCAAGCCCCCAGGTTCCTCGGCACCGTTGACACTAATCGCCCGACAAAGGCCCCGCGAGTATTCGCCACGCTTCGCCAGGGTGCGCCAGATGGTCTGCCACCCGCGCCAGGGTGTGATGTAGGAAAGCGCCAACCCGGCCCGGCATCAGCCGGCTCCCGGAAGGTCGTTCGAGTCGTCCGTGAGTCGCGCAGAAGCGCTCCCGCCGAGGGGAACGGCCGCCCCAGGGAGGGGCGTACGGCGCGTGGACGGAACGGGCCACCGGATCGAACCCGCATTCCCCAGGGTGCGGGTCCGGACGCCGACCAGGTTCCGTACCGTCCACGCGCCGGCCACGCCACCGACCACAACGTCGCGACTCCGCGACGCGGCAACCGCCGACGGCCTGACCGCATCGACGAAGTACCGCACCACTGTCATGAGCTCGCAGGCACACGAAGGGATCTGTTTCCCCCTCATGTATTCAGCATCGTCCTCCGTGTCCGCTCCGCCCCGGTTGTCGCTCCCCGCTGGTACGGACTCCTCCATGCGCTCCCGTCCGCCGCTCACCGCCGCTCGGCGGGGCCTCCCGACGGGTACCTCCCATCCGCTCAGCGGGAGACTCGACTTGACCGGCCCCCAGGGCGCACAGCTGCGGACCGCCATCACCGCGGTCCAGCGGATATGCCCCGAGTTCAGCCCCGTCCAGATGCTGCGCCGCAGCGGGCGCACCGCCCTGCTCGTCGGTACGTCGGGACGCAGTCCCGCGGTCGCCAAGTGCCTGCTGGACCAGTCCCCCGCGTGGGTCGAGCGGTTCCAGCACGAAATAGCGGCCTACCGGGCGTTCGTCCGCCACCGGCCACCGGCCCGGGTCCCGCGGCTGATCGCCGCGGACCCGGAGAGCTGCGTGCTGGTCCTGGAGCGCATGCCCGGACGCGTTGTGTCGGCGCACCGCCATCCGACCGAGACCTTCCCCCGGTCCGATGTCCGTGCGGTCATCGGCGCCTTCAGCCGGGTCAACCTGTGGCGGCCGCCGGCCGGTGTGTTCGACGCGCCGATCGACTACCCGGCTCGGATCTCGCGCTACCACGAGCTGGGGCTGCTCACCGACCGGGACATGGGTGACCTGCAGAAGCTCCTGCACGGGCTCGCCCATGTGCAGGGCCAGTTCTGTCACGGCGACGCCATGCTCTCCAACGTGCTGCTCTCCCCGGCCGGCCCGGCGCTGGTCGACTGGGAGCACGCCGGCTGGTACCTCCCGGGGTACGACCTCGCGGTGCTGTGGTCCGTGCTCGGCAACGACCCGGTGGCGCGCCGCCAGATCAGCCAGCTCGCCCAGAACCAGGGCCCGGCCTCCCGGGACGCCTTCCTGGTCAACCTGATGCTCGTCCTGACCCGGGAGATCCGCACGTACGAGACCGCCGTGCAGCGCACCATGCGCAGCACGACCCCGCCCACGCAGACCATGGCCGGAGCGGGCGAGGAGCAGCGGCTGCTGCTGCGCCGGCTGCACGACGACTGCGGCCTGGCCCGGCGGGCGGTGCGTGCCGCCGTCGGCACGCGCTGAGCCCGCGGGCATCCGTCCCGCCCCCGCTTCACGCGGGTTCTCACCGCCGCCGCCCACCACGTCACCGGTCCAGACCACTGACGCGGGGCAGGCCAGCGCGCCCGTGCCGGGGAAACCCCCGGCACGGGCTTTTGACGTGCGCAAACAGCTCCCGTTCAGGCCCTGTTGACGGATCGTCCGGAAGCCGATACCTCTGTGGAGCCGTACGCCCCAGCACCGCTTCAAGGAGGCCGCTTTGCGAGAGTCCGCCGCCCGACCAGCGAGACACCGACGGAGCACCCTGCGTACGGTGACCGCCGCGGCGGCCGCCGCGGCGCTGCTGCCCGTGCTCTCCACGGCCGCATCCGCGAACGCCGCCCCGCCCGCCACCACCTCGCTGCAGCAGGCGTTCAGCGACGCGGCCCAGCGCTACCGGGTGCCGGCGAGTGTCCTGCTGGGCGTGTCCTACCTGGAGTCACGCTGGGACACCCACCAGGGGCTGCCCAGCGTCACCGCGGGATACGGCCCGATGCACCTCACGGACGCCCGAACGGCGCTCGCCGCCTTCCCGCGCGGGGGCGACGGCGGGAACGATCCCCGCGGTGACGACTCCCGGCCGCTGACCACTACCGCGCACGCCGTTCCCGACGCCGACCTGTCGAAGCTGCCCGCCACCCTGACCACGCTGGAGCGGGCCGCCGGGCTGACCGGGCTGCCGTCCCAGGAGCTGCGCCAGGACGCGGCGGCCAACGTCGCCGGCGGCGCGGCGCTGATCGCTGACACCCAGAAGTCCCTGGGGCAGCCGCTGAGTTCCGACCCCGCGGACTGGTACGGCGCCGTCGCGCGCTTCTCCGGCGCCGACGACTCGGCCACCGCCGCCGCGTTCGCCGATGACGTCTACGACGTGCTGCGGCAGGGCCAGACCCGCACGACCGACGACGGGCAGAACGTCATCCTGGCGGCGGCTCCCGGGCTCGTCCCGGCCGCCGCGCGGACGGCGGCCCTGGGGCTGAAGCACCTGGACGACAGCGGGACGGAGTGCCCGCGCACGGTGGGCTGCGAGTGGCTGCCCGCGCCCTACCAGGAGACGGCTCCCGGGGACTACGGCAACCACGACCTCGCCGACCGGCCCGCCACCCAGAAGATCGACACCATCGTCATCCACGACACCGAGGGCAGCTGGGACACCGCGCTGAAACTGGTGCAGGACCCGACGTACCTGGCCTGGCACTACACGGTGCGCTCGGCGGACGGCCACATCGCCCAGCACCTCAACACCAAGGACGTCGGCTGGCACGCGGGCAACTGGTACATCAACGCCAAGTCGATCGGCATCGAGCACGAGGGCTTCCTCACCGAGCCGGGCACCTGGTACACGGAGTCGATGTACCGCACGTCCGCGCGGCTGGTCGCCCACCTGGCGAAGAAGTACGGCATCCCGCTCAACCGCCAGCACATCCTGGGCCACGACAACGTGCCGGGACCGACCGGCGCGTACATCGGCGGGATGCACACCGACCCCGGGCCGTACTGGGACTGGGCGCACTACTTCCAGCTGATGGGCGCACCGCTGCACGCCACGGCGGGCCCGGCCGGCGGTCTCGTCACCATCCGGCCGGACTACGACAGGAACCGGCCGCTGTACACCGGCTGTGTCACGGCGGGCGACACCTGCCCGTCCCTCGGCTCCGAGGCGGTGCGGCTGCACACCGCGCCGAGCGAGGACGCGCCGCTGGTGAAGGACATCGGCCTGCATCCCACGGGTGACTCCACCACGGGCGTCAACGACGTCGGGGCCCGCGCCTCGACCGGTCAGCAGTACGCCGTCGCCGAGCGCCAGGGCGACTGGACCGCGGTCTGGTACCTCGGGCAGAAGGCCTGGTTCAGCAACCCGCGGTCGCAGCCGACCGCCGTCAACGCCTGGGGCTTCACCGTCACCCCGAAGGCGGGTCTGGCCGACATCCCGGTCTACGGGCGCGCCTATCCCGAGGCCGCGGCGTTCCCGGCGGGCGTTCCCGTCCAGGCGATCGTGCCACTGCCCTACAAGCTCCTGGCGGGCCAGGAGTACGCGATCGGCAACCGGGTCCAGGGCGAGTACTACTACTCGACGACCTTCGACCCGGCCTCGCACCAGGTCGTGCGCGGCAAGCAGGTCTACTACGAGATCCAGTTCGGCCACCGGGTGGAGTACGTGAAGGCGGAGGACGTCACCGTCCTGCCGTCCCAGGTGGGCGCCCCGCGCTGAGCGGTACTCCCACGGGACGTGCGAGGGGCGCCGCCGGATCCCGGCGGCGCCCCTTCGCGTGCTGTGTGCGTGCCGTCAGCCCTGCTGGAACATCTCCGCGGGCAGCGGCTTCAGCAGCTGGTACAGGTCGTCGGTGATGGGGCGGTCCCAGGTGGCGATGGTGACCTGGACGCCGTCGCTGCGGTCGAACTGCGCGCAGGCGATCCGCGCTTCCGAGACCTTGATCCGGCGGACGATGAGCAGGCCGTCGCCGTGCATCGCGGGGGTGTCCTCGGTGCTGACGACCTCCACCGGCTCCTCGTTGCCGAGGGCCACCATCAGCTGCGCCACCTCGAAGGGGACCTGGCCGTCCTCCAGCTCACGTGCCGGGGAGCCCTCGGGGAGATTGCCGATCAGCATGGCGGGACCGCGGCCGCCGAAGAGGTCGTAGCGCAGGAAGATGCCCTGGCAACTGCCGTCGGGACCGGGCAGCAGCCCGGCGCCGAGAATGCCGGGCCAGTCCCCCGGGTCCATGGCCAGGACATCGAAGTCCGGCCCGGTGGGCGTGGCTGCGGTGCGGCGGCGGAGGAACGACATACGGCCATCGTACGTGGCCCGCGGCCCCCAGCGCGGCGCCGGGGGCCGCGGTCGCCGGACCTCCCGGCGCCCCGCCCTCATTCCTCTCCCGCGACCGCTCCCGGCAGCCCGCCGGACGGGTCCGCCGGGCACGCCCCCGGCAGGCCGCCGGGGTCGGTGCCGAGCTTGCGGTAGACGGCGGAGAGCAGCCGGCCGACCGTCGCCTCGTCGGTGGAGAGCGCCGCCGCGATCTCCGCCGGCTTCGAACCGGCGGCCGCGCGGGCGGCGGCCGCCCGTTCCCGCCCGGTGAGGGTGGCGGTCCCGGGGGCGGGCAGGCGCAGGGGCCGCAGTCCCGCCGCCGTGAGTTGGCCGCGGGCCCGGGAGGCCAGCTCGTCGGCGCCGCACTGCAGGGCGCCCTCCAGGCCCCGGTAGAGCTGCTCGGCGGCCTCCGCGGGGCGCCCCGCCCGGCGCAGCGCCGTGCCGTGCGCGACCAGCGAGCAGGCCAGCTGGTAGCCGGCCGGGGAGCGTTCCAGCCAGTCGACGGACTCCTCCAGGAGCTTCATCCGCTCCGCTCCCCCGGACACCTCGGCGGCGACCCGCAGGGTCTGGCCGATCGTCGAGGCGGCTCCGAACTGCCGGGCACGCGTGACGGCCTCCAGGGCGGTGGCGCGGGCCCGTTCCGGGGCGGCGGACGCCTCCGCGAGCGCCAGGTGCGACTGCCAGGGGCACCATGCGGGGTTGCGCATGCCGCGCCGGTTCAGCCGGCGGCCCACGGCGGCCAGTTCCGCGGCGGCCTCCTTCGCCAGGCCGCGGGCGAGCAGCAGCTCGCCGTGGACGCCCTGGGCGTCGGGGAAGGTGACGGCGCTGGGGAACGGGGCGTGGAAGTCCTGGTCCGCGGCCAGTTCCGTCGCCTCCGCCACCCGGCCGCGGGCGAGCAGCACCTCGATGAGGACCGCGACGGAGTACCACTGGACGGGGGTGCCGCGGCCGACGCGCTCGGCGAGCCGCAGTCCCGCGCGGGCGAAGTCCTCGGCCTCGGAGAGCCGGCCGCGCCGGAAGCGGACGTAGCCGAGCAGCACGTACCCGAACGACAGATGGGCGCCGCGCCAGCCCTGGCGCTCGAACTCGGCGATCCCCTCGGCGAACAGCTCCTCGGCCCGGCCGGGCCGGTCCGCGTACAGGTGGACCAGGGCGACCAGCACCGGGACCTCGAAGCCCCGGTCCACCTCGGCCCAGCGCAGCCCGCCGTCCAGGGCCCGGCCCGCGTGGCGCAGTGCGGTGCCGGACGGTTCGCCGCGCAGGACGGCGTCCCAGGCGCGCAGCCCGATGATGTACCGCTCGGTGAGGTCGCGGCCGGTCAGCCGGTCGGCGAGGCGCGCCAGCCGGCGGGAGCGGGCGGGCGAGTCGGGTTCGTCGGCCCGGAAGGCGTCCCACATGAACTGCTCGGCCTGCATGCGCAGCCGGACGCGGGGGTCGGTGGCGGCCCGGGCCGCGTCGCCGACGGTGTCGGCGGCCTCGTCGAGCCGGTCGCTGTGGGCGAGCGCCTGGGAGAGGTGGAAGAGGATTCCCTCGCGCAGGGCGGGGTCCCCGGCCGGTTCCTCCAAGGCGGCCCGCAGGTGGTTGACGGTGGTCGCGGGTTCGAGCAGCAGGGAGGCGCAGCCCAGTTCGTACAGGACGGCCGCGCGCTCGCCGGGCGACGGGGGTTCGCGCAGGGCCCGCGCGAGGTAGCCGCGGGCGGCTTCCGGGGCGCCCGCGCGCAGCGTCTCGCGGGCGGCGGTCCGCAGTTGGCCCACGACCCAGGGGTCGCCTTCGGGATGCGTCTCCAGCAGGTGTCGGGCGGCGGCCGACGCTCCCAGGCCGGCCTCGACCACCGACCAGGCCGCCTGGCCGTGCAGCGCGACGCGCGCCGCGTCGGGGATGGCCCGGTAGACGGCGGTGGCGATCAGCGGGTGGACGAACTCGAGGGTCGTGCCTCCGGTCAGCACCCGGGCGTCGCGCAGCCGGTCCGCGGCTTCCGCCGCCTGCGCGGCGCCGAGGCCCGCGATGTCCGCGGCCAGGTCCCGCGATATCTCCGTCCCCAGCACCGCGGCGGCCCAGGCCAGCCGGACCGCGGGCACGCCCAGCCGTTCCAGCACGGTGGTGAGCCCGCTGCCCTTCACGGCGGCCGCCAGTTCGCGAAGCAGGTGCGCGCTGGTCCCGTCGGGGCGCAGGCCCCGGTCGCGGATCTTGGCGGTCAGCTCGACGGCCTCGAACGGGTTGCCCGCCGTGACCGTCCAGCACTCGTGGCAGAACGCGTCGTCCGCGTGCTCGCCGACCGCCGCGCGCACCAGGTCGGCCGTCGCGGCGGTGGTGAGCGGTTC
Organism: Streptomyces sp. H39-S7; assembly: GCF_027158205.1. Lineage (GTDB taxonomy): Bacteria > Actinomycetota > Actinomycetes > Streptomycetales > Streptomycetaceae > Actinacidiphila. The sequence goes on along the minus strand of NZ_JAPVLU010000030.1, from coordinate 69,416 downwards.
CAGGTTCAGGGCCCGGTGACCGGCGCTGCCGTTCAGTCCGCGGAAGGACTCGGCGTGCTCCGGCAGTTCCTCGGGCCGGTAGGCGACGACGATCAGCAGGGACAGGTCCGCGGCGCGTGGCGCGAACGCGGCGAGCCAGCCGAGGGATTCGGGGTCGGCCCAGTGGGCGTCGTCCAGGACGAGGACCACCGGGGCGCGCCGCTGGGCGAGGTGGGTGAGCACCCAGTCCAGGCCGTCGCGCAGGCCCTGGGGGTCGGGTGCGGCGCCGTCGGGGGCGACGCACAGGCCGAGGGCCGGCCCCACGATGCCGTACCAGCCGCCGAGCGTGGAGCGCAGTTCGCTCTCGCCGGACCCGGCGAGTTGCGGCTGCAGGAGCTGGCGGGCCACGTGGAAGGCCACCCGCTGCTCCTGGTCGCCACCACGGGCGGACAGTACCGCGCAGCCCCGGTCCGCCGCGCGGCGCCGTGTCTCGGCGAGGAGCGTGGTCTTGCCGAGTCCGGCGGTGCCGGAGAAGGCCAGCAGGCCGCCGTGCGGCCGGTCGCGGCTCTCGCCGCCGTCGGCGCGCAGTCCGGTGAGCCGGCGCAACGCCTCGTCGACAGCGTCCAGTTCGGGATCGCGTTCGAGCAACGGGCGCCCTGGGCGGGCCCTGTGCTCCGGCACCGTGCACCTCCTGGTACCACCGCGTGCGCCCGGCACCCGGTGCGCTCGGCGCACGCGCGCCCGATGCCACCTCAGCGTACTCGCGCGGCAAGGTCCGGGAGGCTCTTCCGGACCTTGCCGCGGGCTACCCGCCGCGCTCCTCGCTCATCGCCCCGGCGCGGAGTGCTGGAAGCCGTCCGCTGTCTGTTCCAGGGCCTTGGACAGCCCCGCGTGATCGGTGCCGACCTTGCGGTAGACGGCGGACAGCATGCGCGTCACCTCGCGTTCCCCGGTGCCCATCTCCTCGGCGACGTCGGAGGTGGACCGGCCGGCCGCGACCCGTACCGCCACGGTACGTTCGGGGCCGGTCAGCGTGTCGGTCCCGGCGCTGTTCAGCTGCAGCGGGCGCATTCCCGCCGCCGCGAGCTCGTCACGGGCCCGGCCGGCGAGCGCGTCGGAATTGCAGCGCAGCGCGCCCTCGAGTCCGGCGTGCAGCCGGTCGGCGGCGTCGAGCGGCAGTCCCGCCCGGCGCAGTGCGGCTCCGTACGCGACCTGGGCGCGGGCCAGTTCGAACGCCGAGGGTGAGCGTTCCAGATGGCTGACGGCCTCGGCCAGCAGCCGCAGACTGTCAGACCCACCGGTCACTTCGGCAGCCACGTGCAGCGCCTGGCCGATCGCCGAGGCGGTGCCGAACTGGCGGGCCCGCTGCAGGGCCTCCCGGACGGTGTCCGCCGCCCGTTCCGGCTCGACGAGAGCAACCGCCTGGGCGAGGTGCAGTTGCCACGGGCACCAGCCGGGATTGCGCATCCCGCGCGCCTCCAGTCGCTGCCCGACCGCCGTGAGGTGGCGTTCGGCGTCGCCCCGCATGCCCTGGGCCAGCAGCAGTTCGCTGTAGACCGTCTGGGAGTCGGGGTAGACCACCGCGTTCGGGATCACCTCGCCGTAGTTGTACGTGTCGGAGAGCTCCTGTGCCTCGTGGGTGCGGCCGCGGGCGAGCAGGATCTCGATGAGGATGCCGATCGCGAACCACTGCGCGGGCACTCCCGTCCCCACCCGGTCGGCGATGCCCAGCCCGGCGTGCACCAGGTCCTCGGCCTCGGCGAGCCGCCCGCGCCGGTAGCGGATGTACCCGAGCAGGGTGAAGCCGAACGACAGGTGCGCGCCGCGCCAGCCCTTGCGTTCCAGCTCCGCGATGCCCTTGTTGAACAGGTCCTCGGCGCGGCCCGGCTGGTCGCAGTACATGAAGGTGAAGGCGACGAGGACCGGTACCTCGAAGCCCCAGTTCTCGTCGGTCCAGCTGAGGCCGTCGCCGAGGGCCTCCTCCGCGTAGCGCAGGGCGACGGCGGCCGGTTCGCCGCGCACCATCGCGTCCCACGCGCGCAGCCCCAGGATGTAGCGCTCGGCCTGGCCGCGGCCGGTGAGGTGGTCCGCCAGCCGGTTCAGCCGCCGGGAGCGGGCGGGCGAGTCCTGTTCGTCGGCCCGGAAGGCGTTCCACATGAACTGCTCGGCCTGCATGCGCAGCTTGGTGCGGGCGTTGGTGGCCCGGCTGGCCTCCGCCTCGACGGTACGGGCGGCCTCCGCCATCCGGCCGGTGTGCCCCAAGGCCTGCGCGAGCCGGTAGATGATGGCCTCGCGCAGCTCCGGTTCGAGCTCCGGCTCCTCCAGGGCGGCCCGCAGGTGGTTGACGGTGTTGGCGGGCTCGTTGAGGAGCGAGGAGCAGCCCAGCTCGAAGAGCACGGCCGCGCGCTCGCCGTAGGGCGGGGGTTCGCGCAGGGCGCGGGCGAGGCAGCGCTGCGCCGCCTCGGGCGCTCCGGCCCGCAGGTATTCGCGGGCGGCGGCGCGCAGTTGCTGCACCACCCCCTCGTCACCCTCTGGGTGCAGTTCCAGCAGGTGCCGGGCGGCGGACGTCGGGCCCAGTCCCGCCTCCATCACGGCTGCCGCCGCCTCGCCGTGCATCCCGACGCGCAGCGCGCTGGGGATCGCCCGGTAGACGGCAGTGGCGATGAGCGGGTGGACGAACTCCAGGGTGGAGCCGTCGGACGTGCCGATCTTCAGGATGCGCGCGGCGCGCAGCCGTTCGAAGGCGTCGGCCGCCTCCTCGTGGCCGAGCGCGGCGACCCCGGCGGCCAGCTGCGGTGCGATCGAGGTGCCGAGGACGGCCGCGGCCCAGGCGAACCGGACCGCGGAGGTGCCCAGTTTCCCGATCCGCTCGATGAGGCCGCTGCCCTTGACCGCGGAGGCCAGTTCGCGCAGTTCCGCGATGTCATCGCGCTGGCCCTTGAGCTCGCGGTCGCAGATCTTGGCGGTCAGCTCGGTGACCTCGAAGGGGTTGCCTCCGGTGACCGCCCACGCCTCACGGCAGAACGCCTCCTCGGCGCTCTCCCCGACGGCGTCGCGCACGATGCGCCGGACGGCACCCGGGGTGAGGGCCACCAGGTCGAAGGGGCGTGAGCCGTGCCGGCCGGCGAGTTTGCGGAACGCCACCGCGTCGGCGGGCAGTTCGTCGGGCCGGTAGGCGACGATCACCAGCATCGGCAGTTCCTCGGCCCGCGGGGCGAAGGCGGTCAGCCACGCCAGCGACTCCGCGTCGGCCCAGTGCGCGTCGTCCAGGATGAGGACGACGGGCGCCCGCTCGACGGCGAAGCGCGTCACCACCCAGTCCAGGCCGTCACGGACGCCGGTGGGGTCGGCGGCGCCGTCACCCCGTGAGGCGACCGGCCCGACCGCCGGGGCGACGATGTCGTACCAGCTGCCGAGTATCCGGCGGTGCTCCTCCTCGGGGGCCGTCGCGAGCACCGGCTGGACGAGCTGGCGGACGACATGGAACGCCATGCCCTGCTCCTGCTCGCCGCCGCGAGCGGACAGCACGGTGCAACCACGCGCCGCGGCCCGCCTGCGGACCTCGGCGAGCAGCGCCGTCTTGCCGAGCCCGGCGGGACCCGCGAAGGCGAGCAGTCCGCCGTGCCGGGTGCCGGACCGAATTCCGCAGAGATCGTTCAAAGCGCCGTCGAGCGCGACGAGTTCGGACTCACGTTCGAGAACCAAGCGATTCACTCGTCCTAATTGTTCCACCGCGTCTGGCATGTCCGTTCCCGTTCTCGTTGCCTGTTCGGCAGGTAGCGCCGAGCGTACGCCCGTCGGGACGCTCCGTAGTGCTCCCTGGTGATATCCACGTCGGACGAACGGGTAGATGGCAAACGCCAGTTCACTTTCCCCGCGGTCCGGGCGGCTCCGGACCGACCGCGAAGCAACCCGAGGTGGGCATCTTGTCGGACACCACAGCCCCCAGCGGCCCCATCCAGCGCGACATCCTCGCGGAACGCACCACCCTGCTGAGCATCCCCTTCCAGGGCCGCTCGAGCCCGCACACCGACCGGTCCCGGCGGCACACCCTGCAATGGCTGCGCGACCTGGAAATACTCCGCTTCGACCGCGACGTCGAGGAGTACGACGCCCTGCGGCTGGAGCGCCTGATGGCGTTCTTCTACCCCCGCGCGACCGGACCCGACCTCGACCTCGCCGCCGACTTCAACGCCTGGTTCTTCATCTTCGACGACCAGTTCGACGGCCCTCTGGGGCGCCGGCCGGACGACGTGGAACGCGAGGTCGACACGTTGGTGTCCATCCTCTACGAACCACCTTCCCCCCGCGGGGGCGCCCCGAACCCGTCGGACAACCCGCTCGCCGAAGGATTCCGCGACATCTGGACGCGCTCGGCCGCCGGCACGCCGACCGTGTGGCAGCACCGGTTCCGTGATCACTGGCGGGACTACCTGCGGGCGTATCACTGGGAGTCACTGAACCGGACGCGGCGGCCGGCCATGACCCTCGGGACCTTCCTGCGGGGCCGGCGGGACTCCATCGGCGTCCAGCCGTGCCTGGACTTCGCCGAGCGGTGCGGCGGCTACACCCTGCCGGAGATGCTGCACTCGGGCGCGCTCGCCGAGATGCGGGAGATCACCGGCGACGTGGTGATCTTCGTGAACGACATCATGTCGGTGGACAAGGAACTGGCGGCCGGGGACGTCAACAACAGCGTGATCCTGCTGCTCGACACCACGGACCACACCCTGAACGGGGCCGTGGAACTCATCGCGCGGGCCGCCAACGCGCGGGTGAAGCGGTTCCAGCTGCTCGCCGACCGCCTGCCGGCGGTGCTCGACGCGTACGACGCCGCGCCCGAACTGCGGGCCCAGGTGGAGGACTACGTGCGTGCCATGCGCCATGTGATGCGCGGCAATCTCGACTGGTCCCTGGAGACCGCCCGCTACCGCGCTTCGGGGGTCGCCGCGGTGAGCGGCGGGCGGCAGCGGCCGTGGTCGGACCTGTTCAGCGCGGACCGGGGCCGCGGCGGCGGCTGACTCCGGACCGGGACCGGACGGGCGTACGGCAGGGGGCCGGGGCCGCACGGGGGTGCGGCTCCCGGCCCCCTTCCGTACGGTTCCCGGGCGGGGGCCGCCCCGCGCTACTGGACGGGGTAGGTGCGGCCCGCGAAGCGGCGCTCGAAGCCGTCGCCGGTGTTCGCGGTCACGGTGATGTCGTAGCCCCCGTCGGCCGCCGCCGTGAGCGCGACCTGCTGGGTGCCGCCCGCCGCGACCGTCACCGTGCTGCCGCCGGAACCGTCCCCCGCCGCGTTGCCGCCCACGGTGAAGACCACCGCCGCGCCACCGGCGTTGGTCAGCGTCAGCGCCAGGTTCCGCGGCGTCGCGCGGGCGATGGCCACAGCCGCCTCGGGGTGGCCCTTGGCCGCGTTCGACCAGGTGCGCACATCGCCCTTGAAGCCACGCAGATAACCGTCGGGGCCGTGCGCGTCGATGTCGTACAGGCCGCCGCCGTACGTCTGGGCGCTGAAGTAGTCCTGCACACTGCCGCCGACCGGGACGGTGTAGCGCCAGTTGTCGTAGGCCCGGTGGTTGACGGTGTAGATCGCGAATCCGGCGCCCAGCGTGCCGGTGTTGGCCACCTTGATCCAGATGCGCCCCGTGGACGTCTCGGTCCACGACGTGGTGTCGAAGCCGTAGCCGATCCGCCGGGCCGGCCGGGCGCCCGGCTCCTGGACCGGCGCCACCTGCGCGGCCGGCGGGGCGGCGTCGGGCAGGGAGTTCTGGGCGTCGCAGGCGGCGACCAGCGCGGCCGTGCCGGGGAGGGAGGGAAAGGTGGTGTTCCTGGTGGTGAAGTCGAAGGCGCTCATCAGGTCGCCGCAGACGGTGCGGCGCCAGGCGGAGATGTTGGTCTCCTTCACCCCGGTCCAGTTCTCCAGGAAGCGCAGCGGCGAGGTGTGGTCGGCGACCTCGGAGTTGACGTACCCGCCGCGGCTCCAGGGCGAGATCACGATCATCGGCACCCGCGGGCCGAGCCCGATGGGCACTCCGCCGATGAACTCGTCCGCGGTTCCGGCGGGCGCGACGGGCGGCGCCACGTGGTCGAAGAACCCGTCGTTCTCGTCGAAGTTGAGGAAGACCACGGTCTTCGCCCAGACGTCGGGGTTCGCCGCGAGCGACTCCAGGACGTACTTCGAGGTGTAGTTCGCGCCGTACGCGGGCGGGTACTCCGGGTGCTCGCTCTGGTTGGCGGGGGCCACGACCCAGCTCACGGCGGGCAGCGTGCCGTTCTTCACGTCCTGATTGAACGCGTCGGCGCCGCGCCGCTGCATCCCGTTGACGTAGAGCGGCGAGGTGGTGGCCGCGTTCTTGAAGTTCTTGAACCAGGCCAGCGGATTGTCGTCGTAGTTGTCCTGCTGCTGGTAGACCCGCCAGGAGATGCCGGCCGACTGCAGCCGCTCGGCGTAGGTGGTCCAGGAGTACCCCTTCTCGGAGTTGTCCGTGACCGGCCCGCCGTACTTGCCCGCGGGGTCGACGGTGGCGGTCCACTGGTACAGCCGGTTGGGGTTGGTCGGCCCCTGCACGGAGCAGAAGTACTGGTCGCAGAGGGTGAACGACTCGGCCAGCGCGAACTGGAACGGGATGTCGGCGCGCTGGTAGTACCCCATCGACCAGGCGCTCTTGGCCGGTACCCAGTTGTTGTACTTGCCGCCGTTCCAGGCGTTGTGGGTGCCCGACCAGCCGTGGTCGAGATCCCGCACCCGCTGCGCGTCCGTCGTCGCGGTGTTCAGGTGCCAGGGCAGGACGAGACTGCCGCCGGCGGGTCCCTTCGCGGTCTGGCGCAGCACGTCCTGGCCGTTGGGGAAGCGCAGCCGCGAGCGGTCACCGAAGCCGCGCACGCCCTTGAGCGTGCCGAAGTAGTGATCGAAGGAACGGTTCTCCTGCATGAAGATCACCACGTGCTCGACATCGTCGAGCGTGCCGGCCGCCGAGGTGGCGGCCATGGCCTGCTGGATGGCGGCGGGCAGCGTGCCGAACGCGGCGGCGCCGGCGGCCGCTCCCAGAAATCCGCGGCGGGACAGTGGCGTCAAAGCGACTCCTCGGTGAGGGGGCACAGGTGCGGGGTCGCGCCGTATTGAACGGGGGCAACGCGACGGGCGCGCCAATATCCGCGGAGACTGCCATGGCCGCCTGCCGCACACCAGATGACGGGCGCCCCAAGTACCGGCAAAGCCCTCCGGACGTCCCGTACACGCCACCGGGACCACCGGAACCGGCCACCCCACAACGGCTTCCTAATGTTATATTCACGGCAATGCATTAGGTGATGCGTCCGCAGTCGGCAACGAGGGGGCCGTATGGCAGAGAACCGTCAACTCCCGCGCACCTCCCGGGGGTTTCCCGACCCCGTACCGGCGATCCTGGCCGGCCAGGCGCGGCTGCGGGGGCTGCTCGTCGATCTGACCGATGCCGACGTGCGCGCCCCGAGCGCCCTGCCCGGCTGGACCCGTGGGCACCTGCTCAGCCATATCGAGGGGGTCGGGTTCGCCCTGGCCCGGCAGGCCCGTTACGCCCTCGAGGACGAGCTGATCGACCCCTACGACGGCGGGCGGCCCGCCCGTGACGCCGCGATCGAGGCAGGCCACGGCCGCTCGGCGGCGGAACTGCGCGCGGCCGTCACCGCGGCCCTCGACGAAGCCGAGCAGGCGTGGACGGCCGTCGGCCCGCGGGACCTGGAGCGGCCTGTGCGCTACCGCGACGCCACGCTGGCGGCCGCCGCGCACGCCTGGTGGCGGGAGTTGGAGATCCACACGGCGGACGCGGCGATCGGGTACCGGACCGCGCGGTGGTCACGGCCATTCTGCGCGCAGGTGCTGGACTTCCTCGCACCGCGCGTACCGGACGGCGTGCGGCTGACGCTCGCGGCGTCGGACGGCCCCGAGCCGGCCGTCGTCCTGGGGGACGGCCGGCCGGTCACCGTGCGCGGCGCGCTCACCGACCTGACCGCGTGGCTGGCGGGACGCGAACCGGAGGGCCCGCTGGACGGCGGGGCCGAGCCGCTGCCCGAACTCAGGCCCTGGCCATAGGCCCTGGCCGCAGAGCGGCGCCCCGCGAACGCCGGCCGCCGGGCCCCGATGACGAGGTCCGGCGGCCGGCGGTGGGCGTCCACGGCGGACGCCTCAGGTGAGGTCGAACTCGCCGTCCCGCGCGCCGAGTACGAAGGCGCGCCATTCGGCCGGGGTGAAGATCAGCGACGGCCCGTCCGGGCTCCGCCCGTCCCGCATCGCGATGTAGCCCTCGACAAAGGCGATCTGGACGTCGCCCGTGCCCTGACTGCTGGACTGCCACTCCGCGCTCGCAAGATCCAGCTGCGGCTTCGTACCGTTCGTCAACGGCTGTCCGATGGTGCTCTCGGCCACGTCCGCTCTCCTCCCAGGTCGTCATCCGCGACCCACACTAGCCACCGGGCCCCTGGCCCGACAGGCAATGGGGCAAGCTGCCCGGATACACCCCCCGATCAGGTGGTGGGCCGGTCCGCGCCGACGAGCCACATCGAGAAGAACTGCGCGCCGCCGCCGTACGCGTGCCCCAGCGCCCGCCGGGCCCCTTCCACCTGGTGATCACCTGCCTGGCCGCGTACCTGCAGGGCCGCCTCGGCGAACCGGATCATGCCGGACGCGCCGATCGGGTTGGTGGACAGCACCCCGCCCGACGGGTTGACGGGCAGCTCCCCGTCGAGTTCGGTGACGCCCGCCTCGGTGAGCTTCCAGCCCTCCCCCTCGGCGGCGAAACCGAGGTTCTCCAGCCACATCGGCTCGTACCAGGAGAACGGCACGTACATCTCGACCGCGTCGATCTCCCGGCGCGGATCGGTGATCCCGGCCTGCCGGTACACGTCCGCGGCGCAGTCCTTGCCGGCCTGCGGGCTGACGTAGTCCTTGCCGGCGAACATCGTCGGCTCGCTGCGCATGGCACCGCCGTGCAGCCAGGCGGGCGGACGGGGCGACCGGGCCGCGCCCTCGGTGTCGGTGAGCACCATCGCGACCGCGCCGTCGGAGGACGGGCAGGTCTCGGAGTAGCGGATCGGGTCCCACAGCATGGGGGCGGCCCGCACCTTCTCCAGCGTGATGTCCTTCTCGTGCAGGTGCGCGTAGGGGTTCTTCAGGGCGTTGCGGCGGTCCTTGAACGCGACGAGGGACCCGATGTGGTCGGGCGCCCCCGTACGGCGCATGTAGGCGCGCACATGCGGGGCGAAGAAGCCGCCGGCGCCCGCGAGCAGCGGCTGCTGGAACGGGATCGGCAGCGAGAGCCCCCACATGGCGTTGGACTCGGACTGCTTCTCGAACGCGACGGTCAGTACGGTGCGGTGGACGCGGGCCGCGACCAGGTTCGAGGCGACCAGCGCGGTCGACCCCCCGACCGAGCCCGCGGTGTGGACGCGCAGCATCGGTTTGCCGACGGCTCCGAGGGCGTCCGCCAGGTACAGCTCCGGCATCATCACACCCTCGAAGAAGTCCGGGGCCTTGCCGATGACGACCGCGTCGATGTCGGCGAAGGTGAGCTCGGCGTCGGCGAGCGCCCGCAGGGCCGCCTCGCGCAGGAGTCCCGCGATCGACACGTCGTGCCGGGCCGCGACGTGCTTGGTCTGGCCGATGCCGACGATTGCCACAGGTGCCTTGCTCATCTCACATCCCCTTCCAGGACGGCGACCAGGTTCTGCTGCAGGCAGGGTCCCGAGGTCGCGTGGGCGACGGCGCGGTCGGAGTCGCCGCGGTGGATGCGGGCGGCCGCCTCGCCGAGGCGGATCAGACCGGCGGCCATGACGGGGTTGGCGGCGAGCGGGCCGCCGGACGGGTTGACGTCGACGTCGTCGCCCAGCCGCAGCGCCCTGCGCAGGACGATCTCCTGGGAGGTGAACGGCGCGTGCAGTTCGGCGGTGTCGACCGGTGCGTCGAACAGCCCGGCCCGTTCGGCCGCGAGCCGGGTGGACGGCGAGTCGGTGAGGTCGCGGACCCCGAGGCTGTGGGCCTCGATGCGGTGGTCGAGGCCGCGGATCCACGCGGGCCGGTCGCACAGCCGGCGGGCGGTGTCCCCGGCGGCGAGCACGATCGCGGCGGCGCCGTCGCCGACCGGCGGGCAGTCCTGCCGGCGCAGCGGCCGGACGACGTACCGCTCGCCTTCGCGGACGGTGGTGAGCTGCGCGTACGGGTTGTCGCGCGCCGAGGTGCGGCTGCGGGCGGCGACGGCGGCGAGTTCGGGTTCACCGGTGTGTCCCGCGTCGATGAGGGCCTGGGCCTGGAGCGCGGCGAGCGCCACCGAGTCTGGCCACAGCGGCGCGACGTAGTACGGGTCCAGTTGGCGGGTCAGTACCTCGCGGACGTCGCCGGGCGAGGACTTGCCGTAGGAGTACACCAGCGCGGTGTCGGCCTCACCGGTGAGGATCTTGACCCAGGCCTCGTAGAGCGCCCAGGCGCCGTCCATCTCGACGTGCGACTCGGAGATCGGCGGCCAGGCGCCGACCCCGTCCAGGGCCATGGTGAAGGAGAAGGCCCGGCCCGCGAGGTAGTCGGAGGAGCCGGAGCAGGTGAAGCCGATCTCGCCGGCCCTCAGCTCGACCTGCCCGAGCGCCTCGTGGAGCACGGGCATGAGCATCTCGACCTCGGAGACCTCGGCCGAGCTGCGGACGTGGCGGCTCTGGGCGAACGCCACGATCGCGACGTCCCGCATCTAGACCATCTCCTTGTACGTGTCGTAGCCGGCGTCGGGCTCTCCGGTCGGCCGGTAGTGGTCGGGGAAGCCGCCGTCGTCGCTCCACACGGGCTCGACGCGCATGCCCATCCGCACCTGGTCGTAGGGGACGCCGCCGATGCGCCCGTGCAGGGCGAGGTCGGCGCCGTCGAGGGCGATGTGCGCGTAGACGTACGGCACTTCGATGTCGAGGCCACGGGCCTTGATGTTGACGATGCAGAAGGTGGTGATGGTGCCGCCGGGCCCCACTTCCACCTGTTCCTCGGTGGCGACGCCGCAGGTGGGGCAGGCACCCCGGGGCGGGATGTAGACCTTGCGGCAGGCCGGGCAGCGTTCGCCGATCATCTTGCGGTCGGCGAGCGCGGCGAGGTAGCGGGTCTGGGCGCGGCCGGGGCTGTAGACGTAGTCGAGGCGCGCGAGGGCGACAATGCCGGTCACCGGGTCGGCGAACTCGCCGGTGTGCGCGGTGGCGCCGGGCTCGCGCCGCCCGGTGCCGTCGTCCGGTTCGAAGCAGGCGATGTCGGTGATCGCGCCGACCCGTTCGGCGGCCCACCGGATCCGTACCCGCATGCCGGTGCTGACCGAGTCGGGTCCTGCCGCGTCCAGTGCGTGCAGCATCGCGGTGTCGGCGCCGTCGAGGCGCACCAGGACCCAGGCGAAGGGGGTGGTGAGCGGCTGGTTGCGTCCGGGGTCGGGGTTCCAGGCCCAGGTGGTGACGGTGCCGGTGACGCCGACCTCGACGAGTTCCCGCAGCTCCGCCGAGGTGACGGGGTCGTATTCGACGGGCGGTACGAGCACCCGGTCGTCGCCGGTGCGCACTCCCAGCACGGTCCGTTCGCGCAGGCCGGTGAGGAACGCGCTCTGGACGGGGCCGAGCGAGCGGGTGAACGGGAATTCGACCACCAGGGGTGCGCTGAGCACCTCCGGTGCGGGGGCGGACGTCATGGGCTGGTCTCCATTCGTTGCGCGGTGCGCGACCTGCGGCCACGCCGGACGGGCCGGATGCACGACGGAGCGGTCACAGGCGCCGGTAGACGGGCGGGCGCTTCTCGGCGAAGGCGCGGGGGCCTTCCTTCGCGTCGGCGGTCGCGAAGATCGGCCAGCCGTGCTCCAGTTCGTGCTGGAGCCCCTCCGTCTCGGTCATCTCCGCGGTGTCGTAGACGGACGCCTTGACCGCCTCGACGGCCAGCGGCCCGTTGGCGTTGATCTGTTCCGCGATCTCCAGGGCCCGTTCCCGCGCCGTGCCGTCGGGCACGACGTGGCCGATCAGGCCGATCTCCTTCGCCTCCGCCGCGGAGTAGGGGCGGCCGGTGAGCAGCATCTCCAGCGCGTGGGTGCGGGGGATCTGGCGGGGCAGCCGCACGGTGGAGCCGCCGATCGGGAAGAGCGCGCGCCGGACCTCGAAGAGGCCGAGGGTGGCGCTCTCCCCGGCGACGCGGATGTCGGTGCCCTGCAGGATCTCGGTGCCGCCGGCCACGCAGTACCCCTCCACGGCGGCGATCACCGGTTTGCGCGGCCGGTGGTGCCGGAGCATGGCCTTCCAGTGCAGGTCCGGGTCCTCCTTCATCCGGTCGCGGTACCCCTGTCCAGCCATCGCGCCGTCGTCGGAGGCCAGCGCCTTGAGGTCCATGCCGGCGCAGAACGTGCCGCCGGCCCCGGTGAGGACGATGGAGCGGATGGTGTCGTCGGCGTCGGCCTCCAGCCAGCCGTCGTACAGGCCGACCAGCATCGGCAGCGAGAGGGCGTTCTTCGCCTCGGGCCGGTTCAGCGTCAGTACGAGCGTCGCGCCGACGCGTTCCACCGTGAGATGTTCCGTGCCGCCCATGGCCGGCCTCCAAGGTCGCAGTCTTCCGTCGCGGACCTAGAACAGGTTGCAGTAGGCGCAGGTCGAGTTCAATAGTTTTCTGACTACCAGTCAGATTTCCGGCCCGGTAACCCTTCCCACCTCACTCCAGGAGGGTTCTAATGACCGCCGAGACCTTCGCAGCATCGAGGCTGGAGGAGCCGTGGAGTACAACCTTGCCGACCTCTTCGAGTCGGTCGTGGACGTGGTCCCGGACCGCGAGGCGCTCGTCTACATCGACCACCCCGGCACGGGCGCCGAGCGCCGGCTGACGTACGCCCGGCTCGACACGGCCGCGAACCGGATCGCCCACCACCTGATCGACCACGGGATCCGTCCCGGCGACCACGTCGGCCTGCACCTCTACAACGGCATCGAGTACCTGCAGACGGCGCTGGCCTGCGTCAAGGCGCGCGCCGTTCCGGTGAACGTCAACTACCGGTACGTGGAGGAGGAACTGGTCTACCTCTACCGGGACGCGGACCTGACGGCGCTGGTCTTCGACGCCGAGTTCACCGACCGGGTGGCCGCCGCGCTGCCGCACACCGAGAAGCTGCGCCACCTCGTGCGGGTGGGCGTACCGGCCGCGGACGCGCGGGAACCGGCCATCGCGCCGGTCGCCTTCACCGACGCCGAGGCGGCCGGGTCGCCGGACCGCGGCTTCCCGCAGCGCTCCGCCGACGACCAGTTCATCATCTACACCGGCGGCACCACCGGGATGCCCAAGGGCGTCATGTGGCGCCAGGAGGACCTGTTCTTCTCCGGCATGGGCGGCGGCGCTCCCACCGGTGAGCCGGTCAAACGGCCCGAGGAGCTGGCGGAGCGGGTCGCCGCGGGCGGCGAGGGGCTGGTCTTCTTCCCGACCCCGCCGCTGATGCACGGCACGTCCACGCTCACCGCGTTCATCGGCTTCAACTTCGGCCAGAAGATCGTCATCCACCGCAAGTACGTGCCGGAGGAGGTGCTGCGCACCGTCGAGAAGGAGAAGGTCAGCAGCGTCTCACTGGTCGGCGACGCGATGCTCCGGCCGCTGGCCGACGCGCTGGCCGGGCCGATGGCGGGCACCGACTGCTCCTCCCTGTTCACCATCTCCAGCTCGGGCGCGATCATGTCGGAGACCGTCCGCGCCCAGTTCCAGGCACTGGTCCCGACCGTCATGATCCTCAACAACTTCGGCTCCTCGGAGTCCGGCTTCAACGGCACGGCCACCGACGACTCCGGCCCCGCCAACGGCTTCCGGCTGCGGGTCAACGCGCACATCGCCGTGGTCGACCTGGCCACGACGCAGCCGGTCGCGGTCGGCGAGGCGGGACGCATCGCGCTGCGCGGGCACGTTCCGCTCGGCTACTACAACGACCCCGCGAAGACGGCGGAGACGTTCTTCCAGCGGGACGGCGAGCGGTGGGTGCTGCTCGGGGACATGGCGACGGTCGACGAGGACGGCGTCGTCACCGTCCTGGGGCGCGGTTCGCAGTGCATCAACACCGGTGGCGAGAAGGTCTATCCGGAGGAGGTCGAGGAGGCCCTCAAGGCCCACCCCGACGTCTACGACGCGCTGGTCGCCGGGGTGCCCGACGAGAAGTGGGGCAACCACGTCGCCGCCGTCGTGCAACCGCGCGACGGCGCGGACCCGCTGACCCTCGACGACATCCAGGCGCACTGCCGCACCCGGCTGGCCGGCTACAAGATCCCGCGCAGCCTCGTCGTGATGGACCGCATCCAGCGCTCCCCCAGCGGCAAGGCCGACTACCGCTGGGCCCGCTCGGTGGCCACCGACGCGGCGGAGGCCGAGCGGTAGCCGGGGTCGCTGTCAGTGGCGGCGCCTACGATCGGCGGTCCGGATCCCCGTCGATCGGAGTGCGCGCATGTCCGCCGAGTCCACCTCGTTCCAGCGCCCTGAACCCCCGTACTACGCCGTCATCATCACGACGCTTCCCAGCGGCGAGGACCCGGAGGGATACGCGGACGCCAACCGCCGCATGGGACCGCTCTCCGAGAAGTGGCCCGGGTACCTGGGCCGCGAGTCGGAGAGCGGTCCTGACGGCCGTGACCTGCTGGTGGTCTACTACCGGGACGCCGAGTCCATAGCCTCCTGGAAGCAGGATCCGGAGCACCTGGAGGTGCAACGGCTCGGCCGGGAGCGGTGGTACGCCTCCTACAGCGTCGAAGTCGCCCGCGTGGAGCGGGCCTACGGCTTCGTGCGCGACTGAGCCGGCCGGCCGCCCGAGGATGCGCCGTACCGTGCGACGTGCGGCGCAATCCTCAGCGCGTGCCTTCTGTACCTACTAGTATGTACACTCGACTCATGGACACCGCGGAACGGTTGATCGAGAGCACGCAGGAACTCCTGTGGGAACGCGGCTACACCGGCACCAGCCCCAAGGCCATCCAGCAGCACGCGGGCGCCGGCCAGGGCAGCATGTACCACCACTTCTCCGGCAAGCCCGAGCTCGCGCTGACCGCGATGCGGCGCAGCGCGGACCAGCTGATGGCCCAGGCCGACGCCCAGATGTGCGGCGGCGGCACGGCCCTGGAGCGGGTATCGGCCTATCTGCTGCGCGAGCGGGACGCGTTGCGCGGCTGCCGGGTCGGCCGGATGGCCATGGACCCGGACGTGATCGACAGCCCTGAGCTGCTCCGCCCGGTGCAGGAGACGTTCGCCTGGCTGCGCGGAAGGCTCGCGGAGATCATCGCCGAGGGCCTGGCCGCGGGCGAGTTCGACGCCGCGCTCGATCCGCGGGACACCGCTGCCATGATCACCGCCGTCGTCCAGGGCGGCTATGTGCTCGCCCGCGCCGAGGACTCGCAGGAGCCGTTCCACCAGGCGGTACGCGGCGCGGTCGCCCTGCTCGCCGCCCGCTCGACCGCACCCCGGAAGTGACCACCGCCGCGCCGTAGGGAGTTCAGCCCGATGCACGCCATGCAGTACCGGATCACGCTGCCCGCCGACTACGACATGAGGATCATCCGCCGTCGGGTCGAGTCCCGGGGCCGCCTCCTCGACGACTTCCCCGGCCTCGGCCTCAAGGCCTACCTCATCCGCGAGCGCGGAACCGACCTCTCGCCCGTCAACCAGTACGCGCCGTTCTACCTGTGGAACACGCCGCAAGGGATGAACAGCTTCCTGTGGGGGCCGGGATTCCAGGGGATCATCGACGACTTCGGCCGCCCCGAGGTCGGGCACTGGACGGGGCTGGCCTTCGAACCCGGCCCCGCGGCGCGCACGGTCCCCCGGGCGGCCACCCGGCGCGCCCTGCCGATCCCTCCCGGCGAGAACCCGGCCGCCGTCATCGACCGGGCGCTCGATACCGCCCGCGAGTACGCCGCCACCCCCGGGGTGCACTCGGCGGCACTCGCCGTCGACCCCCGCCACTGGGAACTGCTGCACTTCACCCTCTGGGAGCACACCGCCCCCGCCGAGGCCGGGGACCGCTACCAGGTGCTGCACCTGTCGGCGCCGGAACAGGACACCATCGGGACGGGACGGCACTGGTGAAGCGGGCGGAGATCGATCGCGAGGCCGGTTACCGGCTGCTCGGCGAACTGGCGGGCCCGGAGACCATCGAGGCCACCCTCGCGCGCCTCGACGAGGTCGCCCCCGGATTCCCCGACTGGATCGTGACGGCCCTGTTCGGCGGCACCTACCAGCGCGAGGGGCTGGCGCTGCGCGACCGGCAGATCGCCAACCTCGCCGCGCTGGCGGCGCTGGGCGGTGTGGAACCGCAGTTGGACGACCATGTGCGGATCAGCCTGCGCATCGGGATCGAACCGCGGGAGATCGTCGAGGTGATGGTCCACCTGGCGCCGTACATCGGGGTGCCGAAGGCACTGGCGGGGCTGCGCGTCGTGACGGCCGCGCTCGCGAAGGACACCGTATGAGGGCCGTCCGTACGGTCCTCGGCGACATCCCGCCCGGCGAGTTGGGCGTCGCTGACGCCCACGACCACCTCTTCTTCCGCGTTCCGGCCCTCGCGGGACAGGAGCTGGACTCCCCCGGGGCGGCGGAGGCCGAGCTGCGGGCCTTCCACGAGCTGGGCGGCCGGAGCGTCGCGCAGTGGACCCCGTTCGGCCTGGGGCGGCGCGCCGCCGACCTCCCGGCGGTCTCCCGGGCCTCGTCCGTGCACGTGGTGGCCGCGACCGGGCTGCACCAGGCCGCGCACTACGCGCCCCGGGCGCTGGACCGGCTGCGGGGCAGGCTGGCCGAGTTCTTCGTGTCGGAGCTGACGCTCGGGCTGCGGCCCGGCGACGACCCCGACGCCCCGCCCGGCACCGCCCGCGCCGGCATGATCAAGGTCGCGGGCGGTTTCCACGGCCTGGACGCGCACGCCCGGTACGTCATGACGGCGGCGGCGCGGGCGCATCACGCGACCGGTGCCCCGATCGGTGTCCACCACGAGCTGGGCACGGCCGCGCCCGACGTCCTCGAACTGCTCTGCGGGAAGCTGGAGGTGCCGCCGGCGAGCGTGATCCTCGGCCACCTCAACCGCTCGCCGGACCCGCGCGCGCACCGCGAACTCGCCGCGTCGGGCGCCTTCCTCGCCTTCGACGGCCCCTCCCGGGCCAACCACGCGACGGACTGGCGGCTGCTGGACTGCCTGCTGGCCCTCGCCGAGGCCGGCCACACCGAGCAGCTGCTGCTCGGCGGTGACACCACGACGGCCGGGGCACGTGCCGCGACCGGCGGCGGGCCGGGCATGCCGTACCTGCTGCACACGCTGCGACCGCGCATCGAACGCGAACTGGGCGCGCAGGCCGCCGAGGCGGTCTTCACGACCAATCCGGCGCGTGCGCTGTCGGCGGAGTGGACCGGCGGATAGCACCCCGGTCGCCGACTCGGCGACGACGGCGGGCTCGTCCCGCCATCCCGGACGCTCGGTATCCGGTGGCCGCTTCCTCTCCCGACGCCTACGGTGGCGCAATGCCCACTCAGGTGATCGTTCTCAACGGCGGATCGAGCTCGGGGAAGAGCGGCCTCGCCCGCTGTCTGCAAAGCGTCCTTCCGGAGCCGTGGCTGTCGTTCGGCGTCGACACCCTGGTCGAGGCGCTGCCCGCGGCGATGCGGGCCTCGGACGCGGGGATCGTCTTCGGTCCGGACGGCGAGGTGACCACCGGGGCCGTGTTCCGGCTGCTCGACGTGGCCTGGGCCGAGGGGATCGCGGCCATGGCACGCGCCGGTGCCCGGATCGTCGTCGACGACGTCTTCCTCGGCGGCGCCGACTCGCAGGCCAGGTGGCGCACCGCGCTGGTCGGGCTCGACGTGCTGTGGGTCGGCGTGCGGTGCGAGGCCGGGGTCGCCGAGGAGCGGGAGGCCGCGCGCGGCGACCGGCCCGGGGGCATGGCGCGCAGCCAGGCCCTGATCGTGCACGAAGGGGTGGAGTACGACTTCGAGGTGGACACCACCAGCACCCCGACGCTGGTGTGCGCCCATGCCATCGCCGCGCGGGTCGGCTGACCGCGCGGGCTGAGGATCCGTCGCCACGGGCGTCTGAAAGGATATTCGGACCACCCCTGTCTCGGGAGAAGGCCACTCATGCAGCCGTCGCACGCCTCCTCGCCCCGGCCCCCCGGGGCGGTCACCGGTCCTGGTGCCGGGGCCGTCCTGGAGAGCAACCGGCTGCGGACGGACCCGGCGCCCTGGTGGATGCCGCCGTCGACGGCCGCCCTGGCGGGCGTCATCGCCTACGCGCTGGCGGACGACCGGCTGCTGCGGGTGGTGGTGCCGCTCGCGGTCGCGGCGCTCGCCTGGGGCGCGGCCACGCTGTGGTGGCGGCTGCGGCCGCTGACGTTCTGGCGGCTGAGCGCGAGCGGCTTGCAGCAACTGCGGGGCGGCCGGGTGCGGGTGACCCATTCCTTCTCCCGCGACCATCCGCTGACCGTCCTGGTGCCGGGACTCGATGTCCTGGCGCCGGCGGAGTACGGGGCGACGAACGTCGGCAAGCTCTGCTCGATGGGCGTGGAGGACATGGGGCTGGCGATGTTCCCGTTCCATCTGACGGCCCGGCGGCTCGGCGCCCCGGTCCGGATCACGGACGAGCAGGGCGCGGCCTCGGGCGCGGCGGTGCACTGGGAGACGGTCTTCGCCCGCCGCGAGGCGGCACTGCTGACCGCCGCGGCGGAGGGCCCGCTGCCCGCGGCCCAGGAGGGCGCGGTGGAGCTGTCCCGGGCCGAACCGGGGCTGCGCGCCCGGCAGTACGGCCGCCGGCTGGCGGCGTCGGCCGTCGGGGCGACCGCGCTGGTCGTCGCGGCGGTCACCGACGGTTCGGCGGCGGCGGTTCCCGGACGGGTCGCGCTGATCAACGCCCTCGGCATCGCGGTGCTGGCCCTGGCCGCGGGGTACCTCGTCCGGCTGGCCGGGGACCGGCCCGCGCGCTGGACCGTCTCGCCCGAGCGGATCACCGCCTTCGACCCGGTCTTCGGCACCACCGACCTGGCCGCCGAGCGCATCGCCGGCCTCGTCGCGCAGCCGCTCTCCGCCGCCGGCACGGCCGGTGGCGGGGGCGGGCCGGCGGCGCTGCTGCAGGTCTACGGCCACGACCTGGCGCTGCTGGGCACCGCGCACACCGGCCGGATCCCGGCGGGAGAGCTGTTCGCGGTGCTGCGGTCCCGCGGCTACCGGGTGATCGAGGACGGGCCGCGCAGCCGCGCCTACGACCTGCGGCCCGGTTTCCTGCCCCACCAGGTCGCCCCGGACGCGGTCCTGACCGTCACCTCGGAGTACCTGCGCTGGGAGGGCGGCAGCACGGAGATCCGGGTGCAGCGCGCGGACATCGGCGCCCTGGAGATCAACACCCGCCACGGCCACCCCTGGCTGCGGCTGCGCGGCACGGACGGGACCGAGCAGCTGAACGCGCCGCTCAGCGCGCTCCGCGTCTCCCGCACCGAACTGCGGGACCGGGCAAGGGCCTTCGGCTATCCGGTCACCGATCCGGAGCACGACGCCTACCAGTCGGCGGCCTACGCGAGCCTGGCGGCCGGCGTCGTCCAGGACCGGCCGGCCGCGCCCGCGGTGACGTCCGCCGAGCCCGTCGTGCTGGACATGCCCTGGTCCACCCGCAAGTGGTACTACCTCGCGGGTGCCGTGCTCATGGTCGTCGTGGTGGGCGTCGCCGGCTTCAAGACGCGCTATCTCAGCGGTGACATGAACTGGCTCCTGTGGGGCCTGCCGGCGGCCGCGGCCGCCGGCGCGCTGTTCGGCGGCCTGTACGACCTGCGCCGCCCGGGACTGGCCCTCGGCCCGGACGGCATCCGGCTCGCCTCACGCGGCGGCTCGGGCCGCACCCGGTGGGAGCACCCCCGCACCGCGATCGGCGGCATCGGCGTCGACACCCACGAGGAGGGCCAGGAGGCGCTCTTCGTCTGGTCGCCGACCGGCCAGGTCATCCGCAAGGAGAGCTTCGACCTGCCGGACACCGATCAGCTGCGCCGGGCCTGCGAGAGCGCCGGCCTGCCGTTCGGCCGCCCGGACCCGGGCCGCTGGGGCCCGCCGCCGGAGATCTGACGGCGTTCCCCCGCGGAGGGCGGTTCACAGCGCGCGGTCGCGCCCCTCCCAGTACGGGTCGCGCAGCCGCCGCTTGTAGAGTTTGCCGTTGGGGTCGCGGGGCATCTCGGTGATGAAGTCGACGGTCCTGGGCCGTTTGTAGCCGGCGAGCCGCTTCTCGCAATGCGCCAGGATCTCGTCGGCCAGTTCGGGTCCCGCCCGGTGGCCGGCGGCGGGTTCGATGACGGCCTTGACCTCCTCGCCCCAGCTCTCGTGGGGGATGCCGAAGGCCGCGGCGTCCGCGACGGCGGGGTGGGTGAGCAGCGCGGCCTCGATCTCGGCGGGGTAGATGTTGACGCCCCCGGAGATGATCATGTCGATCTTGCGGTCGCGCAGGTACAGGTAGCCGTCCTCGTCGAGGTAGCCGAGGTCGCCGACGGTGAAGAAGTCGCCGATGCGGTTCTTCCGCGTCTTCCCCTCGTCCTTGTGGTAACTGAAGCCGCCGGTCTTCATGTTGATGTAGACGGTGCCGACCTCGCCTGCCGGCAGCGGGTTGCCGTCGTCGTCGTGGATGGCGATCTCGCTGATCGGCCATGCCTTGCCGACGGTGCCGGGCCGCTTGAGCCAGTCGGCGGCGGGGGCGAACGTGCCGCCGCCCTCGCTGGCGGCGTAGTACTCCTCGACGCAGGGCCCCCACCAGTCGAGCATGGCGCGCTTGACGTGCTCGGGGCAGGGCGCGGCGCCGTGGATGGCGTGCCGCATCGAGGAGACGTCGTAGCGCTCCTTGACCTGTTCCGGGAGGGCCAGGAGGCGGTGGAACTGGGTGGGCACCATATGGGTGTGGGTGCAGCGGTGGCGGTCGATGACGCGGAGCATCTCCTCGGGCGACCACTTGTCCATGAGGACGACGGGGTGCCCGATGTGCAGCGCCGCGCCCGCGAACTGCAGGACGGCGGTGTGGTAGAGCGGCGAGCAGACGAGGTGGACGTTGCCGTCGAACGGCTTGATGCCGAAGATGCCGAGGAACCCGCCGAGATAGGTCTCCTCGGGGAGCTTGCCGGACAGCGGCCGGCGGATGCCGCGGGGGCGTCCGGTGGTGCCCGAGGTGTAGTTCATGACCCAGCCGCTGGTGCGGTCCGCGGGCGCGCCGACCGGCTGCCCGTCGGTCAGGTCGGCGTATGGCCGGAAGCCCGGCACCTCGCCGACCGAGAACCGCCGGTCCGCCGGGAACTCCGCCTCGTCCGCGGCCGCCCGCGCGTCGGCCGCGAACCGCTCGTGGGCGATGAGGACCTTGGCGCCGGAGTCGGACAGGATCCAGGCGATCTCGGGTGCCACGAAGTGGTGGTTGATCGGCACCAGGTAGAAGCCGGCCTGGAACGCGGCGAGGTAGGCGGTGAAGAACTCGACGCTGTTGGGGAGCACGACCGCGAACGCGTCCCCGGGTTCGAGGCCGGCCTCGCGCAGTCCGTGGACGAGCTGGTTGCAGGCGGCGCTGAGCCGTCCGGCGTTCCATTCGTCGCCGTCCGGGGCGACCAGCACCAGCCGGTCGGGGTCCTGGGCGGCCTGTGCCCAGAAGCCGTTGGGAGCGGTGGAAGTCATGCGGGCCTCCTCAGGCTCGGCTCAGGCTCGGCCGGCGATGCGGTTGATGCGGTCGACGGCCTTTTCGAAGCCGCGGGTGAGGTCGTCGAAGACGGCCTGGACACTGCGCTCGGAGGTCATCTGGCCGACGATCTGCCCCACCGGGGTCCCGAGCAGCGGCTCGGTCTCGTACTTCTGGATCCGGGAGACCGCGTCGGCGACCAGCAGGCCCTGCAGGGGCATCGGCAGGGTGCCGGGTCCGGCCGGGTCCTCCCAGGCGTCGGTCCACTCGGTGCGCAGTTGGCGGGCCGGCTTGCCGGTCAGGGCCCGGGACCGGACGGTGTCGCCGGAGCCCGCCGCCAGCAGCTTGTCGATGAGGACCCGCGAGGGCAGCTCCGCCTCGGTGGTGGTGAGCCACACCGAGCCGAGCCAGACGCCCTGGGCACCCAGGGCCAGGCCCGCGGCGACCTGTTCACCGGTGCCGATGCCGCCCGCAGCCAGCACGGGCAGGCCCTCGACGGCTCGGACGACCTCGGGCACCAGCACCATGCTGGCGATCTCACCGGTGTGGCCGCCGGCCTCGTACCCCTGGGCGACGACGATGTCGATGCCGGCGTCCTTGTGGTGCCCGGCGTGCCGGGCGCTGCCGGCGAGGGCGGCGACGAGGATGTCGTGCTCGTGGGCGCGGGCGACGACGTCGGCGGGCGGTGAGCCCAGCGCGTTGGCCAGCAGCTTGATCGGATAGTCGAAGGCCACGTCGAGCTGGTTGCGGGCGACCTGCTCCATCCAGCCGGTGATCCGCCACCCCGACACGTCGTCCGGCCCCAGCTCCGGCACGCCGTGCTTGGCGAGCACCTGGCGGACGTACTCGCGGTGCCCTTCGGGGATCATCGCCTCGATGTCGGCCTCGCTCAGTGCCTGCTTTCCGGGGCCCTCCACCTTCTTGGCGGGCATCACGACGTCCAGGCCGTAGGGCCGGCCGCCGGTGTTCTCCTCCATCCAGTCCAGGCTGCGGGCGAGTTCGTCCGCGTCCGAGTAGCGCACCGCACCGAGCACGCCCATCCCGCCCGCGCGGCTGATGGCCGCGGCCACCGCGGGGAACGGCGTGAAGCCGAAGATGGCGTGCTCGATACCCAGCCGTTTGCTCAGCTCCGTCTCCATGAGGGGCAGGATGCCGCAGCGGGCGTGGAGACGGAAGAGATTATCTGACGCAACGTCAGATATTTACGGAGCCCGGGGACCCCTACAGCCGCTGCGGACCGCCCTGCTGCGCCGCGACCCTGCGGTAGAGCGCCAGCGCCTCCGCCGAGCGGCCGAGCTGCTCCAGGCAGTGCGCCTCGTCGTTGCGGCTGGTGAGGGTGTCGGGGTGGGCCGGGCCGAGTACCCGCGTCCGCGCGTCGGCGACCTCCCGGTACACGTTCAGCGCGGTCTCCCAGCGGCCCAGCCAGCCGAGCCCCACTGCGACCTCCCGCTTGCTGACGAGGGTGTCGGGGTGGTCCGCGCCCAGCGCCCGCTGCCGGACCCCGGCCACGTGCTCCGCCTCGGCCAGCGCCTGGTCCCAGCGGCCGAGCCGGCCGAGGTTGACGCCCAGGGCGTGCCGGGCGCGCAGCGTCTCGGCGTCGGACGGGCCCGCGGTGCGGGTGCGGGCCGCGACCAGGTCGCGGTAGAGCTCCAGCGCCTCGGTGCTGCGCCCCAGCCGGCCCAGGCATATCCCCATCTCGTAGCGGGCGGCCAGCGTGTCGGGGTGGCCCGCTCCCTGGGTGCGCTCATGGGCGGCGGCCACGTCCCCGTACACCTCCAGCGCCTCGGCCCAGTGACCGAGCTGGCCCAGCACGTAACCCACCTCGTAGCGGGTGACCAGCGTCTCGGCGTGGTCGGGGCCCAGCACCGCGGCCCGCACCGCGGCGAGTTCGACGGCCAGCGCGTGCGCCTCGTCGAGCCGCCCCAGCCGGCCCAGGTTGAAAGCCAGGTTGTGCCGGCAGCGCAGGGTGTCGGGATGCTCGGCGCCCAGCGTGCGCTCCCGGGCGGCGAGCACCGCGGAGTAGCCCTGGTGGGCCTCCAGGTGCAGGCCGAGCCGGCCCAGCGCGTACGCCGCTTCGTGCCGGGCGGCGAGGGTGTCGGGATGGTCGGGGCCCAGGACCCGCTGCCGGACGCCGGCGACGTAGTCGTACAGCCGCATCGCGTCCTCGGTCCTGCCCAGCCGGGCCAGGCAGGACGCCGCCTCATGACGGCTGGTCAGGGTGTCCGGGTGCTCGGTGCCCAGCGCCCGGTCGCGTTCCGCGGCGACCGCGGTGTGCAGGTCGTACGCCTCCTGCCAGCGGCCCAGCCGCTCCAGGTCGATGCCCTCGGTGTGCCGGGCGGCCAGCGTCGCGAGCTGCTCGGGCGCGGGCGCGACGGTGCCCGAGGGGGTGCGGGTGGACCAGGCGCCGGTGAGGGCGTGGCGCGGCGGCGCGGCCGCGTGGAAGGCACGGGTGGCGCGGGCGCCGGAGTCGGAGGCCAGGCCGCGCGCCCAGCCGGGCAGCGGGACCACCGGGCGCTCCGGGGCGCCGCGCATCGCCTTCAGCCGGCCG
This sequence comes from Streptomyces sp. H39-S7, assembly GCF_027158205.1. Taxonomy (GTDB): domain Bacteria; phylum Actinomycetota; class Actinomycetes; order Streptomycetales; family Streptomycetaceae; genus Actinacidiphila. The sequence continues at coordinate 45,239 of NZ_JAPVLU010000030.1, read as the reverse complement.
CCGACGTCGGCCGCGTTCTGCGGCCGGTCGTCCGGGTCCTTGGCGAGCAGGTCCAGGATGAGCCGCTCCAGTTCCCGCGGCAGGTCGGGCCGGCCGGCGCACAGCGGCTCGGGCACGGTGTCGCGGTGCGCGACCAGCACGGCCCAGGCGTCGTCCATGTCGAACGGCGGCCGCCCGATGGCCAGCTCGTACAGCACGCAGCCGAACGAGTACAGGTCGCTGCGCTGGTCGACCTCGGACGCGCCGATCTGCTCCGGCGACATGTAGTGCGGCGTCCCCATGGCGATGCCGGTGCCGGTGAGGCGCGAGGTGAAGCCGATGTCGTGGCCGAGCCGGGCGATGCCGAAGTCGCAGATCTTCACCGCGCCGTCGCTCAGCCGGATGATGTTGGCCGGTTTCAGGTCCCGGTGCACGATGCCCTGGGCGTGGGTGTAGGCCAGCGCCGACGCGACCTGTTCCGCGATGTCCATCAGGTCGGGAACCGGCAGCGGCTGGCGCCTGGCGTCGTCCAGCACCTGGAGCAGATTGCGTCCGTCCAGCAGTTCCATCACCAGGAACAGCACGCCGTCGTGCTCACCGAAGTCGTGCACCACCGTCACCCCGCGGTGCTGCAGCGAGGCGGCCACCCGGGCCTCGCGCCGGAAGCGCTCCTGAAGGACCCGGGTAAACCCGGCGTCCGCCGCCGGGCTCAGCGGCTTGAGGCACTTGACCGCCACCCGCCGCCCCAGCGACTCGTCCAGCGCGAGCCAGACCTCACCCATCCCGCCCCGGCCGATCAGCTCGTTCAGCCGGTACCGGCTCTGGATCAGCGTGCCACTTCCATCGTGTACAGCCGCCATCATCCGCCGCCGCCCCCGTCGTTCCGCGTACTTCCCCCGGCTTCCAGTATGGCCGCAGCCACCGCCGGGCGGCACGTCGCATTACGGCAGGGAACGAGCCCCTTCGCGCAGCTTGTACACGGACGGGTGGCTTCCGGGCCCGAGCCGCCCCACCGCCTTGAGGATATGTCCCGGCGGCAGCTGCCAACGCAGCCGGCGGGGGACGGTGCGCAGCGCCCGGCCGGCCAGCCGCAGCCTCAGCCCGGTGGCGGTGGCCGACGGCGCGGGTCGGCCGTACAGGTCGTGGGCGAAGGGCGGCAGCGCGGCGTAGGCGAGGTCCGCGACCCGGCTCCACAGCGCGGCCCTGGCCGGGACCAGGGGCCAGGGCACCGGCGGCGCCCGCAGGAACTCGTACACCGCGTACGCGTCCTCGGTGGCGGCCAGCTCGGGCCGGACCCGCTCGAAGTAGTCGGCGAGCGCCACGGTGCCGCCGGGGACTGTGGCGGGGTCCAGGCCGACCAGCCGGGCGGCGGTGCGCTGCTCGTCGACGTAGGCGTCGGCCTGGCCGCCCGTGAGCGGCAGACCGGACCGGCGGGCGGCCGCGAGGTAGGAGTCGATCTCCGCGCAGTGCACCCACAGCAGCAGGTCCGGGTCGTCCACGCCGAACCGCTCGCCGGTGCGCGGATCGGTCGCACCGAGCCGGCGGTGTATGCCGCGAATCCTGGCCCCCGCCCGCTCGGCCTGCAGGGAGGTCCCGTAGGTGATCGTGCCGACGAAGTCGGCGGTCCGCAGCAGCCGCCCCCAGGCGTCCTTGCGGAAGTCGGAGTTCTGCATGACGCCTTGGACGGCCCGGGGGTGCAGGGCCTGCAGGTACAGGGCCCGCACCCCGGCGACCCACATGATCGGGTCGCCGTGCAGCTGCCAGGTGACGGAGCCGGGTCCGAACAGCCCGGGGTCCGCGTCACGCATCGCCGCCTCCTCGCCGCCCGGGTGCACCCCCACCGGTGTACTCCCCCTCCCACGCTAACGGCGGACGCGCGGCATACCCAGGCCGATCCACGAGATGATCTCCCGCTGGATCTCGTTGTTGCCGCCGCCGAAGGTGAAGATGACCGCGCTGCGGTAGCCGCGCTCCAGCTCGCCGTGGAGGACCGCGCCGGCGGAGCCCTCCTTCAGCGGGCCCGCGGCGGCGGCGATCTCCATCAGCCAGGCGTAGGCGTCACGCCGGGCCTCGGAACCGTAGACCTTGACCGCGGAGGCGTCCTGCGGGGTGAGCGTGCCCTGCTGGACGGCGTCCACCATCTTCCAGTTGAGGAGTTTCATCGCGTCGAGCCGGGTGTGCGTCATGGCGAGCCGGCGCCGCACCCAGCCCAGGTCGATGACCCGGCTGCCGTCGGCGAGCTTGGTGTCGGCGGCCCAGCGCTGCACGTCGTGCAGGGCGCGGATCGCCATGGTGCCGTGGGCGGCGAGCGTGACGCGCTCGTGGTTGAGCTGGTTGGTGATCAGCCGCCAGCCCTTGTTCTCCGCGCCGACCCGGCGGCTCGCCGGCACCCGGATGTCCTCGTAGTAGCTGGCGGTGGTGTCGTGCGAGGCGAGGGTGTTGATGATCGTGCACGAGTAGCCGGGGTCGGAGGTGGGCACCAGCAGCATCGTGATGCCCTTGTGCGGCGGAGCCTCGGGATCGGTCCGGACGGCGAGCCACACCCAGTCGGCGGTGTCGCCGTTGGTGGTCCAGATCTTCTGGCCGTTCACGGTGTAGGTGCCGGTCTCCTCGTCGCCCTCGCGCACCGCGCGGGTCTTGAGCGCGGCGAGGTCGGTGCCCGCGTCCGGCTCGGAGTAGCCGATCGCGAAGTCCAGTTCGCCGGCGAGGACCTTCGGCAGGAAGTACGCCTTCTGCTCCTCGGTGCCGAACTGCATGATCGTCGGACCGACGGTGTTCAGGGCCATCAGCGGCAGCGGCACACCCGCCTGCGCCGCCTCGTCGAAGAAGATGAACTGCTCCATCGGCGACAGCCCCCGGCCGCCGAACTCGGCGGGCCAGCCGATGCCCAGCCAGCCGTCGGCGCCGAGCCGGCGGACGGTGTCCCGGTAGAACTTCTTCTGCGCCGCGGGATCGGCGTAGCGGGCGTAGACGTTGTCCGGCACCAGTCCGGCAAAGTACGAACGCAGCTCCACGCGCAGATGCTGCTGCTCGGGTGTGTAGTCGAGGTGCACGGCCCCTCCTGAGGTCTCCGGGTCCCCGGTCCCTGCGGCGACGGCGCACAGACTAGAACGCGTTCCAGTAATTCGGAAGGGGTAGCGCCCCGCGGCCGGCGGTCGTCAGTCCGTGACCGGGGCGGGGCACGCCGGGTCGAAGTCCTGGATCGCCAGGAAGGTGTCGCGCAGCATGCGCACCAGCAGGGAGCGCACCACGTCCCGCTCCAGACCCTGGTGACCGAGCCAGTCCAGGGTCACGCCCTCCACCCCCGACAGCCATCCGACCAGCGCGGTGCGCGCCAGCACCGGAAGCTCCCGGTGCCCGTACGCGCCTTCGGCGATCGCCGCGAGCAGTTCCTCACGCACGGCGTCGCGGACCGCGTGCACCTCGGCGTCGAAGCCGACGCCGCCGCTCACGATCGTGCGGTAGGCGGCCTGGTTGTGCTGGGCGTAGCGCAGATAGCCGTCGATGGTGCGGTGCACGCGTTCGGCGCGCGGCAGGTCCGCGGTACTGGAGGCGCGCACCACCAGCTCCTCGACCGACTCCCGCACGATGGCGAGGTAATAGCCGCGCTTGTTCCTGAAGTAGTAGTAGATCAGCCCCTTGGCGACACCCGCGTGCCGGGCGATGTCGTCCATCGACAGGGCGTCGTACGAGGTGTTGGCGAACAACTTGCGCCCGATGGCTATGAGTTCGGCCCGCCGCGCCAGGGACCGGTCGGTGCCGCGCGGTCCGCGCGGAAGGTCCGTTCCACGCTGTTGACTATTATTCAAAACCGGACCCACTCTCCAACTGCCACAGGATTTCCGCAGTATGCCAGAAGGCTCCGGAGCGAAACCGTCCTCCGCCGGGTGCCCGGCCCCGGCCCCGGCTCCGGTGGCACGACGGCGGCAGGTCGGGAGCCCCGCAGGCCGGTCCCGGTCACCGACGGTGACCACGACCGCTTCGCGCCGAACGGCTCCGCCGTCTCCGGGGCGACCACCGTGCCCACCGCCGCGGGCCCGCTGAAGGTCATGGTCGTCGGCATGGCGTCGGCGACGCTCAGTGACTACCTGCTGCGCCCGGGGTGCCTTCACCGGGTCCGGTCCGTAGGCTGCCTTGCGTGCACAGTGGACGCAACGACAGCTGTTGAAGCGGAGGGCCGCACCTCATGAAAATGCTCATCAACGTGGCCGAAAGCGTGGTCGCCGACGCCCTGCGCGGCATGGCGGCCGCCCACCCGGAGCTGCTCATCGACGTCGACCACCGACTGATCGTCCGCCGGCACGCGCCGGTCGCGGGCAAGGTCGGCCTGGTCTCGGGAGGCGGCTCCGGCCATGAACCCCTGCACGGCGGATTCGTCGGCCGAGGGATGCTCGACGCCGCCTGCCCGGGCGAGGTCTTCACCTCGCCCGTACCGGACCAGATGGTCCGCGCGGCCGCCGCCGTGGACAGCGGCGCGGGCGTGCTCTTCGTCGTCAAGAACTACACCGGCGACGTGCTGAACTTCGACATGGCGGCCGAGCTCGCCGAGGACGAGGGCGTGCAGATCGCCAAGGTCGTCGTCAACGACGACGTCGCCGTCCTCGACAGCCTGTACACGGCCGGCCGGCGCGGTACCGGCGCGACGCTCTTCGTCGAGAAGCTCGCCGGCGCCCTGGCCGAGGAGGGCGCGCCGCTGGAGCGGGTCGAGGCGCTGGCGCGCAGGGTCAACGAGTCCTCGCGCAGCTTCGGCGTGGCGCTCAGCGCGTGCACGACCCCCGCCAAGGGCAGCCCCACCTTCGATCTGCCCGCGGGTGAACTGGAGCTGGGCGTCGGCATCCACGGCGAGCCCGGCCGCGAGCGCCGGGGGATGATGACCTCGGGAGAGATCGCCGATGTCGTCGTCGAGGCGGTCGTGGAGGACCTGCGCCCGGACGCGCCGGTGATCGCCCTCGTCAACGGGATGGGCGGCACCCCGCTGCTGGAGCTGTACGGCTTCAACGCCGAGGTGCACCGGGCACTGGCCGAACGCAACGTGGCGGTCGCCCGCACCCTGGTCGGCAACTACGTGACGTCCCTGGACATGGCCGGCTGCTCGGTGACCCTGTGCCAGGTGGACGAGGAGCTGCTGCGGCTGTGGGACGCCCCGGTCTCCACGCCGGCGCTGCGCTGGGGCTGCTGAGTCACGTCGTCGAAGTCAGTAGATCCGCAGAGAGGACCGCATGAACGCATCCACGGCTCCCGGCCCGGTGGTCGACGCCGACTTCGTACGCCGCTGGCTGGCCACGGCGGCCGCGGTCGTCGACCGCGAGGCGGACCGGCTGACCGAACTCGACTCCCCCATCGGCGACGCCGACCACGGCAGCAATCTGCGGCGCGGCTTCACCGCGGCGCACGCGGCGGTGGAGTCGGAGCCGCCGCAGACCCCGGGCGGGGTGCTCACCCTCGTGGGGGCGCAGCTCATCAGCACCGTGGGCGGGGCGGCCGGCCCGTTGTACGGGACGCTGCTGCGCAGAGCGGGCAAGGCGCTGGGCGACGGCACCGAGGCCACCCCGGAGGAGTTCCGCGACGCCCTGCGCACGGGGGTCGAGGCGGTCGGGAAGCTCGGGGGGGCCATACCGGGCGACAAGACCATGCTCGACGCGCTCGTCCCGGCGGTGGAGGCCCTGTCCTTCGCCCTGGACGCGGGCTCCGGGCTCGCGGACGGCCTCGCCGCCGCCCGGATCGCCGCGGACGAGGGTGCGGCGGCGACCGTTCCCCTGCAGGCCCGCAAGGGGCGCGCGAGTTACCTCGGACCGCGCAGCATTGGGCACCAGGACCCCGGTGCGACCTCGGCCGCGCTGCTGGTCGCCGCGTTCGCGGACACCGCGGCGGAGGCGGTCGCATGAGCGACGGCCTGGTCGGCATCGTCCTGGTGTCGCACAGCGCGGCGGTCGCCGCAGCGGTCGGCGGGCTCGCGACAGGCCTGGCCGGCGGCGGGGCCGAAGCGCCCGTCGCCCCGGCGGGCGGAACCCCCGACGGTGGCCTGGGCACCAGCTCCGACCTGATCGCGGCGGCGGCGCGCTCGGTGGACCGGGGTGCCGGGGTGGCGGTCCTGGTCGATCTGGGCAGCGCCGTGCTCACCGTCAAGGCGATGCTGGCCGACGAGGACGAACTGCCCCCGGGCACCCGGCTCGTCGACGCGCCCTTCGTCGAGGGCGCGGTCGCCGCGGTGGTCACCGCGTCCGCCGGGGCGGACCTGGCGGCGGTCGTCGCCGCGGCCGAGGAGGCGTACACGTACCGCAAGGTGTGACCGTCCGGCGGGCCCCCGGACGAGAAGGGGGCCCGCCGGCCCACCGGTTCGCGTGTTCGGAATGCGGGCGGGACACGCCGGTTTCGGCCATCACGCCCCACCGGGCCCTTGCGGCGCTTAGCCCCCAGGAGATCGGGCAGGCATGGTGCGGCCATGCCAGGTCCGATCCGGAGGGTTCTCGTATGAAGCGCAAGCAATGGGCGTTGCTCACCGCCGCCGCAGTACTCCCGCTCGGCATGACGACGGCCGCGGCCGCCGACGATCCGCCGCCGGCGCCCCTCCCCTGTGCGTACACCGCGGCCGTCCCCGCCGACAACTTCAAGGGGATACCGGTCTTCGACGCGCGGAAGGCCGCGAGGCCGTACACCGCCACCCTGAAGACCAGTCAGGGCGCCATCACCGTCAGGATGCTGACGGACAAGGCCCCGTGTACCACCTGGTCGTTCCGGTTCCTGGCCGAGCGTGACTACTTCAACCGCTCGCACTGCCACCGCCTCACCACCCAGCGGCTGTACGTCCTGCAGTGCGGCGACCCGACCGGCACCGGGAGCGGCGGCCCGGGGTACTCCTTCCCCGACGAGAACCTGACGGGCGCCACCTATCCGGCCGGGACGCTGGCGATGGCCAACGCCGGCCCGAACACCAACGGCAGCCAGTTCTTCTTCGTCTGGAAGGACACCAAGCTCTCCCCCGCCTACACCCCGTTCGGCAAGGTCACCGCGGGCCTCGACGTCCTGCGGAAGATCGCCGCGGGCGGCGAGGACGACCAGAACGGCCCCGGCGACGGCTATCCGGCCCTTCCCGTGGACATCAGGAAGGTGCAGATCAGCAACAGGTGACGGCGACTCCGGCGGACAGCACGGTGGACCGCCCGGATCGGGCGGTCCACCGTGCTGTTGCCGGAGGTCAGGCCACGTCGCCGAGCGCGCGCAGCGCCGTGACGGCGATGCCGTGGTCCTGCTCGGGGGCGCCGCCGCCGAGGCCGATCGCACCGATCAGACGTCCACCGCGGTGGACGGGAACGCCGCCCGCGATGAAGAGCAGCGGCCGGTCGAGGGCGGTCGGCAGGGTGTGGAACGGGGCGCCGGGCTGGACCGCCTCGACGAGGTCCGCGGTCGCGGCGTTCAACTGCAGGGCGGTGAACGCCTTGCGGGTGCTGGTCTCGCCGGAGATCAGCACCGCCCGGTCGTCGCGCCGGAAGGCCAGCAGGTGGCCACCCGCGTCGAGAACGCTGACGCTGACCGTCACTCCGGCGGTCTCCGCGGCCGCGCGGGCGGCTTCGACGAGGGCCTCGGCGTCCTGGATGGACAGCGGGAGGACTGCGGCGGGGGCGGTGGTGGTGCTCATGGGGGTGTGCTCCTCAAGGGGTGGTGGGGGTGGGGTCCCGCAGTGGTGGGGTCCCACGGTGGTGGGGTCCCACGGTGGTGGGGCGGGACGGTTCAGAGGTGGGCGGGGACGGGGACCGGCTCGCGCTCGGTGGACGCGGCGGGCACCGTGTCGGCGGTGAGCCGGTCGCGGCCGGTGGTCCGGCGCTCCAGGGAGCCCGACACGATCGCGAGCACCAGCGCGGCGGCGGCGAGCGCGCCGCCGACCCAGTTGGGCGCGGTGTAGCCGAGCCCCGAGGCGATGACCAGGCCGCCGAGCCAGGCCGCGAGGGCGTTGCCGAGGTTGAAGGCGCCGATGTTCACGGCGGAGGCGAGGGTCGGGGCGCCGGCCGCCTGGTCCAGTACGCGCTTCTGCAGCGGCGGGACGGTCGCGAAGCCCAGGGCGCCGATCAGCATGATGGTGACCGCGGCTGTGATCTTGTTGTGGGCGGTGAAGGTGAACAGCGCCAGGACGACGGCGAGGGAGCCCAGTGTCACGTAGAGCATGGGCATCAGATGGCGGTCGGCGTACCGGCCGCCGATCAGGTTGCCGCCGACCATGCCGAAGCCGAACAGGACCAGCAGCCAGGTGACGGAGGTGTCGGCGAAGCCGGCGACGTCGGTCATCATCGGCGTGATGTAGGTGATGGCGGCGAAGACCCCGCCGAAGCCGAGCACGGTCATCGCCATCGCGAGCAGCACCTGGACGTTGCGGAAGGCCGCGATCTCGTGGCGCAGCCGTACGCCTTCGGGGCGGGGCTGTTCGGGCAGCAGCCTGGCGATGCCGAGCAGGCCCAGGACGCCGAGTCCCGCGACGACGAAGAACGTGGTGCGCCAGCCGAAGTTCTGGCCCACGAGGGTGCCGAGCGGCACTCCGACCAGGTTGGCGACGGTCAGTCCCGTGAACATCATCGCGATCGCTCCGGCCTTCTTCGCCGGGGCGACCAGGCCGGCCGCGACGACGGCGCCGATGCCGAAGAACGCTCCGTGCGCGAGGGAGGCGACGATCCGGCCGGCGAGCATCACGCCGAACACCGGGGCGACCGCGGAGATCACGTTGCCCGCGATGAACAGCCCCATCAGCAGCATCAGCATGCGCTTGCGGGAGATCCGGGTGCCGAGGACGGTCATCAGCGGGGCGCCGAGCACCACGCCGAGGGCGTAGCCGGTGACCAGGAATCCGGCGGTCGGGATCGAGACGCCGTAGTCGGCGGCGACCTCGGGCAGCAGCCCCATGATCACGAACTCGGTGGTGCCGATCCCGAAGGCCCCGAGGGCGAGGGCCAGCAGTGCGAGAGGCATGGGGGGTTCACTTCCCAACAACGTTGCGAATGCGCCTTACAAGACTTCACAATAATTGCAGACGCGTTTCATTGCAAACGCGGGCTATCGCGGTTGTGCTCTATCCTGAGCCACAGGCGCGCTCACGCCCGCGCCGCACGGCAGAAGGGACCTTCCATGACCGCCACCGACCCCGCACTGACCGGCCTCGCCCAGGGCTGGTGCGCGCTGTCCCTGCTGCACGGCCGGATCGAGGCGCACATCGAGCGGGCGCTGCAGGCGCGGCACGACCTGAGCGTCCGCGAGTACTCCCTGCTCGACGTCCTCAGCCGCCAGCACGACGGCGAAGGCGGCCACCTGCGGATGCACCAGGTGGCCGACTCCGTCGTCCTCAGCCAGAGCGCGACCACCCGGCTGGTCTCCCGCCTGGAGGACCGCGGTCTGCTCTCCCGTTATCTCTGCCCGACCGACCGCCGCGGCATCTACACCAACGTCAGCGAGGCCGGTCTGGAACTCCTCGCCGAGGCGCGCCCGACGAACGACGCCGCGCTGCGCGAGGCCCTCGACGAGGCCGCCGGGAACCCCGGGCTGACCCCGCTGGTCGATGCCGTCGAATCCCTGGGCGCGCCCGCCTGACCGTTTTCCGGCGGGCGTCTACTCCAGCGTGAAGTCCTCGAAGTTGAACCCGGGGGCGACGACGCACGTCACCAGGACCGGCTCGTCCCCCGCGGGCTCGGCGGACTGCCAATAGCCGCCGGGCACGAGGAACTGCGGCCGCTCCCCGCTCTCGACCCCGTCGCCCAGCACCGCCTCGACGGCCCCCGCCTCGTCCGGGCGCTCGCCGTCGCCGCCCAGCCGCATCCGCAGCGGGCCTCCCCGGTGCCAGAGCCACAGCTCGTCCGAGCGCACCCGGTGCCACTTCGAGACCTCGCCCGGGTGCAACAGGAAGTAGATGCCGGTCGCGAACGCACGCGGCCCCGGATACCCGGCGGGGACCGCTTCACCAGGGGCCTTCCACGTCTCCCGGTACCACCCGCCCTCGACATGGGGTTCGAGACCGAGCAGCGCGACCAGTTCTGAGATGTCCGTCATGGACCCAGCCTCTTGCACGCGGACCCGGCATGGGGCCGGAGCTCACAGGAGGCGACGGGACTGTGGTGTCCCACCACATGGGTCAACGGGCCGGCTCTTCCTACCGTGTGGCAGCACCCGGATAATCCCGTCCCCGCCCGGAAGTGAATCCCCGATGACTGCTCCGCCTGCCCAGCCCGCCCAGGCTCCCGCGCCTCCCACCCCCGGCTCCCTGCGGCGCGTCATCGCCGCGAGCCTGATCGGCACCACCATCGAGTGGTACGACTTCTTCCTCTACGGCTCCGCCGCCGCCCTGGTGTTCAACAAGCTCTTCTTCCCGGGCTCCGATCCGCTGGTCGGCACGTTGCTGTCGTTCCTGACCTACGCGATCGGCTTCGCCGCCCGACCGGTCGGCGCGCTGGTGTTCGGGCACTTCGGTGACCGGCTCGGGCGCAAGAAACTGCTGGTCATCAGCTTGCTGATGATGGGCGGCGCCACCTTCTGCATCGGTCTGCTGCCGACGCACGCAGCGGTCGGCTCGGCCGCGCCGGTGCTGCTGACCGCGCTGCGGCTGGTCCAGGGATTCGCGCTCGGGGGCGAGTGGGGCGGGGCCGTGCTGCTGGTGTCGGAGCACGGGGACGCGAAGCGCCGCGGGTTCTGGGCCTCGTGGCCGCAGACCGGGGCGCCCGCCGGGCAGTTGCTGGCGACGGGGGTGCTCTCCGCGCTGACCGCGCTCCTGTCGGACTCGGCGTTCCTGGCCTGGGGCTGGCGGATACCGTTCCTGCTCTCCGGCCTGCTGGTCATGGTGGGTCTGTGGGTGCGGCTGTCGGTCGACGAGTCGCCGGTCTTCAAGGCGGCGCTGGCCAAGGCGGAGGCACGCACGTCCGCGGACCCGGTGGAGCGCATGCCGCTGGTGGCCGTCTTCCGTGACCACTGGCGCGATGTGCTGGTCGCGATGGGCGCCCGGATGGCCGAGAACATCAGCTACTACGTCATCACCGCGTTCGTCCTGGTCTACGCGACCACCCACGCCGGGCTGGACAAGCAGACCGCCCTCAACGCCGTACTCATCGGATCCGCCGTGCACTTCGCGGTGATCCCGGCCTGGGGCGCGCTGTCGGACCGCGTCGGCCGCAAGCCCGTGTACCTACTGGGCGCGGTCGGCGTGGGGCTGTGGGCGTTCCCGTTCTTCCTCCTCATCGACCGCGAGAACTTCGGCTCCCTGGTCCTCGCGATCACCGTCGGGCTGATCTTCCACGGCGCGATGTACGCCCCGCAGGCGGCCTTCTTCTCGGAGATGTTCTCCACCCGCATGCGGTACTCCGGAGCCTCCATCGGCGCCCAGTTCGCCTCCGTCGCGGCCGGCGCCCCCGCACCGCTCATCGCGACCGCGCTGCTGAAGGACTACGGGAGTTCCACCCCGATCTCCCTGTACGTGGTCCTCGCCGCGCTCGTCACCCTGGTCGCCGTCCTGTGCGCCAAGGAGACCCGCGGCCGGGACCTCGCCGAGGTGGAACCGCAGCGGGAACGGGCCGCGGACCCGCTGCCCGCGCCCACCGCCGCGACCGCCCCGCGCTGACCGAGGGGCGGGCACCGGCCGATCCGTGACCAGGGTGGTCGCGGATCGGCCGCTGTTCAGCCCGCGCCGCCCAGCCGGTGCAGGCGCAGGGCCAGTTGGAGTTCGAGGGCGCGTTCCGGGAGCTGCCAGTCGGGGCCGAGCAGCTGGGCGACGCGCTCCAGGCGCTGCGCGACGGTGTTGACGTGGACGTGCAGCGCGTCCTTGGTCCTGGCGGGGCTCATTCCGCTCGCGAAGTAGGCGTCGAGGGTGCGGACCAGGTCGGTGCCGCGCCGGCCGTCGTAGTCGATGACCGCGCCGATGGTCCGCCGGACGAATCCCCCGACGTCGCGGGAGTCGGCCAGCAGCAGGCCCAGGAAGCCGAAGTCCTCGGCCGCGGCGCCCTCACCGCCGCGGCCGAGGACCCGCAGCGCGTCGACGCAGCGCTGCGCCTCGGCGTATCCGGCGGCGACCGCCTCGGGGTGCGTGGCCGGTGCGGGCACCCGGCCGGACGCGCCGACGGTGACCTCGGCGTGGACGGCCGCGCCCAGTTGCACGGCCAGTCGGCGGGCGGTCCGCGACGCGTCGGCGCCGTCCTCCAGGGGCAGCAGCAGGACGGTGCCGCCGTCCCGGGCGGCGGCCAGTCCGTGCCGGGTCGCGGCGAGGTGCGAGGCGGCGGACCACAGGCGCTGGCGGTCGACGGTGGCGTCGTCGGCCGGGCGGGCGGCGAGCACGACATGCGGTACGTCGAGGTCGGCACGGAGCCGCCCGGCGCGTTCGCGCAGCAGCCGGGGGTCGCGGTGCGGCGCGTCCAGCAGGTCGTCCAGCAGCTCGCCCCGGAAGCGCTGCTCGGCCTCGCCGGCGGTGCGCCGGGCGAGCAGCAGCAGCGCGGTGACCATGGCGGCGCGCTCCAGGGTGCGCTGGTCGACGGGGTCGAGTCCGGGGTGGCCGCGCAGGACGAGGGCGCCCAGCAGCTCTCCGCCGGCGGTGACGGCCGCGGTCCAGGTGTCGCCCTCGCGTACCGCGTGGCCGTCGGCCCGGGAGCGGGCGACGGCTGCCGCGAGCGCGGCGGGCACCGGCTCGCCGCCCGTGCCGGTACCGGTGACCTGGACCGTGCCGGAGAGCACCTCGGCGACGGCGGCGGCCACGTCGTCGACCCCGCCGCCGCGCAGCACCAGTTCGGTGAGCCGGTCGTGGACCTCGGAGGCGCGCTCCAGGACGGCGCTGTGGGTGCGGATGGTGTCGTTGGCGGTGCCCAGGCCGTCGAGCGCCGAACGGGTCTCCTCCAGCAGGTTGGCGGTGTCGATGGCGACAGCGGCCAAGGAGGCCAGTGAGGCGAGCAGGGCGATCTGCTCGCGCTCGAAGACCCTGATCCGCCGGTCGGCGGCGAAGAGCACGCCGATGACCCCGCTGCCCAGCGCGAGCGGCACGCCGAGGATCGCGACCAGTCCTTCGTCGCGGACCCCGGAGTCGATGGTGTGGGTGTGCCGGAACCGCTCGTCGTCGAAGTAGCTCTCGGTGACGTACGGCAGGGCGGTCTGGGCGACGAGCCCACCGAGCCCGGCGCCCATCGCGAGCCGCAGGGTCTGGAAGCGGGCGGAGACCGAGCCCTCGGTGACCCGCATGTAGGTGTCCCCGGCCCGGGGGTCGTGGAGGGTGAGGTAGGCGACGTCGGTGCCCAGCAGCGAGCGCGCCCGCTGCACGATGGCCTGCAGCACGGCGTCCAGATCGCGCAGCCCCGCCAGGTCGCCCGCGGTCGCGAAGAGCGCCGACAGCTCCGCCTCGCGGCGCCGCCGCCCCTCGAGCTCGTCCCGGACCCTCAGGGCCAGCCGCTTGGCGCGTTCGAGCTCCGCCAGCCGGGTGCCGGGCGCGCCGCCGGCGCGGGCGAGCAGCACCGGGCGCTCGTACTCCTCGGCGGGCGCGCCCCGGGCGAGGAGCCGCAGGTAGGGGGCCTCGGACGGTTCGTCGACTGCCGGGTGATCGCCATTCATGGGCACAGGCATACCGGCCCGGCCGCCCCTGGCGCCAGCGGCGGTCAGTGGGCGGTCCATCCGCCGTCCATCGTCAGGGAGGAACCCGTGATGAAGGAGGCCGGTTCCGTGCAGAGGTAGGCGGCCAGTTCCGCGACCTCCGCCGGCTCCACCAGCCGTTTGACGGCCGTGTCGGCCAGCAGGATCTCGGTCACGACCCGTTCGGGCGCGATGCCGTGCGCGGCGGCCTGGTCGGCGATCTGCCGCTCCACGAGCGGGGTGCGGACGTAGCCGGGGCACAGGCAGTTGGACGTCACGCCGTGCGGCGCGCCTTCCAGGGCGGCGGTCTTGGACAGCCCTTCGAGCCCGTGCTTGGCGGAGACGTAGGCGGACTTGAACGGGGAGGCCCGCAGGCCGTGCACCGACGAGATGTTCACGATGCGGCCCCAGCCCTGCCCGTACATGTGCGGCAGGGCACCCCGGATCAGCCGGAAGGGGGCCTCCAGCATGACGCGCAGCACGGTGGAGAAGACGTCGGGCGGGAAGTCCTCGATGGGGCGGACGAGTTGCAGCCCGGCGTTGTTGACCAGGATGTCGGTGCCGGCCGCCGCCTGCTCGGCGGCGTCGAGGTCGGTCAGGTCCAGCAGCAGGGTCTCCAGGGAGCCGGGCCGGCCCGCGGCCTCCTCGTACAGCGCGGCGAGCCCTTCGGCGTCGCGGTCGACGGCCCGCACCTTGGCCCCCGCGGCTGCCAGCCGCAGGGCGCAGGCCCGGCCGATGCCTCCGGCGGCCCCGGTGACGAGTGCGGTGCGGCCGCCGAGGTCCGCGGGCGAAGGCGAGATCAGCGTCATGCTGGGCAGGCTAGACAGCGATCGTCCGCTGACCGATGTCGGCCGCACCCACACTTCGCCGTCGGCGGGTGTGGCCCGGCGCCATGAGTGCTCAGCGGTCGCCGGGCTCCGGGGCCGGGGCCGGCACGAACCAGGCCGCCACGTCGTCCTTGAGGGCGAGCGCGACGCGCTCGCGGTGCAGCGGCGCCAGTTCCGGCAGCGCGTCGACGGCGAACCAGCCGACGTCGAGCGACTCGTCGTCGTTGACCTTCGCCGTGCCGCCGACGGCGCGGCACAGCAGCACCACGTCCATGTACTGCGCGAGGTGGCCGTTGGGATACTCGATCATCCGGTTGGTGAACACGCCGAGGATCCGCTCGACGACGGCGACCACCGCCGTCTCCTCCTGGATCTCCCGCACCGCGGCCTCGGCCGGCTGCTCCCCCGGCTCGGGGATCCCGGCGATCAGCGCCCACTCGCCGGAGTCCGAACGGCGGTTCAGCAGCACCCGGCCGTCGTCGTCGAAAACGACCATGACGACACCGGGCATGAACAGCAGCGTGTTGCCCGCCTTGGCACGGATGGCGCGGATGAATTCGGGGATCGGCATCCTCCGAGGGTAGCGACAGCCCGCCTTTCGCCCCACCAGCCCCAGGGCTACCAAGTGGTGCATCGTTCCTGCACTACATATCCACAACTCACCACCTGAGCCGTTACGGTGACCGGTACAGCGCCTACGCGGGGACCCGACGGCGACGGCACCCCGTCGCGTCCGGGTGGCGTCAGGGGGTACCGGGGGATGAGAACGGCGACCGGCGGGGCGTCAGGAGCGATGCGTGCGGACGGCCGGGACAGCCCGGAGGAACGGGTCCGGGGCAGCAGGACCGACGCGCTCGGCATCGCCGTGCTCGTCGGCTGCGCCACCTGGTCGCTGATAGCCGCGGCGGGGCGCCCGGCGCGCCCCGAGGGGCTGCTGCTGGCACTGCTCGCGGTGACCGCCGGCTACGCGACGGGCCGGATCGCGGGAGCCCTGCTGCCCGTCGCGACTCCCGCGGGCATGGCGCTCGCGATCGTCGTCGCGTCCCTGGTGATGCCCGGCCGGCTGTCCGGCGCCGTCGACACGCCGCCGCTGGGCTACGCGAACGCCGACGCCGCACTGCTGGTCCTGGCCACCGGCGCCGCCTGCTGCGCCGCCTGGGGCACACCGTCCCCGCCGGCGCGGCTGGCCTTGCGCGTCCTCGGGGCCGGAGCGGGGGCGCTGGCGCTGGCCATCGGCTCGACGGCGGGATTCGCCGCCTCCCTCGGCGTGCTGCTGTGCTCACTGGCCGCCTCGCACATGCGGCGGCGGCTGCCGGCCCTGGTGGGCTTCGCGCTGGCGACCGCGATCGCGGTCGGCGGCACGTACGCGGTCGCGACCGACACCCTGCCGTCCGGACTGTCGGCCTCGCTGACCGGGCAGCTCACCGCCCCCCGGGTCGAGCTGTGGCGCGACGCGGTGGGGATGGCGGAGGACCATCCGGTACGGGGTGTCGGTCCCGACCGGTTCCGGGTGGAGAGCACGGGCGCGCAGGCGGACGCCGAAGGGCCGCCCACCCCCCAGTCGGCCGTCTTCCAGGTCGCCTCGGAACAGGGCCTGCCCGGGCTCGCCCTGCTCGGGGCGGCGTTCGCCTGGGTGCTCTGCACGCTGTGGCGGTCACCTCGGGGCACCCCGGTCGTCCTGACGACCGGCGCGGCCCTGACCGGCCTCGCCATGCTGGCGACCGTGGACCACGTGCTCAGCTACACCGTCGTGACGGCCGCGGCCGGCATCGTGGCGGGACTGGCGGCGGCACGGCCGCTGGCGGACTAGGCGGGGCGCGCTGGGGGTCGGGGCCGTGGATCGGGGCCGGTTACGGAGCCGGCTGCAGGCCCGACTTCACCCACTGCCGGATCGCCTGCACGGCGCCTTCGGCGTCGTCGACCGTGAAGGTGAAGATGTGGCCGGTGCCCAGGACCAGGACCACTCCCGGGCCGCGGCGCACGACGACCGCGGTGCCCATCTCGGGGCGCCAGCGGTAGCCCCAGCCGCCCCAGTGCCGGGGGCTGATGTGCGGCTCGAGGTCGGCGGAGCTGACCTGGTCCAAGGGGATGCGGCGACGGGGTACCCCGATGTGGCCGCAGCGCACGTAGAGGCCTTCGCCGTCCACCGTCACCCGCACATGGGTGAAGGCGACCGTGCCGAAGAGGACCAGCAGCCCGACGGCCACACAGCCCACCACCGACATGACCAGGGCTGCCTGCCCCGAGGTGTAGGGGCCGTCGACGGCGAGCTCGATTCCGAGCGCCATGCAGGCGGCACCCGCGGCCGCGGGCAGCCACTGCATGCGGTTGCGGGCACGTCCTGTCCAGACCTGGGGCCAGATCTGGGGCGCGGGTGCATCTCCCTGAGGCGCTTCCGTCATGCTTCGCAGCCTACTCAGCTACCGGCGGGTCGGCAGCCTCGTGAGCCGTGCGGATGAACGGCGCCGGACGGGCTCAGGCGGACGCGGTGGCCCCGAGTGCCCGGCCCTCCGGGTAGGCCAGCGCGGACGCGGGGAGCTCGGCCGGGTGGCCGCTGAGGAGCACCGTCAGCCGGCCCGTCGGCTCCGCCGTCGGGTCGGCGAGCGCGCCGAGCCTGCGCAGGGCCTGGGCGGCGACCGCCTCCGCCGAGCCGAGCAGGGTGACGGCCGGTCCTTCGGGCCGCTGGACGGCGGCGCGGATCCGGTCGGCCACCAGCTCGTAGTGCGTACAGCCCAGGACCACGGCGCGCACGTCGCGCGGGGTCAGGGCCGCCGCGGTGGCGACGGCCGCGTCGATCGCCGCGTCGTCCGCGTACTGCACCGCTTCCGCCAGGCCGGGGCACGGCACCTCCGTCACCACCGCGGCGCCGCCGAACTCCTCGATCAGCCGGCGCTGGTAGGCGCTGCCGGTGGTCGCGGGCGTGGCCCAGATGGCCACCGCCCCGCCCCCCGCGGCGGCGGGCTTGATGGCGGGGACCGTCCCGATCACCGGCACGGCCGGCTCCAGCTCCGCCCGCAGCGCGGCCAGCGCGTGCACGGAGGCGGTGTTGCAGGCGACGATCAGCGCGTCGGGGCGGGTCTCCGCGGCCGCTCGCGCGCAGGCCAGCGCGCGCGCCGTCACGTTGTCCGCGGTGCGGCCCCATGGCATCCCCTCGGGATCCGAGGACAGGACGAGGTCCGCGTCGGGCCGCAGCCGACGCAGCGCGGCAGCCGCCGCCAGGAGGCCGATTCCGGAGTCCAGCAGCGCGATCTTCACCCTGTCACCTTATGCGACGACCACCCGCGGCCCCCGGTCGTGTCGTGACACGCCGCGATGGGGCCGCCGTTGCGGCAGACTGCGGCGGGTGACGGTGCTGACGTGGGTCGCTGGGGTGTCGCTGCTGGCGTGGGTGTGGCTGCTGCTGGCGCAGGGGTTCTTCTGGCGGACGGACGTCCGGCTGCCCGCAGCCGGTGCGGAACCGGCCGGCGGGCCCGGAACGTGGCCGGTGGTGGCCGTCGTCGTGCCCGCCCGCGACGAGGCGGCCGTACTGCCGCTGAGCCTGCCGTCGCTGCTGGCGCAGGAGTATCCGGGCCGGGCCGAGGTCTTCCTGATCGATGACGGGAGCTCGGACGGGACCGGTGACACCGCCCGGTCGCTCGCCGCCCTGCGCGGCGGGCTGCCGCTGACGGTGGCCTCCCCGGGTGAGCTGCCGGCGGGCTGGACCGGGAAGCTGTGGGGCGTACGGCACGGCATCGCGTTGGCCACCGAGCGCACCGGCGCGGAGTTCCTGCTGCTCACGGACGCGGACATCGCGCACGAGCCGGATTCGCTGCGCGCGCTGGTGGCGGCGGCGCGGACGGCGGACCTGGACATGGTGTCGCTGATGGCCCGGCTGCGCGTGGAGACGGTCTGGGAACGGCTGATCGTCCCGGCGTTCGTCTACTTCTTCGCGCAGCTGTACCCGTTCCGCTGGATCAACCGTCCGGGCGGCAGGACGGCCGCCGCGGCCGGCGGCTGTGTGCTCATCCGCCGCTCGGCCGTCGAGGCGGCCCGCGTCCCGGAGTCGATCCGGCACGCGGTCATCGACGACGTGGCGCTGGCCCGCGCGGTGAAGGGCGGCGGCGGCCGGATCTGGCTCGGGCTCGCGGACCGGGTGGACAGCGTGCGCCCGTACCCGGACCTGGGTGAGCTGTGGCGGATGGTCTCGCGCAGCGCCTACGCGCAGTTGCGGCACAACCCGGCGGTCCTGGCGGCGACCGTCGCCGGGCTCGTGCTGGTCTACCTGGTGCCGCCGCTCGCGGCGCTGGCCGGCGCGGCGGCGGGCGCCCCGGGCCTGTGCGCCGTCGGCGCGGCCGCCTGGGCGGTGATGGCGGCGACGTATCTGCCGATGCTGCGCTACTACCGGCAGCCGCTGTGGCTCGCGCCGCTGCTCCCCTTCACCGCCGCGCTGTACCTGCTGATGACCGTCGATTCCGCGGTGCAGCACTACCGCGGCCGGGGCGCGGCGTGGAAGGGCAGGACCTACGCGCGCCCCGACGCCTCGGTGTAGACGGTGGCCAGCCGCGCGCCGACGGTCTGCGGTCCGAAGTGCCGCCGGGTCCTGGCCGCGAGCGCCGCGGGCTGCCGCAGGGGCAGTTCCGCGGCGGCCTCGACCAGCGCGCGGGCCAGCGCCTGAGGGTCGCAGGGCGGTACGAGGATGCCGCCGTCGCCGCCGACGAGTTCGGGCAGCGCTCCGGTGCGGGTGCCGACGACGGGGGTGCCGCAGCACAGTGCGTCGAGCGCCGTCGTGCCGAAGCCGCTGACGTGCCGCGGGTCCGCGAAGAGGTCGGCGTGCGCGAGGGCGTGCAGGGTCTCCTTGCGGCCGAGGTCACCGGCGAGGACGGCGGCTCCGCCGGCTCCGGAGCGCTGGATGTGCTCCTGGACGGCGTCGACCCCGGGTCCGTCGCCGATGATCCGCAGCCGCAAGCGCGCGTCCTTGTCGAGTGCTTCGGCGAAGGCGTCGACCAGGACGTCCCACCCCTCGTTCCCGACGAGCGGGCCGGCCGCCACGACGCGCACCGGGTCCTGGCTGATGCGCACCCGGGCGGGCACGCGCGGCAGCGCCTCGGTGTCCACGGGGTTCGGCACCAGCAGATGACGTCCGGGGAGCCCGAGTTCACCGATCCGGGCGAGCAGGGCGTCGCTGACGGGCAGGACCGCGGCCGCCTCCCGGTACAGCCGGGCCGCGCGCCGCCGGTCGAGCAGTCCCGGCAGCGGCCGGGACGGGTGTCCGAGCCACCGGCGGTCGTGCTCCGACAGGACGTACGGGATGCCGGTTGCCTGGGACAGCCACGGCAGCCGGCCGGCCGCGCCCGGGGTGTGGGCGTGCAGGACGTCGACCGCGCCGTACTCCGCGCTCGCGAACCGCAGGACGGCTTCGACGCGGCCCGCGGTGTCCCGCTGCCCGGCGGATCCGGCCGCCGGACGGCTCCGCTCCCGGTGCGCGGCCTCGATCTCGTACCGGCGCGGCGACCGCGCGTCGCGCCCGGCGAACGGCAGTCCCGGCAGCGGCGGAGCGCTCAACGACCCGACGACGACCAGCTCGACGACGTCGGCGACCGTGGCGGCGGCCCGCTGCCAGGCGTCCGGCCACCGTGGCCCGTCCGGCCCTGACAGCATGGCGACACGCACGGCCTCACCCCTCGTGACTCGGCACGGAGCGCGACGGGGGGATCCCCCGGAATCCACCGCTCCGGGGCGTCACTGTGGCACAGGGGCGCGGCCGTTATGGCCGATTCGGCGTGCTCCGGGTCACTTACGGCCCGGTGTCCAGTTCATGCCCCATCCGTAGGCGTAGTCGACCGTGCGCTGCGGGCTGACGCCGCGCTGCGGCACCAGGTAGCGCGCCTCGCGCTGCACCACCAGGTCACCGCCCTGGTTGGTGATGAGTGCGAGGGCGCAGACGTTGGACGGCACGGTGCACTCGTCGAGCGAGAAGTCGATCGGGGCGCCGTTCAGCGGCTGCAGGGTGACGGTCGCGTGCAGTCCGGCGAAGCTGCGGGCGCCTTCGTAGATCGTCACGAAGATGAGGATCCTGCGGAACGCCTGCTTGTGGTCGAGGTTGATGGTGAGGTTCTCACCGGACTCGGAGCCGCCGGTCCGGTCGTCGCCGTCCAGATGGAGGTACGGGGGCTGGTGGAGGGATCCGAACGCGTTGCCGAGCGCCTGGATCACGCCCTTGCTGCCGTCGGCGAGTTCGAACAGGGCGCACAGGTCGAGGTCGAGGTCGGAGTGGAAGGCCGACGGCTTCCCGCTCTTGCGCCCCCAGCCCTTGAACTGCTTGTGCACCTGCCAGCTCAGATTCACCCGCATCGCGCCGGAGGTGCCGCCCTGCTTGGTGAGCGAGACCGACGGCGACTCCTTGGTCAGCGTCACCTTCGTGAGCCGCACCGGCTGCGGCGCGGCCGGCGGAGCGGCAGGCGGCTGCACCGGCGCGGGCGGCGCCTGGTACTGCTGGGGCGGGGGCGGCGGGGCCTGGTACTGCTGCGGCGCCGGGGGCGGCGGCTGGTACGGCTGCTGCGGGGGCTGGTAGGTCTGCGGCGCCTGTTGGGCGGGAGCCGGCGCCGGAGCGGCGGCCGGCTCGTCGACCGAGATCCCGAAGTCCGTGGCGAGGCCGCCGAGTCCGCTGTCGTAGCCCTGCCCGACCGCGCGGAACTTCCAGGCGCCCTGGCGGCGGTAGAGCTCGCCGAGCACGAACGCCGTCTCCACGGACGCGTCGGTGCTGTCGAAGCGTGCCAGCTCCGCGCCGCCTGCCGGGTCGCTGAGGCGGATGTGCAGCCCCGGGACCTGCCCGAACGTCCCGCCGTCGCTGGAGGCGACGAGCACGATGGTATCGATGGCCGGTTCCACGGCACCGAGATCGACGGAGATCGTGTCCGTCACCGTGTCACCCGCGGTGCGCTTGCCCTCATGGCGTACCGCACCGGACGCGTGCGCCGGCTGGTTGTAGAAGACGAAGTCGGCGTCCGACCGGACCTTGCCCCCCACCAGAAGCAGCGCGGAGGCGTCCACGTCCGGGGCACCGGGCCCCGTTCGCCATCCCAGCTCCACGCGGACGGTCGGCACGGCCACCGGCACGTTCGTGCCCTTGCGCATCGTCATGCTCTCCCCTTTTGCACAGGTGCCGCCCACCGTAGCCCGGACCCCTGGCCGTAGGACATACGCTGCGCCCCGGCGGGGCGGGGAGCGACCGCCGGTAACGCCTTGCGGGCACGGGTTTTGCTCGATCTTGCGCTTAATGATGACCGATTTTCATCGATTCGCTCGCATTGAGGGCCGACCGTCACTCACAGCACACAAAACAACCTACTAATCGGTCTCCCCAACCAGCACATCGTGGGCTTAACTTAAGTGCCATGAGCTCCCCCCGCGGCACCTATGGTGGCGGCTACTACGCAGCGCCGTCCTTCCCGGACACGCCGATCTACGACAGCCTCGTCGCTGAGCGTGGCACCCCCCAGATCGCCCCGATCAGGGTGCCGTCCGAGTACGCGTACCCCTCGTACGAGACCGGCAGGAACCTCCCCGCCCTGCCGGCCGCCCTCCCCGCGCTGCCGTCCGGTTCGTCGCAGTACGCCTCGTACCCGGCGGCGCAGGGCATGTCCAACGGCTACCCGTCGAACGGCTACCAGCCCCAGCCCGCGCCGGTGCAGCACACTCCCGCGCCGTACATCCCGCAGCAGGCCGGCGGAGGGCGCGCGAGCGGCTCGTACAACGGCTTCAACGGGGCGAACGGCTTCACCGGGGCCAACGGCTACAACACCGGTTCCACCGGCAGCTATCCGGTGCAGCAGCCGCCGCAGCAGCAGGCCCCCGCGCAGGGCATGGGCTACGAGGCCGCGCGCCAGCCGCAGCGTCCGGTGCCGCCCCGCCAGGTGCCGAACGGCTATGCGGAGGACCCGTACCAGCAGCGCCGTCCGCTCGGCCAGGGGAACCAGGGCTACTACCAGGGCTGACTCCACTGCGGACCGAGTCCGCTGCGGAAACCGGCTGGGCGGGTCGCGGCCTGCCCTGGCAAAATGCCGCTATGCCGATGAACGCCCTGCTCAGCGCCCTGTACATCTACCCGGTCAAATCGCTTCGCGGCCTTGCCCCCGAAGCGGCGGACGTGGAGCCGTGGGGGCTCGCCGGAGACCGCAGGTGGATGCTGGTCGATGCCGACGGGCGCGTCATCACGCAGCGGCAGCACACGGGAACGGCGCTGGTGACCGCGGAGCCGTCGGGGGGCGGCGCGCTGCGGTTCACCGCGCCCGGCCGGGAGGCCCTGCGGGTGGCCCCTCCCGAGAACGGATCGACCGAGCCGGTGCTGATCTTCCGCGACAAGGTCGAGGCCGTGGTGGCGGACGACGCGGCCACCGAGTGGTTCAGCGACTACCTCGGCGTGCCGGCGCGCCTGGTGTACATGACCGACCCGGCGGTCTGCCGCCCCGTCGACCCGGAGCACTCCCGCCCTGGCGACACCGTGTCGTTCGCCGACGGCTACCCGCTGCTCCTCACCGCGACCGCGTCGCTCGACACCCTCAACGCCCATGTCGCGCGGGGCCCGCACGCCGCCGAGGGGCCGCTGCCGATGAACCGCTTCCGGCCCAACGTGGTCGTGGACGGCACCGTGGCACGGGCCGAGGACGACTGGCGGCGGATCAGGATCGGCGAGGTCACCTTCCGCGTCGCCAAGCGCTGCGCGCGCTGCGTCGTGCCGACCACGAACCAGGAGACGGCCGAACGCGGCCGGGAACCGATGCGCAGCCTGGCCAAGCACCACCGGATCGACGGAAAGACGATCTTCGGCCAGAATTTGATCCCCGAACACCCCGGAACCCTGCGGGTGGGCGACCCGTTGACCATCCTGGAGTGACGCGCCGGGCATCGCTCCCGCGACCACCGCGCGACCGGCCCCGCGCGGGTCCACGCCGTTCGATGGACGGAACGGTTGAAGGGAGTGCTGCTCCATGGGCTCCAGGGTGCGTGGGTGGCGATGGCGGCGCAATCCGCTGCGCCGCGCGTCGGATCTCGTCGAGGCGTGGATCAGCCTGGTCGCCGTGGTCCTCATGATCTGCGCCGTGCCCGTGGCCGGCTGGTTCACCGGCCAGGCGGCCAACCGCGCCCTGCAGCGCACCGCGCGCCATCAGCTGGCGGAGCGGGCCCTGGTGCCCGCCGTCCCGGTCACCACCGCGTCCCGGTCGTCGGCCGGGACGGCCGAGGCGGGCCGCGCGGGCGGGCGCCGGCGGCCCTCCGTACTGACCTGGCAGGCGCCCGACGGTTCGGCGCGCAGCGGCACCGTCCGCGTCGAGAACCAGGAGCGGGTGGACGGCCGCCTGTACATCTGGTCCGATCGCGGTGGCCGGCCGGTCGATCCGCCGCTGGACCGCGCCACCGCCAGGGCGCACGCGGGGCTGGCCGGAATCGGCGGGGCGGTTCTGACGGGCGCGTCGCTGCTGGCCGTACGGCAATTGCTGCTGTGGCGGCTGATGTGCCGGCGGCTGCTCGAATGGGAGCGCGAATGGAGCCGCGTCGGCCAGGACTGGGGACGGGCGGGTGCCGGCGGCTGACCGTGACTCGTCATGGGGAGCGCCCCGCGCACGCTACGGTGGATCCCCCGGTGGCAATACGCAAGAGGTGGGGGCAGGGCAGCCCGATGGCACATGGCGTGGTGCAGGTGACCAGCACGAGCAGCTCGCGGTGGCGCCGCCGTTCGGGAGAGTACGAGACCCTGGGCGCCGCCCTGGAAGCGGCCGGCGACGGCGACGTCCTGTCGATCGCGCCCGGCACCTACCGGGAGAACCTCGTCGTGACCCGGGCCGTCACCCTGCGCGCCGCGGACGGTCTGGGCTCGGTCCGGATCGCCCCGGCGGCCGGTGTCGCGCTGACGTTGCGCGCGGCGGCCTTCGTCCAGGACCTGACCGTCGAGGGGCAGGACACGTCGGCGGCCGCGCTGCTGATCGAGGGCTGCGCGCCGGAGCTGACCGGGCTGCGGGTCGCGACCAGGTCGGCCGTCGGGATAGAGGTGCGCGACGGCGCCCGCCCCACCGTCCGCCAGTGCACCGTGGACAATCCGGCGGGCCTGGGGATCAGCGTCCTGGAGTCGGCCGGCGGGCTGTTCGAGGACTGCGAGGTGGTCTGCGCTGGCCAGACGGGCGTCTCGGTGCGCGGCGGCGCCTCACCGCGCCTGGAGCGCTGCCGCATCCACCACAGCAACGGCGCGGGACTGTCGGTCACCGGTGAGGGGACCTCCGCCGAGGCCGTCGGCTGCGAGGTCTACGAGATCAAGGGCACCGGCGTGCAGGTCGCCTCGCGCGCCACCGCGCACTTCACCGACTGCCAGGTGCACCGCACCACGGGTGACGGGATCACCCTCGACACCGACGCGGTGCTCACCCTCTCCGACTGCGACATCCACGACATCCCCGAGAACGCGATCGACCTGCGGGCCCGTTCCGTCCTCACCCTCACCCGCTCCGCCGTCCGCCGCTTCGGCCGCAACGGCCTGTCGGTGTGGGACCCCGGTACCCGGGTGGACGCCAACCAGTGCGAGATCCACGACAGCACCGGCGACTACCCCGCGGTCTGGGTGAGCGACGGGGCCGCCGCCGTGCTGGACTCCTGCCGGGTGCACGACGTGCCCGACGCCCTGTTCGTCCTCGACCGGGGCTCCCGGGCGGACGTCGTGGACAGCGACTTCTCGCAGGTGCGCAACACCGCGGTCTCGGTGAGCGACGGCGCGACCGTCCAGCTCGACGACTGCCGGATCCGTGAGGCGGCCACCGGTGCCTGGTTCCGCGACCACGGCAGCGGCGGCACTCTCGCGCAGGTCACCATCGACGAAACGGCCACCGGCGTCATCGTCACCAAGGGCGCCGACCCGGTGCTGGACCGCTGCACGGTCACCAACCCCGCGGAGGCCGGGTTCTACGTGTCGGCCGAGGGCCGCGGGACCTTCACCGGCTGCCGGGTCACCGGCAGCCGCGGCTACGGCTTCCACGTCATCGACGGCTGCCGCAGCACCCTGACCCGCTGCCGCACTGAGCGCTGCGAGCGCGGCGGCTACGAGTTCGCCGAACCGGGCCCGGTCACCGAGGACTGCACCAGCGACCGGGCGGCCGAGCAGACCCCGCTCACCGACGCCGCCGCGCCGGTGACCGCGGTGGCCGTCCAGTCGTTCGGGCTGCTGGGCGGGGTGCCCCAGCAGGGTTCCGCCGGGCCCCCCGAGCCGGCGCCGGTGATCCGCGGCTCGGACGACGTGCTGGGCGAACTCGACGCGCTCGTCGGCCTGGACAGCGTCAAGCGCGAGGTGCGCACCCTCATCGACCTGATCGCCGTGGGCCGCCGCCGCCAGGAGGCCGGCCTCAAGGCGCCGTCGCTGCGCAGGCACCTGGTCTTCACCGGCTCCCCCGGTACCGGCAAGACCACGGTGGCCCGGCTGTACGGCGAGATCCTCGCCTCGCTGGGTGTCCTCCAGCGCGGCCATCTGGTCGAGGTGGCCCGGGTGGACCTGGTCGGCGAGCACATCGGCTCGACCGCCATCCGCACCCAGGAGGCGTTCGACCGGGCGCGCGGCGGCGTGCTGTTCATCGACGAGGCGTACGCGCTGTCGCCCGAGGACTCCGGGCGGGACTTCGGCCGCGAGGCCATCGACACCCTCGTGAAGCTCATGGAGGACCACCGCGACGCGGTGGTGGTCATCGTCGCCGGGTACACCGCCGAGATGGAGCGCTTCCTCGCCTCCAACCCCGGTGTGGCGTCCCGTTTCTCCCGCACCATCACCTTCGGCGACTACACCGCCGACGAGCTGCTGCGGATCGTGGAGGCGCAGGCGATCGAGCACGAGTACCAACTCGGCGAGGACGCGGGCGACGCGATCCTCAAGTACTTCAACGCCCTCCCCCGGGGCCCGGGCTTCGGCAACGGCCGCACCGCCCGGCAGACCTTCGAGGCGATGGTCGAACGGCACGCCGGGCGCCTCGCGCACGTCACCGAGCCGAGCCACGACGAACTGCAGCTGCTCTACCCGGAGGACCTGCCGGAACTGCCCTGAGCGGGCAGGCCCGCGGGTTCCGGGGCGGGCAGCCGGCGCAGCAGGGCGGCCCGTTCGGCGGCGAAGGCCGGGTCGGACGGGAAGCAGGAGTGGCCCTGTACCGGCTCGGGCAGCGGATGCCGCGGCGTACGCCCGTACGCGACGGGGTCCTTGAGCGGCCCGCGGTCCACCACCGTGCCCTCGCCGACCCGCACCGGGCCGCCGATCGGGTCGGTACGCCGCCACAGGTTGCGCCACGCGCTCAACTCCCGGTGCAGGGAGCACAGTTGTGACGGACCGAAGTGCGCGGGGAACCACCGGCCGTAGAGCCGCTCCAGCGGACAGCCGTAGGTGAGCAGCGCGACCCGGCGCCGGGTCGCCGGATCCAGCTGCCAGACGGCCGCCGCCGCCAGCACGCCGCCCTGCGAGTGGCCGGACAGGATGATCCGGCCGCCGGTGCGCGCGGTCCAGGTGGCCATCCGCCAGGTCAGGTCGGGCACGGCCCGCTCTGCGTAGCAGGGCGGCGCGAACGGGTGGGCGGCGCGCGGCCAGAACGTGCCCACGTCCCAGAGGATGCCGATCGTGCGGCGCGCGGAGGCGTCCCGGTAGGCGCGGCGCCCGAGCGCCAGCAGGGCGACGACGCCCGCGCCGACCAGCCACGAGCCCAGCGACTGCGCGGCCCGCGCGACGTCCGGCAGGGGTCCGGGAGTGCCGCGCGCCGCCTCCCCCGGCCCCGACCCGCCGATCCACGCCCCGACGACGGCGCCCGCGCCGAGCACGAACGAGACCCCGCAGACCAGCGCGACCAGCGACGCGACGGAGTCGGTCAGCCGGGCCCGGGCGATCGCCCCGGCGATCTGCCGGGTCCTGGCCGGCTGCCGGGCCTCCCCCGGGTACAGCGCGGCCATCTCCTCGGTGACGGCCAGCTGCTCCCGCCACAGCCGCCAGGCCGCGCCGGCCACCACGCCCACCAGCACGACCAGCAGCACCGGGATGATCGACGCCTGCCACGTCAGCAGCGCCGGCGGCCCCCGCAGCGGCCCGCCCTCCTGGCCGGGCGTCGCGCCCCGGTCCAGCCAGTCCGCTATCCGCTGGGACACACCGCCCGTCAGCACACCGCCCAGGGCGCAGGCGAGCAGCGCGACCGCGGGCCCGCCGAGGCCGTGCAGCACCGCCCGCCCGGCGTGGCCGCCGAAGTGCGGCGGCTCCGCGGACTGCGCGGGGATTCCGGGGGCGTCCGGCGGACGGTGCGCGTCGTGGTGCATCAGCGCGGCCGTCACGGCCAGGGCGGCGATCAGGGCTCCCTGGACGAGGGTGAGGGCGGTGAAGGCGGCGTCGGCCGGCAGCCGGCCCGTGGAGACCCAGTCGGCACGGTGCCAGCCGGCGTAGACCGCGACGGCGACCAGCACCGCCGGGCCGCCGCACAGCAGCAGCCGGGCGGTGCGGTGATCCGTTGCCTCGTCCGGTTCCGTCTCGCTGCGCCCGGCCCGGCAGGTCTCGGTGACCGCGGCGGCGGAGAGCGCGACGATCACCCCGCCCAGAGCCCAGCCGGTGGCGATGAGCGCACCGGCTCCGTGCTCGTGGTCGTGGCGCAGCGCGGGTACCAGCAGCGCCGTCGCGACGGTGAGCAGGCCGGCGGCGGTGTGCGCGGAGCGCAGCCGGGCGACCAGCCGGCGGCCGTACCAGAAGCCGGGCAGCGCCAGCGCGGGCCCGCCGGTGCGGGGCCGGTCGTCGGTGGCCGGGCGCTGGGACTCGTACGCGTACCAGGTCCGGTGCGAGAGCCACCACAGCAGCGTGGTGAGCGCGCCGGGCACCAGGGCCGCGAGGGCGAGTCGGCGGCCCGGCTCCGACCACCAGCCGCCCCGGTGCGCGGCGGCGAAGCCGAGCCAGTACTTGCCGCGCACGCAGGAGGCGCCGCCCGCGCACTGCCAGCCGACCAGGTCCATGGCGACCTCGCAGACGGCCGCGACCAGCAGCAGGGTCAAGGTGAGCGCGATGAGCCGCACCAGCACGTCATAGGTCCGGTTCAGGCCGCGCCGGCCGGTCGGCGGGCGCATCCAGTGCGCCAGGTTGACGATCATGAACGGTGTCAGCAGCAGCCACATGGCGCGGCTGCCGTTGCCCGAGGTCAGATTGCACCAGGTGTAGGCCTCGGGCACCGGCGCGTCCCGCTCGCCGTCCTCGTGGAGTTCGGCGTCGACGTCCGCCGTGCGGCGGTAGAGCCCCGCCGTGTCGTCGCCCGCCACCCGCACGGTGCGCGGATCGCCGAGCATTCCTTCGGGTGTGGCGCCGCCGACGCCGTGGACGAGCAGTTCGAGTGCCGGCGCCCACGCGTCCGCGGGCCCGGTTCCGCTGTACCGGTTCACATGGTTCCCGTCTGTCGCGCGGTCCCAGGATCGCCGCAACGGCGGCCGGACGCGGTCCCCCGTACGGAATGTGCCCCGAAATGGTGACAAGGACGCGCGGCGGAGCCCCGATCACCCCCCGCACGCCCTGATAGGCCCTCGCATGGAAGGATGACCGTGGTTCGATGGCGTTCGACGGGACGCATGAGACAAGAGACGGGGCCACGGGTGAGCGACAACCAGAATCTCCTCGCCGAGCAGCGACGTGCCCTGATCCTCGACGAGGTCAGGCGGCGCGGCGGGGTACGGGTCAACGAACTCACCCGCAAACTCAACGTCTCGGACATGACCGTCCGCCGGGACCTCGACGCGCTGGCCCGTCAGGGCGTCGTCGAGAAGGTGCACGGCGGCGCGGTGCCGGTGGTCGAGGCGAGCAGCCACGAACCGGGCTTCGAAGCGAAGTCGGGCCTCGAACTCGGCGCGAAGGAGGCCATCGCGCGGGCCGCCGCCGAGCTCGTGACGCCGGGCAGCGCGATCGCCCTGTCGGGCGGCACGACGACGTACTCCCTGGCCCACCGGCTGCTGGACGTACCCGACCTGACCGTGGTGACCAACTCCGTACGCGTCGCCGACGTCTTTCACACCGCGCAGCGCCGCCCGGGCGCGCAGAGCCGGGACGGCGCCGCCACGGTGGTGCTCACCGGCGGCGTACGCACCCCGTCGGACTCCCTGGTGGGGCCGGTCGCGGACCGGGCGATCGGCTCGCTCCACTTCGACATGCTGTTCCTGGGCGTGCACGGGATCTCGGTCGAGGCCGGCCTGTCCACCCCGAACCTCGCGGAGGCGGAGACCAACCGGCAGTTCGTGCGGTCCGCCCGCCGGGTCGTGGTGATCGCCGACCACACCAAGTGGGGCACGGTGGGCCTCAGTTCCTTCGCCTCACTGGAGGACGTGGACACCCTCGTCACGGACGCCGGCATCCCCGAGGTGCTGCGCGCGGAGATCTCCGAGTACCTGTCGGACCTGGTCGTCGCCGGCGAGGCGGACTCGCCTTCCGCTGCGGACAGCTGACGACTCGTCACGCAGGGTGCGGGAGCGGGACGGACTCCCCTCCCTCCGCAGACAGCTGACGACTCGTCACGTAAGGTGCGCCCATGGCCCGCCGATCGCGCTCCCCGCGTCCCCTGCGCCCCGTCGACCCGGACTTCCTCGACACCGCGCCCGTCCGCCTGGTCTTCACCCTCGGCATCATCGCGCCCCCCGAGGCGGTGTACCGCGCGCTGGCCGTCGACACGGAGGCCTGGCCGGCCTGGTTCCGCGCGGTGAAGCGCGCGCGCCGCACCTCGGTGGGCCGCGACGTCGCCCTGGCGGGCGGCGTCCGCTTCGAGGAGACGGTCCTGGTCGACGAGGCGCCCAAGCGCTACGTCTACCGCGCCGACACGTGCAACGCCCCCGGCCTGCGGGCCCTGGTGGAGGAGTGGCGGGTCGAACCGATAGGCCCGGGCAGCCTGGTCCAATGGACCTTCGCGATGGACGGGCCGGCGCCGCTTCGCACCGCGATGCGGGTGTTGGGGCCGGGGTTGGGGCGAGCGTTCCGCGCCGCCGTCTCGGCACTTGACTTGCGGCTGGCGGGGGCGGGGTAATCCACCGGTCCGGCGAGGGTGCGGGCGCCGGGCCCTCCGGGGTGGGGCTTCGAAAGACTATTTACGATCCCCCAACCTCCGGCCGGGGGTGCCCCCAGCCGCCCACAAATAGCTCGGCAGCATTTCGAAACCCCACCCCTCCGGACCCGTCCCCCTCACGTCCCAGCAGGCCGGAGGGGGTGCCGCCCACTGTCCACCGCGGCCCGTACCGTCCGGGTGAGGCGACTACTTCCTCAGCAGGAGGATGACGCCCGCTATGGCAACGCCCAGTGCCAGGGCTGCGGCGCCGTAGGCGAGGCGGTGGGAGCGGAGGACGGGGAGGTAGCGGTCGGCGGCGAGGCGGCCGGGGCCAGTGAGGGCGAGGGCGGCGGCCGCGGCGGTCAGCAGCAGTTCGTACTCGACGCCTTCGGGGGCGAAGAAGCCGCCGCCCCACTTCACGGCCAGCGCGTTGACCATGGTGCCGACCACCGCGGCGCCCGCCAGCGGGGTGAGCAGGCCCACGGCCAGGCCGAGCCCGCCCAGGGTCTCACTGAGACCCGCCACGACGGCCATCGCCTTGCCCGACGGATAGCCGCTCATGGTGAAGAACTGCCCGGTCCCTTCGAGGCCCCCTCCACTGAACCAGCCGAACAGCTTCTGGCTGCCGTGCGCGGCCATGGTGAGGCCTACCGCGAGCCGGAGAAGGAGGAGGCCCGCGTCGTAGGCGTGCGGGGAAGCCGACGCGTGCGCCGAAACGGGTGCCTGGACTACGGACGGCGAGAGCTCGGTGGTGGGGGACGGCATAGGGCGGATCTCCTGGAGTGGGGGACGTAACGTGGTTCAAATTCGAACCACCGAGCTCGACCGTATCGGCTAATTCGAATTTGAACAACAGCGCTACGATGACCCCATGGACAACACAAGGTGGCTCGACGAGCAGGAGATGGCGGCCTGGACGGGCTTCCTCGCGGCAAGCAGCCTGCTGGGCCGCCGGGTGGAGCAGCAGCTGAAGGACGACGCCGGCCTCTCGCACCCGCAGTACGAGATCCTCACCCGGCTCTCCGCGGCCCCCTGCGGCGAGCTCCGGATGACCGAGCTGGCCGACGCCCTCCTCACCTCCAAGAGCGGGCTGACCTACCAGGTCACCCAATTGGAGAAGAGCGCCCTCGTCCGCCGCCGCTCCTTTCCGGGCGACGTGCGCGGAGTCGTCGCCTGCCTCACCGACGAAGGCTGGGCCAAGGTCCGCGAGACCGCCCCGGGCCACGTCGCCCTGGTCCGCGAGCTCCTGATCGACGTCCTCACCCGCGACCAGCTCGCCGCCATCGCGGAGGGCCTGGGCGAGGTGAGCCGCCGCCTGCGCACATCGAACGCCCGCTGAGCCGCACGGGCGGGCGGCGCACGCGAGCACATCCGCGCCGGCAGACAGGTCGTGACGTGAGGGGGACGGGTCCGCAGGTGGGGGGTTTCGAAATGCTGCCGTGTATTTGTGGGCGGCTGGGGGCACCCCCGGCCGGAGGGGTTGGGGGACCGTAAATATACGATTTCGAAACCCCCCACCGGAGGGCCCGGCCCCCGCACCCCCACCGGCCGGATCAGATGTCAGCCGTCCCCGCGAGCCAACCGCAAGGTACGAATCTCGAACGGCCGCAACAAAAGCTCGACGCCCGAGGATCCACCCGACGCCGCCCCACCCACCGGCCGCTCCAGCAGGTCGCACACCGTCGCCGACGCCACCGCGAACCCGGCCGTCAACCGCGCCCTCACACGCCCCCCGCCGGACTCGTACAGCCGCACCACCACGTCCCCGCTCCCGTCATCGGCAAGCTTCACCGCCGTCACCACCACCGCGTCGTGGTCCACGGACACCAGCGGCGACACCGCCGTGTCACCCGGCACCCGACGCTCCGGCAGGTTGATGCGGTAGCCCTCCCGCACCGCGTCGCCGATCGTGGCGCCCGGGACCAGCGCATAGCGGAACCGGTGCGTGCCCTGGTCGGTGTGCGGGTCCGGGAAGCGCGGGGCGCGCAGCAGGGAGAGCCGGACGGTGGTGGTGGTACCGCCGGTGAGCGAGG
The DNA here is from genome assembly GCF_027158205.1 of Streptomyces sp. H39-S7. GTDB lineage: Bacteria > Actinomycetota > Actinomycetes > Streptomycetales > Streptomycetaceae > Actinacidiphila. The sequence goes on along the minus strand of NZ_JAPVLU010000030.1, from coordinate 12,797 downwards.
TGGCGGCCTCGGGCCGTACGGCGCGCGTCACGTCGTAGCCGTACGTCGAGTCGTTGACGACGGCGACACCCCAGCCCGGCTCCTCGAGATGCACAAAGCGGTGGGCGCACGCCTCGAACTTCGCCGCGTCCCAACTGGTGTTGGTGTGCGTGGCGCGGTAGAGGTGGCCGAACTGGGTCTCGGCCGCCGTGCGGTCGGCGTGCAGGTCGAGCGGGAAGGCGGCCTTGAGGAACTTCTCGGTCTCGTGCCAGTCCACTTCGGTCGCGATGTCGAGCCGGCGCTCCCCGGCGGTCAGCGTCAGCACCTGCTCCACCCGCGAGGAGCCGAAGCTCCGGGTCACCCGGACCGCCGCCACGCCGCCGCCGACGGCGTCCAGTTCCAGGGTGTCGACGTCGGTGAGGTCGGTGACGGTGTTGCGGTAGAACGTGTCGACGTCCCACGCGTCCCAGCGGTTGGGGAAGTCGGGGTGCAGTTGCAGGAGGTTCGCGGCGGTGCCCGGGGCGACGGTCTCGCGGCCGGCTTCGAGGTCGTAGACGGAGACGACGAGCCCGCGTGCGTCGATCGCCACCCGCAGCAGCCCGTTGGCGAGGACGAATCCCCCGCCCTCGCGCGGCGCGGCGCTCACCGCCGCGTCGCTCGGCGCCGCGACGCTCGGCGCCGCGACGACGGCGCCGCCCGCGGGGACGCCCGAGCGGGCGTGCGGCGCCGCGTTGAACAGCACCGACGTACCACCGGCGCCGCTGCCCGCGAGGGCGGCCTGCGCGGCGGTGATGATCTGTTCCAGTTCCGCGCCGACGGCCGCGTACTTCGCTTCCGCCTCGCGGTGCACCCAGGCGATGGACGAGCCGGGGAGGATGTCGTGGAACTGCAGCAACAGGACCGTCTTCCAGATCCGGTCAAGGTCCTCGTACGGGTACGGGAAGCCGGTTCGTACGGCCGCGGTCGCGGCCCACAGCTCGGCCTCGCGCAGCAGGTGTTCGCTGCGGCGGTTGCCCTGCTTGGTGCGGGCCTGGCTGGTGAGGGTGGCGCGGTGCAGTTCGAGGTAGAGCTCGCCCACCCACACCGGGGCGTCCGGGTATTCGGCGTGGGCCTTCTCGAAGAACGCCGACGGCTTTTCGAAGACGACCTTCGCCGAGCCCTCCAGGTCGGCCAGCCGCTTGCCGTGCGCGAGCATCTCGCGGGTGGTGCCGCCGCCGCCGTCGCCCCAGCCGGTCGGGGCCAGCGAGCGGGTCGCGGAGCCCTTCTCCTGGAAGTTGCGGACGGCGTGGGCGACCTCCTTGCCCGACAGCTGGGCGTTGTAGGTGTCGATCGGGGGGAAGTGGGTGAAGACCCGGGTGCCGTCCAGCCCCTCCCACCAGAAGGTGTGGTGCGGGAACTTGTTGGTCTCGCTCCAGGAGATCTTCTGGGTGAGGAACCACTTCGCGCCGGCCTGCTTGACGATCTGCGGGAGCGCGGCGGAGTAGCCGAACGTGTCGGGCAGCCACACCTCCTCGGTGTCGATGCCGAACTCCTCGAGGAAGAACCGCTTGCCGTGCACGAACTGCCGCGCCAGTGCCTCGGATCCCGGCATGTTGGTGTCGGACTCGACCCACATGCCGCCCACCGGCACGAACCGCCCGTCCGCGACGGCCTTCTTGACCCGCGCGTACACCTCGGGCCGGTGCTCCTTGATCCAGGCGTACTGCTGCGCCTGCGACATGGCGTAGACGAACTCCGGGTTCTCCTCCAGCAGCGCGGTCATGTTGGAGGTGGTGCGCGCGACCTTGCGGACGGTCTCGCGCAGCGGCCACAGCCAGGCGGAGTCGATGTGCGCGTGGCCCACCGCGCTGATGCGGTGCGCGGAGCGGTGCGCGGGTGCGGCCAGGACCTCGGCCAGCCGCTCGCGGGCGGCGGCGGCCGAGCCGCCGACGTCCTGCAGGTCCACGGCGTCCAGCGACCGTTCCACGGCGCGCAGGATCTCCCAGCGGCGCGGTGAGTCGGTGGACAGCTCGGCCATCAGCCCGCCGAGCACTTCCAGGTCCTGGACCAGCTCCCACACCGTCTCGTCGAAGACGGCGAGGTCCATCCGGGCGAGCTTGTACTGCGGCTCGTGGCCGGCGGTCTCCTTGTCACCGAGGTCGGTGGGCAGGAAGGGGTGGTAGTCGAGCAGGACCGGGTTCGACGAGGCCTCGATGTGCAGTTCCACCCGCTCGCCGCCGGCGACGGGCGCGCCGATCCTGATCCACTGGTTGCGCGGGTTGAGTCCCTTCACCGGTGAGCCGTCCGACCGGTAGACCAGGCCCTCGCACTGGAAGCCGGGCATGTTCTCGTCGAAGCCGAGGTCCAGCAGTGCTTCGACGGTCCGGCCGGCCCATTCGTCCGGGACGACGCCGGTCACGGTGATCCAGCTGGTGCCCCACGGCGGGCCCCAGGGCTCACCCGTCTCGATGGGCGCGCGGGGTGCCGCCAGGCCCTCGGCCACCGGGACGGGCTCGCCGGGGGCGTTCCAGATCCCGATGTCCAGCGGCACCGACTGCGGGTACACGGCGGGGCGGATGCGTTCGGCGAGGACCCGCTTGAGCCGGTCCTCGGTGACGGTTCGGTTGCTGTGCATGAGGGTCTCCTCAGATCCGGGGGGAGGCGGCGGACGGCGGGGCGGAGGCGGTGGGCGGGCGGGTCGCTGCCTCATCCATCTGTACGCCGCGCAGCGGGCGGGCGGTAGCGGCGCGGCCGCGGTGCCGCGTCATCGGTGCGTTCCGCCGATGAGGTCGACCTGTTCGACGGTGAGGACCTCGGTGATGCCGCGGGCCGCCAGATGGGCGGCGTCGTCCGCGCGTTCGGCGAGGACGGCGGCGGGCCGGACGCCGGCGGCGGCCAGTCGCGCCCACGCCTCGAAGAAGGCCCCACCGGGTGCGCACACGGACCGGGCGGGCGCGCTGACGCGGTCGCCCGCGTCCACCACCAGTGCGGTGGTGCGCGGCGCGGGGCGGTGCTCGCGCCCGCGCCACTGCTCGACGGCGCGGGCGACGGCCGCGCCGGCGGGCTTGACCGTACGGTCGGTGGTGAGCAGCCCCAGGCCGTACTCCAGCTCGGGGAAGTCCGCGAGGGCGCGGTCCACGTCGTGGGAGCACCACCAGGTGACGCCCCACACGTCCGGGCAGTCCAGGGCGGCGGCGATGGTGGCCTCGGTGAACTCCGCGGCGTGTTCGGCGGGGATGTGCGGGGCGGGTGCGCCCACTTCCTGCAGCCACACCGGCCGGTGCGGGTCGGTGGCCCAGGCCTTCGACAGCTCGATCAGATAGGCGGCGTGCTGCTCGGTGGCGGTACCGGTACGGCCGTGGCGCTGCGCGGTGCCGTTGAACACCCAGGAGTGGACGGCGGTCGCGGCGCCCAGCAGGGCGGAGTGACCGGGGGTGAAGGGGTGGTCGTCCTGGTACCAGGCGGCGTCGTAGGACGCGTGCAGGTGGAACTTGCCCGGCGCGCCCTCTTCGCACGCTCCCAGCACCCGTCGCAGCCAGGACTCGGCCTGGCCGGGGGTGATCCGGTCGGGGTCGGGGTGCGGTCCCGAGGAGAACTGGTTGATCTCGTTGCCGATGGTCATGCCGAGGAAGCCGGGCCGGTCGGCGAGCGCGGCCGCGAGGGTGCGCAGGTAGTCGACCTCGCCGTCGATGACGTCGGGGTCGGTGAAGAGGTTGCGGCGGTGCCAGGTGGTGGTCCAGGAGGGGAGGAAGTCGAAGCTGGACAGGTGGCCCTGCAGCCCGTCCACCGCGGTGTCGAGTCCGCGCTCGGCCGCCGCGTCGACCAGTTGGACGAGCTGCTCGACGGCGCGCGGCCTGACCAGGGTGCGGTTCGGCTGGAAGACCGGCCAGAGCGGGAAGACCCGGATGTGGTCGAGGCCGAGGGCGGCGATGGAGTCCAGGTCGGCGCGGACTTCGTCGAGGTCGAAGTCGAGCCAGTGGTGGAACCAGCCGCGCGTGGGCGTGTAGTTGACGCCGAAGCGCATGGTGTTCATCCGGTGCGGTGTCCTCAGTGCGGGGAGGGGGAACGGGGATGGGTCAGCCCTTGACGGCGCCTTCGCCCACGCCGCGGAAGAAGTACCGCTGCAGGCAGGCGAACATGACGATGAGCGGGGCTACGGCGATGATGGTCCCGGCGGCGACGAGCCTGGGGTTGTTGGCGAACGTGCCGTGCAGGAAGTTCAGTCCCACGGTCAGCGTGTACTTGTCCGGGTCGGACAGCACGATCAGGGGCCACAGGAAGTCGTCCCAGGCGCCCATGAACGAGAAGATCGCCACGACCGCCAGAGTGCCCTTGACGGAGGGCAGCGCGATCCGTACGAAGCGCTGCCAGACGTTGGCGCCGTCGATGACGGCGGCCTCCTCGATCTCGTACGGGAGATGGCTGAACGCGTTCCGCATCAGCAGCACGTTCATCGCGCCGATACAGCCGGGCAGCACGACGGCGATGAGGGTGTTGTTCAGCTGCAGGTCGCGCATGGTGGTGAACTGCGCGATGAAGATGGACTCGAACGGCACCAGCAGCGCCATGACGAAGGCGGTGGTCGCGAGCTTGCGGCCGCGGAAGCGCAGCCGGGCGAGCGCGTAGCCGGCCAGGGCGGAGCCCACGCAGTTGGTGATGACGCTCGCCGCGGCGACCTTGAGGGAGTTCAGGGCGTACTCCCAGACCGGGATGATGTCCGCGACGCCCGCGTAGTTGTCCAGCGTCGGATGCTCGGGGAGCAGCTTCGGCGGGTAGCTGTACATGTCCTCGGTCGGGCCCTTGAGCGAGGTGCTCAGCTGCCACAGGAACGGGCCGATCGTGACGGCCAGGACGGCGAGCAGCAGGACGTAGCGCAGGACGAGCTGCCAGCGGGGCATACGGCCGCCCATGTCACTCACCGTCCTTGCGGTCGGCGCGCAGCACCAGCAGCATCAGGACCAGGGTGACCACGAAGATCACCACGGAGAGCGCGGAGGCGTAGCCGGTGCGCCCGGACAGTCCGGTGCCGACGCGTTGGACGAGCATGACGATGGTGGTGTCCTCGCCGGCCGGGCCGCCGGTGGGGCCGGCCATCAGATAGACCTCGGTGAAGACCTTGAAGGCCGCGACCGACGACAGCGCGCCGACCAGCACCATGGTGGAGCGCACCGCGGGGACGGTGATGCTGACGAAGCGCCGGAACGCTCCGGCACCGTCCACGGCGGCCGCCTCGTGCAGTTCGCGCGGCACGTTGGCCAGCGCCGCCAGATAAATGATCATGTAGTAGCCGAGGCCCTTCCACACCGTCAGCGCCATCGCGCTGAACAGCAGCAGCCACTGGTCGCTGAGGAACTCCACCGGGCCGGTCCCGAAGTACCCGAGGATTCCGTTGACCAGCCCGCGGTCGTCCAGCATCCACACCCAGATCAGCGCGACCACGACGACCGACGCGACGACCGGGGTGTAGAAGGAGGAGCGGAAGAACGCGATGCCGGGGACCTGCTTCTGTACGAGCAGGGCCAGCAGGAGCGGCAGCAGCACGGTGCACGGCACCACGAGCAGCACGTACAGCGTGCTGTTGCGCAGCCCGGTCCAGAACTGCTCGTCATCCAGCATGTCCTGGAAGTTCCGCAGCCCCACCCAGTGGCCGGGCGTCAGGGTGCGGGCGTCGGTGAAGGCCGTGCCGACCGTGCTGATGAACGGGTAGAGGCTGAACGCGGCGATGATCACCAGGCCGGGCAGCAGGAACAGCCAGGGGCTGGCGGCCCGGTGGGTCCTTGCACTCATGTCGGGTCCGCCCGCTCAGCTCTGCTTGAGCAGCTTGTCGCTCTGGCCGACGGCGTCGTCCAGAGCCTGCTGCGGCGACTTCTTGCCCTGCAGCGCCTTCGCCACCTCGTTCTTGAGGATGGTCTTCATCTCGTCGGTCATCACGACCGGCGTGTAGTTCACCGCGCCCTTGAGGAGCCGCGCCGAGGCGACCCTGATGCGGCCCTCGTCGGTGCCGTCGTCCTGGGTCCAGTAGGGCTGGTCCAGCGATCCCGCGGTGCTCGGGAAGATCGCGACCTTGTGCGCGAAGGACTCCTGGTTCTGCTTGTCGGTGAGGAAGTGCGCGAGGGCGACGGCCGCGGCCTTGTGCTTGCTGTGGCTGTTCACCGCCATGCCCATCACGTACATGTTGGGGTGGCCGGTGTTGTTGGGCGCGTCGGTGATGCCGAGGTTCTTGTACAGGTCGGGCGCGTTCTGCTTGAAGGTGCCCAGGTCGTGCGCGCTGCCCGGGTTCATCGCGACCTTCTGCTGCAGGAACTTCTGGCCGACGGCGTCGGGGCCGCTGGTCAGCGCCTGGGAGTCCAGACCGCCGTTCTTGAACAGCTCCAGGTACTTGGTGAGCAGCTCGGTGCCCTTGGCGTCGTTGTACGTGAACTTGGTCGCGTCCGCGTTCATCAGCGGGACGCCGTAGCGGCCGAAATCCTCGATGGAGGGGGTGCCCGCGAGGGTGGCGGTCTTCCCGCCGGACTTCACCGCGATGGTGTTGGCGGCCGTGAAGAGCTCGTCGTAGGTCTTCGGCGGCTTGGCCGGGTCGAGGCCGGCCTGCTGGAAGAGCGTCTTGTTGTAGAACAGCGGTCCGGTGTTGAGGTACCAGGGGAAGGCGTACGAGCCCTCCAGGCCGGGGAGTTCGTTGCCCTTCCACGCCTCGGGCGTGTAGTCGGCCTTGAACTTGGCGGCCGCGGGCTCCTTGTCCAGGCTCATGATCATGCCCGCCTTGGCCAGCGGGTACGACAGGTCGGGCGAGACGTTGACGACGTCGGGGAGAGTGCCGCCGGCCGCGTCGGCGCTGAGCTTGTCCGCGTAGTTCTCGGCAGGCTGGTCGAGCCACTTCACGTGGACGCCGGGGTTCTGCTTCTCGAACTCCGCGGCCAGGCCCTCGAAGTAGTCCTTGTAGTTCGCCCGCAGGTTCCAGGTCTGGAAGCTGATGTCGCCCTCGATCTTGCCGTCGGCACTGCCGCCGGCGTCGTCGCCGGAACCGCAGGCGGTCAGCGTCAGCGCGGACAGCAGCAGGGGCAGGACGAGTGCGGTGGTTCGGGTGGCGCCGCGGCGGGTGCCGCGCTCTCCACGGGTTCTTCCACTGGATACGGACATGGCTGACAAGCTCCTTCGCTCGGGCCAGGAGGGGCGGGGTGGGGCGGCGGGGTAAGGCTGCACCCGCGTCGGGAGCATCGTCAACGGTTAAATCGTCATGAATTCATGCCGTCCGGCATATGTGCAGGTGGGAGCACTTTTAACAACAAAACTAATGCGCTTTAGTGAGCATGAGCTCAAGCGCATTAGTACGGGAGCGCACTGCGGGTCCCGGAGTAGGACATAATCCAGCCATGGATCCCGTGCGCCGCACTCCGGCCCGCCGACCGACGATGAAGGACATCGCGCAGCGCGCCGGCGTCTCCGAGAGCGCCGTGTCCTTCGCGCTCAACGACCGGCCCGGCGTCTCCCCCGCGACCCGCGACCGGGTCCGCCGGGTCGCGGAACAGCTGGGCTGGCGCCCCAGCACCGCGGCCCGGGCGCTGTCCGGCGAGGGCGCCGCCACCGTCGGCCTGGTACTGGCCCGGCCGGCGCACACGCTCGGGGTCGAGTCGTTCTTCCTGCAACTCGTCTCGGGCATCCAGGTGGTGCTGGCGCGGCGCCACCTCGGACTGCTCTTCCAGGTCGTGGAGGACCTGGGCGAGGAGTGCGCGATCTACCGCCGCTGGTGGGCAGAACGCCGGGTCGACGGCCTGCTCGTCGTCGACCCCCGGCTCGACGACCCCCGCCCGGCGCTGCTCGACGAACTCGGCCTGCCTGCCGTCGTCATCGGCGCGCTCGCCCCGGGCACGCCCGGGCACTCCGGTATCTCCACCGTGTGGGCCGACGACGCGGGCGCCATGGCCTCGATCGTCGACCACCTCCACGGGCTGGGGCACCGCAGGATCCTGCACATCGCGGGCCTGCCGCACCTCGCCCACACCCAGCGCCGGATCCGCTCGCTGCGTGCGGAGGCCGCCCGTCGCGGACTGCCCGACGTCCACTCCATCAGCACCGACTACTCGGACACCGAGGGTGCCGAGGCCACCCGCCGGGCGCTGGCCCAGCCCCGGCCGCCCACCGCGATCGTCTACGACAACGACGTCCTGGCCATGGCCGGTCTCGCCGTCGCCAACGAGCGCGGTCTCGCGGTCCCCGGCGACCTGTCCGTCGTGGCCTGGGACGACTCCGTGCTCTGCCGCAGCGCGCACCCCGCGCTGACCGCGCTCGTCCGCGACACCGGCAGCTTCGGCCGCCACGCCGCCGAGCAGCTGCTCAGCCTCCTCGACGGGAACCCCGCCCGCGAGATCCAGGACGACCTGCCACGCCTCGTGGCCCGCGCGAGCACGGGACCGCCTCCCACGGGGTAGCACGGGGCCGCCCGACCGCAGCGCTGACAGCGTGCGCACACCACCCGCCGGCAGCTCGGGAGGGCGCGTCGGCCACGGGCCCCAGCGGCCGGCGGGTCAGCGGTATTCGGCCAGGCGGGGGCGGATGCCCAGGAGGACGAGGACCGCCGCGGCGGCCAGCGCTCCGGCGGGCACGGCCGGCCAGCCGGCGAGGGCCGAGCGGGCGCGGGCGGTGTGCAGGTCGAAGTCGGAGCGCTGGTGGTCCGCGAGGGCGTCCAGCGTGGTGGCGAAGTCCCAGAAGTCGAAGGCGACCTGGCCGCGGCCGACTTCGGTGAGCACCGTGACCGCCTCTTCGAGCCGGCCCGCGGCACGCAGCTCGCGCAGCTTCCGGTCATCGGCGCGGAAGTGGCCGTAGCGGGTGGACACGTCCTGGTAGGCGGGGCGTTCCGCGGTCGCCACGGACGGCTCGGGGGCGAGGAGGACGTCGAGCCTGCGGGTGAGCGTGGTGAAGCGCTCGCTCTGGAAGCCCGCCGAGTCGGCGTCGTGGACCAGCCAGCGGCTCTGCGTGGCCGCGGCATCGGCGGCCACCGCGCGGGCCTCGGCCAGCCGGGACCAGGGGCGCAGCCCCTCCCGGCCCGCCGCGTCGACCTCGGACGCCGCCGAGGCGAAGGAGAGCGCGCCGGTCACGGTCACCACCAGAGCGGCGGCCGTGGCGGCGACCAGCGCCGGGTTGAGGCGGCGGTGATAGCGGCGGGAGAGGTCCCGCTGCCACCACAGCAGGAAGCCGAGGGCGAGGACACCGGACACCCCGACGAGCGCCGCCGACCAGGACGCGCTCTCCCACGCGGCCGACTCCCGGTGCGCGGCCTGCTGGGCGTAGGTCTCCGACAGCGCCGCCGCGACGGGCAGCAGCTCGTTGCGCAGCACGTCGGCGGCCTCGGAGGACAGGGCGACCGCGGCATGCGGCGGGATGCCCGCCGGGCGGTCGGGGTGGGTCTCGTCCACGTAGGACGAGCGGGCGCCGGCGTCGTCGAAGCGGCCGAGCGCGTCGAGCAGGGACCGGACCCGGTCGCCCTGGGCGGGATCGGCGCCGAGCTGCCGCAGCAGACCGCTGACCTCGGCGCGGCGCTGCTGCGCGGTGATCAGGGCGAGCAGCCGGTTGCCGACCTCCACGTCCGGGTGGAGCGCCGAGTGGCCGGGGACCAGGGAGTTGGCCCGCTGGGCGTCCAGATCGGCGAGCGCGAACCGCAGTTCGGCGGCGACGGCGGCCCGCTGGGAGACGGCCGTGTCCAGGGCGGAGACCTCGCCCCGGACGTCGACCGCGCCGAGTACGGCGGTCGCGCACAGGGCGGCGAGTGCGGCCAGGGCGAGCGCGGCCGACACGACGAGCCGTGCGGGTCCGTGGAGCGGCAGCCGCACCCGCAGCGCCGGAGAGCGTCGGCGCCGCGGCGGCGGAGTGGGCGGCACGGCAGGTATGCCGACCGGCGCCACCCGCGGCACCTCGGTCGCGGACTCCCGCCGCATCGGGGGCGCCTGAGAGGTCGTCATGTCACGACGCTAGGCGCGCGCCGGAAAGGGACGGTGTCCTGTCGGCGGACTCCGGGTGGCCGTCCCGTAACAGAATCGAACGGAGGCCGGCCGTCCGCCGCGCGGCCCGCTCAGCCCTTGCCGTCCGGCTTCCACAGCGAGTGTTCGCGACGCGCCCACCACGCCGCCACGCTCCCGGTCCGCATGCCCAGCCGCGCCTCGGGGTCCTTGGCGGCCAACCAGACGTGCCCGGTGATCCCGGCGGCGAGCAGCAGGGCCAGCCAGTCGTGGACGAAGGTGGCGCCGGTCCGCCAGACCACCGGAGCGAGGTGGGTGAACCACATCAGCAGCCCGGTGCCGATCATCACCAGCACCGCTCCCGCGGTGAAGGACGCGTAGAGCTTCTGCCCGGCGTTGAACTTGCCCGCGGGCACTCCGTCCTTGCTGCGTTTGCGCAGCACGGTGCGCAGCCAGTGCCAGTCGTGCCGGCGGAAGCGGTTGAGCCTGCCGAGGTCGGCACGGAGCGCACGGAAGAACACGCCGGCCAGCAGGGGCACCGGAAGCACCAGTCCGGACCACTCGTGGACGGTCACCACCAGCCGCCGCCTGCCGACGAGTTCGGAGAGCGGGGGCAGGTAGAGGCATGCGGCGGTGAACACGCAGACGGCCATCAGCCAGGCGGTGGCGCGGTGCACCCAGCGCTCCGCGCGGCTGAAGCGGCGGACCCGCCGTTCCGGGGGCCGCACGGCGGTCGGGGCGGTCACGCCGTCAGGAAGTGGGGTCATCGGACCGTCCGTTCGACGTGCCGACCCAGGCGTCGACGTCGTAGCCGAGCTTCTCCCAGTAGCCGGGTTCGACGCTCTTGGTCAGGGTGATCCCCGAGAGCCACTTCGCCGACTTGTAGAAGTACATGGGCGCCGCGTAGAGCCGGACCGGGCCGCCGTGGGCGTGGGTGACCGGCTTGTCCTGCATGGACAGCGCCACCATGACGTCGTCGCGGCGGGCCTGCTGCAGGGTGAGGCTCTCGGTGTAGGCGCCGTCGAAGCAGTCGAACCGGATGGCGGTCGCCTCCGGACGCACCCCCGAGGCGGCCAGCAGCGCGGAGAGCCGCACACCGGCGAAGGCGGTCTTCGGCACCCGCCAGCCGGTCACGCACTGCACGTCGTGCACCAGCCGCTGCTGCGGCATGGCCTGCAGGTCGGCGAGCCGGTACGTCGCGGGGCGGTCGACGAGGCCGCCGACGGTGAGCCGGTAGTTCTCGGCGTTGCGCTTGGGCACCGACGAGGTGACCGAGTAGTAGCGGAATCCTCCGCCGCCGGGCAGCAGTCCGGTCACCCCGGTGGGGTCCTTGGCGCTCACCTCGGCGAGCACCGCGTCGAGGCGGTCCTGCACGTGGCTGCCCAGCGCGACCCCCGCGGCGCCCAGCCCCAGCATGCCCAGCACCACGCGCCGCCCGACCGGCGCACCACGCCGTTCGTCCTGCTCCCCCGGGTCGTCGGGGGCATCGTCCACGCGGGGTTCGTCCATAGGTCGATTCGAGCACGTACGGCGGCCGACGGCCAGGGGCGGCGCCCTGACGTCAGGCTTTCGTCATAACTCGGGTCAGGAAGCGGTCGAGCGCCGCGTTGAACGCCGCAGGGCGTTCGAGGTTCGGCAGATGCGCGGCGCCTTCGACGACGACCAGCTCCGATCCGGCGATCCGCCGGTGCATGTCCTCGGCGTCGGCGACCGGGGTGTACTCGTCGTCCCGGCCGACCACGACGAGGGCGGGCACCGCGATCCGGTCCAGCAGTTCCCGGTAGTCGGGCCGTTCGGCGCGCCCGCGCAGCGCGGCGGCCGCGCCCTCCGGCGGTGCGCCGTACATCATGCGGCGCACGTGGTCCGCGACGGCGGGCAGCGCCTCGATGTTGTACGGCGCGACCATCTTGGACAGCACCTCGTCGGTGTACCCCTTCAGCCCCTCGCGCACCAGCCGTTCCGCCATGTCGCGCCGGGTCCGCTTGCCGTCCTCGGTCTCGGCCGCCGGGAAGGTGTCGGCGAGCAGCAGGCCGCGGACCCGGTCGGGGAAGAGCCGGCAGAACTCCATGACGATCTGGCCGCCCATCGACAGACCGCCGATGACGACCCGGTCCAGACCGAGGTGGTCGAGGAGCGCCGCGAGGTCGCGGGCGAAGGTCTCCACCGAGGTCGTGCCGGGGACGACGGTGGACGCGCCGTAACCGCGCAGGTCGGGGGCGATCACCCGCACGCCGCGGGCTGCGAATGCACCGAGCTGGGGTGCCCACATCGAGCGGTCGAAGGGGTGGCCGTGGACGAGGACGAGCGGTTCGCCCGTGCCCGCGTCCTCGTACCCGACGGTGATGCCGCTGAGTTCCGCCATTGCCGCCGTCATCGCGCTGACCACCTGTTCTTTCCCGTCCATCCGGCCGGTCCCACCGGCTCAGGACCCGATGCTAGGGGTGGGAATCAGTGAGTGCAATGTCTATATTGTTCTCGGTGCAATCATGCGTGAGGTGGAGGGCTGATGGAGGACTACCGGGCGGTCGCCGACACGGTCGCGGCGGACATCGTGGCCGGCCGGCTGCGGCCGGGCGACCGGCTCGCCACGCAGCGCGCGTTCGCCCGCCGGCACGGCATCGCCGCCTCGACGGCGAACCGGGTCTACCGCGAGCTGGCCCGGCGCGGCCTGGTCGTCGGCGAGGTGGGGCGCGGCACGTTCGTCCGGGCCGCCCCCCGGACGCCGGGGCCCGCGCTCGCCGAGCCGGCCGCCGCGCCGGTCGATCTGGAGCTGAACTACCCGGTGGTGGCGGAACAGACCGCCCTGCTGGGCGAGGGGCTGGGCCGGCTGCTGCGGACCGATGTGCTGGCGGACGCCCTGCGGCCGGTCGGCCCGGCCGGCACTCCCCC
>NZ_JAPVLU010000002.1:246132-335678 GCF_027158205.1 Streptomyces sp. H39-S7 | reverse complement strand
CTTCTCCACCCGCCCGTGCCGGGCGGGCACGGCGAGCTGGATGACGTCGGCGAGGGACCCCGCGTACCGGTCGGCGACCGCGCGGCAGAGCCGGAGCAGGGCGGGGCCGAGCACCGGCTCGGGGGACACCACCTGGGCGATGGCGGCCAGCGGGCCGGCGTAGTCGGACTCGGTGAGCCGGGCGACGACGAAGCCGTCGATCAGGCCGCCGCCCTCGCGGCGACCGCTGACGACGTTGTGCGCCCCGGCACCGAACCGGACCCGCACCCGGACCCCGGGCTGCGCGTCGGCGTCCATCGCGGCGGGCACCGCGTAGTCGAAGTACTTGTCGAGGTGCAGCACGCCCTTGTCGACCAGCACGCGGGCGACGGGCAGCCCCTCGGCGAGGTCCGCCCCGCGCCAGGTGCCGCGCCTGGCCTTGGGCTCCTTCGCCTTGCGCACGGACTCGCGGATGAGCGCCAGCTGCTCCCCCGCCGGTGGATTCGTCCGCTCGTCCTCGCTGCTCACAGCCCCAGTCCTACCAGACGACTCGGACAGCGCGGACAGCGCGACGGCCCCGGACCACGAAGGTCCGGGGCCGTGCGCGTGGTGCGGATGTGTCTGCTGCCAGGTCCTACAGACCGACGGCGGCGCGCAGCGCCTCGACACGGTCGGTGCGCTCCCAGGTGAAGTCCGGCAGCGGGCGGCCGAAGTGGCCGTACGCGGCGGTCTGGGAGTAGATCGGACGCAGCAGGTCCAGGTCGCGGATGATCGCGGCCGGGCGGAGGTCGAAGACCGACGCGATGGCCTGCTCGATCTTCTCGACGTCCACGGACGCGGTGCCGAAGGTCTCGACGAACAGACCCACCGGCTCGGCCTTGCCGATCGCGTAGGCGACCTGGACCTCGCAGCGCGAGGCGAGACCCGCGGCCACGACGTTCTTGGCGACCCAGCGCATGGCGTACGCGGCGGAGCGGTCGACCTTGGACGGGTCCTTGCCCGAGAAGGCGCCGCCGCCGTGGCGGGCCATGCCGCCGTAGGTGTCGATGATGATCTTGCGGCCGGTGAGGCCGGCGTCACCCATCGGGCCGCCGATCTCGAAGCGCCCGGTCGGGTTCACCAGCAGGCGGTAGCCCTCGGTCTCCAGCTTGATGCCGTCTTCCAGGAGCGCCTTGAGCTCGTGCTCGACGACGAACTCGCGGATGTCCGGCGCGAGCAGCGACTCCAGGTCGATGTCCGAGGCGTGCTGCGAGGAGACGACCACGGTGTCGAGGCGGACGGCCTTGTCGCCGTCGTACTCGATGGTGACCTGGGTCTTGCCGTCCGGGCGCAGGTACGGGATCGTCCCGTTCTTGCGGACCTCGGAGAGCCGACGCGCGAGCCGGTGTGCCAGGTGGATCGGCAGCGGCATCAGCTCGGGGGTCTCGTCGCAGGCGTAGCCGAACATCAGGCCCTGGTCGCCGGCGCCCTGCTTGTCGAGCTCGTCCTCGTCACCCTCGACGCGCTGCTCGTAAGCGGTGTCCACACCCTGGGCGATGTCGGGCGACTGCGCGCCGATGGACACCGAGACGCCGCACGAGGCGCCGTCGAAGCCCTTCTTCGACGAGTCGTAGCCGATGTCGAGGATCTTGTTGCGCACCAGGGTCGCGATGTCCGCGTAACCCTTGGTGGTGACCTCTCCGGCGACGTGCACCTGACCGGTGGTGATCAGCGTCTCGACCGCGACCCTGGAGGTCGGGTCCTCCTTGAGGAGGGCGTCGAGAATCGTGTCGCTGATCTGGTCAGCGATCTTGTCGGGATGTCCCTCGGTGACGGACTCCGAGGTAAACAGGCGGCGGGACACATTGCTCCCTGGGGTTGCAGCGGCTGCTGGCTGATCATGGGGTGGGACGCGCGGGGCTGCGCCCGGCGTTCCCTGACTAGTTTATCGGTCGCTTCGGCCGGACCGACAAGCCATCTCGGTAGTTGGATATGCCGTGACCTGCGACACGACTGGCGCCAGTACGACGATCCTCCGTGTTCCAGGGGCGGAATGCCGTACAGGTCCGGTTTTGATACACCCGGAAGAGCGCATTCACGTCAACCGGGCGAGCGTGAGATCCCACACCTGATCGGCGAGGGCTTCCTTCGGACCGTACGGTACCGGGGTCTCGCTGCCGTCGGCGCCGAGCACCACGGCCTCGTTCTCCTCGGAACCGAACGCCTTGTGGTCCCCGACCTCATTGACAACCAGCAGGTCACAGCCCTTGCGGAGCAGTTTGGCGCGGCCGTTCGCCAGTACGTCGTCGGTCTCGGCGGCGAAGCCGACGACGAGCTGTCCCGGATGTGAACGTTGTGTTGCGAGTTCGGCCAGGACGTCGGGGTTGCGGACGAGTTCCAGCGGCGGCTGCTCCTGGTCGTCCTTCTTCTTGATCTTGCCTTCGGCGTAGTGCGCGGGCCGGAAGTCCGCCACGGCCGCCGCCATGACGACCACGTCGGCGTCCGCGGCAGCCTTCAGCACCGCCTCGCGCAACTGCGTGGCCGTGCCGACCCGCACCACGTCGGCGCCCGCCGGGTCGGCGAGGTCGGTGTTGGCGGCCACGAGGGTGACGCGGGCGCCGCGGGCGACCGCCGTGCGGGCGAGTGCGTACCCCTGCTTGCCGGAGGAGCGGTTGCCCAGGTAGCGCACCGGGTCCAGCGGCTCGCGGGTCCCGCCGGCGCTGATCACCACGTGCCGCCCGGCGAGATCGGCCGCGAGCCCCCGCGGGCCGCGGACGAGCACCCGGCGGCAGACCTCGAAGATCTCGGCGGGGTCGGGCAGCCGGCCCTTGCCGGTGTCCACGCCGGTCAGCCGGCCGACGGCGGGCTCGATCACGATCGCGCCGCGGCGGCGCAGGGTCGCGACGTTCTCCTGGGTGGCGGGGTGCTCCCACATCTCGGTGTGCATGGCGGGTGCGAAGACCACCGGGCACCGCGCCGTGAGGAGGGTGTTGGTGAGCAGGTCGTCGGCGAGGCCGTGCGCGGCCTTGGCGAGCAGGTCGGCGGTGGCGGGGGCGACCACCACGAGGTCGGCGTGCTGGCCGATCCTGACGTGCGGGACCTCCGCGACGTCGTCCCACACCCGGGTCGACACGGGGTTGCCGGACAGCGCCGACCAGGTGGCCTCGCCGACGAAGTGCAGCGCCGACTCGGTGGGGACCACGCGTACGCCGTGCCCGGACTCGGTGAGCCGCCGCAGCAGCTCGCACGCCTTGTAGGCGGCGATACCGCCGCTCACCCCCAGGACGACCTGTGGCTGGCCCATCGTCTCTCCCGCCGAGATGCGAATGCTTCTTGCGTCCATCACACACCACGGGCCCGGCAGCGGTGCTGCCGGGCCCGTGGTGACAAGGATTCGGTTGCTGCTAGCCGGCCGACTCGATGGCCTCGGCGGTCAGCAGTCCCGCGTTGATCTCGCGCAGCGCGATCGACAGCGGCTTCTCGTGGACGTGGGTGTCCACCAGCGGGCCGACGTACTCCAGCAGGCCTTCGCCGAGCTGGGAGTAGTACGCGTTGATCTGGCGCGCGCGCTTGGCCGCGTAGATCACCAGGCTGTACTTCGAGTCCGTGGCCTCGAGCAGCTCGTCGATCGGCGGGTTGATGATGCCCTCGGGCGTGGTGATGGAAGAGGACATTCTCTACCTACCCCTACTTGCTTGTGGAAAAGAATGGAAGTGGATCATACAACTCTCATCAAGGCTAGCAGCTCACGTGCTACATCCTCGACGGAGGTATTGACAAGGGTGATGTCGAACTCGGATTCGGCAGCCAGTTCGATCGTGGCCGCGGCCAGCCGCCGCTCGATCACCTCGGGCGATTCGGTACCCCGCCCGGTGAGCCGGCGGACCAGCTCGTCCCAGCTCGGAGGGGCCAGGAAGACGAGCTGCGCCTCGGGCATGGACTGGCGGACCAGCCGGGCACCCTGCAGATCGATCTCCAGCAGCACCGGCTCACCCGCTTCGAGCCGGTCCAGCACCGCCTTGCGCGGGGTGCCGTAGTGGTTGCCCGCGAACTCGGCCCACTCCAGCAGTTCGCCATTGGCGACGAGCTTGTCGAACTCGTCGTGGTCCACGAAGAAGTAGTGCACTCCGTGCTGCTCGCCCGGCCTCGGCCGGCGAGTGGTGGCCGACACCGAGAGCCATACCTCGGGGTGGGCCTTGCGCATATGAGCGACGACCGTGCTCTTGCCGACCCCTGAGGGGCCGGAGAGCACGGTCAGCCGCGGACGTACGTCCGGGGGCACGGGGGACGTCCCCCGGGATGTTGCAGCCATAAGGCGATTATCCCGGTTCCCGGAGGTGCTGGGGACCGTCAGGCGGCGCCGCCGCCGAACTCACGCTCCAAAGATGCGATCTGGTTGGAGCCGAGCCCCCGTACACGGCGGCTTTCGGAGATGCCGAGCCGCTCCATGATCTGCTTGGCGCGGACCTTGCCCACGCCGGGCAGGGACTCAAGGAGGGCAGAGACCTTCATCTTGCCGATGACGTCGTTCTCTCGGCCCGACTTGATGACCTCGTGCAGCGAAGCGCCGGAGTGCTTCAGCCGATTCTTGACCTCGGCGCGCTCCCGGCGAGCCGCGGCGGCCTTCTCGAGCGCGGCAGCGCGCTGTTCAGGGGTAAGGGGCGGAAGAGCCACGCCTACGTCACCTCGGATATCGAACTGTCGGATACGGACCGGTAGTGGAACCCAGTTGCCCCCACCTGCAGGGCAACGAACGAAGCACTTGCGTGCTCGCTCTCGTCGGAGACTAGCGGTCACGGCGGCTCAAGTCAGCGAGAACAGACGAAAAGTCCTGGTCAGACTCGATCCGCTGGGATTTTTGGGACATATGGGCACTGGTTGACGCTGTTGCGGCTCCCGACGGGCGCCCGGAGGGAGCCCGTCGGCGCTCAACCCGCCACGGCGACACGGACCTCGTCGGCGAACCGGGCCGCCGCGTCCCGCAGTCCGGCCGCGTCGGGCCCGTGCCGCAGCACGTCGCGGCTCACGCTCGGCAGTACGTTGCCGACGACCGCGGACCCGAAGAGCCCGGGAAGCCCGGCGGGGGTCGCTCCCTGGGCGCCGATGCCGGGGGCGAGCAGCGGCCCGTTGATGTCCAGGTCCGCACCGGCCTCGCTGAGCGTGGCACCGACCACGGCGCCGACGGATCCGAGCGGCCGCTCGCCGGCGTTCTCGGCCGCGATGTGGTCGAGCATCACCTGGGCGAGCGACCTGCCGTTCGCCGCCGTGGCCCGCTGGACCTCGGCGCCCTCCGGGTTGGAGGTCAGGGCCAGGACGAAGACTCCGGCGCCGGAGATCCGCGCCGCGTCCAGCGCCGGGCGCAGCGACCCGAAGCCGAGGTACGGGCTGACGGTGACCGCGTCGGAGAAGAGCGGGGAGTCCTTGTCGAGGAACGTGGCGGCGTAGGCGGCCATGGTGGAGCCGATGTCACCGCGCTTGGCGTCCATCAGCACCAGCGCGCCGGCGGCGCGGGCGTCGGCGACGGCCCGCTCCAGGACGGCGATGCCCTTCGAGCCGAAGCGCTCGAAGAACGCGCTCTGCGGCTTGAGGACCGCGACCCGGTCGGCGAGGGCGTCGACCACGGTGCGCGTGAAGCGCTCCAGGCCGGCCACGTCGTCGTTCAGTCCCCAGGAGGTCAGCAGCGCCGCGTGCGGGTCGATGCCGACGCACAGCTGTCCCCGGGTGTCCATCGCGTGGCGCAGCCGCGCGCCGAAGGGTTCCAGGTTCTCCGCGCTCATGAGCTCGCCTTCCGGTGATCAGCGCCGATCGCGTCGGCGAGGGTGGCGTACGGGCTCGCGGCCAGCCGGGCCGCGAGGCCCCGGTGGAGGGCCCGGCACCAGAACGGACCCTCGTAGATGAAGGCGCTGTACCCCTGGACCAGGGTGGCGCCGGCCAGGATCCGCTCCCAGACGTCGTCGGCGTTGGTGACGCCGCCGACCCCGACCAGCGTGATCCGGTCGCCGACCCGGGCGTACAGCCGGCTCAGGACCTCCAGCGAGCGGGCCCGCAGGGGGGCGCCGGACAGGCCGCCGGTCTCCTGGACCAGAGCGGGGGCCGAGGTCAGCCCCAGGCCGTCACGGGCGATCGTGGTGTTGGTGGCGATGATGCCGTCGAGGCCCAGTTCGACGGCGAGGTCGGCGACGGCGTCGATGTCGTCGTCGGCCAGGTCGGGGGCGATCTTGACCAGCAGCGGCACCCGGCGCGCGGTGACGGTGCGGTCGGCGGCCTCGCGCACGGCGGTCAGCAGCGGGCGCAGCTGGTCGACGGCCTGGAGGTTCCGCAGGCCGGGGGTGTTGGGCGACGAGACGTTGACGACGAGGTAGTCCGCGTGGGCCGCGAGCCGCTCGGTGGACGTCACGTAGTCCGCGATGGCCTCGTCCTCGGGGACCACCTTGGTCTTGCCGATGTTGACGCCGACGGTCGTCCTGAAGACGGGATGGCGGGCGGCGAGGCGGGCTGCGACGGCCGCGGAGCCCTCGTTGTTGAAGCCCATGCGGTTGATCAGCGCGCGGTCCTGGACCAGCCGGAAGAGCCGCTTCTTCGGGTTGCCGGACTGCGGCTGCCCGGTGACGGTACCGATCTCGATGTGGTCGAAGCCCAGCATCGCCATGCCGTCGATCGCGACGGCGTTCTTGTCGAAGCCGGCCGCGAGGCCGAACGGGCCGTGCATGCGCAGGCCCAGGGCCTCGGTGCGCAGCTCCTCGTGGCGGGGCGCGAGCACGGCCGCCACCAGGGTCCGCAGCACCGGGACGCGGGCGGCCAACCGGATCCAGCCGAACGCCAGGTGGTGCGCCCGCTCGGGGTCCATGCGCCGGAAGAGCAGTTTGAACAGGAGGGGGTACATGCGGAGCCTTCTACGGGATTCTGCGGGGAGGCGGTCATAAAGCGAGGGGGACACCGCTCGGTGTCCCCCTCCTGGCGCTATCCCTCTTCGCGGGACGCGTTCAGGCGTTCCGCGTGCTCCTGCAGTGATCTGACCCCGATGTCGCCGCGGTTGAGCGCGTCGATGCCCTGGACGGCGGCGGCGAGCGCCTGCACCGTCGTCAGGCACGGGACGCCGCGGGAGACCGCGGCGGTCCTGATGTCGTAGCCGTCGAGGCGGCCGCCGGTGCCGAACGGGGTGTTGACGATGAGGTCGATCTTGCCGTCGTGGATCAGCTGCACCACGGTCGGCTCACCGTCCGGTCCCGTGCCCTCGCTCTGCTTGCGCACGACGGTGGCGTGGATGCCGTTGCGGCGCAGGACCTCGGCAGTGCCGGAGGTGGCGAGCAGTTCGAAGCCGTGCTCGGCGAGCGCGCGGGCCGGGAAGACCAGGTTGCGCTTGTCGCGGTTGGCGACCGAGATGAACGCGGTGCCCTTGGTGGGCAGCGCGCCGTACGCGCCGGCCTGGGACTTGGCGTAGGCGGTGCCGAAGACCGAGTCGATGCCCATGACCTCGCCGGTGGAACGCATCTCCGGGCCGAGCACGGTGTCGACGCCGCGGCCGTAGATGTCGCGGAAGCGGCTCCACGGCATCACGGCCTCCTTGACGGAGATCGGCGCGTCCAGCGGCAGGGTGCCGCCGTCGCCGGTCTTCGGGAGCATGCCCTCGGCCCGCAGCTCGGCGACGGTCGCGCCGAGCGAGATCCGGGCGGCGGCCTTGGCCAGCGGCACCGCGGTCGCCTTCGAGGTGAAGGGGACGGTCCGCGACGCGCGCGGGTTGGCCTCCAGGACGTAGAGGATGTCCCCGGCCAGCGCGAACTGGATGTTGATCAGGCCCTGGACGCCGACACCCTTGGCGATGGCCTCGGTGGAGGTCCGCAGCCGCTTGATGTCGTGGCCGCCGAGCGTCATCGGGGGCAGCGCGCACGCGGAGTCGCCCGAGTGGATGCCGGCCTCCTCGATGTGCTCCATGACGCCGCCGAGGTAGAGCTCGGTGCCGTCGTAGAGCGCGTCGACGTCGATCTCGATGGCGTCGTCGAGGAACCGGTCGACCAGCACCGGGCGGGTCGGGCTGATCTCGGTGGATTCGGCGATGTACGAGGAGAGCCGGGCCTCCTCGTAGACGATCTCCATGCCGCGGCCGCCGAGCACGTACGACGGGCGCACCAGGACCGGGTAGCCGATCTCGTCGGCGATGGCCTTGGCCTCGTCGAAGGTGGTCGCGGTGCCGTGCTTGGGGGCGGGCAGTCCGGCCTCGGCCAGGACGCGGCCGAAGGCGCCGCGGTCCTCGGCGAGGTGGATGGCCTCGGGCGAGGTGCCGACGATCGGTACCCCGTTGTCCTTGAGCGCCTGTGCCAGGCCGAGCGGGGTCTGGCCGCCGAGCTGGACGATGACGCCCGCGATCGGTCCGGCCAGCGTCTCGGCGTGCACGATCTCCAGGACGTCCTCCAGGGTGAGCGGCTCGAAGTAGAGCCGGTCGGAGGTGTCGTAGTCGGTGGAGACGGTCTCGGGGTTGCAGTTGACCATCACGGTCTCGTACCCGGCCTCGCTGAGCGCGAAGGACGCGTGGACACACGAGTAGTCGAACTCGATGCCCTGGCCGATGCGGTTGGGGCCGGAGCCGAGGATGATCACGGCGGGCTTCTCGCGCGGGGCGACCTCGGACTCCTCGTCGTAGGACGAGTAGAAGTAAGGGGTCTTGGCGGCGAACTCGGCGGCGCAGGTGTCGACGGTCTTGTAGACCGGGCGCACTCCCAGCGCGTGCCGGACCTCGCGGACGACATCCTCGCGCAGGCCCCGGATCTCACCGATCTGGACGTCGGAGAAGCCGTGCCGCTTGGCGTCGGCGAGCAGCTCGGGGCTGAGCTGGTCGGCGGCCGCCAGATCGTCGGCGACCTCCTTGATGAGGAAGAGCTGGTCGGTGAACCACGGGTCGATCTTCGTCGCGGCGAAGATCTCCTGCGGAGTCGCGCCGGCGCGGACCGCCTGCATGACCGTGTTGATCCGGCCGTCGGTCGGCACCGCCGCCGTGGCCAGCAGCGCGTCCTTGTCGCCGGGCTCACCGGTGAAGGTGAACTGGCTGCCCTTCTTCTCCAGCGAGCGCAGCGCCTTCTGCAGCGCCTCGGTGAAGTTGCGGCCGATGGCCATCGCCTCGCCGACCGACTTCATGGTGGTGGTGAGGGTCGCGTCGGCCGCCGGGAACTTCTCGAAGGCGAAGCGCGGCACCTTGACGACGACGTAGTCGAGCGTCGGCTCGAAGGACGCCGGGGTCTTCTCGGTGATGTCGTTCGGGATCTCGTCGAGCGTGTAGCCGACGGCGAGCCGGGCGGCGATCTTGGCGATCGGGAAGCCGGTGGCCTTGGAGGCGAGCGCCGAGGAGCGCGAGACCCGCGGGTTCATCTCGATGACGATGACGCGGCCGTCGTCGGGGTTGATCGCGAACTGGATGTTGCAGCCGCCGGTGTCGACCCCGACCTCGCGGATGATCGCGATGCCGACGTCCCGCAGGTTCTGGTACTCGCGGTCGGTCAGCGTCAGTGCCGGGGCGACGGTGATGGAGTCGCCGGTGTGGACGCCCATCGGGTCGAAGTTCTCGATGGAGCAGACGACCACGACGTTGTCGTTGCGGTCGCGCATCAGCTCCAGCTCGTACTCCTTCCAGCCGAGGATGGACTCCTCCAGGAGCACCTCGGTGGTCGGTGAGAGCGTCAGTCCCTGGCCGGCGATGCGGCGCAGCTCCTCCTCGTCGTGGGCGAAGCCGGAGCCGGCGCCGCCCATGGTGAAGGAGGGGCGGACGACGACGGGGTAGCCGCCGAGGGTGTCCACGCCCGCGATGACGTCGTCCATCGTGTGGCAGATGACGGACCTGGCGGACTCGCCGTAGCCGATCTTGGCGTTGACGGCCTCGACGACGCCCTTGAAGAGCTGACGGTCCTCGCCCTTGTTGATCGCCTCGACGTTGGCGCCGATCAGCTCGACGTTGTACTTGTCCAGGACGCCGTTGGCGTGCAGCGAGATCGCGGTGTTGAGGGCGGTCTGGCCGCCGAGGGTCGGCAGGAGCGCGTCGGGGCGCTCCTTGGCGATGATCTTCTCGACGTACTCCGGTGTGATCGGCTCGATGTAGGTGGCGTCGGCGATCTCGGGGTCGGTCATGATCGTGGCCGGGTTGGAGTTCACGAGGATGACCCGCAGGCCCTCGGCCTTCAGCACCCGGCAGGCCTGGGTACCGGAGTAGTCGAACTCCGCTGCCTGGCCGATGACGATCGGGCCGGAGCCGATGACCAGGACGGACTGGACATCGGTGCGCTTAGGCACGCTGGCCCTCCATCAGAGAAACGCTGTGCTGGTTGTTGTCTCGCATGAGCTCGACGAATCGGTCGAACAGGTAGGCGGCGTCGTGCGGACCGGCTGCCGCCTCGGGGTGGTACTGGACGCTGAACGCGGGCCGGTCGAGCAGGTTGAGCCCCTCGACCACATTGTCGTTCAGGCAGACGTGACTGACCTCGGCCCGGCCGTAGGGCGTGTCGGAGACCGTGTCGAGCGGCGCGTCGACGGCGAAGCCGTGGTTGTGCGCGGTGACCTCGACCTTGCCGGTGCTGCGGTCCTGGACCGGCTGGTTGATGCCGCGGTGGCCGTACTTGAGCTTGTAGGTGCCGAACCCGAGCGCGCGGCCCAGGATCTGGTTGCCGAAGCAGATGCCGAACAGCGGGGTCCTGCGCTCAAGCACCGCGCGCATCAGGGCGACCGGGTGGTCGGCGGTGGCGGGGTCGCCGGGGCCGTTGGAGAAGAACACACCGTCGGGCTCGACGGCGTACACGTCCTCGATCGTCGCGGTGGCGGGCAGCACGTGGACCTCGATGCCGCGCTCGGCCATCCGCTGCGGCGTCATCGACTTGATGCCGAGGTCGACCGCGGCCACGGTGAAGCGCTTGGTGCCGATCGCCGGGACGGTGTACGACTCCTTGGTCGCGACCTCCGCGGACAGGTCGGCGCCCTTCATCTCGGGTGCCTGGAGGACCTTGGCGACCAGCTCCGCGTCGGTGCCGACGGCGGCGCCGGAGAAGATGCCGACCCGCATGGCGCCGCGCTCGCGCAGATGGCGGGTGAGGGCGCGGGTGTCGATGCCGCTGATGCCGACGACGCCCTGGTTGACGAGTTCCTCGTCCAGGGTCCGGCGGGCGCGCCAGTTGGAGTGGACGCGGGCGGGGTCGCGGACCACGTAGCCGGCGACCCAGATGCGGGAGGACTCCGGGTCCTCGTCGTTGACGCCGGTGTTGCCGATGTGCGGGGCGGTCATGACGACCACCTGCCGGTGGTACGACGGGTCGGTCAGCGTCTCCTGGTAGCCGGACATGCCGGTGGAGAAGACGGCCTCGCCGAAGGTCTCCCCCACCGCCCCGTAGGCACGGCCGCGGAAGATCCGGCCGTCCTCCAGGACGAGTACGGCGGGGGTCCTGGCTGCCCGCTGGGTGGAGGTCGTCATCGTGGGCCTTCCTGGTGGTGCGGGGCGGCGACGGCACTGTCGCCGGGATACTGGTCGGTACCGGGGGTGTCGGCTACGGTCGCCGCGGCCCCGGATGCTGATGCTGATGCTGATGACATGGACTCGACCGCGTCGACCCAGCCCGCGTGCTCGGCCGCGTGCTCGGAGCGGAAGCCGGAGTCGATGAGCCGGCCGCCGTGCTCCCAGGTGATCACCAGCAGCCCGCCCTCGGTGAGGACCTTGCCGGCGATGCCCTTGTCGAGCCGGGCGCCGCGCAGTGCGGCGGTGGGGACGAAGAAGTCCGGCGCGCCGGTCCGCTCCGCGTGCAGGCCCTGCTCCGTCAGAGTGAGGACGGCGCTGCTGCGCACTCCCAGGCCGTGGGCGACGATGCGGTCCAGCCACTGGCCCGCGGTGGTGCTGCCGAAGTAGCGGCCCTTGAGGGTCAGCAGCGGCTCCGCGCCGTCCCCGGGGGCGGCGGGCAGGTCGGGCAGGCCGCCCTGCAGGATGCCGCGCCACTTCCAGCCTTCGCGCATCAGCCAGTAGACGAGCCCGACGAACAGCCCCAGGCCGACGATCCAGCCGATCCGTGAGGACCAGTCGGTGACCTGCTGGGACTTCTGGTCCGCCGCCAGCACAAGAGTCAGAGTTGTCACGCGAGCTTCCCGTCCACGACCGTCGCCCTGCCCCGCAGGAAGGTGGCGATCACCCGGCCCGGCAGCTCACGGCCCTCGTACGGGGTGTTGCGGCTGCGGGAGGCGAAGCCCGCGGGATTCACCACTCCACGGTAAGCCGGATCGACCAGAGTGAGGTTGGCGGGCTCGCCCGCGGCGACCGGGCGGCCGTGGCCGGCCAGCCGGCCGATGACGGCGGGCCGCGCCGACATGCGGTCGGCGACGCCGGCCCAGTCGAGCAGGCCGGTGTCGACCATCGTCTGCTGGACGACGGAGAGCGCGGTCTCCAGGCCCACCATGCCCATGGCGGCCGCGGCCCACTCGCAGTCCTTGTCCTCGTGCGGGTGCGGTGCGTGGTCGGTGGCGACGCAGTCGATGGTGCCGTCGGCCAGCGCCTCGCGCAGCGCCATGACGTCGGCCTCGGTGCGCAGCGGCGGGTTGACCTTGTAGACCGGGTTGTAGGACCGGACCAGCTCGTCGGTGAGGAGCAGGTGGTGCGGGGTGACCTCGGCGGTCACGTTCCAGCCCTTGGACTTGGCCCAGCGGACGATCTCGACGGAGCCGGCCGTGGACAGGTGGCAGATGTGCACGCGGGAGTCGACGTGCGCGGCGAGCAGCACGTCGCGGGCGATGATCGACTCCTCGGCGACGGCCGGCCAGCCGATCAGGCCCAGCTCGCCGGAGACGATGCCCTCGTTCATCTGGGCGCCCTCGGTGAGGCGGGGCTCCTGGGCGTGCTGGGCGACGACTCCGTCGAAGGCCTTCACGTACTCCAGGGCGCGGCGCATGATCACCGCGTCGTCGACGCACTTGCCGTCGTCGGAGAAGACCCGCACGCCCGCGGCGGAGTCGGCCATCGCGCCGAGCTCGGCGAGCTGCTTGCCCTCCAGGCCGACGGTGACGGCGCCGACCGGCTGCACGTCGCAGTAGCCGGACTCGCGGCCGAGCCGCCAGACCTGCTCGACGACGCCCGCGGTGTCCGCGACCGGGAAAGTGTTGGCCATCGCGTGCACGGCGGTGTAGCCGCCGATGGCCGCGGCGCGGGTGCCGGTCAGGACCGTCTCGGAGTCCTCGCGGCCCGGCTCGCGCAGATGGGTGTGCAGGTCGACGAGGCCCGGCAGCAGGATCAGGCCGTCGGCCTCGACGACGGTGGCGCCGGCCGGGACGTCCAGTCCGGTTCCGACGGCGGCGATCGTCTCACCGTCGATCAGGACGTCCTGCGGGTCGCCGCCGAGCACCTTGGCGCCTCGGAGAAGTGTCTTCTGGGGCTCACTCATGACTGGTCGTTCTCCTCGGTGCGGGCGGCGGGGGCGGCGATGGCGGGTTCGTTCCCGCCGAGCAGCAGGTACAGGACGGCCATCCGGATGCTGACGCCGTTGGCGACCTGTTCCACGACGGTGCAGCGCTTGGAGTCGGCGACCTCGGCGGTGATCTCCATGCCGCGGTTCATCGGGCCCGGGTGCATCACGATGGCGTGCTCCGGCAGCGCGGCCATCCGGGCGCCGTCGAGGCCGTAGCGGCGGGAGTACTCGCGCTCGGTGGGGAAGAACGCCGCGTTCATCCGCTCGCTCTGCACCCGCAGCATCATCACGGCGTCGGACTTGGCGAGCACCGCGTCCAGGTCGTAGGAGACGTCGCAGGGCCAGGTCTCGACGCCGATGGGCAGCAGGGTGGGCGGGGCGACCAGGGTGACCTGGGCGCCGAGCGTGTTGAGCAGCAGGACGTTGGAGCGGGCGACGCGGCTGTGCAGGATGTCGCCGACGATCGTGATCCGGCGGCCGGCGAGGTCCCGGCCCGTTCCGTCGCCCGGCCCCTGGTGGAAGGTGGGGCCGCCGTCCTTCGCGCCCGCCAGGTGGCGGCGCATGGTGAAGGTGTCGAGCAGCGCCTGGGTGGGGTGCTCGTGGGTGCCGTCGCCGGCGTTGACGACCGAGCCGCCGATCCAGCCGGAGGTCGCGAGCCGGTGCGGGGCGCCGGAGGAGCCGTGCCGGATGACGACGGCGTCGGCGCCCATCGCCTCCAGGGTCAGCGCGGTGTCCTTCAGGGACTCGCCCTTGGAGACCGAGGAGCCCTTGGCGGAGAAGTTGATGACATCGGCGGAGAGCCGCTTGGCGGCGGCCTCGAAGGAGATGCGGGTGCGGGTCGAGTCCTCGAAGAACAGGTTGACGACGGTGCGGCCGCGCAGCGTCGGCAGTTTCTTGATCGGCCGGTCGGCCACGCGGGCCATTTCCTCGGCGGTGTCGAGAACGAGGATGGCGTCGTCGCGGGTGAGGTCGGCGGCCGAGATCAGGTGGCGCTTCATCGGGTCACTCCGAAGGGGGTGCTGGGGCGGCGGAGGGCATGCTCGTGGGCCCGGTCCACGAAGGGTCCGGGCCGGTGCCTGCGCTATTCGTCCGCCGGGGAGCCCGCGCGCACGCCGAGGAGGACCGTGTCACGGCCGTCCTCTTCGGTGAGGTGGACCTTGACGGTCTCGCGCAGCGAGGTGGGGAGGTTCTTGCCGACGTAGTCGGCCCGGATCGGGAGTTCGCGGTGACCGCGGTCGACCAGAACGGCGAGCTGCACGGCGCGCGGCCGGCCGATGTCGTTCAGCGCGTCGAGGGCGGCGCGGATCGTGCGGCCGGAGAAGAGCACGTCGTCGACGAGGATCACCAGCCGGCCGTCGACGCCGTCGGCGGGGATGTCGGTACGCGCCAGCGCGCGGGCCGGGTGCAGCCGCAGGTCGTCTCGGTACATGGTGATGTCGAGCGACCCGACCGGGACCTTGCGGCCGGTGATGTCGGCGAGCTTGTCGGCCAGCCTGCGGGCGAGGAAGACGCCGCGGGTGGGAATGCCGAGGAGCACCACGTCGTCGGCACCCTTGGCGCGTTCGACGATCTCGTGCGCGATGCGGGTCAGAGCCCGTGCGATGTCCGGTGCTTCGAGCACCGGGCGTGCGGAGGTACTGCGGTCTTCAGCCATGAAGGGCTCTCCTTCCCCGCCTCACGGGACGGGTCTTAAAGGACGCCAGGGATACATCCTCACGTTACCAGGCGCGCAGGTCGCGTTCTCGGGCGGCCGCCCGCAGGATGAGCACACCGGTACGAATCGGACGCTCGCTCAGCACAGGGAGACCGGTCCGGACCATTCGGCTTGACGAAGTCAAATTACGCTGCGTAACCTCACAGTGAGTCACCGAGTTTCCGTCCGGGGAGCCTTATGTCCAGCGATTACGCCAAACAGCTCGGAGCCAAGCTCCGCGCCATCCGCACGCAGCAGGGTCTCTCCCTCCATGGGGTCGAGGAGAAGTCCCAGGGCCGCTGGAAGGCCGTCGTGGTCGGCTCGTACGAGCGTGGCGACCGCGCCGTGACCGTACAGCGACTGGCCGAGCTGGCCGACTTCTACGGAGTTCCGGTCCAGGAGCTGCTGCCCGGCACCACGCCGGGCGGGGCGGCCGAGCCGCCGCCCAAGCTCGTCCTTGACCTGGAGCGGCTGTCCCAGGTCCCGCCGGACAAGGCCGGTCCGCTGCAGCGCTACGCCGCCACCATCCAGAGCCAGCGCGGGGACTACAACGGCAAGGTGCTGTCGATCCGCCAGGACGACCTGCGCACGCTGGCCGTGATCTACGACCAGTCGCCCTCGGTCCTCACCGAGCAGCTCATCGGCTGGGGCGTCCTCGACGCGGACGCGCGCCGCGCGGTCGCACACGAGGACAACTGAACGACAGCAGTGCAGAAACGTCCCGCCCGGGGCGGTGCCCGCAAGGACACCGCCCCGGGCGGTTCTGTTTCTCCTGCTGTTCCGCCGAAGCCCTCTCCCGAGTCCCGGACGGGCCGGCGGCGGCCCGCGTCACCCGTACGGCCCAGTCCGCGCCCGGAAGAGGCGGCCGATGACCTCCGGCAGCAGTCGTTCGGTCAGCCGGGGCGGCAGCGCCTGCAGTACCGCCAGCACCGGCGCCATCCGCTGCGGGAGCGCGCCGTCCTCGGAGACGCCCGCGAGCTGCAGGGCCACGGCGATCTCCGCGGGGCCGAGCGTGTCGGGGTCGAGCTGGGCGGCGAGCCCGGCGAGCCCCTCGTCGACGACGGCGGGCCCGAGGTCGCGGGCCCGCCGGACGGCTCCGCCGAGCTCCTCCAGCAGCAGCGCGATCCGCTCGGGGGACGCCACCGCCGCGGTGACGGTCAGGTGCAGGTTGGGCGGGGAGCCGTCGAAGGCGGGCTGCGGCTGCAGGAACCAGCCGCGCAGCCGCATCTCGTCGGCGACGACGAAGGGGTCGAGGCCCGGGTCGTCGGAGGCCACGGCGACCAGTGAGGCCTCCGGTGTGCCCAGCACCCGCAGCCCGTCGATCCGGCCGATGCCCCCGACGAGGGCCTGCACCGCCTCGTGCACGCGCCCGGACAGCTCTCCGTACCCCGCGGGTCCGATCCGCTGGAGCACCGCCCAGGCGGCGGCCAGCGGACCGGCGGACTTCGTTCCCTGCAGGGTGGCGTTGACCACCGGGTAGCCGGGCCAGGAGGCGTCCGCGAACCAGCCGTGCCGGCGCAGGTCGGCGTCCCGGAAGAGCAGCACCGAGGCGCCCTTGGGCGTGTACGCGTACTTGTGCAGGTCCACCGCGAGCGAGGTGACGCCGGGGACCGCCAGGTCGAAGGCGGGCGGCCGGGGCAGCGCCGGGGGCAGGTGCGCCAGGTACCAGCCGCCGATGCAGGCGTCGACGTGGCACAGCACCCCGCGATCCGCCGCCGCGGCGGCGATCGGGACGACCGGGTCGATCACCCCATGGGCGTAGGACGGCGCCGAGACCACGACCAGGGCCGTCCGGTCGGTGAGGGCGTCCGCCATGGCCTGCGGACGGGCGCGGAACGTCGCCGGATCCACCGGGACCGTCACGACGGTCAGGCCGAAGAGGGCGGCGGCCTTGCGGAAGGCCGCGTGGGCGGTGGCCGGCAGCACCACCTCGGGCCTGGTGACGCCCCGGGTGCGGCGGGCGTGCTCGCGGGCGGTCAGCACGGCCAGCAGACAGCTCTCCGTGCCGCCGCTGGTGAAGGTGCCTGCCGTTTCGCCGTCCCCGCCGAGCAGCCGGGCGGCGCGGCCGACGATGTCGTTCTCCAGGGCCACCACGCTCGGGAAGGCCGTCATGTCCAGGCCGTTGACCCCGGCGAAGGCGGCCTGGGCGCGCTCCGCGAGGTCGTCGAGACCGTCGAGGCCGGAGTCGTAGACGTAGGCCATGGTGCGGCCGCCGCGCACCGGCAGGTCCTGGGACTGCAGCGCCGTCAGCCGGTCGACGATCTCCTGGTCGAGCTCTTGATCGGACATGCGAGCGAAACTAGGCCACCGCCCGGGAAACACACCAGGCCCAAAGCAGAAGATTGTTCAACTTCTGCTCAGGGCCTGGTCGGTGGTCGGGTGGCGCCGTGACGCTAGCGCCGGAGAGTCGGCTTGAGGTCCTTCAGCCGGGCCAGCAGCCCGTTGACGAACGCGGGCGACTCGTCGGTGGAGAACTCCTTCGCCAGCTGGACCGCCTCGTCCAGCACGACCGCGTCCGGGGTCTCGTCCTCCCAGATCAGCTCGTAGGTGCCGAGGCGCAGGACGTTCCGGTCGACGACCGGCATCCGATCCAGCGTCCAGCCCACCGAGTAGGTCGCGAGCAGCTCGTCGATGCGGGGCGCGTTGGCGGCGTACCCCTCGACCAGCTGCATGGTGTACTCGGTGACCGGCGGCTGCCGGTCGTCGGTCCGGGCGAGCCGGATCCAGTCCGCCATGGCGGTCTTCGGGTCGACACCCCGCTGATCCGCTTCGAAGAGGATCTGGAAGGCGCGCTTGCGGGCCTTGTTCCGAGCAGCCACGTTAGCTGTTCACCCGGCCGAGGTAGTCACCCGAACGGGTGTCGACCTTGATCTTCTCACCGGTGGTGATGAAGAGCGGAACGCCGATCTCGTAGCCGGTCTCGAGGCGGGCCGGCTTGGAGCCACCGGTGGACCGGTCGCCCTGGACGCCCGGCTCGGTGTACTCGATGACCAGCTCGACGGAGGCCGGGAGCTCGATGTAGAGGGGGGAACCCTCGTACATCGCCACGACGGCGTCGAAGCCCTCGAGGAGGTAGTTGGCGGCGTCGCCGACGACCTCGGGGGTGATGTACACCTGCTCGAAGGTGTCGCTGTCCATGAAGACGAAGTCGGTGCCGTCCTTGTAGGAGAACTGCATACCGCGCTTGTCGACGTTGGCCGTCTCGACCTTGATGCCGGCGTTGAAGGTCTTGTCGACGACCTTGCCGGACAGCACGTGCTTGAGCTTCGTGCGGACGAAGGCGGGGCCCTTGCCGGGCTTGACGTGCTGGAAGTCGACAACGGTCCAGAGCTGGCCGCCGTCGAGCTTGAGCACGAGGCCGTTCTTGAGGTCGTTCGTGGATGCCACGGTTGCGGAATCTCCTGAAAGTGCAGCTTCGGAGACCGAGGAACGCGCCCTTCTACAGGGCGAGCAGCTCCTTGGTCGTAATGGTGAGTAGCTCGGGCCCGCCGTCCGCCGGAGGACGTACGACGAGTGTGTCGTCGATGCGGACACCGCCGCGGCCCGGAAGGTGGACCCCCGGTTCGACGGTGACCGGCACGCAAGCGTCCAGTTTACCCATGGCCGCAGGTGACACCCGAGGGTCCTCGTCGATTTCGAGTCCCACTCCGTGTCCCGTCACCTCTCCGAGGGCCTCCCCGTAGCCCCCCGCGGCCAGCACGGAGCGTGCCGCGTGGTCCACATCACGGCAGGCCACACCCGGTGCGAGGGCCTCCCGGCCGGCCCGCTGGGCGGCGAAGACCAGCTCGTACAGCTCGATCTGCCAGTCGGCGGGAGAAGTCCCCACGACGAAGGTACGGCCGACCTCGCAGCGGTATCCGCGGTAGCAGGCGCCGAGCCGGACCGTGAGGAAGTCGCCCTCCTCCACGCGCCGGTCGGTGGGGACGTGCCGGGCGGCCCCCGAGTGCGGCCCGGTGCCCACGCAGGTGGGGAAGGCCGGGCCGTCCGCGCCGTGGTCGATCAGCCGGCGCTCCAGCTCCAGTGCGAGGTGCCGCTCGGTCCTGCCGATCAGGATCGACTCCAGCAGCTCGCCGAGCGCCTGGTCGGCGAGCTCGGCGGCGATCCGGATCGCGGCGATCTCCTGCTCGTCCTTGACCACGCGCAGCTGTTCCACGGCCCCGCCGAGGTCGCTCAGCCGCAGGCCGGGCGCGATCGAGCCGATCGCCCGGTGGCGGGCAACGGTGAGGTGGTGCTCCTCCACGGCCAGGGTGTCGCCCCGCCGGTCCAGGACCAGTCCGGCGGCGGTCACCACCGGATCGCCGTCCGACCTGGTCAGGACAACGGTCCGCACGTCGTCCGGCGGCTGCCCCTCGGAGAGGTCCCCGGCGGTGGGGCGGCGGCGGACCAGCGCGTCCTGGCCGCCGGGGCCGACGAGCAGTACCGCGCCGGGCGGCGCGCAGCCGGCCAGGTAGCGCACGTTGGCGGGGCGGGAGACCAGCGCCGCCGCCGCTCCCGCCGCCGCGCATCGGTCGCGCAGGCGTTCTCTGCGGGCTGCGTGCACGTCGGCGTCGGACATGTCGCGAGCGTACGTGCGGGCCGTCCGGGGGGCCGCCCGAGCGCGTCCGACCGGGGCCGGGGCCGCCGTGGGCACGGCGGCGGCCGGCTCCCGCCGGCTACCAGACGGGCGGGCCCTGGACGCTGCGGGCCACGACACGGTCCAGCGCGGCGGCCGCGGCGACCACGTCGAGCTGCGAGTTGTCGATGATGGGCAGCCCTGATCCGTACCAGCCGGCCATCCGGCCGTGGATCCGGGCGACCTCCTCGTCGGACAGCCGCCGGTTCCCGTTGCGGGCGGCGTTGCGGGCGAGGACCACGTCCAGGCCCGGGAGCAGGACCACGGGCAGCAGGCCGGGGCCGACGTGCCGCTTCCAGCCGCCGAGGCCGACGACCGGCCGGTCCGGGAAGACCGCGTCGTCGATGATGCACGATATGCCGTTGGCCAGGAAGTTCCGGGCGGAGAAGCCGCAGGTGCGGCGGGCCAGCCGGTACTGGGCCTCGGAGTGCTCGTTCCACCCGGCCTGCGGGTCCGCGAAGCCGGAGCGGACCCACTCGCGGACGTCGTCGAGGCTGATGTGCGCGGTCGGTACCCCGCGGTTGTCGGCCCAGTGCCGGGCGATGGTGGTCTTGCCGGCCCCGGCCGCGCCGATCAGCAGGACCGCCACGGGCCCGGGCCCGCCGGCCTGCGCGCCGGCAGCGGCGGGCAGCTGGACCGGGCCTGCCGCGGGCAGCGGGAAGTGGCCGGTGGTGCTGGGGGCCGGCTGAGGTCCCGGCCGGCCGGGCTGCGGTGCCCCCACAGCGTGCTGCATCCCGTCCCACTCCATCTCGTGCCGGAGGTTCTGCTTCCGTGACGGCCGGGAACGGGCCGTTCGAACCGAACCGTACCGTCCCCGGAGGTACTTGTGTGAACCGCCGGGGAGCGGCACAGGTGCCCGGACGGCGGTGTCAGCCGCTGATCTCCTCCGCCAGGGCGCGCAGCGCCAGCCGGTACGAGCCGATGCCGAAGCCCGCGACCGTGCCGGTGGAGACGGCCGCGATGACCGAGGTGTGGCGGAATTCCTCACGGGTGTACGGATTCGAGATGTGCACCTCGACGAGCGGGGCGGTGCGCTGGGCCGCCGCGTCCCGGATCCCGTACGAGTAGTGGGTGAACGCGCCCGGGTTGATGACGACCGGGATCCGTCCGTCGGCCGCCTCGTGCAGCCAGCGGATCAGCTCGCCCTCGTCGTTGGTCTCCCGGACCTCCACGTCGAAGCCGAGCTCCTTGCCGAGGGCGGTGCACGCCTCGACGAGGCCGCCGTACGAAGTGGCGCCGTAAACGTCGGGCTCCCGGGAGCCGAGCCGGCCGAGATTCGGCCCGTTCAGCACCAGGACGCGGCGGGTCACTTGGAGACCTCCGCGTAGGCGGCGACCAGGACCGCCGGGTCCGGACCCTCCAGGACGGTGGGCTTGGCCAGGCCGTCCAGCACGATGAAGCGCAGCAGGTCACCGCGGGACTTCTTGTCGACGCGCATGGTGTCCAGCAGCTTCGGCCACTGGTCACCGCGGTAGGTCAGCGGCAGTCCCACGGACTCCAGGACGGTGCGGTGCCGGTCGGCAGTCGCATCGTCCAGCCGGCCGGCCAGCCGGCCCAGCTCGGCGGCGAAGACCATGCCGATGGAGACGGCGGCGCCGTGCCGCCAGTTGTAACGCTCGTTCTTCTCGATGGCGTGCGCGAGGGTGTGCCCGTAGTTCAGGATCTCGCGCGGGCCGCTCTCCTTGAGGTCGGCGGAGACCACGTCGGCCTTGACCCGGATGGAGCGGACGATCAGCTCGGCGGTGTGCTCGCCCTGCGGGGTACGGGCCGCGGCCGGGTCGGACTCGATCAGGTCGAGGATGACCGGGTCGGCGATGAAGCCGGCCTTGATGATCTCGGCGAGGCCGCTGACGTAGTCGTTGGGCGGCAGCGAGTCCAGCGCCGCGAGGTCGCACAGCACCCCGGTCGGCGGGTGGAACGCTCCGACCAGGTTCTTGCCCTCGGCGGTGTTGATGCCGGTCTTCCCGCCGACCGCCGCATCCACCATGCCCAGCACGGTGGTGGGGACGGCGATCCAGCGCACCCCGCGCAGCCATGTCGCCGCCACGAAGCCCGCGATGTCCGTGGTGGCTCCGCCGCCGACGCCGACGATCACGTCGGTGCGGGTGAAGCCGGTCTGGCCCAGCGCCTTCCAGCAGTAGGCCGCGACCTCGACGGTCTTGGCCTCCTCCGCGTTCGGCAGCTGGATCGCGATGGCCTCGAAGCCCTGCTCGGCGAGGTCCGCGCGCAGCGCCTCGCCGGTGGCGGCCAGCGCCTCGGGGTGCAGCACCGCGACGCGCTTGGCGGCCGGCCCGATCAGCGCGGGCAGCTCGGCCAGCAACTGGCGTCCGACCAGCACCTCGTACGGCTCCGTGCCCGCGGTGCCGGCGATCGCGATCCGGGTGGGGTTCTCGCTCATGCGTCCTTCAACTCCAGTGCGTCGAGGACCGCTTCGGCGGCGTCCTCGGGGGTGCGGCCGTCGGTGGAGACGACCGCGCGGGCGACCTCGGTGTACAGCGGACGGCGCTTCTCCATCAGCTCGCGCCACTGCTGGCGCGGAGCGACGGCGAGCAGCGGACGCGGGGCGTCCAGGCCGACCCGCTTGACGGCGTCGTTGACTCCGACGTCCAGGAAGACCACCGG
This sequence comes from Streptomyces sp. H39-S7, assembly GCF_027158205.1. Classification (GTDB taxonomy): domain Bacteria; phylum Actinomycetota; class Actinomycetes; order Streptomycetales; family Streptomycetaceae; genus Actinacidiphila. The sequence continues at coordinate 313,378 of NZ_JAPVLU010000002.1, read as the reverse complement.
CCGGCCGCGCAGCAGGCTGCGGGCGATGGGCGACATGATCGCTCCGCCGCCGAGCGCCAGGACGCCGGTGTGCTCGGCGAGGGCGTCGGTGACCGCGGCCAGTTCGAGCTGCCGGAAGTGGTCCTCACCGTCGTTGATGAAGATCTCCGGGATCGACTTGCCCGCCGTCTGCGCGACGTCCGCGTCGGTGTCGCGGTACTCGGTGCCGAGCCGGGCCGCGAGCAGCATGCCGATGGTGGTCTTGCCCGCGCCGGGCGGGCCGACGAGGACGACCAGCGGCCCGGTCGCCCCTGCCTGATGGTCCGCTGCTCCGCCCTCCCCCACAGCCTTCGGCGTGGGAGGTACCCCCAGGCGATCCTGCGGGTCGGATTCCGGCACCTGCCCGGAGGCCTCGCGTGCGTCGCTCACCGGATCGCCAGGTTCTTCAGAAACCCCTCGACGTTGCGGCGGGTCTCGCCGACCGAGTCGCCGCCGAACTTCTCCGCGACGGCGTCGGCGAGGACCAGCGCGACCATGGCCTCCGCGACGATCCCGGCGGCCGGCACCGCGCAGACGTCCGAGCGCTGGTGGTGGGCGGCGGCGACCTCGCCGGTGGTGACGTCGACGGTGGCCAGTGCGCGCGGCACGGTCGCGATCGGCTTCATCGCGGCCCGGACCCGCAGCAGTTCCCCGGTGCTCATCCCGCCCTCGGTGCCGCCGGAGCGGCCGGTGGAGCGGCGGATGCCCTCGGGGGAGGGCACGATCTCGTCGTGCGCCTGCGAGCCGGGAACCCGGGCCAGGCCGAAGCCGTCGCCGATCTCGACGCCCTTGATCGCCTGGATGCCCATCAGGGCGGCGGCCAGCCGTGCGTCGAGCCTGCGGTCCCAGTGGACGTGGCTGCCGAGCCCGACGGGGACGCCGTACGCCAGCACCTCGACGACGCCGCCGAGGGTGTCGCCGTCCTTGTGGGCCTGGTCGATCTCGGCGACCATCGCCTCGCTCGCCCCGGGGTCCAGGCAGCGCACCGGGTTGGCGTCGAGCAGCGCCTCGTCGGAGGGGAGCGGCACGACCCCGTACGGGGCCTTGGCCGCGGCCAGCTCGACGACATGGCTGACGATCTCGATGCCCGTCGTCTCCTTGAGGTAGGAGCGGGCGACCGCGCCCAGCGCGACGCGGGCGGCGGTCTCCCGGGCGCTGGCGCGCTCCAGGATCGGCCGGGCCTCGTCGAGCGCGTACTTCTGCATGCCGGCGAGGTCCGCGTGGCCGGGCCGCGGGCGGGTCAGCGGCGCGTTGCGCCCCAGGCCGGCGAGGATCTCCGGGTCGACGGGGTCGGCCGCCATGACCTGCTCCCACTTGGGCCACTCGGTGTTGCCGACCATGACGGCGACCGGGCTGCCCATGGTCAGGCCGTGCCGCACGCCGCCGAGGAAGGTGACCTCGTCCTGCTCGAACTTCATCCGGGCACCGCGGCCGTATCCCAGCCGCCGGCGCGCCAGCGCGTCCGCCACCATCGCCGTGGTGACGGGTACGCCGGAGGGCAGCCCCTCCAGCGTCGCGACGAGTGCGGGGCCGTGCGACTCCCCCGCGGTCAGCCAGCGCAACCTGCTCAACGGTGCTCCTCTTGCTCGCGCCTCGAACGTCCGAATGTCGACGGCACGGCCGGGTGCGCGGCCCTGGCCCGCCACCACCGATCCTCCCACGCCCGGAGCCACCTCCAGCCCCCGGTCCAACTCGTGGACGCACCGCCCGAAAGCTTCGGCCCGTGCGGGCGGGCGCTGTACGTCAGGCGCTGCCCAGCGCCGCCTCGCCGGCGGCGCGCATCGCTGCCAGGGGGGCGGGGGTGCGGGCGGTCATCTGCTCCACCTGGAGCACGGCCTGGTGCACCAGGAGGTCGAGACCTCCGACGACCTCGCCGCCGCGGGCCGCCCAGGCGGCGGCGAGGGCGGTCGGCCACGGGTGGTACAGCACGTCGAAGAGCGCGCCCGGCCGCTCCGGCACGGACTCGGCGAAGGCGTCGGTGGCGCCCGCCGGGGTGGTGGCGATGACCAGTGGCGCCTCGAACGCCTTCGCCGCGTCGCCCCACTCCTCGGTGCGCACCCGCACGCCCAGCCGCTCGCCCCACTCGCGCATCTCGGCGGCGCGCGCGGCGCTGCGCACGTACACGGTGACCTCGCCTGCGCAGATCCGGGCGAGTGCGGCCAGCGCGGACGAGGCGGTGGCGCCGGCGCCGAGGATCGCGGCCGACTCGACCGCCGTCACCCCGCGCTCGCGCAGGGCGGCGACCATGCCGGGGATATCGGTGTTGTCACCGGTGCGGCGGCCGTCGGCGGTGAACACCACGGTGTTCACCGCCTCGACGGCGGCCGCGGTGTCGCTGACCTCGTCCAGCAGCGGGAAGACGGCCCGCTTGAGCGGCATGGTCAGTGACAGCCCGGCCCACTCCGGCGCGCTCAGCTGGTCGAGGAAGCCGGGCAGCGCCGCCTCGTCCACCTCGAAGGGGTCGTAGCGCCACCCGCTGAGACCGAGCTCGGCGTACGCGGCCCGGTGCAGCACCGGTGAGAGGGAGTGGGCGATCGGCGATCCCAGAACTGCTGCCCGGCGCTGCTCCACGTTCACGTTGTCCGTTTCCGTTCCGCCGGGCTCCCGCCGGCCGTCGTGCGCGCGGCGGTCGTGCCCGGTTCCGCTGATCATCCCAGGGTACGGATGCCCGGCGCCCCCCGGACGCCCCGGCTTCGCGCTCGTCGGTCGATGCCGTCCGCCGGTTCCGTGCCTACCCCTCGTACTGCTGCGCGAGCTTGTCGTGCTCCGCCTTGGTCTTGGTGAACTGGGTCCTGTTCCCGTCCAGCGAGATGAAGTAGTACCAGTCACCCGGTTCCGGGTCGGTCGCCGCCTTGAGGGCGTCGAGGCCCGGGTTGCCGATCGGACCCGGAGGCAGGCCCTTGTAGAAGTACGTGTTGTACGGGTCGTCGAGCTTCTTCAGATCCGCGAGCTTCAGCTTCGTGTCGTTCGTGTTCTTGATGTAGTTGTACGTCGAGTCGAACTGGAGGATCCCGAAGGTCTCCTTGTTCGTCGGCACCAGGCGGTTGTAGACGACCCGCGACATCTTGCGGAAGTCGTCGGTGGTCTTGCCCTCGGCCTGCACCAGGCTCGCGACGGTGATCACTTCCAACGGCGACTTGAGGCCCAGCTTCCTCGCCGCGGCCGCCAGATCGTACTGGCCGTACCGCTTGGTGGCCTCGCTGACCATCGAACGCAGTATGTCCTCGGGCTTCATGCCCTTGCCCACGCTGTAGCGCGTCGGGAAGAGGAAGCCCTCCAGCGGATCCTTGATCTTCTCGCTGGTGTCCGCCCAGGCGGGCAGGCCGAGCTTCTTCGCCTGCGTCTTGGCCACGCCCTTGGTCGTGCCCTCGGCGAGGCCCAGCTTCTTGTCGACCATCGCGTAGATCTGGGCGTCGCGCGTTCCCTCGGGAATGATGATGGCGCTCTGCTTGGACGGGTCGGTCATCATCGTGACCGCCGCCGCGGCCGACATCTCCTTGTGGAGGAGGAAGACGCCTGCCTGGATGCTCTTGCCCTTGGGGTTCTTGCCGGCTGCCGTGGTGAAGGCGTCGACGCTCTTGGTCACGCCCGCGGCCTTGAGGATGTTGCCCATGTCCGTGAGCGTCGAGCCCTTGGGGATCTCGACCTGCACGTCTCCGGTGCCCTCGCCCGCGAAGTCGGGCGCCGCGCCGAAGTGGCTCTCGTAGAACTGGTAGCCGAAGTAGCCGGCACCGCCGACGCCGCCGCCGAGGACCAGCAGGACGACCAGGCAGGCGCAGCCGCTGCGGCGCTTCTTGCCCTCTTTCTTGCCGCCCTTGCCGCCGCGCTTGCGTCCGCCGCGGCCGGCCGGGGTGTCGTCGTCCGGCTCCGCGTCGTCGTCCGCGTCATCGGCGAAGAAGGCGTGCGTCTCCGGCTCCGACTCGGCTTCCCAGTCGCCGGTGTTGTCCGGGGCGCCCCGCATCGGCTGCTGGGGCTGCTGCTCCGGTTGCTGCCGCTGCTGCTCCGGCTGCCGGTGCTGCGGCTGCTGCGGGGGCGGGTAGCCGCCCTGGCCGTAGAAGTCGGGCTGCTGGGCGCCGTAGGGATCGGCCGGCGGCTGGCCGCCGTAGGGATCGCCGGGGTTGGCGCCGTAGGGGGCGGACGAAACCCCGGAGGTGTCCCAGTCGTTGTACTGCTGCCGGCCCTGGTGCTGCTGACCTTGCTGCGGCTGGCCCTGGTGCTGGGGGTGCTGCTGCGGGTACTGCTGCTGTTGCTGCTGCTGGGGGTACCCCTGCTGCGGGTACTGCTCCTGCTGCGGGTGCTGCTGGGGATACTGCTGCTGGTTCTGGGGGTACTGCTGCTGCGGCGGGTACTGCTGCTGGGGAGCCTGCTGACCGTCGTACGGGTACTGCGGCTGCTGCCCGGTGGCATAGGGGTCCCAGTCGTCCTGCGGCTGCGGCTGGCGCGGCTGCTGCTGGTACCCCTGGTCACCGAAGAGCGGGTCCTCTGGATGCCACGGTTCGGAGCCGGAGCCCCGGCCATAGTCAGTCATCGATCCCCTTGGTACGCGTCGGTACGGGGGCGATCGCATCCTCGGAACTGGCCGCCCCTTGCGAAACGGGCGGCGCCAGTTGGCGCCGCCGTGTCGCGCGGAACGTTACCGTACCGCGATCAGATGACCACTTCGACGCTCTCCCCCGCTGGTTTCCCCGACACCCGCTCGGTCTCCAGGGCGCTCTGCAGGATGACGATCGCGGCTGCCTGGTCCACCACCGCACGGCCCTTCTTCGCCTTGACGCCCGACGCGCGCAGCCCCTGGGTCGCGGTGACCGTGGTCATCCGCTCGTCAACCAGCCGCACCGGGACGGGCGCGATGATTTTCGCCACATCCAGCGCGAACGCCCGGACCTTGACCGCCGCGGGACCCTCGTTGCCGCTCAGCGAGCGCGGCAGTCCCAGGACCACCTCGATCGGCTCGTACTCCTCGACGATCGCCGCGAGGCGGCGCAGCGCCGCCGGGACGTCCCGCCCCGGTACCGTCTCGACCGGCGTCGCGAGGACCCCGTCGGGGTCGCACGAGGCGACCCCGATCCGGGCGTCCCCGACGTCGACGGCGATACGCCTGCCCCTGCGCACCGTCAGGCCTTCTCTTCGACCAGGCGCTGGACCGCGGCGACGGCCTCGTCCACGGCGGCCGGGTTCTGGCCGCCGCCCTGCGCGACGTCGTCCTTGCCGCCGCCGCCGCCACCGAGGGTCTTGGCGGCGGCCTTGACCAGCTCACCGGCCCTGACACCGCGCTCGCGCGCGGCCTCGTTGGTGGCGATGACCGTCAGCGGACGGCCGTTGGCGACGGTGAACAGCGCGACGACGGCGGCACGGCCGGCGGTCCCGACGCGCTGGCGCACGTCCAGCACGAGCTTGCGCAGGTCGTCGGCGCCGGTGCCCTCCGGAACGGTGCCGGTCACCAGTGCCACGCCCTTGATGTCCTGGGCGCCCTGGGCCAGTCCCGCGGCGGCCTGAAGGACCTTCTCGGCGCGGAAGCGCTCGATCTCCTTCTCCGCGTCCTTGAGCTTGGCGAGCATGCCCGAGATCTTGTCGGGCAGCTCCTCGGGACGGCCCTTCACCAGTTCGGTGAGTTGCGCGACGACCGTGTGCTCGCGGGCCAGGAACTTGTACGCGTCGACGCCGACGAGTGCCTCGACCCGGCGCACCCCGGAGCCGATGGACGACTCGCCGAGCAGCTTGACCAGCCCGAGCTGGGCGGTGTTGCCGACGTGCGTGCCGCCGCACAGCTCCTTGGAGAAGTCGCCGATGGTGACCACGCGGACCCGGTCGCCGTACTTCTCGCCGAACTCGGCGATGGCGCCCTGCTTCTTGGCCTCTTCCATGCTCATGACCTCGGCGGTGACGTCGAGTTCCCGCGCGAGCACTTCGTTGATCTTCTGCTCGACGTCGGTGAGCACCGTGCCGGGGACGGCGGCGGGCGAGCCGAAGTCGAAGCGGAAGCGGCCCGGGGAGTTCTCGGAACCGGCCTGTGCGGCGGTGGGGCCGAGCGCGTCGCGCAGCGCCTGGTGCGTCAGGTGCGTCGCACTGTGGGCGCGGGCGATGGCCCGGCGGCGCACCAGGTCGATCTGGGCGAGCGCGCCGGCGCCGAGGGTGACCTCGCCGACCTGGACGACGCCCTTGTGGACGCTGACGCCGGCCACCGGCTGCTGCACGTCGCGGATCTCGATGACGGCGCCGGTGTCGATCCTGATCCGGCCGGTGTCGGCGAGCTGGCCGCCGCCCTCGGCGTAGAACGGGGTGCGGTCCAGGACGATCTCGACCTCGTCGCCCTCGTGGGCGGCCGGCGACGGGACGCCGTCGACGAGCAGCCCGACGACGGTGGCCTCGTTCTGGTTGGCGCTGTAGCCGGTGAACTCGGTGGTGCCGGAGCGGTCGGCGACCTCACGGTAGGCCGAGAGGTCCGCGTGGCCCTGCTTCTTGCCGCGGGCGTCGGCCTTGGCGCGGTCCCGCTGCTCCTTCATCAGGCGGCGGAAGCCCTCCTCGTCCACCGACAGGCCCTGCTCGGAGGCCATTTCGAGGGTGAGGTCGATCGGGAAGCCCCAGGTGTCGTGGAGCAGGAACGCCTTGTCGCCGGAGAGCACGGTGCCGCCGGCGGCCTTGGTCTCGCTGACGGCCGAGTCCAGGATGTTGGTGCCGCCGCTGATCGCCTTGAGGAAGGCGACCTCCTCGGCGAGCGCCACGGTCTCGATGCGCTTGCGGTCGGTGACCAGCTCCGGGTACTGCTCGCCCATCGTCTTGATGACGGTGTCCACGAGCTCGCCGACGACCGGGCCGGTGGCGCCCATCAGCCGCATGTTGCGGATGGCGCGGCGCATGATGCGGCGCAGCACGTAGCCGCGGCCCTCGTTGCCGGGGGTGACCCCGTCGCCGATGAGCATCACGGAGGTGCGCATGTGGTCGGCGACGACGCGCAGCGAGACGTCGGTGCCGTGCTCGGCGCCGTAGCGGACGCCGGTGAGCCCGGTGGCCGTGTCCATCACCACGCGCAGGGTGTCGGTCTCGTACATGTTCTGCACGCCCTGCAGGATCATCGCGAGGCGTTCGAGGCCGAGGCCGGTATCGATGTTCTGCGACGGCAGGTCGCCGAGGATCTCGAAGTCGTCCTTGCCCTGGCCCGGGCCGCGCTCGTACTGCATGAAGACCAGGTTCCAGATCTCCACGTAGCGCTCGTCGTTGACGGCCGGGCCGCCCTCGACGCCGAACTCCGGGCCCCGGTCGTAGTTGATCTCGGAGCAGGGGCCGCACGGTCCGGGCACGCCCATGGACCAGTAGTTGTCGGCCTTGCCCAGGCGCTGGATCCGCTCGGCGGGGACGCCCACGACCTCGCGCCAGATGCGCTCGGCCTCGTCGTCGTCCAGGTACACGGTGACCCAGAGCTTCTCGGGCTCCAGGCCGTAGCCGCCGTCCGCCACGGAGCTGGTGAGCAGCTCCCAGGCGTACTTGATGGCGCCTTCCTTGAAGTAGTCGCCGAACGAGAAGTTGCCGCACATCTGGAAGAACGTGCCGTGCCGGGTGGTCTTGCCGACCTCTTCGATGTCGGGCGTGCGCACGCACTTCTGCACGCTCGTGGCGCGCTCGAAGGGCGGTTTGACCTCACCGAGGAAGTACGGCTTGAACGGGACCATGCCCGCCGGGACCAGCAGCAGCGTCGGGTCGTCGGCGATGAGGGACGCCGAGGGCACGACCGTGTGCCCGCGCTCCTCGAAGAAGCGCAGCCAGCGGCGGCGGATTTCTGCCGACTCCATCAGTGATCGTCCTTCCGGTTGTACGACTGCTTGTGCGACTGCTTGTAGGTGGTGCGGGGCCGGGGCGCGTCGAGCGCGGCCCTCCGCTGCTCGGGAAGCTCGCCCTCGGCGGTCTCCAGGCCCAGCGCGTCCTTGAGTTCGATCTCGCGCTCGGTCATCCCGGCGCGCACGTCCTGGGCGAAGAGCCGCAGGCGGGCACCGGTTTCGAGCGCCTTGTCGGCCGCTGTCGCGGCGAGGCTGTCCGGAGAGAGCCTGCGCACCGCGCGGTTGACCTTGGTGGTGGCCCAGACGCCCGCGGCGGCGCCGGAGAAGAACCAGAACAGGCGGCGGAACATGGTGTGTCAGCCCTTCGAACGGTTGCGTCGGCTGCCGCGCCGGGCGGCCGGCAGCACCTTGCCGGCCACGACGGTCGGGGTCTTCCCCGTCTTCCCCGCATCCTTGGCCTGCAGACCTACCGCGCGCCGCACCCCGTAGCCGAAGGCGGCGACCTTCACCAGCGGCCCGCCGAAGGTGGAGGCCACGGTCGAGGAGAGCGCGGAGGCGTTGGCGGTCACCTCGGCGACGTCCGCGGTGATCGTGTCGACCCGGTCGAGCTGGGTGTGCGCGGAACGGAGCGCGGAGGTCGCCTCGCCGAGCAGCGGAACCGCCTGCTCGGTGACGCTCGAGACCAGTTCGGTGGTCTTCCTGAGCGTCTGGGACAGCCGGACGAGCGCCACCGCAAGGAACGACACCAGGATCGCCCAGAAGACGGCCACGATCAGGCCGGCCACCTCTCCACCCGACACGTTGCTGCGCTCCCTCACCGTCACCACTTCACGACTGTCAATCAGCTCCCGACCCTATCGCGCCCGGCCTCGGCGTCCGTACCGCGTTCCCGGCGCGGCGGCGGCGCCGCAGGGTAGTCCCCCGTGCCACGGGAAGAGACGGGATTGTACGTTCCGCTCACCACCCCGTACGCTCCGTAGACCATGGACACAGCGGGAAACCTCCCTGCCGAGCTGAACAGCTTCGTCGGGAGGGCCGCCGAACTCGCGGCCCTCGGCGGCCTGCTGGAGCGGGCGCGGCTGGTCACCATCACCGGGGTCGGCGGCGTCGGCAAGACCCGGCTCGCCGCGCGGACGGCACGGCAGGCCGCGGGCCGGTTCCCCGACGGAGTGTGGCTCGTGGAGCTCTCCGCCGTGCACGACGCGGAGCTGCTGGACCACACCGTGGCCGAGGCGCTGCGGCTGGCCGACCACACCGGACGCCCGCCGCGGACCGCGCTCGCCGAGGAACTGGCCGAGCGCGAACTGCTGCTGGTGCTGGACGGCTTCGAGCACGTGGTGACGGAGTGCGCGCAACTCGTCGCGGAGCTGCTGCGCCGGGCGCCGGGTCTGCGGGTGCTGGCCGCCGCGCGCCGGCCGCTGGGCATCACCGGCGAGCACACCGTCCCGCTGGCGCCGCTGCCGGTGTCGGCCGCGGACGGTGACGCCGTCCTGCTGTTCGCCGACCGGGCGGCCGCCGTGCTGCCGGGCTTCACGGTCACCGCGGCCAACCAGGACGCCGTGGTGGAGCTGTGCCGGCGGCTGGACGGTATTCCGCTGGCCCTGGAACTGGCGGCGGGCCGGCTGCGGGCCATCTCGGTCGACCAGGTGCTGCAGCGTCTCGACGACCGCTTCCGGCTGCTGACCGGCGGCGACCCCAGCGCGCCGACCCGCCACCACGCGCTGCGGACCGCGATCGGCTGGAGCCACGAACTGTGCACGCCCGCCCAGCGGCTGCTGTGGGCACGGCTCTCGGTCTTCGCCGGGCAGTTCGACCTGGAGGCCGCGGAATACGTGTGCTCCAGCCCCGATCTGCCGGCCGAGGACGTCATGGAGACGATCGCCCAGCTGGTGGCGCAGTCGGTCGTGGCCTGCGAGGAGGGCGTCGGCTACCGGATGCTGGAGACCGTCCGCGAGTACGGCGCCGGCTGGCTGGAGGCGCTGGACGACTCGGCGCGCATGCAGCGCCGGCACCGCGACTGGTACCTGGGGCTGGCGACCTGGTGCGAGCTGGACTGGTTCAGCCCACGGCAGGCCGAGGTGGCCGCCCGGGTGGAGGCGGATCTGCCCAATCTGCGGCTGGCGCTGGAGTTCAGCCTCAGCGGCTTCGAGGACCCGCACGTCGGCCAGTACCTCGCGGCCACCCTGTGGTTCTACTGGGTGGGCTGCGGGCGGCTGTCCGAGGGCCGGCTGTGGCTCGCCAGGGCGCTGGAGCTGGAGACCTCGCACGCCGAGGCGCGGGCCAAGGCGATGTGGGTGTACGGGTACGTGGCCGTACTGCAGGGCGATCCGGTGTGCGCGCTCGGCGTGCTGCAGGAGTGCCGTGACGAGGCCGTGCTGACGGGCAACGCGCCGGCCTCGGCGTACGCGGTGCACCGGCTGGGATGCCTGGCGCTGCTGTCCGACGACATCGGGCGGGCCGAGGAGCTGATCGGGGCGGCACTGGACGCCTACCGCGAGATCGGCGAACTCAACAGCAACGTGCTGATGGCGCAGGTCGAGCTGGCGATGGCGGTCGCCTTCCGGGGCGATCTGGAGCGGGCGGTGGCGCTGAGCGAGGAGGTCCGCGACATCTGCCACGACCACGGGGAGCGCTGGACGCTGGCCTACGCGCTCTACGTGCTCGGATACGCGGCCTGGCTCGCCGGGGACCCGGTCGCGGCGCGCGAACTGGTGGAGGAGTGCCTGGTCATCGACCACGTCTTCCACGACCTGGTCGGCGCGGTGCTCGCCATCGAACTGCTGGCGCTGATCACCGAGGGCGAGGGCGCGCCGTACGAGGCGGCGGTGCTGCAGGGTGCGGCGGGCCGCGTCTGGCGCTCGGTGGGCCTGCGGCTGTTCGGTTCGCAGTACTTCAACGCGCCGCACGAGCTGTGCGAGCAGCGGGCCAGGGCCGCCCTGGGCGAAACCGTCTACGAGGCCGGGCTGGCGGAGGGCGCGCGGTTCGGCCTGGACGCGGCGGTGGAGCGGGCGCTGCACGCCGTGCCGGCGGAGCAGCCGCCGGGGCGGCTCGGGACCGGGGCGCGGGTGGCCGGCCCCCGTACGCACGAACCCGCCGCCTCCCCTGCCGTGGGCGGCGGGGAGACGGCGGGCTGAGAGTACGCGGGGCCTCGCTGGATCAGCGGGCGTAGTACTCGACGACGAGCTGCTCGTCGCAGATCACCGGGATCTCGCGACGGTTCGGGTCGCGGTCCAGGCGGAAGGCCAGGGCCTGCAGGTTGACCTGCAGGTACTTCGGCGTCTCGCCCTCGCCGGCCCAGCCACCCTCGCGGGCGACCTGGAACGGGGTCTTCTCGCGGCTGCGCTCGCGGACCATGACGACGTCGTCGGGGCGCACGCGGAAGGAGGGCTTGTCGACCTTGCGGCCGTTGACCTCGATGTGGCCGTGCACGACCATCTGCCGGGACTGGTAGATGGTGCGGGCCAGACCGGCCCGCAGGACGAGCGCGTCCAGACGGCGCTCAAGCTCGATGATCAGCGCTTCGCCTGTCTTGAGGTCGACCTTCCGAGCGCGGTCGTAGGCACGGCGCATCTGCGTTTCGCTGATGTCGTACTGGGCACGCAGACGCTGCTTCTCGAGCAGACGCGTCTTGTAGTCGCTGTTCTGCTTGCGACCGCGGCCGTGCTCGCCGGGCGGGTAGGGGCGGGCCTCGAAGTACTTGACTGCCTTGGGGGTCAGCGCGATGCCGAGCGCACGCGACTTCTTGACCTTGGGACGCGACTGGTTCACGTGGAACGATCCTCCATGTAAATTAGGTAAGGCTTACCTTAGCTGAGGAGATCGCATGATTCGACCCGGGAACCCCATGCCTGCGCACGGTCAGCCGCGCCCCGACGTGGACGATGCGCTCCGGATGCCATCGGCAGCCGAACGCGCGCGAACTCTAGTCGAGGGTAACCCCTCCGCTGTACTGGTCATTCCCGGCCTGACCACCGTACTGCCCGGTCAGATGGTGCCCGAGATGCGCAGCGTCGGCCCCGAGGGCGACGTGTTCCTGCTGTTCCCCGCCGACTCCCCGGCGGTTCGGGCCGCGACCCACGCCGACGCCGACGCCGACGAGCTGACCGCTGTGTTGGAGATCACCGACGTGGCGCCGGTCTCGGTGCCGCACCGGATCCGCGGGCGGGCGTGGATCGCGGGCTGGCTGACCCCGGTGCGCGACGAGCCGGTCGTGCCCGGCACGGCACTGCTGCGCCTGGAGGTCGGCGAGGCGTCCGTCGACGACCTGTGGGGGGCGGAGCAGGTGGAACCCGACGAGTTCGCCGACGCCGTCGCCGACCCGCTGGCGCCGCATGAGTCCGAGCTGCTCCAGCACCTGGCCTCGGCGCACGAGGACCAGGTGGGGTGGCTGTGCGGGCTCGTCGGCGGCCGGGACGCCGAGTGCGCCGGCACCCGGACGGCGGTGCCGGTGGCGCTGGACCGCTTCGGGCTGCGGGTGCGCTTCACCGACGCCGACGGCACCTTCGACGCCCGCTTCGACTTCCCGGAACCGGTGCGCGGCCACGAGGAGTTGCACCGGGCGATGCACACCCTCTTCGACGCGGCCCGCGCCTCCGCGGACGATCTCCACGGCGCGTAGCCTGACCGTCATGTTCGTACTCGACATCACGTACACCGCCCCCGTGGAGCAGGTCGACGCCGTCCTCGCCGACCACGTCGGCTGGCTGGACCGGCAGTACGCGGCCGGCGTCTTCCTGGCCTCGGGCCGCAAGGAGCCGCGCGAGGGCGGGGTGATCCTCGCGGTGGCGCGGGACCGGGCGGCGATCGAGGAGGTCGTCTCCGGCGACCCCTTCGTCACCGCGGGGGTCTGCGCCTACCGGGTCACCGAGTTCCTGGCCACCAAGACCGCGCCGGCCCTGGCGGAGTTCCGGCAGGAACTGCCCGCCTGACCTGGGTTCCGGGGCGTCACTCCCCCGACAGGCGTTCCCGGACGCGGTCCAGGATGTCGGCGTAGCGGGCCTCCGCGCCGTAGCGGGTGGGCTCGTAGTAGCGGCGGCCGTGGACCTCGTCGGGGGCGTACTGCTGGGCGGCGATGGCGCCGGGCACGTCGTGCGGGTACTGATAGCCCTGGGCGTGGCCGAGCTTGGCCGCGCCCTTGTAGTGCCCATCGCGCAGATGCGGCGGCACCGGCCCCGCCAGGCCCTTGCGCACATCGGCGAGCGCCGCGTCGATCGCCATGTACGCCGCGTTGGACTTCGGCGCCAGGGCGAGGGCGATCGCGGCCTGCGCCAGGATGATCCGTGCCTCGGGGAAGCCGATCAGCGCGACGGCCTGCGCGGCGGCGACCGCGGTCTGCAGTGCGGTGGGGTCGGCCATGCCGACGTCCTCGCTGGCCGAGATCATCAGCCGGCGGGCGATGAAGCGGGGGTCCTCCCCCGCCTCGATCATGCGCGCCAGGTAGTGCAGCGTCGCGTCCACGTCCGAGCCCCGGATGGACTTGATGAGGGCACTCGCCACGTCGTAGTGCTGGTCGCCGTCCCGGTCGTACTTGACCGCGGCCCGGTCGACGGACTCCTCCAACGTGCTGAGGGTGATCTCCCCCTCGCCCTTGGCGATGGCCGAGCCGGCGCCCGCCTCGAGGGCGGTCAGGGCCCGCCGGGCGTCCCCGCCCGCGATGCGCAGCAGGTGCGCCTCGGCGTCGGCGGGGAGGGTGACGGCGCCGGCGAGACCGCGCTCGTGGGTGAGCGCCCGCCGCAGCACTCCGCGCAGGTCGTCGTCGGTCAGCGGCTCCAGCGTGAGCAGCAGCGAGCGGGACAGCAGCGGGGAGATGATCGAGAAGTACGGGTTCTCGGTGGTGGCCGCAATCAGGGTGACCCAGCGGTTCTCGACGGCGGGCAGCAGCGAGTCCTGCTGGGCCTTGCTGAAGCGGTGGATCTCATCCAGGAAGAGCACCGTCTCGCGGTCGTAGCCGCCGGACTGCCGCTTGGCGCTCTCGATGACCGCGCGGACCTCCTTGACACCCGCGGTGATCGCCGAGAGTTCGACGAAGCGCTTGTTGGTGGCCTTGCTGACCACGTACGCCAGAGTCGTCTTGCCGGTGCCGGGCGGGCCCCAGAGGATCACCGAGGACGGCCCCGCCGGGCCGCCGCTGCCCTCGCCGACGAGCCGGCGCAGCGGTGCGCCCTGCTTGAGCAGGTGCTGCTGGCCGACCACCTCGTCCAGGACACGCGGACGCATCCGCACGGCGAGCGGGCTGTTGCCCGGCTCTCTCTCCTGGCGATCCTCTGCGGCTGCGGTGAACAGGTCGGGCTCCATATCCTCCGAGCCTATGGCACGGGTGTGACAGCGCCTTCTGCCGCCGCCAGCAGGGCCAGGACCAGCCGCGGGTCGGAGCCCATCTCGGGGTGCCACTGCACGCCCAGCGCGAAGCCGGGCCCCGGCAGCTCGACCGCCTCCACCGTGCCGTCCTCGGCGTACGCGCTCACGGTCAGACCGGCGCCGAGCGTGCCGACGGCCTGGTGGTGGTAGGTCGGCACGCTCGAAGGGGCCGGGGTGATCCGGGCGAGCAGGGTGCCCGGCACCGGGGTCACGACATGGCCGGCGAAGACTCCCGGCCCGACGGCGTGGCCGTCGTGGCCGACCGTGTCCGGCAGGTGCTGGACGAGCGTGCCGCCGTACAGCACGTTCAGCAGCTGCATGCCGCGGCACACGGCGAGGACGGGCGTGCCGGAGTCGATCGCGGCCCGCAGCACCGCCAGTTCCCACTGGTCGCGCTCGCGCGCCCGGGGGCCGGTGCGCGGATGGCGCGGCTCCCCGTAGAGCGAGGGTTCGACGTCGGGGCCGCCGGCGACGATGACGGCGTCCATCCTGGCGACCGCCGCGGCCGCCACGTCCGGGTCGTCCGGCGGCAGCAGGGCGGCGATGCCGCCCCCGGCGCGGACCATGCGGGGGTAGACCTCCGGCAGGAGCACGGCGCCGGTCTCCCAGACGCCCCACCTGGCAGTGTCGAGATAGGTCGTGACGCCGACCAGCGGCCGCTCGGGCATGGACCGGTCCTCCCATAGCATGTCAATAAAGGTTCTCCTAAGTACCTTTATGGCTGCGGCGGTAATGCACAAGCCGCTGCCGGGTCAGGCGAGGAAGCCGCGCAGCAGGGCGGCGGTGCCCTCGGCGTGCTCGCGCATCACCTCAGCGGCGGCCGCTTCGTCGCCCCCGAGGACGGCTTCGACCAGCACCGCGTGCTGGCCCTGCGAGTGTTCGAGGTTGCGCACCAGGATGGGGATGCAGTCCAGGAGCTCGTTGACCTGGGCGCGCACCGCGGCGTACTGCGTGGCCAGCGACGGGGAGCCGCAGAGCTCGGCGATGGTCAGGTGCAGCAGGGTGTCCGCACGCCGGTAGTCGGCGGTGGCCGCGTCGCCGGTCTCGCGCAGCCGGCGGCGCAGCAGGTCCGCCTGCTCCCCGGTCAGTTCGGTGCGCGCGCACAGCCCGGCCGCCCCGACCTCCAGGACCTCGCGGAAGCGCAGCACGTCGTCCAGGCCGCCGGCGCCCAGTCCGGCCGCCCGGCGCCGCAGCTCGTCCTCCGCGCCGGCCCGGCCCCCACCGTGGGACGGCGGCCGGCCGCGGACGAAGGTGCCGCCGTGCCGGCCGCGGCGGGTCTCGACCAGGCCCTGCTCGTGGAGGACCTTCAGCACCTCGCGCAGGGTGACGCGGCTGATCCGCAGCCGGTCGGCCAGTTCGCGCTCGGCGGGCAGCCGCTCCCCCTCGGGCACCAGGCCGAGGCGGACGACCTGCAGCAGTTGTTCCAGCGCTTCCTCGAAACCATTGCCGCCGCGGACCGGCCGCAGGACCGGGGCCAGCGGATCGGCGGGGATTGGTCGCTCACTCATGCGCGGGCCCCTTCCCCCTCAATGGTTCCAACGCATACCTTAGTACTTCCGTCCGATCCGAGAGGAACTCCCTCGTGGCAGATCGCACACCCCCCTTGTCCGTCGACGCGCTGCGCGCCCTGGTGGAGTCGGGGAAGGTCCACACCGTCATCCTCGGCTTCGCCGATATGCAGGGGCGGCTGCAGGGCAAGCGGTTCGCCGCGCCGTTCTTCCTCGACGAGGTGCTGGCCCACGGTACCGAGGGCTGCAACTACCTGCTGGCGGTGGACGTCGACCTCAACACCGTCGACGGCTACGCGATGTCCTCCTGGGAACGCGGCTACGGCGACTTCGCCATGCACCCCGACGTCAGCACCCTGCGCCACGTGCCCTGGCAGGACGGGACGGCCCTGCTCATCGCCGACCTCGCGTGGAACGACGGCAAGCCGGTGGTCGCCGCACCGCGGCAGATCCTGCGCCGCCAACTGGGCCGGCTGGCGGACCAGGGCTGGACCGCCCACGCCGGCACCGAACTGGAGTTCATGGTCTTCCGCGACACCTACGAGCAGGCGTGGGACGGCGGCTACCGCGGCCTGACCCCCGCCAACCAGTACAACGCCGACTACTCGGTACTCGCCACCTCCCGCGTCGAACCGCTGCTGCGCCGCATCCGCAACGAGATGGCCGGGGCCGGCCTGACCCCGGAGTCCGCCAAGGGCGAGTGCAACCTCGGCCAGCACGAGATCGTCTTCCGCTACGACGAGGCGCTCACCACCTGCGACCAGCACACCGTCTACAAGACCGGCGCCAAGGAGATCGCCGCCCAGGAGGGCGCGTCGCTCACCTTCATGGCCAAGTTCAACGAGCGCGAGGGCAACTCCTGCCACATCCACCTCTCCTTGCGGGACGAGACGGGACGCCCGGTCATGGCGGGCGAGGACGGCGGGATGTCGCCCCTCATGCGGTACTTCCTGGCCGGACAGCTCGCCGCCCTGCGCGACTTCTCCCTGCTGTACGCGCCCAACATCAACTCCTACAAGCGCTTCCGGCCCGGCTCCTTCGCCCCCACCGCGGTCGCCTGGGGTGTCGACAACCGCACCTGCGCGCTGCGCGTCGTCGGGCACGGCGCCTCGCTGCGCCTGGAGAACCGCGTCCCGGGCGGCGACGTCAACCCGTACCTGGCAGTGGCGGGCATGGTCGCGGCGGGCCTGTACGGCATCGAGCACCAACTGGAGCTGCCGGAGGCCTGCACGGGCAACGCCTACACCGCCGACTACGAACAGGTGCCCGGCACCCTGCGGGAGGCCGCCGGACTGTGGGCGGCCAGCCCGATCGCGCGGGAGGCCTTCGGCCAGGACGTCGTCGACCACTACAGCAACATGGCGCGGGTCGAACAGGAAGCGTTCGACACCGCCGTCACGGACTGGGAGCGGTTCCGCTCCTTCGAGCGGATGTAAGGAAGCAGCCCGTGACCGAGCACCACCAGGTACTGAACCCCGCCACCGAGGAGGTCATCGCCACCGTCGCGGCGACCACCCCGGAAGGCGTGGACACCGCCGTCGCCGCGGCGGCCAAGGCCCAGCAGGGCTGGGCCGCGCTGGCCCCGGCCGACCGGGCGCGCGGCCTGCGCCGCTTCGCCGCCGAAGTCGACGCGCACGCCGAGGAACTCGCCGTGCTGGAGGTCCGCGAGGCCGGCCACACCCTGGGCAACGCCCGCTGGGAGGCCGGCAACGTCCGCGACCTGCTCGACTACGCCGCCGGCGGGGTGGAACGGCTCAGCGGCCGGCAGATCCCGGTAGCCGGCGGCCTCGACCTCACCTTCCACGAGCCGATCGGCGTCGTCGGCGTCATCGCCCCGTGGAACTTCCCGATGCCGATCGCCGCGTGGGGCGCCGCCCCGGCGCTCGCGGCGGGCAACGCCGTCCTGCTCAAGCCGGCCGAGACCACCCCGCTGACCGCGCTGCGGCTGGCCGAACTCGCCCTCTCCGCGGGCCTGCCCGAGGGGCTCTTCCAGGTGCTGCCCGGCGCGGGCCCGGTCACCGGGACCCGGCTCGTCGAGCACCCGGACGTGCGGAAGATCGTGTTCACCGGCTCCACCGCCGTCGGCAAGCGGATCATGGAGCAGTGCGCCCGCCAGGTGAAACGGGTCACCCTCGAACTCGGCGGCAAGAGCCCCAACATCGTCTTCGCCGACGCGGACCTGGAACGGGCCGCCGCCACCGCCCCGATGGCCTTCCTGGACAACGCGGGGCAGGACTGCTGCGCCCGCACCCGGATCCTGGTCCAGCGGGAGGTCTACGAGCGCTTCCTCGAACTGCTGGTCCCGGCGGTCGAGGCCGTCAGCGTCGGCGACCCGGCGGACCCCGCCACCGAGATGGGCCCGCTGATCTCCGCGGTCCAGCGCGAGCGGGTCCGCTCCCTCGTCACGGACGACCTGCCGGTGGCAGCCCGCGGCAGTGTCCCCAAGGGGCCGGGCTTCTGGTACCCGCCCACGGTCCTGGCCCCGGTCGGCGCCACCGCCCCCGCCGCCACCGAGGAGATCTTCGGTCCGGTCGCCGTCGTCCTGCCCTTCGAGGACGAGGCCGACGCGCTGCGGCTCGCGAACGCCACACGGTACGGGCTCTCGGGTTCGATCTGGACCCGTGACCTGGGCCGGGCCATCCGGATGTCGCGCGGGGTCGCGGCAGGCAACCTGTCGGTCAACAGCCACAGTTCGGTCCGCTACGCGACCCCGTTCGGCGGCTTCGGCGAATCCGGCCTCGGCCGGGAACTGGGACCCGACGCCCTCACCGCCTTCACCGAGACCAAGAACGTCTTCATCAGCACTGAGGAGTAGCAGCGCATGTCAGAGCCATCCAGCACCGAAGTCTGCCGCCGCCTCGTCGGCCGTACCGCGGTCATCACCGGCGCCGGCAGCGGCATCGGCCTGGCCACCGCACGCCGCTTCGCCTCCGAGGGCGCCAACGTCGTCGTCGCCGACATCGACGAGGGGTCGGGGAAGGCCGCCGCCGAGGAGGTCGGCGGGATCTTCGTGAAGGTCGACGTCACCGACCCCGAGCAGGTCGAGGCGCTGTTCAAGACGGCGTACGACACCTACGGATCGGTCGACATCGCCTTCAACAACGCCGGGATCTCACCGCCCGACGACGACTCGATCCTCACCACCGGCCTGGACGCCTGGCGCCGGGTCCAGGACGTCAACCTGACCTCCGTCTACCTCTGCTGCAAGGCCGTGCTCCCCTACATGCGGCGGCAGGGCAAGGGCTCGATCATCAACACCGCGTCCTTCGTGGCCAAGATGGGCGCGGCCACCTCCCAGATCTCCTACACCGCGTCCAAGGGCGGGGTCCTGGCCATGACCCGCGAGCTGGGCGTGCAGTTCGCCCGCGAGGGGATCCGCGTCAACGCGCTGTGCCCCGGCCCGGTCAACACCCCGCTGCTCCAGGAGCTGTTCGCCAAGGACCCGGAGCGCGCCGCCCGCCGGATCGTGCACATCCCGGTCGGCCGCTTCGCCGAGCCGACGGAGATCGCCGCCGCGGTGGCGTTCCTCGCCAGCGACGACTCCAGCTTCATGACGGCGAGCGAGTTCCTGGTGGACGGCGGCATCGGCGGCGCCTACGTCACCCCGCAGTAGCCGCCCGGTCCCGCCGCGCCCGCCGACGGGTGCGGCGGGACCGGTCAGGAGCCCCATCGGGGGAACCCTCAGACGAGCGACTTCCAGTACGACCACCAGCGGGTCAGGATCAGCATCACGATGATCCCGTACCAGAGCACCGGCACGACCCAGTGGAACTCCAGGACCGCGGAGCGCACCCCGGCAGGGACCCGGATGATGTCGTGCTTGATGTTGTGCACGGCCGTGTACCAGAAGAGGGCGATGGTGACGGCCCAGGCCAGGCAGCACCACAGGCACAGCGAGTTGATGCTGTAGAGCGACTGGTACTGCAGCCACGTCACGAACCCGACGCCGAACAGGGTGCCGGCCTGCAGGCCGAGCCAGAACCAGCCGCGGTAGCGGGCGCCCGCGAGCAGGCCCACACCGATGCAGAGCACGATCGGGTAGGCGATCATGCCGATCATCGGGTTCGGGAAGCCGAACGCGTGGGCCTGTTCACTCTTCATGATGTTGCCGCAGGAAATGATCGGATTCAGGCTGCAGGCCGGAACGAAGTTCGGGTCCTCGAGCAGCTTGAACTTGTCCTCGGTGATCACGAAGGACGCGAGCGTACCGAGCGCGCCGCAGATCATCAGCAGCCACGCGAAGGCACGTCCCGTGCCGATGGTGCCCCTGGTCTCGCGGTCACCGTCGGTGAGAGTCTGATCGAGCGCCGAAGTCGTCATATCGCCGTTCCGTAGATCCGTCGTTAGCCCGCGCGGCTTTCATTGTGCACCAGCGGCACGGCCCGCAGGTGCCCGGAGGTCCATCGAACGGTGGACACGGAAGTGTCCTCCTGGTCGTCCCCCGCGGCGCCCGCCAGGAGGAGCCTTACCGGCATGGGAAACGAAGCGGTGCGGGTACGGGGCCTTCGCAAGCGGTACGGCGAGGTCACCGCGGTTGACGGAGTGGATCTCGACATCACCCGCGGTGAGGTGTTCGGGATCCTGGGTCCCAACGGGGCGGGCAAGAGCACGACGGTCGAGATCCTGCAGGGGCACCGTTCGAGGGACGGCGGTGAGGTGGCGGTGCTGGGCGAGGATCCGGACACCGCCGGCCGCGCCTGGCGCTCGCGGGTCGGCATCGTCTGGCAGGACGAGTCGGCGCCGGCGGAACTCACCGTCCGCGAGATCGTGCGGCACTTCGCGCGGTACTACCCACGACCGCGCGACCCGGACGAGGTCGTCTCCCTGGTCGGTCTCGAGGAGAAGGCGGACAGCCGGATCAAGTCCCTCTCCGGCGGCCAGCGGCGGCGGCTCGACGTGGCACTGGGGGTGGTCGGCTCCCCCGACCTGCTGCTGCTCGACGAACCGACGACCGGTTTCGACCCGGCGGCCCGGCACCGGTTCTGGGAGCTGATCCGCATGCTGGCCCGGGAGGGCACCACGATCGTGCTGACCACGCACTATCTGGAGGAGGCGGAGGCGCTGGCGGACCGGCTGGCGGTGATCGCCGAAGGCCGGGTGGTGGCGGAGGGCGATCCGGCCACCCTGGGCGGCCGGGCCGAGGACCGGGCCACCGTGCACTGGACGGATCCGCGGGAGGGGCCGCGCCGGACCGAGACCGACACCCCGACCAGGACCGTCGCGGAGCTCATCCGGCGCTTCGACGGCGAGATACCCGCGCTGCGGGTCACCCGCACCACCCTGGAAGACGTCTACTTGCGGCTGATCGGCCAGGAGGATGCGCGATGACCACCACCACGGCCGGCGGCACCACGGCGACCCGCCAGGACCGGCTCCCCGGCGCCTGGCGGATCGGCCTGATCCGCGGCGCCCTCGAGATCAAGCAGTTCTTCCGCGTCCGCGACCAGGTGGTCTTCACCTTCGCCTTCCCCGTCGTCCTCATGGCGCTGTTCGCGTCGATCTTCCGCGACGACGTGCACGGCGCCGGTGTCAGCGCCTCCCAGCTCTACGCGTCCGCCATGATCGGCGCGGGCCTGATGTCCACCAGCTTCCAGTCGCTGGGCATCTCCATCGCCATCGAGCGCGACGAGAAGGTCCTGCGCCGGCTGCGCGGCACCCCGATGCCGAAGTCCGCGTATTTCCTCGGCAAGCTCTGGCTGGTCCTGGTCACCGGGATCGCCGAGACGGCGCTGCTGCTCGCCGCCGGCACCCTCCTGTTCGACCTGGACCTGCCGACGTCCGCGGGCAAATGGCTCACCTTCTGCTGGGTCCTGGTCCTCGGGGTGATCGGCTGCTCACTGCTCGGCATCGCGATCAGCAGCGTGCCCAAGTCCTCCCGGAGCGCGTCCTCGGTGGTCGTCCTGCCCTTCCTGGTGCTCCAGTTCATCTCCGGCGTCTACATCTCGGTCGACACGGTCCCCGACTGGATGCTCACCGTCGGCGCGTTCTTCCCCCTGAAGTGGATGTGCCAGGGGTTCCGCGGGGTGTTCCTGCCCGAGCAGGCCAAGGTGCTGGAGCAGGCCGGGGCCTGGGAGTACGGAAGGATCGCCCTGGTGCTGGGGGCCTGGTGCGTCGCAGGATTGGCGCTGTGTGTGATGACCTTCCGGTGGAAGAGCCGGGACGAGGGATGAGCGCGGGCAGCGCCCGGGGCGGCGACGAGTGGACCAACGGGTTCCTGCGCTGGGACGCCTACTTCGCGGTGGTCTACGGCTGCACCCTCGTCTTCATCCTGGGCGCGGCTGCCCCCGGCCCCGGCCCGAGGGCGGCCGCCGCCGTGCTGCTGACCGCCTCCGTGCCCTGGTACATCGCCGTCGGGCGGCCCGCGCTGATCGTCGAGGGCGAGGACGAGCGACGGTCGCTGATCTACCTGACCGGCGCGGTGGCCCTGTTCCTGCCGCCCGCCTTCCTCGTCGGGGAGACCCGGCTCGCCACGTTCGCCCTCGCCCCGCAGTGCTTCATGCTGCTGTGGATGCACATGCGCCGGGCGCTGGTCCTGATGGCGGTGATCAACCTGGTGCCGGTGGTGGGGTGGGGCCTGCTGTGGCGGCCGCAGGCAGACGACGTCTTCTTCCAGGCCGTCTTCGCCGTCGTCACCCTGGCCTTCTCCGCCGCGTTCGGCGGCTGGACGATCCGCATCATCACGCAGAGCGCCGAACGGGCCGATCTCATCGCCGAACTGAACGCCAGCCGCGAGGAGGTGGCCCGGCTCTCCGCCGAGCGCGGAGCGCTCTCCGAACGGGCCCGGATGTCCCGGGAGATCCACGACACCCTGGCCCAGGGATTCACCAGCCTGCTGATGCTGGTGCAGGCCGTCGAGTCGGAACTGGACGGCGAACCGGACGAGGCCCGCCGCCACCTCGCCCTGATGGCCCGCACCGCCCGCGAGAACCTCGCCGAGGCCCGCGCCCTGGTCGCGGGTGACGGCCCCACCGGCCTGGACGGCAGTTCCCTGCCCGACGCCGTCCGCCGGCTGGTGGCCCGCCACCACGAACAGACCGGCGCCGCCGCCTCGGTCGAGGTGACGGGCGCCGTCCGCGCCCTGCCCGCCGGCGTGGAGGTGGTGGCGCTGCGCGCCTGCCAGGAGTCCCTGTCCAACGCCCGCCGGCACGCGGGACCGGCCGCGCCGGTCACCGTATCCCTGCGGTACGCGCCCGGGGAGCTGTCCCTGCGGGTCCGCGACGAGGGCCACGGATTCGGCACCGGCGCCGGCACCGGCGGATACGGTCTGGCGGGGATCCGGGCCCGCGCCGGCGAGATCGGCGGCACGGCCGACGTGCGCAGCACGCCGGGCAACGGCACGGAAGTCGTCATCACCCTCCCCACCGCCCCGCTGCCGGCCGCCGCCCTGAGGAGTCCCGCGTGATCCGCATCCTGCTCGCCGACGACCACCCCGTGGTGCGCGAGGGCCTGCGCGGCATGCTCAACGCCGAAGCGGACCTCGAGGTCGTCGGCGAGGCGGACAGCGGCCCGCGGGCCGAGGCGCTCGCGGCCGGACTGCTCCCGGACATCGTGCTGATGGACCTGCGGATGCCCGGCGGCGACGGCGTGGCCGCGACCGCCCGCATCACGGCCGCGGGACTCCCCTGCCGGGTGATCGTGCTGACCACGTACGAGACGGACGGCGACATCCTGCGCGCGGTCGAGGCGGGCGCGGCCGGCTACCTGCTCAAGGACACCTCACGGGCCGAACTCGCCGACGCCATCCGCGCGGCCGCCCGCGGCGAGACCGTGCTCTCCCCCTCGGTGGCGTCCCGGCTCATGGACCAGCTGCGGACCAGGCCGGAACGGCCCCGGCTGACCGACCGCGAGGCGGCCGTCCTGCGGCTGGTCGCCGAGGGCTGCACGAACGCGGAGGTCGGCCGCCGGCTCTTCATCGGCGAGAGCACCGTCAAGACCCACCTGCTGCGCACGTTCGGCAAACTCGGCGTCGACGACCGCACGGCCGCGGTCACCAGCGCGATGCGGCACGGGCTGATCTGACCCGTGCCGCGGCGGGCGGCTCGCTCGTTGAACCCGCAGCGCTCCCCGCTGACGCGGGGGTGGTCCGGGCACGTACGACCTGACGCCGCCGAGTTCGGCATGCTCCCCGCCCGCGCGGGGGTGACGAGGGCCGGACACCCGCCTGGGTGCCCGGCCCCTTCCGTCATGCCAGCCGCGATCGAACGGCTTCGACGATCCCCTCGAGCGCAACCGCCGTCTGCTCCCCGGAAACCATGTCCTTGAGCTGGACGACGCCCTCGGCGAGGTCGCGCTCACCGGCGATGAGCGCGTACTTGGCGCCCGAGCGGTTGGCCGCCTTCATCGCCGCCTTGAGCCCCTTGCCGCCGAACGCGAAGTCGGCGGCGACGCCCGCCTTCCGCAGGTCGGTGACCACGCCGAAGAGCACCCGACGGGTCTCCTCTCCGAGCGGCACAGCGAACACACTGGTGGAGGAGGGCAGTTCGAGCGTGATCCCCTCGGCCTGCAGCGCCAGCACCGTGCGGTCCACACCGAGCGCCCAGCCCACCGACGGCAGCGCGGGGCCGCCGATCATCTCGGACAGGCCGTCGTAGCGACCGCCGCCGCCCACCGCGGACTGCGAGCCGAGTCCGTCGTGGACGAACTCGAACGTGGTGCGGGTGTAGTAGTCGAGGCCGCGCACCAGCTTCTCGTCGTCCTCGAACACCACGCCCGCCGCCGTCAGCAGCTCACGCACCTGCTCGTGGTACGCCTTGCACGCCTCGCACAGGTAGTCGCGGAGCGCCGGAGCACCGGCCAACTGCTTCTGCACCGCGTCACGCTTGTCGTCGAGCACGCGCAGCGGGTTGATCTCCGCCCGGCGCACGGTGTCCTCGTCCAGGTCGAGCCCGGCCAGGAACTCCTGGAGTGCGGCCCGGTAGACCGGACGGCACTCCTTGTCGCCCAGCGAGTTGAGCAGGATCCGGAAGTTCCGCAGTCCGAGTGCTCGGTACGCCTGGTCGGCGAGGATGATCAACTCGGCGTCGAGCGCCGGATCCTCCATGCCGATCGCCTCGGCGCCGACCTGCGAGAAGTGCCGGTACCGACCCTTCTGCGGGCGCTCGTAGCGGTAGTACGAGCCCGAGTACCAGAGCTTGACCGGCAGCGAACCGGCCTTGTGCAGGTTGGCCTCCAACGTCGCGCGCAGCACGGACGCGGTGCCCTCGGGGCGCAGCGCCAGCTCGTCGCCGCCCTTCGTCGTGAAGGCGTACATCTCCTTGCTGACGATGTCGGTGGACTCGCCGACACCGCGTGCGAACAGCTCCACGTTCTCGAAGCCGGGCGTCTCGATGTAGCCGTAGCCGGAATCGCGCAGCGGCGCGGAGATCGCCTCGCGCACCGCGAGGAAGGTCGCGGAGTCCGGCGGCAGCAGGTCATAGGTGCCCCGGGGGGCCTGGAAGGTACTCACAGCAAGCCTTGTCACAATCCTCGTCGCGGAGCCGGCGAACCGGCTCCGAAGCCGCGGGCCGCTTCCCCGAGGTAGGGGTTGGCGGCGCGCTCGCGGCCGATGGTCGTCTGGGGGCCGTGGCCGGAGAGCACCACGGTCGAGTCGTCGAGCGGCAGGCACACGCGGGCCAGCGACTCCATCAGTTCGTCCGCGGAACCACCGGGCAGGTCGGAGCGTCCGACGGAGCCGGCGAACAGCAGGTCGCCCGAGAAGAACACCGACGGCACGTCGGAGGACTCGGGGAGCCTGAAGGTCACCGACCCCTTCGTATGGCCCGGCGCGTGCGAGACGGTGAACTCCAGGCCGGCCAGTCCGAGGGCGGCGCCGTCGGTCAGCTCCCTGACGTCGTCGGGTTCCCCGATCGTCAGCTCGCCCAGCAGCTGCTGCCCGATGGAGCGCCCGAGGGCCTTCTCCGGGTCGCTCATCATGTAGCGGTCCCGGGGGTGGATCCAGGCCGGGACGTCATGGGCCCCGCAGACCGGCACGACGGACGCCACATGGTCGATGTGCCCATGGGTGAGGATGACGGCGACGGGCTTGAGGCGATGCTTGGCGAGCGTGTCCTCGACGCCCTGGGTCGCTTGGTGACCCGGGTCGATGATCACGCACTCCTCACCGGCGGCGGGGGCGACCACATAACAATTGGTCCCCCAGGCCCCGGCGGGGAACCCGGCAATAAGCACGTTCGTCCTTCTGTCGTCCGCGGAGGTGTCGGCAGCTCACGAGCCTACCGGCGCGGGAGCGGCCGGGGCGAACCCGTATCGTCCCCGCGGGGACGCCCGCCCGTAGCGTGCGGGTACTGGACTGCGGGCCGGGTGGGGCGCGAAGATTCGCCGCACGCGGGTTCACGTTCGAGATGACGTTTTCGAGAAGACTGAAGCAGAAGACCGGGAGACGGCGAAGTGGTCACCAAGGAACAGCGGCGGCGACAGCTCGCCCGAGAGAAGTTCGAGCGGCAGCAGCAGCGCAGGACCGCGGAGCATTCCAAGGCCCGTCGGCGCAACGCCGTGGTCGCGGCCGTGGTGGCCGTCGTGGTCGCCGCCGGCGCCACGGCGTACGCGACCGGCAGTCTGGACGGCAAGGACGGGGCGAAGACCGACGCGGCCGCCACTCCGTCGGCCACGACGCCCTCCAAGGCGCCGGACCCGTGTGCCAAGCCGGGCGCGGGGACCGCGGGGAAGCAGCAGTGGAAGAGCGCTCCCGCGATGGCGGTCGACAAGAGCGCCAAGTACGCGTTCACGCTGCAGACGACCTGCGGTGACATCGCGATCACGATGGACGCCGCGAAGACCCCGGCCACGGTGAACTCGTTCAAGTTCCTTGCCGACAAGGGCTTCTTCGACCACACCAAGTGCCACCGGCTAACCGCCGAGGGCATCTACGTGCTGCAGTGCGGTGACCCGACGGGCACCGGTCAGGGCGGCCCCGGCTACACGATCCCGGACGAGAACCTGAAGGACCCGGCCGTCGCGAAGGGCACCTACCCGGCGGGGACGCTGGCGATGGCGAACCAGTACAACGCCCAGGCGGGCACCGGCCGGAACTCCGGCAGCAGCCAGTTCTTCCTGGTCTACAAGGACAGCCCGCTGCCCGCGGACTACACCCCCTTCGGCACCATCGGCGCCGACGGCATGAAGGTGCTGCAGAAGATCGCGGCGGCGGGCGCGGCAGCCCCCGACGCCCAGCAGAACACCGCCCCGAACGCGACCGTGGTGATCAACAAGGCGGTTGTCAAGGAGTCGTGAACCCCTGATGAACCGGGCCCCGGCGGTAAATTTCGCGTGTGCTGGATGCGGACAGCCGGGGCGCCGGTCGCCTATGTTGGCGTTGGACCGGTCAGGGCGCAGCCCGACCGGAAGAAACTGTGAACGATGCCGGCGAGCCGTACAACGGCCGGGCATCACGTGGAGGAGGCGCTGTGAGCAGCGACCCATGGGGCCGCGTCGATGAGACGGGGACCGTGTACGTGCGTACGGCCGACGGGGAGCGGGAGGTCGGTTCGTGGCAGGCGGGGTCTCCGGATGAGGCGCTGGCCTACTTCGAGCGCAAGTACGAGGGGCTCGTCGTCGAGATCGGCCTCCTCGAACGGCGGGTGAGGACCACCGACCTCGCGGCCAAGGACGCGCTGACCGCGATCGAGCACCTTCGGGCGTCGGTCACCGAGGCGCACGCGGTCGGCGACCTGGCGGCACTCGCCACGCGGCTGGACGCACTCGTCGGGCTGGTCGAATCGCGCCGCGAGGAGCGCAAGATCGCCAAGGCGAAGGCGACCGACGAGGCCAAGGTGGCCAAGGAGGAGCTGGTCGCGGAGGCCGAGGGGCTGGCCGAGAGCGAGCAGTGGCGGACCGCCGGCGAGCGGCTGCGCGCGCTGGTGGACACCTGGAAGGCGCTGCCACGCCTGGACCGCAAGGCCGACGACGAGCTGTGGCACCGCTTCAGCCACGCCCGTTCGGTCTTCTCCAAGCGGCGCAAGGCGCACTTCGCTTCGCTGGACTCCCAGCGCGAGGAGGCCCGCCGCGTCAAGGAGAAGCTGGTCACGGAGGCACTGGCGCTGTCGAACTCCACGGACTGGGGTCCGACGGCCGCCCGCTACCGCGAGCTGATGACGGAGTGGAAGGCCGCGGGCCGCGCGCAGCGCGAGTCCGAGGACGACCTGTGGAACCGTTTCCGCGGCGCCCAGGACCAGTTCTTCCAGGCCCGTACCGAGGTCTTCAACGAGCGCGACTCCCAGGAGCGGGACAACCTCGCGCTCAAGGAGGAGCTCGCCATCGAGGCCGAGAAGATCCTGCCGGTGACGGACCTCAAGGCGGCCCGGGCGGCGTTCCGCGCCGTCAACGAGCGCTGGGAGGCCATCGGCCACGTGCCGCGTGACGCCCGGCCGCGCATCGAGGCCCGGATGCACGCGGTGGAGCGCGCGATCCAGGACACCGAGGAGAACGAGTGGCGCCGGACGAACCCGGAGGCGCGGGCGCGCGCCGCGGGTCTGACGGGTCAGCTCCAGGCGGCGGTCGACAAGCTGCGCACCCAGGCCGAGGCCGCCCGGGCCGCGGGCAACACGTCGAAGGCCGACAAGCTCACCCGTGAGCTGGAGGGCCGGCAGGCCCTGCTGGACCAGGCGCTGAAGGGCCTGGAGGAGTTCGGCGGCTGAGCCCGGCGCCGAACCGCACACGAAGCGGCCCCGGTACGGATTCCGTACCGGGGCCGCTCGCGTTCCGGATCAGCGCTGGCGGCCCGAGGTGACGCGGTACACGTCGTAGACGCCCTCGACGCCGCGTACGGCCTTCAGGACGTGCCCCAGGTGCTTGGGGTCGCCCATCTCGAAGGTGAAGCGCGAGGTCGCGACCCGGTCCCTCGAGGTCTGCACGGCGGCCGACAGGATGTTGACGTGCTGGTCGGAGAGGACCCGCGTCACGTCCGACAGCAGCCGCGACCGGTCCAGCGCCTCGACCTGGATGGCGACCAGGAAGACGGACGACTGGGTGGGCGCCCACTCGACCTCCAGGATCCGCTCGGGCTCCTGGGACAGCGACTCGATGTTGACGCAGTCCGTGCGGTGCACCGAGACGCCGCTGCCCCGGGTGACGAAGCCGATGATCGGGTCGCCCGGCACCGGGGTGCAGCAGCGGGACAGCTTGACCCAGACGTCGTCGACGCCCTTGACGACCACGCCGGGGTCGGCGTTGGCGCGCCGCTTGGAGCGGTTGCGCGAGGGGGTGGTGACCTCCTCGATCTCCTCGGTCGCGCCCTCCTCGCCGCCGAGCGCGTCGACCAGTTTCTGGACGACGGACTGGGCGGTGATGTGCCCCTCGCCGATCGCCGCGTACAGCGCGGAGATGTCCGGGTAGCGCATCTCGTGGGCGAGGGTGACGAGCGAGTCGCCGGTCAGGACCCGCTGGATCGGCAGGTTCTGCTTGCGCATCGCCCGCGCGATGGCGTCCTTGCCCTGCTCGACGGCCTCCTCGCGGCGCTCCTTGGAGAACCAGGCGCGGATCTTGTTCCGGGCGCGCGGGGACTTCACGAAGCCCAGCCAGTCGCGCGACGGGGCGGCGCTCGCGGCCTTGGAGGTGAAGACCTCCACCAGGTCGCCGTTGTCGAGGGTCGACTCCAGCGGCACCAGTCGGCCGTTGACCCTGGCCCCTATGGTCCGGTGCCCGACGTCGGTGTGCACCGCGTAGGCGAAGTCCACCGGGGTGGCGCCGGCCGGCAGCGCTATGACGTCGCCCTTGGGGGTGAAGACGAAGACCTCGTTCTGCGAGAGGTCGAAGCGCAGCGACTCCAGGAACTCGCTCGGGTCCTCGGTCTCCTTCTGCCAGTCCAGCAGCTGCCGCAGCCACGCCATGTCGTTGACCGCGTTGCTGCCGGTGGCACTGTCGCTCTTGCGCGGGGTGTCGGTACGCACCTTGGAGGCGCCGGAGACCGGGTCCTGCTTGTACTTCCAGTGTGCGGCGATGCCGTACTCGGCGCGGCGGTGCATGTCGAAGGTGCGGATCTGCAGCTCGACGGGTTTTCCGCTGGGCCCGATGACCGTCGTGTGCAGCGACTGGTACATGTTGAACTTGGGCATCGCGATGTAGTCCTTGAACCGCCCGGGCACCGGGTTCCACCGCGCGTGGATGGTCCCGAGCGCCGCGTAGCTGTCGCGGACGGTGTCGACGAGGACGCGGATACCCACCAGGTCGTAGATCTCGGCGAAGTCGCGGCCTCGCACGATCATCTTCTGGTAGACGCTGTAGTAGTGCTTCGGGCGGCCGGTGACGGTCGCCTTGATCCGGGCGGCGCGCAGGTCCTGCTGGACCTGGTCGGTGACGACGGCCAGGTACTCGTCGCGCTTGGGGGCGCGCTCGGCGACCAGGCGCACGATCTCGTCGTACATCTTGGGGTAGAGGATCGCGAAGGCGAGGTCCTCCAGCTCCCACTTGATGGTGTTCATGCCCAGCCGGTGCGCCAGCGGGGCGTAGATCTCCAGCGTCTCGCGGGCCTTCTTCTCCTGCTTCTCCCGCTTGAGGTACCGCATGGTGCGCATGTTGTGCAGGCGGTCGGCGAGCTTGATGACCAGGACGCGCGGGTCCTTGGCCATGGCCACGACCATCTTGCGTACCGTCTCGGCCTGAGCGGCCTCGCCGAACTTCACCTTGTCGAGCTTGGTGACACCGTCCACGAGGAGCGCGACCTGGTCGCCGAAGTCCCGGCGCAGCGCGTCGAGGCTGTAGTCGGTGTCCTCGACGGTGTCGTGCAGCAGTCCCGCCATCAGTGTGGCCGGGTCCATGCCCAGCTCAGCGAGGATCGTGGTGACGGCGAGCGGGTGCGTGATGTACGGGTCGCCGCTCTTGCGCTTCACCCCGCGGTGCCAGCGCTCGGCGACCTGGTAGGCGCGCTCGATCTGCCGCAGCTGCGCGGTGTCGCCCTTCGGGTCGTTGCCCCGGACGATGCGCAGCATCGGTTCCAGCACCGGGTTGTACGGGCTGGAACGCTGCACACCGAGCCGGGCGAGGCGGGCGCGGACGCGGTTGGAGGAGCCTGCGGCGCGCGACGGTGTCGCGCCACCGGGGGTCCGTGCGGGCCGGACGGCAGGCGTCGGCGGCTCGGGGGCGGCTCCGTTGCTCCCGGCGGGGGTTTCGTCCCCGCCTTCGGCGTCGAGCGGCTGGGCCTCGTCTGGCAAGAGCACTCCTCACGCGGGTAGGAGCACCCATGGTATCGATCTGTGGCAGAAGGCGGGCGCCCGGTGGTTCCGGGTGCCCGCCTCCTGGGTGATGCTGTGTGCCGCGGGCCCTGGGCCCGGGGTGTCAGACGATGATCAGCGCGTCCAGCGGGGCGCCCGCGAGGGCGGTGGAGAGCCGTTCGCGGCCCCCGAGGAAGCCGAGCTCCAGCAGGACCGCGACACCGGCCACCTCCGCGCCGGTCCGCCGGATGAGCTCCAGCGAGGCCTCGGCGGTACCGCCGGTGGCCAGCACGTCATCGATGACCAGGACCCGGTCGCCGGCGGCGAGGGCGTCCTGCTGCACCTCTATCTCGGCGCTGCCGTACTCCAGCTCGTACCGCTGGGAGAGCGTCGCGCCGGGCAGCTTGCCCGCCTTGCGCACGGGTACGAAGCCGAGGTGGGCCCGCGCCGCCGCGGGGGCGGCGAGGATGAACCCGCGCGCCTCCAGGCCGGCGACCTTGGTGGCACCATGGCGCGCGCAGAGCACGGCCAGGGCGTCCACCAGGGCGTTGAACGCGTCGGGGTCGGCCAGCAGCGGGGTGATGTCCTTGAACACCACACCCGGCTGCGGGTAGTCCGGGACATCCCGGATCCGGCCCAGCAGCTGCTCGCGCAGCCCTTCGGCGGCGGCCGCGGTCGCCGTCACCGCCGCTTCCCGGAAGGCCGGTTCTTGCTGCGGTTGCGGGCGGCGGCCTGCGGACGCTGGCCGACCACACCGCCGGCGGCGGCACGGTCGCCGTCCTCCGGCTCGTCGTCCTCGTCGGCGGCCTCGGCGGCCGCGACGTCCTCCCGGGCCTGCCGGTCCTCGTCCGCCGGGTCCACGCCCTTGGCGGCGTCGGCCTTG
Source organism: Streptomyces sp. H39-S7 (assembly GCF_027158205.1). Taxonomy (GTDB): domain Bacteria; phylum Actinomycetota; class Actinomycetes; order Streptomycetales; family Streptomycetaceae; genus Actinacidiphila. The sequence goes on along the minus strand of NZ_JAPVLU010000002.1, from coordinate 281,697 downwards.
CGCTTGGCCAGCACGCGCTTCTTGAGGGCCTTCATCTCCGGGTCGCGTTCCTTGAAGTCCGCGACCAGCGGGGTCGCGATGAAGATCGAGGAGTACGCACCGGCGGTGAGGCCGACGAAGAGCGCGAGCGCGATGTCGTTGAGCACACCGGCCCCGAGGATGCCGCCACCGATGAAGAGCAGGGCGCCGACGGGGAGCAGCGCGACGACCGTGGTGTTGATCGAACGCACCAGGGTCTGGTTCAGGCTGCGGTTGGAGAGCTCGCTGTAGGTGAAGCGGGACTGCTTGGTGATGCTGCGGGTCGTCTCCTTGAGACCGTCGAAGACGACGACGGTGTCGTAGAGGGAGTAACCGAGGATCGTCAGCAGACCGATCACGGTGCCCGGAGTGACCTCGAAACCGACGATGGCGTAGACGCCGACGGTGATCGTGAGGTCGTGGATCAGGGCGATGAGGGCGGCGATGGCCATCCGCCACTCGAAGGCGATGGCGAGGTAGATCACCACCAGGATCATGAAGATGATCAGGCCGGTGAAGGCCTTCTTCGAGATCTCCTCACCCCAGCTGGGGCCGACGATCTGCGCGTCGATCTTGGTCGCGTCCAGGCCGAGGTCGGTGGCGACCTTCTCCTGGATGTTCTTCGACTCCTCCGTGGAGATGTCGCTGACCTGGATCCGCACGCCGCCGTTGCCGAGCTTCTGCACGGTGGCGACATGGCCGCCGGTGTCGCCGGCGATCTTGTTCTGCACGTCGGTGACCGAGTACGACGTCTTCGGGGTGGTGAAGACCGCACCGCCGGAGAACTCGATGCCGAGCTTGAGCCCGTTGATCGCCAGGCCGGCGATGGCCACGATCGTGATCAGGATCGAGACGCCGTACCAGAGCCTGCGCTTGCCGACGAAGTCGTAGGCGATCTCGCCACGGTGCAGCCGGTGTCCGAGCTGTCCGAGATTGCCGAGCTTGGACATCAGGCCTCCTTCGTCTCGGTGCTCGTCCTGCGGCGGACGCGGCGGATGGGGGCCTGGACGCCCAGACCCTTCGGGTCGAGGCCGGACCACTTGTGGCCGTTGGCGAAGAACGGCCGGCGGGCCAGGATCGTCATGAGCGGCTTGGTGAAGAGGAACACCACCACGACGTCGAGCAGGGTGGTCAGACCCAGGGTGAACGCGAAGCCCTGGACCTTGCCGACCGTCACCGCGAAGAGCACGGCGGCGGCGAGGAAGGACACGAAGTCCGACACCAGGATGGTGCGCCGGGCGCGCGGCCAGCCGCGGGCCACGGCGGGCTGCAGGGAGCGGCCTTCGCGCAGCTCGTCACGGATCCGTTCGAAGAAGACGATGAACGAGTCCGCGGTGATACCGATGGCGACGATCGCTCCGCAGACCGCCGGCAGGTTCAGCGCGAAGCCGATGGCCGGGCCGAGCAGGGCCATCAGCGTGTAGGTCAGCGCCGCCGACACCAGGAGGCTGACGATCGCCACGAGGCCGAGGCCCCGGTAGTACGCCAGCATGTAGAGCACGACCAGCGCGAGGCCGACGGCGCCCGCGATGAGGCCGCCTCGCAGCTGCTCCCCGCCGAGCGCGGCGGAGACCGTGGTCACGTCCTGGATCTGGAAGGACAGCGGCAGCGAACCGTACGACAGGACGTTCGACAGGTTCTGCGCGGACGTCTGGGTGAAGCTGCCGAAGATCGTCGCGCTGCCGCCGGGCAGGGCCTGCGAGACCGAGGGCGCCGAGACGACGTTGCCGTCGAGGTCGATCGCGAACTGGTTCAGCGGGGCCTGCTGGGTGGCGAGCTGGGTGGTGACCTTGGTGAACTTCTTGGCGCCGCCACCGGTGAAGCTGAGGTCGACGACCCAGCCGTTGCCGGACTGGGTGTCGAACTTCGCACTGGCCTTGGAGACGTCCTTGCCGTCGAGGACGGCCGGGCCGAGCGCGTACTTGTACCAGATCTTGTCCTTGCCATCGCCGCGCTCGCCGCAGCCGATGACCTTGTTCTCCGGCTTGACACCCTTGTTCGCCGCCGAACGCTGCTTCGGGTCGTTGCAGTCGATCGCGGTGAACCTCGCCTGCAGATCGGCCGGAATCGTACTGTCCAGCGTGCCGGCCGCGGGCGCGGGCGCGCTCGGCGTCGGCGTCGGGGTGGGCGCCTTGGCAGGCACCGCCTTCAGGCCGTCGGTGACCGCGCGGCCCTGGGTGGTGACACTCGACGAGGGCTTGGCCTGCGGCGGCGTGGTCGTCTTGCCGCTCGGGGTCGGCGTGCTGGTGGCCTTGCCCGTCGGGGTCACGGACGGGGAGGGCTTCGCCGGCGGCGTCTTCGTGGCCGGGGGGTTCGCCTGCTCGAGAAGCACCTGCCGGAAGAACAGCTGGGCGGTCTGGCCGACCTGCTCCTGCGCCTGCTTGGGGTCGGTGCCCTTGGGGATGTTGACAATGATGTTCTTGTCGCCCTGGGTCTGCACCTCGGCCTCAGAGACACCAAGACCGTTGACACGCTGGTTGATGATGCTCACAGCGGTGTTCATGTTGGTCTTGTTGATCGCGTTGGCCTGGTCGCTCTTGGCGGTCAGCGTGATGCTGACGCCGCCTGCGAGGTCGATGCCCAGTCGCGGGGTCGTGTTGTGCGAGAGGAACATCGTCCCCGTCAACGCCACGAGCGCGATCAGGATCACGGCCAGTGCGCGCCCGGGGTTCCCCTGACTCCCCGAGGACCTGCGGCCCTTCTTGGGTGCTGCCACCTTCTTGTATCTCCCTGTCCAACCAGCCCCCGGGACCTGCGCGCCCGTGGGGTGGCCACGAAGTGATGTGAGAGTCCGGACCGACCGTGCCCTACTTGGGGTCGGTGCCGTCCTTCTTCGGCTCTTCCTCCGTCTTGCTCAGGTCGATGCGCTCGTCGTCGGCGGCCTCGGCCGTCACGGCGTCGTCGTGGACCGCGTCCTCAGCGACGTCCTCGGAGCCCTCTTCCGGCTCCTCCGGCTCGATGCCGTGCACGATGCGGTCGTACTCGGCCTGGTCCAGGACGGCGCCGATGGAGTTCTTGGCGAAGTGCGCGTGCACCCCGTCGGCCAGCTCCAGGAGGACGGTGTCCTCGTTGACTTCCTTCACCACGGCGTACATGCCGCCGATGGTGCGGACACCGGAGCCCGGTTCCATCTGGTTCCGCATCGTCGCCGCCTGCCGCTGCTTGTTCTTGGCAGACCGGGTCATGAGGAACATGGCACCGATAAGGATGATGAACGGGAGGAGCAAGCCGATACTCACGATTTACAACGTTCCTTCGCACGGCCGCGGTGGCTGGCCTGATCTACGGGGGTGTATGCCGATCCGGAGGAAGGGCGTCGGCGGAGTCTAAGCGAGTCCTCGCCGGTGAAACAACGCCCAGCATGGCACTGGGGTTCCTGGGGGGCGAGTCCCCGTGCCGTCACGGTCCGAACAGGCCACCCTGGCCGGGGCCCCCGGGCTGCTGGGGCGGGACCAGTCCGAGGTGGGTCCACGCCGCCCGGGTGGCCACCCGACCACGGGGAGTACGCGCCAGCAGACCCTCGCGGACCAGAAACGGTTCGGCGACCTCCTCGACCGTCTCCCGCTCCTCACCGACCGCGACGGCGAGGGTCGACAGCCCGACCGGGCCGCCGCCGAACAGCTGGAGCAGGGCGCGCAGCACGGCCCGGTCCAGCCGGTCGAGGCCGCGGGCGTCCACCTCGTAGACCTCCAGGGCCTGGACGGCGATCTCGCGGGTGATCCGGCCGTCGGCTCTGACCTGCGCGTAGTCCCGGACCCGGCGCAGCAGCCGGTTGGCGATACGGGGCGTGCCGCGGGAGCGGCCGGCGATCTCCGCACCGCCGTCCGTCTCGATCTCGACGTCCAGCAGGCGGGCCGAGCGGTGGATGACGCGTTCCAGCTCGGCGGGGGCGTAGAACTCCATGTGACCCGTGAAGCCGAAGCGGTCGCGCAGCGGGGGCGGCAGCAGGCCGGCCCGGGTGGTGGCGCCGACCAGGGTGAAGGGCGGCAGCTCCAGCGGGATGGCGGTGGCGCCGGGGCCCTTGCCGACGATCACGTCGACCCGGAAGTCCTCCATCGCCATGTAGAGCATCTCCTCGGCGGGCCGGGACATGCGGTGGATCTCGTCGAGGAACAGCACCTCGCCCTCCTGGAGGGAGGAGAGGATCGCGGCGAGGTCGCCCGCGTGCTGGATGGCCGGGCCCGAGGTGATGCGGATCGGGGCGCCCATCTCGGCGGCGATGATCATCGACAGGGTGGTCTTGCCGAGGCCGGGGGCCCCGGAGAGCAGGACGTGGTCGGCGGTGCCGCCGCGCTTCTTGGCCGCCTTCAGCACCAGGTCCAGCTGCTGGCGCACCCGTTCCTGCCCGACGAACTCCTCGAGGTCCTTCGGCCGCAGCGCGGCCTCGACGGCCTGGTCCTCACCGTCGGCGTCGGAGCCGACCAGCCGGTCCGGCAGCTCACCGGCGGTGGGGGGTGCGGGCTCGTCCCAGTTCATTTCGGGCTTTCGGTTCGTCGGTCGGGGGTCGTCGGCGCGGGAGTGGCGTCGGGGTGCGGCCGCGGGCCGTCAGCGGGTCCGGTTCAGGGTCTGCAGGGCGGCGCGCAGCAGCGCGGAGACGTTGGGCATCCCGCCGCCCGCCAGCTCGGCCTCGGCCTGCGGCGCGACCGCGGAGACCGCTTCGTCGGCCTCGCGGGTGGCGTAGCCGAGGCCGATGAGCGCCGCGTGCAGCTGGTCGCGCCAGGAGGCGCTGACCGGGCTGCCGATTCCGCGGTGCGCCCCGGGGCCGACGGGCTCGCCGAGCCGGTCCTTCAGTTCCAGCAGGAGCCGCTGGGCGCCCTTCTTGCCCACGCCGGGCACCGCGGTGAGGGCCTTCTCGTCACCGGTGGCGACCGCGACGCGCAGCGCGTCCGGGGAGTGCACGGCGAGCATCGTCTGCGCCAGGCGCGGACCGACCCCGCTGACGGTCTGCAGCAGCTCGAAGACCAGCCGCTCGTCGTCGTCCGCGAAGCCGTACAGGGTGAGCGAGTCCTCGCGGACGATGAGCGAGGTGGAGAGTCTGGCCTGCTGGCCGGTTCTGAGGCCGGCGAGGGTGCCCGGGGTGCACAGGACGGACATGCCGATGCCGCCCACCTCGATGACCGCGGCGTCCGGGGCGAGTGCGGCGACCGGGCCGCTGACGAAGGCGATCATGCTCGGGGCTCCTGGATTCGTGCCGGCCGGTGGGCGGCGATGGCCTGTTGCAGGCGGTTGGTGGCGGTACCGCGCCAGATGTGGCAGATGGCCAGCGCCAGCGCGTCCGCGGCATCGGCCGGTTTGGGCGGGGCGTCCAGCCGCAGCAGCCGCGTCACCATGGCTCCGACCTGGGCCTTGTCCGCCCGGCCGCTGCCGGTGACGGCGGCCTTAACCTCGCTGGGGGTGTGCAGGTGGACGGGGAGTCCGCGCCGGCTGGCGCAGAGCATCGCGACGGCGCTGGCCTGGGCGGTGCCCATCACGGTGCTGACGTTGTGCTGGCTGAACACCCGCTCCACGGCGACGACTTCCGGCCGGTACTCGTCCAACCACGCCTCGATGCCACGCTCGATGAGGACGAGGCGGGGACCGATCTCCGCATCGGCGGGGGTGCGCACCACGCCGACTCCGACCATCGTCAACGGGCGTCCCGGGACGCCGTCCACGACTCCGATGCCGAGCCGGGTCAGTCCCGGGTCCACGCCGAGTACCCGCACCCCGTCACCCCTCAAGCCCTGTCGGTCAACTGTTCCTGCAGGTTAGCCGTTCCGACTGACAACGCCGCAAAAGCCGACGGGCCGGCGGGGTGTGTCCCCGCCGGCCCGTGCCGCTGACAACGCGCGATCGAAGGTCGATCAGGCGTCAACCTGCTCCATGACCTCGTCGCTCACGTCGAAGTTGGCGAAGACGTTCTGCACGTCGTCGCTGTCCTCCAGCGCGTCGATGAGCTTGAAGATCTTGCGGGCGCCGTCCTCGTCGAGTTCCACCTGCATGGTGGGGACGAAGTTGGCGTCCGCGGAGTCGTAGTCGATGCCCGCGTCCTGGAGCGCGGTACGGACCGCGACCATGTCGGTGGCCTCGCTGATGACCTCGAAGGACTCGCCGAGGTCATTGACCTCTTCGGCCCCGGCGTCCAGCACCGCGCCGAGCACGTCGTCCTCGGACAGTTCACCCTTGGGGACGAGGACGACGCCCTTGCGGTTGAACAGGTAGGAGACCGAGCCCGGGTCCGCCATGGCGCCGCCGTTGCGGGTCATCGCGACCCGGACGTCGGAGGCCGCGCGGTTGCGGTTGTCGGTGAGGCACTCGATGAGCACCGCGACCCCGTTCGGCCCGTAGCCCTCGTACATGATCGTCTGGTAGTCGGCGCCGCCGGCTTCCAGACCGGCACCGCGCTTGACCGCGCTGTCGATGTTCTTGTTCGGGACCGAGCTCTTCTTCGCCTTCTGGATGGCGTCGTAAAGGGTCGGGTTACCGGAGACGTCACCGCCACCCATGCGCGCCGCCACCTCGATGTTCTTGATCATCTTGGCGAAGAGCTTGCCGCGCTTGGCGTCAACCACGGCCTTCTTGTGCTTGGTGGTAGCCCATTTAGAGTGGCCGGACATCGCCAGCTCCTTACAACGTCGCCAGTAGAAATGAACAGAAGAGATCCTACCGGGGTCACGCGGGGTCCTGTCGTCAACGCGTCACGGTCGGCCCGCCGGAAGGCGCTGCTCCTACGGCTGGGTCCGCCCCGCGGCACGCACCATGCCGACGAAGAGCTCGTGGACCCGGTGGTCCCCGGTCAGCTCGGGGTGGAACGAGGTGGCCAGCAGGTTCCCGGAGCGCACGGCGACGACCGTGCCGTCGTCGAGCCGCGCCAGCACCTCGGTCCGCGCGCCGGTCGACTCCACCCACGGGGCGCGGATGAAGACGCCCTCGACCGGGCCGCCGCCGATGCCGGTGATCTCCACGGCCGCTTCGAAGGACTCGTTCTGCCGACCGAAGGCGTTGCGGCGCACGATCATGTCGATGCCGCCGACGGTCTCCTGGTCGTCCCGGCCGTCCAGGATCTTGTCGGCGAGCATGATCATGCCCGCGCAGGACCCGTAGGCCGGCAGGCCGGCCGCGACCCGCTCGCGCAGCGGCTCCAGCATGCCGAAGATGACCGCGAGCTTGGACATCGTGGTGGACTCGCCACCGGGGATGACCAGGCCGTCGATCTCGGTGAGCTCCGCCGGCCGGCGCACGGGCACGGCCCGTGCGCCGGCGGCGGTGAGCGCCGCGAGGTGTTCGCGTACGTCGCCCTGCAGGGCGAGTACGCCGATGGTGGGTATGGCGCTCACGGTCCGGTTACCAGCCGCGGTTGGCGTAGCGCTCGGACTCGGGGAGGGTGTCGCAGTTGATGCCGACCATGGCCTCGCCCAGGCCGCGCGAGACGTCCGCGATGACCTTGGGGTCGTCGAAGAAGGTGGTGGCCTTCACGATCGCGGCGGCGCGCTGCGCCGGGTCGCCGGACTTGAAGATGCCGGAGCCGACGAAGACGCCCTCGGCGCCGAGCTGCATCATCAGCGCGGCGTCCGCGGGGGTGGCCACACCGCCGGCGCTGAAGAGCACGACGGGCAGCTTGCCGAGGCCCGCGACCTCCTTGACCAGCTCGTACGGGGCCTGGAGGTTCTTCGCGGCGACGAACAGCTCGGTCTCGTCCAGGGTGCCGAGGCGGCGGATGTCGGTGCGGATCTGGCGCATGTGGCGCACGGCCTCGACGACGTTGCCGGTGCCGGCCTCGCCCTTGGAGCGGATCATGGCCGCGCCCTCGGCGATACGGCGCAGGGCCTCGCCCAGGTTGGTGGCGCCGCACACGAAGGGGGTGGTGAACGCCCACTTGTCGCTGTGGTTGACCTCGTCGGCCGGGGTCAGGACCTCGGACTCGTCGATGTAGTCGACACCGAGCGCCTGCAGGACCTGGGCCTCGACGAAGTGGCCGATGCGGGACTTCGCCATGACGGGGATGGACACCGCGCCGATGATGCCGTCGATCATGTCCGGGTCGGACATACGGGCCACGCCGCCGTCCTTGCGGATGTCGGCGGGCACCCGCTCCAGGGCCATGACCGCGACGGCGCCGGCGTCCTCGGCGATCTTCGCCTGCTCGGCGTTGACGACGTCCATGATCACGCCGCCCTTGAGCTGCTCGGCCATGCCGCGCTTGACGCGCGCGGTGCCGGTCTCGGGGTTCTGGGCGGTGGCGGGGGTGGTGGACACGGTATGACCTCACTCGATGACGAATGGTGCGTTGTATCCATCGTGAACCGGTCCACCTGACCGGGAAAGGGCCAATCCGGGGTCAGTGGCCTGCCGCGCCGTCCGCGGTGAACGCCGGCGGTGGCTCGTCGTCCATCTCGAAGGCCAGCGGGAAGGGTGCGTGGCCGGCCAGCCGGAACCAGCGCACCACCCGGTGCTTGCGCACCGCCCGCGCGGCCCGGACCGAGTCGTTGTGGAAACGCCGGGCCATCGGCACCCGGCGTACGGCCTGGGTCAGCTCGCCGACGGTCTCCTCGCCGCCGGGCGCGGCCAGCACCGCCTCGACGGCGACCGGCTCGGCGAAGACCGCCCGCAGCGCCTGGCTCAGCTCGCTCTCGGCCACCTCCCGGTGCTCGTCCTCCGCCTGCCGGGCGGCGTGCGCGGACTGGTAGAGCACGATGGAGGCCGCCGGGTCCAGCACCCCGGACGTGGCGAGTTCCTGCGTCACCGAGGCGCGGCGCAGCAGTTGCGCGTCCAGGGCGGCACGGGCGGCGTCGATACGGGCGTGCAGCCGATCGAGGCGGCCCGCGGTCCAGCTCAGGTACAGGCCGATGGCGACGACAGCCACCGCGACCCAGATGAAGGTGGTCACGGGCGGCAAGGCTACCGTCGCGCCGGGTGCTTCAGTCCCGCGCCAGCCCCAGGCGGGCCCGCAGGCCCACGCGTTCGTCGGCGGCGACCGCGGTGGCGCCCTCCGCCACCGTCTCGTAGACGGAGAGGATGTCGGCGCCGACCGTGCTCCAGTCGAAGCGGCGCACATGCCTGCTGCCCAGCTCCCGCAGCTCCTCCAGGCGCTTGGGATCACCGAGCAGCCGCACCGCGGCGACCGCGAGCGCGTCGGCGTCCTCGACCGGGAACAGCTCGCCGGCCGCTCCCCCGTCCAGTACCTGGCGGAAAGCGTCCAGATCGCTGGCCAGCACGGGGGCGCCCGCCGACATCGCCTCGACGAGGATGATGCCGAAGCTCTCGCCGCCGGTGTTGGGGGCCACGTACAGGTCGACGCTGCGCAGCAGCCGGGCCTTGTCCTTGTCGCTGACCATGCCGAGGAACTGCACCTGGCCGCGCAGGTGTTCCGGCAGGGCCTCGACGGCCTCCTTCTCGTCGCCCTTCCCGGCGACCAGCAGCCGGGTGTCCGGGCGTTCCGCGAGGATCTTCGGGAGGGCCCGCATCAGGCAGGGCAGGCCCTTGCGCGACTCGTCGATCCGGCCGATGAACCCGATCGTCCCGCCGGCCCGCGGCAGGCCGTCCCCGGCCGTGCTGGGCGCGCCCGCGGTCTGCCACCCGGGCTCGGCCTCGGCCGTGGCGAAGAAGTCGACGTCCACGCCGTTGGGGATGACCACCGCGTCGCCGCCGAGGTGCTCCACCAGGGTGCGCCGGGCGTACTCGCTCACCGCGATGCGCGCGCTGATCTTCTCCAGCGCGGGCTGCAGGATCGGATAGGCGGCGATCATGGCCCGCGAGCGCGGGTTGGAGGTGTGGAAGGTCGCGACGATCGGCCCCTGGGCCGCCCAGCAGGCCAGCAGGCCCAGGGACGGCGAGGTCGGTTCGTGGATGTGGATGACGTCGAAGCCGCCGTCGTGCAGCCAGCGGCGCACGCGCGCGGCGGACAGGAAGCCGAAGTTGAGCCGGGCGACCGAGCCGTTGTAGGGAACGGGGACGGCGCGGCCGGCGGAGACGACGTACGGCGGGAGCGGCGTCTCGTCGTCGGCGGGCGCGAGCACGGAGACCTCGTGGCCGAGCTTGATCAGGTGCTCCGCGAGGTCGCGGATGTGGAACTGGACGCCTCCGGGGACGTCCCAGGAGTACGGGCAGACGATCCCGATCCTCAAGGTTTCTCCGTTCCGGAACTGTTCGGGCGCGCTTCGAGGTCGGCGAGCCACAGCCGTTGCAGCATGTGCCAGTCCTCAGGGTGCTCGGCGATCCCGGAGGCGAAGGCGTCGGCCAGGTCCTGCGTCATGGCCGTGGTCTTCCCGGTCCGGTCCCCGAGCTCGGGGATGTCGACGGGCGGGTGGATCCGGCCACGCATCATGGGGCCGTCGTACCAGAGGGTGGCCGGCAGGAGCAGGGCGCCGGTCTGCTGCGCCAGCAGCGCGGGCCCGGCGGGCATCCGCGTGGTCTCGCCGAAGAACGTGACCTCGATGCCCGAGGCGGACAGGTCGCGGTCCGCGACCAGGCAGATCAGACCGCCCGCGCGCAGCCGGCGGGCGAGGGTGCCGAAGGCCGCGCCGCCGGTGTGCGGCAGCACCTCCATGCCGAGTCCCTCGCGGTAGGCCACGAAGCGGTCGTACAGGGTCTCGGGCTTGAGGCGCTCCGCGACCGTCGTGAAGGGCACCCCGAGCTTGGTGGTCACCCAGGCCCCGGCCAGGTCGTAGTTGCCCATGTGGGGCAGGGCGACGACGACGCCGCGGCCGGCCGCGAGACCCTCTTCGAGGAAGTGCGTGTCGGCGAGCTGGACATCGGTGCGGAAGCGCTCCCGGTCCCAGGCGGGCATCCGGAAGGACTCCATCCAGTACCGCAGGTAGGAGCGCATACCGGCCCGGGACAGCTCGCGCAGCCGGGCGCCGTCCGCGTCCGGGACGACCCGGGCCAGATTGGACTCCAGCCGGAGCACTCCCTTGCCGCGCCGCCGCCAGACCGTGTCGGCGATCCGTCGGCCGAGGGCGTTCGCCACCGGTTCCGGCAGCTTCTTCACCGCTCCCCAGCCCAGCCCGTACAGGCCGTCGATCAGCCGGTCCTTCACGCGGCGCCGCCCCCGTTCGCGCCGGCGACGGCGTCGGCCGCGTCGGCCTCCGCCGCCTCTCGGCGCACGGTGACGACCCGCTGGATCAGGGTCACCAGGCTGCCCGCGGCGACGACCCACAGGGCGATCGGCAGAAGCCACTCGATGTAGGGAACGCCGAACTTGTGCAGTCCGGCCAGACCGCACAGGACGAGGGTGATGACGAGCCGTTCGGCGCGCTCGACGAGCCCGTTGACGTTCACCGGCAGGCCGATGGCCTCGCCGCGGGCCTTGGTGTAGGACACCACCTGGCCGCTGGCGAGGCAGAACAGCGTCACCGAGCAGAGCACCAGGTCGTCGCCGCCCCCGGCGTACCAGAGGGCGAGCCCGCCGAAGACCGCGGAGTCGGCGACCCGGTCGAGGGTGGAGTCGAGGAAGGCACCCCATCGGCTGGAGACCCCGGACTGCCGGGCCATGTTCCCGTCGATCAGGTCCGAGAAGACGAACAGGGTGATGACGACGGTGCCCCAGAAGAACTCGCCCCTGGGGTAGAAGGCCAGCGCACCCGCCATCACTCCCCCGGTGCCGATGAGGGTCACCGCGTCGGGGGTGACCCCGATACGGAGAAGGAACGAGGCGAACGGCGTGAGGACACGCGTGAAGAATGCACGCGCGTACTTGTTCAGCATGGCCTTCCCGGATGGATCGGTGGATGTCGGCTGGCCCGGTCGGCCACTGGACGGCCCATCGTAGCCAGCCCTCGCGGCCCGTATGCGTGAGGCACCCGCCGGGACCCCGGGACGTACACGGTATGGACGCAGCGTGACCGTCGTGGGAAGGTCGAAGAACCGCGGGCGTCGCCGGAATCCCTCCCTTTGTACCCCGTCCCGGGGCACCGCCGGTGCGGGTCCCCGTGACGCTGCGCGTTCGTGCCCCCGCAGAGGGCGCGGTCTCCCATGCAGTGACGGACATGGAGGCGAGACCCGTGGGTGGAGCAGCCGGCAGGAGAGACGTACATCCAGGAGCCGCCGGAAGGGCACCGGCGGCCGGCCGTCCCGAGAAGGTGCGCAACGTGGTGCTGGTCGGCCACAGCGGAGCGGGCAAGACCACACTCGTCGAGGCACTGGCGCTGGCGACCGGCGCGGTGAACCGGGCGGGACGGGTGGAGGACGGCGGATCGATCTCCGATCACGACGAGATCGAACAGCGGCAGCAGCGGTCGGTGCAGCTGTCCCTGGTGCCGGTCCTCTGGGGCGACATCAAGATAAATCTGCTGGACACTCCCGGATACGCCGACTTCGTCGGGGAGTTGAGGGCCGGTCTGCGGGCAGCGGACGCGGCCCTCTTCGTCGTCTCGGCGGCGCAGGACGCCGCCGGTGTGGGCGGCGCGACCCGGCTGGTGTGGGACGAGTGCGCGGCCGTCGGGATGCCGCGGGCGGTGGTGGTGACGCACCTGGAGGCGGCCAGGTCCGACTTCGACGAGATGACGGCGCTGTGCGCGCGGGTCCTCGGCGGCGACTCCCCCGACGCGCTGCTGCCGCTCTACCTGCCGCTGCACGGCACGCACGGCACCCAGGTCACCGACGGGCACGCCCCCGTCACCGGGCTGATCGGGCTGCTCTCGCAGCGGGTCTTCGACTACTCATCGGGCGAGCGGACCGAACGGGCGCCGCAGGACGGGGAGTTGCCGCTGATCGAGGAGGCCCGCAACCGGCTCATCGAGGGGATCATCGCGGAGAGCGAGGACGAGACCCTGATGGACCGCTACCTCGGCGGCGAGGAGCTGGACCTCAAGACGCTCACCGAGGACCTGGAGCGGGCGGTCGCCCGCGGCAGGTTCCACCCGGTGCTCGCCGCCGCCCCGGCGGCCGAGGGCGCCCGCCAGGGGCTGGGCACCCTGGAGCTGCTGGAACTGGTCACCGGCGGCTTCCCGACCCCGCTGGAGCGCGAGGCGCCGCCGGTGAGCACCCCGCAGGGCGGCTCCTGCCCGCCGCTGACCTGCGATCCGGAGGGGCCGCTCGCCGCGGAGGTGGTGAAGACCTCCTCCGACCCGTACGTCGGGCGGATCAGCCTGGTGCGGGTCTTCTCCGGGACGCTGCGACCGGACGAGACGGTCCATGTCTCGGGTCACGGCATGGAGGACCGGGGCCATGCGGACCATGACGTGGACGAGCGGGTGGGCGCGCTCTCCTCGCCCTTCGGCAAACAGCAGCGCGGGGTGGCGAGCGTTGTCGCGGGCGACCTGGCCTGCGTCGCCAAACTGACCCGCGCCGAGACCGGCGACACGCTCTCGGCCAAGGACCGGCCGCTGCTCATGGAGCCGTGGGTGATGCCCGACCCGCTGCTCCCGGTGGCCATCCAGGCGCACAGCAAGGCCGACGAGGACAAGCTCTCGCAGGGCCTGGCGCGGCTGGTCGCCGAGGATCCCACGATGCGGCTCGAGCAGAACCCGGACACCCGGCAGGTCGTCCTGTGGTGCCTGGGCGAGGCGCATGCCGATGTGGCGCTGGAGCGGCTGCGCAGCCGCTACGGGGTCCAGGTGGACGCCGTGCCGCACCGGGTGTCGCTGCGCGAGACGTTCGGCGAGAAGATCACCGCGCGCGGCCGGCACGTCAAGCAGTCCGGCGGGCACGGCCAGTTCGCGATCTGCGAGATCCAGGTCGAGCCGATGCCGACGGGTTCCGGCATCGAGTTCGTCGACAAGGTCATCGGCGGGGCGGTACCGCGGCAGTTCATCCCATCGGTGGAGAAGGGCGTCCGCGCGCAGGCCGCCCGGGGCGTAGCCCTCGGCCACCCGGTGGTGGACATCCGGGTGACTCTCGTCGACGGCAAGGCGCACTCGGTGGACTCCTCCGACGCCGCGTTCCAGACCGCCGGCGCGCTCGCCATGCGGGAGGCGGCCGCCGGGGCCAGGATCGACCTGCTCGAACCGGTCGCCGAGGTCGGGGTGATGGTCTCCGACGACTTCGTCGGGCCGGTGATGAGCGATCTGTCCGGACGGCGCGGCCGCGTCCTGGGCACCGAACCGGCCGGTCCGGGGCGCACCCTGGTACGGGCCGAGGTGCCGGAGATCGAGATCGGCCGGTACGCGGTCGACCTCCGGTCGCTGTCGCACGGCACCGGCCGTTTCAGCCGCGCGTACGCCCGCCACGAGCCGATGCCCCCGCCGCTGGCGACCAAGCTCAGGGAAGCGGCGGACAGCGCCAAGTAACCCCGCAGGAAGGCCGGTCGGGGGGGCGCGGACCGCCGCGCCGATACTGTGGGCACTGCTCCAGAAGTGTGACGGCACCCCTGGCGGGGAAATGGGCCGGGGGAGCCGTTGTGCCCGCGGGGTCGGGTGGGGGAATGAGGGAGCGGTAGTGGCAGACGGCAAGGGGTTCGACTTCAGCCCGGGGGCGCAGGTCCCGCTGATCGGTACGGAGGGCGGCACTGCCGCGACCCAGGCCCTGTCGTCCGCGGCCTACCGGGACTCCCCGGTCGAGGACCTGAGGAAGGCCAACGAGGACGCGGTCTTCACGCCTCCCCGGCTCTCGCTGTTCGAGCCCAACCTCGGTGAGGCGTTCGCCCGTTCCGTCCAGGTGCGGATGCTCGGCGCCGCGCGCGGGGAGCTCGTCCAGTCCTTCGGCGCCGAGCCCCAGTCCGTCGTCGAGCACTGCCTCGCCGCCAACCGCATCCGCCAGGAGCGCGACAACCGGCTGACGATCGTGATGGCCGTCTTCGGGCTGCTGTTCCTGCCCGGGGTGCTGGTCTGGCTCGGCGCGTTCCAGCTGCGCAGGTCGCTGGCGAAGGTGCAGAACTCGAAGGCCGGCCCGCTGGGCGCGGTCATCCTGGTCGTCGTGGTCGCGTTCGCCGCCCTGCTCCTGCTCCGGCCGCCGCTGACCGGCTTCTGGCGCCAGTACCTGCGCGTCATGATGCTCGTGCCGGTGCTGGGCTGGTTCGTGGCCAAGCGCATCTGCGAGAAGACCGCCCAGGACCTGCGCGAGCGCTGGGCGGGCCTGGTCTCCGGCGCCGGCGTCGGCGCCAAGATCCCCGAGGCCGTGCCGCGCAACCCCAACCAGGTCCGGGCGGAGACGCTGCGGCAGAGCCTGGCCAAGCTCTCCGCCGAGCAGAACAGCAACGTGGTCTTCTACGCGGGCCCCAGGGGAATACTGGGCATGGGCACCCGCTGGGGCAGCTGGCAGATGGCCGAGGAGCTGGTACCGCGCGACGGCCTCGCCGAGATCCACCCCTTCCGCAGCTGGGACGTCATCCGTGCCATCCACGACAAACTGCGGATGCTGGAGCGCGGCCCGCTGCACACCGGGGGCTTCCCCAAGGCGTCGATACGGCACTGGGTCGTCGCGCCGACCGGGGAGAACGCCAAGGCCATCTCCCGGCCCACCGGAGCCGAGGTCGAGGCGTTCACCGTCAAGGACTTCGAGATCCAGCGGATCTGCAACACCCAGCAGTTCGGCAAGGGCAACCGGCACTACCTGGGCATCCAGTTCGTGCTGTGGGACGGCCAGTTGGTGATAACGCTGATGGTCACCGTGACCGTGCTGGCGCACACCCTGCGGGTCGAGGTGACGGGCCACGCACTGGGCCCCGTGCACCCCATCTTCACCGCGGCGCCGACCCCCAACTCCAAGACCGTCTCCCACCCGGTCAAGTTCTGGGAGACCCGCACGGTGCAGCTGCCGCTGATCCACCCCGGCGAGGTGGTCCGGCTGGCGGTCCGCGCGCCGCTCACCCGCTTCCCCAGCGTGCTGGACCACCTCGGCGGCACGCTCTCGCTGCCCGAGCCGTTCGGGCTGCGGCACACCTGGGCGGACAAGCCGTGGAAGCACCGCTTCATGGCCGACGACGCGCTGCGCGCCGCGACCCCGGTACTGCGGGCGGTGCACGCGGCGGCGATCCACGTCATGAAGGAGAACGGCGTGGACACCTCGCACTTCACCAACCGCTCGCTGATGCTGAGCGGCCTCGTCCAGGGCGCGGAACCCCGCAAGGCGGACGCCTACGACGCGTGAGCCCTTCCGGCGGATCGCAGGAGCCCGGGGCCACGCCCCGGGCGGGCTGCTAGTCGCGCGGCCAGACGTCCGCGAGCATCTTGCGGGTGTCGGCCAGCAGCTGGGGCAGGACTCGGGTGTGGCCCACGATCGGCATGAAGTTGGTGTCGCCGCCCCAGCGCGGCACGACGTGCTGGTGCAGGTGGGCCGCAATGCCCGCGCCCGCCGCCCCGCCCTGGTTCATGCCGATGTTGAAGCCGTGCGCCCCTGACGCGGTGCGCAGCGCCCGCATCGCGCGCTTCGTCAGCTCCGCCAGCTCCGCGGTCTCCGCGAGGTCCAGCTCGGTGTAGTCCGCGACGTGCCGGTACGGGACCACCATCAGGTGGCCGCCGTTGTACGGGTACAGGTTGAGCACCGCGTAGACGTGCTCGCCCCGCGCGATGATCAGGCCGTCCTCGTCGGATGTGGACGGGATCGAGCAGAACGGACATCCGTCACCGGCCTCCGGGCCGGTGGGCTTGTTCTCGCCTTGGATGTACGCCATCCGGTGCGGGGTCCACAGGCGCTGGAACGCGTCCTGCGTACCCACTCCGATCTGCTGCTCCGGCTCACTCGTCATGCCGATCAGCATAGGACTTCGGTCCGTGCCGCGTGTCGCAGGGGCGGTTACCGCGGCTGGGTCCCCGGAGCGGGACCCGGAAGCGCGGCGGGCCCCCGGAGCGTGCGCTCCGGGGGCCCGCCGTGCGTCGTGTGTCAGACCTGGACGCGGTCCTCCACGGCCTTGGCGATCTCGGCGATGGCCTCGTCGACCGGCACGCCGTTCTTCTGCGAGCCGTCGCGGTAGCGGAAGGAGACCGCGCCGGCCTCCATGTCCTCGTCACCCGCGATGATCATGAAGGGCACCTTGGCCTTCTGGGCGTTGCGGATCTTCTTCTGCATCCGGTCGGAGGACGCGTCCACGTCGACCCGCAGCCCGCGGGCCTTCGCCTGGGCGGCGAACTCCTGGAGGTACGGGACGTGCGCGTCACCGATCGGGATGCAGGTCGCCTGCACCGGCGCCAGCCAGGCCGGGAACGCGCCCGCGTAGTGCTCCAGGAGCACCGCGAAGAACCGCTCGATCGAGCCGAAGAGCGCGCGGTGGATCATCACCGGACGCTGCTTGGAACCGTCGGGCGAGGTGTACTCCAGGTCGAAGCGCTCCGGCAGGTTGAAGTCGACCTGGATGGTCGACATCTGCCAGGTCCTGCCGATGGCGTCGCGCGCCTGGACGGAGATCTTCGGGCCGTAGAAGGCGGCGCCGCCCGGGTCCATGACCAGTTCCAGGCCCTGCTTCTCGGCGGCCTTGCGCAGCGTCTCGGTGGCCTCGTCCCAGTTCTCGTCCGACCCGATGAACTTCTCCGGGTCCTTGGTCGAGAGCTCCAGGTAGAAGTCCTCCAGGCCGTAGTCGCGCAGCAGGTTCAGCACGAAGGTGAGGGTCGAGTCGAGCTCGTCCGCCATCTGCTCCTTGGTGCAGTAGATGTGCGCGTCGTCCTGGGTGAAGCCGCGGGCGCGGGTCAGGCCGTGCACGACGCCGGACTTCTCGTACCGGTACACGGTGCCGAACTCGAAGAGCCGCAGGGGCAGTTCGCGGTAGGACCGGCCCCGGGCGTCGAAGATCAGGTTGTGCATCGGGCAGTTCATGGGCTTGAGGTAGTAGTCCGTGCCCTCGTCGAGCTGCATGGGGGGGTACATGCCGTCCGCGTACCAGTCCAGGTGGCCGCTCTTCTCGAAGAGCGCGCCCTTGGTGGCGTGCGGGGTGTAGACGAACTCGTACCCCTCCTGCTCGTGCCGCTTGCGCGAGTAGTCCTCCATGACCCGGCGGATGATGCCGCCGCGCGGGTGGAAGACCGCCAGGCCCGAGCCGATCTCCTCGGGGATCGAGAAGAGGTCCAGCTCGGAGCCGAGCTTGCGGTGGTCGCGCTTCTCGGCCTCGGCGAGGAACTCCAGGTACGCCTTCAGCTCGTCCTTCGACGGCCACGCGGTGCCGTAGATGCGCTGCAGCTGCTTGTTCTTCTCGCTGCCGCGCCAGTACGCGGCGGCGCTGCGCATCAGCTTGAAGGCGGGGATGAGCCGGGTGCTGGGCAGGTGCGGACCGCGGCAGAGGTCCTTCCAGCACAGGTCGCCGGTCCTGCTGTCGATGTTGTCGTAGATGGTCAGCTCGCCCGCGCCGACCTCGACGTCCGCGCCGTCGTCGGAGGAGGCGGAGCCCTTGAGGCCGATCAGCTCCAGCTTGTACGGCTCGTCCGCGAGCTCGGCGCGGGCGTCGTCGTCGCTCACCACACGGCGCGAGAAGCGCTGGCCGCGCTTCTGGATCTCCTGCATCTTCTTCTCGATGCTCTTGAGATCCTCCGGCGTGAAGGGGGTCTCGACGTCGAAGTCGTAGTAGAAGCCGTCCTTGATGGGCGGGCCGATACCGAGCTTCGCCGACGGGAACAGCTCCTGCACGGCCTGGGCCATGACGTGCGCGGCGGAGTGCCGCAGGATGTTCAGCCCGTCCTCGCTGGCCAGGGCGACGGCTTCGACCTCGTCGCCGTCGGCGACCGGGTACGCCAGGTCCTTCAGCGCGCCGGCGACGCGCGCGGCCACGATGCTGCGGTCGCCGTCGAAGAGCTCGCCGGCGGTCGTCCCGGTCGTGACCACCCGCTCTTCCCGCTCAACGGAATCGCGAATGATGATCACTCGGACGTCAGACACCGGTTCTCTCCCATGACTCAATACCGCACGGCGGCGGATGCCGCACGGGTGAATCGTACCGAGCCCGGCGGGTGCGCCGCGAAGGGCGATCGTCGGGAGAGTGGGGGACGGCGGGCGGCGGGCGGAGCGCCCCGGCGTCAGGAGTCCCCGCCGCAGGCGTCCTCGAAGGTGTCGACGCCGCCGTGCAGCGACTTCAGCAGCCGGTCCCGCTCGGCCTCGTCCACCTGGACCGGGGTGACGCCGACGGCCTCGGTGAGCCGGCGGAAACCGCCCCGGCTCTCCAGCCGCCCGCTGACGCGGATCGGCAGGCCGACGAGGTGGGCGTGGGCGGCGATGCGGTACTCCGCCTCGTCCAGCCGGACCCGGACCTGGCGGACGTCGGCGCCGGCCAGGACGCGGAGCCGGACCGAACCGCCGCCGGACGGGGTGGGCCGGCGCAGCCGGACGACGGTGCCCGTCACCCGGACCGGGATCGACGGTTCACGGCGCAGGTAGCGGGCGCTCGCCGCCTCCAGGGCGGGCAGGTCGCCGGGCGAGAACTCCAGCGGCTCGGGGCGGCCGGCGAAGCCGCCGGGCGGCCCGGCCGCCGGTGACCAGGCGAAGGCCACCTCCATGCCCTCGGTGCCGCGCACCAGGCGGACCAGCGCCTCGGCGAGCTCGTGGCAGACCCCGAGGTCGACCGCGGCGTCGAACGCCTCCATCCCGCCGGTGGCCCGCTGGAAGTCCACGGCGTCCCTGGCCGCCTGCAGTGCGCGCAGCAGGGTCGAGGTCACCGGCCGGCCGTCGGGGACGGGGGCGTACGCGGTGAGCAGGTGCCCGCCGGTCACCGGCCCGACCAGGACCTGTTCCAGGAACCCGGCGGCGTGCGGCCCGTGCCGCTCGCCGAAGTACCCGGCGGTCTGCCGGGCGCCCCGCGCGGCGGCCAGCAGCATCGCCCGGGCGCCGGCCCGCAGCTGCTCCGCCGTGGTCCACGGCACCGCGTCGCCGATCCGCGGCACGTCGCGCCGCCAGCGGATCTCGTCGCCGGGGACGGTGAGGGCGAGCAGCACCTCGCGGGCGGACGGGGCGGCGGAGCGGGCGAGGGCGGTGAGGGCCTCGCCGATGAGGTCGACGCGGTCCGCGTACCCGGGGTCCGCGGTCCGGCCGCGGCGCGGGCTGCCCTCGGGGACGAGCAGGCTGGTGCCGGTGCCGCTCCCCGTCGCCGGGGCGGCGTCCGCCGCGGAGCCCTGGAGGTACGGGAGGCGGCCGGCGCTGTTGGGCGGGGTCCAGCGGCTGTAGCGGCCGGGGGCGCCGCCGCGCCGCTCCCAGCCGTGCCGTACGAGCAGTGCGGTCAGCACCGCCGGGTCGACCCGCTCGGGGTCGGGCAGGGCGGGCTCGCCGGTGTCGGTGGGCCGGTGCGTCACGGTCTTCCTCCTGCCCCGACCCGCGCCATGATCTGGCACAGCGCCCGGTCGTCGAAGATCCGCGCGGTCGGTATCCGCACTGTGGTCTTGCGCTTGCCGGTCACGGCGACCCCGGCCAGGTTCGTCCAGTAGCAGCAGTGCCGCAGTTCCAGCCGGTCGTGCCCGGCCGCCAGCCACTCGTCCTGCGTGCGCGGCACGAGCATCACCACCAGGATCTTGTGCACCGACGCCGGGGTTCTGGCCAGTTTCACCAGGTGCTCGTTCTCCAGCGTGAAGCCGAAGGACGGCCCCGGCGGGCGCGGAGCGACCTGGTAGGTGCACTTGAGCTGCACCTTTATCGTCACTTCGTCATCGACGGCGTGCGCGCGCGAACTGTGGCTGAGATGCCAGTCGATGCCGTTGTCCGGGAAGGGCTGGGCGAGCGAGCAGCCGGCCGCCGCCGCGACCGCGTGCAGGTAGCCCACTTGCAGGGTCTCCATGCAACTGGTGGTGGCGAGCCCTCCCCTGAGCGGTGCTACCCGCTCGGCCGTCGGCTCGCCCGGGGCGGGCTGCGTCAGCGCCATCGCACTTCCGTGCCTTCCGAGCCGTTCCTCAATCGGTGCGCACGCCGGTGCGCGCGTCCGTGCGTATCCGTCTCCTGTGTCTTCTCCACCAGCGAAGGGTCGCAAACAGTCGCGGTTCAGTGACCACGGGTTACGGGTACATACCGCACAGAGGCGGCGCACCTGACCGCCCGTCAACCTCCCCGACATCCTTGGGAGTACCCCATGCCTCGCTGGTACGACGGACCACTGGCCTCCTTCGACACCGAGACCACCGGCGTGGACGTGGAGCGCGACCGCATAGTCTCCGGGGCCCTCGTCGAGCAGGACGCTCCCGGGGCCGAACCCCGCGTCGTGCGCTGGCTGGTGGATCCCGGCGTGCCCGTGCCGGACGGCGCCCGGGCCGTACACGGACTCAGCGACGCGTTCCTGCGGCGGCACGGCCGCCGGCCCGGTCCGGTCGTGGAGGAGATGGCACGGGCACTGGCCGCCCGGGCGGCCCTGTCCGTGCCGTTGGTGGTGATGAACGCGCCGTTCGACCTCACGCTGCTGGACCGGGAGTTGAAGCGGCACCGCGGCACGACGCTGAGCAGCCGGCTGAACGGGGCGCCGCTGTGCGTCCTGGACCCCCGGGTGCTCGACAAGGCGCTGGACCGGTACCGCAAGGGCCGGCGCACCCTCACCGATCTGTGCGCGCACTACGGCGTCGAACTGGCGGACGCGCACGACGCCGCGGCGGACGCGACCGCCTCCCTGGACCTGGCCCGGGCCATAGGCCGCCGGTTCGCCGAGCGGCTCGCCGCGCTCGGCCCCGCCGAGCTGCACGAACGCCAGACGGCCTGGCACGCGGGCCAAGCCCGCGGCCTGCAGGCCTACTTCACCAGGAACGGTTCGCCGGAGCGCTGCGACCCGTCCTGGCCGCTGCGGCCGGCACCGATGATCCCCGCCCAGCGCGCCCGGCCCCCGGCCGCCTGAGCGGCAGCCCCGCCGCGGCCCGGCCCCACACGCACGAAGCCGGCCGGTCCAGAAGGACCGGCCGGCTTCAACGCTGTGGGCGATACTGGGATCGAACCAGTGACCCCTTCGGTGTGAACGAAGTGCTCTCCCGCTGAGCTAATCGCCCGGGACGTCCCGAACAATACAGGGCGCGGGGCCGTCCGTTCAAACGCCATTGCCGGCCGGGCCGGCCGCGAGCAGGTCCCGCAGCCCGCGGCGCCCCTGGCGCATCATGAGCGCGTGGTTGGCCCGGAAGAACGGCCGGCACGGCACCGCGAGGCGGCGCATCAGGGGCTTGCGGACGACGACGTCCTCCTCGAAGAGCAGCCGGGTGCCCCCGGCGTCGGGCCTCACCGTCCAGCGGACCCAGCCCTCCAGGTCACCGGTCATGGTCACCTCCAGCACCCCGGCGGCGTTGTCGTGGCGCGACTCGCGCGCGTCGACCACCAGGTCGTAGGGGAGCACGGAACGGAACCGGAGGGTCCCGGTGGTCTCGCTGGTGCCCCGCACCTCACGCACCTGCCGCCACCAGAGCGGGTACTCGTCGGGGCGTTCGAGAACGGCGAGGACGGCCTCGGGCCGGGCATCGAGGTGCCAGCCGGTGCGAAAGCGGTAGCGGCTCCAGTCCATGGGACCAGTGTGGGTTCTCCACCGCTCCGCGAGGGCCGGTTCCGGAAACGCCGAAGGCCCGGAAGCTTCTCGGCTTCCGGGCCTTCGGTCGGGGTGGGCGATACTGGGTTCGAACCAGTGACCCCTTCGGTGTGAACGAAGTGCTCTCCCACTGAGCTAATCGCCCCCGTGCGGGGACAACGTTACCGCACCTCAGACGGTGCCCGGGACCATCCGCGGATCAGCTGATCCGCCACGGCATCTCGAATCCGAAGCGCCAGAGGTAGTAGCCGAGCAGGACGCCGATGATCACGAGTCCGACGGACGTCAGGACGATGTTGCGCCGCCGCACCTCGGGGTCGAGAGCGCGCTGCGCCGCCTCGGTCACCTTGCGCCGCGTCCAGCGCAGCACCAGCTGCGCCCAGACGAATTCGGTGGCCCAGATCGCCATGCCCCCGAAGATCACCAGCCAGCCGGGGCCGGGGAGCGGCAGCATCACCACGCCGGCCGCCACGACGGCCAGCCCGACGATGAAGACGCCCACCTGCCAGCTGAGATGCAGTCCTCGGGATTTCCTGATGAATTCAGGAGCCTTGGAACCGAGCCCTCGGTCCATGGCTGCATCATCCTCCTGGATTTCATCACTCTCCGCAGTCATGGCACCAAATTTACCTGACGCCCGGAGATCACCGGAATGGCCTTCGACACTGTAAAAGTACTGGGCCGGACGAGGTACCAGAAGCCTCACAAACCAGTCAGAGGGGTTTACAACGTCCCCGCAGGTGGCATGTCGATTTCGCCGACGTGCGAATCCCCGAGCGCACACTGAGCGAAAGGCCCTGGCGCTTATGAACACCACGGTCAGCTGCGAGCTGCACCTGCGCCTCGTTGTGTCGAGCGAATCCTCACTGCCTGTACCCGCAGGCCTGCGGTACGACACGGCCGATCCCTATGCCGTGCACGCCACATTCCACACTGGTGCCGAAGAGACGGTCGAATGGGTGTTTGCCCGCGATCTGCTCGCCGAGGGCCTGCACCGGCCTACCGGCACCGGAGACGTCCGGGTCTGGCCGTCCCGCAGTCATGGCCAGGGCGTCGTGTGCATCGCCCTCAGCTCCCCAGAGGGGGAGGCGCTGCTCGAAGCCCCGGCGCGGGCACTGGAGTCGTTCCTCAAGCGGACCGACGCCGCCGTGCCCCCGGGCACCGAGCATCGTCACTTCGATCTGGACACCGAGCTCTCCCACATCCTCGCGGAGAGCTGACCCCAGCCCACCAGCCGTCCGGCGCCGTCCTACTCGGGGGCATGGCCCGGACCCGACAGCCGTACGAAGCCTGGCAAGCGCTTCGCAGAGCCACCGCCGTGGAGCACGACTCCCACGGCGGTGGCTCTCGCGCGCTAGAGTCGCCGGAACGCATCCGCCCGACCCCCTCACCGGCCAGGAGCGATTCCGTGTTGGTCAACCATGACACCAGGTACGCGCTCGACTGCGTGGTGGACCTGATCAACACTTCCCCGGAGAGCGAGGGCCGGGAGGGCCTGCACGACGTCGCCGCGCTGCGCGCGTTCGTCGAGGAGCACCGCGTCAGCGAGGTGGGACGGCTCGGCGAGAGTGACCTCGCCGCCGTGCGCCGGGTGCGTGAGCAGTTCGCGCAGGTCTTCTGTGCCCCCAGCGTCCAGGCCGCGGCCACCCTGCTCAACGCGATGGTCGCCGAGGCCGGCACCACCCCGCGGCTGACCGACCACGACGGCCACGACTGGCACGTGCACTACTTCGCGCCCGGCGCGTCGCTCTCCGACCACCTGGCCGCCGACGGCGGCATGGCGCTGACGTTCCTGGTCGTCGCCGGTGAGTGCGAGCGGCTGCGGCGCTGCGACGCCCCGGACTGCCGCCGGGCCTTCGTCGACCTGTCGCGCAACCGTTCACGGCGCTACTGCGACAGCCGCACCTGCGGGAACCGGCTGCACGTCGCCGCGTACCGGGCACGCCGGCGCGAGGCCGGCCGCTGAGCCCCACCGCCCGGCCCGCCGTTCACAGCATGACGATGTCGTAGAGCGCCCCGAACCCGATGAGTCCCGCGATCACGCACAGGAAGAGCATCAGCGGCGGCTGGGAGAGCGCGAACAGGCACCCCTTGGGTTCGGTGTCGCCGGTGTCGCCTGTGTCGGCGCCCTGGCCGGCTCCTTGGCCGGCGCCTTGTTCGACGTCATGGCCGACGTCATGGTGGACGCACGTGTCGGCGCCCGTCCTCGGCCGCGGGATGTCTCCGGGGACCGGGCTCTCGGCCTCGGATGTCGGCCATGGGCACGGGGGTGACCCCCCGGAAGATCGCAGCACACCGCGATGATGACGCAGCACCCGGCGCCGGCGCGCCCAAGACGCGAACTCTCAGGGGTGGTTCTGTGTTCCGGGGCCTCCCCGGCCGGTCAGATCCCGCGGCGTTTCAGGATCTCCTCGATGTCCGAGAAGTCGGACAGCCCGCCGTCGGCCGAGGCCTTCGGACGGGCCGCCGGCTTGCGGCCCGTGGGCAGCGAGGGCCGGTCGGCGCCGGGGGCCACCGCCGGGGCGCCCGCGGCAGCAGCGGCGGCCCTGCGCTCGCGGCGGCTGCCGCCGCCGTCGCGGCCGGCGGCGAAACGGGTCACCGTGTAGAGCACCGCGGAGACCGCGAGCACCCCGAAGCCCATCCACACCGTCGGCTTGAAGACCAGGTCCGCGGCCCAGCTCCCGGTGGCCGTGCCGACCTTCCGGCCCAGGGTCACCAGACCCGTCATGTACAGGCCCACCGGCAGCAGGGCGAACGCGGCGGTGCGGACGGCCGCGAGATAGCGACGGCGGTAAGCGGTCAGCATCGCGATCGCCAGGCCCGCCGCGGACAGGGCGACGCATACGGTCACGGTCAGCATCCAGTGCTCCTGATCCTGTACTCCTGCGGCTGTGTCCTCGGTCTCTGAGGTCCCTGCCTCCATCGTGCACCCGTCACGAAGCCGGGGGCCACGTCCCGGGGCCCGTCTCAGGGTGATCTCGGGGGAGGGCTCCTCCCCAGGTGCGAGACTGGGCCGCATGAACGACGTCACTCCCCCGGCCACCGCCCGCGCCGTCCTGGAAGTCTGGTGCGAGCTGCAGTGCCCCGACTGCCGCACCGCCCTCGACGACGTACGGGCCCTGCGCGCCCGCTACGGCGACGCGCTCGACATCCAGCTGCGGCACTTCCCGCTGGAGAAGCACCGGCACGCCCTC
This sequence comes from Streptomyces sp. H39-S7, assembly GCF_027158205.1. Classification (GTDB taxonomy): domain Bacteria; phylum Actinomycetota; class Actinomycetes; order Streptomycetales; family Streptomycetaceae; genus Actinacidiphila. The sequence goes on along the minus strand of NZ_JAPVLU010000002.1, from coordinate 256,179 downwards.
GCGGCCGCCCAGGCGGCCGAGGAGGCGTGGGCGCAGGGACAGGGCTGGCCGTACACCGAGGCGGTGCTCGCGCGCACCGAGGAGCTCGGCAAGCGCGGCGAGGAGGTCCTCGTCGAGGTGGCCCGCGAACTGGGGCTGGACGCGGAGGAGCTGGACACCGCGCTGATCGACGGACGGCACATGCTGATCGTCGACGCCGACGAGGCCGAGGGCCGGGCGATCGGTGTCACGGGCACGCCGACGTACGTGATCGACGGGCAGCGGCTCGACGGCGGCAAGAGCCAGGACGGGCTGCGCGCGCGGATCGAGGAGATCGCGGACCGGCTGCTCGCCGGATAGTCCCCCGGTCCGTCAGAGCAGCCGCTTGAACAGGCAGCGGCGGACAGTCGCGTACCCCAGGGACTCGTACAGCCGCAGCGCGGGGGTGTTGCCGCCGAAGACGTTCAGGCCCAGGGTGGCGACGCCGGCGTCCAGGCACTCCCGTTCCGCGACGAGCATCAGGGTTCGGCCGTGCCCCTGGCCGCGGTGCTCCTCTCCCACCTCGACGGAGTAGACCCACGCCGGTACCGCCGGGTCGGCCGCGTCCCGCAGCCGTAGCCACAGGGTGCCGACGTCCTGGCGCCGGTGGACCAGAGTCAGCAGCAGGGTGCCCGCGGTGCCGGGGCCGTCGGCCAGGAGCGCTCCGTGATCGGCCTCGGCCCGGGCGGAGGCCTGGGCGAACGGGACGCCGCGCGCCACGAGGCTCTCCACGTAGGCGATCGCCTGCTGTTCGTTCCAGACCTCGTACTCCGCCGCGGTCATCGGCCGGACCGAGCTGCCGGCGGGCAGCTCCGGCGCCGGACCGGACAGCGGCTTGGCCATGTTGCGGTTGCGCTCGGTGTAGCCGAGGCCGTCCGCGAGCCGCCGCACGGCGGCGGCGTCCCCCGGCAGGTCCACCTGCACCTCGTCGCAGCCCCAGCCGCGGAGCACCTCCTCGGCGGCGAGCGCGGCGACCGTGGCGCGACCGCGCCGCCGGTCCGCCTCGTGGATCTCCAGTCCGGTGATCCGGCCGGCCATGACGCCGAACCGCGGCGCGGCGGAGAGCTCGATCCCGCCGACCGGCCTGCTGTTGACGCATACCGTGTAGCGGCGCGACCGCGCGCCGCCCGCTCCGTGCCGCTCCGGCTGATCCGGTCGCAGGGTGGTTGTCATGGCGTCACTCCCCCGTTCAGAACTCCCCCGTTCGGGCTGAGGCCAGTTCTACCCAATCCTCGGTGCCACGTCACGGATTCGGGTCGGCTCCGGCCCGTTCCGCGAAGACCCGCATCGCCTTGGCGGTGACCGGGCCCGGCGCTCCGGGCACTTCGCCCCCGTCGACCAGGCGTACGGCCTGGACGTCGCGGAGGGTGGACGTCAGGAAGATCTCCTCGGCCTCGTCGAGCGCTTCCAGCGGCAGATCCGCCTCCTCGGCCCCGCTCCATTCGGCGACCAGTTCGCGGGTGATGCCCGCCAGGCAGCCGGAGGAGAGCGGCGGGGTCAGCAGCCGCCCGCCGAGCACGACGAAGACGTTGGAGCCGGTGCCCTCGCAGAGCCGTCCGACGGTGTTGCCGAAGAGGGCCTCGGAGGCGCCGTGCGCGTGGGCGCGGGAGAGGGCGACGACGTTCTCGCCGTACGAGGTGGTCTTCAGGCCGCTGAGCGCGCCCCGCTCGTTGCGCGTCCACGGCACCGTGACCACGGCGGTGGTGTCGGGCCGGACGGAGGCCGCACCGAGGGCGATGATCAGAGTGGGTCCCGCGTCGCCCCGGTCGGAGCCGAGCGGGGAGACCCCGCCGGTGTAGGTGATCCTGAGCCGGCCGAGCGGTACGGGATTGGCCGCCAGGACCGCCTCGCAGCCCCTGCGCACCTCGTCGAGGTCCGGGTCGGGGAGTCCGAGACCGCGCGCGGACCGGGTCAGCCGGTCCAGGTGGCGGGTGGTCGCGAAAGCCGCGCCCTCGACGGTCTTCAGCGTCTCGAAGACGCCGTCGCCCACGGTGAGCCCGTGGTCGAGCACCGACACCGTGGCGTCACCGGCGTTCCGCAGCGTGCCATCGACCCAGATCCTCAACGTGTGATCCCTTCGTGTCCCTGATGCTCCCCCGACGCTACCGCCAGCAGCCGGGACGCCTTCAGCTCGGTCTCGTCCCACTCCCGCTCGGGGTCGGAGCCCCAGGTGATGCCCGCCCCCGTGCCGAAGCGCAGCGTCGCGGCCGGGCCGGCCCGGTCGAGCCAGAACGTCCTGATCCCCACGGCCAGTTCACCGGTGCCGCGGTCGGCGTCGACCCAGCCGACGCCGCCGCAGTAGGGGCCCCGCGGCGCCGCCTCCAGCTCCGCGATGATCCGCAGCGCGCTGGACTTGGGGGCGCCGGTGACCGAGCCGGGCGGGAAGGTGGCGGCGAACAGCCCGGCCCAGCCGGTGTCCTGGCGCAGTTCGCCCCGGACGGTCGAGACGAGGTGGACCAGGCCGGGGTGCTTCTCGACGGCGCAGAGCTCGGGGACGGTGACCGAGCCGGTCGCGCAGACCCGTCCCAGGTCGTTGCGGACCAGGTCCACGATCATCACGTTCTCGGCGTGGTCCTTGGGCAGCAGGTCCGCCTCCGTGCGCCCGGTGCCCTTGATCGGGCCGGATTCGACGAGAGAACGGTCACGGCGCAGATAGAGCTCGGGGGACGCGGTGGCGATCTCCACCCCGTGCGCCGGGAGCCGGATGGTGCCGGCGTACGGGGCCGGGTTTCCGTGGGCGAGCACCGTGGCGAGCGCGTCGACGTCGGATCGGGCGGGGTCGGGCAGCGGCGCGGACAGCACCCGGCAGAGGTTGGCCTGGTAGACGTCGCCGGCCGCGATGTACTCCCGTATGCGGCGGACGCCGTCGATGTAGGCGTCCCGGTCCAGCGAGGAGGTCCACGCTCCGGCGACCGGTCCGCGCCAGCCTTCGGGCGCCGTTCGAGGCGCGGACCGGACGTCTCCGAAGCGCGCGCACAGCACCCGTCCCTCGAAGTCCGCGGAGACCGCCCAGAAGCCCGAGGAGTCCAGCGCGGAGAGATCGCTGGTGACATCTCGCAGGTCGGAGGCGACGAGGCCGCCGAAGCGGGCCATCGGGACGAGGTCTCGCACAGTGCTTCCAGGGTCGGTCCGAAGGGGTGTGGCCGAGTCTAGAGCGGCGCCCGTCGCGGCGCCCCGCTGGTCATTCGCTGGTCAGCAGCCCGGCACGCTGCGGAAACCGGTTTTTGAGCTGGCCGTGGAATCCGCTAGAGTTCAACACGTCGCCGGGACGCGGAAGCGCCCCGGAGCTACGACACCTGCGGACGTGGCTCAGTGGTAGAGCATCACCTTGCCAAGGTGAGGGTCGCGAGTTCGAATCTCGTCGTCCGCTCGGCGTGGGGGATTCCCGTCCCCCGCGATGTTGGTGGAGTGGCCGAGAGGCGAGGCAACGGCCTGCAAAGCCGTCTACACGGGTTCAAATCCCGTCTCCACCTCACGCGCGATTAGCTCAGCGGGAGAGCGCTTCCCTGACACGGAAGAGGTCACTGGTTCAATCCCAGTATCGCGCACGCAGCACAGCAGCACGTGTACGGCAGCAGATGTAGTGGTCCCGCGCGATTAGCTCAGCGGGAGAGCGCTTCCCTGACACGGAAGAGGTCACTGGTTCAATCCCAGTATCGCGCACGCAGCACAGCAGCACGTGTACGGCAGCAGTTGTAGTGGTCCCGCGCGATTAGCTCAGCGGGAGAGCGCTTCCCTGACACGGAAGAGGTCACTGGTTCAATCCCAGTATCGCGCACACGTCATGACCGAGGGCCGGAGCGATCATCGCTCCGGCCCTCGGTCGTTCCCCCGTCGTTCCCTGGGATCAGGACGAGAAGAGCATGTGCCCGAAGCTGCGGTGCTTCTGGTGATGGCCGTGGTGGCCGCCGTGCGGGGCACCCCATGCGGGACCCGCGGGGTACGCCTGCTGCGGCGCCGGGTAGGCCTGCTGGGCCGGGTAGGCCTGCTGCTGCTGCGGCGGCGCGACCGGCTGGCTCCACTGGCCTTCGACGCGGGTCAGGGCCTCCAGCTCGCCGTAGTCCAGGAAGATCCCCCGGCAGTTGCCGCATTGCTCGATCTGGACACCGTTGCGATTGAACGTCTGCATCGTGCCCTGGCACTTGGGACAGTGCATCTCCGGCTCAACTCCTCGATTGCGGTGATTCGCCGCCGGAACGCCCGTCCGGCGGAGCTGGGTTCACGATACGTCGGCCATCCGGGCGCAGGCAGCGGTGAGGTCCCGTTCGATCTCGTCCAGCGGCCGGTCCTCGCGGGCGGCGCGGACCACCGCCAGCGCGGCGGACTGGACGGTCAGCGCCCGGGCCGGTGCGTCCAGGGACGGCCAGGGGTCGCCGTCGGCGGGCACCGCCCGGCCGCCGGCCTCGCGGTAGGCGCCCAGGAAGCGCGTCCAGGCGTCCGGGTCCAGCAGGCCGGTCGCGAACCACATGGCGGGGCGGGCCAGGTCCCAGGCGGGATCGCCGATCCCCATGTCGTCGACGTCGATGAGCCGCCACGGACCGCCGGGGACGGGGTGCCGGACGAGCTGGCCGAGGTGCAGATCGCCGTGGCAGAGGGTGTCCGCACGCGGTTGCGGGGCCTCGTCGCGGGCCCAGGCCGGCAGCCGCTCCCAGGCGCGCAGCACGGTGTCCGCGGCGGGCGAGGGGGCGCCGGCCGCCATCCGCGCGACGGCGCGGGCCGCCTTGGCGGGGCCGCGCATGGGCGGCAGGGGTGACGGCAGCGCGTGCGGGGGGACGGCGTGCAGCCGGGCGAGGAGGACGGCGGCGTCCTCCCAGGGCGCACCGCCGGGCTCCTCGCGGTCCACGGGTTCGCCCAGTGGCCAGGCGGTGACCGCCCGGCCGTGCAGCAGGGAGCCGGTTCCCGGCAGGGGCAGCGGGGCGAGCAGGATGCCGTCGAGCAACGGGTGCGCGGCGACGGCCAGCCGGACCGCGAGGGCCTGGCGGTCGGTGCCGGGGGCGTGGGCCTTGGCGACGAGCGCGCCGCTGCGGACCACGGTGCCGTCGGGCCGGTGGGCGAGCACCGAGGTCTCGGGTATGCCGGTGATTCCCACGGCGAGCGCGGCGAGCTCCGCCGTCGGCTCCTCCCCCAGCACTGTCATGCGTTCAGTCAAGCACCCTCGCGGGTCCTGACGTCGCGATGCCCGGGTACCCACCACGGGTACCCGGGCATCACGGCCGTCCGTCGCACCCCCGTCCCCACGGGGTTTCGAACCGGTTCCCCCGCCCGGACCGCTCTTCCGGGCATGGGGCCGATCGATGGGGCGCTGTGTCAGCGCCCCATCAACCCGGCTACGGACGACGCTTGTGTGGCCACCGCGTCGAAGCCTCCGAAGAGCACGGCGAGGAGCACCGCGAGCGGCAGCACCATGGCCGCTGCGACCAGCGGATGGCGCGTGCCGGACGGGCGGGTACCGAAGGCGGCGGTCCTGCTGCCGCGCATGGGGCGCACCGTGCGACTCACTGTGTTCGCCATGACCCTCTCCTGAGGTGTCGGTCGTGCACGCTGGTGGCACGTCTCGGTGGTACGTCTGGTGTCGTTCAGGCAAGCGGCGGGCGTCTGACCTCGGGGGACGAGTGCTACGCCCGCCGCTTGACTTCAACACTAGGTGCGCGACGCGGCCCGGTCGTCATGCCGTCGTACCGCTTTCCGGGCCTCCGGGAGGATGACGCGGGGCCGCCCGAGGTACTCCCTTGGGTGGACACCGGGCCGCCGGTCCCAGGGTGATCCCTGAGGGGGATACCCCCAGGGGATGAGCCGCCCGGCGGGCCGCTGACCATGTCTAGGCTTCGGTGTCGTCCCTCGGAATGGGCTGTTCCACCAGGGCGAGCACCCGGGTGGACATGAAGCGGGCGGTGCGTACGACGGTGCCGTTGCGGGTGACTTCACTCACTTCCACCACGCCGCGGCGCACGGCGGTCTCGACCCGGCGGCCGGCCCGGGTGGCCACCACCTCATAGGTACGGGTGGTGTCCCCGGCATCCACGACTATCTCCACGCGATCACCTTTCACGGCGTCATTCCCCCTTGGCAGACGGTCCGTTGACGGTTAGGGCACGGCCGTTCCACCCCTTCGGAGCGGCCCGTTCCCACCTCTCAAGGATCCCACCCGGCACTGACAATCCGCCGTCCGGCGCATGCGCGGCCTTACGGCACACCGGGAGTTCAGTCCGTAAGCTGTGGACGTCCAACTGGCCAGGCAGCGGGGAAGAACATGGCGATGATGCGGCTCCGGCGCGAGGATCCGCGTGTCGTCGGCTCGTTCAGGCTGCACCGGCGGCTGGGCGCCGGCGGTATGGGTGTGGTGTACCTGGGCGCCGACAAGCGCGGCCAGCGGGTGGCGCTGAAGGTGATCCGGCCGGAACTGGCGGAGGATCAGGAGTTCCGTTCGCGGTTCGCCCGCGAGGTCTCGGCCGCGCGCAGGATCCGCGGCGGCTGCACGGCACGGCTGGTGGCGGCCGATCTGGACGCGGACCGGCCGTGGTTCGCCACCCAGTACGTGCCCGGCCCCTCGCTGCACGACAAGGTCGCCGAGGAGGGGACGCTGCAGGCGTCCGAGGTCGCCGCGATCGGCGCGGCACTCGCCGACGGCCTGGTGGCGGTGCACGAGGCCGGGGTGGTCCACCGTGACCTGAAGCCCTCGAACATCCTGCTGTCGCCGAAGGGCCCGCGGATCATCGACTTCGGGATCGCCTGGTCGACCGGCGCGAGCACCCTGACGCACGTGGGGACGGCCGTCGGCTCCCCCGGGTTCCTCGCCCCCGAGCAGGTGCGCGGCGCGGCCGTCACCCCGGCGACCGACGTCTTCGCGTTCGGCGCGACCCTCGCGTACGCGGCGACCGCGGACTCGCCGTTCGGGCAGGGCAGCTCCGAGGTGATGCTGTACCGGGTCGTGCACGAGGAGCCGGACCTGAGCGCCGTGCCGGACGCGCTCGCGCCGCTGGTCTACGCGTGCCTCGCGAAGGATCCCGCGGACCGGCCCAGCACCGTCCAGCTCTCCGAGCGGCTGGCCGAGATCGCGGCGCGCGAGGCGCGCGGGCTCGGCGCGCCCCGGCGCGAGGGGGTGCCGAAGGCGGCCGGCCCGCGCCCGGAGCGGCCCACCGGGCGGCGGGCCGAGGAGTACGCGCAGCAGCACACCGAGCGGCGTACGGGGGGCGGCACGGCGTCCACGGCGCGGCACACCGGCCGTACGCCGGTGCCGCGGCCCCCGGGGCAGCGCACGCCCGCTCCGCGCACCCCCGCGCCCCGCACGCCGACCGGACGCCGCCCCGGCCGCCCGGACCGGCGGCTGCTCCGCCAGCGACTCATCGTCTTCGTCATCGTGACGCTGCTGGCCGCGGCCTGCATCGCGGTCGCGCAGGGCGCCTGGCCGCGCTGACCCACTGGCGCACTGGGCCGCCCGGCTGCGGGCGGCCCGCTTTCCCGCGGCGCCCCCGGAGGGGTCTGGCGTCGGCACCCTCACATCGACTACGTTACCAAGCGCTTGCTTAGTAACGATGAGATCGATGAGCGGGAAGGACGTGGCGCATGACGACCGAACCGGCGGGCACCCCCGACGAGGAGGGCCTGCGCCACCGCGTGCGGGCGCTGCTCGACGAGCACGACCCCGCGTCCACCGAGCGCCTGGCGTTCCTGCGGGCGCGGTTCGACGCGGGCCTGGCCTGGGTGCACTACCCCGAGGGCCTGGGCGGGCTCGGCGCCCGCCGCTCCCTGCAAGGTGTCGTGGAAGCGGAGTTCACGGCCGCCGGAGCGCCCGACAACGAGCCGCGGCGGATCGGCATCGGCCTGGGCATGGCCGCCCCGACCGTCCTGACCTACGGCACCGACGAGCAGAAGGCACGCTTCCTGCGGCCGCTGTGGACCGGCGAGGAGGTCTGGTGCCAGCTCTTCAGCGAGCCGGGCGCCGGCTCCGACCTGGCCTCGCTCGGCACCCGCGCGGTACGTGACGGCGACGACTGGGTGGTGACGGGCCAGAAGGTCTGGACGTCCAACGCGCACAACGCGCGCTGGGCCATCCTCATCGCCCGCACCGACCCGGACCTGCCCAAGCACCGCGGTATCAGCTACTTCGTCTGCGACATGACCGACCCCGGTGTCGAGGTCCGCCCGCTGCGGCAGATCACCGGCGAGGCCGAGTTCAACGAGGTCTTCCTGACCGGCGTCCGGATCCCGGACGCGCACCGGCTCGGGGCCGTCGGCGACGGCTGGCGGGTCGCGCAGACCACCCTCATGAACGAGCGCGTCGCGATCGGCGGCGCCTCCATCCCGCGCGAGGGCGGCATGATCGGCACCGTCGCCGCCACCTGGCGGGAACGGCCCGAGCTGCGCACCCCGGACCTGCACGACCGGCTGCTGCGGCTGTGGGTGGACTCCGAGGTCTCCCGGCTCACCGCGGAACGGGTCCGCCAGCAGCTCGCCGTCGGTGCGCCGGGCCCCGAGGGCTCCGGGCTGAAGCTCGCCTTCGCCCGGCTCAACCAGCAGATCAGCGGCCTGGAGGTGGAACTCCTCGGCGAGGACGGACTGCGCTACAGCGACTGGACGATGACCCGGCCGGAGACCGTCGACTTCTTCGGACGGGACGCGGGCTACCGCTATCTGCGCGCCAAGGGCAACTCGATCGAGGGCGGCACCTCCGAGATCCTGCGCAACATCGTCTCCGAGCGGGTGCTCGGCCTGCCGTCCGAGCCCCGCACCGACAAGGACGCCGCCTGGAAGGACCTTCCCCGATGAACCAGCCTTCGCCGCAGCCGTCGTCGCAGCCCGCGACCCCCGATCTGCTGTACTCCGACGTCGAGGACGACCTGCGGTCCGCCGTTCGCGGCCTGCTGGCGGACCGCTGCCCGCCGACCGCGATCCTGGCCCGGATCGAGAGCGGCACCCCGTACGACCTGGAGCTGTGGCACACGCTGGCCGCGGAGATCGGCGTCGCGGGGCTGCTCGTACCGGAGGAGTGCGGCGGCCAGGGGGCGTCCGCCCGTGAGGCCGCGGTCGTGCTGGAGGAACTCGGCGGCACGGTCGCCCCGGTGCCGTTCCTCGGCAGCGCGGTGCTCGCCACCGCGGCGCTGCTCGCCGCGCCCGCGGCGGCGGGGCCGCTGCTGAAGCGGCTCGCCTCCGGCGAGGCGACCGCGGCGCTGGCCGTACCGCTGCCGACCGCACCCGGCGCGGCGTTCCCGGCGGGTGTCCGGGTCGCGGCCGACGGCACGCTGAGCGGCCGGATCACCAGCGTCGCCGACGTGTCGGTCGCGGACGTGCTCGTCGTGCCGGCGGTGGGCCCCGACGGGCCGGGCCTCTACGAGGTCGCGGCCGACGCCGCCGGGGTCTCCGTCGACGTGCCGGTGTCGCTGGACCTGACGCGGCCGATCGCCGACCTCACCCTGGACGCGGTCGCCGCCCGGCTGCTCGTCGGTCCCGACGCGGCCGTGGGGGCCCTGCACGCCGCGCTGCTCACCGGGGCGGGTCTGCTCGCCTCGGAGCAGCTGGGCATCGCGCAGTGGTGCCTCGACGAGACCGTGCGCTATCTGAAGGAGCGGCACCAGTTCGGCCGTCCCGTCGGGTCCTTCCAGTCGCTCAAGCACCGGCTCGCCGACCTCTGGCTGGAGATCGTCTCGGCCCGCGCCGCCGCGCGCAACGCCGCTGACGCGCTGGCGTCGGGCAGTTCCGACGCGGCTGTCGCGGTGGCCGTCGCCCAGGCGCACTGCGCCACGACCGCCGTGCACGCGGCGGAGGAGTGCGTCCAGCTGCACGGCGGCATCGGCATGACGTGGGAGCACCCCGCCCACCTCTACCTCAAGCGCGCCAAGGCGGACGAGATCGCGCTGGGCACGCCGGGGCGCCATCGGGCGGCGCTCGCGGAGTTGGTGGGCCTGCCGGGCGCCGCCGGCTAGAGCGTGGCGGTGTCGCGGTGCGCCCGCGCCTGCGGCTCCGGCTTCGGTGCGCACCGTCGGCGGTGGGTCGGGGGCGCCGGGGGGGGCCGCGGGCGCCCCGCTCGCGTAC
>NZ_JAPVLU010000002.1:70960-246093 GCF_027158205.1 Streptomyces sp. H39-S7 | reverse complement strand
GCGGGGCACCTCCTCGGCGCTCGAACCCGCGGGCCGTCCGCACCGTGACGGTCGTGGATTCTCGTCGCCTGCGGGGGCACCCCGCCGCGTCCCCTTCGGCTGGACGAGCGCTCCCGGCCGGTCGTCAATGCGCTGACACGGCCCACGAAGTGGCCGCAGGCTCCCCTGCGCGTCCCCTCAGGCAGTGGGGCGTCCGGAGGCCACCGCGTAGAAGGCGACGGCCGCTGCGGCGCCGACGTTCAGGGAGTCGACGCCGTGGGCCATCGGGATGCGGACCCATTCGTCGGCGGCGACGAGGGCCTGGGTGGACAGCCCGTCGCCTTCCGCGCCGAGGAGCAGGGCGACCCGCTCCAGCCGGTGCGGGGCTGCCTCGTCGATGTCGGTGGCCTTGTCGGCCGGGGTGAGGGCGAGCAGCTTGAAGCCGGCCGCGCGCACCGTCTCCAGGTCGCGGGGCCAGCTGTCGAGGCGGGCGTAGGGCACGGAGAAGACCGCGCCCATGGAGACCTTGACGGAGCGTCGGTAGAGCGGGTCGGCGCAGTCCGGGGAGAGCAGCACGGCGTCCATGCCGAGCGCCGCGGCACTGCGGAAGATGGCGCCGATGTTGGTGTGGTCGTTGACGGACTCCATGACCACGATGCGGCGGGCGGTGCCCAGCAGGTCGTCCGCCTCCGGCAGCGGCTTGCGGCCCATGGACGCGAGCGCGCCGCGGTGCACGTGGTAGCCGGTGACCTGCTCGGCGAGCTCCGGGCTCACCGCGTACACCGGCGCCGGCACCTCGTCGATGACGTCGCGCATGACGTCGACCCACTTGGCCGACAGGAGCATGGACCGCATGCGGTAGCCGGCGAGCCGGGCACGCCGGATCACCTTCTCGCCCTCCGCGATGAACAGCCCTTCGGCGGGCTCACGGCGGCGCCGCAGCTCGACGTCGGTCAGTGCCACGTAGTCATGGAGGCGCGGGTCGTCCGGGTCGTCGATCGTGATGAGCTCAGCCACAGGCTGATACTGCCCTGTCCCGCGGCACATGCCAACGCCGGGGTGGCTGGCTGGCCGGTACGCGTCGGCCGCGTCCTAGCGTCGAAGGGCGCTGCCGACCGATACGACGTCGCCGATGACGATGACGGCCGGCGGGCGGATCTCCGCGTCGGCGACGACCTGGGCGACGGTGGCCAGGGTGCCGTCCACGCGCCGCTGCGTGGCCATGGTGCCCTCCTGGATGACGGCGACCGGGGTGGTCGCCGGGCGGCCGTACCGGACGAGGGCGGTGGCGATGGCGCCGATCCGCTCGACGGCCATGAGCAGCACGAGCGTGCCGCGCAGCTTCGCGAGCGCTTCCCAGTCGACGAGGGAGCGCGGGTCCTCGGGGGCGACATGGCCGCTGACGACGGTGAACTCGTGGGCGACGCCCCGGTGGGTGACCGGGATGCCGGCGGCGCCGGGCACGCTGATGGAGCTGGAGATGCCGGGCACGACCGTGCAGGCGATACCGGCCTCGGCGAGCGCCTCGGCCTCCTCCATGCCGCGCCCGAAGACGAACGGGTCGCCGCCCTTGAGCCGGACCACGGCCTTGCCGGCCCTGGCGTGCTCGATGAGCGCGTTGTTGATCGCCTCCTGGGCCATGAAACGGCCGTAGGGGATCTTCGCCGCGTCGATCACCTCGACGTGCGGCGGGAGTTCGTCCAGCAGGTCGCGCGGGCCGAGCCGGTCGGCGATCACCACGTCGGCCTCGGCGAGCAGCCGCCGGCCGCGCACGGTGATCAGGTCGGGGTCACCGGGGCCACCGCCGACGAGCGCCACGCCGGGGGTCCGCTCGCGGTGCCGGGGAGCGACCAGCGTGCCGTCCCGCAGTCCCTCGACGACCGCGTCGCGCACCGCGGCGGAGCGGCGCGGGTCGCGTCCGGTGAGGACGGCGACGGTGACTCCCTCGCTGCGTCCGGTGGCCGGGGTCCAGGCGGTGGCGGCCTCGGCGTCGTCGCTGCGCACGCACCAGACGCGGCGGGCCTCGGCCTCCGCGGACGCGGCGGTGTTGGCCGCGGTGTCGGTGGTGGCGATCAGCGCGTACCAGGCGTCCGCGAGGTCGCCCTCCTGGTAGGGACGGCGCTCCCACCGCAGCTCACCCGCGTCTGCCATCGCTTCGACGGACGGCGTCGCCGACGGTGAGACGAGCACGATGTCGGCTCCCGCCGACACCAGCGCCGGCAGCCTGCGCTGGGCGACGGTACCGCCGCCGAGGACGACGACCCGGCGTCCGGACAGCCGCAGTCCGACGGGGTAGGCGGGAGCGTCGTTGCGGTCGTCGGCCATGGCTGTACGGCTCCTTGGGGCGAAGTTCTCTCTACTGCGCCGCTGCTCCCTCGGAGCGGCTGGGGTGCGGGGCCGGGCCCCTGCGCAAACCTTACGGTCCGACGCCCCCTGACCGCAGCGCGCAAGATCACACCCGGGTGCATTCAGGCCGGGCAGGCAGGCGGGCAGGCGGGCAGGCGGGCAGGCGGGCAGGCGGGCAGGCGGGCAGGCTGACATTCAGCCCGCCCGGCGTTTGAGGGCGCCCGCCGCAGGCGCAGGAAACCGGCAGGCTTACGGCTGAGCCCAGCCGCAAGCCAGCCCGCCCGGCGTTTGAGGGCAGCCCGCCGCAGGCGCGGGAGGGGGCGGGGCCCCGCCCCCGTGGGTGCGAGGGCGTCAGCCCTTCTCGGTGACTCCCGCGGAGTCGAACGTCGCAACCTCGTGCATGACGCGCGCAGCGCTCTGTACCAGCGGCAGTGCCAGCAGCGCGCCGGTGCCCTCGCCGAGGCGCAGGTCGAGGTCGATCAGCGGGCGCAGGCCCAGCTTGGTGAGGGCCGCTACGTGGCCCGGCTCCGCGCTGCGGTGGCCCGCGATGCAGGCGGCCAGCACCTCGGGGGCGATGGCGCGGGCGACCAGCGCGGCGGCGCCGGCGCTGACGCCGTCCAGGATCACCGGGGTGCGCAGCGCCGCGGCGCCGAGCAGCAGGCCGACCATGGCGGCGTGCTCCAGTCCGCCGATCGCCTCCAGCACGCCGATCGGGTCGGCCGGGTCCGGGCGGTGCAGGTCCAGCGCACGGCGGACGACGTCGATCTTGCGGGCGTGCATCTCGTCGTTGATGCCGGTGCCGCGACCGGTCACCTCGGCCGGGTCCTGGCCGGTGTAGACCGAGATGAGCGCGGCGGAGGTGGTGGTGTTGGCGATGCCCATCTCACCGGTGAGCAGCGCCTTGTTTCCGGCCGCGACCAGGTCGCGGGCGGTCTCGATGCCGACCTCGATGGCGCGCAGCACCTCGTCGCGGGTCATGGCGGGCCCGGCGGTGAAATCCGCGGTGCCGTACCGGACCTTGCGGGGCAGCAGCCCGGGGGTGCTGGGGAGTTCCGACGCCACACCGACGTCGATGACGCAGACCTCGGCGCCGACCTGGTTGGCGAACGCGTTGCAGACCGCGCCGCCGCCGAGGAAGTTGGCGACCATCTGGGCGGTCACCTCCTGCGGCCAGGACGTGACGCCCTGGGCGTGCACCCCGTGGTCGCCGGCGAAGATCGCGACGGCCGCGGGCTCCGGGATCGGCGGCGGGCACTGCCGGGACAGGCCGCTGAGCTGTGCGGAGATGATCTCCAGCATGCCGAGCGCGCCGGCCGGCTTCGTCATCCGCTTCTGCCGCTCCCAGGCCTCGCCGAGCGCCTTGGCGTCCAGCGGGCGGATGCCCCGCAGCGTCTCCTCGAGCAGGTCGTGCGGCTCCTCGCCGGGCAGCGCCCGGTTGCCGTACTCCTCCTCGTGGACCACCCAGGAGAGCGGGCGGCGCTGGGACCAGCCGGCCTGCATCAGCTCGGGCTCTTCGGGGAACTCGTCGACGTAGCCGATGCAGAGGTAGGCGACGACTTCGAGGTGTTCGGGCAGCCCCAGCTCACGGACCATCTGGCGCTCGTCGAAGAAGCTGACCCAGCCGACGCCGAGCCCTTCGGCGCGGGCGGCGAGCCACAGGTTCTCGACCGCGAGGGCGGAGGAGTACGGGGCCATCTGCGGCTGGGTGTGCCGGCCGAGGGTGTGCCGGCCGCCGCGCGTCGGGTCGGCGGTGACGACGATGTTGATCGGGGTGTCGAGGATCGCCTCGATCTTCAGCTCGCGGAACTGCTTGGCGCGGGCCTTCGGCAGCGACTTGGCGTACGTGTCGCGCTGTTCGTTGGCCAGTTCGTGCATGCGCTCGCGCGTCTTGGCGGAACGGATGACGACGAAGTCCCAGGGCTGCGAGTGGCCGACGCTGGGGGCGGTGTGGGCCGCCTCCAGGACGCGGAGCAGCACCTCGTGCGGGATGGGGTCGTCGCGGAAGCCGTTGCGGATGTCCCGGCGTTCGCGGATCACCCGGTGTACCGCGTCCCGGACGGCGGGTTCGTACCCGTCGGCCGCGGGACCCCGCACGGGCGCTGCGGGGGCTTCGGCCGGGACCTCGGCGGGGGCGGCGGACTCCTCCGGCTCGCCGGGGAGTTCGGCCGCGACCGGCGTGGCGGGCGCGGGCGGCTGCTCCGCCGGAATCGGGGCGGGGAGCGCGGCGGCCTGCTCCTGGACGGGAGCCTGCGGCGCCGGAACGTCCTGCGGTGCGGGCGGCGCCGGGGCCGTCACTTCCAGGGCGGCGATGGGCTCGGGCAGCGCGTCGGGCAGGACGTACGGCTCGGCCGCGGGCGGCGGCGCGTCCACCGGGCGCTGGACGGGAGCCGTCGCAGGAGTGATCGTTTCGGCGTGGACCGGGGTGGCCGGAAGCGGCGGCACCTCCACGGCCGGAGCGGCCTCCGGTGCGACGGGAAGCACGGCTTCGACGGGCTCGGCCCGGACCACCGGCTCGACGGCGATCGGTGCGTCCTGCGCGGGCACGGCGTCCGGGACGGGAGTGCCCGCGGGCGGCGTTTCCGGGATGCCCTGGACCGGGACGACCGGTGCCTGCGGCGGGACCGGGTCGTACCGCTCGGCCTGGACGGACGGCTCGTCCGCCGCGGGCTGCGGCTCGGGCGCCGCCGCGAGGACCACGGGCGGGAGGTCCTGCTGCTGCGCCACCGGGGCGGCGGACGCCGCCGACGGCCACGCGCTGCCCTGGACGGGCGTGCCCGGCCGGGCGACGGCGGCCGGCTCGGGGGCCTCGCCGTTCTGCTGCGCGGGGATCGCGGCGGAGTCGCTGTGCGGTACGTCGAGGTACTCGGGTCCCGCGGTGGCCGGGCCACCGGTCGCGCGCAGGGGGGCGGGCGGCAGGCCCTGGGCCGTCGCCGGGCCGCGGTCGGCGAGCGAGCGGACGGAGACACCGCTGGAGGCCGGATCCGGCATCGGCGGGCCCATGTGCAACGGCCGCCGGGGCGGCGCCGGCTGGGCGGCCGCCTGCTCGGCGACGAGCGGCTCGGCCGCCGGCTCCTGGACGGCGGGCTGCGTCAGCCGGACCGTCCCGTAGTCGAAGGATCCCGCGTCGCGTCCCGCGGACTCGTGGGTCTCGTGTCCCTCGCCGTTCAGGGGATCCACGACAACCTCGGGCTGTGGCGGGACGGGCTGGGGGTCGCTCCAGGAGCCCTGCAGACTGGGCATCAGGAGCAGGTCCTCGTCGTCGTCGACAGGCGCCCCGGGGGCCTCCGACCGGTCGAGGAAGGTGTAGGCGGGAGTGCCGTCGCCGCTCAAGGCGTCCGTCTCCCAGCTGGGAGCGGTCGGTTGGTGAGCGGCGCTGCCGTGCAGATCGGCGGGCGGCTGCGGAACCGCTTCCCCGACTGCGCTCTCCGGCAGTCCCTCGCCCGGGACCTGGCCGGTGTCAGTCATGCGTGCCCCTCGCCCATCGGTATCGCTCCTTCCAACGCCGCGCCGCGCACACTGTCCGACCCCCAGCCGGAACAGTCGAACCGGCCGGGAAGCAGGAAATGCGGCGCGTCGGCACCGCGTGTGCTGTCCGGCGGCGACGGATGACCAGCGGATCGAAAACCGCTCGATCCGTCAACGCACGACGACGGCACAACGATCCGCCAGCCTACCGCGCGTGTGCCGGAGGACCGCCCAAGGGTCCACAGTGCGGTCGGACCGGCGGTCCCTGCGTCACCTGCGGTGGCCACACAGGGCGAAGGTGACGAGGCGTTCGCGTTCCGCCCAGCCGGAATCCAGTTCGACGGTCTGCAGCAGGGCGCGTTCGACGTCGTAGCCGCCCTCTTCGAGGGCCCGGCTGACCGCCTCCGCCTCGTCCCGGTTGCCCGCGCTCGCGACGATCCGCTCCGGGCGCCGGGCGGCGCACGCCGTGACGACCTCCGCGTCTCCCCCGCCGATCCGGATGACGTCGGGCTCGGGAAGGTCCTCCAGCGCCTGCGGCGCGGTGCCGTGGACGACCTGGAGCTGGACACCGAAACGGCGGCCGGCGGCCGTGATCCAGTCGCAGGCGTCCTCGTCCCGGTCCACCGCGATCACGGCCGCGCCGAACCGGGCGGCCTCCACGGCGAACGCCCCGTCCGCGGAGCCGATGTCCCAGACCAGGTCGCCGGTGCGCGGGCCGAGCCGGGCGAGTTGCAGCGCCCGCAGCTGGTGCGAGCCGTCGCCGCCGTACTCCGAGGACGGCAGGCCCCAGCCGCGCACGGCGCCGGGGAACGCCGGATCGCGGCCGGCGATCCAGCCGCTGCGGCCGGCGACCGCCGGGTCGGCGGAGGTCATCCCGCCGACGACCAGGACGACGTTCGGGTCACGCCAGACGTGGTCGGCGACCTTCTCCGAGGTGAGGACGCTCACCTGTTCCTGCTCGGTGCCGAGCGCCTCGCAGATGACGAAGGTGCGGTGCACACCGTCGAGCAGCAGGGCGAGTTCGGCGGGGCCCGCGCCGGGCGCGGTCAGCACGGCGACCTTGGGGTAGGCGCGGCAGACGTTGACCGCGCGCCGCAGCGAGCGGCTGTGCGCGACGACGACGCGGGCGTCCTCCCACGGCATGCCGGCCAGCGCGAAGGCCCGCGCGACGGAGGAGACGCCGGGCACGACCTCGATCTCCAGGCCATGCTCCGGGTCGCGCAGGGCGCGCACGACGCCGAAGAAGCCCGGGTCGCCGTCGGCCAGTACCACCGCGGTGCCGCGGTGCTTGGCGATCCGGCGGGCGGCCAGTTCGATGCTGCCGAGCACGATCCGCTCGGCGGCCTCGGGTACGTACGGCAGGTCCAGATGACGGCGGGTGCCGGCCACCAGGGTGGCTGCGGTGAGCGCCGACAGCGCGGCTTCGGACGGCGGCGAGCCGTCCCACCCGATCACGGTGACCCGGTCGGCCATGTCGTCAGTCTCCTGGGCGTGGTCGCGGTCGGTGTCCGGGTGTGGTCGCGGCCCCCGGGGAAGCACAGTACCCCGGGACCGGATCTTGGCCGACGAGGGTGCCGACGACGGTGGCGGCAGTGCTGACGTGGACCTTGCAGGGTCGTTTACTCCCAGTCGGCGAAAGCCGTGTACCCCTCGTCCCCGGAGGACCGGCCGGGCAGTACGTCCAGGTCCTCGGGGAGCAGGCTCCACACGATCAGGTCGGTGCGGATCTCCGCCCACCGGCCGCCCGGGTCCTCCTCCGGCCTGCTGCGCACTATGCCGGCGTTGCGCAGCACGCCCTCGCTGATGCAGCCGATCTTCTGGGCGACCTGCTGGGAGGCGGTGTTGTCGGCGGCGATGCGCAGTTCGAGGCGTTCGAACTTCTGGTCGTCGAAGAGCCACTGGGTCACGGCGAGCACCGACTCCGAGGCGTATCCCTCACCACGGGCCCACGGGGCCGTCATGTAGCCGATCTCGCTGCTGCGGATGCGCCAGTCGGTGTTCTGCAGATGGACCGTGCCGACCAGCCGCTGGGTGAGGAACTCGGTGACGGCGAAGACGATGCCGCGGCCCTCGGTGCGTTCCGCGGGGGCGATCCGGGTGGCGAAGGCGCGGGCGTCGTCCTCGGTGTACGGCTGCGCGACGGAGGTCCAGGCGGTGACCAGCTCATCGTTCATCATCTCCGCGAGGGCGGGGATGTCGGCTTCCTCGTAGGGGCGCAGCACCAGCCGCTCCGTACTGATGGAGATGTCCGGAAAGGTGGAGGTCATTCGCTGCTCCGTAACCAGGGCATGTGTGGAGAGCACAGCATGCAGCATCGGCCGCGACATTCGCAGAGCGGGCTCGAAGAACCGTTCGCGGGAGCTTGATCCGCGAACGCCCTTCCAGGGTAGGCCGTATGACGTCCGGGGCGGGTATCGGCTGCCGCCATCCGACCCTGCTAGCGTCTGGCCGCGTGACATTGCACCACGCAGCAGGAGTCGGATCGCAGCGGGCCGCGGGATTGTACGAGCGCTCCCGTCCGTCGTACCCCATGGCCGCGCTCGCCGCGCTGGCGGACGCCCTGCCGTTGCAGGCGGGCCGGACGGCGGTCGATCTCGGGGCGGGCACGGGCAAGTTCACCCGGCTGCTGGCGCTGACCGGGGCCGAGGTGCTGGCGGTGGAGCCGGTGCCGGAGATGCGCGAGCGGCTGGCCTCGCTGCTGCCCGGTGTGGTAGTGACGGCGGGCACGGCGGAGGCGACGGGGCTGCCGGACGGCTGCGCGGACGCGGTCGTGGCGGCGCAGTCCTGGCACTGGTTCCAGGAGACGGACGCGCTCGACGAGGTGGAGCGGCTGCTGCGGCCGGGCGGCGCGCTCGCCCTGGTGTGGAACACGTACGACACCTCGGTGCCGTGGGTGCGGGACTTCCAGGACATCTTCTTCCGGCTGGCGCCGCGCGATCTGCCGAGCCCGCCGCTGGCCTCCGGGATCGGGGATCCCGACAACCGCTGGCGCCGGTCGTTCGAGGGGCGGCCGGGCTGGGGGCGGGTGCACGAGCGGCACTGGCCCAACCCGCATTCGACGACCGTCGAGGACGTCGTCGAGCGGATGATGTCGTCCAGCCACATTGCGGTGCTGGACGCGGCCGAGCAGGAGCGGGTGCGGGCCGATCTGGAGTCGCTGCTCGGCGCGCACGAGCCGACCCGGCGCGGCGGCGACATCGAGATGCCGTACATGACGGACGTGTACTGGGTGCGGCGCAGGTAGCGGACGGCGACGCACCGCACCCCGGCCACCTGGTCGGGCGGCCGGGGTGCGTCGGGCCGGCTGTCAGGCGGCGGGCTTGCCGAACGCCGGGACGACCGAGCCGTGGTACTTGGTCTCGATGAACTTCCTGACCTCGTCGGAGTTGAGGAGCTTGGTGAGCTTCACGACCCGGGGGTCGTTCTGCTTGCCCTCCTTGACCGCCAGGAAGTTGGCGTACGGGTTGTCCTCGGCCTTCTCCAGGGCGAGGGTGCCCTTGGCCGGGTCGAGCTTGGCGCCGAGCGCCACGTTGCCGTTGATGACGGCGGCGGCGACGTCGGGCAGCTGGCTGGGCAGCAGCTCCGCCTTCGCGTCCTTGAACTTCAGGCCCTTGGCGTCGGCGATGTCCTGCAGGCTGGCGTTGGCGCCGACGCCGGGCTTGAGGGTGATCAGGCCCTTGGAGGCGATCAGCTGCAGCGCGCGGCCCTGGTTGGTGGTGTCGCTGGGCACGGCGATGGTGTCGCCGGACTTGATCTCGGCGAGCGTCTTGGCCTTGCCCGGGTAGAGGCCGAGCGGTTCGAGCTCGACGTTCACGACCGGGACGATGTGCGTCTTGTTCTTGGCGTTGAAGTCGTCCAGGTACGGCTTGTGCTGGAAGAAGTTCGCGCCGACCTCGCCGTTCTCGGTGGCGGTGTTCGGTATGACGTAGTCGTCGAACTCCTTCACCTCCAGCTTCAGTCCGGCCTTCTCCGCCAGGTTGTCCTTGACGAACTTCAGGATGTCGGCGTGCGGCACGGGGCTCGCGGCGACGACCAGCGCGTCGTTCTCGCCGTCCTTCTGGGTCGGGTTGGAGGCGCATGCGCTCAGGCCCAGGGAGAGGGCTCCGGCGGCGAGCACAGCAGTGGTGATCTTGGTGACGTTACGCACGAAAAGTGCCTCTTTCTCAGTGGATGGTACGAGCCGGAGGGGTCCGGCGGGTCAGGAGGTCTCGGTGGCCCGCGCGACGCGGGCGGTCCGCAGGAGGCGGAGTACGGGGGCGCCGGACGTCCGCCCGCCGCGGCGGGCCAGGGCGCGGGCGGTCAGGTCGCCGGCCAGTTGGACGACGGTGACCAGGACGATCAGCAGCACGATCGTGGCGACCATGACCTTGTTCTCGAACCGCTGGTAGCCGTAGGTCCACGCCAGGTTGCCGAGGCCGCCCGCGGAGATCGTGCCGGCCATCGCCGAGTAGCCGACGAGGGCGATGACGGTGGTGGTGAGGCCGGAGACCAGCGACGGCAGCGACTCGGGCAGCAGCGCCTTGACGACCACGGTGCGGGTGTTGCCGCCCATCGCGTGGACCGCTTCGACGAGGCCGGGGTCCACCTCGCGGATCGAGGTCTCCACGAGCCGCGCGAAGAACGGGATCGCGCCGACGGACAGCATCACGACGGCGGCGTTGAGCCCGAACGCCGCGCCGACGAGCCAGCGGGTGAAGGGGATCAGCGCGACCATCAGGATGATGAACGGCAGCGACCGTGTGATGTTCACGACGACGCCGATGACTTTGTTCAGCACCACGTTCTGCAGCAGGCCGCCCCGGCCGGTGAGCACCAGCAGCACACCCAGCGGCAGACCGACCGCGGCCGTGATCACGGTGGACCAGCCCACCATGTACAGGGTTTCCCAACAGGCCGTCGTGAGCAGCGGCTGTATCTCGGCCCAGGTCATTTGACGGTCTCCTTCACACGCGCGGCGGCGGTCCGCGCCACCTCGACCTGGATGCCCTGCTCGCGCAGGAAGCCGATCGGTACGACGTTGTCCTCGAACGGACCCGGCAGTTCGATCCGCATCCGGCCGATCTGGCGGCCGGCGATGGTCTCCATGGCCGCGCCCAGGATCGAGACGTCCACGTTGTAGGTGCGCGCCAGCTGGGAGACGACCGGCTCGGTGGCGTTCTCACCGTGGAAGGTGAGGTCGACGACGGTGCGGTCGGGTCCCGACGGCTCCCCGCCGACCGGGAACAGCTCGTGCGCGAGCTCGGAGCCGGGGGTGGCGAGGAGTTCGGCGACGGTGCCGGACTCCACGACCCTGCCGTTCTTCATCAGCGCGGCCGAGTCGCAGATCGCCTTGACGACGTCCATCTCGTGCGTGATGAGCAGCACGGTCAGCCCCAGCTGCTGGTTGAGGTCGCGCAGCAGCTGGAGGATGGAGCGGGTGGTCTCCGGGTCGAGCGCCGAGGTGGCCTCGTCGGAGAGCAGCACCTTGGGGTCGCCGGCCAGCGCGCGGGCGATGCCGACGCGCTGCTTCTGGCCGCCGGACAGTTGCGCGGGGTAGGCGCGGGCCTTGTCGGCGAGGCCGACGAGGTCCAGCAGTTCCAGGGCCTTGCGGGAGCGCTCCTTGCCGGAGACGCCGAGGATCTCCAGCGGCAGCTCGACGTTGCCCTGCACGGTGCGCGAGGCCAGCAGGTTGAAGTGCTGGAAGACCATGCCGATGCCACTGCGGGCGGCGCGCAGCGCGGCTCCGGCCCGGTCGGTACGGCCGCCGAGTGCGGTCAGGTCCCGTCCGGCGACCTCGACGGTGCCCGAGGTGGGGCGCTCGAGGAGGTTGACGCAGCGGATGAGGGTGGACTTGCCGGCGCCGCTCTGTCCGACGACGCCGTAGACCTCGCCCTCGCGGACGTGCAGATCGACGCCGTCCAGGGCGGTGATCTCGCGGTCACGCGAGTGGTAGACCTTTCTCAGGTCCGTGGTGGTGATCACAGGGGTATCCGTCACTGTCGAGTGCGCGGCGGGCATAGCACCACGCAAGGGGCATTCTTCTCGGATCGCGGCACGGATCAGCCCGTCCAGGGGCCAAGCGGAGATCAGCGGCAGGAAGAAGGAGTCGCTGGAACCACAGGTGACGCGGGGCTGAGCCCTTCGCTAGTCACACATTCGACACATACAACGAACACCGGGCGGGGTCGCCTCGGTCGCGCGGCAGCGGCTGTTCGTCGTGGTCATGTGATCCAGTAAAGCAGACCTGGACACCGCGTCCCACATTCCGGGCGGAGTGTTCACTATGCGGACAACCGGGGGTCGCGTCCGGGTCCTTTTGGCCCGTAATAGAGTCGCGGCATGCTCGACGCAGTCACCATCACGGTCTCGGTCGCGGCGCTGCTGCTCGCGGCGTGGTGCGGCTTCGCCGCATTCCGGGACCAGCCGACCAAGGACTGGCACTTCATCGGCATGGCCGTGGTCTCGGTGCTCGCGCTGGTCCAGCTGGTGATCGCCCTGGTGAAGCTCTCGCGCGGCGAGAAGCCGGACCAGGGAACGCTGATCTTCGTCTCCTACCTGGTCGGCGCCGCCTGCACGATCCCGGCGGCCGGCTTCATGTCGCTGACCGAACGCACCCGCTGGGGATCGGCGATCGTCGCCGCGGGCGGAGTGATCCTCGCCGTGCTCGAAGTACGGCTTTTCGACATCTGGGGAGGCGGCGGTGTCTGACCCCGCGCGCGAGGCATCCGGTGACCGGGCCGTGCACGACGAGGGGGCCGGCGGGGGCGAGGCCGGGCGGATCGGCCGGGGTCCCGGGCGGCTGCTGCTCTCCCTCTACGGGGTGTTCACCGTCGCGGCGGTGTCGCGCTCGCTCGTCCAGATGTTCACGAAGTTCCATGACGCGCCGCTGGCCTACGTGCTGTCGGCGGTGGCCGGACTCGTCTACGCGGTGATCACCGTCGCGCTGTGGCGCGGCGGTGAGGCGGCCCGCAGGGTGGCGTTGGTGTGCTGCTCGGCCGAACTGGCCGGCGTGATCGCGGTGGGCACCTTCACCCTCGTCGACCCGTCCGCGTTCCCCGACGCGACCGTGTGGTCGGACTTCGGGATCGGCTATCTCTTCCTGCCCCTGCTGCTGCCCGTCGCCGGGCTGCTGTGGCTGCGCAGGTCGGCACAGCCACAGCAGACGCGGTAACCAGGGGTTCGGATCAGGCGCTGGCGGCGAACGACGCCCTCGGGGCGTCCTTCTCCATGGTGACCAGGCTCAGCCGCCGGGTGATCGGTTCGGCGTCGCCCACCTGCTCGTACCCCAGCTTGCGGTACAGCCGCAGGTTCAGGTCGCTGCGGTGGCCGGTGAACAGCCGGTACCGCTTCGCCTCGCTCTCGGCGGACAGCCGCTCCTCGACGGCGTGCAGCAGCCGGCCGCCGAGGCCGTGCCGCTGCATACGGGGGTGGACGATCAACTTGGCGATCCGCGCGGTGCCGTCGTCGTCGACGACCCCGCGGACGGAACCGACGACCTCGTCGCCGAGCCGCGCGACCAGGACGCACCCCTGAGCCAGCTCGGCGCGCAGCGCCTCGAAGGTCTGGGTGAGCGGCTCTATGGAGTAGTCGCCGTAGAGCTCCGCCTCGCTCTGGTAGCAGAGGTACTGGAGTTTGAGGATCTTCTCGGCGTCGCCTTGATCCGCCGTAGAGATGGTCACGCTCATGCCCATGGGCCGCAGGCCTCCCCTTCGAGTCCGCCCGGGCTGATGAGGGTGTGATGCGCGCCCGGGACGTGTGCCTGACCGGAGTTGGTACGGGTGTGCGCCGTCTCCGTGGCGCTGATGATCGCACAAACGCCCCGGCGCGGTAGATGCCTCGCAATACCCGCATCCGGCCGCGCTCGAACGCGCCAGGAACGCCTTGTCGCCGACTGTTTACCGTGCCTTACCCCGTCTTGCCGGGGATGCAACCCCGGATTTCAGGATCGAGCGCAGGCAGCCGAGGCAGCGCGAGCGCAAAGGGCCGATACTGCCCTGTGAGATTCCCAACTCGCGGGAGATTTCCTGGTATGTGGGGTCGGACCGGGACATCAGGGCGGTAACCACCTGCGGGCAGCGTCCCGGCAGCCGCTCCACGGCGGCGTGCACCGCCGCCCGCTGCTCGGCGCCGAGCACCTGTTCCTCGACGGACGGCCCGCGGTCGGCCGCCGGGTCGCGGCCCGGGGTGTACCGCAGCTCACGGCGGACCCGGCGGGCGGCCTCGCGCACCTCGCGCCGCACCGCCGCCCGCAGCCAGCGGGCCGGATCGGACGGCGGCACGGCCAGTTCCAGCAGCCGCAGCCACACCGCCTGCTCCAGGTCGGCGGCCTCGATGCCGCCGGAGACCGCTTCCGCGGCCGCCTCCGCGGCGACCAGGGGACGCAGCCGGGTCAGTTCGTCTTCACGCAGCGACACGTTCATGATCGCCGGGACGACACGGCCGCGCCCGGCGGTTGCCGGGCGCGGCCGTCTTCACTCGTCAGAGTGGATAACCGGTGCGGACAGGTCACCGGTTCTTCAGGAAGTCCTCGCGGGCGAGGAGCGCGGTGTCGGCGTTGTCGGAGAAGATCCCGTCGATGCCCTGCTCGAAGTACGTCCTGAACGCGCCGAAGGAGTCGCCGTAGGCGTTCGGGTCGGTGCCCTTGCGGAAGTCGACGGGCAGGAAGGTGTTCTCGTTGCGCATCGTGTACGGGTGCAGGATCAGCCCGGCGGCGTGCGCGTCGCGCACCAGCGTGGTCGGGGTGCCGAGCTTCCCCGCGGCGTCGAGGGGGATGATCAGCGTCAGCGTCGGGCCGATGCCCCGGGCGAAGCGCGCGATCCACCGCAGTCCGGCCGGGGTGACGAGGTCGGCGACAGTGCGCGGGTCGCCCGCCTCGACGAAGTCGTACGGGCGGGAGGTCGGGCCGGACAGCAGGAAGACCTTGGGGGCGCCGGCGCCCAGCGAGCCCAGCCGCTGCAGGCTGCTCGGCTCGAAGGACTGCAGGAACTGCGGGGAGTCCCGGCGGTCGCGCCCGTAGCGGCGCAGCAGCCTGGCCAGGCGCTCCTCCAGGCCGAGGTCCAGCTTGCGGAAGTAGGTGGGGTGCTTGGTCTCGGTGTGCAGCCACACCGGGCGGCCGCGCTTGCGGCCCTGCTCGTCGGCCCACTGGAGCACCTCTTCGAAGGTGGGGATCTCCCAGCGGCCGTCGTAGAGGGTGTTGCGCTGCCGGTTGGCCGGCAGCCGCTCCACGGCGCGCAGCGTCTTCAGCTCGGCGAGGGTGAAGTCCTCGGTGAACCAGCCGGTGGTGGCGGTGCCGTCGATGGTCTTGGTGGTCCTGCGGCTCGCGAACCCGGGGTGCTGCGAGACGTCGGTGGTGCCGCCGATCTCGGGCTCGTGCCGGCAGACCAGGTGGCCGTCCTTGGTGGGCACGACGTCCTGCTCGATGACGTCCGCGCCGATGTCCAGGGCGTACTGGTAGGAGCCGATGGTGTGTTCGGGGCGGTAGCCACTGGCGCCGCGGTGCCCGATGACGGTCGGCACCGGCAGCTTGGACGAGCCGTGTCCGCCGCGACCGGCGGACGTGCCCGCCGCCTCCGCCGCGCCCGGCAGGGCGAACACCGCGCCGCCGGCCCCCAGGGCCGCCGCCGCGCCGAGGACGGCCCTGCGGGCCGGTCCTGAACCCTGCTGGTCGTGCGTCATGAGCTCTCCCTCTGTCCGGTGATGGACCCGGTGACTGCGGCCGAACGCCCGTGCGGCACCTGCCGGTCGACCCGCGCATCGTAGGCGCGCGCACCTTTCGTGCGGCCCACCACAGGCGAAACACGCGCGGAACGTAGGTCAACAGTGCGTAGCGGCTGTGTGAACCCGGCGTGCGCTCACCCGGCGAACGGAAGTATCGTCCTCATACATAGGGGGTGTGTGCCA
Source organism: Streptomyces sp. H39-S7 (assembly GCF_027158205.1). Classification (GTDB taxonomy): domain Bacteria; phylum Actinomycetota; class Actinomycetes; order Streptomycetales; family Streptomycetaceae; genus Actinacidiphila. The sequence goes on along the minus strand of NZ_JAPVLU010000002.1, from coordinate 230,424 downwards.
GTGGGCATGCGCCCCTGGTCTGCGATCCACCGATCCCCTGCCCGGAGGGCCCGTTGTTCCGTTTCCTGATCAATACGCTGCTCGTACCGCTCCTCCGCGTGCTGTACCGCCCGCGTGTCGAGGGAATCGAGAACATCCCCGCCACCGGACCCGTGATCCTGGCGGGCAACCACCTCGCCTTCTCGGACTCGCCGTTCATGACCCTGGTGGCCCCGCGTCCGGTGTTCTTCCTCGGCAAGGACGAGTACGTGACCGGGAGCGGCATCAGGGGCCGGGCGAAGGCCGCGTTCTTCACCACCGTCGGCATGATCCCGGTGGACCGGGACGGTGCCCGTGGCGGCGCCGCCGCGCTGATGACCGGCCGCCGGGTGCTGGAGGACGGCCAGATCTTCGGCATCCACCCGGAGGGCACCCGCTCCCCCGACGGCCGGCTGTACCGGGGTCGCACGGGTGTCGCACGGCTCGCCCTGATGACCGGCGCCGTCGTCGTTCCCTGCGCGCTGATCGGCACCGAGCGCGTACAGCCGGTGGGCAAGAAGCTGCCCCGCATCCACCGGGTGACCATCCGCTTCGGCGCGCCCCTCGACTTCACCCGGTACGAGGGCATGGACCGCGACCGCTATGTGCTGCGGGCCATCACGGACGAGGTGATGAGCGACGTCATGCGGCTGTCGGGCCAGGAGTACGTCGACATGTACGCCACCAAGGCCAAGGCCGCCTGACCGTTCTCCGGGCGTCCCGCTCTCAGTGGTGGGTGCGGGACGTCGCCAGCTCGGTGTGGCGCAGCATCCGCCAGGCCCAGACGGCCGCCCCGAGCAGCACCACCGCGCCGACCATGGCCGCGATGCGCAGCCCGTCGGTGAACGAGGCCTGCGCCGCCACGAGCAGCGCGTCCGAGCTCCCGCCGGGCAGTGTCTCCGCCACCTCGACGGCGCCCGCCAGGGAGTCCTTGGCCTGCGCCGCGCTGTCCGCCGACAGGCCGGTGGGCAGCGTCAGGTTGGAGTAGACGCCGGTGACGATGGAGCCGAGCAGCGCGATGCCGAGGGCGGCGCCGAGTTCGTAGGCCGTCTCGGAGACCGCGGCCGAGGCGCCGGCCTCCTCCTCGGGGACGCTGGAGAGGATCACGTCGGCGGTGACGGTGAAGGAGAAGCCCGCGCCCACGCCGACGATCAGCAGCACGGCGAAGAGCAGCGGATAGCCCGTGTCCGGGGTGAGGCCGAACAGTCCGGCCAGGGCCAGGCCGCTGGCGCCCAGGCCGCCCGCGACGACCAGCCGCACGGAGAACCGGCGGGCGGCCATGCCCGCGCACAGCCCGGCCCCCACGGCTCCGACCATGGCCGGCAGTTCCGACAGCCCGGCCTCCAGCGGCGAGCGCCCCTGCACCATCTGCAGGAACTGCGACAGGAAGAAGATCAGCCCGGACAGGCCCAGCACGGTGAGCAGGTCGGCCAGCACCGAGGCGGAGAAGCCCCGGTTACGGAAGAGCCGCATGTCCAGCAGCGGCGCGGGCAGCGTGTGCTGCCGCCGGACGAAGGCGTAGAGGCAGACCAGGCCCACGGCGCCGGCGGCGAAGGCGGCGGTGCGGGGGCCGTGGGCCGCCAGCTCCTTGATGCAGTACACGACGCCGAACATGCCGACGAGCGAGAGCGCGACGCTGAACAGGTCCCAGGGGCCCGGGTCGGGGTTGCGGGACTCCGGCAGCAGCTTGTAGCCGACGATCAGCAGCACCGCCATGACCGGCAGGTTGATCAGAAAGACCGAGCCCCACCAGAAGTGCTCCAGCAGGATGCCGCCGACGACCGGCCCCACGGCGGCGCCGGCCGTCGAGGCCGCCCCCCACACGCCGATCGCGAAGCTGCGCTCGCGCGGGTCGGTGAAGAGGTTGCGGATCAGCGCCAGGGTGGACGGCATCAGGGTCGCCCCGGCCACGCCCATCAGGGCGCGGGCGAGGATGAGCGTTTCGGGGGTGTGCGCGTACGCGGCGAGCACCGACAGCCCGCCGAACGCGGCGGAGCCGATGAGCAGCAGCTTCTTGCGGCCGACGCGGTCGCCGAGGCTGCCCATCGAGACCAGCAGCCCGGCGATGACGAAGGAGTAGATGTCACCGATCCACAGCAGCTGCGTCGAGGACGGTTGCAGATCCTCGGTCAGGAACGGCATCGCCAGCCCGAGTACCGTCGCGTCGACCGCGACGAGCAGCAGCGCCAGCGTCAGGACGGCGAGGGCGAGCCAGCGGGAGGGGTGCGGGGGCGTCGGGGACACGGGGGCGTCGGGCTTGTGCAGGGCGTCGCGGGTCATGACGCGCTCCGCAGCATCCCGCCGAGCAGCAGCTCGGAGACCATACGGGCCGAATCGTTCCGTGCCATACGTCCATCCTGGACGCACCAGGCCGAGGCCGCGATCAGGGCGTACAGCGCCTCGCCCAGCCAGGTGGGTGTCAGGTCGTACCGGAACAGCCCCTGCTCCTGGCCGCGCCGGAAGAGCGCGCTGACCCGTTCGTCCACCCGCGCCCAGCCCTCGGTGACCTCCGGCAGGTCGTACAGCTGGTTCTCGCCGTAGAGGAAGGCCAGGAATCCGGAGACGGGGATGGCCTCGTCGATCAGCCGGCGCACGGCCGCGACCGGGTCACCCTCCTCTATGCGGGCGGCGTCCAGCCGCTCGTCCATCTGTGCGATCCCGAGCAGGCCGAGGGCCCGGACGAGGGCGTCGCGGCCGGGGAAGTGCCGGTGGAGGGTGGCGCGGCTGATGCCGGCCGCCTTGGCGATCTCGTCCATGGACGCGGTGGCCCGGCGGCTCAGCAGGGCCGCGGCGTCGCGCAGCACCTGGTCACGATCGAAGCTCATGAGACAATCGTAGTCCACATGAGACATCAACGTCTCATTCCACTGCCGGAGAACGGGCGGAGGCCAGGCCGTCACGGCCCGGCGCTCCGCCCGGTGTCAGCGTTCGGCCAGCGCCCAGGCCAGCTGCGCGGCCACGTCCTGCTTGACCTCGGCCAGCTGCTCCGCCACCCGGACCGGCGCCGTGCCGCCCCGCCCGTCACGGGAGGCGAGCGCGCCCTTGACGTTGAGGACGGTGCGGACCTCGGGGGTCAGATGGGGGGAGATCTTGGCGAACTGCTCGTCCGTCAGCCCGTCCAGCTCGATGCCCTCGGCCTCGCAGACCTTGACGCACTCCCCCGCGACCTCGTGCGCGACCCGGAACGGGACGTTCTGCTTGACCAGCCACTCGGCGATGTCGGTGGCGAGGGAGAAGCCGGCCGGCGCCAGCTCCTCCATCCGCGCGGTGTTGACCGTGAGGGTGGCCATCATGCCGGTGAAGGCGGGCAGCAGGACCTCAAGGGTGTCGCAGGAGTCGAAGACCGGCTCCTTGTCCTCCTGCAGATCGCGGTTGTACGCGAGCGGCAGGGCCTTGAGCGTCGCCAGCAGACCGGTCAGATTGCCGATGAGCCGGCCGGACTTGCCGCGCGCCAGCTCGGCGATGTCCGGGTTCTTCTTCTGCGGCATGATCGAGGAGCCGGTGGAGAAGGCGTCGTGGAGGGTGACGAAGGAGAACTCCTTCGTGTTCCAGATGATGATCTCCTCGGCGATCCTCGACAGGTCGATCCCGATCATCGCGGTGATGAACGCGAACTCCGCGACGAAGTCGCGCGAGGCCGTGCCGTCGATGGAGTTGGCGACCGAGCCGCGCTCGAAGCCGAGTTCGGCGGCGACCGCCACCGGGTCCAGGCCGAGCGACGAGCCCGCGAGCGCGCCGGAGCCGTACGGGGAGACGGCCGTCCGCTCGTCCCACTGCCGCAGCCGCTCGGCGTCCCGGCCGAGCGCCTGCACATGCGCCAGGACGTGGTGGGCGAAGAGCACCGGCTGGGCGTGCTGCAGGTGCGTGCGCCCCGGCATGGCCACGTCCGCGTGCGTCTCGGCGAGACCGACCAGCGCCTCCTGCAGTTCGGCGAGCAGCCCGCCGACGATCCGGGCGTGGTCGCGCAGGTACATCCGGAAGAGCGTGGCGATCTGGTCGTTGCGGGACCGGCCGGCCCGCAGCTTGCCGCCGAGGTCCGCGCCGATCCGCTCCAGCAGACCGCGCTCCAGCGCGGTGTGCACGTCCTCGTCGGCGATGGTGCCGGTGATGGTGCCCGCCTCGACATCGGCGGCCAACCGGTCGAGGCCGGCCAGCATCCGTCCCAGCTCGTCGTCGGTGAGCAGCCCGGCCTTGTGCAGCGCGCGGGCGTGGGCGCGGGAGCCGGCGATGTCGTAGGGGGCCAGCCGCCAGTCGAAGTGGACCGACGCGGAAAGCTTGGCCAGCGCCTCCGCCGGGCCGTCCGCGAACCGGCCGCCCCAGAGCCTGACATCGCCGTTGCTGCTCACCGCTGCTCCTCGAAGAGGTCGCGTGGATCGTCGCCTGGTGACGACCGCACTGACTGGCATAAGTATGCATTGCACTGCATGATTCGTCAAAAGCCGGGTCCGGCGGGTTGCACGGGTCCGGTGTACCCGCGAACGCCGGAAGGGCCCCCGCGAACGGGGGCCCTTCCGGGAACTCGCGCCGGCTCAGTGCTGCCGGTGGTCGCCCGCCGCCAGCCGCAGCAGGTGATCTGCCAACGCCTGCCCGCCGGCCGCGTCCCGGCTGATCAGCATGAGGGTGTCGTCGCCCGCGATGGTGCCCAGGATGTCGTGCACCTCGGCCTGGTCGATCGCGGAGGCCAGGAACTGGGCCGCGCCCGGCGGGGTGCGCAGGACGACCAGGTTGGCGGACGCCTCCGCCGAGATGAGCAGCTCACCGGCCAGCCGGGCCATCCGCTCCTCCTTGACCGACTCCCCCAGCGGCGCCTGCGGGGTGCGGAAGCCGCCCTCGGACGGCACCGCGTAGATCAGCTCGCCGCCCGCGTTGCGGATCTTGACCGCGCCCAGCTCGTCCAGGTCGCGCGAGAGCGTCGCCTGCGTCACGCTCAGCCCGTCGTCGGAGAGCATCTTCGCGAGCTGGCTCTGCGACCGCACCGGCTGCCGGTTGAGGATGTCCACGATCCGCCGGTGGCGTGCGGTGCGGGTCTGCGGTACGGCCTGGCCGGCGTGCTGCGCCTCGGTCATCGTCGCGTTTCTCCGGATCGTTGGTCCCTGTGTACCGCGTCGAGGACGGCGGGCAGCGCCTGGAGGAACGCCTCCACCTCGTCGTCACCGAGGATCAGTGGAGGAGCGAGCCGTACCGTGTCGGGCACGGCCGCGTTCACCAGGAGTCCGGCGTCCTGAGCCGCCTGTTGCACCTGCGGTGCGAGCGGCTCCGTGAGAACGATACCCAGCAGGAGCCCGGCACCGCGCACATGATCGACCAGCGGGTGTCCGAGCGCCTCGATCCCGTGCCGCAGCCGGTCGCCCTGCCGCTTGACGTTGTCGAGGATGCCGTCGGCCGCGATGGTGTCCAGTACGGCGAGCGCGGCGGCGCAGGCGACCGGGTTCCCGCCGAAGGTGGTGCCGTGCCGACCCGGCGTGAACAGGTCGGCCGCCGCGCCGAAGGCGATCGTCGCGCCGATCGGCAGACCGCCGCCGAGGCCCTTGGCGAGGGTGACGACATCGGGCTCGACACCGTGCGCCTGGTGCTCGAACCACTGGCCCGTCCGTCCGATGCCGGTCTGTACCTCGTCCAGGACCAGCAGGGTGCCGGTGGCGGTGGTGATCTCCCGTGCCGCCCGCAGATATCCGGCGGGCGGCACGACGACGCCGTTCTCGCCCTGGATCGGCTCGATGATCACCAGTGCGGTGTCGGTGGTGACGGCGGCGCGCAGCGCGTCCACGTCGCCGAACGGCACATGGGTGACGTCACCGGGCAGCGGGTGGAAGGCCTCCTGCTTCTTCGGCTGGCCGGTGAGCGCGAGGGCGCCCATCGTCCGGCCGTGGAAGGCGCCCGAGGTCGCCACCATGTGCCGGCGGCCGGTCAGCCGGCCGATCTTGAAGGCGGCCTCCACCGCCTCCGCGCCGGAGTTGGAGAAGAAGACCCGGCCGGCGCGGCCGAAGAGCTGCAGCAGCCGCTCCGCGACGGCCACCGGGGGCTCGGCGATGAAGAGGTTCGAGACATGGCCGAGCGTGCCGATCTGCTCGGAGACCGCCCGGACCACGGCCGGATGGCCGGTGCCGAGGCAGTTGACCGCGATGCCGCCGACGAAGTCGAGGTAGACCTTGCCGTCGGCGTCCCAGAACTTCGCGCCCTCGCCGCGGGCCAGCGGAACGCGCGGCGTCCCGTAGTTGTCCATCAGCGAGTCCTGCCAGCGCTGCGTCAGTTGCTCGTTGCTCATGACCCGTCCCCCTGCGCGTCCGGCACGATCATCGTGCCGATGCCGTCGTCCGTGAACACCTCGAGGAGCATCGAGTGCGGCACCCGGCCGTCGATGATCCGCGCACTGCCGACGCCGTGGCGCACGGCGTACAGGCAGCCCTCCATCTTGGGCACCATGCCGCTCGACAGACCGGGCAGCAGTTTCTCCAGTTCGCTCGCGGTGAGCCGGCTGATCACGTCCTCGCTGGACGGCCAGTCGGCGTACAGCCCCTCGACGTCGGTGAGGACCACGAGGACCTCGGCGCCCAGCGCCGAGGCGAGCGCGGCGGCCGCGGTGTCCGCGTTGATGTTGTAGACGTGACCGTCCTCGGCGCGGGCGATGGACGAGACGACCGGGATCCGGCCGTCGTCCAGCAGCGCCTGGATGGCGCCCGGGTCGACCTCGGTGATCTCCCCGACCAGCCCGATGTCCACCTGCTCCCCGTCGACGACCGCGTGCCGCTTGACGGCGGTCATGGTGTGCGCGTCCTCGCCGGTCATCCCGACGGCGAACGGGCCGTGCTCGTTGAGCAGCCCGACCAGCTGCCGCTGGACCTGGCCCGCGAGCACCATCCGGACGACGTCCATCGTCTCGGGGGTCGTCACCCGCAGTCCCGCGGTGAAGGAGGACGCGATGCCGAGCCGGTCGAGCTGGGCGCTGATCTGCGGGCCGCCGCCGTGCACGACGACGGGCTTGAGGCCGGCGTGCCGCAGGAAGACGACGTCCTGGGCGAAGGCCGCCTTCAGCTCCTCGTCGACCATGGCGTTGCCGCCGAACTTGATGACGACGGTCTTGCCGCTGAAACGGGTGAGCCAGGGCAGCGCCTCGATGAGGATGCGGGCCTTGGGGAGCGCGGTGTGGTTCCGCGCGGTGGGGTTGGTCATGAGCTGTACGCGCTGTTCTCGTGGACGTAGTCCGCCGTGAGGTCGTTGGTCCAGATGGTGGCGGCGGCGCTGCCCGCGTTCAGGTCGGCGGTGATGACGACCTCGCGGAACCGCATGTCGACCAGGTCCCGGTCCTCGCCGACCGAGCCGTCCCGGCAGACCCAGACGCCGTTGATGGCCACGTTCAGCCGGTCGGGCTCGAAGGCGGCGGCGGTCGTGCCGATCGCGGACAGCACCCGGCCCCAGTTCGGGTCCTCGCCGTGGATCGCGCACTTGAGGAGGTTGTTGCGGGCGATGGAGCGGCCCACCTCGACAGCGTCGTCCTCGGTCGCGGCGTTGACCACCTCGACCTTGATGTCCTTCGACGCGCCTTCGGCGTCACCGATCAGCTGACGGGCGAGGTCGGCGCAGACCTGCTCGACGGCGGCTGCGAAGTCGTCGTAGGCGGGGACGGTGCCGGCGGCGCCGGAGGCGAGCAGCAGCACGGTGTCGTTGGTGGACATGCAGCCGTCCGAGTCGGCCCGGTCGAAGGTGGTGCGGGTGGCGGCACGCAGCGCGGTGTCGAGCGTCCCCGCGTCCAGGTCGGCGTCGGTGGTGAGCACGACGAGCATGGTGGCCAGGCCCGGCGCGAGCATGCCCGCGCCCTTGGCCATCCCGCCGACGGTCCAGCCGTCCTGCTCGACGACGGCCGTCTTGTGCACCGAGTCGGTGGTCTTGATCGCGATGGCGGCCTTCTCGCCGCCGTGTGCGGAGAGTTCGACCGCGGCCTTCTCGATTCCGGGCAGCAGCTTGTCCATCGGGAGGCGCAGCCCGATCAGGCCGGTGGACGCGACGGCGACCTCGGCAGCGTTCTGTCCGAGGACCTCCGCGACCTTCTCGGCGGTCGCGTGCGTGTCCTGGAAGCCGAGCGGCCCCGTGCAGGCGTTCGCGCCGCCGGAGTTGAGGACGACGGCGGACACCTGCCCGCCCTTGACGACCTGTTCCGACCAGACGACGGGCGCGGCCTTCACGCGGTTGGAGGTGAAGACACCCGCGGCGGCCAGGCGCGGCCCGTTGTTGACCACGAGGGCCAGGTCGGGGTTGCCGCTGTCCTTGATCCCGGCGGCGATGCCCGCGGCCGTGAATCCCTGCGCTGCCGTGACGCTCACGGTGCCACTCCTGTCGTGGAAAGTCCCATGTCCTCGGGGAGTCCGAGGGCGACGTTCATGCTCTGCACCGCGCCGCCCGCGGTGCCCTTCGTCAGGTTGTCGATCGCGCTGATGGCGATGATGCGGCCGGCCGCCTCGTCGTACGCGACCTGCACCTGCACGGTGTTGGAGCCGAGCACGGCGCCGGTCGACGGCCACCGCCCCTCGGGCAGCAGGTACACGAACGGCTCGTCCGCGAAGGCCTTCTCGTACACGGCGCGGACCGCGTCGGCGGTGACGCCCGCCCGGGCCCGCACACTGCAGGTGGAGAGGATGCCGCGCGGCATCGGGACGAGGGTCGGGGTGAACGAGACGCCGACGGACTCGCCGGCCACGGCCGACAGGTTCTGCATCATCTCGGGGGTGTGGCGGTGCACGCCCCCCACGCCGTACGGGGTCACGGATCCCATGACCTCGCTGCCGAGCAGGTGCGGCTTGGCGGCCTTGCCCGCGCCGGACGTGCCGGAGGCGGCGACGATCACGGCCTCGGGCTCGGCGAGCCCGGCCGCGTACGCCGGGAAGAGCGCCAGCGAGACGCCCGTCGGGAAGCAGCCGGGCACCGCGATGCGCCGCGAGCCCCGCAGGGCGGCCCGTGCCCCGGGCAGCTCGGGCAGCCCGTACGGCCAGGTCCCGGCGTGCGGGGAGCCGTAGAACTTCTCCCAGTCGGCGGCGTCGCGCAGCCGGAAGTCGGCGCCGCAGTCGACGACCAGAACACCGTCGCCGAGCTGCTCGGCCACCGCCGCGGACTGCCCGTGCGGCAGCGCGAGGAAGACCACGTCGTGCCCGGCCAGCACCTCGGCCGTCGTCGGCTCCAGCACGCGCTCGGCCAGCGGCGGCAGGTGCGGCTGCAGTGCGCCCAGTCGCTGTCCCGCGTTGGAGTTGCCGGTGAGTGCGCCGATCTCGATCTCCGGGTGCCCCAGGAGCAGCCGCAGGATCTCACCCCCCGCGTAACCACTCGCCCCTGCCACCGCTGCCCGCAAAGCCATCGAACCTCCTCGTCGAAGGCATGACTATACGTTCCACCGAAGCTTTATGCAAAGAGTTGCGGATGGCGGGGGTGCGTAACGGCGGGCCGGCTGGTGCGTACCCCGGGGGTCAGCCGCCGTCCGCCAGCGTCCGCAGGGCCCTTTCGAGCCGGACCCGCCGGCTCTCCGGTGTGAGTGCCTGGAGCAGCGGCAGGATCGCCTGGTAGCGGCCGGTCCTGTCGAGGGCCTCGAACGCCTTCTTCGCCGCGGGGTCCGCGTCGAGCGCCGCCGCGAGGTCGGGCGGCACGGTCGCCGTCCGCTGCGGGTCGTAGGCCGCGGCCCACCGCCCGTCCTCCTGCGCCCTGAGCACCTCGGCCAGCCCGGCCTCGCGCATCCGTCCGGCGGCCGTCAGCGTCGCGACCTTCTCCACGTTCACCCGCGACCACAGGCTCCGGGGCCTGCGCGGCACGTACTTCTGCAGGTAGTGCCGCTCGTCGAGGGAACGCCGCTGCCCGGAGATCCAGCCGTGGCACAGCCCGATGTCGACCAGCTCGTCGGACGTGACCGACGGGATGCCGGAACCCTTCTTGGCCATCTTGATCCACACACCCTCGTGGCGGGTGACGTGCCCGGCCAGCCACTCCTCGAACGCCGCGGCGTCCGCGAAGGCGATGATCTCCACCCCGTCGAGCTCTTCCATGCGGCCCAGGCTAGGGCCTGGGCCGCCCGCCGGGGGCCAACCCGGCCCGTACTCGTAGTACTTGAGAGCTACGCGCAAGGTGCGCTCTCCGGCGGGACGCCGACCGCAGGGTGTGATCCATAACTTCGGTACCGGAAGAACGACACCCGGTACGGAAGGACCACTCCCCCATGGCGTCCCGCCCGCGCTTCAGCCGTCTGCGCCGCACCCTGCTCGCCGCCCTCGTCGCCGCGTCCGTGGCGGTCCCGGTGTCCGGGGCAGCCCGGCCCGCGGCCGTCCCGGCGCCCGCGCCGGTGGCGCTCGCCCCGCTGCGGGCCGCGACCCCCGCCGCTCTCGCCGAGCGGTACGCCGCCAACCGCCAGGGCATCCGGGCGGCCGAGCGGATGGCCGGGGAGCACGGGGACCGGAGACGGGCGCGGGCGCTGCGCGCCATGGCGGATCCGGCGCGGCACTTCCTCAGGTTCGACGGGCGGGACGGCGGCCGCACCGCCGAGGTGTTCGGTGATCTGTCCCGCGCCGGGACGATCGCCGTGCTGGTGCCCGGCTCGGACACCGGCCTCGACACCTATGAGCGCTTCCGGGCCGGCGCGGTGGCGCTGCGGGAGCAGCTCGGCGACCGGGCCGCGGTCGTCGCCTGGCTGGGGTACCGGACGCCGGGCACGGTGAGCCCCGAGGTGCTGACGCCGGGCCTGGCCCAGCACGCGGCGCCGCGACTGCGCTCCTTCATGGCGGAGCTGGCCCAGGTCAAGCCCGCCGCCCGGACCTCGCTGCTCTGCCACTCCTACGGTTCGGTCGTCTGCGCCCTGGCCGCCCGGGACCTGTGGGTCGCGGACATCGTGCTCTACGGCAGCCCGGGCACCGGCGTCGACACCGTCGGCGCCCTGCACACCCCGGCGGCCGTCTGGGCGGGCCGGGGCACCGGCGACTGGATCGCCGCGGTGCCGCATGTGCGGATCCGGGTGCCGTTCCTCTCCGTCGGGTTCGGGACCGATCCGGTGTCGCGGACGTTCGGCGCCCACACCTTCGACGCCGGCGCCGCCGGCCACAGCGGCTACCTGCAGCCCGGTTCCGTGGCCCTGCGGAACATCGCCCGGATCGTCTCCGAGGGGCACCCCACCGAGGAGGGCCGTCATGCGTGACCTCGCCGTGCGTGACCTCGTACGGCGGATCGGCTCCGCCACCCCGCCCGACCGTGACCGTGCCGTCGACGCCCTGCGCGCCCTCGCCATCCTCGGCGTGGTGCTCGGCCACTGGCTGGTGACCGCGCTGGTCTCCGACAGCGGAACGGTGCGCGGAGCGGGACCGCTCCAGCACCTGCCCCGACTCGCCCCGGCCTCCTGGCTGTTCCAGACCCTCGCGGTCTTCTTCCTGGTCGGCGGCCACGTGGGTGCGAAGGGCTACGCGGCGGCGCGGGCGCGGGGTACGACGTACGGGCGGTGGCTCGGCGCCCGGATGGCCCGGCTGTTCCGGCCGGTCGCCGCCTTCCTGCTGGTGTGGAGCGTGATCTCGGGCGCGATGCTCGTCTCCGGAGTGGGCTGGGACACCGTGCGCACGCTGGTGAAGCTGGCCGTGTCGCCGCTCTGGTTCCTCCTGGTCTTCGCCGCCCTGACCGCGGCGACCCCGCTGGCCAGGCGGATGCACCTGCTGTGGCCGCTGGTCGTCGTCCTGTACGTCGACCTGGTCCGGTTCGGTTTCGACGGCCCGGCCCGATACGGCTGGATCAACGTGGCGGCGGGCTGGCTCGTCCCGTACTGCCTGGGCGCGGCCTGGGCGCGGGCCGGCATGCCGGGCCGTACGACCGGCTGGCTGCTGCTGGCCGGCGGTGCGGCCGGTACCGCGGGGCTCGTGCTGTGGGCCGGCTATCCCGCCGCCATGGTCGGCGTGCCGGGTGCCGCGGTCTCCAACCTCGGCCCGCCGACACTGGCCGCCGTCACCTTCGGTCTCGCCCAGTGCGGAGCGGCGCTGCTGCTGCTCGGTCCGCTGCGGCGGGTGCTCGCGCGGCCCGCCGCCTGGGCGGCGGTGGCGCTGGTCAACCTCTCCGCGATGACCGTCTTCCTCTGGCACCAGACCGCGATGATGGCGGTCACCGCCACCGGCCTCCTCGCCGGCGCGCCCCTGCCCGGTCTGCACACGGAGCCCGACGGGCCGGGCTGGGTACTCGCCAGGCTCGCCTGGCTCCCGGTGTTCGCGGTGGCACTGCTGATCTGCTGGGCCGCGTTCCGCCGCTGGGAACAGGGACGGCCGAGAACGGGGAGCACGGTCGTGCGCGAGGGCCGCCCCGCCCGTTCGGCGGCGGCGCGGCGTGCCTAAAGTGGATCTTCTGAAGCGGGGGGACATGACGGAACGACTGGGGACGGTCCTGCGGAGGGTGCCGCGGGCGCTGCGCGAGGACCTGTGGACGGGCGCCGATCCGCTGCCCCGCCCGGGACTGCCGCACTGGCTGGACTGGCGGCCGGCGATCACGGTGCCCCTGCTGTTCGTCGCGGTGGGCATGTTCATCGCCAGCGCGAACGAGTACGCCGTCTACTACGGGGCGGTCAGGCCGATCAGCCTGCTGCTCGCCGGGATCCAGGCGGCGGCGCTCGTCGCCGTGCTGTTCCGTCCGGTCCCGGCCTGGTGGGCGTCGACGATCGCCACGACGGTGGCCGCGGCGCAGGCCGACGTGGCCGCCTCCACGCTCTTCCCCTGGACCGGCGCGGGCCTCGTCCAGCAGTCCCTGATGCTGTTCCTGCTCGCGCTGCGGGTGCGCCCCCGGGTCGCGGCCGAGGCGCTGGTGATCAGCCTTCTGGCGGGCCTGCTGTGCACCGCGTCCGTCTCCACGGGCGGACTCACCAACGTCGTCCGGCTGGGCGCCCTGGCCTTCACGACCACCACGGCGCTCGGCGCCGCGCTGCGCGGCCTGGGAGTGGCCCGCCGGAAACTGGTCGTGCAGGAGGAGCTGACCGCCGAGGAGCGGGCGCGGCGCACCCTGTTGGAGGAGCGCAACCGGATCGCCCGTGAACTGCACGACGTGGTCGCCCACCACATGTCGGTGATCTCCATCCAGGCGCAGGTCGCCCCGCACCTGGTCGAGAACCCCTCCGAGGAGCTCAGGGAGACCCTGGCGGGCATCCGCGCGAACGCGGTCGACGCGCTCACCGAACTGCGCCACGTCCTCGGCGTACTGCGCTCCGAGGACGCACTGCCGGACAGCACCCGGCACACCCCGCAACCCACCCTCGACCGGCTGGACGAGCTGGTCGCCAATGTGCGCGGCACGGGGCTCCCCGTCACCGTCCGGACCACCGGGGAGCCGCGGCCCCTGCCACCCGGCGTCGAGCTGTCGGCGTTCCGCATCGTGCAGGAGGCGCTCAGCAACGCGATGCGGCACGCGCCCGGCGCGGCGGTCCTGGTGGAGGTCGGGCACCACGCGTCGGGGGTCAGGGTCCGGGTCACCAACGCCGCGCCGGACCGGGCGGGACCGCCCTCACGGGGAGCGGGCCACGGCCTGCTCGGGATGCGCGAGCGGGCCGTGATGCTGGGCGGCGAACTGGCCACCGGGCCCACCCCCGACGGCGGTTACGAAGTGACCGCGATACTGCCCGCACGACCCCCTGTCCCGCCCGCCGACCCCGCCGAGGACACCCCATGACGACCATCCGTGTCCTGATCGCCGACGATCAGATGATGGTCCGCCAGGGCCTGACGGTGCTGCTCAACGCCGAGCCGGGCATCGAGGTCGTCGGCCAGGCCGTGGACGGCGTCGAGGCCGTCGCCAAGGTGGCCGAACTCGCCCCCGACGTGGTGCTGATGGACATACGGATGCCCCGCCTCGGGGGCATCGAGGCGACCCGCCGCGTCACGGAACCCGCCGGCTCCACCGTGCGGGTCCTCGTCCTGACCACCTTCGACCTCGACGAGTACGTGTACGAGGCACTGCGCGCCGGGGCGTCCGGCTTCCTGCTGAAGGACGCGTCGGCGGCCGAACTCGCGCAGGCGGTACGGGTGGTGGCGGCCGGCGACGCGCTGCTCGCCCCGAACGTCACCAAGCGCCTGATCGCCGAGTTCTCCCGGCTGGCCGGCGCGCCGCGCGCCCCGCTCAAGGAGCGCCTCGGCGACCTGACGGAACGGGAGACCGAGGTCCTCTCCCTGATCGCCCAGGGGCTGTCGAACGCGGAGATCGCCGTACGCCTGGTGGTGGCCGAGCAGACCGTGAAGTCGCACGTCAGCCGGATCCTGGTCAAACTCGGCCTCCGCGACCGGACCCAGGCGGCGGTCTTCGCGTACGAGACGGGCCTGATCCGTCCGGCCGGTTACTGACGGCCGGCGGGTTCGATCGCCGGCGCCGCCGCGATCTCCGCGTGTGCGCGCGGTCGCGCCGGGCGGCGGGTCATGCCGACGCCGACGAGGACCACGGCCATGCCCGCGACGGTCCTGAGGCCGACGTTCTCGTGCAGCACGATCGCGCCCAGCGCCACCGAGACCACCGGCAGCAGGTATCCGACCGTGGAGGCGTTGGTGGCACCCTCGTCCGCGATCAGCCGGTAGGTGAGGTGGAAGGTGACGCCGGTGGCGAAGATCCCCAGGACCAGGACGGCCGACAGGGCCGCGGGACCGGGATGCACGGGCGCCAGGCCGCCGAGCGGAAGGGCCAGCGCGCTGAGTCCCGTCGCAGCGAGGAGCTGGGACGCGGAGAGCGCGATGGTGGCGGTGCCCTTGCCGACGAGATGGCGTCCCATGTAGGCGAACGCGACGGCGTAGCTCGCCGCCGCCCCGAGCATCGCGGCGGCGCCCCAGCTGACCAGTCCGGCCCGGCCCCACGGGGCGAAGATCAGCAGCGTGCCGGCGAATCCGAGCAGCAGTCCGCCCAGCCGGGCGGGGTGGAGCCGGCGTTCCGTGCCGATGACGACGCCGATCAGCAGGGACCACAGCGGGGTGGTCGCGTTGAGGACGCCGGCCACGCCGGAGTCGACCGTCTGCTCACCGACGCTGAACAACGCGAAGGGAAGGGCGTTGCAGAAGAAGGCCGCCACCACGACATGACCCCAGGTCGCGCGGTCGCGCGGCAGTCCGCGGCGTGCCGAGAGGCACATGCCGAGAAGCACCACCGAACCCAACGCGCACCGGGTGAAGGTCACTTGGGCGGGCGACAGTCCGTCCAGCGCCAGTTTGATCCACAGGAACGTCGATCCCCACAGCAGGGCGAGGACGCCCATCCGCACCAACGCCATCGGACCGGATCCACCACTGCCGCCGCCGCTCACTCGCTGTCTCCCTCGTCGCTCTTCCGGTCTCCGGTGATCACCGTGCCTCCGAACGACCCGACAGGACAAGAGAAAAGAGTTGCACACACCATTAAGCTCTCCTACATGCTCGATGTGAGACGGATGCAAGTGCTGCGGGCGGTCGTCACCAGTGGTTCGGTGACCGCGGCGGCGGTGAACCTGGGGTACACCCCCTCCGCGGTCAGTCAACAGGTGGCGGCGCTGGAGAAGCAGGCCGGGACCGCGCTGCTGGAACGCTTCGGCCGCGGCGTGCGGCCGACGGCGGCCGGGCTGCTGCTCACCGAGCACGCGGCCGTGATCAGCAGGAACGTCGCCGAGGCGGAGACGGCGCTGGCCGACCTCCGGGCCGGCCGCACCGGTCAGTTGTCGATCCGCTACTTCGCCACGGCCGGCGCGACGCTGGTCGCGCCCGCGCTGGCGCGGCTGCGCGCCGAACACCCGGGCGTGCGGATCGACCTCCGGCTCGACGACTCCGAGGAGTCCCCGGCCTCTCCCGACAGCGGCCCCCTGACCGACGTACGGCAGGGCCGGGCCGACGTGGCGATCGTGGTCCACCCGCGCGATCTGCCCGGTCCGGGCGTCCGGCTCGTGCACCTGCTCGACGACCCCTACCGCGCCGTCCTGCCCAAGGGCCACCGGCTCGCGGCGCAGAAGACGCTGGACCTGAGCGAGCTGGCCGACGAGCCGTGGGTCGGCAACGAATGGCCCGCGGGCCCCTGCCTCGCGTCCGTGGTCGACGCCTGCGCGGCGGCGGGCTTCAGCCCGGACTTCGTGGTCGAGAGCAAGGACCACGCGACCGCGCAGGGATTCATCGCCGCCGGTCTCGGGGTCGGCCTGATGCCGACACTGGGCCTGGGGCACCGCCATCCCGGCGTCGCCGTGCGGAAGGTACGCGGACCGGAGCCGGTCCGGTCGATCTACGCCGCGGTACGCGAGACCTCACCGGCCGCGCCGGCCCTGCTCGCCCTGATCGACGCCCTGCGGGACGCGGCGGCCGGGTGAGCCCGCCGTGAGCGATCAGCGTTTGACCGCTCGCAGGATGACGAACTTCGGGTCGCTCGCGACGACCTCGCAGTTCCCGAAGAGCTTGCGCAGCTTCACGTGGTACCCGAGGTGCCGGTTGCCGATGACCCACAACTCGCCCCCGGTGCGCAGCGCGTCGCGGGAGCCGGTGAACATGTGCCAGGCCGTCGTGTCGGTGGTCGCCTGGTGGCTGTGGAACGGCGGGTTGTTCAGCACCAGGTCCACCGACCCGGCGGGCACGGCCGACAGGCCGTCGCCCACCACGAACTCGGCCTTGGCGTCCGGTCCGGTGTTGGCCCGGAAGGTGGCCTCGGCCGAGGCCACCGCGGAGTAGGACTCATCGATGAACGTCACCTCGGCGCCGGGGTCGGCCAGGGCCGCGGCCGTTCCGACCACCCCGTTGCCGCAGCCCAGGTCGACGACGCGCTCGGGGCCCTGGCGCTGCGGGAGGTTCCGCAGGAAGAAGCGGGTGCCGATGTCGAGGCGCTCCGCGCAGAAGATGCCCGCGTGGTTGGTGACGGCCAGGCCGGAGGCCGCGCCGACGTCGGCGGGCAGCTCGTACGTGCGCGGCCACGGGCTGTCCGTGCGAGTGGGCGCGGCGGCAGGCGTGCTGAAGATCAGCCGGGCCTTCTTCGCGGCCAGCGACGTCCTGGTCGGGCCGATGAACTCCTCGAACAGGGTGAGCGTAGAGCTGTGGATCTCGGTGACCATCCCGGTGCCGACGACGACGGTGCCCGCGTGGAGGCGCGGTGCGAGCCGGTGCAGCTGGTCCTCCAGCAGGGCGAGGCTCTTGGGCACCCGCACCAGCAGGACGTCGATGCGGTCAGGGACGGGGTCCATGGCCGAGAGCAGCCGCACCGCGCCGGCCCCGGCCCCGCTGCGCGCCAGGTTCGCCCGGGTCGCCTGCTGGGCCAGGTAGGAGTCGGTGATCGATACGGGCCGGTGCGCGGCGAGCGCGGTGACCAGCGCGCCCCACCGGTCGCCCAGCACGACGACGGTGCCGGAGAGGTCCACGGGCTCCGCGTCGATGCCGTCCAGGTGCCGCAGCAGGTACTCGTCGGAGGCGTCCCAGGCACGGAGCCTGTCGCGGGGGTCCTCGGGGAAGCGGGTGAGGTCGTACGCACCCGATGACGTCGTCAAACGGTTCATTGTGCCCTCAGGCTAGCCGAATCCCCCGGCCGCCCCGGCCACGCCGCCGGGCGGCGGCGCCGTGGACATGGAGCAGGGCCCGGAAGCGTGTCCAGCTCCCGGGCCCCTGTTGATGCCGCCCATATGCACACGCCGGCGCGATGGGGTGCGGGTCAGTTTCACGTCGACTTGTTCTGCCATTGAACTACCGCCGCAGGAAGGAGAGCGGCGGACCGGATTCGAACCGGCACCTGACGACCAAGCCCGAACCCGTGGATCCGGCGATCGGCGGCGAATGCTGAGTCTGGAGCAAGAGTCTGAGATTGATCGCGGTCTGCCTCTGCCAGTTGGGCTACCCCGGCCGGTGGTGCCGGGAGAGGGACTCGAACCCCCACTGGAACCGCGTCGTCACGACAAGCTTCAAACTGAGCTTTGCGCTCCTCGCGCACCCTCCGCACACAGGCGGAGGGGGTCTGTTGGGTGTGGCGCCTACGAACCGAGGAGGTAGCCGAGTACGGCGTCCCCGACCCGCTGGTCGGTGACCTCCGCGCTGTTGGCCTCCTCGCGGGCGAACTTGACCGCGTTCTGCAGCTTCTCCACCCGCTCGAGCAGCTCGTTGACCCGCCGGGCGGGAAGGGCGCCGGAGAACTTGACGGTCGTCCAGTAGCCGACCGGCACGTCCTCGTAGTACACGTCGACCTGGGCGGGGTGCTTCTCCGTCGCCTCGGCCTTGACGTGGTTGCGCGGCACCTTCTTCGTACGGATCGTGCGTACGGGCTCGGTCTTCCACGCGTCACTCGACGGGTCGAGGTTCCACGACTCCGCGGCGTCGAGCACCGGGAGCTTGCGGATGAACGTGTGCAGGTCCACCAGCTGCTTCTCCAGGAACAGCAGGTACGACACCGGCACTTCGCGCACCAGCGCGCGACCGTCGACCGTCACATCGGCGCGGGCCTCGCAGTTCGCCCAGTCCTTGGTGGCGGTGACGTCGAAGAGCCGGGTGAGGGTGACCGCGGTCGTCCGCAGCACGTCCTCGGTCTTGATCTGGACCCGGGTCGACTCGGGGGGCAGCTGTTCGCCCTCCTCGTCCTTCGGCTGGTAGGTCCGGGATATCCCGGAGAGCAGAGCGGGCTTCTGCAGGTCGTGATGGGAAGCGGTCAGTTCCTGATGGGACTTGGACTTGACGCCCTTCTCGACCGCGATGATCTGATTGAGTTTCGCCACACCGTGACGTTAACAGGCGCGATGCCCTTGATCGAACGATTATCCGGCGGCGGGCCCGCGGCAACCGCCGTGTCCGGGAGCGGACTTGGCGGGCACGGCGGTTGTCGCGGGCCCCAGGCCCCGGGGCGTCAGCGCGGTGGCTGCGCGCAGGTTCCGTAGTGGTCGGCGACGACGCGGGTCATCGCGCCGAGCGGGTCGGCCACCACCTGGGTCGACGAGTAGAAGACGTTGCCGCGCACCTGCGGGTGGTCCCGGTCGAAGGTGAGGTGGCGGGAGAGCTCGGCGGGGTCCTGCCAGGCCGCGGGCTGGCCCGCGACGCCCACCTTGTAGAGCGCCTCCCCCACGTACAGGTCGACGCCCGTGCCGGAGACCACGTCCGCCCACCAGGGGACGAGCTTGGCGTAGTCGGCTGCCGGGAACCCGATGTTCCAGTACACCTGCGGGACGATGTAGTCGATCCACCCCTTCCGCACCCACCCGCGGGTGTCGGCGTACAGGTCGTCGTAGGTCTGGACGCCCGCCGTGGTGTCGGAGCCGAGCGGGTCGGTCGCCCGGTTGCGCCACACCCCGAAGGGGCTGATCCCGAAACGGGTCCGCGGCCGGATCCGCTGGATGCGGAGAGCCGTCTCGCGCACCAGCCGGTCGGTGTTGTCACGCCGCCAGGCCGCCCGGTCCGGGAAGCCGGCACCGTGGGCGGCGTACGCGGCGTCGTCGTCGAAGGCCTGCCCCGCCACCGGGTACGGATAGAAGTAGTCGTCCCAGTGCACCGCGTCGATCGGGTAGCGCCGCACGGCGTCGAGCATCGCGTCCTGGACGAACCGGCGCACCTGTGGCAGCCCCGGGTTGTAGTACAGCTTCCCGCCGTACGGGACGACCCACTCGGGGTGCAGCCGGGCGGGGTGGGTCGGGACGAGCCGGCTCGGGTCGGTGTGGTTGGCGATGCGGTACGGGTTGAACCAGGCGTGCAGTTCCAGGCCGCGCCGGTGCGCCTCGCGCACGGCCGTGCCGAGCGGATCCCAGCCGGGGTCCTGGCCCTGGGTCCCGCTGAGGTACTGCGACCACGGCTCGTACGGCGACTCCCACAGCGCGTCCGCGGTGGGCCGCACCTGGAGGATCACCGCGTTCAGCCGGCGCTCGACGGCGGTGTCCAGCAGCGAGAGCAGTTCCCGCCGCTGCTCGGCGGCCGGCAGACCGGGCGCGGACGGCCAGTTCGTGTTGGCGACGGTCGCGATCCACATGCCGCGGAACTGCCGCGCGGGCCGCTCCCGTGCCGCGTCCCGTGCCGTGACGGCCGCCGCGGCGGGTGTCCCGGTGGCGACCGCCGCCGCCACCGCGCCCGCGGTGCCGATGGCGCCCACGGCGAAGGTCCTGCGAGTGATGTGCCCCATCGTGCCCCCTGATCGTCGGGTGCTGTCCCGCTGATGATGGTGGGGTCGGGGGGCTGGAGCAATCCTCCACACGGGCGGAGTAACGTCGACGCGGGCGGGCCCGCTACCGCGTGGTCCGCCCGCTTATTCCTGTACCACAGCGAAAGGCTTACGAGTGAGCGACATCCAGCGCGTCGGAGTGGTGGGGGCCGGGCAGATGGGCTCCGGTATCGCGGAGGTCTGCGCCCGCGCCGGACTGGACGTCCGGGTCGCGGAGACCACCGGCGAGGCTCTGGAGCTCGGCCGTACCCGGCTGACGAACTCCCTCGGCAAGGCCGCGGAGCGCGGCAAGATCACCGAGGAGGAGCGCGACGCGACGCTCGCCCGCCTGAGCTTCACCACCGACCTCGGCGAGTTCGCCGACCGCGACCTCGTGATCGAGGCCGTCGTCGAGAACGAGCAGGTCAAGACGGAGATCTTCCAGGTCCTCGACCAGGTGGTGACCCGGCCGGACGCGATCCTCGCCTCCAACACCTCGTCCATTCCGCTGGTGAAACTCGCGGTGGCCACCTCGCGCCCCGAGTACGTGATCGGGATCCACTTCTTCAACCCGGCCCCGGTGCAGAAGCTCGTCGAGCTGATCCCGGCCCTCACCACCGCCGACGAGACCCTCAAGCGCACCGAGAGCCTCGTCACCGACATCCTCGGCAAGCACGCGATCCGCGCCCAGGACCGTTCCGGCTTCGTGGTGAACGCGCTGCTGGTCCCGTACCTGCTGTCGGCGATCCGGATGTTCGAGTCCGGAATCGCCAATCGCGAGGACATCGACAACGGTATGGAAATGGGCTGCGCGCACCCGATGGGTCCGCTCAAGCTCTCCGACCTCATCGGCCTCGACACCATCGCCGCTATCGCGGATTCGATGTACCACGAATTCAAGGAGCCGCTGTACGCCGCTCCCCCGCTGCTGCAGCGCATGGTCGACGCGGGCCGGCTGGGACGAAAGACCGGCGCCGGTTTCTACCAGTACTGACAGCACGGCTGAATACGGAGAAACCGGCCCGCCGTTCGCACGGCGGGCCGGTTCCTTTTTATGCGGTTATACGTTCATACGTTTACGCGTTGGATTTCTCGTAGGCGCTGACGACTTCCTCGGTGGGGCCGTCCATCAGGAGCTCGCCCTTCTCCAGCCACAGCACCCGGTCGCAGGTGTCACGGATCGACTTGTTGTTGTGGCTGACCAGGAAGACCGTGCCCGCCTCCTTGCGCAGCTCGCGGATCCGGGCCTCGGAGCGCCGCTGGAAGGAGCGGTCGCCGGTGGCGAGCGCCTCGTCGATCATCAGCACGTCATGGTTCTTGGCCGCCGCGATGGAGAACCGCAGCCGCGCCGCCATGCCCGAGGAATACGTGCGCATCGGCAGCGAGATGAAGTCGCCCTTCTCGTTGATGCCCGAGAACTCCACGATGCCCTGGTAGCGCTCGCGGATCTCCTCCTGCGTCATACCCATCGCCAGACCGCCCAGAATGACGTTCCGCTCACCGGTCAGGTCGTTCATCAGCGCCGCGTTCACGCCCAGCAGTGACGGCTGGCCGTCGGTGTAGACCCGGCCGCTCTCCGGCGGCAGCAGACCCGCGATCGCCCGCAGCATCGTCGACTTGCCCGACCCGTTCGACCCGATCAGGCCGATGGCCTCGCCCCGGTACGCGGTGAAGCTCACCCCGCGCACCGCGTGCACCAGCCGGACATTGGGCGAGGACTTGCGCGAGATGATGCGCCCGAGGGCGGCCGTCGCGCTGCCCTTGCTGTTCCCCGCGCCGTGCACCCGGTAGACGATGTGGACGTCATCCGCGATGACCGTCGGGATCCGGCTCTCGGCCGGGGCCGCGACGGCGGCTGGGTGATCGGTACCGGTGGCGCTCTTGTCGATCTCCGCTGTCTCAGCCACGGCCGTACTTCTCCTCAGCCTTCCAGAAATACACGTACCCGCCGACGCCCGCCAGGACCGCCCAGCCCACTCCGACCGCCCACACGTGCGGCGGCATCTGCTCCGCCGTCACACTGTCGATCAACGCGAAACGCATCAGATCGATGTACACCGCGATGGGATTGACATCCAGCAGGAGCCGCACGAAATACGGTGCGTCCTTCGTGAAATTGGCGATGCTGTACATCACACCCGACGTGTACATCCACGTCCGCAGAATGAACGGCATCAACTGCGCCAGGTCCGTCATCTTGCTGCCCAACCGCGCCACCACCAGCGCCAGACCGGCATTGAACACCGACTGGATGAACAACGCCGGAATCGCCAGCAGCCACGACCAGGTCGGCACCTCACCGGTCATCAACACGATCGAGAACAGCACCAGCATCGACATCAGCAACTGCTGCAACTGCATCAACGTGAACGCGATCGGCATCGACGCCCGCGGGAAGTGCAACGCCCGGATCAGCCCCAGATTCCCCGAGACCGCCTTCACCCCACTCATGATCGACGACTGGGTGAACGTGAAGATGAAGATGCCCGTCACCAGGAACGCGATGAAGTTGTCCACGCCACGATCGGTCCCCAGCAACAACCCGAAGATCAGGTAGTACACCGCCGCGTTCAGCAACGGCGTCATCACCTGCCACAGCTGACCCAGCCGCGCATCGGTGTACTGCGCGTGCGTCCGCGCCTTCGCGAACTCATTGATGAAGTGCCGCCGGCCCCACAACTGCCGGGTGTACTCCGCAAGGCCCGGCCGGGCACCACTGACCGACAGCCCGTACTTCGCCGCCAGATCAGCGGCCGACAGCCCGCCGTCGGGCCTGTCCAGGTCCTGCGCCGCCGCGGGGGCGTCCGTGTGCAAGGTCATGTGACGCGCTTTCGTTCGAGGCGAAAACGGGGAGTGAATACGCCACGACGGAACGGATCCGTCTCGTCGCGTGACTCGACCGTAGAGCATTTCTTGGATGGAACGCAACCGTTCCGTCGCCTCGTCGCGCTAGGCTCGGTGGCATGCCTACGGAGCCCCGAACCCCTCGTCGCGCCCCCGCGGGAGCCGCCGTGCTCCGGGAGGACGTGACGGACGCCATCCGCAGCGCCGTCTTCGATGAGCTGGCGGCGGTCGGCTACGGCCGGATGTCCATCGAGGGGATCGCCCGCCGGGCCGGCGTCGGCAAGGCGGCGGTCTATCGGCGCTGGCGCTCGAAGCTGCCGCTGGTCCTCGACACGGTGTCCGCCGTGGCGGTCCAGGGCATGCCCGCGCCGGACACCGGCTCGCTCCTCGGTGACGTCCGGTTACTGCTCGAGGTCACCGCGCGCGCCCTGCGGCATCCGGTCGCGTCGCAGATCATCCCTGACCTGCTCGCCGAGGCGGCCCGCAACCCGGAGATCGCCGCCGCGCTGCAGACGGCGCTGCGCGACACCCAGCGCGGGATCTCGGCGGCCGTCGTGCGCAAGGCGGTCGAGCGCGGCGAGCTGGCGGCGGGGACCGACGCGGACCTGTCCCTGGACCTGATCGCGGGCCCGCTCTACTGGCGGCTCGCCGTGATCCGCTCCGCGCTCCCCACCGGTTACCTCGACAACCTCGCGGCGGCCACCGTGACTGCCCTGAAGGCGGCCGGACCGGCGCGCTGACCCGCGGCCGTTCACGGGACCGGCCGCCCGGTCAGTGCTCGGGCGACCGGATGGAGACGATCTCGCCCTTCCAGAGCTGGAACCAGTGCCCTGCCGCGAGCAGCTCCTCGCAGGCGCTGTTGAGGGCCGCGACTCCGTCACGGGTGTGGTGGCGGTCCGAGAGATAGACCTCGACCCGGCCGCGGCGTTCGCGGACGACCGCGCCGACATCGGGCTCGAGAGGGGCCAGGAGATAGACGATCCGGATCACGGTGTTTCCCCATCGGTGGCACGCGCGCGGCCGGCGGAATCCAGGCACCGGATGCGCGTCACCGGGCAACGTACCGCCGGGTCCGCACCCCGGCAACAGCCCTACCGGCCAACTACCGCACGGCCGATCGGCCCTTTGGCCGGACATCGCCGTAGCCCGCACCGGGGTCGTCCGGCACCGCGCTACCGCTCCTCGGCCCGTGCCCGCTCCCACGCCTCGACCGTCGCGCGCAGCTGCCTGCGCTCGGCCGGCGGCATCGCCTCGGCGTACGTGACGATGACGCGCATGTCGTCGTCGTACCCCTGCACCTCGTCCGAGACCCAGCCGAGGAACTGCTCGGCGGCGGCCCGCTGCACGAGCGCGGCCGGCCGGCGCAGGGCGGCGGCGATCGCCCGCAGCTGGACGGGGCCGGGCGCCGTGGCGACCTGGCCGCGGGCGAGCTTGTGCAGGTACGGCTTGGAGACGGTGGCTCCGGTCACCGGGTCGATGGCCCGGTCGGCGAGGTCCTGGTACGAGTCCCCCGCCGTCTGCGCCTCCAGGACCAACCGGGACAGCTGATCGCGGCGCTCACTGCCCACCATGCCCACCGTCCCAATTCGTAGACGAAACGTCTCTCACGTGCTTCACTATTTTTACATGAGACCGGACCATCCCCATAGAGCACTCTCACCCGTGATCCTCAGCCTCCCTCTCAGCACCCTCACCATCCTGGTCGGCGGACGCCGGGCGCTGCTGCCCGCGGTCGCGGTCGCCGTCCTCTCGCTCCTGCTGCTGATCGGCGCCGCCGCACCCGCCGTGTGGTCCCGCAGGCCCGCACGGCGGGCTGCCGCGCTCCACGTCCTGAACAGTCTGCTCGGCCGCGAGCATCAGCCAAGGCGCAGGTGATGCAGCATCAGGAGCGCGGCGGCCATGTTCGACGCGGGGACCTCACCGCGCGCGACCATGTCCGGCACGGTCTTGAGCGGCACCCACTCCCGGCGGTCCGACTCGAAGTCGTCCTCCGGATGGCCGACGTACTCCGCCTCCTCCGACCAGTAGACGAAGTGACGTGCGTCGGTTAGGCCGTTGGAGGGCTCGACCGTCAGCAGGTGCCGCAGCCGCCCCGGGCGCCAACCGGTCTCCTCCAGCATCTCCCGGGCCGCCGCCGTCTCGATGTCCTCGCCGTCCTCGACGACCCCGGCCGCCAACTCCCACCCCCAGCTGTCGGTGATGAAGCGGTGCCGCCACAGCAGCAGCACCTCGTTCGCCTCGTTGACCGCGGTCGCCAGCGCGACGGGCCGCAGCCTGATCAGGTAGTGGTCGAGGTGCCGCCCGTCGGGCAGTTCGACATCAGCGAGATTGACGCGCATCCAGCGATTTGTGTACACGGTTCGCTCACTAAGGTTCTTCCATTGCACGATTCCGCCACCTTCCTTTCGGATGGTGACAACATCGCAGCTCGCAGCAACGTCACAGCGGAACGCGGAGCAGCTCGTCGATGAGCCCCGCGGCCTGGACCGCCAGCACGTTGTCGTAGGTGGCCAGATGACTGCGGACCGCCGCGAACCGGTCGCGCAGCCGCTGCGACTCCATACCCCGCCCCTGCTCCACCATCCGGACCGCGAGGGTCGCGGCGTGATCGGCCTCGCCCCGGCGCAGCTCCACATGGGTCAGCACGGCCAGCCGGTGCACCCGTCCGCGCGCGTGCGAGGGCGCGGTCACCGCCTGGACCGCGTGTTCGAGGGCGGGCCGCAGCTCACCGAGGCTCATGTACGTCTCGGCCAACTGAACGTCCACCAGACCCGGTTGGACATAGGCGGTCTCCGCGGGTTCCTCCTCGGCCCGGATGCGCTGCTCCGCGGTCTCGGCGAGCCGGGCGCAGCGGTGGGCGCTGGGCCGGTCGCCGAGCCGCCCGTACGCCTTGGCCTGCATCGCGTACAGGTCGGCGGCCAGCGCCGGGGTGACGTTGTGACCCGCCGTGCGCAGCGCCGCCTCGGCGAACGCCACCGCCTGCCGGTAGTCGCGCAGATGGAGCGACTGGTAGACCAGCATGCCGACCACGCAGGCGCCGAGGCCCCGGTCCCCCGACGCCTTGGCCAGCCGCAGCGACTGGTGGAAGTAGCGCTGCGCGAGCCCGTGCGCGTCCGTGTCGTAGGCGCAGATCCCGGCGATCCCGACGAGCGCCCCGACCGCGCGGTGCAGTTGCCGGCCCAACGGGTCGGAGTAGCGTCCGCGCAGCAGCGGCGCGGCCTGGACGTTGAGGAAGCCGACGACGCGGTCGCGGGTGGCCACGCCGCCCGCGCCCCGGTACAGCTCCTCGTAGTGCGCGCGGGCGGCGTGCAGCATGGCCACGTCGGCGCCGGTCACCCGCTGCACCCCGGTCCGGGAGACGTCCATGTCCTCCGGCGGGTTCTCCCACTCCCACAGCGGCATGACCGCCTTGGGTCCGGTCAGCACGGGCGCGGTGCGCACATGGGGGCGCTGCTGTTCGTCGGCACGCCATAACGCCGTGGCACGTTCCACGAATCCGGTCAGCGGGGAACCCGCCGTCGGGGCCACCGCCCCCCGGTCCATCCCGATGTCGGCGAGGGACAGCGGACGTTGCACCAGGCCGCCGAGCACCTCCCGGATCAGGTCGGGCACCTCGCCGCGGGGCCGCTGGCCCTTGATCCAGCGGGTCACCGCCGTGCGGTCGTAGCGGAGCGGCACCCCTCGGGCCCGGCCCAGCGCGTTGATCCGGGCGGCCAGTCCCGCGTGCGAGGCACCCGCCTCGTCGAGAACGGCGTCGAACAGCGTGTTGGGTTCCATCCGGGCCCCCTGGTTTCGCCCACTGCGCGCAGCGTAGTCCCACCCCGTTCACACGGGGTGTGAGCGGAGCACCCGCATATGCCGGTCGCACACGCTCCCCCCGGCGTGGGCGGGGGGATTGACTGTGGTCCAGGCCGCCGACTCCCCCTCGTGCATTGGCGGCGGCCAACCCCGCACCACTCGCCCTGCGTTGCCAGGCACACCGCGGCAGGGCGGGTGGTGCGGTCCGCAACGATCTCCGGGAGGCCCGACCGTGACCGGTACATGCTTCCGCTGCGCGGCGAGCGGCGCCGGGACGACGCGGGTCGGCACGCTGCGCCCGCGTGAGGGCGGCGACTTCCCCGTCTGGTGCTGTGACGCCTGCCTGCCGGCCGCACCGGACCCCGACCACTGCTTCTTCGTGCCCGCGGCGTCCCGCACCGAGGCATCCCGCCCCGCGATGTCACGCGCCCTGCACCTGACGGAGTCCGCCCCGTTCACCGCGCTGGACCTGGACGCGGGCGCCGCGCCGGCGGCGATGACCGCGGCGTTGCCGGCCGTGCGCCGGAACCTCCGCCTGTCGGGCCTCTCCTGGTAGGACGCTCCCCACGTCAGTGGCGCGGCGTTCCCGACAGTGCGGCGCGACGGTGCCGCAGCGGGAGGGGTGCCGCCTGTCGGTGCAGGACGAGCAGGGCTATGTCGTCCGTCGGCCGTCCGCCGGTGTGCCGCAGGGCAGCGGCGCTCAGCGCGCGGGCGAGGGGTGCTGCGGCCACTGCGCCGCCGATCCGCGCGATGGCGGCCGCGGCCGCCATGGCTTCGGGGAGTGGGAAGAACGTCCCGGACGTGCTGCGGGCGTCCTGCAGTCCGTCGGTGTGGAGCACCAGTGCCTGGCCGGGCAGCAGCACGCCGTGGTGGGCCGGCGTTGCCCGGTCGGCGTCGTCCAGCAGGCCCAGCGGGGGCAGCGGCTCCCCCAGCGCGAGCGGCCGCGGCCGCTCGCCGTCCGCGTCGGGCCCGACCACATAGGGCTGCGGATGACCGCAGTTGACGCTCTCCAGCGTCCCGTCGTCGCCCAGCTGCACCAGCAGCAGGGTGACGAACTCCTCGGCGACCGGGTTCTGCGACTCGGCGTCCGCCACCGCCGGGTGCTCGGCGCACGAGCGCTGCCGCAGGTGGCGGTGGAGCGAGCGGTCCAGCCGGGCCAGCACCCCGGTCAGTTCCGGTTCGTCGTGCGCGGCCTCGCGGAAACCGCCGAGCAGCGCGGCGACGGAGTCGATCGCGGTCAGGCCGTGGCCCCGGACGTCGCCGAGCACCGCGCGCAGCCCGTACGGCGTGGCCAGCACCTCGTACAGATCGCCGCCGACCCGGGCGCCCTCGCTGGCCGAGAGGTATTCGCCCGCCACGGCGTAGCCGTTCACCCGCGCCGGCAGTGGCCGCAGCAGCACCCGCTGGGTGGCGACGGCGATCTCCCGGGTGCGTTCCAGCTCCGCGGTCATCCCCGCCCGGCGGCCGGCCATCCAGAAGCAGAGGCCCACCACGGCGAGGACCGCCACCGCGGTCCCCAGGCTCTCCTCCGCCTCGCGGGCACTCTGTCCCACGGCTTCGGACATCAGCGCGACGAGCGCCGTGGCACCGCTGGCCAGCACGCACTGCCGCCGGCCGCTGCCCACGCACGCGATGGCGGGTGCCACCGCCAGCGCCGGCAGCAGCCGCACCCCGGGCGCCACCGACGCGGCCGCCAGCACCAGCCCGCACCAGACGCCGGGCAGCACGAACAGCAGGACGGCCGGGAGGCCGGGCACCCCGGAAACTGCTCTGATACGGATCATCCCGCCGGCTCCCCCTCGCAGCCGTTGGCGCGGTGGGCGACGGTACGCCTCCACAGGAACGGGCCCCGCGTCGTGACCGATTCTGTCGATCCATACCTCACGCGCGACGGCCCGCCCTACAGAATCACTCGATCGAGCGAAGAAACCCCGTGCCACAGACAGGCGCTGACGCATAACGCATACTTCTGTCCCTCATACGATCTATGTCTTCGACTTCTGCCTCCGAGCGCCGCACCCTGAGAAGGAGGAACGCATCATCCGGCGAACGTCACGAGGAGGGCGAACACCATGACCACCACCCGAGAAGCCGCCGCACACCCCGAGGACCTGGCCCGGCTCTTCGTGGAGCGGGCGAACGCGGGCGACGCCGAAGGGGTCGCCGCGCTCTACGAGCCCGGCGCCGTGCTGGGATTCCCGCCCGGCAGCGAGACCGTCGGCCGGGAGGCGATCCGCGGCGTCATCGAGCAGCTGCTGCGGCAGGCACCGCGCTTCACGCTGGAAGACCCGTTGCCCACACTGGTCAACGGCGATCTGGCGCTGACCGCGACCCGCTCCGCCGACGGCACCGGCGGCCGCGCCCAGGTGGCACGCCGTCAGCCGGACGGCAGCTGGCTGCGCATCCTGGACCGGCCGGAATCCCGTGAGTAGGCCCGGGTTCGCGGCCCTTGACCGGGCCAGGACCGACGAAATGGGGCGCACCCGGAGATTCGGGTGCGCCCCATCGGCGTTCGGTCAGGCCCTGGCGCTCACGCGCCGCGCAGGACCGCGCCGGTGGCCGCGGTGGCCGCGGCGACGGCGGCGTCGCGGGCGGCGGTCGTCTCCTCGGCCGTCAGCGTGCGGTCGGCGGCCCGGAAGCGGAGGGCGTAGGCGAGGGACTTCCTGCCCTCGCCCACCTGCTCACCGGTGTAGATGTCGAACAGCCGCAGCGATTCCAGCAGGTCACCGGCGCCGGAGCGCAGTGCGGCCTCCACCTCGGCGGCCGGTACGGACGCGTCGGTGATCAGGGCGACGTCCTGCGTGGCCACCGGGAAGGTGGACACCCGGGGCGCCGGCACCGGACCGGAGGAGGCCCGCTCCACCCGGTCCAGGTCGAGCTCCATGGCGGAGGTCCGGTCCGGCAGGTGCAGCGCCTTGAGGACCCGCGGGTGCAGTTCACCGGCGTGGCCGACCAGGATCTCCTCGCCCTCCACGACGGCGAGCAGCGCCGCGCAGCGGCCCGGGTGGAACGGGGCGTGCTGGTCCTGGCGGACGATCAGCTCGACCCCGGCCTCGCGGGCGACGGTGCGTGCCGCCTCGACGGAGTCCGCCCAGCTCGCCGCGTACCCCTTGCCCCAGACGCCGGCCTGCTCGCGCGCGCCGGACAGGGCGACGGCCACCCGGCGCGGCTGCTCGGGCAGCGCGGCGTTCAGGGCCGCGATCTCCTCGTCGGTGGGCCGGCGGTCGACCGGCAGCCGCGGCGGCGCCGACTCGTCGCCGGTGGGGCGGAAGACCAGGCCGGTCTCGAACAGGGCCAGATCGTGCGCGCCCCGTCCGATGTTGCGGCGCAGCGTGCCCAGCAGCCCCGGCAGCAGCGTCGTGCGCATCGCCGGTTCCTCGTCGGAGAGCGGGTTGACGAGCTTGACGGTGCGGCGGCGCGCGTCGTCCGCGTCCAGGCCGAGCTGGTCGAAGGCGGCTTCGCCGAGGAACGGCGTGTTCTGCACCTCGACGTAGCCGGCGCCGGCCAGCGCGCGGCCGACCCGGCGGCGCAGCTGCTGCGATCCGGTCAGACCGCGGCCCGACGGCAGCTTGGGCAGCGTCGACGGCAGGTTCTCGTACCCCTCCAGCCGGATGACCTCTTCCGCGAGGTCGTTCGGGTCGGTGAGGTCCGGACGCCAGCTCGGCACGGTGACGACGAGCTCGTCGGAGCCGTAGACGTCGCAGCCGACCTCCTGCAGCCGGCGCACCACGGTCTCGCGGCCGTACTCGGTGCCCGCGACGCGGTCCGGGTGGTCGGCCGGGATGGAGATCGAGCGCGGGGCCGACGGGGAGATGACCTCCGTGACGCCCGGCTCCGCGGTGCCGCCCGCGAGCAGCACCAGCAGGTCGGCCGTGCGCTGTGCGGCGGCGGACGTGGCCTGCGGGTCGGTGCCGCGCTCGAAGCGCTTGGACGCCTCGGAGGACAGCTTGTGCCGGCGGGCGGTGCGGGCGATCGCGACCGGCGCGAAGTGCGCGGCCTCGATGACGACGTCGGTGGTGCCGCGCACCTCGCCCGTCGTCTCGTCGCGCACGGCGTCCGCGATCTCGGTGTTGGCGCCGCCCATGACGCCGGCCAGACCGATCACACCGCTGTTGTCGGTGATCACCAGGTCCTCGGCGTCGAGCACCCGCTTGGCGCCGTCGAGCGTGGTGAGCTTCTCGCCGGGCTGCGCGCGGCGGACGCCGATCGGGCCGTCGACCCGGGCCCGGTCATAGGCGTGCAGCGGCTGACCGAGCTCCAGCATCACGTAGTTGGTGACGTCCACGGCCAGGCCGATCGGCCGCATGCCGGCCTTCTGCAGCCTGCGCTGCAGCCAGATCGGCGAGCGGGCCTCGGGGTCGAGGCCGACCACGGTGCGGGCGGTGAAGCGGTCGCAGCCGACGGGGTCGCCCACCTTGACCGGGTAGCCGTAGGCGTTCGGCGACGGCACGTCGAGCAGCGCGGGGTCGCTCAGCGAGATCCCGTAGGCGATGGCGGTCTCGCGAGCGACACCGCGCATCGACAGGCAGTAGCCCCGGTCCGGGGTGACGGCGATGTCGAGCACCTCGTCGACGAGCTCCAGCAGCGCGATGGCGTCGGTGCCGGCCTCGTGCTCCGGCGGCAGCACGATGATGCCGTCGTGGTCGTCGCCCATGCCCAGCTCGGCGGCCGAGCAGATCATGCCGTGCGAGGTGTGGCCGTAGGTCTTGCGCGCGGCGATCTTGAAGTCGCCGGGCAGCGTCGCCCCGGGCAGCACCACGACGACCTTGTCGCCGACGGCGAAGTTCCGGGCGCCGCAGACGATCTCCTGCGGCTCACCGGTGCCGTTGGCGGTGCCGACGTCGACCGTGCAGAAGCGGATCGGCTTCTTGAAGCCCTCCAGCTCCTCGATGGTGAGGACCTTGCCGACCACCAGCGGGCCGGTCAGGCCGGCGCCGAGCTGCTCGACGGTCTCGACCTCGAGGCCGGAGGAAATGAGCTTGGCCTGGACGTCACGGCCGGTTTCGCCGGCGGGCAGGTCGACGTACTCCCGCAGCCAAGAAAGCGGGATCCGCATCAGATCTCCATCCCGAACGGAAGGGTGAAACGCACGTCACCCTCGATGATGTCTCGCATGTCCTCGATGCTGTGACGGAACATCAGCATCCGCTCGATGCCGAAACCGAAGGCGAAACCGCTGTACCTGCCGGGGTCGACACCGCACGCGGTGAGCACCCGCGGGTTGACCATGCCGCAGCCGCCCAGCTCGATCCAGCCCTCGGAGGAGCAGGTCCGGCAGGGGCGGTCCGGGTTCACGGCCGACTCGCCGCGGCACGCGAAGCACTGCATGTCCATCTCGGCGGACGGCTCGGTGAACGGGAAGTACGCGGGCCGCAGCCGGGTGGTGAGGTCGCCGCCGAACAGCGCCCTGACCATGTGGTCCAGCGTGCCCTTGAGGTCGGCCATGGTCAGGCCCTCGTCGATGGCGAGCAGCTCGACCTGGGCGAAGACCGGGGTGTGCGTGGCGTCCAGCTCGTCGGTCCGGTAGACCCGGCCGGGGCAGATCACGTAGACCGGCGGCTCGCGGTCGATCATCGACCGGATCTGCACCGGGGACGTGTGGGTACGCAGCACCACGCCGGACTCGGCGGCGTCCGTCTCGGAGCCGCCGCTCAGCGGCTTGACGAAGAAGGTGTCCTGCATCTCACGGGCCGGATGGTCCGGCGGGAAGTTCAGGGCGTCGAAGTTGAACCACTCGGCCTCGATCTCGGGGCCCTCGGCGACCTCGTAGCCCATGGCCACGAAGACGTCCTCGATCCGGTCCGAGAGCGTGGTGAGCGGGTGCCGCGCACCGGCCGGGACGCGGTCGTAGGGCAGCGTGACGTCCACCGCCTCCTCGACGAGCACCCGGGCGTCGCGCTCGGCCTCCAGCTCGGCCTGCCGGCCGGCCAGCGCCTTGTTCACCGCGCCGCGGGCCTGGCCGACGCGCTTGCCGGCCTCCGCCTTCGCCTGCGGCGGCAGCGCGCCGATCTCACGGTTGGCGAGCGCGAGCGGCGAGCGGTCGCCGGTGTGCGCCACCTTGACCTCGCGCAGCTCTTCGAGGCCGGCGGCCGCGGCGATGGCGGCGAGCGCCTCGTCCCGCATGCGCTCGATCTCTTCGGGTTTCAGTGCCTCGACCTCGACAGGGTCGTACGACTTGTTCGGTGCCGACATCTCTTCCCGTTCCGAATTGGGTGCTGTGAGCGGCCTGCCCGACCGGACACAAGCCAAGGGTCCGAGTCTACTGGGGCCGCGCTGATGGGCCGGTCACGCCCGTCGGACCGGAAGGGCCATGGCTCAGGCCATGAACGCCGGCGCCCCGACGGGCAGGATAAATCGGAACTGGGCGCCGCCGCCGGGAGCGCGGCCGACCGCGATCGTCCCGCCGTGCGCCTCGACGATGCCCTTGACGATGTAGAGGCCCAGGCCGGTGCCGCCGCGCTTGCTCCCCCGCCAGAAGCGGGTGAAGACGCGGCTCATCGACTCCTCGGGGATGCCGGGGCCCTCGTCGCTCACCGTCAGTGCCGTACCTTCCGCGCGGTCCTTGTCGGGGGCGCTCAGGAAGGAGGGCGCCAGCTCGATGGTGACCTGTCCTTCGCCGTGCCGCACCGCATTTTCCAGCAGGTTGCCGAGGATCTGGTCGATCTTGTCGGGATCCGCCCACAGGGCGGGCAGCGGCTGGGTGACGTCGATCCGGAAGCGCTCCCTGGACTGCCCGGCGGCCACGTGCGACTCCACGTGCCGCAGCACCATCGCGGCGACGTCGATCGGCTGCCGGCGCACCTCCAGGCGGCCGGAGTCGATCCGGGAGATGTCGAGCAGCTCCGCGATGAGCCGGGTGATGCGGTTGGCGTCCTGGTCGACGGTCTCCAGCATCAGTTTCTTCTGGTCGTCGGTGAACCGCTCCCACTTGGCCAGCAGGGTGGCCGTGAACCCCTTGACCGAGGTGAGGGGCGAGCGCAGCTCGTGCGCGACGGTGGCGATGAGCTCGGCGTGGCTGCGCTCCGTGCGGCGCCGCGCCTCGGTGCCGCGCAGGGCGACGACGAGCCGGCGGACCGGCCCGGTCGGGTGGGTGCGCACATACCGCGCGGAGACCAGCACCTCACGGCCGCCGGGCAGCAGCAGGTTCCGTTCCGGCTGGCCCACCCTGATCGCGAGCCCCTGGTACGGGTCGGTCAGCGACCACCAGCGGCGGCCTTCGAGGTCCTCCAGCGGCAGCGCCCGCTCGATGGGCGCGCCCAGCACGTCGGCCGGGTGCAGCGCGGTGATGCGGGCGGCGGCGGCGTTGAAGCAGATGACCCGGCCGTCCTCGTCCGCGACGACGAGTCCGTCGGGAAGGTCGTCGGGCGTCAGGCCGTACTCGCCCAGGCCCGCCGCCCAGTCCGCGAGCGTGGCACGCGTGGTGCTCCCGGTAGCCGCGACGTCCATCCCCGCACCCCCCTTCTCAGGGCTCCCCCGGGCCGCAACCCTACTAGCTGGATGTGACGGAGCGGCACCCTCCGGGCGCACGCTGCGCCCGGGCGGAGGCGTAGAGGCACACGGCGGCGGCCGTTGCGAGGTTGAGGCTCTCGGCCTTGCCGTGGATCGGAACGCGCACCACCTCGTCCGCGAGCGCGCGGGTCTCCTCCGGCAGGCCCCAGGCCTCGTTGCCGAAGATCCAGCCGGTGGGGCCGCCCATGGTGCCCTCGTCGAGTTCGGCGTCCAGGTCCCGTACCCCGGCTCCGTCGGCGGCGACCAGCCGCACTCCCGCCGCGCGCAGACCGGCCACGACCTTCTCGACGGGCACCCCGACGGCGACGGGCAGGTGGAAGAGGCTGCCGACCGAGGCGCGGACGCACTTGGGGTTGTACAGGTCGACGGAGGCGTCGGTGAGGATCACCGCGTCGGCGCCGGCCGCGTCCGCGCAGCGCAGCACCGTCCCGGCGTTGCCGGGGTCGCGGACGTGCGCGAGGACCGCGACCAGCTGGGGTCCCGACGCCAGGATCTCTTCGAACGGCGAGTCCAGGAAGCGGCAGATGCCGACGATGCCCTGCGGGGTGACGGTGTCGGAGATCTCGGCGACGACCTCGTCGGTGGCGGTGAGCACCGGGGCCCCGATCGCGCGCGCGGCCGCGACGATGCCGGCATGGCGCTCGGCGGCCTCGGGGGTCGCGTAGAGCTCGACGAGGGTGCGTCCGGCGGGGCCACCGGGGTGGCCGATGGCCTCCCTGACCGCCTGCGGGCCCTCGGCGATGAACCGTCGCTCCTTGCCGCGGAAGCTGCGCTTGGCCAGGCGGTGGGCCGCCGTGACACGCGGGGATCGCAAGGAGGTCAGCTCGGGCTCGGGGCTCGCCATGCGGAGTGCTCGCTTCTGGGGTGGATCCGGGAAGGTGGCGTTCGGCCGGACAGGCCCTGGGCGCGGGACAGCACACGGACCCGCAGGCTCAGCCTGCGGGTCCGGGGACTGCGGGGGGATCACTCGGGGCGACCCCGGCAGTACCCCGTCGCGTCGTTCTCAGGCGGCCTTGGGCGCGTTGACGTCCGTCGGCAGCGCCTTCTTGGCGACCTCGACCAGCGCCGCGAAGGCGTTGGGGTCGTTGACGGCCAGCTCAGCGAGGATCTTGCGGTCCACCTCGATGTTGGCGGCGTTCAGACCCTGGATGAGGCGGTTGTACGTCATGTCGTTCTGACGGGCAGCGGCGTTGATGCGCTGGATCCACAGCCGACGGAAGTCGCCCTTGCGCTTCTTGCGGTCGTTGAAGTTGTAGACCAGGGAATGGGTGACCTGCTCCTTGGCCTTGCGGTACAGGCGCGAGCGCTGACCGCGGTAACCCTTCGCCGCTTCGAGGATTGCCCTGCGCTTCTTGTGGGCGTTTACAGCCCTCTTGACGCGTGCCACTTGATAACTCCTTGTAGGGGACCGCGGGGGGACTCACGCGGGCCGAAAGCGATGGGATCCCGGTTGGACGTCGCGCCCCTCGGCGTCCTCACGGACGATGGGGCGCGGCTGTCACAGACCGAGAAGCTTCTTGATCTTCTTGGTGTCGGCCTTGGCCAGGACGACCGTGCCGGCGAGGCGGCGCGTCTTGCTCGACGGCTTGTGCTCGAGCAGGTGACGACGGCCGGCGCGCTCACGCATGATCTTGCCGCTGCCGGTGACCTTGAAGCGCTTGCTGGCACCGCTGTGCGTCTTGTTCTTCGGCATGTCGCCGTAGTCTCCTCGTCGCTGGCCCTCCCGTCCGCCACAGGTGCGGACGGAGAGCGTCAGTACTGTCTTCCATCCCGGAACGGTGCTCCGGGGTCCTACGCGGTCTCAGTTGCCTTCGACCGGCTTGTCAGCGGGCTTCTCAGCCTCGTCGACGACCGGCGCTTCGGCGGCGGGCGCCTCGGCGGACTCATCGGAAGCCTCGGAGTTCTCGACGGTGCCGTCGACGGACTCGTCCTGCTCCTCCGAGTCGTCGTCCGAGCCGTAGCCCTGACGCTCGGCCTTGCGGACGGCCGCTGCCTCGCGGGCTTCGGCCATCGCTTCGGTCTTCTTCTTGTGAGGACCGAGAACCATGATCATGTTTCGGCCGTCCTGCTTCGGATTCGACTCGATGAAGCCGAGTTCCTCCACGTCGGACGCCAGCCGCTGCAGCAGTCGGAAGCCCAGTTCGGGGCGGGACTGCTCGCGACCACGGAACATGATCGTGATCTTGACCTTGTCGCCCTGCTTCAGGAAGCGGACGACGTGGCCCTTCTTGGTGTCGTAGTCGTGCGGGTCGATCTTCGGCCGGAGTTTCATCTCCTTGATGACCGTGTGCGCCTGGTTCTTGCGCGCCTCACGGGCCTTCATGGCCGATTCGTACTTGAACTTCCCGTAGTCCATGAGCTTGCACACGGGCGGACGTGCGGTCGCTGCGACCTCGACCAGGTCGAGGTCGTATTCCTGCGCAAGCTCCAGGGCCTTGGCAAGCGGCACGATGCCGACCTGCTCACCACTGGGACCGACGAGTCGCACCTCGGGGACGCGAATGCGGTCGTTGATGCGAGGCTCGACGATGCGGGGCTCGGCGCTGATGGGGCCTCCTCGGTTGCACCACGCGGCCGCCTGGCGGACAGCCGCGTAACGTCTGGTCGTCCGACCCCTGTAACAGAACGCAAAAAACGCCC
This sequence comes from Streptomyces sp. H39-S7, assembly GCF_027158205.1. Classification (GTDB taxonomy): domain Bacteria; phylum Actinomycetota; class Actinomycetes; order Streptomycetales; family Streptomycetaceae; genus Actinacidiphila. The sequence continues at coordinate 193,548 of NZ_JAPVLU010000002.1, read as the reverse complement.
CATACAGGTCACAGGCAGAGCTCCTCAAAACCGGGAGCACCGCCACGGAACACCGCGGGGCGCATCGGGCAGCGCGTTCGGCCTCCGGGGGAAACCATCCACCGGAGAACGCTGCCTGACCGGACCCGCCAACCTCTCGGTCGGTCGGGTGGGAGATCGGAGCCTCCACTTGTGGGCCGGGCACAGGTGTGTCCGACCGGTCGATTTGCAAGCATACCAGTGACCTGGGGAAGCCCGTAATCGGCGCGCGGTACCCGACCGCACCCGTCGCGTCCCCCTGCCGGGCGGTCGCCTATCGTGAGGGCCATGAGTGACGAGAACGAGAGCCCCGACTTCGACGCGATGACCCGCGACATCGCGGACGTCCCCGCGGTCGAGGTCATCACCACGGTAGCGGTCCACCTGATGAGCGCGGCGGCCGTCAACCTGGGCCTCGCCGAGGAGGGTCCGGAACACAAGGACCTGGACGAGGCCCGGAAGCTGATCACCGCGCTGGCCGGCCTGGTCGCCGCCGGCGCGCCGGAGATCAGCACCTACCACGCCGCCCCGCTGAAGGACGGCCTGAAGTCGCTGCAGCTGGCCTTCCGCGAGGCCTCCCTGGTGCCGGACGAGCCCGGCCACGGCCCCGGCGAGAAGTTCACCGGGCCCGTCTACAGCTGAGCCCTCCAGCCGAGCCCTGCAGCCGAGGCGGGGGCACGGACGGGACCACCGGGGCGGCCGGGCGCGAGCGCGTCAGGTCGCCTTCGGCTTGTCCGGCCCCGGCTTGTCCGGCCCCGGGTCGTCGGCCACGCCGGCGGTCCGGTCGGCCAGGTCGTCCACCCGCAGGCCGCCGTGCCGGGCGGCCTGCGGCGGATGGGTCACGTGGTGCACCAGCGCCGCCAGCGCGCCGCCGATCAGCGGCGCCACGATGAACAGCCAGAGCTGCGACAGCGCCGCCCCGCCCGCGAACAGGGCCGGGCCGAGACTGCGCGCCGGGTTCACCGACGTACCGGTCAGCGGAATGCCGACCAGGTGGACCACGGCGAGCGCGAGGCCGATGGGCAGACCGTCGAAGCCGATCACGGCCACCTTGTGCGTGACGGCGAGCACCACGAACACCAGCAGGAACGTCAGCACCACCTCGACGACGAACGCGCCCCCGGTGTTGATGCCGACCGCGGACCGGCTGCCGTAGCCGTTGGTGCCGAACGCCCCGCTGGTCCGCAGCCCCGGCACCTGCTTGGCCACCAGGAAGAGCAGCGCGGCCCCGGCGATGGCGCCCAGCAGCTGGGCGATCCAGTACTCGACGGCCGTCCTGACGTTGATCCGCCCGGCGACCAGCATGCCGAGGGTGACGGCCGGGTTCACATGGCAGCCGGAGATCGGGCCGAACGTGTAGGCCAGCGCCAGCAGCATGAAGCCGAAGGCCAGGGCGATGCCGAGGGTGCCGATGTACTCCCCGGCCAGCACCGCGGAACCGACGGCGAAGAAGACGAGCAGCAGCGTGCCCAGGAACTCACAGGTCACTGTCCGCTTGTCCATGAAGCCTCCGTATATCCGTTATCGCCCGTATGCGTGCTTCATCCGCCCGCCCTCGCATTCTCTGTCCCTGGGGCGCATCGCACACTTCGGCGAACGGCGGAACGTGGCGCGGACGCCGACCGCCCGGCGGCCGGGCCGGGCCGGGTCGCTCAGCGCGCGAACAGCGGAGTGCCCGACACCTCGGCGTCCGCGCCCAGCAGTGCGAGGTCGAGCCCGCGGACCAGCCGGGCCCGCAGCACCTCGTCGGCGGAGAGCGCGGTCGCGATCCGCCGGGCCACCTCGGCCACGGCCGCGCCCTGGGCGAGGACCAGGCCGAGAGTGCCGTCCGAGTCGCCCGCCGGGGACAGGTACGCGCGCAGCACACCGGGTTCCGCGGCGACGGCCGCGCGCAGCGCGCCGAGCACCTCCGGATCGGCGAGCGGTTCCACGTGCTCGCGCCCCTCGGCCACGGCGCGCAGCGCCGGGCCGGTGAGGGCGTACGGGGCCGGTCCCGCCAGGTCGATCAGCAGGGTGTCGGCCTTCTCGTGCGCGAGGGCCCGCAGTGCCTGGTGCAGCGGTACGGCGACCGGGCGGGCGTCGGGGCGCCAGCGGGCGAGGGAGGCGACGGAGGTGAAGGCGGGCAGTGCCCGCCGTCCGTCGGCGGCCTCGATGGTGGGCACCGCCATGTCGCTGGTCTTCTCGCGGCGCAGGCCGTCGGGTCCGGTCTCGGCCTCCCCCAGGACGGCGACGACGGGCACCAGCAGCCGGGCGCCGGGGAGCGCGGCGAGGACGCCGGGCTCGGCCCGGCCGTCCGCGGCGTAGGCGGCGAGCGCGGCGGCCAGCGCCGCGTCGGCCGAACCGTCGTCGTCCGCGAAGCCAGGGTCGGGGATATTCTTGAGTGACACGCTGAGCAGCGTATATGGACCCGGCCGGCACCCGTTGGCGGCTGTGTCCCGGCGTCCCGCCCGTTTTCTTACGGGTTGTTCATCCGCGTCTCAGAGTGCGCGCAGATTCGGTCCCCATGCTCGAAGGAATGCGAGCTCAGAACCGGCACCGGACCCGTCGTACCGGCCGTACCGCCATCATCGCGACCATCGCGGCCGTCGTACTGGCGGGTGGCGGGGTCATAGCGGGCGTCCACGCGATGGCGCGGCCGCCGGCCGGGGCAGTGGCGCGTCCGGCCGTCCCCGCGGCATCCTCGACGGGTACGGAGCAGCCGGCCGGGGAGGGGGCGCGGAGCGTGGACATCGCGGACCGGGACGAGCAGCTGAGCGACGCGCTCGGCGCGGTGGCAGGCGCGACCGCCGCCGACTTCTCCGTCGCCGTGCTGGACACCGCGTCCGGCGCGCAGGCGGTGTACGGGAACGGGACGTACGACACGGCGAGCATCGTCAAGGTCGACATCCTCGCGGCGCTGCTGCTGCGGGCACAGGACGCCGGGCGTGACCTCACCGCCCAGGAGAAGGCGTACGCCACCGTCATGATCGAGCAGAGCGACAACGAGGCCGCGACCGCCCTGTGGCACGCCGTGGACGGCGCGGACGGCCTCGCCGAGGCCAATGAACGGCTCGGGCTGACCGGGACCGTGGGCGGCGACGGCGACCTGTGGGGGCTCACCAGGACCACGGCCGCGGACCAGCTGCGGCTGCTGCGGGCGGTGTTCGGTGACGACCCGCCGCTGGACGCCGGCTCGCGGGCGTATCTGCGGGGGCTGATGGAGCGGATATCCGTCGGCCAGGACTGGGGGGTCACGGCCGCCGCCGAGACGGCGTCCGACACCGCGCTCAAGAACGGCTGGCTGCGGCGCACCACGACCGGGCGGTGGGACATCAACAGCATCGGCCGGGTCGCCGCGGACGGGAACACCTACCTCGTCGCGGTCCTGTCCAGCGGACACCTCACGCAGGCCGCGGGCATCGCCCTGGCCGAGGACGTCGCGCAGGCGGCGGTGGGGGCGTTCAGGTAGGTATGCCGTGCGTACCCCGGCGCCTCGGGCGGCCGAGGCGGGGGCGGAACCAGAGCAGTGCCGCCGCGGCGACCAGGACGCCGCCCAGCAGTGCGCAGGTGATCGCCACGCCGTCGCCGAGACCGCCGGCGTCCGCGGCCGGTGAGAGCGTGATCGTCGGACCGGCTCCGAAGTACCGCCGCGCGGAGGGCGCCGGGGCCGGCGCCTCGGTCCGGGGTTCGAGCTTGGCCGCCGCCTTGAGCGCCGCGGCCGGATCCACCAGACCGGTGCCGACCGCGTCGTTGCGCCCGCCGGCCGGGCGTTCGCGGGTGGTGCTCTCCAGGAGCGTCTTGATCTGCGCGGGGCTCAGCTTCGGATGGACGGAGCGGATCAGGGCCACCGCACCGGAGACGTACGCCGAGGCGGGGCTGGTCCCCCACCCCTCGTAGTACTTGCGGTTGGGGTCGGCCAGGATCACGTCGACCCCGGGCGCCGAGACGGAGGCGTACCAGCGCCGGGTGGAGAACGAGGCGTGCGCGCCGACCCGGTCCACCGCCGCGACGGCTATCACTCCCGGGTAGGCGGCCGGGTACGAGGCCCGGTCCGCCTGCTCGCCTCCGTTGCCCGCCGACGCCACGACGACCACGCCCTTGTTGAGGGCGTACTGGATCGCGTTGTCGTAGTCCGCCGTGGGCGCGGCGGTCGCGCTGTCGTCGCCGAGCGACAGGTTGATGACGCCGGCCCCGTGGTCGGTGGCCCAGCGGATCCCCTCCGGTACCGCCTTGCCCCGGCTCGAGCGGGCTTCGTCGCGCCGCGGGTCCTTCTCCTCCAGGATCACCCGGACCGGCAGGATCTTGGCGCGGGGCGCGATACCGAGGACGCCCTGCGAGTATCCCGGGCCGTGGCCGTGGCCGGCGATGATCGCGGCCATGCCGGTGCCGTGCTTGGCCCAGGTGCTGTCGCCGGGCCCGGCCCCGAAGCCGATGAGGTCGTTGCCGGGCAGTACCTGTCCCGCCAGGTCGGGGTGGGTGGCGTCGACGCCGGTGTCCAGTACGGCGACGGTGACGCCCGCGCCCTGGCTGGTGCGCCAGGCGTCGTGGGCGTGCATCGCGTCCAGCGTCCACTCCGCGTCGCGGATCGAGTCGGCGCGCGCGGACGTGGCCGGCAGCACGGCGAGCAGGGCCGCCAGCGCGACGGCGGCGGTACGCCCGAGGGCGGCGGAGTTTCTCACGATGCCTCCCGGGCGGACGTGGCGTCGCTGGTGACGCTCTTGCGCAGCCGGGCGTCGAGGTCGGCGGCGAGGACGAGGGCGTCGGTGCCGAGGCCGGCCTGGGCCGGGGCGGAGGTGGCGCCCGGCGCGGTGGCCACGGCGGCCGGCTGGGGTTCGGCGACCCGGCGGCCGTCCGCGAAGCCGCTCACCGCGTAGACCACGACGGGGAGGGTCGCGGAGACGTTCACCGTCCAGCTGGCCCGCTGCGCGTCGCCGAACGAGGCCGCCGCGGTGCCGGGGAACGCGACCGGGTGGGGCATCAGATCCGTCCGGGAGCCGAGGTGTTCGCTGGTCCAACGACGGTTCAGCGCGCTCATGCCGGCGGCGTCGCCGCCGGTGACCAGCAGGCCGACGGTGGTCACGCGGCTGGAGGTGGCGTCGACGTAGGTGGCGCGCACCACCTGGACGCAGCCCACCGGGGCCAGCACCTTGGCCAGCAGCGGGTCGAACGCGCCCGCGCAGCCGGATGCCGGGGCGACCCCGATCCGGGTGTAGGTGCGGTCGGCGCCCCCGGGCCCGGCGCCCGGCCGGCTCACGACGGGCGGCAGGAGGGTGTCGACCGGCACGCTGTGCCACAGTTCGCCGGCGCGGGCGTAGGCGCTCTGGGCCGGTCCGGCCGCGGCGGGGTCGTGGTTGATCAGCGCGCCGGTGGCGGCACCGGTGAACAGCCCGAGGCCCAGGACGAGGCAGAGCGCCGACGCGGTCCGGCCGCCGGCCGTACGCGGCGGGCGGGCGGGCGGCGCGGGGACCCGGAACGGCGCGGCCGGGGGGACCGGTCGGGGCGTCGGGCCCTCCCACGTGTGCCGCTGCGGCGGTGGTGGCACGGGAGGGCGCGGAGGTGCGGGGTGCCGCGACAGGAACGGTGACGGGGCGGCGGCCGGCGGGGGTGGCGTGCCGGGCGGCGGCGGGACGGTCGGTGCTGCGGGCGGCGGGTCCTGCGGGCGGCGGGCGGCGATCGGCTCGCGGGCGGCGGGGCGGTGCACGGGCCGCGGCGGAGTCGTCGGGTACAGCGCGGGGAACGCGGGCGGCTGCGGAGGGGACGGCTGCCCCGGTCCGTTCTCGACCCCCGTGCTCACCGGCGCTCCCTCGTGTAGGTCCGTACGCGGCCCAGCCCGTGTCCGCCGAGCTGCCGCCGGGAGGTGGCCCGCCCGGGACGCCGGATCCCGCCCGCGGAACGGGCGCCGCCCGGCGTCGGAAACGGTCAGGGCGCCACTCTACGGGCTCCGGCAATGCGGTGGATCGGGGACGGCGCAGGTCGCGAGGGGTACTGCGGGACGTGCGCCGCCGCCGGGCCGCGCAGATCCGGCGGTACCGGGATGTTCCGACCCGGCGCTCCCCCGGTGCGCCGCCGGGCCGCCGCGTACCGCTCGGAACCTGTGGGTGTCCCGAGACCCCTACCGCTCGGTAGTCGCGGTCTGGCAAGCTGCGCGCATGTCTGATCCCGCAGCCGACCGCGCCCGGTACGACCGGGCCACCGCCCATCTCGACGCCCCGGTCGCCATCGTCGATCTGGAGGCCTTCGACGCCAACGCCGCCGATCTGACGCGCCGGGCCGGCGGGAAGCCGATCCGGGTGGCGTCCAAGTCGGTGCGGTGCCGGGCGCTGCTGGAACGGGTGCTGGCCCGTGACGGGTTCGCGGGCCTCATGTCGTTCACGCTGGACGAGTCGCTGTGGCTGGCGCGGGCGGGCTTCGAGGACGTGCTGCTGGCGTACCCGTCCGCCGACCGCGACGGTTTCGCGGAGTTGGCCGGGGATCCGAAGCTGGCCGCCGCCGTGACGGTGATGGTCGACGACCTCGCCCAGCTGGACCTGATCGACGCGGCCCGCCGCGGCGGATCGGAACGGGTCAGGGTCTGCCTGGAACTCGACACCTCCCTGCGGATGCTGGGCGGCCGGGTGCGCATCGGCGCGCTGCGCTCGCCGCTGCGGGAGCCCGCCCAGCTGGCCGAGCTGGCCCGCGCGGTCGCCCGCCGGCCCGGGTTCCGGCTGGTCGGGATCATGGCGTACGAGGGTCATGTGGCCGGCGTCGGCGACTCGCTGGCCGGCCGGCCGCTGCGCTCGCGCGCGATCCGGCTGATGCAGTCGGCGGCGCGCAGGGAACTGGCGGCCCGGCGGGCCGAGGTGGTGCGGGCGGTGCGCGCCGTCGCCCCCGAGCTGGAGTTCGTCAACGGTGGCGGGACCGGCAGTGTGCAGCACACGGCGGCGGAGGACGCGGTCACCGAGATCGCGGCGGGCTCCGGACTGTTCGTGCCGCGGCTGTTCGACAACTACACGTCGTTCCACGGGCGTCCGGCGGCGCTGTTCGCGCAGCCGGTGGTGCGCCGCCCCGGGGTGGGCATCGTGACCGTGCTCGGCGGCGGCTACCCGGCGTCGGGCGCCGCGGGCGCCGACCGGCTGCCCGTGCCGTACCTGCCGCAGGGCCTGCGCTACGACCCGCAGGAGGGTCCCGGCGAGGTGCAGACGCCGCTGATCGGATCGCCCGCGGACGATCTGCTGATCGGCGACAAGGTGTGGTTCCGGCATGCCAAGGCCGGGGAGCTGTGCGAGCGCTTCGCGGAGCTGCAGCTCGTGGAGGGCGACCGGGTCACCGCGACGGTGCCGACCTACCGGGGCGAGGGCAAGACGTTCCTGTGACCGCCCCCGCCGCCGGCGGGGGCGGTCGGGCGCTCAGACGCCGGTGCCGCCCGTGCCGGAGCCGGTGGCGGCCTTGATGCCCTTGGTGATCTGGTCCATCACGTCGAGCCCGGGGGCCTGGGCGTTGATGTCGAAGCCGTAGCGGACCAGGACGAGCTGCTTCGGGTCGGACGGTGACGGGAAGACGAGCGACTGGACGTAGCCGTCGTCGCCGACCTTCGTCACGACCTGCCAGCGCACCAGGTACCCCTGCTGCCCGGCGACGGTGACCGGCTGCGACAGCAGCTCCTTGTGGGAGGTGAGACCGCCCGAGTAGGACTGCTCCGCGTTGGGCGCGATGTCCTCCTTGGCGGCCGCCTCCGGCGTCGTGCTCTTGAGCTTGGCCACCGCGGCCGGCACGGAGAACACGCCGCCGCGCACGCAGTTCTGCGTGGGGTCGGCGACGCACGGGTAGCCGCCGATGGTCAGCCCCGCGCCGCCGGCGCTCGCCCTGCCCTGCCAGCCGGCCGGGATCGGCAGACTGATCTTGTCCAGGGCGTCCACCACGACGCCACTGGTCTTGGGCGCCTGCTCGGGTCCCTGCGAAGGAGCGTCGGGCGCACCGCTCGGTCCGTCGCCCGGGGTGCGCGGCGCGCTCGCGGACGGGGCCGCCTGGTCCGCGCCCTTGTCACCGCCGCTGTCCTTCAGCATGACGACGCCGCCGACGACACCGCCGACCAGGACGAGGACGGCGACGACGCCGATCGCGATCACCCCTCCCCTGCGGGCGGGCCGGTCCGGCCCGCCCGCACCGGGGTAGGGCGCGTAGGACGGACTGCCGGGGGCCGCCTGGTCCGCCGGGGCCAGGGCGGTCCGCGTGTACTCGCTCCACGCGGTGCCGTCCCACCACCGTTCCAGGGCCGGGCCGTTGCCTGTGTGCCCGGGCTCTGGATACCAGCCGGGAGGGGTCGTCATCGTCACGGCCGTCACCCTAAGGCCACAGCATGAGAATCCCGTAAGTACGGCGGTTACAGGCAGGTCACATGACCGGCTTGGCCGAATCCGGGCGTCGGGCCGTACGCGCTGTCACGCCGGCCGGCGGGTGAGCGACAGCAGGTCGCGGCCGGGGCCCGTCGGGCGGTGTCCGGTGGGCCAGACGGCGCGCAGGACGCGTTCCAGCGCGATGCCGTCCACCGGGACCTCGACCAGCCGGCGGGCGGCCAGCTCGTCGGCCACCGCCAGTTCGCTGAGCACGGCCGGGCCCGCGCCGCTCAGCGTGGCCCCCTTGAGCGCGGTGGTCGAGGCGAGTTCGAGCAGCGGCACGGCGAGGCCGCCGTGCCCCGCGAGGGCGGCGTCCAGCACCTGGCGGGTACCCGAGCCCTGCTCGCGCAGGATGAAGGCGGTGGCGGAGAGTTCCGCCGCGGACAGCGGCTTGCGCCGCCGCGCCCAGGGGTGTGACGGCGCCACCACGACGACCAGCCGGTCGTGCGCGATGACCGCGGCGTCCAGACCGCCGGGCACGTCGAGACCCTCGACGAAGCCGAGGTCGGCGCCACCGCTGATGACGCGTTCCGCGACGGCGGTCGAGTTCCCCGCGAACAGTGACACGGCGGTGTCGGGGTGCCGGCCGTGCAGCACGATGAGCCACCCCGGCAGCAGGTACTCGGCGATGGTCATGCTCGCCGCGACCCGCAGGCGCGAGTCGCGCCGGGTGCGCAGCGCCCGCGCTCCGACGTCGAACGCCTCCGCCGACTCCACGACCCGGCGCGCCCACTCGGTGACGAGCGCGCCCGCGTCGGTGAGGGTGGACCCGGTGGGCGAGCGGTTCACCAGCGCGACCCCCAGCTGCCGCTCCACGGCCCGCACCCGGCTGCTCGCGGCCGGCTGGCTGATGCCCAGCTCACGGGCGGCCCGGCCGAGGCTGCCCAGCCGGGCGACGGCCAGCAGCAGCTCCATCGCGCCGAGGTCGGGCACCCGGTGGGCCAGGCCCGCCCGGGGGACGCGGTCACCGGTGTCGCTCGCTGTGCTCATAAGCCCAGGTTATGCCCCCATAGGCAGGCGCCGCCTTCCGGCCGGGCCCGCGGGCGGAGAGTGTGGACAGCATGGCAACCACCCTCGCCCCCGTACGGGCCCGCGCTCTCCACGACCTGGAAATCCGCTCCGGCGCCCTGCGTCACCTCGGACCCAACTGGTACGCCGCCGTGATGGGCACCGCCATCGTCGCCGGCGCGGGCGCCGTCCTTCCGCTGCGCGTCCCCGGCCTGCCCACCGTCTGCACCGCCGTCTGGGCGCTCTCCGCCGTCCTGCTGGCCGTGCTGCTCGCCGCCCGCGCGGCGCACTGGCTCCGCCACGGCGACCAGGCCCGCCTGCACCTGATGGACCCGGCCGTCGCCCCCTTCTACGGCTGCCTGCCGATGGCGCTGCTCGCGGTGGGCGGCGGCGCCCTGAGCGTGGGCTCCCCGCTGATCGGGCGGACCGCCGCCATCGCCTTGGACGCGGCGCTGTGGACGGCGGGCACCGCCGGCGGGCTGCTGATCGCGGCGGCGGTCCCGTATCTGATGATCACCCGGCACCGCGTCGAGCCGGGCAGCGCCTCTCCCGTCTGGCTGCTGCCGGTGGTCGCGCCGATGGTGTCGGCCGCGCTCGGGCCCGCGCTGGTCCCGCACCTGCCCGCGGGGCAGGGCCGGGAGGCGATGCTGCTGGGCTGCTACGCGATGTTCGGGCTGAGCCTGCTGGGCACCCTGGTGATGCTGCCGCTGATCTGGGGCCGGCTCGTGCAGCACGGCCCGCTGCCGATCGCGCTGACCCCCGCCCTCTTCCTGGTCCTCGGCCCCCTCGGCCAGTCCACGACGGCCGTCAACCAGCTCGCCGACGCCGCACCGGGCGTCGTCCAGGCCCCGTACGCGGCGGCCATGAGCGGCTTCGCCGTGCTCTACGGGGTGCCGGTGATGGGCTTCGCCCTCCTGTGGCTGGCCCTGGCCGCCGCGCTGGTGGTGCGCGCCGCGCGCCGGGGGATGACGTTCGCGATGACGTGGTGGGCCTTCACCTTCCCCGTCGGCACCTGCGTCACCGGCGCCGCGGGACTCGCCCACCACACCGGCCTCGACGCCTTCGCATGGCTCGCGACCGGCCTGTACGCCGTCCTCGTGGCGGCCTGGGCGGTCGCCGGCACGCGCACGGCCCGCGGTCTGCTCGACGGAACGCTGCTCGCAGCGCCTCCGCACCCGCCTGCCGGAGCTCACCGCCGGGCAGTGTGACGCGTCACAGACAACACGGCGCCACTGTGGGAACTTCAAGTGCCCTTCCCACAAGCCGAGTTACTGACGGGATCACATGCGCCCTTTACCGTCCCTGACGCTTGATCAGGTGGTCGACACGGCTCGCTATCCCCTGTCGGAACTCGCGAGCGCCCCGGGACAGGCCGTGGTTGCCCGTGCCCGGCGCGACCTGTCGACTCTCGGCTGCACCGTGCTGCCGGACTTCATCCTCCCGTCGCTGCGCGATGTGCTGCGGCAGGAGTGCTCGGCCATCGCCCCCCGGGCGCACCACGACGTCGAGACGGTGAACGTCTACAACATCGCGGTGGACTCGGCGCTCCCGGAGGACCATCCGGGCCGGAAGCCCTTCGAGCGGGGTAACGCGTTCGTCGCACGGGACCGCATCCCCGCGGACTCCCTCATCAGCCGGCTCTACTCCGACAGGGTGTTCCAGCACTTCATCGCCCGCTGCTTCGCACTGCCGGAGCTGCACGAGCTGGCGGACCCGCTGTCCGGGCTGGTTCTCAACGTCATCGCGCCGGGCCTGGAGCACCCCTGGCACTTCGACACCAACGAGTTCACCGTGAGCATGCTCACCCAGCAGGCGCAGACGGGCGGCGTCTTCGAGTACTGCCCGAACATTCGGACCGCACAGGACGAGAATTTCGACGACGTCCGGGATGTGGTGGACGGCCGGGGCGAGCGGTTGACCCGGCGCCTTCCCCTGCAACCGGGTGACCTGCAGTTGTTCAAAGGGCGCTACTCGCTGCACCGGGTGAGCCCGGTGCGCGGCGAGGTCGCGCGCCACTCCGCGATATTCGCCTACAGCGAGCGCCCCGGCGTCATCGGAAGCGTGGAACGGACCCGGCAGCTCTTCGGCCGGGTGCTGCCCGAGCACCTGGCGGCCGAGGGCCGGGCGGTCCGCGGCGACCGGCTCCTGGACTAGGGAGTGTCTTCACATAGGCGTCGTCCGCCCGGAGGGCGGGGCCGACGGGGTCTGGTGCGTGCGATCGCAAGGCGGAGGAGGGAGTCCATGCGGAGCATCGGCGACCGACGACAACGCCGCGAGCGTGCGTACCAGACCCCGTCGGCCAGACGGGGATTTGAAGACACGACTTAGGGCGGCGAGAACGCGTAGTCACCGTAGGCCGTTTCCCCTGCGCGATCCCACGGAGGAGTAAGCCCTGTGCGTTTCGACGTGACCGGAAAAGTCTCACTCGACCACATCTACGACCAGCCCGATCCGCGAACCTACTTCAGGGCGCTGCGCCCGCTCGACTACGGCGTTCCGCAGCAGGCCAAGCCCTACTTCTCCAAGATCATCACGGAGTACCGGGATTCCCAGCACGTCGCGGTACCGAAGGTGCTGGACATCGGCTGCTCGTACGGGATCAACGCCGCCCTGCTGAAGTACGACGCGACCATGGACGAGCTGTACGCGCGCTACGGCGACGAGGAGCGTGCGGGTGAGAGCCGCGAGGCCCTGCTGGCCCGCGACCGGGAGCTGGCCCGGTCACGCCAACCCCCGCAGGCGATCCGCTTCGTCGGCCTCGACACCTCCGGCAGCGCGCTGTCCTACGCTCGTGACGCCGGGTTCCTCGACGACGTGGTCCACGCCGACCTGGAGGAGCACGAGCCCACACCGCGACAGCGCTCCCAGCTCTCGGGTACGGACCTGGTGATCTCGACGGGCTGCGTCGGCTACGTCACCGAGCGGACGCTCACGCGAGTCGTCCGGGCGCAGGGCGGCCGCCGGCCCTGGATGGCGCACTTCGTGCTGCGGATGTTCCCGTTCGACTCCGTCGAGCGCACGTTGGCGGGTCTGGGTTACCGGACCGTCCGCGTCGACGAGGTGTTCAGACAACGGCGGTTCGCCTCCCCGCAGGAGCAGGCGCGCGTGCTCGACGGCATGTCGGCCGCGGGGGTGGATTCACGGGGCCTGGAGGCGGAAGGCTGGCTGTACGCACAGCTCCACCTCTCCCGGCCGTACGACATCGCAGGTACCGACGATTCGAATCGAGAGCAGAGTTGAAGACCAGCCAGGATGCGTCAGGCAACGCGACCTTCGCCCAGGAGGACAGCCTCCCGCGCGTGCCGCTGCCCACGCTGGATGCGAGCTGCGAGAGGTTTCTCGCCTGGTGTACGCCGCTGCTGACCGCCGACGAGCGGGCGGCGACCGAGGCGGAGGTCGCCGCCTTCCTCCGGCCCGGTGGCCCCGGCAGGGTGCTGCACGCCGCGCTGGAGGAGTACGACGCCACGGAGGGCGTGCACAGCTGGCTCGACACCTTCTGGCCCTACCGGTACCTGGGCCGCCGGGACCGGATCGCCCTCAACGCCAACTTCTTCTTCCTGTTCCAGGACTCCGGCCAGGCGCAGGTGGAGCGGGCGGCCGGGCTCGTCGCCGGGGCCCTGAACTACAAGCGGCAGCTCGATCAGGCGCTGATTCCACCGGTGGTGCAGCGCGGAGCAGCTCAGTCGATGGTGCAGAACAAGTTCCTCTTCTCCACCACGCGTATCCCCGGCCTGCGGCAGGACACCGTCCGCGCCCCCTACACCGCGGAGTGGCCGGGCCCGTCCGAGGCCCGGCACGTCGTGGTGTTCTTCCGGGGCGGCATGTTCCGGCTGGACATACTGGGTCCGGACGGTGTCCCGCACAGCCTGGATGACATCCGGGCGGGGCTGCGTGCCGTGATGAAGGCCGGCCCGGCCGACGCGGACACCTCGGTGGGCCACCTCACCACCATGGCCCGCGCGGAGTGGGCGGCCGCCCGGGAGTCCCTTCTCGCCTGCCACCCCCGCAACGCCGCCGCCCTCGACGAGGTCGAAACCGCGCTGTTCTGCGTCGCCCTGGAGGACTTCGCCCCGGCGGACGTCCAGGAGGCCTGCGACCAGCTGCTGTACGGCGGCCGCGGCAACCGCTGGTTCGACAAGGCCGTGTCCTTCGTCGTCTTCGCCGACGGACGGGCGGGCATCAACGTCGAGCACTGCGAGCTGGACGGGACCACGATCCTGACCTTCACCGACGCCCTGCTCAACACCCCGGCCGAGGAGCAGTCCCGGCAGTCCGGAGCCCGCTCCCAGGGGCTGCCGGCACTGGAGCCGATCGTGTTCGAACTGGACGACGCACTGCGGGACCAGGCACGCTCCGCCGCCGACGCGTTCACGGCCTACGGGGAGAACACCGCGACCAGCACGTTGTCGTTCGCCGACTTCGGCAGCAGCGCGGCCAAGGTGCTGGGGGTCTCGCCGGACGCGTTCGTCCAGGCCGCCTACCAGCTCGCCCACCAGCGCGCCAAGGGGCACCTGGGCGCCACGTACGAGTCGATCGCCACCCGGCAGTACCGCCACGGGCGGACCGAGGCGATGCGCGTCGTCACCACCGAGATGGTGGATTTCGTGGCGGCGATGGAGGACCCGGCAGCGGACGCGGACGCCCGGCGCTCCGCGTTCCGGGCAGCCGCCGAGGCCCATGTGGCGCGCGCGAAGGCGTGCCAGACCGGGCAGGTGCCGGAGCAGCACCTGTGGGAGCTGGAGCTGATCCAGCGCCGGCGGGGGGCCGAGCTCGGGGTGACCGAGCAGCCCGCGCTGTACCGGACGCCGGGCTGGTCGATCATGCGGGACGACTACCTGAGCACGAGCAGCGCGCCGTCCGTCAATATCCAGTACTTCGGCTTCGGGTCGACCAGCACCCAGTGCATCGGTGTCGCCTACGTGCTGCTTCCCGAGCGGTTCAACCTCTACCTGAGCACGCCGTTGGCGGTCGCCGCGCAGATGCGGACGTTCGCCGACCGGCTCCGGGAGGCGATGGACGAACTCCGGGAGCTGCTGGCGCCCGAGCGGCCCGGGGACTGAACGGACCCGCCGCCGGACCGGAACTCCCGGTCGGGGACCACGGTCCGGCGGCCCGGACGACTCCGGTGGCTGAGCCGGTCCTGGGCCACGCCGAGAAGGCCCAGGTCAACGCAACGCTGCTCGCAGCGCCTCGCCGAGCACGGCAGGCGCGGTTCTGAGGGAGGGGCCGTACCAGGTGAGGTGGCGGCCGTCGACGAGGGCGGCGGGCAGGCCGGGGAAGGCTTCCGGGCCGTCCTCGGCGGTGAAGGCGTACGGCTCGTCGGGCAGCACCACCAGATCGGCGCCGGCGGCGCGCAGTTCCCCGACGGGGAGCGCCGGGTAGCGGTCGGCGTGCGCCGCGTACACGTTGTCCACGCCCAGCCGGGCGAGCAGGTCGCCCGCGAAGGTGTCGTGGCCGAGGACCATCCAGGGCCGCCGCCAGACCGGGACGACCGCGCGGAGCCGGCGGCCGGGAACGGGCAGGGCGCGCCAGGCGGCCTCCGCCTCGTCGAGCCAGCCGGGGCGGTCGAGACCGCAGCCGTCGACCAGCACCCGGTGGAGTTCGCCGAAGGCCTGGTCGAGGTCGCGGATCTCGGTGACGAGGACCGGGACGCCGGCGGCCCGCAGTCCGGCGAGGTCCGGCGCGCGGTTCTCCTCCTCGTTGGCGATCACGAGGTCGGGCGCGAGGGCGATGATCCGGGCGGTGTCCGGGTTCTTGGTCCCGCCGATCCGGGTGACGTCGAGTCCGGCCGGGTGGGTGCACCAGTCGGTCGCGCCGACCAGCAGCCCGGCGGCGGTCCCGGCCACCGCCTCGGTGAGCGAGGGGACCAGCGAGACCACGCGCCGTACGGCAGGACGATTCGTCACCGGCCTACCGTACGGCGCGTGGTCGGAGCCCGGCGCGCGCGGCGTCAGGTCGCGCGCGCCGGGCGGTCTGTTCAGGAAGCGACCGGCGCCATCGCGTCGACGATCCCCGGGTTGGCGGCGATCCACTTCTCGACGCCCTGCGCCTCATGGCCCTGGCCGGCGTCCTGGATCTGCTGCTCCAGGCTGCCGAGCTGCGCCTCGGTCATGTGCCACTTCTTGAGCCAGCCCGCGAACTCGGGGAACTTCTCCGGGAAGTCCTTGTGCGCGAGGGTCTTGATCTGGTTGTTCGCGCCGAAGGACTGCTGCGGATCCGCGAGCTTCGTCAGCTGGTACTTGCTGTAGGCCCAGTGCGGGGTCCAGAGCACGACCGCGACCGGCTCCTTCTTCGCGTAGGCCCGCTCCAGCTCGGCGAGCATGCTCGGCGAGCTGCCGGTGGTGACCTGGTACTCCTTGTCGAGGCCGTACGCCGGCAGCACCGTGCTCTTGAGCAGGTTCATCTCACCGGTGCCGGGCTCGATGCCGATGATCCGGCCCTTGAAGAGGCCCGCCTTGCCCTTGAGGTCGGCGAGCGTCTTCACGTCCTTGACGTAGGACGGGACGGCGATCTCCAGCGAGGTCTTCTCGTACCAGGCCCCCAGGTCGACCAGGTTCTCCTTGTACTTGTCCCAGTACTGCTTCTGCGCGACCGGCAGCCAGCCGTCGAACTCGACGTCCACCTGCCCGTCGGCCATGGCCGTGAACATCGAGCCGACGTCGTACTGCGCCATCTTCGGCTTGTAGCCGCGGCGCTGCAGGACCGCCTGCCACAGGTACGTGGTGGCGATGTCCTCGTCCCACGGGAAGTAGCCGATGTTCGGCGAGGCTCCGGCGTCCTTGCCCGGGGTGTCGCCCGCGGCCTTCTTCACCGGGGCGATCCTGTCGAGCAGGCCGGGGTTCTTCTTCAGCCAGGCGCGCACGCCGTCCTGCTCGTGGTTCTGCCCGGCGTCCTGGATGGCCGCTTCGAGGCTGCTGAGCTGCGCCTCGGTGAGCTTGAAGTCCTTGAGCCACTGGGCGACCTGCGGCTCCTTGGCCCCGAAGCCCTTGTGCGCCAGGGTGTGCAGGCCGTCACCGGCGCCCCAGGCGGCCTGCGGGTCCTTGAGCTTCTTCAGGTCGTACTTGCTGTAGGCCCAGTGCGGGGACCACAGGGTGACGACGACCGGCTCCTTGGCCTTCAGCGACCGGTCGAGCTGCGCGAGCATGCTCGCGGTGCTGCCGGTGGTGACCTGGTACTCGCCCTCCAGGCCGTACTGCTTGAGGACCTTCTCGTTGAGCGTCTTCATCATGCCGGCACCCGGCTCGATGCCGATGATCCGGCCCTTGAACTGGCTGCCCTTGCCCTTGAGGTCCGCCAGCGACTCGACGCCCTTGACGTAGGAGGGGACGGAGAGTTCGAGCGAGGTGGGGCCGTACCAGGAGCCCAGGTCGTCCAGGGTGTCCTTGTACTTGTCCCAGTACGGCTGGTGGGTGGTCGGCAGCCAGGCGTCGGTCTGGAAGTCCAGCTTCCCGGCGGACAGCCCGGTGTAGAGCGCGCCGACGTCGTACTGCGAGAGCTTGGGCGCGTAGCCGCGCTGCTCCAGCGCCTCCTTCCACAGGAAGCTGGAGGCGATGCCCTCGTCCCACGGGATGTAGCCGATGTTCACCGGCCGGCCGTTGCCGACGTTCTTGCCCGCGGCGGCGGTGTTCGTGTCCGCCGGGCCGCCGAAGATGTTCATGCCGCCCGCGACGAGCGCGAGGACGATCACGCCGACCATCGCGACACTGGTCTGCGGCCGGTAGTTCCAGATGCTGGCGCCGCGCAGCGACGTCAGGGCCGCGGTGGCGCGGCGGCCGAGCGGCGAGACCCGGGTGCCGAGCGAGGAGGTCATCCGGTCCAGGTACATGGCCAGGATGACGACGGAGATGCCGCCCTCGAAGCCCAGCCCGATGTTGACCTGGCTGATCGCGGTGAAGACCGAGGCACCGAGGCCCCCGCCGCCGACCATGCCCGCGGTCACGACCATGGACAGGCCCAGCATGATGACCTGGTTGATGCCGGCCATGATCGTCGGCAGTGCCAGCGGCAGCTGCACCCGCAGCAGGATGTTGCGCGAGGTGGTGCCGAACGCCTCGGCGGCCTCGATGAGGTCGCCGTCGACCTGCCGGATGCCCAGCTCGGTCATCCGGACGCCCGGCGGGATCGCGAAGACGATGCAGGAGATGACGCCGGGCACCTGGCCGACGCCGAAGAAGAAGATGCCCGGGATCAGGTAGACGAAGGCGGGCATCGTCTGCATGAAGTCCAGGACCGGCCGCAGCATCGCGCTGACGGTGCGGTTGCGGGCCGCCCAGATGCCGAGCGGGATCGCGAGCACGATGGTGATCACCGTGGCGACCAGCACCAGCGACAGCGTCGCCATCGCCTGGTCCCACTGCTGGATCGAGTCGATGAGCGCGAAACCGGCGAACGTGAGCACGGCCGCGGTCGGGCCGCGCAGCCACAGGGCGAGGATCGCGAGGATCCCGGCGAGCAGCAGCGGTGCCGGGGCGCCGAGCACGGCGTCCAGCCCGTCGTACATCCCGGAGACGACGTCGGTGATGATGTCGAAGAGCCAGGCGAAGTGGTCGCGGAGGTAGGTGACGGCGCTGTCTATCCAGTCGCCGAGGCGGAGTCTAGGCACCGGCCGACTCCTTTCCGAGGGTCTTGCCCGGGGTACCGGAGGGGCTCGCGCCCACGTCGGCCAGCACCCGGCCGCGGTCCACGTCCTCCATGAAGGAGGCGACGTAGGAGTCGGCGGGCCGCAGCAGCAGCTCCTCGACGGTGCCGTTCTGCACGATCCGGCCGTCGCGCATGACCGCGATCCGGTTCCCGAGGCGCACCGCCTCGTGGGGGTCGTGCGTGATGAAGACGATGGTCTTGCGCAGGGTCTTCTGCAGGTCCACCAGCTGCTGCTGCATCTCGCGGCGGATCAGCGGGTCCAGCGCGCTGAACGCCTCGTCCATCAGCAGGACGGGGGCCTCGGTGGCGAGCGCGCGGGCCAGGCCCACGCGCTGCTGCATACCGCCGGACAGTTCGTCGGGCCAGGACTTCTCCCAGCCGCCGAGTCCGGTCAGCTCCAGTGCCTCGGCGGCCCGGCGCTCGCGCTCGGCGCGGGCGACGCCCTGCACCTCGAGGCCGTAGGCCGCGTTCTCCAGCACGCTGCGGTGCGGGAAGAGCGCGAAGTGCTGGAAGACCATGCTGATGCTGTGCGAGCGCACGCGGCGCAGTTCTGTGTCGTTCAGGGCGGTGAGGTCCTGGCCGTCGAAGAGGACCCGCCCCGCCGTGGGCGGAAGGAGCCCGTTGAGCGTGCGCAGGAGAGTGGACTTGCCCGACCCGGACAGGCCCATGACGACGAAGACCTCGCCCTCCTGTACCTCGAACGAGGCGTCGATGACGGCGGCTGTGACGCCGTCCTCACGCAGCTCGTCCCGGTCCGCACCGGCTTCCAGCCGGCGGACCGCTGCTTCGGGTTGTCGCCCGAAGACCTTGTACAGATGCTCGACTTGCAGCCTCGACACAAATACCTCACGGCTCGCAGGAAGAGCGACGCACAGCCCCCGCTTGTGGGTCGCTCACTTCAAGACCCGCCGCTGCCCGCGATCGGCCGAACCAAACCAAACGGTGACTCAGGTCACCTTTCACCCCGTGCCCCACAGCAGCGCCACGGGATCCGCCGCCGCGGGCGTGCCATGCTGGCCGCGTGACTGACGCGCGCCCGAACAAGCTGCTCCTGCTCGACACCGCGAGCCTGTACTTCCGCGCCTACTTCGGCGTCCCGGAGTCGGTGAAGGCACCCGACGGGACGCCCGTCAACGCGGTGCGCGGACTGCTGGACTTCATCACCCGCCTGGTCGTCGACCACAGCCCCGACGAGCTCGTCGCCTGCATGGACGCCGACTGGCGGCCGCAGTGGCGGGTCGACCTCATCCCCTCCTACAAGGCGCACCGCGTCGCGCAGGAGGCGCCCGAGGGCGCGTCGGGTCCGGACACCGAGGAGATCCCCGACACACTCTCCCCGCAGGTGCCCGTCATCGAGGCCGTGCTCGACGCCGTCGGCATCGCGCGCGTCGGCGTCGCGGGCTACGAGGCGGACGACGTCATCGGCACCCTCGCCGGCCAGGCCCTGTGGTCGGTGGACATCGTCACCGGCGACCGCGACCTGTTCCAGCTCGTCGACGACGCCCGCGGCGTGCGGGTGCTCTATCCCCGCAAGGGCGTCGGCGACTGCGACCTCATCACCGAGGACGTCATCCGCGAACGCTACGGTGTCCGCGCCGACCAGTACGCCGACTTCGCGGCGCTGCGCGGTGACGCCAGCGACGGCCTTCCGGGGGTGAAGGGCATCGGCGAGAAGACCGCGGCGCAGCTCATCAACGAGTACGGCGACCTCGCGGGCGTGCGGCGTGCCGCCGCGGACCCGGTCTCCAAGCTCACGCCCGCGAAGCGCAAGGGGATCGTGCAGGCCTCGGCGTACCTGGACGTCGCCCCCAAGGTCGTCACGGTCGCCCCCGACGTTCCCCTTCCCGCGTTCGACCCGGCCCTCCCCCACGAGCCGGCCGACCCCGAGGTCCTCGAATCCCTCGCCGAGCAGTGGGGCCTGGGCGGCTCCCTGATGCGCCTGCTGGCCGCGCTGGACGAGGCCCACTAGGTCCGGAGCCCCGACCGCTGGGTAACAACTTCGAGGCGCAGTCCGACACTTCGGACAGAACATGTCCCCAGTCGGCCAAATTCGAAAGGATCTTCTCCCAAAACAGTGCGGGACCGGTCGGTCGCGGTGTGTACTGTGCGGATCCGCTTTCGGGGCGGATCCGCACCACTTCCCTCGCTCCCTGATCTCCCTGAGGTCCATTCGATGATCGAGATACCGGACCTGGCCGCCGGCGGCCTGGCCGCCGGGACCGTGTTGGCGTTCGTCCTGGGGGGCGGGCTGCTGCGCTCGCGCCGTCATCAGGCCCGGCAGGGCGAGGAGATCGCCGCCCTGCGCTCCCATCTGGACGGCGCCCGGCAGGAACTCGGCCGCTCCTCCGACGCGTTCACCGCCGAGATCGTCCACCTGGCGAACCAGCGCATGCCCGCCGAGGCCACCCGCGCCGCCCACCCGCACATCCAGGTGCCGGGACCCCTCCACCCCGAGGTCGACGGCACCCCGGTCGGCGCGGGCCTGGACAGCATCCTGGACGGACTGCTGACCGCCATGGCGCAGGAACGCCGGCGGGTCGACGCGGCCGCCCGCGCGGGCATGCGCGGCGCCACCCGGGACATCCAGGCCGGGCTGTACCGGCTGCAGGACGTGCTGCGGGGCATGCAGGAGCACTACGACGACCCGGAGTTGTCGCAGACCCTGTTCGCCCTCGACCACGAGAACGAGCAGTCGCTGCGGCGCGCGCAGGTCACCGCCGTGGTGTGCGGGGCCTGGGTGGGGCTGGCCCGCGAGGAGTCCCACCTGGTGGAGGCGGTGACCGGCGGCCAGTCCCGGCTCGTCGGCTACCACCGGGTGCAGATCAACAACCACCTGGAGCCGGGCATGGCGCTCGTCTCGCACGCCGTGGAACCCGTCGCGATCATCGTCGCCGAACTCCTCGACAACGCGCTGCGGCACTCCGCCCCGGACACCGAGGTCGTGGTCCACCTCGAACGCGCCCACCACGGCGTCTCGATCACCATCGACGACTCCGGGGTCGGCATGGCCACGGACGAACGGGCCTACGCCCAGCGGATGGTGGCGGGACGCGACCCGATCCTGCTGTCCGAGCTGGGCGACCCGCCCCGGATGGGGCTGGCCGCGATCGGCCAGCTGACCCGGAAGTTCGACCTCGCCGTCGACCTGTCGTCGCCGTCGCCCTACGGCGGCGTCCGCGCGGTTCTGCTCGTCAAGAACCACCTGCTCAGCAAGATCGACCCGGCCGAGCGGCCGCCCGCGGCCAGCACCCCGCGCTCCACCCGCCCGGAGGCGCCGGCGGAGCGCGTGACACACGCCAAGGCGCTGCCGGCCGCTCCCGTCGCCGCGCGCCCCGCCGTCATCCACGAGCCCGCGCCGGACGGCGAGGTCCTGCCGCAGCGCCGCCGCCGGGTCCGCGCCGATGCCGCGACCGCCCACGTCAGGCCCGAGGAGCCGGCCGCGCCGGCCGCGCCGCGGGCCCGGGAGCGGACCCCCGAGGAGGCGGCCGCCGCGCTCGGAGCCCTGCAGTCCGGCACCGCCGCCGCCCGATCCGCACTCGAAACCGAAGGGAACGACGCGCGATGACCAGCCGAGAAGCCGGTGACACGGCGTGGGTGCTCGACCCGATCCTGGAGATCCCGCACGTCCGGGCGGCCGTCCTGCTCACCCGGGACGGGCTGGTCTCCGGATTCTCCGCGGAACTGTCCCAGGCCACCGCCGAGCGCACCGCCGCGATCACCAGCACGGTGCAGGGTGCGTGCCGGGCCGCCGCCGCGGCCTTCGCCGACCGGAACGACGCGCAGATCCGCCAGATCGTCATCGAGTCGGACCACGGCTACATCCTGGTCGCGCCCACCACGCACGGCACCGTCGTGGCCGCCTTCGGCGACCCGGAGGTACGGCTCGACCTGCTCGCCCACCGGGTGCACTCGCAGGTGGCGCGGCTCGGCGAGAAGGCGATGGCCGCCGCGCCCCGGGGAATCGATGGCGGCTCTCCGGTATGACGGGCCGCCGGAGCGGCCGCCCCCTGGTCCCCGCGTATCTGTCCACCGGCGGGGTGGCGCGACCGACCCGCAACAGCCTGGAGCGTCTCTCGCTGCTGACCGGCGACGAGCACGTCCCCGACGGGCTCCCCGCCGCCCGGCACGCGCTGCTCAAGGTCCTGAACGGCGGTTCGCTGACCGTGGTGGAGGCCGCGGCCCTGCTGGAACTGCCGGTCTCCGCCGTCCGCGTCCTCGCCGCAGATCTGATCGACCTGGGGCTGGTGAGCGCCCGCCCGCCCGTACCCCCGGCCGCCCTGCACGACCCCGACCTGTTGAAGAGAGTGGCCGATGGCCTCCGCGCCCTCAAGCAGTAGCGCCAGCACCGGCACCGACGGCCTGCACCTGCCGGACAGCGCCCGCGACCTGGTGAAGATCCTGGTGGCGGGCCCCTTCGGGGTGGGCAAGACCACGCTGATCGACTCGGTCTCGGAGATCCGTCCGCTGCACACCGAGGAGCACATGTCCGAGGCCTCGGTCCAGGTGGACGACCTGGCCGGGGTCCGGGACAAGACCACCACCACCGTCGCCATCGACTTCGGGCGGGTCAGCCTGGCCGGCGGCGTCGTGCTGTACCTGTTCGGCACCCCCGGCCAGGAGCGCTTCCGCTCGCTGTGGGCGGACATCGCCTACGGGGCGCTCGGCGCCCTGGTGCTGGTCGACACCCGCCGCATCGACGACTCCTTCGACGTCCTCGGCCTGGTGGAGGAGACGGGACTGCCGTACGCCGTGGCGCTCAACACGTTCCCCGACTCGCGGTCCTACACCGAGGACCAGCTCCGCCGCTCCCTGGACCTGGATCCCGGCACGCCGATGGTGAGCTGCGACGCCCGGGACGCCAACTCCTCCATCGACTCGCTGCTCGCCCTCGTCCAGCACCTGATAGCCCGCGACCGTCCGGAGACCTGGTGAACCCCTCTCCCTACCCTGCCCCCGCCGAGACCTTCTCGCTGTCCGCGCCGGTGCGCCTGTGGGAGGACGGCTTCGCCGCCGACCCGCACGCCTACTACGCGACGCTGAAGGCGCAGGGCCCGATCGGCTGGGCCGAACTCGGCCCCGGCATCCCCGCGTACGTGGTCACCGACCGCCGCGCCGCGCTGGAGGTGCTGCACGACCCCGAGACCTGGTCGCACGACCCCAGGCCCTGGGAGGCCACGGTCGCCGAGGACTCGCCGATCCTCGGCATGATGCGCTGGCGGCCCAACACCCTGTTCTCCGACGGCGACGCGCACATCCGCTACCGCCGCACCCTGGTGGACGCCTTCGACCTGGTGGAACCGCACGACCTGCGCGAGCGGGTGCACCGCGCGGTGGACGTGCTGGTGAACCGGTTCGGCCCGGCGGGCAGCGCCGACCTCGTAGGTGACTTCGCCCGCCCCCTGATGTCGCTGATCTTCAACAACCTGTTCGGGCTGCCGGACAGCGAGAGCGGGCGGCTCGAAGCGGCGCTCGGCAAGATGATGGAGGGCGGGGCCGACTCCGCCCAGGGCGAGGCCGAGTACGGCAGTTACGTCATGGGGCTCGTCGGCGCCAAGAGCGCGCAGCGCGGCGAGGACCTGACGAGCTGGCTGCTGGACCACCCGCTGGAGCTGACCCCGGAAGAGGTCGTCTGGCAGGTCTTCCTCACCCTCGGGGCGGGCCACGAGCCCAGCGCGAACCTCGTCTCCAACGCGCTCTCCCGCATCCTCGGCAACCCCGCCTACTACTCGACGCTGACCAGCGGTTCGCGCCCGGTCATGGAAGCCGTCGTCGAGGTGCTGCGGTACGAGACCCCCCTGGCGAACTACGGCATCCTCTACGCCCGCGAGTCGTTGAGTTTCCACGGCGTGTGGGTGCAGGCGGCCGTGCCCGTCGTCGTCTCCTACGGCGCGCTGGCGCTCTTCTCGGAGCAGGAGTTCGCCGGGACGCACCACCCGAAGGACGCCTCGCACCTGTCGTGGGGGGCCGGCGAGCACGCCTGCCCCGTCAAGCAGTCGGCCCTGCTGATCGCCACGGAGGCCATCGAGCGGCTCACCCAGTGGCTGCCCGACCTGACGGCGACCACTCCGCGCGAGGACCTCACCTGGCGCCCGGGGCCGTTCCACCGCTCCTTGAAGGCGCTTCCCGTCCGCTTCACCCCGCGCACCCCCGACCAGCCAGGAGACCGAGCATGACCGTGTCCCCCCGTGTGGCCATCGACCCGTTCGGTGCCGACATCCCCGCCGAGAGCGCCCGGTTGCGCGCCCTCGGCCCGGTGGTGGCCGTCGAACTGCCGGGCGGCATCCCCGCCTGGGCGCCCACCGGCTACGACACCCTCAAGGCCCTGATCCTGGACCCCCGGGTCAGCAAGGACCCGCGCAAGCACTGGTCGCTCTTCCCGGAGATCGGCGAACACCCCGCCTGGGGCTGGATCATGGGCTGGGTCGGCGTGGTCAACATGCTCTCCACGTACGGCCCCGACCACACCCGGCTGCGCAAGCTCGTCGCCCCCAGCTTCACCGCGCGGCGCACCGAGGCGATGCGCGCCCGGGTGGAGGCGATCACCGCCGAACTCCTCGACCGGCTCGAAGCCGCGGGTGCCTCGGGCGAACCGGTCGACGTACGGACCGGCTACGCCCACCCGCTGCCCATGCAGCTGATCTGCGAGCTCTTCGGCGTCCCGGACGATCTGCGCGAGGACACCGGCCGGCTGATCGCGGCCATCATGGACACCTCCGACCCCAGCCCGGAGCACGCGGCGTCCGTCCAGCAGCAGATCGGCACCGTGCTGCCCGCTCTCATCGGCTACAAGAGCGGCCACCCCGGCGACGACATGACCACCGAGCTCATCAAGGTCCGTGACGAGGAGGGCGACCGGCTCAGCGACGAGGAGCTGCTCTACACCCTGCTCCTCGTCATCGGCGCCGGCTTCGAGACCACCGTCAACCTCATCGGCAACGCCGTGGTGGCGCTGCTCCAGCACCTCGACCAGCTCGCGGCCGTCCGCGCCGGCGAGATCGGCTGGGACAACGTCATCGACGAGGTGCTGCGGGTCGCGCCGTCGATCGCCTCGCTCCCGCTGCGGTTCGCCGTGTCCGACATCACGATCGGGGACGTGACGATCCCGGCGGGCGACGCCATCGTCACCACGTACGCCGCCTCGGGCCAGGACCCGGAGCACTACGGGTCGGACGCCGCCGAGTTCGACGCCGCGCGGAAGTCGGACGACCACCTCGCCTTCGGTATCGGCGTCCACCGCTGCATCGGCGCCCCGCTCGCCCGGATGGAGGCCCTCACCGCGCTCCCCGCGCTCTTCGAGCGCTTCCCGGACCTGCAACTCGCCGCCAAGGCAGACGAGTTGCGGCAGGTGCCGTCGTTCATCGCCTACGGCTGGCAGGAGATCCCGGTCCGGCTGCACGGGTAGGCCCCGGCCGCGGCGCTGCTCCCCCGGGAGTACGCGCCGCGGACCGGCTGCCGTGGCCGGAGTACGGCCGGCCCCTCCTCGCGCCGGACGCGGCCGGGCGGGGCCGGAGGCGAGAGTGGTGCGGCGGGGCGGACCGCCTCCGCCGGGCCATCGACGACCGGGACAACCGCCTTGGATCACACGCGCACGAACGAAGAGCCCGCGCCGGATGTCCTCGCGGGGACGCCGCCCGCGGAGGAGCCGGCACCGGCACCGCCCGCGCCCCGCTCCCGGCCGCGTCGGTGGGCCCGGCGTACCGCGCTGGTCTGTGCCGCGCTGCTGGTCGCGGTGACGGCCGCGTCGTTCGCGTACAACGGGCTCACCTCCGACCGGGCCGCGCCGCCGCCGGGACTGACGTACGTGGAGGCGGCCGGTATCCACACCCGCTACGAGACGTGGGGGACGGCGGGCCCGCCGGTCGTCCTCGTGCACGGCGCGTTCGAGTCGGCCGGCACCTGGTCGCGGCTGGCCCCGCTGCTCGCCCGCGACCACCGGGTGTACGCCCTGGACCTGACCGGCTCGGGGTACAGCGAACGGAGCGGCCCGTACACCGTCGACCACTTCACGCAGCAGTTGCTGGGCTTCCTCGACGCCGTGCGGCTGGGCGGTCCCGGCGAGCGCCCGATCCTGGTCGGCCACTCCAGCGGCGCGGCGATGGTCGCCGAGGCCGCGCTGCGCGCGCCCGGACGGATCGGCGGGGTGATGCTCCTCGACGGCGACGCCCTCGACACGGGCGCGGGCCCGCCGCCCGCGCTGCGCTACGTGCTGATCGACCCGTACCGCACCACCCTGCTGCGGCTCGGCCTCGGCTCCGACTGGCTGATCCGCACGGTGTACAACGCCCAGTGCGGGCCGGGATGCCCGCGGCTGGACGGCGCGGGGCTGGACCAGTGGCGGCGGCCGCTGCGGGTGGCGGGCGCCGAGGGTGCGCTGTGGAGCATGCTCGGCGAGGGCGTTCCCGGGATGTCCGCGGACCGGCTGGCGGGGCTGCGCCGGGTGGAGCCGCCCAAGGCGGTCGTCTTCGGCGAGCGGGACGACGTGTTCAGCGCGCGGACCCCGGCCGAGACCGCCGAACGCGTCGGAGCCCCGGCTCCGACGCTCATCCCGGGGGCCCGCCATCTGGCGATGATCTCCCACCCGGACGCGGTCGCCGCCGCGGTGGAGGCCCTCGCCGGCCGTACCGCGCGGTGAGCCCGCGGCGGCCGCCGGGCTCCGGGCCGCGCCGGCCGAGCCCGTACGCTGCTGGCACAGGCCGACCCGAGGGAGACTGCGCATGGAACTGGCGCCACGAGTGCGGTACGCCGTCACCGACCGGCACGGCGGGGTGAGCAGGGCCCCGTACGACAGCAGGAATCTCGGCGGGGCCACCGGCGACGACCCGGCCGCCGTCCGCCGCAACCGGCGGCTCACCGCGTTCGAGCTGGGCCTCGACGCGTCGCGCGTCGTGCTCATGCGCCAGGTGCACAGTGCGACGGTGGCCGAGGTGACCGCGCCCTTCGGTCCCGACGCGCCGCCGGTCGACGCCGTCGTGACGTCCGAGGTCGGCCTCGCGCTGGTCGCGCTGGCGGCCGACTGCGCCTCGGTGCTGCTGGCCGACCCGGTGGCCCGGGTCGTCGGCGCCGCGCACTCCGGGCGGGTGGGGACGGCGGCCGGCGTCGTGCCCGCCACCGTCGACGCCATGGTCGCCAAGGGCGCCGACCCGGCCCGCGTCGTCGCCTTCATCGGGCCGACCGCGTGCGGCTCCTGCTACGAGGTTCCCGACGCCCTGCGCGAGGAGGTCTGCGCCACGGTCCCCGAGGCGTGGGCCACCACCGCCCAGGGCACAGCAGGGCTGGACGTACGGGCGGGCATCGCCGGGCAGCTGACCCGGGCCGGGGTGGCGCAGGTCCGGCACGACCCGCGCTGCACCATCGAGTCGAAGGAGCTGTTCTCGTACCGGCGGGAGCAGACCACCGGCCGGTTCGCCTCCTATATCTGGCTGACGCCGTAGCCCACCCATCGGTTAGGCTTGCCTAAGTTGCAGTGAGGTACCCGAGTTACCCGACGAAGGGTGGGAACAGTCCATGGCGGACCGTCCGGCGCGCAGGACCCCGAAGCTCAACCGGGCGCGCGTGCTGCGCACCGAACGCATCACCCCGCACATGATCCGCGTGGTGCTCGGCGGCGAGCAGCTCGCGGACTTCGGCGCGGGCGAGCACACCGATCACTACATCAAGCTGCAGTTCCCGGTGGACGGGGTCGCGTACCCCGAGCCCATGGACCTGGAGACGGTCCGCCGGGACTTCCCCCGCGACCAGTGGCCGCGCACCCGCACCTACACCGTGCGCGCCTGGGACCCGCAGGCGGTGGAGCTGACCGTCGACTTCGTGCACCACGGCGACGAGGGCATCGCGGGCCCGTGGGCGGCCCGGGTCCAGCCCGGTGAGCACGTACTGTTCGCCGGCCCCGGCGGCGCGTACTCGCCCGGTGAGGACGCCGACTGGCATCTGCTCGTCGGTGACGAGAGCGCCCTGCCGGCCATCGCCGCGTCCCTGGAGCGGCTGCCCGAGGGAGCGCTCGCGAAGGCGTTCATCGAGGTCGCCGGCCCCGAGGAGGAGCAGGCGATCGTTCCGTCGGGGAAGGCGGACATCGTCTGGCTGCACCGCGGCGACCGGCCGATCGGCGCCGCGCTCGTCGAGGCGGTGCAGGCCCTGGAGTTCCCGCCGGGCACCGCGCAGGCCTTCGTGCACGGTGAGGCGACGTTCGTGAAGGAACTGCGGCGCCATCTGCGGATCGACCGCGGCCTGGAGCGTGAGCAGCTCTCCATCTCCGGCTACTGGCGGCGCGGCGCGGACGAGGACGGGTGGCAGGCCTCCAAGCGCGAGTGGAACCAGCAGGTCGAGCAGGAACAGGAAGGCGTTACGGGCACGTCCTGACACCTGATGCGCACGCACGGCGGCCGGACCCGGATGACCCGGGCCCGGCCGTACGTGTTCCGCGGGATCCTCGGACGCGGGATCCTCAGACCGACTTCTGGTAAGCGTGGAAGGTGCGGGTGGACAACCACACCGCGGCCACCGCCAGCACCAGCAGCGCACCCCCGCGGCTGAGCACGGAGCCCCAGTCCGGGTCGGCGGCCATCGCCGAACGGCCCGCCACGAGCGCCCAGTTGACCGGGTTGAAGTCGGCGATGTGCCGCATCCACGACGGCATCAGCGTCACGGCCATGAAGGCCGAGGACAGGAACGTCAGCGGCAGCAGCAGGAAGGTGTTGATGCCGATGATGCTCTCGCGCTGCCGCACCAGCATGCCGAGCGCGTTGGAGAACGCGCCGAACACCGTACCGAGCAGGATCGCCGCGACGACCAGGACCAGCAGTCCGGTGGCACCGCCCGGGTAGGTGGCGCCGCCCAGCTTGCCCAGCAGCACGATCACCACGGACTGCAGGGCGGTGCTGATGCCCTGCTGCACCACGTTGGCGTTCATCAGCGCCGCCCGGCTGACCGGGGTCACGAGGAAGCGGTTCAGCGTGCCGCGTTCGATCTCCTCGAGGGTGCCCATCCCCGCCCACATGCTGGAGGACAGGGCGCTCATCACCACCACGCCCGGCACCAGGTAGTCCAGATAGGACGTGGTGCCGAAGCCGCCCAGCTCGACGACCCTGCGGAACAGGGAACCGAAGAGGAACAGCCAGATCACCGGCTGCACCAGGGTGATCACGAGGAAGGCCGGCTGCCGCAGGATCGCCGTCAGCTGGCGCTGCGTCATGTACCAGGTGTGGTTCAGGGTCGCGGTACTCATCGGGCACCTCCGGCGGTGGCCGGGACGGGGGCACCGTCACCGGCGTCGGCGTCCGCGAAGCGGCGGCCGGCGTACCGCAGATAGACGTCGTCGAGGGAGGGCCGGGCCACGGTCACGGAGGCGACGGCCGCGCCCTCGCGTTCGAGGACGGCGAGCACGTGCGGCACCGCGGAGGGGCCGTCGTCGGCGCGGGCCCGCAGATGGCGTCCGTCGACGACCGCCTCCCGGACGCCCGCGAACTCCGACAGCGCGGTCTCCAGCAGCCGGGCGTCGACCGCGCCGGTGTCCTCCCGCAGCACCACCTGGACGGCGTCGCCGCGCAGTTCGCCCTTCAGCTCGTCGGGGGTGCCCTCGGCGACGACCCGGCCGCGGTCGACGATCGCGACGCGCTCGGCGAGCCGGTCGGCCTCTTCGAGGTAATGGGTGGTCAGCAGGATCGTCAGGCCCTCGTCACCGGCCAGCCGGGAGATCTCCTCCCACATGGCGGTGCGCGCCTCGGGGTCGAGACCGGTGGTCGGTTCGTCCAGAAAGAGCACCTCGGGCCGGTGGACCAGCCCGAGGGCCACGTCCAACCGGCGCTGCATGCCGCCGGAGTACGTCTTCACCATGCGCTTGGCGGCCTCGGTGAGGTCGAAACGGTCCAGCAGTTCATCGGCCCGCCGGGTCAGCTCGGCGCCCCTGAGCCCGTAGAGCCGCCCCTGGAGGATCAGGTTCTCCCGGCCGGTGGCGACGGGATCGGCGCCGGTCTTCTGCGCGACGACGCCGATGGCGCGGCGGACCCGGTCCGGATGGCGCAGCGCGTCATGGCCCGCGACGATCGCGGTTCCGGAATCAGGACGGGCGAGCGTGGTGAGGATCTTGACGGTGGTGGACTTGCCGGCGCCGTTGGGGCCGAGCAGTCCGAAGACGGTGCCCGCTCCTACGGTGATGTCCATGCCGTCCAGGGCCGTGATACCGCCGGGATAGGTCTTGATCAGGTGGTGCGCCGCCACTGCGGGCGCGCGGGTGGTTGTCATGATGTGCCTCCGCATATCGGTGTTTCGGTGTCTGCCGAACCGATCGCGGGAAGGGAGCCGGGCTATCCTGGGTGTGCCGCACCTGGATCGCCTGGCACCTGCTTCACGCGGTTGTCCGGTCGATGGGTCAAGCCTCCGGTGCCCGCTGTTCCCGCAGCGGGCACCGGAGTAGACGTCGACAAGGGTGATGCCGTCCCGGCGTCAGAGTTCTTTCATGTGCTCCCGGAACTGTTCGCCGATCCCGGAGTCCGCGACCTGCTTCTCGATCTCCGCCCATTCGCCGGGGATCTCGCCGGTCTCCTGCCAGGACCGCCATTCGGCGAGCCCGGAGACCGTTCCCTCGGTCAGTTCGGCGAGGAAGCCGCCCGTCCAGGCGATCTCCGCCTCGATCATGTGCACCTGGTACTCGGTCTCGATGAGGAACATGCGGGGCAGGTCCCCGTCCAGCTTGCCGAGCACACCGCGGATGGCGGCGACCTGGATCTCCAGCTTGGCCACCCGCTCCCTGAGCAGACCGACCGCCTCGTCCGGCGGCAGCATCAGGATCAGCGAGAGCGCCGCCTCGTAGGCGGGATACTCCCGGACCGGCACGGCCACCAGATCCGCCAGCCAGTCGTGCATCTCCACCCGCCCGGACGCGGTCAGCCCGTACAGCGTCCGCTCGGGACGGTTGCCCTGCCGCTGGGTGCCGGCGACCTCGACGAAACCGTGCTTCTCGAGGTTCTGGACGACGGTGTAGAGCGAGCCGTAATTGATCTTGATGCTCTGCTCCTTCCCCCGCTGCCGGAGCACCTGCGCGATCTCGTACGGATGCATCGCCCGCTCCCCCAACGTGGCCATCACCGCCAACGCCAACGGATTGGACAACTTCCGCCGCTTCGCCATCACCCTCACCTCGTTCCCGTATATCCGCAGCCGAGCATATCGCGTGTACGCGACGCCGACAAGCGCGATACATCGCGAGTTTGTCCCGGGCTCCCCGCCCCGTCCGGCCCGGCACCGCCTGCCGTAGCCTGCGCGGCAGGACCCACGAAGGAGTCGCATGGATCAGCGGGAACGCCGACGACGGGCGGCCGGCGCCGTCGTCGGCTCGGCGGTGGGCGACGCGCTCGGCGCGCCTTTCGAGTTCGGCGAGGCGGGCACCTTCTCCGCCCGGTTCCCGGACAGCGGCGGCGAGATGTGCGGGGGCGGGGGCTGGGATCCCGGAGAGGCCACCGACGACACGCAGATGGCGGTGCTGGTCGCCGACTCACTCCTGGAGTGCGGCGGCCTGGACCTGCCCGACATCTTCGAACGCTTCCAGCGGTGGTCGGCGGCCGAACCGAAGGACATCGGACTCCAGACCGAGGACGTGCTCGGCAACGGGATGCCCTGGGACCTCGCCGCCGCCGTGCACTTCCAGGTGAACCGGCGCGCCGCGGGCAACGGCTCGCTGATGCGGGCGACGACCTCGGCCGTGTACTTCGCACCGGCCGGCCGGGACACGACGATGGACGCGGCCCGGCGGATCGCCGCCCTCACCCATGGCGACGGCGCGGCCTGGGAAGGCACGGCCGTCTTCCACGAGCTGGTGCGGGTGGCGCTCGAGGGCGGCGATCCGCTGGCGGCCGTGGCAACCGCTCTCGGCGAGGTCCGGCAGGACCACCGGGAGCGCTGGGCGGTCGTCCTCGCCCCCGACTGGCACCCGCGACTGGCCACGGAGTTCAACGGAGCCGTGTGGCCCTGTCTCGGCTCCGCGGTGTGGGCACTGCGCACCACCTCGTCGTTCGAGGGGG
The DNA here is from genome assembly GCF_027158205.1 of Streptomyces sp. H39-S7. GTDB lineage: Bacteria > Actinomycetota > Actinomycetes > Streptomycetales > Streptomycetaceae > Actinacidiphila. The sequence goes on along the minus strand of NZ_JAPVLU010000002.1, from coordinate 161,519 downwards.
CGCTGCGGGCGGCGATCGACCTGGGGGGCGACACCGACACGGTCGCCGCGGTCACCGGCGGACTCGCCGGGGCCGTCCACGGGCTCGGGGCGATTCCCGCCCGGTGGACGGAGAAGCTGCACGTGCCGCTGCCGGGCTTCGGCGGGCGGGAGTCGCGGCTGCCGGAGCTCGTCGAACTCGCGGAGCGGCTGGACCGCGCGGGAAGCACGCGGTAAAGCGGCGGCCTTCCGCCCGCCGCATGGAGACGGCGGGCGGAGGGCACCGCAGGGGGTCAGCCCACTGAGGTGTACGCGACTACTCCGCGGCGGAGGGCTTCGACGGCCTTGCGGGCGGTTTTGCGGACCGGGCTGTCGTCCGGGGCCGCGTCGGAGATCTGGCCGAGCACGTCGATGACCTGCTTGCACCAGCGCACGAAGTCGCCGGCCGGCATCTCGGCGTCGCCGAGCACCTGGTCCAGGCCGTGGCCCGACGCCCAGCGGTAGACCGGCCAGGCGAAGCCCAGGTCCGGTTCGCGCTGGCCGACGCCCTCGGTCTGGTGGATCCGGTGGTCCTCCTCCAGCGCGTCGAGCCGGCCCCAGATCCTGACCATCTCGGCGAGCGCCTCCTTGGCGTTGCCGGTCGGGAGCTTGGGTGCCAGCGCGTCGTCGGACTGCCGGGCCTCGAAGACCAGCGCCGAGACGCACGCCGCCAGTTCGGCGGGACCGAGTCCGTCCCAGACGCCCTCGCGCAGGCACTCGCTGGCCAGCAGGTCCAGCTCGCCGTAGAGCCGGGCGAGCCGCCGGCCGTCGACGGTGACCTGCTCGCCCTTGAGGTAGCCGAGCTCCGTGAGGAGCCCGCAGATCCGGTCGAAGGTCCGCGCGATGGTGTTGGTGCGGCCCTCGATGCGCCGCTCCAACTGCTTGGTGTCGCGCGCCAGCCGGTGATAGCGCTCGGCCCAGCGGGCGTGGTCCTCGCGCTCGTCGCACCCGTGGCAGGGGTGCGCGCGGATCTCGGTGCGCATCCGGGCGATCTCGGTGTCGTCGGCCGCCGCGGCCCGCGACTTGCGGTGCCGCTCCGGCTCGTAGTGGCCGGCCTTGGTCCGCATCGCGGAGGCCAGGTCCCGCCGGGACTGCGGGCTGCGCGGGTTGAACGACTTCGGGATCCGCATCCGGTCGACGGCCTCGACCGGCACCGGGAAGTCGATCTGCGCCAGCCGCTTGACCTGCCGCTCGGCGGTGAGCACCAGCGGACGCGGCCCGTCCTGATGGTCCTCGTGCCGCCGGTGGCCGGGGCTGCGGCCGGCCGGGACTCCCGGTTCGAGCACCAGGGCGAGCCCGGCGTACTTGCCCGCCGGGACATGGATGATGTCGCCCGGCTTGAGCTTCTCCAGCGCGTCCGACGCCGCGGCCCGGCGCTGGGTGAGGCCCTGCCGCGACAGTTCGGCCTCGCGCTCCTTCAACCGGCGGCGCAGCGCCATGTACTGGTCGAAGTCCCCGAGGTGGCAGGTCATCGACTCCTTGTAGCCGTCGAGCCCCTCCTCGTTGCGCTGCACCTGCTTGGAGATGCCGACGACCGAGCGGTCGGCCTGGAACTGCGCGAAGGAGGTCTCCAGCAGTTCCCGCGAGCGGTGCCGCCCGAACTGGCCGACCAGGTTGACCGCCATGTTGTACGACGGCTTGAAGGACGAGCGCAGCGGATACGTACGCGTGCCGGCCAGGCCCGCGACGGCACCCGGGTCGAAGCCGCGCTGCCACAGCACGACGGCGTGCCCCTCGATGTCGATCCCGCGCCGGCCGGCGCGGCCGGTCAGCTGGGTGTACTCGCCGGGGGTGATGTCGGCGTGCGTCTCGCCGTTCCACTTCACGAGCTTTTCGAGCACCACGGAACGGGCCGGCATGTTGATGCCCAGCGCCAGGGTCTCGGTGGCGAAGACCGCCTTGACCAGGCCCTTGAGGAACAGTTCCTCGACGACTTCCTTGAAGGTCGGCAGCATGCCGGCGTGGTGGGCGGCGACGCCGCGCTCCAGCCCCTCCAGCCACTCGAAGTACTTCAGGACGTGCAAATCCTCGTCCGGGATGGCCCGGGTGCGCTCCTGGACGATGGCCCGGACCCGCTCCCGGTTCTCATCGCTGTTCAGCCGCAGCCCGGCGTACAGGCACTGCTGGACGGCCGCCTCACAGCCGGCCCGGCTGAAGATGAAGGTGATGGCGGGCAGCAGACCCTCGGAGTCCAGCCGCTCGATCACGTCGGCGCGGCTGGGCGTCCAGACCTTGCCGCTGGAGCGGCGCTCGCGCTCCCGGTCCGCCTCGTACCCGCGCTTGTACCGGTCGCGGGGGTGGACGGTGCGCTGGTTCTCCATGCGGGCGAGGCGTACGAGGTCGGGGTTGACCTCGCGGCGGGCGGTCTCGGCGACGCCCTCCTTTTCCTCGAAGAGGTCGTACATACGGCGGCCGGCCAGCACGTGCTGCCACAGCGGGACCGGACGGTGCTCCGAGACGATCACCTCGGTGCTGCCGCGCACGGTGTCGAGCCAGTCGCCGAACTCCTCGGCGTTGGAGACGGTCGCCGACAGCGACACCAGCGTCACGGACTGCGGGAGGTGGATGATCACCTCTTCCCAGACGGCGCCGCGGAAGCGGTCGGAGAGGTAGTGCACCTCGTCCATCACGACGTAGCCGAGGCCGTCGAGGGCCGAGGATCCGGCGTAGAGCATGTTGCGCAGCACCTCGGTGGTCATCACGACCACCGGTGCGTCGCCGTTGACACTGTTGTCACCGGTCAGCAGGCCGACCTTGTCCGCGCCGTACCGCTTGACGAGGTCGCTGAACTTCTGGTTCGACAGGGCCTTGATCGGGGTGGTGTAGAAGCACTTGCGGCCCTCGGAGAGGGCGAGGTGGACGGCGAACTCGCCGACAATGGTCTTTCCGGAGCCGGTCGGCGCGGCGACCAGCACTCCGCTTCCGGCCTCCAGAGCCTGACATGCCTCGATCTGGAACGGATCCAGGTCGAAGTCGTACAGCGCGCGGAACGGCGCGAGGGCAGTGGCCTGATCGGCCGCGCGACGCCGGGCTGCGGCGTAGCGCTCGGAGGGGGACATCTCATCGCTCATCTTGTCTCCGAGCGTACCGGCCCCCACCGACACACCGCGTGATCTTTTATTCGTATCGACGTCCGGACACGCGGCGGACCACATATCGCGCCGGCGTCGTCAAACATCAGACCAGCAGGCGTACGGCTTCCGGCACTGTCACGGCGGTCATCGCCAGCGGTCCGATCCGCTCACCGTCCGCGTACCCCGTCAGATCGTCGGCGGCGAGGCGGACCCGCGCCGCCCGGTGCACGGTGACCTTCGGGTGGCTGGGATGGGTTCCCCGGTAGACCCGGGGGAAGACCGTCAGCAGCGTGGTGCGGCTGCACGGACCGACCACGGTGATGTCGAACAGCCCGTCGTCGAGGACCGCGTCGGCGCAGATCCGCATGCCCCCGCCGTACGACGACCCGTTACCGACCGCGATCAGGGTCGCCTCTATCTCCCGTTCCGGGCTGTCGTCGAACTGGATCCGGTACGGGATGGGGCGCAGCGCGGCGAGTTCGGCGAGCATCGCGACGTCGTAGCGGAAGCGGCCGGTGGGCCAGCGCATGCGGTTGCCGCGGTCGTTGACCCGGGAGTCGAAGCCGGAGGCCAGTACGGTCCCGAACCAGCGGTCTCCCACCTTGCCCAGGTCGATCGCCCGGGTGCGCCCTTCCTTGAGGGCGTCCGCCGTCACGCGGCCGGCCGCCGCGGGGTCACGGACGGGCAGTCCGGTGGCGCGGGCGAAGTCGTTTCCGGTGCCCACCGCGATCACCCCCAGTGGGGTGTCGGTGCCCGCCACCGCCTGCAGGGCCAGCGAGACCATCCCGTCGCCGCCGACCGCGACCAGCGCCCTGGTCCCCGCGGCGACCGCCTCGCGGGCCCGTACGAGGGCGTCGGCGGCGTCCTGTCCGACGACGGTGCGGACGGTGAACCCGGCCTCCCGCATCGCGCGGGCGGCCGGCTGGGCGGCGTGTGCTCCCCGGCCGCGTCCCGCGGTGGGGTTGACGAAGAGGGTGATGTCGCTGGTCACGCGCGGACCCTACCGCGCGCGATCACGGGCGTCGACGCCAGGTGGCGTCGGATCGACGTCACGTAGCGTCAGGTGGCGTCGTCGAAGTCGTCGGTGGGGCGGTCCGACGCGGCCGGGGCGGGTGCGGCGCCGACCTGCTCCGGGATGTGGTCGAGGCCGGACGCCTCGTCGTCGCCGAGCGCGAAGTCCGGATCGGCCTCGCGGCGGCGGCGCCTGCGGAGGTCGTTGAAGAACGCGATCGCCACGGCCCCGAAGTACAGGAACACGATGGGGGCGGCGAGCAGCGACATCGAGAACGGGTCGCCGGTGGGGGTTGCCACCGCGGCGAAGACGGTGATGCCGAGGACCATCAGCCGCCACCAGCCGAGCATGCGCTTGGCGGAGAGCGCCCCGGTGAAGTTCAGCAGGACCAGCAGCAGCGGCAGTTCGAAGGCGCAGCCGAAGACGATGATCATGCGCACGACGAGGTCGAGATAGTCGTCGAGCGGGAAGAAGTTGCGCGCGTCGTCGACGGTCAGATCGATCATGATCTGCGCGGTCTGCGGCAGGATCACGTAGGCGAGGTAGCCGCCGCCGAGGAAGAGCGGGACGCCCGCGGCGACGAAGGAGATCGCGTAGCGCTTCTCCTTCGTGTGCAGTCCCGGCGCGAGGAACGCCCAGAGCTGGTAGAGCCAGATCGGTGTCGTGGCCACCAGGCCGGCCATCAGGGAGACCTTCATGGCGATCGCGAAGGGGCCGGTCAGCCCGTTCACGGTCATCTCCGCACACGGCTGGCCGCCGGCGCCCTCGATCTTGCCGTCCACACAGCCGACGGATTTCAGCACCGGGTGCATGAAGAACTGGATGATGTCGCGGTAGAAGAACGACGCGACGATCGTGACGACGATGATCGCCAGTACCGACTTCAGCAGCCGGTTGCGCAGCTCACGCAGGTGGTCCGCGAGCGGCATCCGCCCCTCGGGATCCTTCTCCTGCTTGCGGGCAGACTTGAGCACCCACGTCCTCGTCTCGTGCGGCAGCCTTCAGCGGCTTGTTGCGAACCGGAGCGGGCCGGGGTCAGCCCTGGGTGGTGTGGTTCGGCTCCGTCACCGGGCGGGCGCTGGTCACATCGCCGGGGGCGGCCTGGATCGTCTTCGGCGCGGCGGGCGCGGACTCCGCGGTCTGCGTGTCGGCCACCGGAGCCTCGTCGTCCTTCTTCATCGCCTTGGCCTCGCTCTTGAGGATGCGGGCCGACTTGCCGAGCGACCGGGCCATGTCGGGAAGCTTCTTGGCGCCGAACAGCAAGATGATGACGAGAAGGATGAGGACGATCTCGAGGGGCTTGAGATTGCCGAGCATAAGTGTCTACCTTCTCACCGAGGCGGCGTGGGTCCTTGTCTTCGGCGACCCGGACAGGTGTCCGCACCGCCGTACTGGCTGCGATCGTAGCGTGCGGTGGTAAACGACCGGCAACCCGTCGGCAACTTCCAGATGCGGCCCCCGCCGCTCACTCATGGGGCCACGTTACGCAGCGTACCCTCCGGGACGGCCGGGAACGAGGGCCTGTGTGTAACGCCGGGGCCGGCCCGGTGCGCGAGCCCGGGAATCACACCAGGTCGCGGGGGTCGGCGCGGGCGGCGCCGGTGCTGCCTCACTGCCGGGAGATGTCCCCGGCGCGCTCCGCGAGCGGTTCCGCGGCCCGGCTCAGCCGCTCGGCGGCCCGGGTGAGCTCGTCGGTGCTCCTGGCCACCTGCCCGGCCAGCCGCTGGACCTCGGCGAAGACCCGGACGGCGAGCACGCCGAGTACGAGGATGCCGGCGGTCGAGAGGCCGACGTACAGGTAGAGCCACCACATGGAACTGAGCCTATCCGTTCAGCAGATGTGCAGGCGCATGGTGCGTACCCCGCCGCCGGTCAGCAGCTCGATGATCCGCTCCCCCGCCGGCTTGCGGACCGCCTGCCCGCACTCCGGGCAGGTGAAGGAGTAGAACGTGGTCCGGTGGCTGCGGCCGATCGCCAGCCGCAGCTCCTGCGACGCCAGCTCGAAGCGGCCGCGGCAGTCCGGGCACGCGGCCTTGAAGAGCACCGGGGACGGCGTGCGGGCCGTCATCATCGAGGTGCCTGCCCCCGTCATCGTCACTCCCTATTCTCCGTAGGCCGCCAGTGCCAGTACGGCCGCTTCGCGGGCCCGGTCCGCCAGGTCCGCCGGCGAGACGATCCGGCCGTCCCGGCCCAGCCGCAGCGCGAGCCGGCGCAGCGAACCCGGGTCCGGGGTGCGCAGGCTGATCCGCAGGCCCCCGTCGGGCAGCTCGTCCGCGCTGTCGTACGGGTAGTACTCGGCGACCCAACGGCCGCCGGGCCCCACCTCGATGACGACCTCCGGGTCGTCGCCCGCCGGCTGCACCAGGCCGAGGGACAGGTCCCGCGGCTCGACGCGCGGCGGGTCCGATGGCTCGTCGAGCAGCTTGATCTCCGCGACCCGGTCGAGCCGGAACGTCCTGCGGTCCTCCGACAGCCGGCACCAGCCCTCGAAGTAGGTGTGGCCGACGGCGAAGAGCCGGATCGGGTCCACCTCACGCTCGGTGAGCGCGTCCCTGGCCGGCGAGTAGTAGCGGATCCACAGCCGGCGCCGCTCGACGATGGCCCGGTCCACGTCGGCGAAGACGCTGCCCTCGGACTCGAAGGTCACCGACAGCTGGGAGCTGGCCGCCGCCACCTCGCCGGCCGCCGTCTCCAGCTTCGCCGTGGCGCGCAGCAGCGCCTGCCGGTCACTGTCGCGCAGACCCGGCAGGTTCGCCACCGCCCGCGCGGCCACGAGCAGCGCCGTGGCCTCGTCGGCGGCCAGCCGCAGCGGCTGCGCCACGTCGTCGACGTTGTGCCACCAGATGCGCTCGCCGTCGGTGTCGATGTCGAGCAGGTCACCGCCCCGGAAGCTCGTCCCGCACAGCGGCAGGACGTTCAGGTCGCCGATCAGCTCGGCCTCGGTGACGCCGAAGGCGCGGGCCACGTCGGTGACGCGAGCGCCGGGCCGCTCGCGCAGATAGGTCACCAGGGAGAGCATCCGCCGGGTCTGGTCGATCGCGTTCGCCATGTCGTGAAGTCCCGTCAGTCCTTGGCCACGGCACGCAGCCGGTCCACCACATCGGCCCGCAGTTCGGCGGGTTCCAGGACCACCACGTCGGGGCCGAACTCCACCAGCCAGGCGTCGAGTCCGTGCCCGTACGGGATCTCCAGTTCGTCCCAGACGGCGTCGATCGGCTCCGAGGTCACGGCCTTGGACCGCAGCGGATAGCCCGAGTCGCGGCGCAGCCGGATCCGGGCGGTCGCGGTGGCGCCCTCGCCGGCCCAGCTCGCGACGGCGGCGCGGACGTCCACGTGGTCGGGGACCGGGGCGTTGAAGGCACCGCCGCGGGAGCGGACCTTGCCGGAGATGCGGGAGAGCCGGAAGACCCGGACCGCGCTGCGGTCGCGGTCCCAGCCGGCCAGGTACCAGTGGCCGCGCCAGCACTCCAGGGCCCACGGCTCGACCTGCCGGGCCTCGGGGCGCACCGCGTTCGCCTTGCGGTAGTCGAAGGAGACGGCCCGGCGCTCGCGGGTCGCGACCATCAGGGGCTCGAACGCCGGCTCCGGGGTCGGGATCCGCGGTTCCAGCGCGCTCTGGGTGTCCTCGAACGGGACGCCCGCCGCCCGGAGTTTCTGCAGCGCGCCGCTGGCGGCCTCGGCGAGCCGGGCCTGCTGCCACACCTTGGCCGCCAGGCTCAGCGCGGCGGCCTCCTCGGCGTCCAGCGCGATCTCGGGCAGCCGGTTGCGGTCGCGGCGGGCGAGGTAGCCCACATCGCCGTCGACACTCTCCACCGTCTCGATGATGAGCCCGAGTTCGCGCAGATCGTCCTTGTCGCGCTCGAACATCCGGTTGAACGCGTCGTCGGAACCTATCTCGTGATAGGCCTCGATCGACTCGCGCAGTTCCCGCTTGCTGACGGGACGCCGGGTGTTCATCAGGCACAGCGCCAGGTTCATCAGTCGCTCGGCCTTGGCAATCGCCATCGCGCACCCTTCGTCTTCAGCTCTCGATCGACGACCGTACCGCTCCGGGGAGCCACCGCAAAAGCGAGGGCCCACGCCTGGCGGCGTGGGCCCTCGAATCGCGCCTGCTCAGACCGAGATCAGGTCCACGACGAAGATCAGAGTCTCGCCCGGCTTGATCGCCGGGGTGGGGCTCTGGTTGCCGTAGGCGAGGTGCGCGGGAATGGTCAGCTGGCGACGGCCGCCGACCTTCATGCCCTGCACGCCCTGGTCCCAGCCCTTGATGACGCGGCCGCCACCGAGCGGGAAGGTGAACGCGGAACCGCGGTTCCAGCTGGCGTCGAACTCCTCGCCCGTGCTGAACGAGACGCCGACGTAGTGGACGCTGACGTTCTGACCCGCCTTGGCCTCCTCGCCGGTGCCCTCCCAGATCTCCTTGATCTCAAGGTCGGCCGGCGGCTCGCCTACGGGGAAGTCGATCTCGGGCTTCTCGATGCTCACTGCGGTAACTCCTTGATACGTTGCGGACAACCCGGACAGTCTTACACTGCTCCGAGAATCTCCACGACGAAAACGAGGGTCGAGTTGGCCGGAAGGTCCTCGCCCTTGGCCTCGGCCTTGTAGGCCAGCTCCGGCGGAATGACGAGCAGCACCCGGCTGCCGACCTTCTTGCCGACGAGGCCCTTGTCCCAGCCCTCGATGACCTGACCCTGGCCGATGACGGTACTGAACGGGGCCCCGGTCTTCCAGCTGTCGTCGAACAGCTTGGCCGTCTCCTTGCCCTCGTTGGGCTTCCAGGCCGCGCCGCTGTACTGCATGTAGACCGTCTGACCGCTCTTGATCACGTCGCCCTTGCCCTCGATCAGGACCTTGTCGACGAGCTTCTTCGGCGGGTCGTTCTTCGGCACCGAGATCTTCGCGGCCTCCGCCTTCTCCGCGTCCACCTGGGGCAGGTCGGACGGGATGGCGGACTGCGTGCCGGTGACATGGCTCGGCATGATCCGGTCGATGTCGAGCACGAAGACGAGGGTGTCGGTGGCGGTGATGCCCAGTTCCTGCTTGCCCTGCGCGCCGAACGCGGCGGCCGGCGGGGCGACGACCAGGACGCGGCTGCCGACCTTCTGGCCCAGCACGGCGTCGCTGAAGGCCGGGATGATCGTGGGCGAGCCCGCCGGGATGACCTGCGCGGCGCCGCCCTTGTCGTAGGAGCCGCCGATCTCCTTGCCGCTCTTCCAGATCTTGCCGGAGAACTTGGTGACGACCAGGTCGTTCTTCTTGACCACCGGGCCGGTGCCCGCGGTCACGGTGCTGACGACGAACTTCCCGCTCGGTTCACCCTTGGGGATGGTGATGGTCGGCTTCTTGCCCGGCTCACCGGCGACGGTGGGCATCGGCGAGGCCGACGGCACCGGCTTCGGGGCGGCGGCCTGGGTGGGACTCCCGGACGGTGTGGCGGACGGCGTGGCCGTCTTCTTGTCCGAGTCATCGCCCCCTCCACAGGCCGCGGTGAGCATCAGAGCCGGCACGATGAGCGCGGCAGCGAGTCGGCGTCGCACAGTGGTCCTCGGGGTAGCTGGGATGGTCCGTCAGTAGCGGTCACTCTACGGCCTGCCCCACCCCACAAGCCCCCGGCATGCCAGGGGCCCCGCACGCCTCAGCGTACGGAGCCCCTGAACATCAGCCATTGCCGATCATGTTCTGACGCGGGTCGGTCACATTCCGGCGATGAGCTTCTCCACCCGGTCGTCAACAGATCGGAAGGGGTCTTTGCACAGCACCGTGCGCTGCGCCTGGTCGTTGAGCTTCAGATGCACCCAGTCGACCGTGAAGTCACGCCGCTGCTCCTGCGCCCGCCGGATGAAATCGCCGCGCAGTCGGGCCCGAGTGGTCTGCGGAGGAACCGATTTCGCCTCGAAGATCTTCAGATCACTGCAGATCCGCTTGGCCTGCCCCTTCTTCTCCAGCAGGTAGTACAGCCCGCGGCGGCGGTGGATGTCGTGGTACGCGAGATCCAGTTGGGCGACGCGCGGGTGGGACATCGTGATGTTGTCCCGGTTCCGGTAGCGCTCGATCAGCTGGTACTTCATCACCCAGTCGATCTCGGTGCCGATGGCCGCCAGATCACCGCTGCCGATCGACTCCAGCGCGCGGCCCCACAGCTCCAGCACCTGCTCGATCACGCCGTTGCGGATGCCGCGGCGCTCGCAGAAGTCGACGGCCTTCGAGTAGTACTCCTCCTGGATCTCCAGGGCGGACGCCTCGCGGCCGGTGGCCAGCCGCACCTTGCGGCGGCCGGTGATGTCATGGCTGACCTCGCGGATCGCCCGGATCGGGTTCTCCAGGGTCAGGTCCCGCATCACGATGCCCGCCTCGATCATGCGCAGCACGAGGTCGGTGGCACCGACCTTCAGCAGCATGGTCGTCTCGGACATGTTCGAGTCGCCGACGATGACGTGCAGCCGCCGGTAGCGCTCCGCGTCCGCGTGCGGTTCGTCACGGGTGTTGATGATGGGACGGGAACGGGTGGTCGCGGAGCTGACGCCCTCCCAGATGTGCTCGGCGCGCTGGCTGACGCAGAAGACCGCACCGCGCGGCGTCTGCAGCACCTTGCCCGCGCCGCAGATCATCTGCCGGGTGACCAGGAACGGAATGAGGATGTCGGCGAGGCGCGAGAACTCGCCATGGCGTGCGACGAGGTAATTCTCGTGGCACCCGTAGGAGTTTCCCGCGGAGTCGGTGTTGTTCTTGAACAGATAGACATCGCCGGCGATGCCCTCTTCGTGCAGACGCCGTTCGGCGTCCACCAGAAGGCCTTCGAGGATGCGTTCACCGGCCTTGTCATGGGTGACCAGCTCGGTCAGATTGTCACACTCCGGAGTGGCGTACTCCGGGTGCGAGCCGACATCGAGGTAGAGGCGGGCGCCGTTGCGCAGAAAGACATTGCTGCTCCGGCCCCATGACACGACACGGCGGAAGAGGTACCGCGCCACCTCGTCAGGAGACAGACGCCGCTGCCCCCTGAACGTGCATGTGACGCCGTACTCGTTCTCCAGCCCGAAAATGCGGCGGTCCATGTCTGAACATTACGCCTGATGCGTGGTGCTGAAACCGGGTTCGACGCCTCCGATTCGATCTTTTTCCAACTCGGTTTTCAGGTTTGGGAACGTGAGGAATCGGCTGGTCGCGACCAGCACCGCCAGCGCGGCGAAGCCGCCGGCCGCCGCGACGGCGAATCCGGCGGCGACGCCGCCGAACTGCGCGGCGGGTCCCGCCGCCGCCGTTCCCAGCGACGCGCCGACGCCGATCGCGGTCACCAGCCAGGAGAACGCCTCGGTCACCGTGCCGCTCGGCGCATGCCGGTCCACCACCACGAACGCGCAGGCCAGCACCGGCGCCAGGAACACCCCCGCGAGCCCCGACAGGACCGTCATCGCGACGACCCCGGGGACGAGCGCCAACGGCGCGTAGCAGACCGCCAGTCCGACGGTCAGCAGCCGCAGGCGGCGCTCCGGCGTGCCCGGCCACGTCCTGGCGCCGTACGTCACACCGCCGATGAGCGCGCCGAGACCGAGCGCCGACAGCAGATAACCGTTGACCATGCCGCCGCCGTGCACGTCCCCGTACGCGACCGCGGCGACCGCGATCGAGCCGAGTGCCACCCCGACGAAGAACAGACAGGCGATCAGCGCACGGAGTCCCGGAGCGCGCAGCGGCCCGAGCCAGTCGGCCGCCCGCGGCTCCGCCCGCCACTCACGGGACGGCGCGGCCGTCACGACGCCCAGCGCGCCCACGACGCCGACCGCCGCGATCCACACCACGGCGGCGGCCTCGGAGGCCACCGCGACCAGGCCGGTGACGAGGACCGGGCCGATCGTGAACAGCAGCTCCTGGGCGGCGGCGTCCAGGGCGTAGGCGGCGTGCAGCCGGTCCTCGCTCTTCAGGACGCCGGGCCACAGCGCACGCAGCCCGCCCTCCAGCGGCGGGGTGAACAGCCCGGCGACCGCCATCGCGACACAGGCCACCGGGAGCGGGTCCGGGCCGACCACGGCGAACAGCACCATTCCGGCGGCCGACAGCACGGCCGCCGGGAGCATCACCCGCGGCTGCCCGTACCGGTCGACGATCCGGCCCAGCAGCGGCTGGCCGATGGCCGTGCCCAGCCCGTAGAGCGCGCCCAGCGCACCGGCGAGCGAGTAGCTGCCCCCTTGCGAGCGGGTCAGCAGCACGATGCACAGCGCGGCCGTCGCGTTGGGCAGCCGGCCGACCAGCGTGCCCGCGAGCAGCCGGCCCGCGTACCGCGTCCGCAGAAGATCCCCGTACCCCGCCGCCATGACGGCCCCTCTCCCCGACACCACCGAAGTGTTACGTATAACTTGAGCGTCATACGTACCATGACGACAGGCCGCGGGTCCATCCGCGGGGACCGGAAGGATGCCCGGAGTGACCGATACCGCACGCCCCACCTCACGGGACGTGGCGCGGGCCGCGGGTGTCTCGCAGGCGACCGTCTCGCTGGTCCTGGGCGGCAAGTCACGCGGCCGGGTCTCCGAGCGCACGGCGGAAGCGGTCCGCGCGGCCGCCCTGGCCCTCGGCTACCGGCCGAACCTGGCGGCGCGCAACCTCCGCCTCGGCCGCACCCGGACGGCGCTGCTGGTCGTCCCGGCACTGACCAACGAGTACTTCGCCCGGGTCTACACCGGCGCCGCCCGCGTCGCCGCCGAGCACGGCTTCGGTGTGGTCCTCTACCCCTCCCCCGACGGCGTCGGCCCGGCCCGCGACCCCTTCGGCTCCGCCCGCGCCCCGCTGGACGGCGTCATCGCGTCCTCGATGGCCGCCGACGCGCTCGACGCCATCGGCGGCGGCGACCTGCCGCTCGTCATGCTCGACAGCGACCCCGCCGCGTCCGGCGCCGCCGCCACCGTCAACTTCGACATCGCCGACGGCATGCGCCAGGTGGCCCGCTGCCTGCTGGACCTCGGACACCGCAGGATCACCCACATAGCCTCCGCCGTCGACACCTGGACGTTCCACGTCCGGGCCCAGACCCTGGCCGCCACGTTCTCGGCCGCCGCCGGACACACCGACCTGCACACCGAGCGGTCCGCGCACAGCGTCGAGGACGCGCGGCTCGCCGCCGAACGCGCCCTCACCCGCCCCGGCCCCCGGCCCACCGCCCTGATCTGCGACGACGACATCCTCGCCGCGGGGGCCTGCAAGGCCGCCCGCCGCCTGGGCCTGCGGGTGCCCGCCGACGTCTCCGTGACCGGTTTCGACGACCTCGCACTCGCCACCGCGGTCGAACCGGAACTCACCACCGTCCGGCTCCCCGCCGACGAGATCGGCGGCCGGGGCATGTCAGCACTCCTGGCCGTCCTGGACGGCCGCGAGCCCGACGGATCGGTCCTCGCGGTCGACCTCGTCGTCCGCGGCTCGACGGCTGCGCCTCCAGCGGCGTGACGTCGCCCCGGCAACGCCTCACGCCCGCACCCCGGTGACGGGGTGCGGGCGTGAGGCGCGTCAGGGGAGCCGGCCGCAGGCCTACTCCTCTTCCTCGTCCGAGGGGTCGTCCGTCTTCGTGGTCGCCGCGCTGTCCGCCTCCAGGAGGCGGGCCAGCTGACGGCCCAGGATCCGCTTGAACTTGCGCTGCTGAGGACGCGTCCGGTCCAGCACCGCGACCTCCAACTGCTCGGCGGTGAGCGTGCGCTCCCCGCCGTTGCTGTCCCGGCCGAGGGACTCAGCCGCCAGCTTCAGCGCCTCCGCGAGCGTCATGCCGTCGCGGTGCCGCTGGTCCAGATAGGTGCCGATCGAGTCCGAATTGCCACCGACCGCCACCGCGCCGTGCTCATCGACGATCGAGCCGTCGTGCGGCAGCCGGTAGATCTGGTCGTCCTCGGCGGCCGCGCCGACCTCCGCGACGATCAGCTCCACCTCGTACGGCTTCTCACCGACGCTGGAGAAGATGGTGCCCAGCGTCTGGGCGTAGACGTTGGCCAGACCACGGGCCGTGACGTCCTCACGGTCGTAGGTGTAGCCCCGCAGGTCGGCGTAGCGCACACCGCCGATCCGCAGGTTCTCGAACTCGTTGTACTTGCCCACCGCCGCGAACGCGATCCGGTCGTAGATCTCGCTGACCTTGTGCAGAGCGCGGGACGGGTTCTCGGCGACGAACACGATGCCGTCGGTGTACTGCAGCACGACGACGCTGCGGCCGCGCGCGATGCCCTTGCGGGCGTACTCCGCACGGTCGGCCATGGCCTGCTGGGGTGAGACATAGAACGGCGTCGACACCGGCTATCCGTCCCTTTCTGTCAGTGGGCGAGAGAATTTCCGCTGATCCTGCCGGACCGTCAGAGCAGCTCGGCGCGCGGGCCGTCGGGCTGTTCCAGCCGGCGCGCGTGGATCGTGCGGACGACCTCGGACGACTCGTCGTCGGTGAGCCTGCGGAAACCCTCGTCGGTGATGACCGTGACGATCGGGTAGATGCGCCGCGCCAGGTCCGGCCCACCGGTGGCCGAATCGTCGTCGGCGGCGTCGTACAGCGCCTGGACGACCAGCGTGACCGCCTGGTCCTCCGTCAGGTCCTTGCGGTACAGCTTCTTCATCGAACCGCGGGCGAAGACCGAACCCGAACCGGTCGACGCGAAGCCGAGCTCCTCGGAACGCCCGCCCGTCACGTCGTAGGTGAAGATCCGGCCCCTTTCGCGGTCCACGTCGTATCCGGCGAACAGCGGCACGACGGCCAGCCCCTGCAGCGCCATCCCGAGGTTCCCGCGGATCATCGTGGAGAGCCGGTTCGCCTTGCCGTCCAGGGACAGCACCGCGCCCTCGATCTTCTCGTAGTGCTCCAGCTCCAGCTGGAACAGCCGCACCATCTCGACGGCGAGGCCGGCGGTGCCGGCGATGCCCACGGCCGAGTACTCGTCGGCCGGGAACACCTTCTCGATGTCCCGCTGCGCGATGATGTTGCCCATCGTCGCGCGCCGGTCACCGGCGAGGATCACCCCGCCGGGGAACGTCGCGGCCACGATGGTGGTGCCGTGCGGGATCTCGATGGCGCCCTGCAGCGGCGGCAGGCTCCGGTTGCGCGGCAGCAGGTCCGGTGAGTGCTCGCCGAGGAAGTCGATGAACGAGGACGAGCCAGGCGTCAGGAAGGCAGCCGGTAGACGCCCTGTGCTACGAGTGTTGGCTTCCACACGTTTCCTTCCAGATATGCGAGGGCCCGACGCATCGCATCGGGATCATCTCTCAGCTTGCCGAGTGCCGAATTGCAGTTGAAGCACAGTACGCCTCGGACCCTACCCGTCTCGTGGCAGTGATCCACATGTTCCGCCGAAGCGGCCAAACAGATCGGGCACATGCCCGCCTGAGAGGCGATCAGCTCGTCGCGTTCGGCCACGGTGATGCCGTACTGACGCATGAGGTGCCTCGCGCGTCCCTCAACCGCTCGGCACGCCTTGCAGTAAGTGGCCAGGCCGTCGCACGCGCTACTGTTCCCGGACCACTGCGCGTGCGGTTTGATCTCGGTACACCGTGGGCATCGCTTGTGGCCGGGCGGAACCGCCACTTTCTGGCGGACACTGAGGCCCTTGGCTTCCTGGCGCTGTCGGTAGTACTCCGCGGAGCACTCCCGACAGTAGGCCTGGAGCCCATCGGGCATCGACGTATTACTGGCGAACGCGTCCCGCGGCAACATCCTCTTGCACCGAGAGCATTTCCTTCCTTGGTGCATTTCGGACATTTGCGGACTACTCTCCGCCTTTCTGGACAAAACTTCGAACGAAGTCCTCAGCATTGGCCTCGAGCACGTCGTCGATCTCGTCCAGGATGTCGTCGACATCCTCGGAGAGCTTCTCGTGCCGCTCCTTGAGTTCGTCCGAGGCCTGCGCGTCCTGCGCTACCTCTTCGACTTCCTCTGTGGCGCGTGTCGCCTTCTGCTGTCCGCCGTCGGTGTCCTTCGTAGCCATGACGCTCACCCCGCTCGGTTGCGTTTCCTACTTGATCAGACCCTACAAGCCGGGTCCGACATCGGCCCTGTTTCCGCTCACTTGCATGATTCCCGGTTCTGGGCCATTTCAGCCGCCGGAAAGGATGCGGACCAAGTCTTCCGCCGTACGACAGCGGTCGAGGAGCTCCTTGACGTGGTTGCGAGTACCCCTCAGCGGCTCCAGGGTCGGAACCCGCTGGAGGGAGTCGCGGCCCGGCAGATCGAAGATGACCGAGTCCCAGGAGGCGGCGGCCACGTCGTCGGCGTACTGCTCCAGGCAGCGGCCGCGGAAGTAGGCGCGGGTGTCCTCGGGGGGCTTGGTCTCGGCGCGCTCGACCGCCGGCTCGTCCAGGAGCCGTTTCATGCGGCCGCGGGCCACCAGGCGGTTGTAGAGGCCCTTGTCGGGCCGTACGTCGGCGTACTGGAGGTCCACGAGGTGCAGCCGCGCCGCGTCCCACTCCAGGCCGTCACGGCGCCGGTAGCCCTCCAGGACCTCCTTCTTGGCGACCCAGTCCAGCTCGCCCGACAGGCTCATCGGGTCGTTCTCCAGCCGGTTCAGGACGTCTTCCCAGCGGCTGAGGACATCCTTCGTCTGGTCGTCCGCGTCGGCGCCGAATCGCTCCTCCACGTACTTGCGGGACAGGTCGAAGTACTCCATCTGGAGCTGCACCGCGGTGAGCGTCCGGCCACTGCGGAGCGTGATGAGATGTTGCAGTGTGGAGTCGTGGCTGACCTGGTGCAGGGTGCGCACCGGCTGGTCCACGGCCAGATCCACCTTGATGAAGCCGTCCTCGATCATCGACAGCACGAGTGCGGTGGTGCCGAGCTTGAGGTAGGTCGAGATCTCGGAGAGGTTGGCGTCCCCGATGATGACGTGCAGGCGGCGGTACTTCTCCGCGTCCGCGTGCGGTTCGTCGCGGGTGTTGATGATGGGGCGTTTGAGGGTGGTCTCGAGGCCGACCTCGACCTCGAAGTAGTCGGCCCGCTGGCTGAGCTGGAAGCCGTGGTCGTGGCCGTCCTGCCCGATGCCGACGCGGCCGGCGCCGGTGACGACCTGGCGCGAGACGAAGAACGGCGTCAGGTGGCGCACGATGTCCGAGAAGGGGGTCTCCCGCTTCATCAGGTAGTTCTCGTGCGTGCCGTAGGACGCGCCCTTGTTGTCCGTGTTGTTCTTGTACAGGTGGATCGGCTGCGCGCCCGGGAGCTGCGCGGCCCGTTCGGCCGCCTCCGCCATGATGCGCTCGCCCGCCTTGTCCCACAGGACGGCGTCGAGCGGGTTGGTGACCTCGGGTGAGGAGTACTCCGGGTGGGCGTGGTCGACGTAGAGCCGTGCGCCGTTGGTGAGGATGACATTGGCCAGGCCGATGTCCTCGTCGGTGAGCTGGCTCGAGTCCGCCGTGTCGCGGGCGAGGTCGAAGCCCCGGGCGTCACGGAGCGGATTCTCTTCCTCGAAGTCCCATCGGGCGCGGCGCGCCCGGTGCATCGCCGCCGCGTAGGCGTTGACGATCTGGGACGAGGTGAGCATGGCATTGGCGTTCGGGTGGCCGGGGACGGAGATGCCGTACTCCGTCTCGATACCCATTACTCGCCGTACGGTCATGCGGCCCTCCTTGCCCGGCGCCGCCCCGTGCTGGGGCTGACGCTCAAGTACCGCTGCGCATATGGCCCGAGCGCGACTGCTGTTCCCTGAGCCGCACTGCAGGGCGCGGTACGGAAGAGCCTAGAACGCGATGGCGGCGGTGGGGAGATCATTTCACTCATTGCTCCGGTCCTGGCCTACCTGTGGACAAACACTCCGGCTGCGGGAACCCGGTCGGGGCGCCCGCAGCCGGAGGTCTGCTTTACAGGTACTGCCCGGTGTTGGCCACGGTGTCGATGGAGCGGCCGGTGTCCGCGCCCTGTTTTCCGGTGACGAGCGTGCGGATGAACACGATCCGCTCGCCCTTCTTGCCGGAGATGCGGGCCCAGTCGTCGGGGTTGGTGGTGTTGGGCAGGTCCTCGTTCTCCTTGAACTCGTCGACGCATGCGGCGAGCAGGTGGGCGACGCGAAGACCGCGCTGGTTGTGGTCGAGGAAGGCCTTGATGGCCATCTTCTTGGCCCGGTCCACGATGTTCTGGATCATCGCTCCGGAGTTGAAGTCCTTGAAGTACAGGACTTCCTTGTCACCGTTGGCGTACGTGACCTCCAGGAAGCGGTTCTCCTCCGTTTCGGTGTACATCCGCTCGACGACGGCCTGGATCATGGCCTCGACCGTGCCGGCCTTCGATCCGCCGTGCTCCGACAGGTCCTCGCTGTTGAGCGGGAGTGTCGGAACCAGGTACTTCGAGAAGATGTCCTTGGCCGCCTCGGCGTCCGGCCGCTCGATCTTGATCTTGACGTCCAGACGGCCGGGCCGCAGGATCGCCGGGTCGATCATGTCCTCGCGGTTGGAGGCGCCGATGACGATGACGTTCTCCAGGCCCTCCACCCCGTCGATCTCGGCGAGCAGCTGGGGGACGATGGTGTTCTCCACGTCCGAGCTGACACCGGATCCGCGGGTGCGGAAGAGGGATTCCATCTCGTCGAAGAAGACGATGACGGGGGTGCCCTCGCTCGCCTTCTCCCTGGCTCGCTGGAAGACCAGGCGGATCTGACGCTCGGTCTCACCGACGTACTTGTTGAGCAGTTCGGGACCCTTGATGTTCAGGAAGTAGCTCTTCCCCTGCGGCTTCCCGGTGACTTCGGCGACCTTCTTGGCAAGGGAGTTGGCCACTGCCTTGGCGATGAGGGTCTTTCCGCAGCCGGGGGGGCCGTAGAGCAGCACGCCCTTGGGCGGGCGCAGCGAGTACTCCTTGAACAGATCCGCGTGCAGGTACGGGAGTTCGACCGCGTCCCGGATCTGCTCGATCTGACCGGCGAGGCCGCCGATCTGCTTGTAGTCGATGTCAGGGACCTCTTCGAGTACGAGGTCCTCGACCTCGCTCTTGGGGACCCTCTCGTACACGTAGCCGGAGCGGGGCTCCAGCAGAAGTGCGTCGCCTACGCGGAGAGCGCCGTCCAGGAGCGGCTCGGCGAGCCACACCACCCTCTCCTCGTCGGTGTGTCCGACCACCAGGGCTCGTTCGCCGTCCTCGAGGATCTCCTTGAGGGTGACGATGTCGCCGATGCGCTCGTACTTCATGGCCTCCACCACGTTGAGCGCTTCGTTCAGCATGAGTTCCTGACCTCGTCGGAGGTCTTCCAGTTCGACGGAAGGGCTGACGTTCACCCGCAGCTTTCGGCCGCCGGTGAAGATGTCCGCCGTTCCGTCCTCGTTCGCCTGCAGAAAGACGCCGAAGCCGGCAGGAGGCTGCGCGAGCCTGTCCACTTCTTCCTTGAGGGCCACGATCTGGTCGCGGGCCTCGCGGAGAGTGTTCGCGAACCGCTCGTTCTGAGCGGACACGCCTGCCAGATTGGTCTGCAGCTCGACGATCCGCTCTTCGAGAATCCTCGTGTGACGCGGAGAGTCGGCGAGCTTACGTCGCAGGACGGCGATTTCCTGCTCAAGAAAGGCGACCTGGCTCGCGGTGTCTTCTGAACCACGAGCGGGTCGGCCGCCACGGGTGATGTCGTCGTCGTGGGCCGCCACGGTCCTCACCTCCTCCAAGGGGAGCTGGACGTTTCCAGACCCTACCTGGGCCGGTGGGGGTTGAAACCCCTAGATCACAAAGACGGTCGGGGTGTGTCCGATCTTCACCCTTGCGTACGTCCTCACGCCAGGGAGATACCCACGGATCAACATCGGAAAGCGGCCGGTTGTATCGTCGGTTCGGTCAACACCCGTCAGGGACTGTTGCGGTCCGTGTGCGGGCCGATCCATGAACGGCAGGCGAGGTACCCCGTGAGTGACGTTTCCGAGGCCGGCGCGCAGGAGCTGGAAGTCTGGATCGACCAGGACTTGTGCACCGGCGACGGGATCTGTGTGCAGTACGCGCCGGAGGTGTTCGAGCTCGACATCGACGGGCTGGCGTACGTCAAGGGCCACGACGACGAGCTGCGGCAGGCCCCGGGCGCCACGGCCCCCGTGCCGCTGACGTTGCTCACCGACGTGGTGGATTCGGCCAAGGAGTGCCCTGGCGACTGCATCCACGTCCGTCGTGTCACCGACCGGGTGGAGGTTTTCGGCCCCGACGCCGCGTGACGGGCTGACGCGGCGGCCGGCGCCGGTTCAGATGCTGTTCGCGAGGGCGCCCGGGGTGGCGTAGTACCGCCCGGACCTCCACTGCCAGGTGTACGCCCGCTTCTGGTCCGGGCAGCAGCGGGGGGTGGTGTCGCTGGAGTACCCAAGGACCGTCGCCCGGATGGTGCGTCCCTGGAGTCCGAAGCCGGTGATGCTGCGCTCTTCCGCCGGATCGACCAGGGTGGCCACGACGCGCGGCGCGCTGCCGGGCTCCGCGCCGGCCGCCAGGACGTAGACGCCGGTGGGCGGGGTGCCCGCCTCGGCCCGGCAGTGCACGACGGCGACCGTCTCGGGTCGGCCGTCCTGGTCCAGGTCCCCCGAGGCGCGGCTGACGACCTCCACGGGGGCTCCCGCGCAGTCGAGCGGGTACGGGGCCGTCCTGGGGTCGGGGGCGAGGCCTGCGGGCTCCTCGGAGGCGTGGGGGGAGGCGTCGGCGGGCTGGACGAGGGCCCCGGCGCCGATGACCGCGGCGAGCAGTGCGGCGGTGGAGATCCAGTGCACCGAGCGGGCGCGGGTATGCGGAAGGGCCGGTCCTGCGGAGGGCTGCACTCGCCTGGCTCCTGGGGAGTTTGTTCGAGGGGGTGGCCAGCATGGTGCCACACGTCACACTCCGGTGGAACCGCAGGGGCGGCCGGGAGGGCCGGTGCGCCGGAAATGCGGGAGGCGCCGGTGCCGGAACCCTTGTGGGGGTTCGGGCACCGGCGCCTCCCGCTGCTCTCTGCGGGCGTGGCCCGGTATTACTCGGCGGCTGCCTCGGGCGCGGCCGGCGCGTCGGCGGCGGGTGCCTCGGCGGCGGGCGCTTCGACGACCGCGGGTGCGTCGGCGGGTGCGCGCTTGCTCCCGCTCTCGCTGCCGGGGCCGGTGTAGTCCTCGCCGTACGAGCCCTTGGAGGGGCGGCGTCGGCGCATCGGCGGCTCCACGCCGTCGGCGAGCCGGCGAGCGGTGAGCAGGAAGCCGGTGTGCCCGATCATGCGGTGGTCGGGGCGTACCGCGAGGCCCTCGACGTGCCAGTTTCGGACCATGGTCTCCCAGGCCGCCGGCTCGTTGAAGGTGCCGTGCTCACGAATGGACTCGACGGTGCGGGCCATCTGCGTGGTGGTGGCGACGTAGCAGCACAGGATGCCGCCGGGGACGAGCGCCTTGGAGACGGCGTCGAGGCATTCCCACGGGGCGAGCATGTCCAGGATGACGCGGTCGACGTCGGTGTCGGACAGATTGTCCTGGAGGTCGCCGACGGTCAGCTGCCAAGCGGGGTGTTCTCCGCCGAAGTAGCGCTGGACGTTCTGGGTGGCGATCTCCGCGAAGTCGGCACGGCGCTCGTAGGAGTGCAGCATGCCCTGGTCGCCGACGGCGCGGAGCAGGAAGGTGCTGAGCGATCCCGACCCGACTCCCGCTTCGACGACCCGGGCGCCCGGGAAGATGTCGGCCATCGACAGGATCTGCCCCGCGTCCTTGGGGTAGACCACTGCGGCACCGCGTGGCATGGACAGGACATAGTCGGGGAGCAGGGGGCGCAGCGCCAGATAGGCGACGTTCCCCGTGGTACGGACAACACTTCCTTCGGGGCTACCGATCAACTCGTCGTGCTGGAAAGCGCCCTTGTGGGTGTGGAACTGCTTTCCGGCTTCGAGCGTGAACGTGTAGTGGCGTCCCTTGGGGTCGGTGAGCTGGACCTGGTCCCCGACTTGGAATGGGCCGCGACGGCGGGCGGCACCGGTCGGTTCGGACATACCAACAGCCTAGCCCCTCTTTTCGGGGGCTCGGTTCGCCTCCGGGGCGCTACAGCCCTTGTCGACAGTCGACCGTGCTCGATCGCTCGTTCCTCACGATCTCCGCGCGCTCTCCTTTTCGACAAGGACGCGCCCCTTCGGCTCACTCGCCCGGGGGTTCTGTGCCGGCGTTTCAGACCTCTGGGGGTTGCTGCTCAGACCTGGGGGCGGGCCATGGCGGCCAGGAAGGCTTTCTCCACGTCCGCCGTCGACAGCACTCCGTAGATCTCGCCCGTCGGCTCGACGACCAGGTACTCGGTCGACGGGGTCGCCCGCAGGGTGTCGAGCAGGTCCTCGCCGGCGAGCTCGGTGGAGACCCTCATGCCCGGCTTGAGGTCCTGGGCCAGGCCGCTGACGGCGACCCAGGGGCGCCGGTGCTCGGGGATGCCGACGATGGCGGCCTCGCGGACGACCGCGGTCGGGTCCCCCTGGCCGTCGACGACGACCAGGGCGCGGGCGCCGGCCTCGTTGGCGCGGCGCAGCGCCTCGGACAGCGGGGTGTCGGAACTGACGGGCACGGCGCGCCGGGTGAGGGCGCGGGCCTGGAGGGCCGGGAGTCGTTCGCGCAGCCGGGCCATGCGCAGGCTGTTCCCGGCGCCGGTCCAGATGATGGCGGCGAGGATCGCGGCGAGCAGGGCGTCGGTGATCGAGTCGAACCCGCTGGTGCCGGCTGCGTTGTCGTACGTGAGCAGGGGCAGGCAGAGGACGGCGATGGCCAGCGCGCGGCCGGTCCAGGCGGCGGCGACGGTACCGCTCATCGGCTTGCCGGTGATCTTCCACACGACGGCCCTGAGCATCCGGCCGCCGTCCAGCGGAAGGCCCGGCAGCAGGTTGAACACGGCGACGATCAGGTTGCTGATCATGAGGCCGGCGAGCAGCACGCCGGGGACCGTGCCGGGCTCGACGGCCTGCATCCCGCCGTAGAAGATCCCGGCCAGCACCAGGGAGAGCAGCGGGCCGACGAAGGCGAGGACGAACTCCCGGCCGGGGGTCTCGGACTCCTTCTCGATCTCCGAGACGCCGCCGAAGAACTGCAGCTGGATGCGGCGCACGGGAAGGCCGAAGCGCAGCGCGGCGACGGTGTGCGCGAGCTCGTGGATGAGGACCGAGGCGTAGAAGGCGACGGCGAAGAAGAGCGAGACGAGGTAGCGGATGGCGCCGAGTTCGGGCAGCACCTCCTCGAGCTGGCCGCCGAAGACCCAGGTGATGAGGGCCGCGACCAGGAACCAGCTGGGAGCGACGTAGACGGGCACGCCGAAGATGCGGCCCATCAGGATGCCGCCGCCGGCTTCCCGCGGGCGCTTCTTCTGCCCGTTCCCCGGCTGGGCCTGCGTGCCCTGGGACGGCGGCTGCCCGCTCTCGCTCACTGGTTCCCCTCGTTCATGTCTGAACCCTCGCACACCGGTCGAGTCGATCACACGATGCGAGGGCCGCTGTCTTCGATGGTATTGCCCGGTGGTCCGCGGCCGACACCGGCTGTCGGTGGGAGGCCGTAGGGTCGTCTGCCATGGGCACCAGCACCTCAGACATCCCTCCCCGGCCACCGTCGTCGCTCTCCCCGTCACGGGCGGCGGACTTCATGCGGTGCCCCCTGCTGTACCGGCTGCGGGTGATCGACAAGCTGCCGGAGAAGCCGAGCGAGGCCGCCACCCGGGGCACGGTCGTGCACGCGGTGCTCGAAAGGCTCTTCGACTCACCCGCCGTCGAACGTACGGCGGACCGGGCCCGTTCCCTGGTCCCGGGCGAGTGGGAGAAGCTGCTGGCCGCCCGGCCGGAGCTGGCCCAGCTCTTCGAGGTGGCGGACGGACCCGCGCTCACCCGGTGGCTGGAGAGCGCCGAGCAGCTCGTCGACCGCTGGTTCACGCTGGAGGACCCGACGCGGCTGGAGCCCGCCGAGCGGGAGATGTACGTCGAGACGGTGCTGGACTCGGGGCTGACGCTGCGCGGGTACGTCGACCGGCTCGACGTGGCGCCGTCCGGTGATCTGCGGGTGGTCGACTACAAGACGGGCAAGGCCCCGCGCCCGGAGTACGCAGGCGAGGCGCTGTTCCAGATGAAGTTTTACGCCCTGGTGCTGTGGCGGCTGCGCGGGGTGGTGCCGCGCCGGCTGCAGCTGGTCTACCTGGGCAGCGGCGACGTGATCACGTACGACCCGTCGGAGGCGGACCTGCGGAGCGTGGAGCGCAAGCTGCTGGCGCTGTGGGAGGCGATCCGCGAGGCCACCACGACCGGCGAATGGCTGCCGCGGCGCACCAAACTGTGCGGCTGGTGCGACCACCAGGCGTTCTGTCCGGAGTTCGGGGGCACTCCCCCGCCCTATCCGCTGCCGCTCCCGGCCCCCGCGCCGTCCGGGGACGACCTGGTCTAGGCAAGAATGGGGCGGGTCCGGCAACGACGAGGGAGATCTTGTGGCGATTCGCGTCCTACTGGTGGACGACCAGCCGCTGCTGCGTACCGGCTTCCGCATGATCCTGGAGGCCGAGCCGGACCTCGCCGTCATCGGTGAGGCCGGGGACGGCCAGCAGGCTCTGGACCAGGTGCGGGCGCTGCAGCCCGACGTGGTGCTGATGGACATCCGGATGCCGCGGATGGACGGGGTCGAGGCGACCCGCCAGATCACCGGCCCCGGGCGGGACGGACCGGCGAAGGTGCTGGTGCTGACCACCTTCGACCTGGACGAGTACGTGGTCGAGGCGCTGCGCGCCGGTGCCAGCGGCTTCCTGCTCAAGGACGCGCCGGCCGCCGAACTGGTGCAGGCCATCCGGGTGGTCGCGGCGGGCGAGGCGATGCTCGCGCCCAGCATCACCCGCCGGCTCCTGGACAAGTACGCGGGACGGCTGCCCTCCGGCGAGGACTCCGTGCCGCAGCCGCTGCACACCCTCACCGAGCGCGAGGTCGAGGTGCTGAAGCTGGTCGCCCGGGGGCTGTCGAACGCGGAGATCGCGGCGGAGCTGTTCGTCAGCGAGACGACCGTGAAGACCCATGTCGGGCACGTGCTGACCAAGCTGGGCCTGCGCGACCGCGTCCAGGCGGCGGTGTACGCGTACGAGAGCGGGCTGGTGCGCCCCGGAGCGGGCTGAGTGGCCGGGCGGGCCCTCATGACCGGCTGCGGCCGGGTCGGTAACGTCCCCGCCATGCAGACGACTCTTCACGGCGCCGCGGTCACGCTGCGTCCGGCCACGGCCGACGACATCCCCGCGCTCACCGCGATCCGCTCGACACCGGAGGTGTACGCGCGGTGGCGCGGTGACCCGGACGGCATGGCCGCGTCCATCGCCGAGGACTTCGCCGAGCCGGACACGGAGCACTTCACCATCGAGTACGAGGGCCGGGTGGTGGGCGCGATCCAGTGGAGCGCCGAGGAGGAGCCCGACTACCGGCACGCGAACATCGACATCTACGTCGACCCCGCCTGCCACGGCCGGGGCCTCGGCACCGACGCCGTCCGCACCCTGGTCGGCCATCTGATCACCGGCCACGGGCACCACCGGCTGATCATCGATCCCGCGGCCGACAACGCCGCCGCCATCCGCTGCTACACCAAGGCGGGATTCCGGCCGGTCGGCATCATGCGCGACTACGAGCGCGGTCCCGACGGAACGTGGCACGACAGCCTCATGATGGACCTGCTCGCCCGGGATCTTCCCACGGGTTCGCCCGCCGGAGGAGGAAACCAGCAAGGTCGGAGCGGTCCCGGGCCCATTGTCGGACCCCCCGCCTAGGATCGGTCGCAACGGCTGGAGCTGACGGCCGACGGTCGACAAGGGGCCCTCGATGAGTGATCTCGCGGCAATGGACGGCGTGGCTTCGGAGCTGCAGCTGGAGCGGCACCGGGTGGAGCTGACGGGCTACTGCTACCGGATGCTGGGATCGGCGTTCGAGTCGGAGGACGCCGTCCAGGAGACGATGGTCCGGGCGTGGCGGAGCTTCGACCGGTTCGAGGGCCGGGCGTCGCTGCGGTCGTGGCTGTACCGCATCGCCACCAACGTCTGTCTGGACATGCTCAAGGCACGCGAGCGCCGGGCCCGCCCGATGGATCTCGCGTCCCCCGTCCCGTCCTCGTCGCCCCTGACCCCGGCGCTGCCGGAGGCGACGTGGATCGAGCCGATGCCCGACGCGCGGATGCTGCCCTCGGGCGGCGATCCGGCCGAGGTGGCCGCGCAGCGCGACTCGGTCCGGCTGGCCTTCGTCGCCGCGCTGCAGCACCTGGCGCCCCGGCAGCGCGCGGTGCTGATCCTGCGGGAGGTGCTGGCGTGGAAGGCGAGCGAGGTCGCGGAGCTGCTCGACACGACGGTCGCGTCGGTCAACAGCGCACTGCAGCGGGCCCGTTCGGCGCTCGCCGCGGGCGATGTCACCGCCAGTGACCCGGCCCGGCCGATGGACGAGGCGCAGCGCGCCCTGCTGGCCCGCTACGTGGACGCCTTCGAGCGCTACGACCTGGACTCGCTCACCGAGCTGCTGCGCGAGGACGCGACGTTGTCGATGCCGCCGTACGAGCTGTGGTTCCGCGGTCCGGCGGACATTCGCGGCTGGATGCTCGGGACCGGCATAGGCTGCGCGGGCTCGCGGCTGGTGCCCGTGACGGCGAACGGCTCACCGGCCTTCGGCCAGTACCGGCCCGGCTCCGACGGCGGTCACGTGCCGTGGGCGCTGCAGGTCATCGAGATCGCGGGAGACCGGATCACCGGCATCAACGCGTTCCTCGACACCGCGCACCTGTTTCCGCTGTTCGGTCTGCCCCCGCGGCTGGAGCCGTAGCCCCCTGCCGGTGGTGGGAGCTGCCTCCGGGGCTACTCCAGGGGCAGCACGTCCCGCAGGCCCGCCAGGGTCAGCAGGCCGAGCAGCCGGCCGCAGGCGTTCCGCAGCCGTATGCGGCTGCCGAGCCGCCGGGCGGTCAGCTGCAGCCGGGCCAGTGCTTCGACGGTGGTCGCGTCCGGGTCGGTGAGCGCGGCCACGTCGCAGGTCACCCAGCCGGGCTCGCCGCCGTGCAGCCGGTCGCGCAGGCGCGCGCACAGCTCGGGGACGCCGGCTCGGGTGAGCGGGCCGGCCAGGACCCAGACGGCCGCGTCCGGGTCCTGGCCCGGCCGCCGTTCCGACGGTTCCGGCACCTCGTCGACTGCGCTCACCGCTGGCCTCCTGTCGTGGCTCCTCTCACGACAGACCCGCCGGCGGCCCGGAACTCATCGCCCACGGCCTCCGGCGGCCCGGTACGGCGTTCTCGAAGGCGTCGAGGAGGCCGCCGGCGGCCTGGAGCCGGTCGGCGGCGTGGGCCGCGTCCTGGTTGCTCCCGCGGCCCGGCTGCCCCGATGCCGCGGTCTGCCCCAGGGGCAAGGTCGACCCCTGCTGACCGGGGGTACGGGAGAGGGGCCGGACGACCGTGTCGTCCGGGCCCTCTCCCGTGTCCTGATCAGCCCGTCACACCTCGTCCCAGCTCCCAGAACTGGGTCGTGGAGGACGCGTTGAGCGTCCATTCGGTGCCCGTGATGTCACTGCGGGCGGCGAGGTACTGCTTGCCCTGCCACAGGGGCAGGATCGGCACGTCACTGGCGATGAGCTTCTGCATCTGGGTGAAGTCGGAGAAGGTGGCGCTCCGCTGCGTCTTCTGCCGGGTGGCCTTGATCAGCTGGTTCTGGATGGCCGGGTTCGCGTACGCCAGCTCGAGGAAGTTGTCCTTGCCGAAGAACGGTGCGACGTAGTTGTCCGGGTCCGGGAAGTCGGGGAACCAGCCCATCCCGTACGCCTGGTACTGGTGCTTGCGCCCGCCGTCGGTGTACGTGTGCCAGTCGGCCACCGGCTGCAGCTTGATCTTGAACAGCCCGCTGGCGTCCAGCTGCTTCTTGAGCAGCTCGAACTCCTGCTTGGTGGCCTCGCCGTAGTGCTCGGTCGTGTACGTGAGCGTCAGCTCGACCGGCGTGGTGATGTTGGCGTCCTTCAGCTTCTTGCGGGCCTTCGCCACGCTCGGGTCGCCGTAGGCATTGTAGAACGAGGTGGCGTGCGCGGTGATGCCCGCCGGGATCATGGAGTAGAGCGGTTCGGCGGTGCGCTTGTACACGTCGCGCGTGATGGCCTGCCGGTCCACGAGCTGGGCGATGGCCTCGCGGACCCCCGTCTGCTTCGCGACCGGGTCGGCCGTGTTGAAGACGAGGTAGCGGATCTCGGTGCCGGCCGTCTCGGTCAGCTTGACGTTGCCGCTGGTGCTGATGTTGAGCCGGTTGAGCTGGTCGGGCGTCATCGACCGGTTCATCACGTCGATGTCG
The DNA here is from genome assembly GCF_027158205.1 of Streptomyces sp. H39-S7. Lineage (GTDB taxonomy): Bacteria > Actinomycetota > Actinomycetes > Streptomycetales > Streptomycetaceae > Actinacidiphila. The sequence goes on along the minus strand of NZ_JAPVLU010000002.1, from coordinate 133,223 downwards.
CCGGCCTCGAGGGCCTTCTCCATCTCCGTGGAGTTCTTGAAGAACTTGAGCTCGATCTTGCTGTTGTTCAGCTTGATCGTGCCCTTGTAGTGCGGGTTCTTCGTGAAGACCGCCGACTCACCCTCCTTGAAGGAGGCCAGCTGGTACGGCCCGGAGCCCATGATGTCGTAGCCCGCGTGCTGCTTCTTCGCGTCGTACACCTCGCTGTCCACGATGGCCGCGGCGGGCGTGGCCAGCTTGTACGGGAAGGTGGCGTCGGGGTCCTTGAGGTGGAAGACGACCGTGGCGTCGTCCGGCGTCTCGACCTTGTCGACGTTGGTCAGAAGGCTGTACGGGCCGTTCTCGTCCTTGATCGTGAGCAGCCGGTCGATGGAGAACTTCACGTCCTTGGACGTGAGCGAGTGACCGTTGGAGAACTCGAGACCGTCCCGCAGGGTGCAGCGGTACTGCTCGCCGAGCCCGTCGGCGAAGTGGCATTCCTTGGCGGCTTCGGGTTCCGGGTCCGTACCGCTGCGGGGGTAGCGCAGCAGCGTCTGGAACGTGTTGTAGAAGACGTTCCAGGACTGGATGTCGTAGCCCGTGACGGGGTCCAGCGGAGCCGGGGACTGCGGCGTCAGGTGAAACTCGTCGGTGGTGCCGAAGACGATCGCCTTGCCGTCGTCCCCACTGCCACTGCCGGATCCACAACCGGCGAGCACGGGCATCATCAGACCCACGACTATCGGCAGCGCAAGCAGCTTGCGATTCATCCTCGACGTTCTCCCTATGTATGTGCTGATCAACCCGTCACGCCCCGCCCCAGTTCCCAGAACTGGGTGGTGGTGGAGGAGTTGAGCGCCCATTCCACACCGGTGATGTCACTGCGGGCAGCGATGTACTGCTTGCCCTGCCACAGCGGCAGCATCGGTACGTCCTGGGCGATGATCTTCTGAGCGGTCTCGAAATCAGTGATGGTGGCGCTGCGCTGGGACTGCTGGCGGGTCTGCGGGATCACCTGGCGCTGGATGATCTCGCTCTGGTAGGGCAGCTTGAGGAAGTTGCCCTTGTCGAAGAACGGCGCGATGTAGTTGTCCGGGTCCGGGAAGTCGGGCAGCCAGCTCAGAGCGTAGGCGGCGTACTTGTGCTGCTTGGCCTGGGAGAGGAAGACGCTCCACTCCTCGCTCTTGAGCGTGACGTCGAACAGGCCGCTCGCGTCGAGCTGCGCCTTGATCGCCTCGGCCTCCTCCTTGTTGCTGGAACCGGCGAGGTCCTTGCGGTACCAGTAGTCGAAGGCGACCTTGTCGTCGATCCCGGCCGCCTGGAGCAGCGCCTTGGCCTTGGTCGCGCTGGGGTCGCCGTAGGCCTTGAAGAAGGAGTTGGCGTGGCTGGTGATGCCCACCGGGACCGGCGAGTACAGCGGCTCGGCGGTCCGCTGGAAGACATCGCGGGTCAGCGCCTGGCGGTCCAGGACCTGGGCGATGGCCTGCCGTACGGCCTTGGGCCGGACCGCGGGGTCCGTGGTGTCGAAGAACAGGTAGCGGGCCTCGGTGCCGGCCGCTTCGGTGAGCTTGACGTTCTGGCCGTCGCCGGCCTTGAGCAGCCGGTTGATCTGGTCGGGGCGCATGGTGCGGGTGGCGACGTCGACGGCGCCCTTCTTGAGCTCCGCCTCCATCGTGTCGGCGGATGTGAACATCCGCAGCTCCACCTTGCTGTTGTTCAGCTTCAGGGAGCCTTTGTAGTTCGTGTTCCTGGAGAAGACGGCCTTGTTGTCCTGCTGGAAGTCGTCGAGCGCGTAGGGACCGGACCCGGTGATCTTGAAGCCGTCGTACGGCTTGTCCGCGGGGTACACGTCGCTGTCCACGATCGCCGCGGCGGGCGTGGCCAGTTTGAGCGGGAAGGTGGTGTCCGGCGCCTTGAGGCGGAAGACCACCGTGCGGTCGTCGGGCGCCTGCACGGTGGCGACGCCGGAGATCAGCGACGCCGGCCCGTTGTCACTGTTGATCTTCAGCATGCGGTCGACCGAGAACTTGACGTCCTCGGCCGTCAGCGCGTGACCGTTGGAGAAACTGAGCCCCTTGCGGAGCGTGCACCGGTACACCTGCCCGGCCTGGTCACTGAAGCCGCACTGCTCCGCGGCGTCGGGTTCCGGGGTGGTACCGCTGCGCGGGTAGCGCAGCAGCATCTGGAAGGTGTTGTAGAAGACGTTCCACGTGGCGCTGTCGTACGACGTCGCCGGATCCAGAGGGGACGGGTTCTCCTTGGTCAGCTTGATGCTGTCCGTGGTCCCGACGACGATGGGCTTACCGCTGCTGTCACCGCCACTGCCCGAACCGCCACAACCGGCGAGGGCGGGTGCGACGGCGCCGAGAAGCATCGCCGGCACCAGTAGCTTACGGTTCATCCTCGTCGTTTCCCCTCGGGTCCTTCAGTGCCTCAGTAGATCCTTACCGTTCCCGGGCGGGCGACGCGACGCCTGCGCCGCCCGCCACCGTGTGGGTGATGATGCGGTTATCCGCCGGATCCGGGGTACAGGTGGCAGGCCACTTGGACGTCCGTTTCCGGCAGCAGGTTGAGCCGCGGGTCCTGTGATGGCGAGAACTCCACCACGGCCCGGCCGCCTTCGGCGTGCATCGTGATCACGCCCCGCCAGAAGGGCTCGCGCGGCTCGGCCGCCGAGGCCTCCTCACGGAGTCGGCGGAGGTATTCCAGCACATCTTCCGCGCTGTGCCCCCTGCCGGGGGTGACTGCGGCAGAAGTGACCCCTGATTCGGAGAGCGCGTCAAGATCGCCGAAGAGCGCTCTTTCCTTGCCCGCCTCAGCCGGCGGCAGTTCGAGCCACCGGCGTTCCAGCAGGCCACGCAGGTCGCGGGCCTCCCAGCCGCAGCCGGCCAGCGCGACCGGGCAGCGGGGGTGGAAGGAGCAGCCCAGCGGCGGCCTGGCCGCGTCCGGAATCTCGCCGCGCAGCAGTTCGCGCTCGACGGCGAGGGTCGGGTCGGGCTCGGGGATCGCCGCCAGCAGCGCCTTGGTGTACGGGTGCTTGGGGTCGGCGAAGACCTCCGCGGTGGGCCCGTACTCCACGATCCGGCCGAGGTACATGATCGCGATGGTGTCGCAGAAGAACTTCGCGCTGGCCAGGTCGTGCGTCACGTAGACGTACGTCAGGTCCAGGTCCCGCTTGAGGTCCAGCATCAGCTGCAGGATCTTGGCGCGGACGCTCATGTCGAGCATGGAGATCGGCTCGTCGGCGACGAGGAGCTCCGGCTCGGCGATGATCGCGCGGGCCAGCACGGCCCGCTGCTTCTGGCCGCCGGACAGGTCGCCGGGGAACTTCGTCAGGTACCGCTCGGGAGGGGTCAGGCCGACCCGCTCCAGGGCGTGGGTGACCTTGGCGTCGTACTCCTCGTCGCTGCTCACCAGGTTGTGGATGCGCAGCGGGTGGCCGACGGCGGTGCGGATGTCCATCGCCGGGTTGAGCGAGGCGTGCGGGTCCTGGAAGACCATCTGCAGCTTGCGGCGCAGCGGCCGCATCTTGCGCTCGCCGAACTCGGTGATGTCCTCGCCGCGGTAGCGGATGGTGCCACCGGTGGCACGGTTCATGCCGAGCAGGGTCCGGCCGAGGGTGGTCTTGCCGGAGCCGGACTCGCCGACCAGGCCGAGCACCTCGCCCTTGCGCAGCTTCAGGTTCACGCCGTCGACGGCCTTCACCGCACCCGCCGCCTTGCCGGCGAGCCGGCCGAAGACGTTGCCCCGCATGCCGAAGTGGACCTCGAGGTCCTCCATCTCGACCAGCGTCTCGCGGTCGTCGAGAGCTACGACACCGCTCGCTTCTGTATCAGGCTTCGTCAGCAACGCTGATCTCCTTCACGGCGGCGAGCGGCTCGCGCCCACCCGTTCCCAACTCGTCGGCCATCGAGGGGTCGACCTCGATCGCCTGCTGCCAGCAGACGCTGTGCACGCCGGACGGCAGGACCACCTCGGGCGGCTCCACCTTCGCGCATCCCTGCATCGCCACCGGGCAGCGCGGGCTGAACCGGCAACCCTCCGGCGGGTGCACCAGGTCCGGGGGGCTTCCCGGGATGAAGTGCAGTCCGGTGGTGGAGAGCGAGATCGTGGAGCGGAGCAGCTCCTTGGTGTACGGGTGCTGCGGGTTCGCGAACACTTCGCGGGCATCGCCCTGTTCGACGATGTGGCCCGCGTACATCACCGCGACCCGGTCACACGCTTCGGCGACGATACCGAGGTTGTGGGTGATCAGCACAAGGGATGTGTCGAAGTTCTTGCGCAGATCGGCCAGGATTTTGATGATCTGTGCCTCGACGAGGACGTCGAGGGCGGTGGTGGGCTCGTCCGCGACGATGAACGCCGGGCGCAGCACGAGGGCGAGCGCGATCATGATGCGCTGGCGCATACCGCCCGAGAACTCGTGGGGGTAGCTCTCGTACCGGCTCTCGGGTATGCCCATGCCGCGCAGCGCCTCGACGGCTCGCTCGCGCAGCTCCTTCTTCGAGAGGTCCTTGTGGTGCGTGTGCAGGGCCTCCTCGAAGTGCTGGGAGACCCGCATCAGCGGGTTGAGCCGCGTCATCGGCTCCTGGAAGATCAGCCCGAGGTCCGGGCCGCGCAGCTTCTGCAGCTCCTTGGCCGGCAGGCCGACCAGGTTGCGGCCCCTGCCGCCCTTGCTGTTCAGGATCACTTCACCGTCGACGGAGGCGACGGTGGGCGCCAGGCCCAGCACGCCGCGGCCGAGGGTGGACTTGCCGCAGCCGGACTCGCCGACCAGGCCGAGGGTCTCGCCGGGGCGGACGTCGAAGCTGACGCCGTCGACGGCGCGGACGGGTCCGCGCTCGGTGCCGTACCAGACGCGCAGGTCGCGTACGGAAAGGACAGGTTCGGTCATTTCGCGGCCTCCCCTTCTTCTGCGGTTGCTGCGGTCGGTGCGGTGTTCGCAGTCGCCGCGGTTGCTGCGAGTTGTGCGGTCCCGGCGGTCCCGGCGGTGGCCGTGAGCTGTGCGCTCCCGGCGGTCACGACGCGGCGGCGGTTGAACGCCGGCAGCAGCACCTTGGTGATGCGGCGGCGGCGCATGGTCGGGTTGAGGACGTCGTTGAGGCCCTCACCGAGCAGCGTGAAGCCGAGGATCGCGATGACCATGGCTGCACCCGGGTAGACCGTGGTCCACCACATGCCGGCGTTGACGTCGTCGATCGCGCGGTCGAGGTCGTAGCCCCACTCGGCGGCGTCGGTGGGCTGGATGCCGAGGCCCAGGAAGCCCAGGCCGGCCAGCGTGCCGATGGCGTCGGCGGCGTTCATCGTGCCGATGACGGGCACCGACTGGATGACGTTGCCGAACAGGTACTTGCGGATCACCACGGACGGCTTGGCGCCCATCGCGCGGGCCGCCTCCACGAAGGTGGCCTCACGGGCGGAGAGCGCCGAGGCGCGGACCACCCGGAAGTACTGCGGGATGTAGACCACGGTGATCGACAGCGCGGCCGTCACCACGCCTCCGCCGGTGATGCCGGAGAAGACGAAGCCCGTCACGATGGCGAGCAGCAGGTACGGGAACGCGAAGAGCGCGTCCATCACCAGCACCAGGATGCGGTCGAGCCAGCCACCGAAGTAGCCCGCCAGGAGGCCCAGGAGGACCCCCAGGATGAGCGAGAAGACGACGGCGAGAATCATCACCTCGAGGGCCGTACGGGCGCCGTAGACGGTCCGGGAGACGACGTCCAGGCTCTGCACGGTGGTGCCGAACCAGTGGTCGCCGTCCGGGGCGCCCTGCTTCGGGAAGTTCTTGCCGCCGGACTGGTACGTGTCGAAGTCGTACGGGGCGATCAGCGGGGCGAAGATCGCGGTGATCACGAAGAGCGCCGTGAGGACCACACCGGTCCACAGCATGAACTTGGGCACGCCGTGGGCCTGCCGGATGGCGATCACGATGCGTCGCAGACCGCCGAAGCGGACGGACTTTCCGGGGACCGGAGCCTTGGGGGTGATCTCCGGGTCGAGCGGAACGGGAAGTGTTGTCTGGGCCATCAGTACCGCACCCTCGGGTCGATCAGCGCGTTGATGAAGTCGATCAGCATGCTGATCACGACGACGGCGAGGGCGAAGACGGTGACGATGCCCTGGACGGCGACGTAGTCGCGCTGGGTGATGTAGTCGATGAGCTGGCGGCCGATACCGGGCCAGTTGAAGATCTTCTCGGTGAGGACCGCACCGCTGAGCAGCATCGCGACCTGGAGACCGAGGACCGTGATCACCGGGACCATGGCGTTGCGGAAGGCGTGCCGTGCGACGACGGCGCCCTCCTTCACACCGCGGGCGCGGGCCGCCTCGATGTAGTCGCCCTGCAGCGACTGGATCAGGTTGATGCGGATCATGCGGATGAAGACACCGACGATCAGCAGGCCCAGCGCGATCGAGGGCAGCACCATGTGGTTGACGATGTCGCTGACCGCGTCCCAGTCGCCCACGATCGCGGCGTCCACGATGAGGATGTGGGTCTGGGTCGGCACGTTCAGCTGCACCAGCGGCGAGGCCTGGCCGGAGGTCTCACCGAAGGCGAGCTTCAGCAGGGGAGCCGCGACGATGACCGGGACGGCGTAGCTGAGGATGCCGAAGAGCCGGCCGCCGATGTCGATCGCGCTGTCCCGCAGCCGGCCCGCGAGCAGGCCCACCGGGATGCCGATGAGGGTCGCGAAGAGCAGTGCGCCGAAGGTCAGGGTGAGCGTGGCGCCGCCGTTCTCGATGATGATGTCGCGCACGCTGCGACGGTCGGAGAACGTGGTGCCGAAGTTCAGGGTGATGACGGACTTCAGGTAGTCCCAGAACTGCTGGTACAGCGGGGCGTCGAAGCCCGCGGCATGCTTTCTCGCGGCGAGTTCCGCCGCGTTGAGCTTGCCGCCCTGGGAGGCCGAGATGGGATCACCGGGGGCCACCCGCATCAGGACGAAGACCATCACCAGCAGGATGAGGACCATGGGGATTGCGAGCGCGATCCTGATGAGGATGTAGCGGCGCAGTGACCCGGACTGCTTGCTCATGGAGGGGTGTCTTTCTTAGCCGGAGTGGCGGCCGGCCCGCGGGGGAGCAACTCCCCCGCGGGCCGGCCGGCCGTCACTTGCCCGTCGAGAGTTCGTAGAAGCGGAACATCGTCGGGTCCAGCGCCTTTTCCACGCCGGTCACACCGTCACGCACGACAGCGGTCTGCTTGCCCTGCCAGATCGGGATGATCGGGGCGTCCTCGGCGACGATCTTCTGGATCTCGGCGAAGGCCTCGTTGCGCACCTTGGGGTCGGCGGAGCCCTGCTCCTTGACCAGCAGCTGCTGGATCTGCGGGTTGTCGTAGCCCGTGCCCAGGAACGGCGACTTGCTGAGGAACGGCGACACGTCGTTGTCGGCGTCCGGCAGGTCGGGGAACCAGCCGATCATGTAGGAGGCGTAGCTGCCCGCCTTCTCGTCCTTCTGGTACTGCTGCCACTCGGTCGAGCCCAACTTGATGTTGAACAGGCCGGAGGCGTCCAGCTGACGCTTGATCGCGGTGGCCTCGTCGGCAGCCGCGGCACCGTAGTGGCTCGGCGTCCAGGTGTAGGACAGCGCGACCGGGGTCGTGATGCCGGCGGCCTTCAGGATGTCGGCGGCCTTCTCCTTGGACGGAGCGCCGTACTTGTCCTTGAACGCCTCGGTGTGGCCGTCGATGCCGTTACCGACCATCGAGTAGAGCGGGGCGACGGTGCCGTTGTAGGCGTCCTTCGCGATGCCCTCGCGGTCGATGACCTGAGCGACGGCCTGACGGACCGCCTTCTGGTCGGACGGCTTCACCTTCGCGTGGAAGACGAAGTAGCGCTTCTCGGTGCCCGTGCCCTCGACGACCTTGACGCCCTGGGTCTTCTTCAGGTCGGCGGTGTCGGTCGGCGACAGGGTGCGGAAGGCCGCGTTGACGGTGCCGTTCTTGACGGCAGCCTTCAGCCCGGACGGCTCGGCGAAGTACTGCAGGACGAACTGGTCGTTCTGCGCCTTGACCGGGCCGCTGTACTTCGCGTTGACCTTGAAGGAGGCCTGCTGCTTCGCGGTGTACTTGTCCAGGGTGTACGGACCGGAGCCGATCACCTTGCTGCCCGCGAGGAGCTTGTCGGCCGGGAAGGTCTTCTCGTCGACGATCGCACCGGCGTCGGTGGCGAGCACCGACGGGAAGGTGGAGTCGGGGCTCTTCAGGTGGAAGACCACCTGGTCGGCGCCCTTGGCCTCGGTCGACTCCAGCGTGCCGAAGAGGCTCGAGGGACCGTTCGGGTCCGCGATCTTCAGCATGCGGTCGAACGAGAACTTGACGCTGGCCGCGGTCAGCTTGTCACCGTTGGAGAACTGAAGACCGGACTGCAGGGTGCAGGTGTAGGTCTTCGGGTCGGTGAAAGCACACGACTTGGCCGCGTCGGGCTCCGGCGTGGTGCCGCCCGTCGGGAAGCGCATCACCTTCTGGTAAACGCTGTCGATGACCTCCCAGGAGCCGTAGTCGTACGCTCCCGCGGGGTCGAGTGACGACACGGAGTCGATGGTCCCGACGATCACGGCGCCCTTGCTGCCGGACGCCGAATTGTCCTTGTTGCCACCGCACGCGGTCACACCGACGGCCAGGAAGGCCACGGCAGCTGCGGCGACGACACGCTTAGTACGTGACATCTAGTGATTCCCCTTGCTCAAATGCCGATCACTCGATTCGGCATTGACCAGTCAGGACACTAGTGGGAACGCTCTCCTCCGCCAGAACACGGAGAAGTTGAGGCAAAATCACATCCCGATAACGGCACTGCAAGTACCGATATGCGGACGATGGAACGATCCGCCCCTCTGCGTCGTAACCCGGACACAACGTCGCGTTTGCTGCCCCGTTTTCCCCGAACGGATCATGCGCATGCGTACCTGTCGACCAATCCCGGGGTGACAAAAATCACGTGGCGAAAATTCGGGGCAGCACGCAATTCAGGCAACGCATTCGTAACGCGGAATGAGCGGCCGGGCGCCCAGAGTTTCCAAGCTATTCAACGGCATACGCTCAGTGAACAGTCGCATTCAGAGAGCGCAGAAAAGGCACGCTCAGCTCCTCCAGCGAGCCCACCACCGTGCGGCGGGGAGCCGCCTCGATCGGGACGATCGAGGGCACCGCGACGACGTGGCAGCCCGCCGCCTCGGCGGAGGCCACACCGGTCGGCGTGTCCTCCACGACCACGCAGCGGCCCGGCTCGGCGCCGAGGCGCGCGGCGGCGAGCAGGTACGGGTCGGGGAACGGCTTCGTGCGGGCGATCTCGTCGCCGGCGAGGGTGAACGCGAAGTGGTCCGCGCCGAGCGAGTGCAGCACCGAGTCGATGATGTGCCGGTGCGAGGCGGACACCAGCGCGGTCGGCACCTCGTGCGCCGCCAGCTCCGTCAGCAGCCGCCGGGCGCCGGGCATCAGCGGCACGCCCCGGGCGATCAGCTGGACGAAGCGCGCGTTGATCGCGGCGGACAGTTCCAGCAGCGTGGCGTCGGCGCCCGTGACGGCGATCAGGTGGCCCAGACTGCGGGCCATGGGCCCGCCGACCACCACCGCGCGGTGCTCGGGCGCCAGGACGTGGCCCAGGGACGCGAAGACCTCCACCTCGGCGGCCCACCAGATGTCCTCGGTGTCGACGAGGGTGCCGTCCATGTCGAGGAGCACGGCCTGCAGCCCGCGGCCTTGGGCCGGACGGGTGTCGACGGCGGGAATGCTACTGGTCATGCGCACCACTCCTCAGCTGGTCCAGAGGGGCACAAAGGCCGGTCACGGCACTCTCCGATCGGAGTGCGGCGACCGGCCTGTGCCGGACCGTCCAGTGTACGGCTCGTCGCCGACACACGCTTGACAGGAGCCCAACGGGCGCCTAACGGGCGTTGAAGTACTTCGCCTCGGGGTGGTGGATGACGATCGCGTCCGTGGACTGCTCCGGGTGCAGCTGGAACTCCTCCGACAGCTTCACGCCGATCCGCTCCGGCTCCAGCAGCTCCGCGATCTTCGCCCGGTCCTCCAGGTCCGGGCACGCCCCGTAGCCGAGCGAGAAGCGCGCGCCCCGGTACTTCAGGGCGAACATGTCCTCGACCTCGTTCGGGTCCTCCCCGGCGAAGCCCAGCTCGCTGCGGACCCGCGCGTGCCAGTACTCGGCCATGGCCTCGGCGAGCTGGACGGACAGTCCGTGCAGCTCCATGTACTCGCGGTAGGCGTTGCGGGCGAACAGCTCGGCCGTGGCCTCGCCGATCCGGTTGCCGACCGTCACGACCTGGAGACCCACGACGTCGATCTCGCCGGAGTCCTCCGGGCGGAAGAAGTCCGCCAGGCACAGCCGGCGGCCGCGGCGCTGGCGCGGGAAGGTGAAGCGGGTGCGCTCGCTGCCGTCGTCGTTGAGGAGGATCAGGTCGTCGCCCTTGGAGACGCACGGGTAGTAGCCGTAGACCACGGCCGCCTCCAGCAGGCCGTCGGTCTGCAGCCGGTCCAGCAGGCCGCGCAGCCGGGGCCGGCCCTCGGTCTCCACCAGCTCCTCGTAGGTCGCGCCGCCCGCGCGGGCCTCCTTCAGGCCCCACTGGCCCTTGAAGAGCGCGCCCTCGTCGACCCAGGACGCGTAGTCCTTGAGCGGGATCCCCTTGATCACGCGGCTGCCCCAGAACGGCGGCGTCGGGATCGGGTTGTCCACGGACACGTCCGAGCGGATCTGCCCGAGGTTGATCTCGGGCTCCTCCTCCGCGACGTTCTCGCGCTTGGCCACCCGGCGCTGCTTGAGCTCCGGCAGGACCGCCCCGGGGACACCGCGCTTGACGGCGATCAGGGCGTCCATCAGCCGCAGGCCCTCGAACGCGTCCCGGGCGTAGCGGACCTCGCCCTCGTAGATCTCGTGCAGGTCCTGCTCCACGTAAGCGCGGGTCAGCGCCGCACCGCCCAGGATGACGGGGTAGTCCGCGGCCATCTTGCGCTGGTTGAGCTCCTGCAGGTTCTCCTTCATGATCACCGTGGACTTCACCAGCAGCCCGGACATGCCGATGACGTCGGCCTTGTGCTCGGTGGCCGCGTCCAGGATCGCCGAGACCGGCTGCTTGATGCCCAGGTTCACGACGTTGTAGCCGTTGTTGGACAGGATGATGTCGACGAGGTTCTTGCCGATGTCATGGACGTCGCCGCGCACGGTGGCGAGCACGATGGTGCCCTTGCCGTCGGCGTCGGACTTCTCCATGTGCGGTTCGAGGTAGGCGACCGCCGTCTTCATGACCTCGGCGGACTGCAGCACGAAGGGCAGCTGCATCTGACCCGATCCGAACAGCTCCCCGACGACCTTCATGCCTTCCAGCAGGGTGTCGTTGACGATCGCCAGCGCGGGGCGGGTTTGCAGGGCCTCGTCCAGGTCCCGGTCCAGGCCGTTCTTCTCGCCGTCGATGATCCGCCGCTGCAGCCGCTCATCGAGCGGCAGCGCGGCCAGCTCCTCGGCGCGGCCCGCCTTGACGGACTTCATGTCGACGCCCTCGAACAGCTCGAGGTACTTCTGCAGCGGGTCGTACCCCTCGCTGCGCCGGTCGTAGATCAGGTCCAGGGCCACGTCGCGCTGCTCCTCGGAGAGCCGCGCGATGGGGAGGATCTTGCTGGCGTGCACGATGGCGGAGTCCAGGCCGGCTTCGACGCACTCGTTGAGGAACACCGAGTTCAGCGTCACGCGGGCGGCCGGGTTGAGGCCGAAGGAGATGTTCGACAGGCCGAGGGTCGTCTGCACCAGCGGGTGGCGGCGCTTGAGCTCGCGGATCGCCTCGATGGTGGCGAGGCCGTCCTTGCGGGACTCCTCCTGGCCGGTCGCGATGGTGAACGTCAGGCAGTCGACGAGGATGTCGGATTCGAGGATGCCCCAGTTGGTGGTCAGGTCCTCGATCAGCCGCTCGGCGATGGCGACCTTGTGCTCGGGGGTGCGGGCCTGGCCCTCCTCGTCGATCGTCAGCGCGATCAGCGCGGCGCCGTGCTCCGCGGCCAACGCCGTGATCTGCGCGAACCGGGACTCCGGACCGTCACCGTCCTCGTAGTTGACGGAGTTGATGACCGCCCGGCCACCCAACTTCTCCAACCCAGCCCGCAACACCGGGACTTCGGTGGAGTCCAGCACGATGGGGAGGGTGGAGGCGGTCGCGAAGCGGCCCGCGACCTCGGCCATGTCCGCGGCGCCGTCCCGGCCGACGTAGTCGACGCACAGGTCGAGCAGGTGCGCGCCTTCGCGGATCTGGTCGCGGGCCATCTCGACGCAGTCGTCCCAGCGGCCCTCCAGCATCGCCTCACGGAACTTCCTCGACCCGTTGGCGTTGGTCCGCTCCCCGATCGCGAGGTAGGAGGTGTCCTGCCGGAACGGGACGGTCTGGTAGAGCGACGCGGCGCCCGGCTCCGGGCGCGGGCTGCGCGGCACGAGGTCCAGGCCCCGCACCCGCTCCACGACCTGCCGCAGGTGCTCGGGGGTGGTGCCGCAGCAGCCGCCGACGAGTGACAGACCGTATTCGCGCACGAACGTCTCGTGCGCGTCCGCCAGCTCCTCCGGCGACAACGGGTAGTGCGCCCCGTCCTTGCCCAGCACCGGCAGGCCTGCGTTGGGCATGCAGGAGACCTGGGTGCGGGCGTGCCGGGCGAGGTAGCGCAGGTGCTCGCTCATCTCGGCCGGACCCGTCGCGCAGTTCAGGCCGATCATGTCGATGCCCAGCGGCTCCAACGCCGTCAGCGCGGCACCGATCTCGGACCCCAGCAGCATCGTGCCCGTCGTCTCGACGGTCACGGAGCAGATCAGCGGCAGGCTGATGCCGGCCGCCTTGAGGGCGCGGCGGGCACCGACGACCGAGGCCTTGGTCTGCAGCAGGTCCTGGGTGGTCTCCACCAGGATCGCGTCCGCGCCGCCGGCGATCAGGCCGGCCACGTTCTCCTCGTACGCGTCGCGCAGGGCGGCGTAGGGGGCGTGGCCGAGGGTCGGCAGCTTGGTGCCGGGGCCGACGGAGCCGAGTACCCAGCGCGGCCGGTCGGGCGTGGCGAAGCCGTCGGCGACCTCACGGGCCAGCCGGGCGCCGGCTTCGGCGAGCTCGAAGATGCGCTCGGGGATGTCGTACTCACCCAGCGCCGCGAGGTTGGTGCCGAAGGTGTTCGTCTCGACGCAGTCCACACCCGCCGCGAAGTACTCCTCGTGCACCGACCGGACGATGTCGGGCCGGGTGATGTTCAGGATCTCGTTGCAGCCCTCCAGGTCCTGGAAGTCCTCGAGGGTGGGGTCCTGGGCCTGGAGCATGGTGCCCATCGCGCCGTCGGCCACCACCACCCTGGTGGCGAACGCCTGACGCAGAGCGTCGGCTCGGGCTTGGCTGGCGAGGGTGGAGGAGGACTGCGGGGCCATGGATGTACTCCCAGGAGTGCGACGGCTGTCGGCTTTACGTGCCCGGCCAGGGTAGCGGGCGCGGTGCGCGGGCCTCGAAAGAGTTCCGAGGGGTGGACGAAGGTGTCAGAATCGTCTCTGAGACTATGGAGTTCGACAATGTCGAACAGCTTGCGGAGGTTGGCGGATGCCCGGACCGATTCAGTCGCTGGCGAGGGCGGCCGCGATCCTACGGTTGCTGGCCGGTGGTGAGCGCCGGCTGGGCCTCTCCGACATCTCCTCCTCACTGGGCCTGGCCAAGGGGACCGCGCACGGCATCCTGCGCACCCTCCAGCAGGAGGGCTTCGTCGAGCAGGACTCCGCGTCGGGCAAGTACCAGCTGGGCGCGGAACTGCTGCGGCTGGGGAACAGCTATCTGGACGTGCACGAGCTGCGGGCCCGCGCCCTGGTGTGGACCGACGATCTGGCCAGGTCCAGCGGCGAAGCCGTCTACCTGGGCGTTCTCCACCAGTCGGGGGTGCTGATCGTGCACCACGTCTTCCGCCCGGACGACAGCCGCCAGGTGCTGGAGGTCGGTGCCATGCAGCCGCTGCACAGCTCGGCCCTGGGCAAGGTGATCGCCGCCTACGACCCGGTGGCGCACAGCGAGGCCACCGAGAACGAGCGGCTCGCGCTGACCCCGCGCACGATCACCGACACCGCCGGCTTCGAGGACGTGCTGGAACTCGCCAGGACCCGGGGCTGGGCCTCAGACCTGGAGGAGACGTGGGAGGGCGTGGCCTCGGTCGCCGCGCCCATCCTGGACCGGCGGCGGATGCCGGTCGGCGCCGTGGCCATCACCGGGGCCGTGGAACGGGTCTGCCAGGAGGACGGCGAGATCCAGGCGCGACTGGTGGCGGCGGTGCGCGACTGCGCCCGCGCGGTCTCCCGCGACCTGGGCGCCGGAAGGTTCTAGGGACCCGGATCGGGGCCCCTGGTCACGATCTGGAGTCCTCCGCCACAAGCTATTGACGGGACAGACAGAGAGGAGAAAACTGCCGTTCGGCGGTCGACATTGTCGAACACCGGACGGGACCCGGTCCGCCTGATTGGACGTATGACAAGGGAGTCGCGGTGTCCAACAGCCATATCTTCTTCGGCGAGACCATCGGTACCGCCATCCTCATCCTGCTGGGCGGTGGCGTCTGCGCCGCCGTCACGCTCAAGAGCTCCAAGGCCCGCAACGCGGGTTGGCTTGCCATCACCTTCGGTTGGGGATTCGCGGTACTGACCGCGGTCTACATCTCCTCCAGCCTCTCGGGGGCGCACCTCAACCCGGCCGTCACCGTCGGCATCGCCGTCAAGACGGGCGAATGGGGCGACGTGCCGCTCTACATCGCCGGCCAGATACTCGGCGCGATGATCGGCGCGGCGTTGGTCTGGGTGGCCTACTACGGACAGTTCCAGGACCACATGGACGACCCGGAGCTGGTGCCGCCGCTGGGGCCCGACAGCCCTCCCGGTGGACCGGTCCTCGGCGTCTTCGCCACCGGACCCGAGATCCGCAACACCTGGCAGAACCTCGCCACCGAGATCATCGGCACCGCCGTCCTCGTCCTGGCGGTCCTCACCCAGGGTCTGACGCCGGCCCTCGGCGTCTCCGGAACCGGCGGCCTGATCACCGCTCTGGTGGTCGTCAGCATCGGTCTGTCACTCGGAGGGCCCACCGGCTACGCGATCAACCCGGCCCGCGACCTCGGCCCGCGTATCGTGCACAGCCTTCTGCCGCTGCGCAACAAGGGCGGCTCCGACTGGCGCTACGCCTGGATCCCCGTCGTCGGCCCGCTCGCCGGTGCCGTTCTGGCGGGCGGCCTCTACCGGCTGGCCTTCGCGTAACCCTCCTGTCCGACCCGACGCAGACCCCCTGAGGAGTACACCGTGACCGACGCACACACCGCCGGCCCGTTCATCGCCGCGATCGACCAGGGCACCACGTCCAGCCGCTGCATCGTCTTCGACCGGGACGGCCGCATCGTCGCCGTCGACCAGAAGGAGCACGAGCAGATCTTCCCGAAGCCCAGCTGGGTCGAGCACGACGCCACGGAGATCTGGACCAACGTCCAGGAAGTCGTCGCCAGTGCCGTCGAGAAGGCCGGGATCACCGCCGACGACGTCAAGGCGATCGGCATCACCAACCAGCGCGAGACCACGCTGCTGTGGGACAAGAACACCGGCGAGCCGGTCCACAACGCGCTCGTCTGGCAGGACACCCGCACCGACGCGCTCTGTCGCGAACTGGGCCGCAACGTCGGCCAGGACCGCTTCCGCCGCGAGACCGGCCTGCCGCTGGCGAGCTACTTCGCCGGCCCGAAGGCCCGCTGGCTGCTCGACAACGTCGAGGGTCTGCGCGAGCGCGCCGACCGCGGCGACATCCTCTTCGGCACCATGGACAGCTGGGTCATCTGGAACCTGACCGGCGGCCCGGACGGCGGCGTGCACGTCACGGATGTCACCAACGCGTCGCGCACCATGCTGATGAACCTGCACACCCTGGAGTGGGACGAGAAGATCTGCGAGTCCATCGGCGTCCCGATGTCGATGCTCCCGGAGATCCGCTCCTCCTCCGAGGTCTACGGCACCGCCACCGTCGGCGCGCTGGCCGGCGTGCCGGTCGCCTCCGCGCTCGGTGACCAGCAGGCCGCGCTGTTCGGCCAGACCTGCTTCGCCGAGGGCGAGGCCAAGTCGACCTACGGCACCGGCACCTTCCTGCTGATGAACACCGGCGAGAAGGCCGTCAACTCCTACAACGGCCTGCTCACCACCGTCGGTTACCGCATCGGCGACCAGAAGGCCGTGTACGCCCTCGAAGGCTCCATCGCCGTCACCGGTTCGCTGGTGCAGTGGATGCGTGACCAGATGGGCATCATCAAGAGCGCCGCCGAGATCGAGACCCTGGCGAGCTCCGTCGACGACAACGGCGGCGCGTACTTCGTGCCCGCCTTCTCCGGCCTGTTCGCCCCGTACTGGCGCGATGACGCCCGCGGTGTGATCGCCGGCCTCACCCGCTACGTCACCAAGGCGCACCTGGCCCGCGCGGTGCTCGAGGCCACCGCCTGGCAGACCCGCGAGATCGTCGACGCGATGAGCAAGGACTCCGGCGTCGAGCTGGCCGCCGTCAAGGTCGACGGCGGTATGACCTCCAACAACCTGCTGATGCAGACCATCGCGGACTTCGTGGACGCCCCCGTCGTCCGTCCGATGGTCGCCGAGACCACCTGCCTGGGCGCCGCCTACGCGGCCGGTCTCGCCGTCGGCTTCTGGCCCGACACCGACGCACTGCGCGCCAACTGGCGCCGGGCCGCCGAATGGACCCCCCGGATGGACGCGGACAAGCGCGACCGCGAGTACAAGAACTGGCTCAAGGCCGTCGAGCGGACCATGGGCTGGATCGAAGAGGAGAACTGATCAGAATGTCTTCCACCCTGCAGAGCGTCCCCACCCTCGGGACGCACCCGACCGCCGGCACCGACCCCAGCCGATCCGAGACCAGGGAGCAGCTCAGCCACGCCACGTACGACCTACTGGTGATCGGCGGCGGCATCCTCGGCACCTCGGTCGCCTGGCACGCCGCGCAATCCGGGCTGCGGGTCGCGATGGTGGACGCCGGCGACTTCGCCGGCGCCACCTCGTCGGCATCCTCCAAGCTCGTCCACGGCGGGCTGCGCTACCTGCAGACCGGTTCGGTCAAGCTGGTCGCCGAGAACCACCACGAGCGGCGGGTGCTCGCCAAGGACGTGGCGCCGCACCTGGTCAACCCGCTCACGTTCTACCTGCCGGTGTACAAGGGCGGCCCGCACGGCGCCGCCAAGCTCGGCGCGGGCGTCTTCGCGTACTCGGCGCTCTCCGCCTTCGGTGACGGCGTCGGCCGGGTCATCTCCCCGGCGAAGGCCGTGGCCGACAACCCGGGCCTGCGTACGGAGAACCTCAAGGCCGTCGCGGTCTACCACGACCACCAGATGAACGACTCGCGGATGGCCGTCATGACGGTCCGCGCGGCCGTGGAGTCCGGCGCCGTGGTGCTGAACCACGCCGAGGTGACGGGGCTGCGCTTCACGCACGGCAAGGTCACCGGCGCGGAGCTGCGCGACAAGCTGGACGGCACGGAGTTCGGGGTCAGCGCCCGGCTGGTGCTCAACGCCACCGGCCCGTGGGTCGACCACCTGCGGTCGATGGAGGACAAGGGCTCCCGGCCCAGCATCCGGCTGTCCAAGGGCGCCCACGTGGTGATGAAGCGCAAGGTGCCGTGGAAGGCCGCCATGGCCACCCCGATCGACAAGTACCGCATCACCTTCGCGCTGCCGTGGGAGGACCAGCTGCTGCTGGGCACCACGGACGAGGAGTACACCGGCGACCCGGCGGACGTCCGGGCGACCGAGGCCGACATCCAGCAGATCCTGGACGAGGCCGCGTTCTCCGTGAAGGACGAGCACCTGGACCGCGACCTCATCACGTACGCCTTCGCCGGCCTGCGGGTGCTGCCGGGCGGGCCCGGCGGTGTCGAGTCCGCCAAGCGCGAGACGGTCGTCTCCGAGGGCCGCGGCGGGATGCTGTCGGTGGCGGGCGGCAAGTGGACCACGTACCGGCACATCGGCCGCACGGTGATGAACAAGCTCGCGAAGCTGCCCAACGGGCCGCTCGGCGAGGACATGGAGCCGCAGAAGCTGCTGCCCCGGCGGATGCCGCTGCCGGGCCTCGCCAACCCGAACGCGGTCGCCCACCGGCTGCTGGTGGACCGCGACCCGGGCACCCGGATGGACCCGCTGACCGCGCGGCACCTCGCGAGCCACTACGGGTCGCTCTCCTTCGACATCGCCCGGCTCGTCAACGAGGACCCGTCGCTCGGTGAGCGGATCCACGAGGACGGCCCGGAGATCTGGGCGCAGGTCGTGTACGCCCGCGATCACGAGTGGGCGCAGACGGCCGACGACGTGCTGCGCCGCCGCACCACGCTGACGGTGCGCGGTCTGGACACCGAGGCTGTCAGGGCCCGGGTCGAGGACATGCTGGCCCGCAGGGTCTGACACGGTCCGGCAGGTGACGGAACGGCCGGGTGGGCGGGGGTTTCCCCGCCCACCCGGCCGTTCGCGTTCCGGGTCCGGTCCCGCGGGTCACGCGCTCCAGCGCGGGTCGCGGCCGGAGAGCGCGAGCGCGCGGTCGTAGTCGGTGGCCGGGCCGGTGATCTCCACGGGGTCGGCGAAGCCCTTGTACTGGCGGAACATCTCGGCCTGCTGCTCGACGGCGGCCAGCACCACCGCAGCGGTCTCCTCGTCGACGCGGAACTCCTGGCCGACGGTCTTCGCGACGTCCCAGCCGTGCAGGACCAGCTCCAGCAGCAGCATCGCGGCGATGTCGGCGGCGGGCATCTCGGCGCCGCCCATGTCGATGCCGCCCTCCCACGCCTCGGGCCGCTCCCAGGCGGCGAGCGCGCGGTCGAGCTGCGCCGCGTACGCCTCGGCCCACCGCGGGTCCGCGGTGAAGTCGTGCTCGGTGAGCTCCTCGGGCAGGGTCGTGCGCAGGGCGCGGTGCTCCAGGCCGTGGGAGGTGTACAGCACCCAGTGGTTGATCAGGGTGCGGGCGTCGAACTCGGGGCACGGGGTCGGCGCGGTGAGCTGTTCCGGCGTGATGGTGCGGGCGATACGGGCGGCTTCTGCGGCGCCGCGGACCAGCTGCGGATGAAGGTTCATGGATCCCACGCTAGATCCGCGACGGGGACCCGTATTGAACAAACACGACAGCTCACACCACCTAGGGTGGCGGGATGACGACCCCCGAGATGGGGCGGGGAGTGCTGCGTCCCGCCCTCGCGGCGACCCGGTTCGAGCTGCTGCGGGAGGAGCCGGCCGAGGCGCTGGCCCCGTACGTGGAGTTCTACTGGATCGTGCGCTGGGACCTGCGCGGCCGGCCGCCACATGAGCAGAAGGTCCTCTCGCACCCCAATGTGCATCTGGTCTTCGAGGAACCCGGGACCGCGGTCTACGGGGTGCAGCGCGGGGTGTTCACCCGGGTGCTGCGGGACCGCGGCCAGGTGCTGGGCGTCAAGTTCCGGCCCGGCGGCTTCCGTCCGCTGCTGGGCTCGTCGGTCTCGGACCTCACCGACCGGTCGGTGCCCGCCGCGGAGCTGTTCGGGCCCGCCGTCACGGTCGCGGAGCGGACGGTCCTCGGGGCGTCCGACGTATCCGCCATGACCGCCGCCGCCGAATCGCTGCTGCTGAGCCTGCTCCCCGGCCCGGGCACGGCGGTGGACCCGGTCACGGCGGAGGTCGCCGCCATGGTGGAGCGCATCACCGCCTCCCCGTCCCTGTTCCGCGTCGACCAGCTCGCGGACGGCCTCGGAACCTCCGTCCGCCGGCTCCAGCGGCTCTTCGCCGAACACGTCGGCGTCGGCCCCAAGTGGGTGCTGCGCCGGGCCCGGCTGCACGAGGCGGCCGCCCGCGCCGACGAGGGCGTCGGCATCGACTGGGCGGCTCTCGCCGCCGACCTCGGCTACAGCGACCAGGCCCACCTCACCCGGGACTTCACCGCCACGGTGGGCGCCTCCCCCGCCCGCTACGCGGGCGAGTAGGCCCGAGCGGGACCCGACGGCCCGAGAGGTCCCCGCACGGGCCCGGCCAGGGGCATAATGGCCGGATACATCGGAGGTCTGGCGGCGGGTAGCGGGACCAGGACAGGGGGAGGTCGCGATGGCGGTCACCGACGAGGCGATCGAGAAGATCAAGGAAATGATCGTCTCAGGGGCACTGCGGCCCGGCGACCGGCTGCCGAAGGAGAGCGAACTCGCGGCGGAGCTGGGGCTCTCGCGCAATTCGCTGCGCGAGGCGGTGCGGGCACTGTCGCTGATCCGGATCCTGGACGTACGGCAGGGCGACGGCACCTATGTGACGAGCCTGGACCCGCAGCTGCTGCTGGAGGCGATGAGCTTCGTGGTGGACTTCCACCGCGACGACACCGTGCTGGAGTTCCTCGCCGTCCGGCGGATCCTGGAGCCGGCCGCGACCGCGATGGCGGCGCTGCGCATCCCCGAGACCGAACTCGACATGCTCCAGGGAAAGCTGGACGCGCTGGGCCCCGAGCCCTCCGTCGAGGAACTGGTCGCCTCCGACCTGGAGTTCCACCGCGGCATCGTGCAGGCGTCGGGGAACTCGGTGCTCTGCTCGCTGCTCGACGGGCTGTCCGGGCCCACCACCCGGGCCCGTGTCTGGCGCGGGCTGACCCAGCAGGACGCGGTGAGCCGCACCCTGCACGAGCACCAGGCGATCCTGTCCGCACTGCGCGACCGTGACGCGGAGGCGGCCCGCTCGTGGGCGACGGTCCACATCGCGAGCGTCGAGCAGTGGCTGCGCTCCACGCTGTAGAGCCTTACGCCGGCAGCGGGATGTCCTCGTCGAGCAGTCCGCGCTCGACGAGGGCCGTCCACATCGGGGCGGGGATGTCGTACGAAAAGAGCGCCGCGTTGTCCCGGACCTCCTCCGGGGTGGCCGCGCCGACGACGGCGGAGACCACCGACGGGTGGCCGAACGGGAACCGCAGCGCGGCCGCCCGCAGCGGGACGCCGAACTCCGCGCACACGTCCGCGATGTCCAGGGCCCGCCGCACCAGCCCGGGCGGGGCCGCGGCGTAGTTGTACGGGGCGCCGGGCCGCGGGTCGGCGAGCAGCCCGGAGTTGTAGACGCCGCCGACGACCACGGCGGTGGAGCGCTCGGCGCACACCGGCAGCAGGTCGTCGTAGGCGGTGCGCTCCAGCAGCGTCCAGCGGCCGGCGCACAGCACCACGTCGACGTCGAGGTCGGCGACGAGCCGCGCGAGCACCCCGCTGTCGTTCATCCCGAAGCCGATGGCTCCGACCAGCCCCTCGTCGCGCAGCTTCGCGAGCGCGGGGAACCCGGTCGCGTAGACCGCCGGCAGGTGGTCCTCGACGTCGTGCAGGTAGACGATGTCGGCGCGGTCAGTGCCGAGCCGGGTGAGGGAGCCCTCCAGCGTGGCCCGGATCCCGTCGGCGGTGAAGTCCCACTCGCGGGCGCGGGCGGGGGTGTCGACGAAGCCCTGGCCGTCGGTCCGCTCCCCCGCGGCCAGCGGCCGCAGCCGCCGGCCGACCTTGGTGGACAGCACGTACGAGGAGCGCGGGCGTCCGGCGAGCGCCCGGCCGAGGCGTTCCTCGGACAGGCCGAGGCCGTAGTGCGGGGCGGTGTCGAGGTAGCCGCAGCCGAGGTCGAGGGCGGCCGCCGTGACGGCGGCCGCGGTCTCATCCGGCATGGCCCGGTACAGATTGCCCAGCGGCGCGCAGCCGAGGCCCAGGCGGGGCAGTTCCGGTACGGGCATCGCCGGTTCCTTCCGTCGCGGTGTCACTCAGTCCTGCTTCTCGCCGCTCGCGAAGCGGGAGATGATCAGTGCCACGATGATGATCGCGCCGTTGAGGAACTGGTTCCACAGCGGGGGCACGCCGCCCAGTGTCATCACGTTGACGACCAGCTGCAGGGTGAGCACCCCGGTCAGCGCCCCGAAGAGGGTGCCGCGACCGCCGTTGAGGCTGACGCCGCCGATGACGGTGGCGGCGAACACCTGGAAGATCCAGCCGTTGCCCTGGCCCGCCGAGACCGAGCCGTAGTGGCCGGTGTACAGGATCCCGGCGAACGCGGCGAGCAGCCCGCCGAGGCCGAGCACGATCCAGGTGATGCGGTCCACGCGGATGCCGGCGGCGCGCGCCGCCTCGGTGTTGCCGCCGATCGCGTAGAGCGCGCGGCCGTGCCGCAGGTAGCCCAGCGCGAGGCCGCCGACGGCGAAGAGCACCAGGCAGATCCAGATCGCGGCGGGCGCGCCGAACCAGGAGGCCTTGCCGAGGTAGGCGAACGACTCCGGCACGTTGACGATCGACTTGCCCTCGGCCACCCCGATCTGGAGGCCGCGCAGCATGGTGAGCATCCCGAGCGTGGCGATGAAGCCGTTGACGCGCAGTTTCAGGATGAGGAAGCCGTTGATGCCGCCGATCACCACGCCGACCGCCAGGCAGAGCGGTATCGCGGACCAGGACGGCAGGACGCCCAGCCCGTGGAACGTGGCGGGTCCCGACGAGGGCAGCACCAGCCACATGGCGATGACCGGGGCCACGCCGATGGTGGACTCCAGCGACAGGTCCATGCGCCCGCTGATGAGGATGAGTGCCTCGGCCAGCACCAGCAGGCTCAGTTCGGTGGACTGCTGGGCGACACCGATCAGGTTGTCGGAGGTCAGGAACGCCGGCGAGACGATGAAGCCGATCACGCACAGCACCAGCAGCACCGGGATCAGCGACAGGTCCCGGTAGCGGGCCAGCCGGAAGCTCAGACCTCCCGGCCGGCGCTCCTTCTGCGGGGTGAGCGGCTCCGCGGTCAGCTGGGTGGCGTCGGTGGTCTCAGTCATCCTGGTCGTCTCCCTTACGGCCGCCCGGAGTCACGGGCAGTCCTTCCATCGCGGAGACCAGGTCCCTGTCGGTCCATCCGCTGTCGAACTCGGCGATCACCCGGCCGTGGAACAGGGCCAGGACACGGTCGCAGACCCGCAGGTCGTCCAGCTCGTCGGAGACGATGACCGCGGCGTTCCCGCCGTCGGCCACCTCCCGCACCACGCCGAGCAGCGCGTCCTTGGACTTGACGTCGACGCCCGCGGTCGGCCGGATCGCCACCAGCACCCGCGGTTTGCGGGCCAGCGCCCGCGCGATGACGACCTTCTGCTGGTTGCCGCCGGACAGGTCGGAGACCGGCTGGCCGGGGCCCGAGGTCTTGATGTCCAGCGAGTCGATCATCGACTGCGCGAACGCCCTGGTGCGGGAGGGCAGCACGGTGCCGTACGGGCCGAGCTGGTCGGTGACGGTGAGCGTCGCGTTCTCCGCGACGCTGCGGCCCAGCACCAGGCCCTGCCGGTGCCGGTCCTCCGGCACGTAGCCGATCCCCGCGCCGAGCGCGTGCGGCACGCTGCCCGGCCGTACGGTCCGGCCCGCCACGACGGTCCGGCCGGACGTGGGCTTGCGCAGCCCCACCAGGGTCTCCCCCAGGGCGGTGTTGCCGCTGGCGGTCGCCCCGGCCAGGCCGAGCACTTCGCCGGGGCGCACGGTGAAGTCGATGGCCCGGTAGGCGCCGTCGAGAGCGAGCCCCTCGGCGCGCAGTACGGGTTCGGCCTCGGCGGGCACCGCGGCGCCCGCCTGCCAGGCCAGGGCGGAGTGCGCCGCGTCCCCGGTCATCGCCTGCACCAGGTCGGCCTTGTCCAACTCCGCGACGGGCGCGGTGAGGACGTGCCGGGCGTCACGGTAGACGGTGACGGTGGTGCACAGGTCGTACACCTCCTGGAGGTGGTGGGAGATGAACAGGAAGGCGACGCCCTGCCGCTGCAGTTCGCGCAGCTTCGCGAAGAGCCGCTCGATGCCGGCCGCGTCGAGCTGCGCGGTTGGCTCGTCGAGGATGATGAAGCGGGCACCGAAGGAGAGTGCTCTGGCAATCTCCACGAACTGCCGCTGCTCGACGGTCAGATCCTTGGCGCGCGCCGCCGGATCGACGTCGACGCCGTACTCCGCGAGCAGGCCGCGGGCCCGCTCGCGCAGCTTCGGCCAGCGGATCCGTCCCTCCCCGAAGCGGTTGAGGAAGAGGTTCTCCGCGACGGTCAGATCCGGGACGACCATGGACTTCTGGTAGACGCAGGCGACCTTCGACTGCCAGGCAGTGGTGTCCCCGAACGCGGGCGCCGCCTCGCCCTGGAAGGCGACGGAGCCCGCGTCCGGGGCGTGCAGCCCGGTCAGTACGGAGACGAGGGTGGACTTGCCGGCGCCGTTGCGGCCGACGAGGGCGTGGGACTCGCCGGCCCGCACGGTCAGCCGCACCCGGTCGAGCGCGACAGTCGGGCCGAAGCGCTTGACGACGCCCTCGGCGTGCACGGCCGGCGGCGGTCCGGCCGCCGGCTCCCGGCCGGGGGCTTCGTTGGCTGGTGCCTGGGACATGGTCAGCTCTTTCCGAGCTGGTTGGCCCACAGCGCGGCGTCGTCCACGTTGGTCTTGATGACGAGCGGGGCCGGCAGCTGGTCCTCGAGACCGTTCGGGATCTTGATGATGGTGGATCCGTGGTCGGTGGGACCCGGCTGGAACGTCTTCCCGTCCAGCGCGGCCTTCGCGTAGAACAGCGCGTACTTGGCGTAGAGGTCGGCGGGCTGCGAGACCGTCGCGTCGATCTTGCCCTCGCGGATCGCCTTCAGCTCCTCGGGGATCCCGTCGTTGGAGATGATGGTGATGTGGCCCGCGGTGCCGGGCGGCTTGAGCAGGTGCTTCTGCTCCAGCAGGGCGAGGGTGGGCTGCAGGAAGACGCCGCCGGCCTGCATGTAGATGCCGTTGACGTCCGGGTCGGCGGCGAGGGTGGCCTGCAGCTTGGAGGAGGCGACGTCGCCCTTCCAGTCGGTGGCCAGCTCGATGACCTTGATGTTGGGGAACTTCTCCTTCATGCAGGACGCGAACGCCTCGGAGCGGTCCCGCCCGTTGATGGAGTCGAGGGCGCCCTGGAACTCGACGACCTTGCCCTTGCCGGAGAGCTGCTGCCCGAGGTATTCGCACGCCTTCTGCCCGTACGCCTTGTTGTCCGCGCGCACCACCATGTAGACGTCGCCCTTGTCGGGGCGGGTGTCCACGCTGATGACCGGGATCTTCCTGCTCGCCAGGCGCTCCAGGGTGGAGGCGATGGCGCCGGTGTCCTGCGGGGCCATCACCACCGCCTTGGCACCCTGGTCGGTGAAGGTCTGGGCGTTCGCCACGAGCTTGGTGATGTCGTTCTGCGAGTTGCTGCGCGGCAGTGCGGAGACGACCCCGTCCTTCACGCCCTTCTCGATGTACTGCTGGTAGGAGTTCCAGAAATCGCTGTCCGCGCGCGGCAGGTCGATACCGACCTTGCCGGAGGTGCCGGCCTTGTCGTCGCTGCCGCGGTTGCAGCCGGCGACGGCGGTGACCGCGAGGAGTGCCGCGCAGGCCGTGACCATGGTGCTCGTGAGGGAACGCTGCCGCAGTCTCATCGTCGAGTCCTGCCCTTCTTGGTGTGTGGCGGCTCAGGGGGTGGGGCGGAGTCTCAGTCCTTGCATGCCGCCGTCGACGGCCAGCGCCGTCCCGGTGACGCTCGCCGCGGCGGGGCTCGCCAGGTAGGCGATGGCCGCGGCGACCTCGTCGGCGGCGACGAGGCGGCCCAGCGGTTGGCGGGCGTTCAGTGCGGCACGCTCGGCGGCCGGGTCGTCCGACCGGTCGAGCAGCCGGCCGATCCAGGGGGTGTCGGCGGTGCCGGGGTTCACGCAGTTGACGCGTATGCCGTCGCGGACGTGGTCGGCGGCCATCGCGAGCGTCAGCGAGAGCACCGCGCCCTTGCTGGCGCTGTAGAGGGCGCGCTGCGGAAGTCCCGCGGTCGCCGCGATGGAGCAGGTGTTGGTGATGGACACGCACCCGGGGCGGTCCGCGGCGGCGGCCCGCAGGTGCGGCAGCGCGGCCCGCGCGGTGCGCACCATTCCGAGGACGTTGATGTCGAGGACGCGGTGCCATTCGTCGTCGTCGTTCTCCTCGACGGTGCCGATGGCGCCGATCCCCGCGTTGTTGACGAGGATGTGCAGGCCGCCGAGGAGTTCGACGGCCTCGGCGACCGCGGCCCGTACCGCGGGGCCGTCGCCGACGTCCGCCGTGACGGCCAGGGTGCCGGGCGGCGCCCCCGCCGGGTCGCGGTCCAGAACGGCGACGCGCGCGCCGCGCGCGGTGAGCAGGGCGGCGGTGGCGGCGCCGATGCCGGAGGCGCCGCCGGTCACGAGGGCGGTGAGCCCCTGGAGATCACGGTCTTGGCTGCTGTTCATGCGGATCCCTCCTGCCGGGTCTGCGAGACCGGGCAGCCCTCCTGTCGGGCCTGCCAGACCGGCCCTTCCGGGTAGCGGTGGTCGGCGATGGATCGGGGTTTCATCCGGGCGGAGAACCCGGGTCGGGCGGGGGCCCGGTAGCGGCCGTGGTCGATGACGACGGGGTCCTCGAAGTGCTCGTGGAGGTGGTCCACGTACTCGATGACCCGGTCGTCCCAGCTCCCGGAGACGGCGACGTAGTCGAACATCGCCAGGTGCTGCACCAGCTCGCACAGGCCGACGCCGCCCGCGTGCGGGCAGACCGGGACCCCGAACTTGGCGGCGAGCAGCAGGATCGCGATGTTCTCGTTGACCCCGGCGACGCGGGCCGCGTCGATCTGGACGAAGTCCACGGCTCCGGCCTGCAGCAGCTGCTTGAACATGACGCGGTTGGCGGCGTGTTCCCCGGTGGCGACCTTGACGGGCTGCCCGGCGCGCACCGCGGCGTGGGCGAGGATGTCGTCCGGGCTGGTGGGCTCCTCGATCCAGTACGGGTCGTAGGCGGCCAGGGCCTTCATCCACTCCAGCGCGGTGGACACGTCCCAGCGCTGGTTGGCGTCGACGGCGATCCGGATGTCCGGGCCGACGGCCTCGCGGGCGATGCGCATCCGGCGCAGGTCGTCGCCGAGGTCGGCGCCGACCTTGAGCTTGATCTGGTGGAAGCCGTCGGCGACCGCTTCCTTCGACAGCCGGGCGAGCTTCTCGTCGGAGTAGCCGAGCCACCCCGGTGAGGTGGTGTACGCGGGGTAGCCGCGTTCGCGCAGCAGCGCGGTCCGCGCGGCCCGGCCCGGTTCGGCGGCGCGCAGGATGTCCAGCGCCTCCTCGCGGGTGAGCGCGTCGGTCAGATAGCGGAAGTCGACCATGTCCACGATCTGTTCGGGGCTCATGGAGGCCAGGAACTCCCAGACCGGCTGCCCGGCCCGCTTGGCCGCCAGGTCCCAGGCGGCGTTGACGACGGCGCCGGCCGCCATATGCATGACGCCCTTCTCCGGGCCCAGCCAGCGCAGCTGGGAGTCGTGGGTCAGCTCCCGGTGGAGTCCGCCAAGATCACCGGTAATACTGTCCACGCCGCGTCCCAGTACGTAGGGTCGCAGGGAGCGGATCGCGGCGGCGGTGACATCGTTGCCGCGGCCGATCGTGAAGCAGAAGCCGTGCCCCTCCAGGCCGTCGGGGTCATCGGTGCGCAGAACTACGTAGGCGGCGGAGTAGTCGGGGTCGGGGTTCATGGCGTCCGAGCCGTCGAGCTGCTCCGAGGTCGGGAAGCGTATGTCGTAGACGTCGACCTCGGTAATGGTCGGACTCATGTACACCCCCGTCGTTAGACATCGGATCTTTTTTCGAACAACCGATGTATAGCGCCGAAAACCTCGCGAAGTCCAGGGGGTAGAGCCAACTTTGTGGAAGACAGATCGGATGTCTCGCGAGAGACTCCTGAAATGGCTGCGGCGTGGGGCACTCGTGACCGCACTGGTGGTCCTGGTGCCCGTGCTGGCGGTGGCCATCGCGCTGCGGCTCGAGTACGCCGGGGATCCCGGCCCGGCGGGCCGC
The DNA here is from genome assembly GCF_027158205.1 of Streptomyces sp. H39-S7. Classification (GTDB taxonomy): domain Bacteria; phylum Actinomycetota; class Actinomycetes; order Streptomycetales; family Streptomycetaceae; genus Actinacidiphila. The sequence goes on along the minus strand of NZ_JAPVLU010000002.1, from coordinate 105,408 downwards.
ACCCGGGGCCATGACGCGGTCTGGCTCGGGCACGCCTGGGTCGACGGCCGGAACGGTGCGGCCGAGCTGGAAGCCCTGCGGGTGAAGGTCCAGGGGACGGGGATCCGGGACCTCTACGTGCACACCGGACCGCTGGAGCAGAACGGCGGTCTCGATCCGAAGCTCTACCCGAACTCGGCGTGGCTGCTCAAGGAGGTCCACCGGGTCCTGCCGGGCGTCCGGGTGCAGGCCTGGCTCGGCAACGTCATCGCGCACCACGGCGAGGACGACGCGCTGCACCTGGCCGACGAGGCCACCCGCGCCCGCATCCAGGGCAGCGCCCAACAGGTCCTGGCCGCCGGGTTCGACGGCGTCCACCTCGACCTGGAGCCCAACTACTCCGGCGACGCGGACTTCCTGGACATTCTGGACCGGCTGCGCGCCACGACCTCGGCGCACGGCGCCGCGCTGTCCGTGGCGACCCACCAGATCGACCCGCTGCCGGGGCTGCACACCGTCGCGCTCTCCGTGTTCGACCACCCCAAGTGGTGGTCGCAGAAGTACTTCGCCGAGGTCGCCCGCCGCGTCGACCAGGTCGCGGTGATGGCGTACGACTCGGCGATGCCGCTGGAAAGCCTGTTCGGCGGTTATCTCGCCCAGCAGACCGCCCTCGCCCTGGAGGTCACCCCGGCCGGCACCGACCTCATCATGGGGCTGCCCGGCTACCACACCAGCACCAGCGGGCACCATCCCTCCGCCGAGACCGTCACCGCCGCCGTGCGCGGCGCGCGGCTGGGTCTGGCCAGGCACGGAAGGGACCGCGAGACCTTCGGCATGGCGCTCTACGTGGACTTCGCCGCGACCCCCGGCGACTGGGCCGCCTACCGGTCCGGATGGGGCACTCGCTGAGGTCCGCGCGAGCGGATGGTGACGGGACGCGTACGTGCGATGACCGTGGGGATCATCCTGGTACGAGGGCTGCGAAGGGGGCCTCCGTAAGCCGTAGGCTGGTCCCGCACTGACACGAACAGCAGCCGACAGGGGACGGGCCCGCCCCCTCCGGCCGGAAGGAGGCGCTGGGTGATCGAGCTCGAGGGAGTACCCGAGCTGATCGACCCGGTCATGGTGGCCGCGTTCGAGGGCTGGAACGACGCCGGCGACGCAGCCTCCACCGCGGTCGGCCACATGGACCGGGAGTTCAAGGGCGAGGTCTTCGCGGCACTGGACGCCGAGGACTACTACGACTTCCAGGTCAACCGGCCGACGGTCTGGCTGGACGCCGGGGTACGCAAGATCACCTGGCCGACCACCCGGCTGTCGGTGGTCCGCGTCCAGAACCCCCGGCCCCGCGACCTCGTCCTGGTCCGCGGCATCGAGCCGAGCATGCGCTGGCGCTCGTTCTGCAACGAGATCCTGGGTTTCGCCCACGAGCTCGGCGTGGAGATGGTCGTCGTGCTCGGCGCCCTGCTGGGCGACACCCCGCACACCCGTCCGGTCCCCGTCACCGGGGTGACCTCCGACGCGGACCTGGCCGTCGCGCTGAACCTGGAGGAGTCCCGCTACGAGGGTCCGACCGGCATCGTCGGCATCCTCCAGGAGGCGTGCACGCACGCCGGCATCCCGGCGGTCAGCCTGTGGGCCGCCGTACCGCACTACGTGTCGCAGCCGCCGAACCCCAAGGCGACGCTCGCCCTCCTCAACCGCCTGGAGGACCTGCTCGACGTGCGGATCCCGCTCGGCGAACTGCCGGAGGACGCGCGCGCCTGGCAGGTCGGGGTGGACCAGCTGGCGGCCGAGGACAGCGAAGTCGCCGAGTACGTGCAGACGTTGGAGGAGGCCCGCGACACCGTCGAACTGCCGGAGGCGTCGGGCGAGGCCATCGCCAAGGAGTTCGAACGCTACCTGCGGCGCCGCGATCCCGACACCGGCGAGGCGCATCCCTACCTCCGGGACACCTCCGGGCCGCATCCCGCCCGGGGCGCCGCCAAGGAGGAGCCCGAACCGGACGACTCCGAGGACGAGTAGCTCCTCGGCACGACGAACGGCCGCCGGCCGGGTGCGACATCTGCACCCGGCCGGCGGCCGTGTCGTACGGCGTCCCGAGGGGTCAGGCGCAGCTGAACTTCGCCGCGGCCCAGTCCCCGTGGTCACCGCTCTTGGAACCGTTGGTGTCGGTGATCTTCAGCCGGACGTGCCGCGCCCCGCCGAGCGGGACGTCCACCGGGACGGTCGCGGAGGCGCCCGTCACCTTGGGCGAGGTCCACAGCACCTTGCCGTCCGCCTCGACCGAGAAGGCCACCTCCCCGTAGCCGTTGATCTCGTCGTCGATCCCGGCGTCCGCGGTGAACCGGGTGCAGCGGCCGCCGGTGTAGAGCTCGATGCCGGAGTCGGCGTGGGCGCCGATCCCCTTGGGGTAGACGGTGCCCGCCAGAGTGATCGGATGACCGTCCGCGGCGCCCGACTCCCCGTTGCTGCGGTCGCGTTCCGGCGGCCCGTAGCCGTTCCCCTCACTCAGCCACACCATGTCGCTCGCCCAGGTGTCGGCCACCGGCGGCCGCGGCATCGCGGACACCGCGAAGGACTGCGCCGTCACACGGGCCTGCCCGGCCGTCCGGTAGGCGGCGGAGGCCTTCAGCACCGCTTCCCCGGGTGCCGCGTCCGGCGCCGGGGTGACGGTGACCTGGACCCGCCGGGTCGTGCCGGCGGGGATGCGGTCCACCGGCGCGGGGGCCGTCACCGACCAGCCGGCCGGCGCCGTCAGCGTCACCTGGACACCGGTGGCGTCCTTGCTGCCCGCCGCCACATCGACCGGGACGGTCGCCGGCACGCCCGCGCCGACCTCCTGCGCCGGCGGCGACGACACGACGGCGGCGCTGCCCGGCGCCTTGCCGCCGAGCGCGCTCGCGCCCAGCAGCCGCAGGGTGAACGGCTTCGCGGTGGTCAGCGACGTGGTCTTCACCTGCACCACACCGCCCCGGTCGGCGGCGTCGTACCACCAGCCGCGCGAGGCCGCGTCGAAGGCGGCGCGGGAGGTGTACCTCGGCAGCGCGGCCCCGTCCAGCAGCAGCTGGGACGGCGCGTCACCGGTGTGCACGGTGAACCGGTACGGGCGGGTGGTCTGCTTGCCCTGGAAGGTGCCGACGCTCGCTCCGACGTCGACGGTCACGTCGCCCGCGCCGGAGGCCGGGGCCTGGACGGTGACCTTCTGCTCCGCGTACTTCCCGGCCCGGCTCTGCCGGGTGACGCCGTCGTCCTCGTACAGCGTGAAGGAGGACGTGCCCTGCGGGTAGACGTCCCAGGCGACCGGTGAGGTGGGCGTGCGGTCCTGGTAGGACCTGATGCCGGGCCACATCGGCACGGCGGCGCCGGCCTTGACGAACAGCGGCAGGGTGCCCAGCGGTGCGCTGTAGCCGTTGACCGTGGTGGGGCCCTGGTAGATCCGGCCGGTCCAGTAGTCGGTCCAGGTGCCCTTCGGCAGGTAGATGCCGTCGCGCACCGCGGTGTCCTGGTAGACCGGCGCCACGAGGAAGTCCTCGCCGGACAGGAACTCGTACTTGGCGGCGTCGGAGGCCGCCTTCGGGTCGTTCGGGTACTCCAGCGCGAGCGGCCTGACCTGGCCGACGCCGGTGCGGTTCGCCTCGGCCGCGTAGGAGTACGTGTACGGCAGCAGCGACTCCTTGAGCTTGAGGTACTGGCGGTTGATGGACGTGTACGGCTCCCCGTACTGGTAGGGCTGCTTGTCGTTCGCGGCCCAGCCGTCCATCGTCATCACGGCCGGCAGGAAGGACTTCCACTCCAGGTCGCGGGTGTAGGTCTTGGCGCTGCCGCCGAAGATGCCGTCGATGTCACCCGAGGTGTAGGCGAGGCCGGACATCGTGGCGCCCGCGTACGTCGGGATCTGCCAGCGGATGTACTCCCAGCTGCCCGACTGGTCACCCGACCACTGCACACCGCAGCGCTGCGCGCCCGACCAGCTCTCGGGGGCCCAGGTGAAGCCGCGGGCGTCGCTGTTGTCCTCGATGCCCCGGTAGGCGTCCTTGCAGCCGTCGAGGGCGAACTTGTAACCGCCGCCGACCCAGGCCACGTCGAGCTTGGCGATCCGCTGGCCGGCCTTGACCTGGTCGGCGAGCTTGTCGATGCCGTCCTCGGTCCACAGGCCCGTCGCCATCCTGCGGTCCTGGAGGCCGGCGGACGTCTGCGGGAGGTTCTCGTAGCCGCAGCCGTAGCCGTCGTTGACGAGCATCCAGCCGTTCGGCATGTCGTTCTTGACGTAGTCGTCGGCGACCGCGAGGGAGTCCAGGGTGTGGCGCTCGCCCCGGTTGGCGTTGTGCAGGTAGCAGTCGGAGTCGCCGACCTCCAGCCCGTACACGGGGGGCAGGAAGGGGCGGCCGGTCAGCTTCGTGTACTGGCCGATGACATCCTTGGCCGACGGTCCGGCGAAGTAGTACGCGTCGAAGCGGTTCTCCTGCTCGGTCGTCGCCACCGGATCGGTGAAGGCGTACGTGCCGGGCGCGTAGGTGTTGCGGAAGGCGCCGTAGCCGGCCGTGGACAGGTAGAACGGCACGGAGTTGGGGTGGCCGCCGTCGTTCCAGTTGTCGTCCACGCCGACCTCGACGGTCTGGCCGCGGTGCGAGGTGTTGCCGCGGCCGTTCTGCATCCCGGCGCCGTAGAACTGCTCGGTGGCGCCGCGCTCCAGGGTCTGCGTGGTCTGTGCGCCGTTCCAGGTCAGGCCCTTGGACTCGGCCCAGACCTTGGTTCCGTCGGCGCGGTACAGGGCGAAGCGCAGCGGGGACTTCCAGGCGCGCAGGGTGACCTGGGAGGTACTCAGCTCGTACCGGTCACCGGCGTCCCGCCAGTGGGTGGCCGGTGCGGCGCCCTGCGGCAGCACGATGTCGCTGCCGGTGGGGTCGGTGAACTTCCCGTCGGGCGCGAGTTCCACCCGGAACGTCTGGCCGGTCACGAAGGTGACCCGGGCCTCGGCCTTGCCGGCCGTCAGGTGGTACACGGGCCCCTCGGCGGAGAAGCCGGTCACGTTCCCGACGGTGGTGCCGGCGCTCTCGGCGGGCGCGGCGTGCGCCGTGCCGGTGACCGGGGTCAGCAGGGCCATCATCAGACCCAGCAGCACGAGCAGCGGTATCGCATGGGTTCTGCCATGTTCTTGAGCATCCCTGTGCATGAACACCTCTCTGGCTGCAACTGCGCGCAGTTCGAAGCATCGAATGAGCAACTGTGAGCGTGTATAGCGCAGATGTTGTGCTCATGACCAGAGGGCATGACAGGAACGGCCCCGGCGGATGATCCCGCCGGGGCCATTCCTGTCGAGAGGTGGGTGACGTTACAGAGCGACGCCCAGCAGTGCGTCCACCGCGCGGGAGACCACACCGGGGGCGCCCTCGTCCGTGCCACCGGACACGGCCTGCGAGACAGCCCAGCGGTCCACCGCGGCGAGCGCGGCCGGTGCGTCCAGGTCGTCGGCGAGCGCCGCGCGGATCTCCTCGACGAGCGCCTCGGCCGGCGGCCCGTCGGGACGGGACACCGCCGCGCGCCAGCGGGCGAGGCGCTCCACGGCGTCGGCGAGCACGCCGTCGGTCCACTCCCAGTCGGCACGGTAGTGGTGGGCGAGCAGCGAGAGCCGGATCGCGGCCGGGTCGACCCCGTCACGGCGCAGCTGGGAGACGAAGACCAGGTTCCCCTTGGACTTCGACATCTTCTCGCCGTTGAGGGCGACCATGCCGGCGTGCACGTACGCCTTGGCCATCGGGAACTCACCGGTGAGCACCTGGGCGTGCGAGGCGCCCATCTCGTGGTGCGGGAAGGCGAGGTCGGAGCCGCCGCCCTGGACGTCGAAGCCCATGCCGAGGTGGTCCAGCGCGATGGCCACGCACTCGATGTGCCAGCCGGGCCGGCCGCGGCCCAGGGAGGCGCCGTCCCAGCTCGGCTCGCCCTCGCGGGCGGCCATCCAGAGCATCGGGTCCAGCGGGTTCTTCTTGCCGGGACGGTCCGGGTCGCCGCCGCGTTCCGCGGACAGGATCCGCATCGCGGTCGCGTCCAGCCGGGAGACCTGCCCGAAGTGCGGGTCGGAGTCGACGGAGAAGTAGGTGTCGCCGCCCAGCTCGTAGGCCGCGCCCAGTTCCAGGAGCCGTTCGACCAGCGGGACGATCCCGGGTATGGCCTCGACGGCGCCGATGTAGTGGTCCGGGGGGAGCATCCGCAGCGCGGTCATGTCCTCGCGGAACAGGGCGGTCTCACGCTCGGCGAGCGCGGTCCAGTCGTCTCCGTTGGCGATGGCCCGCTCCAGGAGCGGATCGTCGACGTCGGTGACGTTCTGGACGTACTGCACCTGGCGCTTCGTATCGAGCCACACGCGCTGCACGAGGTCGAACGCGTTGTAGGTGGCCGCGTGCCCCATGTGGGTGGCGTCGTAGGGGGTGATCCCGCAGACATAGATGCGGGCGACCGGACCGGGGTCCAGGGTTACCGGGCCACCGGTCGCGGTGTCGTGGAGGCGGAGGTCGCGGCCACTGCCGGGAAGGGCAGGGACGTCGGAAGCGGGCCAGGCATACATGTCATGAGCGTAACCGGACGTGGGTTCCGGAAACGAACCGGAGGCGGGCACGAACGCGGATGGGCCGGATTCGCGGTCTTGACTTCCCCGCACGCTCCCGTCCGGGGCACCCGCCCCCGGATCCCGGCCGGACCGCACTGCCCGCAGGGCCGGGCGCCGGGGACTTCTACACGGGCGGCCACGGAATCGCCGGCCACTGGCCGCCCGGGCGCGGGTAGCGACCGGTGTGCAGCAGCTCCGCCACCCGGGTTCCGACCGCCGCCACCTCGGCGCCGGTCAGCAGGGCGGCCAGCCGGCCGCCGAGCTCGCCCTCCAGGGCGGCGGTGAGACGTCCGAGCACGGCGACGGCCTCGTCGGGCAGCGGCTCGTCCGCCCAGCCCCACAGGAGGGTGCGCAGCTTGTCCTCGGTGTGGAACGCGACGCCGTGGTCGATGCCGTAGAGCCGGCCGTCCGGCGCCGGCAGCAGGTGGCCGCCCTTGCGGTCGGCGTTGTTGATCACGGCGTCCAGCAGGGCGATCCGGCGCAGCCGCGCGTCGTCGGCGTGCACCAGCAGCGCGGTGCGGCCGTCGCCCACCTCGGCCCGCACGACGGCCTTCCAGCCCTCGCCCGGCTCGTCATCCTCGACCAGCGCCAGCAGCTCCTGCTCCTGCTCGGCCTCGTCGATCCACAACTGGCACATGCCCTCGCCGTACGGGCCGTCCCGCAGCACCGTCGGCGGGACCAGTCCCCAGCCGGTGGCCTCCGAGACCAGGTACGCGGCGACCTCGCGCTCGGCGAGGGTGCCGTCCGGGAAGTCCCACAGCGGGCGCTCCCCCGCGACGGGCTTGTACACGCACTCCGCGGTCCGGCCGTCGAGGGCGACCTCGCAGTACAGGACGGCGTTGGAGGCGTCGCGCAACTGGCCGCGCACGGTCAGTTCACCGCGGGTGAGCAGCTCCATGGCGTCCCCGGTCGGCGTTCCCCCGACCGGCGAACCGCCCGGCGATCCGACCGGCGCGCCGCCGGGCGTGGCGTCCGGCGTTTCGGCGGCGTCGCCGCTCAGGCTCCCCGCCGGTACCCGTTCTGGCGCGGGCATACGTGTCCTTCCGGGTCCAGTGGCAGGCTGCACAGCGGGCACGGCGGGCGGCCCGCCGAGACCACGTCCAGGGCCCGCTTGGCGAAGGACCGGGCCTGCGCGCCGGTCAGGTGGACCCGCAGCAGCGGCGGGCCGTTCTCGTCGTCCTCCCGGAGCTCCTCGGCCGCTTCGAGCGTGGCGTCGTCGGCGTCGGGTTCGACCTCGACGAGCGCCTGGGCCTCCAGGACCATGCGCTCCTGGGTGCTGTCCCAGGCCAGCGCCATCGTGCCGACCCGGAACTCCTCCTCGACGGGGCTGTCGAGCGGCGCGGTGTCGGCCAGGTCGCCCGGCGCGACCGCGGGCACGACAGTACTGCCGCCGGTCCGCCGAACGACCTCGTCCAGCAGCTCGTCGATGCGTTCTGCCAACGCCGCGACCTGCGTCTTCTCCAGGGCGACGCTGGTGGTGCGGCCTGCGCCGGTGGCCTGCAGGAAGAAGATGCGCTGGCCCGGCTCGCCGACCGTCCCGGCGACGAACCGATCCGGCTGTTCGTAGAAGAAGACCTGACGGGGCACGTCCTGCTCCGTTTGCTCGACTGTGCGTCTGCTCGACTGTGGGACTGCTCAGCTGTGGCGGTGCTCAGTTGCGGATGTGCTCGGCTCTGGGTGGAAGCGGCTGTTCCGTACCGCCGGACACCGGTCCGGGGCGGCGGAACGCTGCCGGTCCACCACCCTACTGCGGAAGCCGATCACGGTGCGCCCGTGCCTCCGCCGACCACCGCGTCCCCCGCCGTGTCCCCGGCGGCGCTGCCGGCCGTTTCCGACGCCTCGGTGGCCGCGGCGGACGGTGCGGGCGCCAGCCCGGTGAGGTCTCCGGTGTCGCCGAGCCGCAGCAGGAACGGCCGGTAGGCGGTATAGCGGATCGCGGTCACCGAGCAGGGGTCGACGGCGATCCGCTGGAAGAGGTCGAGGTGCATGCCCAGGGCGTCGGCGGCGATGGCCTTGATGATGTCCCCGTGCGAGCAGATGGCGTAGACCGCGTCGGGGCCGTGGCTCTCCTCGATCCTCGCGTTCCAGTCCCGGACCGCTTCGACCGCGCGCGCCTGCATCGACCGCAGCGACTCGCCGTCGGGGCCGGGGAAGACGGCGGCGGACGGGTGGCGCTGGACGGTGGCCCACAGGGGTTCCTGGGCCAGCTCGGAGAGCTTGCGGCCCGTCCAGTCCCCGTACCGGCACTCGCCGATCCGGTCCTCGGTGTGGACGGGCAGCTCGGGGCGGGTGTCCAGCATCGGCTGGACGGTCTCCCGGCAGCGCTGCAGCGGGCTGGTGACGACGGCGGCCAGCGGCACCACGGCCAGCCGGGCGGCGAGCTCGGTGGCCTGGGCGCGGCCGCTGTCGTCCAGGGCGACGCCCTGGCTCCAGCCGGCCAGCACTCCGTCGGCGTTGGCGGTGGACCGCCCGTGGCGGACAAGGATCACGGTGGGCATGCCGGCCAGCCTACGTCGGTGGTGTGACTTCGCCGGATCGCGGAAGAATAGCCAGCGTGATCGTGGACTGCGCCATCTACAAGGACGGGCACCGTACGGACGGGCCCGACGACCTGTCCGATGCCCTGGACCAGGCGCGGGCATCCGGCGCCTTCCTCTGGATCGGGCTGCACGAGCCGACGGAGGAGGAGTTCGATCGGGTGACCTCGGAGTTCGGTCTGCACCCGCTGGCCGTCGAGGACGCCCTGCACGCGCACCAGCGCCCCAAGCTGGAGTTCTACGACGACTCGCTCTTCGTGGTCCTCAAGCCGCTGGAGTACGACGACGCGGCGGCGACGGTGACCGCGGGCGAGCTGATGGTGTTCGTCGGCGACGCCTTCGTGGTGACGGTCCGGCACGGCGAGGGCAGCGCGCTGGCCGAGGTGCGGAGCCGGCTGGAGAAGGACCCCGAACTGCTCAAGCAGGGGCCGTCCTCGGTCCTGTATGTGATCAGCGACACAGTGGTCGACCACTACATCGACATCGCCTCCGAACTGCAGGTGGATCTGGAGGAGTTGGAGTCGGCCGTCTTCAGCCCGAACGTCACGGACTCGGCGAACACCGCGAGCACGATCTACACCTTCAAACGCCAGGCGCTGGAGTTCCGCCGCGCCACCGGTCCGCTGATGGACCCGATGACCCGGCTCGCGGGCGGCGGGACGTCCTTCGTCCCCGCGTCCATCCGGCCGTTCTTCCGCGACGTCGCCGACCACCTGACCCGCGCGAACGAGCAGGGCGACAGCCTGGACCGGCTGCTGTCCGACATCCTCGCCGCGCACCTGACGCAGGTGGGAGTGCGGCAGAACGACGACATGCGCAAGATCTCGGCGTGGGCCGCGATGGCCGTGGTGCCGACGATGGTCGCCGGCATCTACGGCATGAACTTCGAGCACATGCCGGAACTCCAGGCGGTCTGGGGCTATCCGGCGGTCATGACCGTCATGGCGGGCATCGTCGGCTTCCTGTACGTCTTCTTCAAACGGCGCGGGTGGCTGTAGCCGGGCGGGCTGGCGGCCGCGGGCGCGGGACGGAGGGCCTTCGCCGGGCGGGACGGAGGGCCGCAGGGCGTAACCCCCGGGCCGCTGAGGCGTTGTGTTTGCTGACGGCCGTGGCGGGGAAGACCCCCGAGCCCCCACCACGGCCGCAGAATCCCAGTGATTCCGGTCGAGCCTCCTCCCCCCGCACTGTCCTGCCTCCTGGGTAGGGTTCAACGGGGGCTGAGGGGCCGACGAGACCGTGAATCACGAAGCAGGTGGACATGTTCAGCAAGGCGACGAGGAGCCGCCCGACCACGCGCCGGTCGGGTCCGGCGGGGTCGGACTGGTCGCCGTACGAGCGGCTCGAGGACGCGTCGGACGCCTACTTCCTGCACGCGGACGTCGCGTTGGACGCGGTCAGGGGCGTGCTCGGGCGCCGTAAGGTCCTGGGTTTCACCCTGGAGCGGGTGGTGGATCTGACGGAGGCCGGCACCTCGGTCTGGCAGGAGGCGGCGGTCTGCGACGGCCGGCGACTGATCCTGTGGCACAGCGAGGAGTTGGCCGACGAGAGCGCGCCCGGCGGGACGGTCCTGGACTCGTCGGTGCAGGTGCTCCCGCTGAACTCCATCGGCCACGTCGGGATGCGGACGCTGGTCGGCATGAACGAGAAGGGGGCGCGGGTCGACCGGGGGGTGTACCTGGTGCTCGCGACGTCGATGCCGCACGAGTTGAGCGCGGTGCAGGGTGATCCGGACTCGCCGGTGGCCGCCGCCCGGTTCCGTCCCGAGGCGTTCCGCTTCAGCAAGTCGCTCGACGACGGCGGGCCGGGGCAGATAGCGCGGCTCGTCGCCTTCGGACGGCTGCTGGGGCGGCTGGTGCCGAGTTAGGAGCGCTGGTCCGCCCGGCAGCCGGCCCCTGACCCCTCGCGGGGCCGGGGCCGGTCCTCGGGGGACGAGTGCCGTTACGCGAGGCCCGCGCGCTCCATGGCCTGGACTCCCGCGCGCAGCGCGGCGACCCGCTCGTCGAGCGTCCAGCCGGCCGGGGTGACGGTCAGGGTCGTGACGCCGGCGGCCGCGTACTCCTGCATCCGGTCCGCGATCCGCTCGACCGGGCCGAGCAGGCTCGTCCGGTCGATCAGCTCGCGCGGAATGGCGGCGGCGGCGCCGTCCTTGTCGCCGGCCAGGTACTTGTCCTGGATCTCGGCGGCTTCCTTCTCGTAGCCCATGCGCTGCGCGAGCCGGTTGTAGAAGTTCTGCTTCCTGCTGCCCATGCCGCCGACGTACAGGGCGGTGTAGGGGCGGAAGGTGTCGGCGAGCGTGTCCACGTCGTCGCCCAGCGCGAGCGGCAGGGTCGGGCAGACGTCAAAGCCCTCGAGGGTCTTGCCGACCTTGGCGCGGCCCGCGCGCAGCGGGGCCAGCGAGGTCTCCTCCATGTTCTCGGCGGCGCAGAAGAGCGTCAGCGCGCCGTCCGCGATCTCGCCGGTCTGCTCCAGGTTCTTGGGCCCGATCGCGGCGATGTACAGCGGGATGTGCTCGCGCACCGGGTGCACGGTGAGCTTGAGCGCCTTGCCGGGGCCGTCGGGCAGCGGCAGCGTCCAGTGCTCGCCCTCGTGGGAGAGCCGCTCGCGGGACATCGCCTTGCGGACGATCTCGACGTACTCCCGGGTGCGGGACAGCGGCTTGTCGAAGCGCGTGCCGTACCAGCCCTCGGAGACCTGCGGTCCCGAGACGCCGAGGCCCAGCCGGAAGCGGCCGCCGGAGAGTGAGTCGAGGGTGGCGGCCGTCATCGCGGTCATCGCGGGGGTACGGGCCGGGATCTGGAAGATCGCCGAGCCGATGTCGATGCGCTCGGTCTGCGCGGCCACCCAGGAGAGCACGGTCGGGGCGTCGGAACCGTACGCCTCCGCGGCCCAGCAGACCGAGTAACCGAGCCGGTCCGCTTCCTGGGCGACGGCCAGGTTGTCCCCGTCCATCCCGGCGCCCCAGTAGCCGAGGTTGATTCCGAGCCGCATGCCGCTCCCCTTACTGCTGCCTTACTGATGAGTAACGTCTCTGTCACTCCGGACTTTAGCGCCAAGGCGTGCCTCGCGCGCCTGTCGGGTCCGTCACGGCTGCCCAATCAGCCACTTCACCAGTAATCTCAGCGGTCATGGAACAGAGGCACCTCGGGCGCACCGGCCTGCGCGTGTCGCGGCTCGGCCTGGGCACGCTCACGTGGGGGCGGTACACCGGGGAACGGGACGCGGCCGACCAGCTCAAGACGTTCTGGGAGGCGGGCGGCACCCTCGTCGACACCGCCGACGTCTACGCGGACGGCGGCGCGGAGTACGTGCTCGGCCGGCTCCTCGACGACCTCGTCCCCCGCGCGGACCTGGTGATCGCCACCAAGGCGGGCAGCGTGCCCGACCCGGACCGGCGCTTCGACTGCTCGCGCGGCCATCTCCTGTCCGCCCTCGACGCTTCCCTGCAGCGCCTCGGCACCGACTACGTCGACCTGTGGCAGGTGCACGCCTTCGACCCGGCCACCCCGCTCGACGAGACGCTGCAGGCCCTCGACATCGCCGTCACGTCCGGCCGGGCCCGGTACGTCGGCGTGTCCAACTACTGCGGCTGGCAACTGGCCAAGGCGGCGACCTGGCAGCGCGCGGTGCCCGGCCGCACCCCGCTGGCGAGCACGCAGATGGAGTACTCGCTGCTGCAGCGCGGCATCGAGCGCGAGGTGCTGCCCGCCGCCCTCGACCTGGGTATCGGGCTGCTGCCGTCCTCACCGCTCGGGCGTGGCGTGCTCACCGGCAAGTACCGGACGGGGACTCCGGTGGAGTCGCGCGGCGGCTCGGAGGAGATGGCGGCCTTCGTCGACCCGTACCTCGACGACACCGCCCGGCTCATCGTCGACGCCGTCAGCACCGCGGCCGACGGGCTCGCGGTCCGGCCGATAGATGTCGCGCTGGCCTGGGTCCGGGACCGGCCGGGAGTGACCGCGCCCATCGTCGGCGCGCGCAACGCGCAGCAGCTGGCGCAGGCATTGTCAGTGGAGGCCCTTAGTCTTCCGAGTGAGATCTGCCAGGCGCTGGACGACGTGTCGGCGCCGCTGCACCGCTACCCGGATCACGACTGGAGCACGCTCTGAGCGAGCCCGGCCGGGGATCCGCCGCACCACGCCGCACCACGGAGGCCCACGTGACCGAGGACCGCACCGACCAGGACGTCGCGACGCCCGGCGCCGACGGGCAACCGCCCACGGCACCCGCCCGCCTCGCCGAGACGGAGCGGGACCAGAAGCGGGTCATAGACGATGCCGCCGCTCCGCTCGTCCCCGCGCCGGCCGCCCGCGCCGGTGCTCGGACCAAGCCCGCGGTCGACCTGGCGGACCTCGCCGCCGCCATGCGCTCCATCGAACGCGGCGACAACCCCGCGGCCCCGGCGCCCAAGGGCGACGCCGCGGAGGCCCGCCGCAAGCGCCGCGACGCGATGGCCGCGGAGGCGGCGAAGCTCCAGGCCGCCGAAGCGGCGGCCCTGGAGGGTGTCCAGGTGCCGGCGGCCGAGGCCGCGGAAGGGGCCGGGACGGCGGAGGCGGCCGAGGGGAGCGACGAGGTCGGCGCCGCGGCCCCCGAGACGGCCGTGGAGGCCCCGGAGGACGCGGCCGACGCGGCGGCGGAACCGGAAGCGGATTCCGGACCCGCGGAGGCGGCGCCGGAGGACGTCCCTGCGGATGTCGACCGCGCACCCGAACCTGTGAGGTCACCGGCTGCCGGGGTCACTGCCGATCGGCCCGCCCGGGAGCGGACCGCGCGGGAGCCGCTCCGGCTCGCGCGGGTGCCCGTCGTGTACGACCCGGCCGCCGTCGAGGCGGTGCGGAGCGTGCTGGCCGAGGGCGGGGCACCGGCGGAGCTGGCCGAGCCCGCGGTGGCGGCGCTCGGTGAACGGGCGGCGCAGGCGCTGCGTGAGGATCCGTGGCAGGTGCTGTCACTGGCCGGTGTGCGGGTCGAGCACGCGGACGGCTTCGCGCGGGCGCTGCTCGGCGCCGAGTGCGGGCCCGACGACGAGCGTCGTGTACGGGCCCTGGTCGTGTGGCTGTTGGAGCGGGCCGCCGAGCAGGGGCACACGGCCCTCGAATCGTCCGTGCTGCGCGCCGCGCTGGAGAAGCAGTCGGTCTCCGGCGCCGAGGAGGGCCTGAGCGCCGCCATCGCCGAGGGCCGGGTGCTGGTGTTCCAGGACACCGAGGACGTCCCCGGGGCGAAGCCCGCCACGGGCGCCGACGAGGAGGACGGGCCGCCCGTCCGGCTGCTGCTCGGCCTCGACCGGTACGCGCTCGCCGAGGAGAGCCTCGCGGACGGCCTGGACCGGCTGCTCAAGACCTTCGAAGGGGACGGCCTCGACTGGGAGTCGGCGGCCGCCGCCACGTCGTCGCCGTCCGCCGCCGCGCTGGTCCGCGCCGCCGCCGTCAGCGGGCTGGTCGCCCACACAGGCGGCGAGGCGGCCCGCGCGGAGCCGGCCGCGCTGGTCGCCGCGGCGCGCGAGTTGGGGCTGCGCGCGTACGCGGCCGCGTACACCGCGGAGGGCCGGCGACGGCTCGCCGCGCACCTCGGCGAGGACACCGCGGTCACCGTCGCCGGGCTGCTGTCCGGACAGGAGGGCCCGGGCCGTGAGACCGACGGGAGCCTGGCGCTGGATGTGCTGGCCGTCCTGGACGCCCCGCAGCTCGACGTGGAGCTCTCCGCGACGCTCGTCGAGGCCGTCCCCGACGGCGCGCGGCTGGTCCTCAGCGGCGACCCCGGGGTGCTGTGGTCGGTCGGGCCCGGCCGGGCCTTCGCGGATCTGCTGGCGGCGAAGACCTGCCCGCAGGTCGCGTCCCGTACGCCGGACTTCGGGCCCATCGGCGAGCTGGTGTCGGGGATCGGCATCGGGGAGCTGACGGCGGTGGAGGCTCCTGACAAGGAGGTCGTCATCGTCCCCGTCCGCGACCCCCGCGAGGCGGTGCACCGCACGGTGCAGCTGGTCGCCGACTCGGTGCCGCGCGTCATCGGGGTGGCCGCCGCGGAGACCCAGGTCATCACGCCGGGCCACGGCGGCGGCGTCGGCACCCAGGTGCTCAACGCGGCGCTCAAGGAACGGCTCAATCCGGGCCCCGGCCGGTTCGGCGGCTTCGATCCGGGCGACCGCGTGGTGTACGCGCCGGAGCCGGGTCTGACGCTGCCCGGCACGGTGTTGTCGGCCGACCCCGAAGGCCTGAACCTGGACTGCGCGGGCACCCCGGTCCTCGTACCGCGCGACGAGGTGGCGGCGCTGCGGCACGGGTGGGCGATGACCGCACAGCAGGCCGCCGGGCTCCGCTGGCCCGCCGTGGTCGTCGTACTGCCGGGCGACGCGGTGCAGGCGCTGACCCGTGCGTGGGTCTACACGGCCTTCGGCCGGGGCGAGCGCCACCTTTCGGTGGTGCAGGGCGTCGACCAGGGCCTGGCCCAGGCGGTGGCCGGGATTCCGGCGAAGGACCGTACGACCCGGCTGCGTTCGGTGCTGCGCGAGCAGGCGACGGCCGAGTGAACCGGGCCGGGGCGGACGGACCCCCGCCCGCCCCGGCCGCAGGTCCTAGTTGTCCGGGTCGAGGGCACTCAGCTCGTCGTCGAAGACCGAGCTGACGTCGAACCGGCAGATGATCAGCTGGGGGTCGGCCTGGTCGAACGGGGCGGCCAGCCAGTCCCCCGCCTCGACGGGCTCCGCGGCGGAGACCCAGAGGGTCGAGTCGCCCTCCTCGAGCCCGAACTCCTTGTGCCGCTGGGCGATCTCGTCGGGCTCGTACTCACCGAAGAGAATGCCGATCGCCGCGTTCACTCCGGTGTCCGGTCCGGAATCGGCGTCGGCGACCCGCCGTGCCTGCAGCAGCAGCCGCTGCGGCTCCACGATGCTGTAGTCGCGGCGGATGAGCACGCTGATGGCGGCTGGTTCGTCGGATCCCGCGTACTCGGGCAGCGTGTCGCCGGATGGGACCTCGAAGGGTGTGACCTCGTCGTAGGCGTCGTAAAGCAGCTCGTCGTAGGCCTCGGCGGCCGAGGCGAGGTCGTCGAAAGCGGTGTAGACGGCGGGGTCGTCCTCCCCCGTCCGGTTCTCGATCGCCTCGAGGTGGCGGTCCAGCGCGGCTTTGACCGCCTCAGCGGCGGCACGTACCTCGGCAACGGTGGGCTGCACGTCATCAGACATGGTGCAGACGCTATCCGCACCAGGGCGTTGCCCGCACAATAGATGCGATGCCGGAATACGAATTCACAGAGATGTACGTCCCCCGGGGGGTCTCCCGGAAGGACGCGACGCGACTGCTGACCGACCACGCGGAGTACGGCCACTGGGAGTTGGACCGTCTGCGCCTCTACCCCGACGGGAGCCGCCGGGTGCGGCTGCGCCGCCGCATCATCCGCCAGGTCAGGGCGACCTGGTGAGCTGACATCCCCCAGAGCGCATAAATGGGACCCCGCGACCGCGGGGTCCCATCGAGCTGTGCGCCGGGCCGCGCGGCTGCCGTACGGCTGCCTCGCGGCTCCCTTTTCCGTCAGCGACGGGCGGCGCGGTTACGGCGGTAGAGCATCCCGCCACCGAGCAGCAGCGCGGCACTGGTCGGCAACGCCATCCCGAGCGACCCGGCACCGGTAGCGGCCAGCTCAGCGGTCGGAGCCGCGTGGCGAGCAGCCGGCGTGTAGTGGTGGACCGACGGCCCGGCCGGGTGGGTGTGAACGGCGGGCTGAACGTGCGCGCCAGGCTGGCCGTGCCCGGCACCGGGGTGACCCGGGGTACCGGTACCCGGGGTTCCGGGGTTACCGGGGGTGTTCGGGTTGCCGGGGGTGTTCGGGTTGCCGGGGGTGTTGGGGTTGCCGGGGGTGTTGGGGTTGCCGGGCTGACCGGGGTGGCCCGGGTGGCCGGGGTTTCCGGGGTGACCGGGGTTGCCGGGATGACCGGGGTTGCCGGGGTTCCCAGGCTGACCCGGGTGACCCGGGTTTCCGGGGTGGCCAGGCTGACCGGGGTGACCCGGAGCGCCCGGATTTCCGGGGTGACCGGGCTGACCCGGGTGCCCCGGGTGACCGGGGGTCCCCTGATGGCCGCCGGGGGTCCCGTGCTGACCGCCGGGGTGGTCGACGCAGTCGTCACTGTCGTCGTGCGGCGCGTGCCACTCCTCGTTGGCGCAGCCGTTGCCCATCGCGGGGTTGAGCGCGCCGATCACGGAGACGCTGTTGCCGCACGCGTTGACCGGAACGCCGATCGGAACCTGCGCCGAGTTGCCGGAGAGGACGCCCGGCGAGTGCGAGGCACCGCCGTGCGCCACAGCGCCGGTGGAACCCGCTCCGCCCCGTCCCCCGTGGACCGAGGTGTTCGCGCAGCTGTTGCCCATCGCCGGGTTCAGCAGACCGATGACGCTCGCCGTGTTCCCGCACAGGTTCACCGGTACGTGCACCGGCACCTGGACGTTGTTGCCGGAGCCGACGCCCGGCGAGTCGGACGTGGTGCCGACGGCACCCGAGTCCGCAAACGCGAAGCCGCTGCCGGCGGCGAGTACGCCGCCCGTCGCGACCACCGTGATCAGGCCCTTTTTCGCGACCTGTCGCATAGCCTTCCCCTGCTTTCGCTCTCAGTGAGTCCTCGGGGTCGCGGCCCCGGGAAGGGAACGGACGGCTGTGGAATCCTTGTCCGATTTCCCCCGTAAATACCGAGGGGCCCCGGAGCGCGGTAATAAGCACTCCGGGGCCGACCCGGCTCAGACCCTCAAAGGGCCGAACATGACGTCACTGGTTGACGCAGACGTTGCCGAAGGCGGGGTTCAGCAGACCGATCACGGAAACCGTGTTGCCACAGAGGTTGACCGGGACGTGAACGGGGACCTGGATCAGGTTGCCCGAGAGCACACCCGGGGACCCGACAGCGGCACCGTGCGCGTCGGCGTCGGCAACGGCAAGACCCGCACCGGCGAGCACGAGACCACCGGATACGGCAACAGCGGCGACGATCTTCTTGATCATGGTTTCCTCCTAGTTCGAAACGCGGTCCCCAACCGCGGACCGCACAAGTCGTAACGACCCCGAAGGAAACGAGCTACGAAACTGCGGGACCTTTCACCCGTCTCAGTTCGATTGCGACAGATGGTCGAATCGTCAGCAGTTTTCGATGAAACGGTCCAGCACTCGAACGCCGAACTTCAGGCCGTCCACGGGAACCCGCTCGTCCACCCCGTGGAACATGCCCGCGAAATCCAGCTCCGGCGGAAGCTTCAGCGGCGCGAATCCGAAGCAGCGGATTCCGAGGTCGTCGAAGGACTTCGCGTCCGTCCCGCCCGACAGGCAGTACGGCACCGCCCGCGCGATCGGGTCCTCCGCCTTCAGCGCGGCCTGCATGGCGTCGACCAGCGCGCCGTCGAAGTCCGTCTCCAGCGCCTTGTCCGAGTGCACCGACTCGCGCTTCACGCGCGGGCCGAGGATCCGGTCCAGGTCGGTGAGGAACTCCTCCTCGTAGCCCGGCAGGAAGCGCCCGTCGACGTGGGCCGTGGCCTGGCCGGGGATCACGTTCACCTTGTAGCCCGCGCCGAGCATCGTCGGGGCGGCGGTGTTGCGCAGCGTGGTGCCGATCATCTTGGCGATGCCGCCGAGCTTCGCCAGCGTCGCGTCCATGTCCTCCGGGTCGAGCTCGGTGCCCAGCGCGTCCGACAGCTCGTCGAGGAAACCGCGGACGGACTTCGTCATCCGTACCGGGAACTTGTGCCGGCCGAGCCGCCCGACGGCCTCGCAGAGCTCAGTGATCGCGTTGTCGTTGTTGGTCATGGAACCGTGCCCGGCCGTGCCGTCGACGGTGAGCCGCATCCAGTGCATGCCCTTCTGCGCCGTCTCCACCAGATAGAGCCGCAGGTTCTCGTTGACGGTGAAGGAGAAGCCGCCGACCTCGCCGATCGCCTCCGACACCCCTTCGAAGAGGTCCGGGTGCTTGTTGACGAGGTGCCGCGCGCCGTAGACGCCGCCCGCCTCCTCGTCCGCCAGGAACGCCAGCACGATGTCGCGCGGGGGCTTGCGGCCGCTGCGCAGCCGGTCGCGCACCACCGCCAGCGTCATGGCGTCCATGTCCTTCATGTCGACGGCGCCGCGCCCCCACACACATCCGTCGGCGATCTCGCCGGAGAACGGGTGGTGCGTCCAGTCGTCAGCGTTGGCCGGCACCACGTCGGTGTGCCCGTGGATCAGCAGCGCCGGGCGGGAGGGGTCCTCCCCCGTGATCCGGGCGACGGTGGACGCCCGCCCCTTGTGCGACTCGAAGATCTGCGGTTCGAGACCGACCTCGGCCAGCTTCTCGGCGACGTACTCGGCCGCGGCGCGCTCGCCGGGCCCCGAGTGGTCCCCGTAGTTGCTGGTGTCGATCCGGATCAGATCCCGGCACAGGTCGACGACCTCGTCCTCACCGGTGATCTTCCTGTCGCTCCTCGCGCCCGAAACCGACTCGCTCACGCTGTCTCCTCGTCCCTCACGCACTCCCGCCGCCCGTATCCACGACCACGGCGGATTCCACTCCCCATACTCCCCCGCCCACCCCCGGCACCCAAGAGCCGGCCACCCCGCGTCATGATCCCTTCACACCGGCACCCGTGATCGAGCCCCTGGGATCTTTGCTATGGTTTACCTCGTCGCCGCGGCCGAGAGGCCTGCGGTACACCCGGTCCGGGTGGCGGAATGGCAGACGCGCTAGCTTGAGGTGCTAGTGCCCTTTATCGGGCGTGGGGGTTCAAGTCCCCCCTCGGACACTTGTGAAAGACCCTGGCGACAGGGTCTTTTTTCATGTCCCGACTTCCCCGGGCAAAGGTGTCTCTTCG
The DNA here is from genome assembly GCF_027158205.1 of Streptomyces sp. H39-S7. Lineage (GTDB taxonomy): Bacteria > Actinomycetota > Actinomycetes > Streptomycetales > Streptomycetaceae > Actinacidiphila. Next base: position 85,474 of record NZ_JAPVLU010000002.1, on the reverse strand, counting down.
GGCGCTAGGGTTCAGCCAGCGCACTGGGGACGCGCCCCAACCGCGTTGACAGCGTGACCGGCTGCCCGGGTTCGCCCTCGCGGCCATGCACCGAGGGGGGCCTCATGCAAGAGATGACTAAGGGTGCCAATGTCAGCCTGGCGACGTTGAGCGACGACACCGGCTCCGTGATCGTGAGCCTGGGCTGGAGCAGTGCGGCCGGGGACGGGGACGCGGATGTCTCCGTGCTCCTGCTCGACGCGGGCGGCAAGGCCCGCAGCGACGCGGACTTCTTCTTCTACAACCAGCCGGCTGCCGCGGACGGCAGCGTGCAACTGCTGGGCAAGACGCCTACCGCCAACGGCAGCGAGGACCGGATCAGCCTCGACCTGACGGCGATGCCCGCGGACGTCCAGCAGGTGATCATCGCGGCCAGCCGCTACGGAGACGCCCGGTTCGGCACCCTCGACGACCTCCAGCTGACGCTGGCCGACGGGTCCGGCGAGAGCCTCCTCGTCTTTCCCATCGCCGACGCGGGCGTCGAGAGCGCGTTCATCTTCGGTGAGCTCTACCGGCGGGGCGAGGAATGGAAGTTCCGGGCCGTCGGACAGGGATACGAGACCGGGCTCGCCGGGTTAGCCACGGATTACGGCATCGACGTCGATGACGCCGACGAGGTGGATGAGGAGAACCCGACCGGCGGAGAAGCCGCGGCGGCCGTCACGGACGCGCCGGAAGCGCCCGCGGCCGCGCTCGAACAGGTTCCGGCCCCTGAGGTCCCGGCCCCCGCAGCCGGAGGGCCCACCGCCAGCGGCGTCGAGGCGCCGGCGCCGCCGAAGCGCCCGCGTACCGCCAAGAAGAAGGTGACGCTGCCGAAGGCCACCAGGAAGTCGCTCGCCGAGAACGACGCCTGGCGGCCCTCCCGGCTCTTCCCCGCCTCGTCCCTCAAGAGCGACCACGAGCGGGAGACGCGCGCGACCTCCATCCTGCTGTCGGTGATGGCCCAGGTCCCGGAGTTCGGGCGACGGCTCACCGCCGCGTTCGGGGCTCCCGCCGGACGGATGGAGACGTTCACCGAGGTGTCACTGCCGCACGGCGAGACCCCGAAACGCCCCGACGGCGTCATCCGGGTGGAGCGCGCCGGCCGGCTGTGGACCGCCCTGGTCGAGACGAAGACCAACGGCAATCCACTCAAGAGCGAACAGGTCCAGGACTACATGGACATCGCCGCCCGCCGGGGTTACGAGGCCGTGATCACCGTGTCCAACGACGTGGCGCTGGAAGGCAGCCCTCTCGTGGACGTGAAGATCGACGGGCGGCGCAAGCACAAGGTCGCCCTGTGGCACCTGTCCTGGGCGGAGGTCACCCAGCAGGCACAGATGCTGATCCGCCACGAAGGCGTCAGCACCGCCGCGCACGCCTCCCTCCTGGAGGAGTTCCTGCACTACCTCCAGCACGAGAACTCCGGCTGCCACGGCTTCCAGAACATGGGCCCCGCGTGGGTGCCGGTGCGCAACGGCATCGACGAGGAGATCCTCTGCCAGGGGGACCAGCGCGCGGTTCAGGTCGTCGAGAGCTGGGAGCGGCTGATCCGGCAGGTCTGCCTGCGGCTCGGCGGTGAACTCGGCCAGAAGGTCCTGCCGGTCCAGCGCGCGAAGCGCGGATCCGATCCGCGGTCGCGGCGCGCGGACCTCGCCGACCAGCTCTGCGAGGACGGCAGGCTGCACGCGGAGATCCGCATCGACGGCAGCGTCGGCATCCTGGCGATCACCGCCGACCTGCGCACCGGCAAGCTGCGCAGTTCCCTGGAGATCCCGCGCTCCGAGCAGGGCACCCCGCTCTCCTGGACCAAGCGTCTGGTGCGCCAGCTCGCCGAGGCTCCGGCCGACCTCCATATCGAGACCCTGGTCGAGGGCAGGGGCAGCGGCCCCCGCGGCACGCTGGAGAAACTCCGCCCGGAGCCGGGTGAACTCCTCCCCAAGGACGGCGGCCGGATCACCGGTTTCCGCCTCTCCCTCTTCAAGAGCATGGGCAGCTCCCGGGGCAGCGCGGAGTCGGGTTTCATCCGCAGTGTCGACGCCGCGGTGGACCGCTTCCACTCCGCCGTCGTCACCCAACTGGAGCGTCCGCCGGCCCGCCGCCCGCAGCAGGACCGGGCCACCGCGACCGTGTGAGCCGAGGTGGGCGGGGCCCCGCCGGGGGGCTCCGCTCGCACGTGAGCTGGGTGGGTTACCAGGCCGCCGGGGCGTAGTCCTTGAGGAAGCAGCCGTAGAGGTCTTCGCCGAGTTCGCCGCGGACGATGGGGTCGTAGACGCGGGCGGCGCCGTCGACGAGGTCGAGGGGGGCGTGGAAGCCCTCCTCGGCGAGGCGCATCTTGTCGGGGTGGGGGCGCTCGTCGGTGATCCAGCCGGTGTCGACGGCGGTCATGAGGATGCCGTCCGTCTCCAGCATCTCCTGGGCGCTGGTGCGGGTCAGCATGTTCAGGGAAGCCTTGGCCATGTTGGTGTGGGGGTGACCCGGGCCCTTGTAGCCGCGGCTGAACTGGCCTTCCATCGCGGAGACGTTGACGACGTACTTGCGGCGCGCGGCGGCCGCCGCCATCGCCGGGCGCAGCCGGCTGACGAGGACGAACGGCGCGGTGACGTTGCAGAGCTGGACTTCGAGGAGTTCGAGCGGGTCCACCTCCTCGACGCGCTGGATCCACGTGTTGCTGGCGTCCAGGTCCGGTACGAGGCCGCCCGCGTCGATGGCCGTGCCGGCCTCGATGCGGGCCGGGGTCGCGGAGCCGGTGGTCAGGGCCAGGGCCGTGATCGACTCGGGCGTCAGCACGTCGTGGCCGGACGAGGAGGGGCCCGGCAGGGCGATCTGCGCGCCGCTGCCGAAGTGGCCGAGCACGGTCCTGGACGGCAGCTCGCCGGCCGGCAGCGGGGCGAGTTCCGCGGCGACGAGCTCCGCGTAGGCGCGGGGGCTGCGGCGGACGGTCTGCGCGGCGTTGTTGATCAGGATGTCGAGCGGGCCCTCGGCGGCGACCTCGTCGGCGAGGGCGATCACCTGGGCGGGGTCGCGCAGGTCTATGCCGACGATCTTCAGCCGGTGCAGCCACTCCGCGCTGTCGGGCATCGCCTTGAAGCGGCGGACCGCGTCGTTCGGGAAGCGGGTGGTGATAGTGGTGTGCGCGCCGTCGCGCAGCAGGCGCAGCGCGATGTACATGCCGATCTTCGCGCGGCCACCGGTGAGCAGGGCGCGGCGTCCCGTGAGGTCCGTGCGCGCGTCGCGGCGGCTGCGGTTCTCCCGCGCGCAGGGCGGGCAGAGCTGGTGGTAGAACGCGTCGACCTCGACGTAGCGGGTCTTGCAGATGTAGCAGGAGCGGGGGCGCTCCAGGATGCCGGCGATCTCCGTCGTCGTGGACGTCGTGAGCATGTTGCCCAGCGTCTCGTCGTCGATGCGGTCGGCCGCGCCGGTGGCCGTGGCCTCGGTGACGGCCTTGTCGTTCGCCGTCTTCGCGGCGCGCCGCTCCTGGCGGCGGCGCTGCTTCACGGTGCGGTAGATGCCCGCGGTGGCGCGCCGGACGGCGATCGCGTCCGGGTGGTCGACGTCCAGCTCGTCGAGCTCCGCGAGCACGCTCAGGCAGAGCTCCAGGCGCGCCGGGTCGATGCCCGTCGAATCATCACGCCGGGTTTCCGTCTGTTCACTCGCTGTCATGCCGTTGCTGCCTTACTGGATCGTCTGTTCCGTCCCGAGTCCACCCGAGTCAGGCGGAACTCTACGTACGCACGTGTAGCACCACCAAATACGAGCCCGTAGGCCGCCCCCGCATCTACGGTCGGTGCGCGGGCCCGCACGGACGGTCGCCACGGGCGGCGCCCACCTCCCCCGTGTCCGGCCCTTGAGACGGGGGATAGTCTCGGCACGTTCGTACTCTCCCTGGAGGCCAGTTGAGCGCCAGCAGCCCGCTCACCGTCCCGGACGACTCCCCGTTCGGCGTACACAACCTGCCGTACGGCGTCTTCACCACCGCCCACCGGCCGGAGCAGCCCCGGATCGGCGTCGCCATCGGTGACCACGTCCTCGACGCGGCCGCGGCGGCCCGCGCGCTCGGTGCGCTCGGCGAACCCGGCTTCGCGACGCTGGACGCCCCCTCGCTGAATCCGCTGCTGGCCGCCGGCCGGCCGGTCTGGACCGCGGTGCGTACGGCGATCACGCGCTGGCTGACGGACGAGTCGCTGCGCGCGACCGTCGAGCCGTGCCTGGTGCCGCGCGCCGACGTCACCCTCCACCTGCCGTTCGAGGTGGCCGACTATGTCGACTTCTACGCCTCCGAGCACCACGCGACGAACCTCGGCCGGATCTTCCGGCCCGGTTCCGAGCCGCTGACGCCCAACTGGAAGCACCTGCCGATCGGCTACCACGGCCGTTCCGGCACGATCGTCGCCTCCGGCACCCCGATCATCCGCCCGTCCGGGCAGCGCAAGGCGCCGGCCGACGCGGTCCCGGACTTCGGTCCGTCCCGCCGCCTCGACATCGAGGCGGAGCTGGGCTTCGTCGTCGGCACGCCGTCCGAGCTGGGCAGCCCGGTGGCGCTCGCGGACGCCGCCGAGCATGTCTTCGGCGTCTGCCTCGTCAACGACTGGTCCGCCCGCGACCTCCAGGCGTGGGAGTACGTGCCGCTGGGCCCGTTCCTCGGCAAGTCCTTCGCCACGTCGGTCTCGCCCTGGATCGTCCCGCTGGACGCCCTCGCGCACGCCCGCACCACCCCGCCGGAGCGAGACGTCGAGCCGCTTCCGTACCTCGACGACCGGGACGCGGCGGCCGAGCCGTCCGGCTTCGACATCGCCTTCGAGGTCCGGCTCAACGGCCATGTCATCTCGCGGCCGCCGTTCGCCGCCATGTACTGGACCTACGCGCAGATGCTCGCGCACCTGACCGCCAATGGCGCGTCCCTGCGGACCGGGGACCTCTTCGCCTCCGGCACCATCAGCGGGCCCGAGCGCGAGACGCGCGGCGCGCTCATCGAGCTGACGTGGAACGGCCAGGAGCCGCTGAAACTGGCGGACGGCAGCGAGCGCACGTTCCTCGACGACGGCGACGAGGTCGTCATCACCGCGACCGCACCGGGCCCGAACGGAACCCGCCTCGGCTTCGGCGAGGTCGCCGGACGGATCACCCCCCGTCCCACCCCCTGACGCACACCCGCCCCCGCGCCCACGCCCGGCGGGTGCGGGGGCGGGTGTCAGGCCGTCGACGCCAACTGATGCGCACCTGCCTCTGGCTAACACCCGTAGGTAGGATCACGCGTGCGGAGCAGGGCGAGGCACGGGGGTGCACGGTGACGAACCGTCCGACGGACTGGCATGTGCTGGATCTCGACCGGGATCCGGTGCCGGGTGATCCGCTCGAGGTGAAGGAACTCGCCCGCAAGCTGGGCGACTTCGCCGACGACGTCTCGTCGGCACTGCGATCCGTCCGGGGTCTGAGCGGCGACACCGCCGTCCAGGACTGGGCGGGCCTGTCGGGTGACGCGTACCGGGAGCAGTTCGGCGATCTGCCGAACGAGCTGGGCAAGTTGGAGAAGTCCTACCGGTTGGCTTCCGGGTCGCTGGAGACGTACTGGCCGAAGTTGGAGACGGCGCAGGCGGACGCCGACCGGGCGCTCGCGCAGGGCCGTACCGCGCGTCAGGACCTGGACGCCGCGAAGACCACCCAGGGCAACGCGAACGACTGGGTGGGCAGCGCGGTCCAGCGGGAACTCGCGACCGGCACTCCGAGCACCGGCACCGTGTGGACGGGGCCGTGATGTCTGACACGACCCGGGCACCGCTGCGGGCGTACCGGCTGCTGCCCAGCCTGGGCGAGTTCCGGACGCTGTACCTCAGCAATCTCCTCACCCTCGTGCGCTGGCAGATCGCCGGTTCTCCCGAAGGCAATAAGCCCACCGGCCTCAGTGGCGAATGGGCCGCGACGGACGTCGGCGATCCGCGCGTGCGCCCGGCCGAGTTCCCCTCCGGCTACCCGGGTGCCCCGGTGCTGAGCCGGCGGGTCGCCGACCTGCTGGGCGACGAGCTGTGCCGCGCCGGGAGCTTCGAGCCGCTGGACATCGCCGACGGCCCGGGCAGCATCCCGGACGCCGGTGAATACGTCCTCTATCTGGTGCGGAGCATCGTCGACTGCCTGGACACCCGGCGCTCTTCCAAGCCGAAGCGCGCGGGCGGTGAGGTCAAGAAAGCGGTCTTCCGGCCGGAGGCCTTTCCCGCCGACCTGCCGGCATTCCGACTGCCTGTGTTCCCGACCGCCGTCTACTGGAACGGCTGGGCGGTGGACCGCCTCAAAGAGCTCCTCGGCGACGACCTCGAAGCCCGGCTGATCTGGTCCGAGGACCCCACCCTCATTCCGCACCCCAATCCCTGGGGAGTCCTGTAGGGGCACCGCCTGCCCGGCTGTGTCATGGGGCGGCCCGGAGCGGAGAGATCGAAAGCCCGGTTCAGCGCGTGCGGCCGCGCGGTTTCAGGGGTACGGGAGGCAGTTCCGGGGCGGGGAGCGGGGGGCCGTCGTAGCCCTTTACCTCACCGAAGCGGGAGCTGGTCGTCCAGTCCGTGCGGGCCTGGGCGATGTCCTCGTTGGAGCGTCCGATGAAGTTCCACCACATGACGATCTTCTCTTCGAAGGGCTCGCCGCCCAGGAGCATCAGGGCGCTGTCCGTGTCGGCGCGCAGGGGGAGTTCGTGGCGGCCGCAGCCGAGGTAGAGCATTGAGCCGGGGGCGAGGCGTACGCCGTCGACCTCGGTCTCGCCGGACATCGTCAGGGCGGCGTACTCGAAGTCGGGGCGGAGCGGCAGGCGGGTGTCGGTGCCCGCTGCCAGGGCGAGGTCGGCGCCCACCAGTGGGGTGTGGATGGTGCCGGGTGAGACGGCTCCGTCCAGTTCGCCCAGGATGACCGTGGCGCGCAGGCCGCCACCCCCGGTGACGACGGGCAGGTCGGCGTGGTGCTCGAAGGCCGGGGCGGTGGTGCGGTGGGCGTCCGGCAGGGCGACCCAGAGCTGGGCGCCGTGCAGGAGCCGGGAGTGGTCGCGCGGGGATTCCTCGGAGTGCGAGATGGCCCGGCCCGAGGTCATCAGTCCCAGCTCGCGGGGGCGTACGGTCTGCAGGCTGCCGAGGCTGTCGCGGTGCAGCACCTCGCCGTCGTGCAGCCAGCTCACCGTCTGCAGCCCCATGTGCGGGTGCGGCGGGACCTGCATGCCGGACTCGCGCGCGATGTCGTCGGGCCCGTAGTGGTCGACGAAGCACCAGGCGCCGACCATCCGGCGGCCCAGGTTCGGCAGGAGGCGCCGGACTTCGGTGCCCTTGCCGAGCTGGACGGTGCGCGCGGTGAGGAGCTCGTGGACGGGCTGGGCCGAGACGTCGTCGCGGCCGCCGCACACGGTCGGTGCCGGCTTCACATCGAGGTTGCTCATGCGCCGATCATCCCGCACGTGTGCCTCAGATGGCCGGGTGCACTCCGTGGACCAGGTCCATCGCCTCGCTGGTGTAGCGCTCCCGGACGCTGAGGTCGAGGTCGGGGAAGTAGTCCTTGAGCCCGGCGACCACCTGCTGCTCGGACTCGTGGCAGTCACGCAGCAGGAAGATCGCCTTGCGCAGGATCGACTGGTCCATCGGAAGCCCCCTCGGAACTGCCCACCCGCTTCGTACCGTGGGCTGTTTTCCACGGTACGCAGCCGACCGTCAGCACTGGGGCAAAGAGGTCTCCGTACCGGGCAAAGACATCTATGCGCCAGGCAAAAGATCCATGGGGATGTCCACCGGGCGGGCCCGCAGGTACTCGCCCAGGCTCTTGGCCTGCGGGTCGGGGCGGGTGGACGCGGCAACGCCCTCGCCGAGCAGGCCGTGCAGGACGAAGTTGAGGGCGCGCAGGTTCGGGAGTTCGTAGCGGACGACCTCCAGCTCCGCGGCCTCCGGCAGCAGCAGCCGGAGCTCGTCGACGCCGAGGTGGGCGCGGAGCCAGGCGTACGCCTCGTCGGTGCGGGCCCACAGGCCGATGTTGGCGTCGCCGCCCTTGTCGCCGGAACGGGCGCCCACCAGCCGGCCGAGCGGCGCCCGGACGGTGGGGCCCGACGCGTCCGCCGGTCGCGGCGGGGTGACGGGGGCCGGCCGCTCCCTGCGCCCGCGCGCCACCGTCGGCGGCCGCGGCACCTCCAGCCGGGTGCCGTCGGCCAGCACGACCTCCGCCGTCACCTCCGTGGCGGCGACCAGCGCCGGCCAGTACACCCCGTACTCGGTGGGCCGGGGGGACGCCTGTTCCAGGTAGAAGCCGGGGTAGCTCGCCAGCGCCGTGCCCGCGACCGCGGTGAACAGGGCGCGGCCGACCTTGTCGCGGTCGGGGTCCTTGACGGTCAGGGTCAGCCGGGCGGTGTCGGCCGCCGGCCGCTCCATCCGCAGGTCGAACTCGGCGAAGCGGTCGGCGCCGCCCGTCGCGTCGAGCAGGGACGCCTCGGCGAGCCGCGCCTTGGCCTCGATGTCGAGCCCGGTCAGCACGAAGGTGGCGCTGTTGCGGAATCCGCCGAGGTAGTTGAGGCAGACCTTGAGGGTGTCGGGCGCGGGCTCGCCTCGGGTGCCGGTGACCAGGACCCGGTCGGGGCCCTCCTGTTCCAGCCGCAGGGTGTCGAAGCGGGCCACGACATCGGCGTTCAGGTACTGGGGCCGCTCGATCTCGTACAGCAGTTGCGCCGTGACGGTGTCGACGGTGACCGCGCCGCCGGTTCCCGCGTGCTTGGTGATGACGCAGGAGCCGTCGGGGCGCATCTCGGCAATGGGGAAGCCGGGGTGGACCGGGTACTCGATCTCGGTGAAGAAGGAGAAGTTGCCGCCGGTGGCCTGGGCGCCGCACTCGATGATGTGGCCCGCGGCGACCGCCCCAGCGAGCCGGTCCCAGTCGTCGGGCGCCCAGTCGAAGGCCCAGGCGGCCGGCCCGGTGACGAGTGCGGCGTCGGTGACCCGGCCGCAGATGACCACGTCGGCGCCGGCGCGCAGCGCGCGGGCGATGCCCCAGCCGCCGAGGTAGGCGTTGGCGGTGACGGGCTCGATCCCGCTGTCGGCGAGCAGCCGGCCGGTGGACAGGTTCGCGAACCCGTGGCCCTTCTCGCGCAGCTCGGGGAGCCGGCCGAGGAGGTCGTCGCCCTCCAGGTGGGCGATGACGGGGTGGAGGCCGCCGAGCGCGGCCAGTTCGCCGAGTTTGGCGGCGAGCCCGGCCGGGTTGAGGCCGCCCGCGTTGACGACGACCTTGATGCCGCGTTCCAGGCAGGTGCCGAGCACGTCGTGCATCTGGGCGAGGAAGGAGACCGCGTAGCCGGCGTCGGGGTCGCGCTGCCGCGCCTTCCACAGGATCAGCATCGTCAGTTCGGCGAGGTAGTCGCCGGTCAATACGTCGATCGGACCGCCTTCGACCATCTCGCGGGCGGCGGACAGCCGGTCACCGTAGAAGCCCGAGCAGTTGGCTATACGCAGGACGTCGAACGGTGCCGGCATGGCGGTCACTCCTGGTCGGTGCTGGGCAGCGGTGGCCGCGCGCAGCATTTCGCGTGGAGCGGCCACCCGGCAAGGGGCCCGTACGGAGCACCCCCTCTCGCGTGCGCAGCGTAGGCCACCTAACGTTCGTGCATGAGCTCTGCTGGGACGACCCCTTCGCCGCCGGACGAACCAACCTCCACGACGTCGGATTCCGGCGACCCGCGGGGCGTTCCGGCACTCGCCGACGGGTCGGGGGGTTTCGCGGCCGAGTTGCGGGACGCGATCAGTTTCCGCGCGTTCCTGCTCGTCGTCGGGGGTCTGCTGGTCCAGCTGGCGTTCATCGTGTCGTACCTGGGCGCGTTCCATTCCCCCACCCCGCACCGGATCCCGGCCGCCGTCGTGGCGCCCGCGCAGGTGTCGGGCACGGTGGTCGAGCAGCTCAACGCGCTGCCCGGCGACCCCGTGAAGGCGGTCGCGGTGGCCGACGAGGCCGAGGCGCGGCGGCAGATCATGAACCGTACGGTGGACGCCGCGATCCTCATCAACCCGGCGGGGAAGACCGACACGCTGCTGGTGGCCTCGGCGGGCGGCCCCTCGGTGTCGCAGACCTCCACGCAGATCGCGCAGAGCGTCGAGAAGACCCAGCACCGGCAGGTGGCGGTCATCGACATCAAGGCCCCCAACAAGGAGGACGGCCGCGGCCTGAGCTCGTTCTACCTGGTCATCGGCTGGGTGGTGGGCGGTTACCTGACCGCTTCGATCCTGGGTGTGGCGGGCGGCGCCCGGCCGGTCAACCGGCACCGTACGGCGATCCGGCTCGGCACCCTCGCGCTCTTCTCGGTGGTCTCCGGGCTCGGCGGGGCGATCATCGTGGATCCGGTCTTCTCGGCGCTGACCGGCCACTTCCTGGCGCTGTGGGGAATCGGGGCGCTGGTGGTCTTCGCGGCCGCCGCCGTCACCACCGCCCTGCAGACGCTCTTCGGGATCGTCGGCATCGGGCTGTCGATCCTGCTCTTCGTCGTGATGGGCAACCCCAGCGCCGGCGGGGTGTATCCGGCGTCGCTGCTGCCGCGGTTCTGGAGCGCGATCGGGCAGTCGCTGCCGCCGGGCGCGGGCACGACGGCGGTCCGCAACACCGTGTACTTCGGCGGCAGCGCGACGGCCGGCCCGCTGTGGGTGCTGGCCGCGTACGCGCTGGGCGGTGTCATCGTCGCGATGGTCACCGTCGTGGTCCGCGACCGCCGGGCGGGGGCCGTTCCCGGCGGGGCCGAGGCGCCCCGCGGAGCGGCCACAGCGCTCTGACGCCCCCGGCGCCGTCGCGTTCAGGACGGGGTCGGTGGTGTTCCCGCTCCTCGTCGGCCGTGTCCGACACGCCTAGGCTGAGCCCATGAGCTCTTACGACGATCTTCCGTCGGACGATCTTCCGCCGCTTCCGTCGCTTCCGCCGTTCGAATTCGCCTTCCCCGGCCCGCTGCGCGACCGGCTGGTCGCCGCGGTGCTGTCCGGGGAGAAGACATCGACGACCGGTCTCGTCGCGGATTACGCGTACTGCGGCGACCCGCTGCCCGTCGTCGGGCTGCGGTCCGCCGTGGTCGATTCGGCGGGCCGGCCGGTGGCTGTGCTGGAGACCACGGAGGTCCGGGTGCTGCCGCTCGCCGACGTCGGCCTGGCGCACGTGGTCCACGAGGGCGAGGGCGACCGCAGCATCGCCGAATGGCGGGCGAACCACGAGGGGTTCTGGCACAGCCCGGAGATGCGCGAGGCGGTCGGCGACCCGGACTTCACCGTCGACGACCGGACACTGGTCGTCGCCCAGCGCTTCCGCGTCGTGGAACGCCTCGACCCGGCGACCGGCGCACCCGCGCGGCAGCGGCAGCAGCAGGGGCAACAGCAGGAACAGGAACAGCAGCCCCAGCCCCGCTCCGCCGACGAGCTGCTGGACATCGTCGACGAGGACGACGTGGTCGTCGGGCAGGAGCGGCGGGGCGAGGCGTACGCCCGCGGGCTGCGGCACCGCTGCGCGTTCGTCCTGGTGAAGGACGGCGAGGGGCGGACGTTCGTGCACCGCCGCACCGCGGTGAAGCTGGTCTTCCCCTCGCTGTACGACATGTTCGTGGGCGGGGTGGTCGGGGCGGGCGAGACGTACGACGAGGCCGCGCTGCGGGAGGCCGAGGAGGAGCTGGGGGTGTCGGGGCTCCCCCGGCCCCGGCCGCTGTTCAAGTTCCTCTATGAGCGGGACGGGCACTCCTGGTGGTCCCAGGTGTACGAGGTGCGGTGCGAACTCCCCGTCTCCCCGCAGGTCGAGGAGGTCGCCTGGCACGCCTTCCTCACCGACGGTGAGCTGGAGCGGCGACTGGCCGAATGGCAGTGGGTCCCGGACGGCCTCGACGCGTTCCACAGGCTGCGCGAGTGGCGTGGGCGACCTCCTGGGGCATAGCCGTCTTGGCTGAAAAACGTGCTGGTGGACACCCCCGCGCGGTGACACGTTGTGGCCTCGCCCATGGGAAAGGGGAGCCACCATGCGCATGATCTACTCCGACCGCGGTCCGTCACCACTCGACCTCGGAAAGCCGGGCGAGGCACCACGCGACTCGACGTTCGGCTGGTGGGGAGCGCTCAGCGTCGAGCACTTCGTGAACCAGGTCACCCTCACCCACACGCACGAGGACGCGACCGGCTGGCTGAACTACCTGCAGCAGTTCTACGACCGCAACTTCTGGTTCGCGGACGACGGCGTCAAGGTGTGGGCCTACGAGGAGACGTACGACGACTGGCAGGACCGCTACGGCATGGACGCGGTGGCCGCGGTCTACCACTCGGGCCACGGCGGCATGTACGACGACGGCACCTTCATCGCGCCGCTGGGCGGCACGTGGGACAACCGCAGTGACGCCCTGTCGTCCAGCATGCGGCTGGGCAACAAGAAGGTGAACTACGTCTTCTGGTCCACCTGCAACTCCCTGCGCGTGCTGGACGGGCACAGCCCGGTCCGTACGTGGGCCACGCCGAACGCCGGCTTCCGCATGATCTTCGGCTTCGAGTCGACCAGCGTCGACCACCCCGGCTACGGCGCCAACTTCTGGAAGTACTGGCGCGGCGGGCAGACCTTCACGGACGCCTGGCTCAACGCCAGCTGGGAGATCTCCACCCACCAGGCGCCGTCCGTGGCCGCCGCGGGCACCACCCAGGACGAGGCGATCAACCGCCTCGACGCCGAACGTTCCTTCTCCCGCGACCACATCGCGGACAACTGGTACGCCTGGCGCTGGTACTACGCCCGCGACGCCATCCGCGAACCGCTGATGACGCTGCCGGGTGAGCCGCGGCTGATCCTGCTCGCCCCGCGCGAGCCGAGCAGCGAGCTGCTCTCCGTCGGCCGGGCCGCGCAGTTCCCCGAGGCCGCGCTCGCCGAGATCCAGGTGGAGCGGCAGGGCGTGCTGAGCGCCACGTCCGGTGACCGGCACATCTCCACCGGGCCGGGCGCCGTACGGTGGGTCAAGCTCGCGGAGCCCAACCGCCGCAACACCGAGCAGATCTCCACCGAGCACGCGATCGCGGCGGCCCAGGCCTTCGCGCAGCAGCACGCGAACGGCACCGAGCTGGTCGTCGACAGCGTGCACGACCTGATGGAGAACGACGGCAGCAAGGAAGGGGAGCTCGGCGAACCCCGCACCGTGGAGACCATGGTGGTGTTCCGCCAGATGTTCCACGACGTTCCCGTCATCACCCCCGGCCGGGGCGAGATGCGCGTGTCGGTGGACAACGACGGCACCGTCGTCCAGGCCCTGATCTCCACCCGCCGACAGGCCGGCAGCAGCAGGCAGCTCACCTCGCTGGTCTCCGAACCGCGGCCCGGTGCGCGCGGTACGGTCCGCGAGGCCGCGTCGCCGTCGGCCGCCGACCCGCTGACCGCACTGGCCACGGCGCAGCGGCACCTGCTCACCGAGCTGGCGGCCCACGCGGCGGCCGGCCCGGAGAACGCGGCGATGACCGGCGCGCGGAGCCGGAGCGGGTCCCAGCAGTCCGGAGAGCCCGTCGAGGCCCGTGACGTGCCCGGCACGACGCAGGTCGGCTACGAGATCGAGGGCAACCACGCCTACCTGGCCGCCCGCAAGCTCATCGAGATCGGCCCGGAGGGGGGCTTCGTGACCCGCCGCTGGGTGATCGCGCCGCTCGCCCGCTGACCCTGCGACCGACGGGGCCGGAGCCGCTCCGGCCCCGTCACCACGTCCCGGGACGACCGGTCACCGTGTCCCGGGACTGCCGGTCACCACGTCCTGGGACTGCCGGTCAGCAACTTCCGGGACGGCCCGTCAGCCTGTTCCGGGCCGACGGCCGTCCGGACGTACAGTGACCTGGTGATCGTCTTCGTACGGGCGCTGCCCGGCAGGCTGCGGGCCGGGGTGTCGGCCGTCGGGCTGTGGTTCGCCCCGGCGCGGGTGCAGGCGGAGGGCAGGACGCCCGACTACCGGTTCTCGCTCGCCAACGAGCGCACGTTCCTGGCTTGGATCAGGACCGCGCTGGCGCTGATCGGCGGCGGCTTCGCGGTGGACCAGTTCCTGCCGGACCTGCCGCGGAGCGTCCGGGTCGTCCTCGCGCTGGTCCTGCTGGCGGGCGGCGCGGCGTGCGCGGTGCGGGCCGTCAACTACTGGGTGCGCTGCGAGCGCGCCATGCGCAGGAACGAGGATCTGCCGCTCTCCCGCTTCCCGACGCTGCTGGCGGTGCTGGTGGCGGGCATCGCCGTGCTGATGGTGCTGATCGTGCTGCTCGGCCGGGCGGGTTAGGCCGTGTCCGAAGGGCCGGCGGGAGTGCGGGACCGCGATCCCGGTCTGCAGCCGGAGCGGACGCGGCTCGCGTGGCGGCGGACGACCCTGTCGTGCGCGGTCGCCGCGGTGCTGGCGGGCCGGCAGGCGGTGCACCGGGGGCTGACGGGCGTGGGGATCGTGGGGGTGGCGCTCGGCGCGCTGGTCTGGCTCGCCTTCCTGCTCGTCGCCCAGCACCGGATCCGCCTCATGGACGCGCCGCGGCCGCCCCGTCT
>NZ_JAPVLU010000002.1:0-70950 GCF_027158205.1 Streptomyces sp. H39-S7 | reverse complement strand
GCGGGGGCCGCCGGTGATGACGTCCGGGGGGGCCGCGGCGGTGGCGGGGTGCACGGTGGCGCTGGCCGTCTTCGGCGCGGCCGTGCTGTGGTGACGGCCGTGCTGTGGTGACGCCCGGGCCGTGGTCCGGGTCGTCGGCCGGGCGAAGTCACATGGTGACGACGATCTTGCCGCGGGTGTGGCCCTCGGCGCTGAGCCGCTGTGCGTCGGCCGCCCGCTCCAGCGGGAACGTGGCGGCGACCTCCACCGTGACCACACCGGCCTCGGCGAGGTCACTGAGCGCCGAGAGGTCCGCGGTGTCCGGGCGGACCCACTGGAACCGGCCGCCCAGGCCCAGCACCGCCGGGTCCGCGATCGAGACCAGCCGGCCGCCGTCCGCGAGCAGGCCCGGGGAGACGGTCAGGGCGTCGCCGCCGACCAGGTCCAGCACGGCGTCCACGCCGTCGGGGGCCAGCGCCCGTACGCGGTCGGCGAGGCCGTCCCCGTAGGTCACCGGCTCCGCGCCCAGCCCGCGCAGGTAGTCGTGGTTCTTCTCCCCCGCCGTGCCGATCACCCGGGCACCGAGGTGCTTGGCGATCTGGACGGCCATGGAGCCGACGCCGCCGGCCGCGGCGTGGATGAGGACGGTGTCGCCCTTGCCGGCGTTCAGCTCGTGGATGAGCGTCTGGTAGGCGGTCAGGCCCGCCAGGGGCAGGCCGGCGGCCTGCTCGAAGCTGAGGTTGGACGGCTTGCGGGCCAGCGTGCGGACCGGGGCGCCGACCAGTTCGGCGAACGTGCCGCGGGACAGGAAGTCCTCGCGGACGTAGCCGATGACCTCGTCGCCCTCCTCGAACTCGGGAACGTCGGGACCGGTCTGGACGACGACGCCCGCTACGTCCCAGCCGGGGATGACCGGGTAGACCGCGTCGAGCAGCGAGTCCAGGTAGCCGGCCTGCGCCTTCCAGTCGACGGGGTTCACCGCCGCGGCCCTGACCTTGATCAGGACGGTGTCCGGTCCGACCTTCGGGTCGGGGCGGTCGCCGTACTCCAGGGCCTCGGGCCCTCCGTAGCTGCGGTAACTGACGGCCTTCATGGTGATGGCTCCTGTACGCCGTGGGGGGATCGGTCGGGGATCAGACGACGCCGGCCTTGTCGGCCGCGTCGGGCTGCTCCGCCACCTTGAGGGGGGACGGGACGGTACCGGCGGCGGAAGCCGTCACCTCGACGGTCCGGTGTCCTTGGTGCGCGCGCAAGCCGAGCCAGCTGACCAGCCCGACCAGGGCGAAGGAGACGGCCGCGATACCGAAGGTGAGGGTGAAGCCCGATTCGGCGGGCAGCGCCGGCACTCCGGCGGGCAGGTCCTCGATCGTCCTGGACGCCAGGATGGTGGTGACGACGGCGCTGCCGATCGCACTGCCGGTGGAGCGGGAGATCGAGTTGATGCCGTTGGCGATGCCGCTCTGGTGGTGCGGGACGCTCGCCATGATGACGGCGGGCATGGCCGCGTAGCCGAAGCTGACGGCCGCACCGACGATGAGGCCGGCGCCGATCACCGAGGCGGTGTGGCTGTGGTCCAGGGCCAGCCAGGCGAAGCCGGCGGCTCCCAGCACGGCGGCCAGGCCGAGCACGACCCGCGGGCCGCGGTGCCGGACGAGACGGCCGCCGATGGGCGAGGCGAGCAGCGAGACGATCGCGCCGGGGAGCAGGAACTCGACGGAGGCGCGCAGGATGGACGCGTCGAACCCGTAGCCGGTGATCGCCTGGGGCATCTGGACGAGGTAGGAGACGCCCAGGAAGTTCGCGAACATGCCGAAGCCGACGAGGATTCCGGCGAGGTTGGCCATCAGCACCGGACGGTGGACGAACATCCGCATGTCGACCAGCGGCTCGCGGACCTTGAGCTCGGTCAGCACCCAGACGGCGCCCATGACGACGGCGCCGGCGAAGCTGCCGAGCGTGCGGCCGGAGGCCCAGCCCCATTCGTGGCCCTGCGAGATCGGCAGCAGGAGCAGGAGGAGGGCGATGCCGAGGGTGAGCGCGCCGAGGAAGTCGGTGCGGCCGCCGGTCTTGTGCCGGGTCGCGGGGACCAGGAGGACGACGGCGAGCAGGGCGAGGACGGCGAAGCCCGTCGCCATCCAGAACGCGTTGCGGTAGTCGGCGTCGGGGCCGGAGGTGAGCAGGCCGGTGGCGACCAGCGCGAGACCGCTGCCGAACGCGAGGGTGCCGCTGACCAGGGCCATCGCACCGGGAAGCTTCTGCGGGCGGACCTCCTCGCGCAGCACCGACAGCGCCAGCGGGAAGATCGCGGTGGCGGCGCCCTGGAGCACCCGGCCCACGATCAGCAGGGGCAGGGAGGACGCCAGGGCGGCGATGACGGAACCCGCGACCATGATGCCGAGTACGGCCACCAGGGTCGGCTTCTTGCCGTGCTGGTCGCCGAAGCGGCCGAGCAGCGGGGTGAAGACCGCGGCGGACAGCAGGGTGGCGGTGGTCACCCAGCTGACGTTGGCGGTCGAGGTGCCGAGGTCGTTGCGGATCAGGCCCAGGATCGGGACGGGCAGGGTCTGCATCATCGACACGACCATGGCGGCGAGGCTCAGGGCGAAGACGATGACCGTCTCGTTCCGATGCCCCTTGGCGGCGGGTGCGGTGCTGGCGTGGCTCATGGCTGGAGGGTCCTTCTCCTGGCTTCGCATCTTTGCTTCACGACGTGGATGCTTGATGTCGTCAAGCAACCCGACAGACGGTAGACCTCAATAGTTAAGGACGTCAAGTTAATGATTGATGTCTTCAAGCATTTTGAGTACACTCCATGCCCATGAGCGCCACCACCCAGAACGTCCCGACCAAGCTCGAACTCCTGGAGCTGCTCGCCGCCATCGGCACCGCCCAGTGGCGGGATTTCGCGGCCGCCGCCGCGCACCACGGCCTCACCTCCACCCAGGCCAAGGTCCTCGCCCAGCTCGACGGGCCGCTGCCGATGCGCGGGCTCGCGGCGCTGCTGGTGTGCGACGCGTCGAACGTCACCGGGATCGTGGACCGGCTGGAGGCGCGGTCGCTCGTCCGCCGCGAGGCGGACCCCGCCGACCGCCGGGTCAAGAACGTCGTGGCGACCGACGAGGGCCGCGAGACCATCCGGCGCGTGCGCGAGGAGATGCAGGCCACGCACGGCGCGCTCGACGCCCTGGACGAGCACGAGAGCGCGACGCTCTACGCCCTGCTGGGACGGCTGCGCCCGGCAATGGAGAAGAACGCCTGACGGGTGTCAGCGGCGGCGCAGCGCCGCCGCGAGCGCCCGCACGTCCCGGCCCGCGAAACCGGGCTCCCGCCCCAGCGCACGGACGAGGTCGTCGCGGACCGCGCGGCTGCGGCCCGCCGCGACCAGCGCCAGTGATTCGGCGAGCGCGGCCGGGAGCGACGGGTGGTACCAGGGCTCCGCGGCGTCCTCGTCGAACCAGCGGACGGCCGGGAACGAGCTGTGCACCTTGGGTTGGTGGTCACCGAACCACGACCACGTCCCGGGGTCCAGCGACACATTCACCACGTGGCCGGCGGGCAGGGTGCGCACCCATGGCCGGGACGCGTCCTGCTGCCAGCGCCAGTGGCCGGGAGCAGTCCTGCCCCGCTGGGTGACGCCCACGTAGCGCAGCTTGCGGCGGATCACCGGCCACGGTTCGCGGCTCTCCGCGATCCAGTCGGCGAGCGCGCGGTGCAGGGTGTCGAAGGTGCTGCCCCGGTGAACGACGTCCACGAGGGCGATCGGCCGCTTGCGGCGGGCGAGTGCGTGCGGGTCGAGCCCCGCCGCCGCGAGGTGCTCGCGCAGCCGGGCCCGCGTCGCGGGCGTCCAGCCCCGGTCGTCGGTGCACGAGACCGGCAGCCGCAGCAGCCGCCCCTGCCACGACGCGCCCTCGAACGCGCCGGTCAGCAGGTCGTACATGCTGTCCAGCGACCGTCCGACGAAGCACAGGTCGGCAGCGTCCGAGCGGGCCAGCACCTTCGCGGCGCAGTCGGTGAGCGCCGGCAGGTACCCCAGCCGGGTGGGCGGCGCGCCCTCGGCGAGCGCGCCGAGCCGGTCCGGGCCGGCACCCGCGGTCGTGGCGAGGCTCCAGCGGAACGGCTGCGGCGGGGCGGACGGGCGAGCGGGCATACGTCTCAGTGGATCACCGTCGGCCGTCCGGGTCATCCGGTTTTCCCGCGCGCACCGGTTCGGGACCGCTCCCGGGCCGCCCGGGACACCGCGCACGGCCGCGGGCCGCCGGGCGGACCTACGGGGCGAGGATGTCCAGTTCGCGGAGGGCTCCGACGCAGATCTCGCGCATCAGGCTCTCCGCGCTCGCCGCGTCCCGCGCCCGGACCGCCTCGGCGACGCGTACGTGCAGGGTGACCGCCTCGGGGTCGGGGGCGGTGAACATCACGTGGTGCTCGGTGCGGCCGGTCAGCACCTCGGCCACGACATCGCCGAGCCGGGCGAACATCTCGTTGCCGGAGGCCCGCAGCATGACGCGGTGGAACGCGACGTCGTGCACCAGGTACTCGGCCAGGTCCGCGGCGCGGCCGGCCGCGACCATGTCGGACGCGAGCACCGTCAGCTCCCGGCACTGCCCCGGGGTGGCGGCCTGCGCGGCGAGCCCGGCGGCCACCGGCTCAACGGCGGTGCGCAGCATCGTCAGCGAGCGCAGTTGGCGGGGACGGTCCGCACCGGCCAGCCGCCAGCGGATGACCGCCGGGTCGAAGACGTTCCACTCCTCGGTGCGCCGCACGGTGATGCCGACCCGGCGGCGCGTCTCGACCAGGTGCATGGCCTCCAGGACGCGGACCGCCTCGCGGACGACGGTGCGCGAGACCCCGTACCGCTCCTCGAGTTCGTCGATCCGCAGCACCGTCCCGGGCGGGTAGGCGCCGGAGGCGATGCCGGGCCCGAGTTCGGCCAGTAGGCGGGCGTGCAGGCCGCCGCCCTCTTCCTGCTGAGACATGGGTGACAGCCTATGCGTCAGCACATTGATATGACGTTTTCATATCGGACTCTTGAATAAGTAGTACCTATGGCGTTTATTGGTGGCCAGCCGCTTGCCCTTGGTGGCCGGCCGCTTGCACAAGGAGGTACGAGCGCATGACTGCCGAACCCGCGCAGCACCAGCCGCAGCCGAGCCCCCCGGTCGTCGTCGTCATGGGCGTGTCCGGGTCGGGCAAGTCGACGGTCGGCGGCCTGCTCGCCGAACGGATGGGCGTCCCGTACGCCGAGGCGGACGACTTCCACCCGCCGGAGAACATCGCCAAGATGTCGGCGGGCCATCCGCTGGACGACACCGACCGCGGGCCGTGGCTGGACGCCATCGCCGCCTGGGTCACCGAACGCACCGGCCTCGGCGGGGTGGTCAGCTGCTCCGCCCTGCGCCGCCGTTACCGCGACCGGCTCCGCGCCGACGCCCCCGAGCTGTTCTTCCTGCACCTGGACGGAGCTCCGGAGCTGATCGCCGCGCGGCTGCAGGCCCGCATGGAGCACTTCATGCCGGCCGGACTCCTGCGCTCGCAGTTCGACGCCCTCGAACCGCTGGATCCCGATGAGGCAGGGGCCGTTGTCACGATCGACGGCGGCCCGCAGCAGATCACCGAGCGCGCGTACGCCGCGCTCCCCCGCTGACCCCCCCGTCCGCCGCCCCCTTGGAGAACGAACGTGTCTGCACTCAGCGCCGAGCTGCTGGCCGCGACGACCGCGCCACCCATCACCACCGCCGGTGACACCCGGCTCGGCATCGCCGCCCTGGTCGGCATCGCCGTCATCATCGTGCTGATCACCCGCTGGAAGGTGCACGCCTTCCTCGCCCTCACCATCGGCTCCTGTGTGCTCGGCGCGGTGGCGGGCGCGCCGCTGGCGAAGACCCTCACGAGCTTCACGACAGGCCTCGGGGCGACCGTCGCGGGCGTCGGCGTGCTCATCGCGCTCGGCGCGATCCTCGGCAAACTGCTGGCGGATTCGGGCGGCGCCGACCAGATCGTCGACACCATCCTGGCCCGCACCAGCGAGCGCCGGATGCCGTGGGCGATGGCGGGGATCGCGGGGCTGATCGGGCTGCCGCTCTTCTTCGAGGTCGGCATCGTGCTGCTGATCCCCGTGGTGCTGCTCGTCGCCCGGCGCGGCAACTACTCGCTGATGCGGGTCGGCATACCGGCGCTGGCCGGGCTCTCCGTCATGCACGGCCTGGTGCCGCCGCACCCCGGACCGCTCGCCGCCATCGACTCCATCCACGCCGACCTCGGCACCACCCTGGCGCTCGGCGTCCTCGTCGCGCTGCCCACGCTCGCCATCGCGGGGCCGCTCTTCGGCCGGGTGGCCGACCGCTGGGTCAAGGTCGAGCCACCGGAGACCATGACGCCGGCCCGCGCCTCGGACGACCTGGAGCACCGTCCCAGCTTCGTCGCGACGGTCTGCACCATGCTGCTGCCGGTGGCGCTGATGCTCGCCAAGGCACTGGTGGACGTCATCGTCGACGATCAGCAGAGCCTGGTCTTCCGGATCTTCGACGTGGTCGGCACGCCGCTGATCGCGCTGCTCGCCGCCGTCATCCTGGCCATGTTCACCATGGGCCGCGCGGCCGGGTTCACCAAGGAGCGCATCTCCTCGACGGTCGAGAAGTCGCTCGCCCCGATCGCCGGCATCCTGCTCATCGTCGGCGCGGGCGGCGGGTTCAAGCAGACGCTGATCGACGCCGGGGTCGGCAGCATGATCCTCGACTGGTCGGACAGCTGGAACATCTCACCGCTGCTGCTCGGCTGGCTGATCGCCGTCCTCATCCGGGTCGCGACCGGCTCCGCGACCGTCGCGACGATCTCCGCCGCCGGTCTGGTGGCACCGCTCGCCGCCGACATGTCGACAACACACGCGGCCCTGCTGGTTCTCGCCGTCGGCGCCGGTTCGCTGTTCTTCTCGCATGTCAACGACGCCGGGTTCTGGCTCGTGAAGGAGTATTTCGGGATGGATGTCCCGCAGACCCTCAAATCATGGTCGACGATGGAGACAGTGATCTCCGTGGTGGCCCTAGGCTTCGTCCTGCTGCTCTCGCTCGTCCTGTAGGGCGAGACGGCGTCAGAGGACCGTCCTGGGGAGGGCACAAGTGGGCACGACGGCGATCGTCGACACAACGGGCACAGAGCCGTATCTCATGGAACTGGCGCCTGACGTCCATGCGTTCTGCCAGCCCGACGGCGGCTGGTGCCTGAGCAACGCGGGCTTCGTCAGCGACGGCGCGAGCACGCTGCTCGTGGACACCGCCGCCACCGAGCGCCGCGCCCGGCTGCTGCGCGACTCCATCACGACGGCGGGCGCGCCGCATCCGGAGTACGTGGTCAACACCCACCACCACGGCGACCACACCTACGGCAACGGCCTGTTCGCGGCGGGCGGCTCGACCGTCGTCGGGCACACCGCGTGCCGCCGGGAGCTGCTGGCGGCCGGCCGCCAGCTGCACGGCGTGTGGCCGGACGTCGACTACGGCGACATCCAGATCACCGCGCCCACCGTCACGTACTCCGAGTCGATGCGGCTGCACACGGCCGGCTCAGAGGTGCGCCTGTTCCACCCGGGGGTGGCGCACACGCCGGGCGACACCATCGTGTGGCTGCCGCGCCAGCGCATCGTCTTCACGGGCGACCTGGTCTTCAACGGCGGCACGCCGTTCATCCTGATGGGGTCCCTGAACGGGTCGCTGCGCGCGCTGGACCTGCTGCGGTCGCTGGACGCCGAGATCGTCGTCCCCGGCCACGGCCCGGTCACCGACCCCGGCGTCTACGACACCATGGAACGGTACCTGCGCCACCTCGGCTCCCTCGCGGAGACCGGCCGCGCCGCCGGCCGCACCCCGCTGGAGACCGCCCGCGCCGCCGACCTCGGCCCCTTCGCGCAACTGCGGGAGTCCGAGCGCCTGGTCGCCAACCTGCACCGGGTCTACGCCGAACTCGACGGCATCGCGCCGGGTGCCCCGCTGGACGTGGCGGCGGCGTTCGCCGACATGGCGGAGATGAACGGCGGCCGGCCGGTGGCCTGTCACGCGTAGTGCGGCGGCGTGCCGCGCGCGGTGGGCGGCACGCCGCCCTCCCTACCGGCGCGGCACCCCGCCCTCCCCTACCAGCGCGGCACGGCCGGCGTCCGCCATCCCGGCTCGGCCTGGCGCATCGCGGCCGCGTCGTCGCGGTCCCGCATGGTGCCGTCGTCGTCCAGCCAGCGCTGGTGGAGCACCTTGAGGGCGTCCCGGTCGAGTTCGACGCCGAGGCCGGGCGCGTCGGAGACGGTGAGACGGCCGTCGGTGAAGACATGCCGGGACGTGATGACGTCGTCGGTCTGCCAGGGGTAGTGCGAGTCGCAGGCGTAGTCGAGGTTGGGGACGGTCGCGGCCACGTGGGTCATCGCGGCGAGGCTGATGCCCAGGTGGGTGTTGGAGTGCATGGACAGGCCGACGCCGAAGACGCGGCAGATCGCGGCCAGTTCGCGGGTGTTGCGCAGTCCGCCCCAGTAGTGGTGGTCGGAGAGCACCACCTGCACGGCGCCCGTCGCGAAGGCCTCGCGGATCTCCGGGAACGTCGTCACGCACATGTTGGTGGCCAGTGGCACGTCGGTGCCGGCCGCGACCTCCGCCATGCGGGCGGTCGTGCTGGCCGGGTCCTCCAGGTACTCCAGGATGTCGCCCAGTTCCGCGGCGACGCGCAGTGAGGTCTCCACGGACCAGGCGCCGTTGGGGTCCAGCCGCAGCGGCTGCCCGGGGAACTCCCCGGCCAGCGCCCTGACGGCGGCGATCTCCTCGTCGGGCGGGAAGACACCGCCCTTGAGCTTGAAGGAGCCGAACCCGTAGGTGTCGGCGAAGCGGCGGGCCTGGGCGACGACTCCGGCCGGGTCGAGCGCGGCGCCCCAGTCGTCCCGCGGCGTGTCCGCGCCGGGGTGGTGCGCCCAGCGGTAGAAGAGGTAGGCGCTGTACTCGACGGTGTCGCGGACCTTGCCGCCGAGCAGCGTGTGCACGGGCAGGCCCAGGATCTTGCCGAGCGCGTCGAGGCAGGCGACCTCGAAGCCGGAGATGACGGAGAGCCGCAGCTTGTCGGCGGTCTGCACACCGCGCAGGCCGCCGACGTCGACGGAGTCCGATACATCATCGGGGTCCTCGGGATCGCCGCAGACCCGCTCGGCGAGCGTGAAGAGCCCGTTCAGATCGCTGACCGCGTGACCGGGCAACGCCTCGCCGAGGGGCGCGGCGAGCTCCAGGTACCGGCTGTCGCCGTACGTCTCCCCGATGCCGACCGTGCCGTCGGCGGTGATGACCTCGATGATCAGGCGCGGGGTGAAGGGCTGGTGGACGCCCTGAGTGTTGAGCAGCGGCGGGTCGGCGATCAGGATCGGGGTGAGCCTGACCTCCGTCACCGTCAATGCCTCGGCGTCCGCCGCTGTCTGCGTATGTGAATACCGTTCACCCATAAGTCCAGAGGCTAGGCGGGGGCCGAGTCCGCGTCAACCCACGCCGGAAGCGCCTCCCTGGCCGTGTGCCAGGCCGGCGGCAGGCCCGCGACCCCGGTGCGGGCGGCGACCACGCCGCCCGCGATGGCGCAGGTGGTGTCCATGTCTCCGAGGCCGGAGACCGTGACCCACAGGCACTCCTGGAGGTCGTCGGGGTGGTTGGCCGCGCACCACAGGGCGAACGGGACGGTGTCGGGGGCCGACACCCGGTATCCCGAGCCGAGCACCTCGGCGGCGTGCCGGACGGAGGCGTACTGGGACATCCGGGAGGCGGTGCGCAGGCCCGAGCGGACGTCGGAGACGTCGAGCCGGTCCGCGACCGCGCCCAGGAAGTCCGCACGGGCCGGGGCCGCGCCGCCCCGGCCGCGGGCGGCGAGGGCGGCGGCGACCGCGACCGCCACGGCCCCGACGACGGCCTCGGGGTGGTGATGGGAGACCGATGCCTGGCTGGCGGCCAGCTCGGCGACCGAGTCCAGGTCCTCGCAGTGCCAGGCGCCGAGCGGGGCCACCCGCATGGCCGCCCCGTTCCCGTAGGAGCCCTGCCCCTCGAACTGCTCGCTCACCACGGCCTGCCAGGGCTCCCCCGTACCGATCCGGCGCAGCACGTCGTGCATGGAGGGACCGTAGCCGCGGTGGTCGTCGGCCGCGTACTCGTCGGCGAGGCGCCGGGCCAGCCGGTCCTGGTCGACCTCTCCGCAGCTCTCCGCCAGCTCCCGCACGAGCGCGAGCGCCTGCGCGGTGTCGTCGCTCCACAGCCAGGTGTCCTCCGGTGGCAGGACGCGCCGTTCCAGCGCCTCCGGTCCGGAGAGCCGGAGCACCGAGAACCAGCGGTCGCCGAAGGCGTCCCCGTGGGCGAGTCCGTGGAGCGAGTCCAGGGCGGCGGCGGGGATGTACATCTAGGCTCCTCGAAGGGCATGGACGGGCTGCCAGTCTCCCAGCAGGAACCTGCCCACAACACCGGATTCCGGATCCCTACTGGACGACATACCGACTGGTCGGCATGATGGCAGGAACGCCAGGACCAAGGTGTGCCGGGTGGTGAGGAGCAGACGATGAGCGGTACGGACAATCCACCGGGGCTCGATCTCGGTCGACTGCGCGAGTATCTGGACCGGCAGCGCCCGGGTCTGGTGCGCGGCGCCCTGCGGGCCCGGCTGATCGAGGGCGGCCGGTCGAACCTGACGTACGCCGTCACCGACGGGGTCTCGCGGTGGGTGGTGCGGCGTCCGCCGCTCGGGCACGTCCTGGCCACCGCGCACGACATGACGCGTGAGCACCGGGTGATCAGCGCGCTGAGCGACACCGCGGTCCCGGTGCCCGGCACGGTGCTGCTGTGCGAGGACCCGGAGGTGCTCGGCGCCCCGTTCTACGTCATGGACTTCGTGGACGGCACGCCGTACCGCACCTCGGCGCAGCTCGCCGAGCTCGGCCCGGAACGCACCCGCGCGGTCGTGCTGGGCCTCCTCGACACCCTGGTGGACCTGCACGCGGTGGATCCGGCAGCAGTCGGCCTCGGTGATTTCGGGCGCCCCGAGGGCTTCCTGGAGCGGCAGTTGCGCCGCTGGGGCAAGCAGTTGGAGGCGTCCACCAGCCGGGACCTGCCCGGGATCGCGGACCTGCACGCCGCCCTCGGCAAGGCGCTGCCCGCCTCGCCGGCGCCCACCGTCGTGCACGGCGACTACCGGCTCGACAACGTTCTCGTCGGCGGCGACGACCGGGTCCTGGCCGTCCTGGACTGGGAGATGTCGACCCTGGGCGACCCGCTCACCGACCTCGGCCTGCTGGTGATGTACAGCGAGCAGGAGACCGTCCCGGACGTGCCCGTGTCCACCACCGGCGACGCGCCCGGCCACCCCAGCGCCCGGGAACTGGTCGAGCGGTACGCCGAGCGGTCGGGCCGCGACACCTCCGCCATCGACTGGTACACGGCCTTCGCGTACTTCAAGCTCGCCGTGATCCTCGAGGGCATCCACTACCGCTTCACGCTGGGCCAGACCGTCGGGGCCGGTTTCGACCGGATCGGCGACCTGGTCCCCGCCTTCATCGACCGCGGGCTGCTCAAGCTCCGGCTCCAGCCCCAGGAGGACTGAGGACTGATGGATTTCGCCTACGACGCCCGTACCGAGGAACTGCGGACGCGGCTCACCGCGTTCATGGAGTCTCACGTCTACCCGGCCGAGCCGGTCTTCGCCCTCCAGCGCGAGCAGGCCGAGGGCGACGCCCGCTGGTCCGCGCCGCCCGTCGTGGAGGAGCTGAAGGCGGAGGCCAAGCGGCAGGGCCTGTGGAACCTCTTCCTGCCCGGCGAGCGGGGAGCGGGGCTGACGAACCTGCAGTACGCGCCGCTGGCCGAGATCACCGGCCGCAGCCCGCACCTGGCGCCGCCGGCGCTGAACTGTGCCGCGCCCGACACCGGGAACATGGAGGTGCTGAGCGAGTTCGGCACCGAGCAGCAGCGCAAGCAGTGGCTGGAGCCGCTGCTCGCCGGTGAGATCCGCTCGGCGTTCGCGATGACGGAACCCGACGTCGCCTCCTCGGACGCGACCAACATCGAGACCCGTATCGAGCGCGACGGTGACTCGTACGTCGTCAACGGCCGCAAGTGGTACATCTCCGGGGCGATGAACCCCAAGTGCGCCATCATGATCGTGATGGGCAAGAGCGACCCGTCGGCGGAGCGGCACCGCCAGCAGAGCCAGATCCTCGTACCCCGGGACACCCCCGGGGTCGACGTACGGCGCGGCATGCGGGTGTTCGGCTACGACGACGGCGACCACGGCGGCCACGCCGAGGTCGTCTTCACCGACGTGCGGGTGCCGGCCGAGAACCTGATCGGCGAGGAGGGCGGCGGCTTCGCCATCGCCCAGGCCCGGCTCGGCCCCGGCCGGATCCACCACTGCATGCGGCTGATCGGGATGGCGGAGCGGGCCGTCGAGCTGATGTGCCGGCGGGCGACGGACCGGGTGGCGTTCGGCAAGCCGATCGCCGAGCAGGGGGTCGTCCAGGAGTGGATCGCGGAGGCGCGGGTCGAGATCGAGCTGCTGCGGCTGCTGGTGCTGAAGACGGCGTGGCTGATGGACACGGTGGGCAACCGGGGGGCGCACACGGAGATCCAGTCGATCAAGATCGCTACGCCGGCCGCGGTGGTCAAGATCATCGACCGGGCGATCCAGGTGCATGGCGCCGGTGGCGTGAGCCAGGACTTCCCGCTGGCGCAGCTTTGGGCGGGGGCGCGGACGTTGCGGCTGGCGGACGGGCCGGACGAGGTGCACAAGCGGTCGCTGGCGCGCCGTGAGCTGAAGAAGTACGTGTAGCCCTGGCGGCGCCGTCGCCTGGTGCGGCGCCGTGCTCGGGCCGTTGCCTGGTGCGGCGGCGTCGTGGTGCGTTGCGCGGCCACGGTCGTGAACAGGGTGCGGCCCCGTCGCGGGGCGGGGCCGGGCTCTCCGGCGCGGAGGTTCGAAATCGTATATTTAGGGCCTGGCGGCCCTCAAATACACGGCAGCATTTCGAACCCCCACGCCTGCGACCCCGGCCCCTCGCGTTCAGACCGCCCGGCTTGCCCGTCCTGAGCTGCTCCCCCGCGCCTTGCGGAGGGCCTTGGGTTGTCAGCCGTCATCGGAGGACCGGAAGCGGGTGAACAACCCTGCGCCGTGCTCGGCGAGCAGGTTCCTGTAGCGGTCGCCTTCGTCGAATTCCTCGTAATGGGTGACGGCATCACCGGCGAGGATGAGGGATTTCGCGCAGCCGAGGCACCAGTCCTTCCCGGTCTCCAGGTCACGAAGGTCGGCGGGGTGCACCGCGCAGAAGGAGCACGGGCGGCGGTGCTTTCCGCCTGATGCTGGCCGGTCCGTCACTACTTCACTCCGAGGACGCCGAGTTGTTGAGCGGTCCGGACGGCTCCGGCCGGCGCGTGCGGGTCCAGAGCAGCGAACCGGTCAGCGAGCCCCTGGCCAGTCTGGGCGATCAGTGCCGCTATGTCGGTGTTCGACAGGTCCGGAGGGAGTGCCGCACGAAGGTACGGATCTGAGGTCACGTGCGCGAGGAGCTACTGGACGAGCCAGAAGCGGGGTCAGGAGCTGCACGCCGAGGGTGATGTGCAGGGAGCGTTGGTCCGTGGTGCAGCCGTGGTGGACCCATCCGCGGGGATGAACAGCACCTGTCCGTCCGTCAGCTCGGTCTGCAGGTCCAGGCGTTCAGTGACGTGGGCAAGCTGCTCGTCGGTGAAACCGACCGCCGTCCACCGGTGACGCTCCAGGGGATCAATGACGACGGGGCGGACAGCAGCTGGGTGTGTGGCGCTCGACGGCGCAGAATCAGCGCGAGCGCGGGGCGAACGGTTGGCGGTCGCGGTAGCGGGGGCGGCCGTCGGTGCCGTCGGGGTGCTGATCCAGTGGGATCACCCGGTACGCGACACGGCACTTGCCGTCCGCGTAGAGGAGCCGGCCGGGTCCAGAGGCTCCAGGCCGGAGCCCGATGGGTACGGCCGCCGGGGTGAGGATCGCGTCGTGGCAGTAGTGACACCACGCGTGCGGCTCGGCGACGACGCTCGCCTCGCAGGACGGCTCGCACGCGTACAGCTCGACGTGGTCGGCGTGCACGCCCGTACCCATCGGGAACGATCCGAGCAACCGGGCACGGCGGAGACGCGCCCTGCAGAGCGCGCAGTTCAATCCCTGCAACTGGTTGATCGCCAGCCGTTCCGGGTCGATCGCCGGCGGCTGCTCGATGTGTTCCGTGCCCACGACTTCTCCCTGTCACCATGAGTGATCGGCTTATGGGAGTAGCGTGACGTTCACGGACGGCAGGGCCTAGGAGATGCGCGTCCGCTGCCGTCCGCACCCCTGCGGACACTGCGGACACCGAGGGCGATGATGAACGAAGAGACGTTCGGGCAGGCACTCCGTCGGCTGCGCGGCAGCCACTCTTTACGGGATGTCGCACAGCTTGCCACCTGCGGGAAGTCCTACGTGGCCGATCTGGAGACCGGTCGGCGCCGTCCGACGGAGGCCATCGCCGTCGCCCTCGACACGGCCCTCGACGCGCACGGCGAATTGATCGCCCTCGCCGCTGTCCGCGCGGACATGCCCGTCCTCGCCCAAGCCGCGGCCCTGCAACGTGGGTTGTCCGACGCTCTCGCCGCAGGACCCATGACGGACGCGGGCCTCAACGAGTGGGAGTACACCGTCGCGCGGCACGGGC
Organism: Streptomyces sp. H39-S7; assembly: GCF_027158205.1. Lineage (GTDB taxonomy): Bacteria > Actinomycetota > Actinomycetes > Streptomycetales > Streptomycetaceae > Actinacidiphila. The sequence continues at coordinate 56,279 of NZ_JAPVLU010000002.1, read as the reverse complement.
GGGCGACACGGTTCCGGCCCGAGGGCGAACTGTTACCCGAGCTGCTCAGCGATTTCGCCGACTTGCAAAGGCTCCTCGGGCACCGCCATTCCGTTCACGTCCGGCGTCGGCTCACGCTGGCCGTGGCGCACATGTCCGGGCTGATGGCCCTCACCCTGCTCAAGCTCGGCGACGCTTCGAGCCGCGACTGGTGGCGCACCGGCCGGGCCGCCGCGGCGGCGGTGGAGGACCGGGAGGCCCTGTCATGGATGTACGCGCAAGAGGCGTACCAGCACTACTACGGCGGTGACATGGAGGGTGCCGTCGAGCTGGCGTGTCGCGCGCAGCAGCTCGCAGGCGGCCTGCCGTGCGTCGGGCCCGCCCTCGCGGCTCCGCTGGAGGCCCGCGCTCACGCACTGCTCGGCCGCCGAAAGGAAGCCTGCGCGGGGCTTGCAGCAGCGGAGACCGCGCTCGGTCGGCTCGATCCGGCCCACCGGATCGGTAGCGCCTTCGGGTACAGCGAGTCGCAGTTCCGGTTCCACAGCGGCAACGCCTGGACCCACTTGCGGGAGACATCACGTGCCGGTGAGCAGCAGGCCCGCGCGCTGGAGCTGTACCCCCTCGGCGACCACACGGACCGCGCGCTCGTCCACCTTGATCAGGCCGTGTGCCTCGCAGCCGCTGGAGACCCCGCGGGGGCCGCCGTCCTGGCGACCGACACCATCGTGACCCTGCCCGTGGACCACCGCTCCGCGCTGATCATCTACCGCGCCCGGGAGCTGGCAACTAGTGTTCCCGAGGCACGGGAAGTACGGGCGCTGCGCGAGGCGTTGGCGCTGCCCCCCCGGTGAGAGGGACAGCTGACATGGTGACCATCGAGCGGGCGACCGCAGCTGACGCCGAGACGATCTCCGAACTCCTCGGTGAGATCGAGGCGTACTACGGCGGCGAGGCAGTACCCGGCGACATCGGACAGATTCACGCGGCGCTGTTCAGCGCGCAGCCCATGGCTACGGTTCTGCTCGCGCGCGATGGCGGCGATGTCGTCGGCCTGGCCAGCTACTCGTTCCTGTGGCCTGCGGCCGGCGCTGATGCGTCGCTCTATCTGAAGGAGTTGTACGTCCGGGAGACGGCCCGCCGCCGTGGTGTGGCTGGTGCGTTCATGGCCAAGCTACGTGAGGCTGCCGACGAGTCCGGCTGCACCCGGGTCGAGTGGACGGCCGACCGGGACAACCCGCCTGCCCTAGAGTTCTACGCCGCGTTCGGTGCGGAACCCCGAGACGGAAAGGTGTTCTACCGGTGGGGGAAGTGATGTCACGGTCCGACCAATGAGCCGCCGGGTGCTCGCCTCGTCGATAGCGTGAGGTGCTCACCAACCGTGGGGGAACCGTGCGCAGTATCGCCATCGCTGTCTCTGCCGTACTCACAGCCAGCGTTCTTGCCGGGTGCAGTTCGCCGAGCACCGGCGAGCCGAATCACCCGGTCAGCACGACCACAGGCCAGCAGGCGCCTGGTGCCGAGAAGTCGGCCGGCCCGCAGACGGCCGAGCAGGTCACGACGGCACTGATCAAGGCCGTGCCGAGCGTGAGGACGCTCGTCGTCTACAACGAGACGACCGACCCGAACCACGCAATGGGCCGGCCACACCAGTACGTGAGCAAGACCGCTTTCGCGGATTCACGGATCAATCGCGCGGAGGCGAAGAAGGACGACCGTGGCCGGTCCGACGCAATCGCCTACGGCGGGACCGTCGAGGTCTTCGCCAACGAGGCCGACGCGAAAGCGTGGGCCGACAACATCGACAGGCTGTCGCAGGCCGTCGGCGGACTCATCACCCCCGACTACCTCTACCGGTCCGGCCAATACGTGATCCGCGCGTCCAGTCACCTGATCCCGACGCAGGCACGGCAGTATCAGGCTGTACTGACCAAACTCGTTTGAAAGGACCGGCCGCACGAGCCGGATCGACGACATCGCGGCCACGTACGAAGCCACCTGCGGCGCCGCCCCAGGGTGCGTCACAAATTGCGCCGCGGGACAAGCTGCCTCGATTGGCCGGGACCTGGCTGAGGTGCTGGCACCAGTCGGTGGGAGGAATTGACCGTGGCTGAAGCGCTGTGGACGGAGGAGATCCAGGAACGCATCAAGGACTTGGCGGGCTGGACGACCGACGGCCGCAAGGTGGAGCGCTCGTACTCGATTCCGCACATCCAGGGCGCCGCGTTCATCGTGCACATCGCCGCTATTCAGGACGAGCTGGGCCACCACTCGGACGCGACGCTCGGCTACCGGACCGTGCGGGTGTCGTTCAGTTCGAGCGACCTTGGCGGATATGTCGCGGAACACGACATCGAGCTTGCGCGTCGCATCGAGGCCGCGGCGGCCGGTCACGGCGCCCGGTAGACCCCGGGCGTCCGCCGAGGTCCCGCCCGTGGGGCGGGACCTCGGCGGACGGTCGGGTCATCAGGCGTTGACGACGACCACGCGGCCCGTCGTCTTGCCGTCCGCCACCCGCTGGACGGCTTCCGCCGCTTCGGTGAGGGGGACGCGTTCGCTGATGTGGGGCTTGATGCTTCCCTCGGCGGCGAGGCGGGTGAGGGTTTCGTGGGCCTGGAGGACCGCTTGGGGGTCCTTGGTGTTGTAGAGGCCCCAGTGCAGGCCGAGGATCGAGTAGTTCTTGACGAGGGCGTGGTTGAGGCCGGGGGTCGGGACCGTGCCGCTGGTGAAGCCGACGATGACGATGCGGCCCTCGAAGGCGATGCACTTGGTCGACTTCGTGTAGGCGTCGCCGCCGACCGGGTCGTAGACGACGTTCGCGCCCCGGCCGTTGGTGGCCTCCTTGACGACGGCCACGAAGTCCTCGCTGTAGCGGTCGACGACGATGTCGGCGCCGAGGTCGCGGGCGACCTTCGCCTTGTCGGGGCCGCCGGTGACGCCGATGACGGTGGCGCCCGCGGCCTTGCCGAGCTGGATGGCGGCGCTGCCGACGCCGCCCGCGGCGGCATGCACCAGGAGGGTCTCCCCGGGCTGGAGGGCGGCCCGGCGGTGGAGGCCGAACAGGCCGGTCTGGTAGCCGATGTGCAGGGCCGCGGCCTCGGCGTCGTCGAGGGCCTCGGGGGCCGGCAGTGCCGACGCGGCGCTGATGACGGCCAGTTCCGCGAACGCGCCGTGCGGCAGGGAGGCCGGGGAGATGATCCGGGCACCGATGTCGAGGCCCGTCACCCCCTCGCCGAGGGCGAGGACCTCGCCGCACAGCTCGACGCCCGGGGTGAACGGCAGCGGCGGGCGGATCTGGTACTGGCCGCGGCACAGCAGGGCGTCGGGGAAGTTGATGTTCGCGGCGCGTACCCGCACCAGCACCTCACCGGGGCCGGGCTGCGGGTCCGGTACCTCGTCGAGACGCATCGCCTCGCGCGGCTCCCCGTTCTCGTGCACGCGCCATGCCTTCACCAGGTACCTCCAGGGTTATCGGGGCTGCCGCACCGAGTGCAGCAGCATGTCTGCGAAGTCCTCGGCGACCGTCGTGGCGGACAGCGGGCCGTCCGCGCGGTACCAGGTGCCGAGGTGGTGCACCGAGCCGAAGAAGTAGTCGACGACGAGGTCGGGCCGCAGCTCGACGCGGAAGATCCCCTCGCGCTGGCCCTCCTCGATCAGGGCCCGGAACTTCTCGTGGTAGCGGCGGCGCTCGGCGCGTACCGCCTTCTGCTTCTCCGGGCTCAGCTGGTGCATGGACCGGAAGAAGATCTTGGTGTCGTCCAGGTTCTCGATGCTGGTGACGACGACGTCGGCGGCGGCCTCGGCCAGCCGGGTGGAGACCGGGGCTTCCTGGGCGGCGATGGAGTCGAGGCGCTCGGTCTGCAGGCTCAGGACGCGGCCGTAGATCTCGTGCAGCAGGTCGTCCTTGGAGCCGAAGTAGTGGTACAGCGCTCCCTTCGTCACCCCGGCCGCCTCGACGATCTCCTGCACCGAGGTGCGGTCGTACCCGCGCTCGGCGAAGAGGCGGGTGGCCTCGGCGAGCAGCCGCTCAGGAACTGCGGTCGCCTTCGTGGTCGTGCTGCGTGCCATGGCCTGCCCTTTCTCCGCACCGATGCGCCGGCCGACATTCCGACCGGTATGGACCCTATCCGGCCCGGGCCTTCAATTCGCGCCGGAGGATCTTGCCGGTTGCGGTCTTCGGCAGCTCCTCGATGACCTCCACCTCGCGCGGGTACTTGTAGGCGGCGAGCCGCTCCTTGCAGTACGCGATGAGATCCGCGGGTTCGGCGGCCAGGCCGGGGCGCAGGCTGACGTACGCCTTGACGCTCTCGCCCCGGTAGGCGTCGGGGATGCCGACGACGGCCGCCTCGCGGACGGCGGGGTGGGTGTAGAGCACGTCCTCGACCTCGCGCGGCCAGACCTTGAAGCCGGACGCGTTGATCATGTCCTTCTTACGGTCGACGACGTACAGCCAGCCCGCCTCGTCCATGAAGCCGATGTCTCCGGTGCGCAGTTCCCCGCCGGGCAGGGATGCGGCCGACTCCTCGGGGCGGTTCCAGTAGCCGGGGACCACCATCGGGCCGCGTACGCCGATCTCGCCGTGCGTGCCGAACGGCACCTCCGCGCCGTGTTCGTCGATGATGCGCACCACGGTGTCGGGGCCCGGGACGCCGACGGACAGGGTGCCGGACTCCGGGTCGACGGGTGCCTCCTGGCCGGCCGGCACGCTCGCACAGGGCGCGGTGCACTCGGTGAGGCCGTAGCCGTTGCGGATGTAGGGCCCGAACCGCTCGCGGAAGCCCTCGACGATGGCGGGCGGCAGGGGTGCGCCGCCGGAGTAGATGTAGTGGAACGACGTGAAGTGGTCCGGGGTGGCCTCCGGGCGGGCCATCAGCGCCATGAAGGCGGTGGCGGGGCCGACGGTGTAGGCCGGGCGGTACTCCTGGAACGCCTCCAGGACGACGCCCGCCTCGAAGCGGTTGGTGAGCGCCAGGGTCGCGCCGTTGGCGATGGCCGAGGAGAGCTGGGCGACCATGCCGGTGATGTGGAAGAGCGGCGCCAGCGCGAAGATCACCGAGCCGTCGGGCAGGGCGAGCATGACGCGCTGCCGGTCGGCGTTGTAGGCGATGTTCCCGTGGGTGTTCATCGCGCCCTTGGGGGCGCCGGTGGTCCCGGAGGTGTAGCTGATCAGCGCGGTGCCGTCGCGCTCGGGAAGCGCCGTGGGCTTCGGTCCCACGGCGGCGCGGGCCGCGTCGAGCAGGTCCTCCGCGTCGGTGGCGGGGAACCGGCCGGTGGGCAGGACGCGGCGGTCGTCGCGCGTCTGCAGGTCCAGCTCGCTGGTGACCAGCGCGATCGTGGCCTGCGATCCGGCGACGGTCTGCCGGACGTAGCCGTCCCAGGCCCGGTCGGAGCAGACGACCGCCCGGACCCCGGCGTCGGCGAGGATGTGGGTGAGCTCGTGCGTCTTGTACATCGGGTTGACCGGCACGACCACGCCGCCGGCCTTCCACGCGCCGAGCAGGCTGACCACGAACTGCGGGATGTTCTGCAGCATGACCGCGAGCCGGTCGCCGGGTGCGAACCCGCGTGCCGCCAGGTGGTTCGCCAGACCGTCGGAGAGTTCGTCGACCTCGCGGTAGGTCAGCCGCCCGTCGAAGTAGGCGAGGGCGGTCCGGTCCGGGACGCGGGCGGCCGAGTCCCGGAACGCGTGCAGCACGCTCGGCGGGGCGGCCGGCAGCGCGCGCTGCTCCTCGGTGAAGTGCCGGAGCCACGGCTTGGCCGCGTACGAGATCACGCGCGGTCCCCGTTCTCCGTCGCGCGCTCCAGTTTCTTCTGCAGGCGGTTCATGCCGTCGATCCACTGCTCGGGGTCGGCGGCGCGGGCCGCGTAGTACTGGGCGACCTCGGGGTGCGGCAGGATCAGGAACTGCTCGGCGGCGATGCCGGCCATGACGGCGTCGGCGAGCTCCTCCGGCTCGATCGCGGTGGGCGCGAGCACCAGCTCGCCCGCGGCGCCGGCCGCCCGCATCATGTCGGTCCGCACGCCCTGCGGGCAGACCGCGTGCACGCGGATGCCGCGGTGCCGGTAGGTGAGCGACAGCCACTCGGCGTAGGCGTAGGCGCCGTGCTTGGTCACCGAGTACGGCGCCGCACCCACCATGGTGAGCAGCCCGGCGGCGGAGACCGTGGCGACGAACCGGCCGCTGCCGCGCTCCAGCCATTCGGGCAGCAGCGCGCGGGCCGCCCGGACGTGGCTCATGACGTTGACGTCCCAGGAGCGTTCCCACTCCTCGTCGGTGGCGTCCGGGCCGCCGGTGCCGATGCCGGCGTTGGCGCAGAAGACGTCGATCGTGCCGCCGAGCGCGTCGCGCGCCTTGCCGACGACGTCGGAGGCGTCGCCCGGCACCGCGATGCCGCCGATCTCGTCGGCGACGGCCTGCGCGGTTCCGGCGTTCAGGTCGTTGACCACGACCCGCGCGCCCTCGGCGGCGAATCTGCGGGCCAGCGCGGCACCGATGCCGCCACCTGCCCCGGTGACGACCACTCGGGCATCGCGCAGGTTTTCCACGGCCACGATCGTGTCTCCTTCGACTCGACTGGGTACGGCTCGGTACGACTCCTTCGCATACTAAGCGGTCGGTCAGGCACACGGAAGGGCAAAATCGTATGCGCGGGGTATAGCCGGTCTCCTCCCTGTTCGGGATGATGCGCGCACATGGCGCGGATCGAAGAGGGGAACCGCCGTGACAGTGACGAGTGTGCGGCCGTACTGGGAACTGACCTTCGACGCGGACGGGGATGTCGACGTGCGGCAGCGTGATCAGCTGCTGGCGGGCGCGACCGCCGCGGGAGTCACCGATCTGGTGATGTTCGCGCACGGCTGGAACAACGACCAGTCCATGGCGAACTGGCTCTACGACCGCTTCTTCGCGCCCTTCCCGGGGCTGCTCGGCTCCGGCACCCGCGTGCGGCTCGGTTACGTCGGGGTGCTCTGGCCCGCGATGCGGTTCAGCGACGAGCCCATCCCGGACTTCACGCCCGCGCTGACGATCGCCCCCGACCCGGCCGGACGGACGGAGCTGAGCGAGGAGACGTGCCGGGCCCTGACCACCATGTTCCCCGAGCAGGGCACGACGGTGGGGCGGCTGGCGGAGCTGCTGCGGGAGTGTCCCGACTCCCCCGAGGCGTTCGCGGAGTACGTACGCCTGGTCCGCGAGCTCGTGGAACTGCCGGAGGGCTGCCCCGCCGCCGGGTTCGCCGCCGACTCCGACGACGGGTCGCAGTCCGACCCGGCGATCCTGCTGGACGACCCGGTCGCGCTCTGCGCGGAGTTCACCGCCGCCCTCCAGGAGACCGGCGTCGACTGCGGTTCCGACGGGCCCGGCGAACCGCAGCTGTTCGGCGGGCTCCGCAGGCGGCTGTGGAACGGCGCGCACGAACTGCTGCGGCAGGCCACGTACTTCGCGATGAAGCGGCGGGCGGGCACGATCGGCCAGCGCGGCCTCGGCCCGGTGCTGGGCGGGCTGGCGCAGACGGCGACCCCGGCACGCGTGCACCTGGTGGGGCACAGCTTCGGTGCCCGGCTGGTCTCGTTCGCCCTGCTCGGCCTGCCCGCCGCGGCGCACAACGTGAAGTCCGTGACGCTGCTCCAGGGCGCGTTCTCGCACTACGCGTACGCGCGCCAACTGCCCGGCGACGCCTCGCGCTCGGGGGTGCTGCGCGACGTCGGGAACCGGGTGGACGGGCCCGTGGTGTCCTGCTTCTCCCGCCACGACACGGCACTCGGGGTGATCTACCCGCTCGCGTCGCGGCTGTCGCGCGACGACTCCTCGCTGCTCGGGCTCGGCGACCGCTGGGGCGCGATGGGCCACGACGGCATCCAGGCCGTCGCCGGCACCCGGCGGGCGACGGTCGAGGACGCCCGCACCGGCCGGTTCCCGGTGTCCGGGTGCGTGAGCGTGGACGTGTCGGCCGTCGTGCGCAGCGGCCCGCCGCCGGCGGGCGCGCACAGCGACATCTGCCACGAGGATCTGGCGCGCGTGGTGCTCGCCGCGGGACGGGTCTCGCACTGAGTCCCGTCCCGCGGCACGCGCCCGTTCACCGTGAGCCGCTACCGGTGTGCGGGGAACTCCACGACCTGCTGGAACGTCGGCCGGTTCTGCCAGCTGATCTTGTCCTGGGTGATCCCGCCCAGCGGTCGCTGGATGATCGTGTCGGAGCACCACTGGTCGCCGGCCGAGCAGCTGGCGTCGCCCGGGTAGACGGCGCTCGCGGGCTTCGCGACCGCCTGCTTCAGCGTGGCCAGCAGCACGTCACGGCAGCCGCCGATGGTGCCGCCGCCACAGAAGGCCTGCGGCGTCCAGCCCTGCACCGGGTCGCCGAGGACCTTCCGCAGGTCCTTGTCCGCGTAGCCCCACCAGCCGTACTGGAACGCGCTGCCCGCGTGCGCCCCGGTCGGTCCGTGGCCGGCCGACGGTGACTCGTCGATCCACAGGTTGGAGGTCAGCGCCGCGTACAGGCCGTCGCCGAGACCGGGCCGGAACGCGCCCTCGATCAGCAGCGGCCACCACGCGTCCATGGTGCGGACCGCGTCCGCGTCGGCGTACACGTGGGAGCCCGCCGCGGTCTCCCTGCGCTTGCTGCCCGCCGCGCCCCAGTCGGACAACTGCTGCACCGCGGTGACCAGTTGCGGGTCGGTGACCGGCGCGCTGCGCAGCACGCGCAGCAGCTCCGGCAGGACGTCCTCACCGCGCAGGTCGGTCAGCGCGGCGTCGGCCATCGCCTTGGTGAGCGCGGACCGGGTCACCCCGCCCGCGGCGACGAGCTGCTTCACCCGGTCGTTCAGCAGGTCCCCGCGGTGCACGGGGCCGTTGCCGAATCCGGCCGAGGCGAACTCCTTGGCCTGCTTGTTGTTCCACGAGATGTAGTAGTCCTGGTCGACGGATTGCGGGTGCTGCGCGGGCGGGGTGTAGGTGGCGGTGTTCGTCACCGGGTTCCAGCCCTGCCACTCGTAGGCGGCTTCCGCCTTCACCGGGAACGAGGGGTCGACGCCGGCGGCGCGCACCGGATTCGTCCCGCTGTTGAAGTAGGCGGTCTGCCGGGAGTCCGCGTAGAACCAGTTGAAGGTGTAGTTGATGTACTGGGTGGCCTGCTGGAACGAGGCCGCGTCATGGACGTAGCCGGGGTCGTTCAGCATCTGGAACCCGATGATCGAGTCGGCCTCGTGCCGGTACGAGCTGCGCAGCGTGGTGTACGCGACCGCCCTGCCGCCGACCGTCGCGCGGTACGACACCGGCCCGTACGCCGTGCGGTAGACCTGCATCCGGTAGGAGCCCGCGGCGGTCGAGTCGGCGACCGTGGGCTTCCAGGAGTTGACGCGCTCCAGCTTCTCCATGGCCGTGCAGACGCCGTGGTAGACGTAGTGCACGGCGTCCTGGCACAGCTCGACGGCGTAGGTGTCGGTGATGTCCTGGCCGGCCGAGGTGGCGCTCCAGGCGTAGTCCTGGCCGCGGCCGAGTTCCACGTACATCCCCAGCCCGGCGAACGAGGCGCCGCGCGCGCTGATCCCCGGGCCCTGGAGCTCCTGGAGCATCAGCAGCTGCGGTGCGAAGTAGCCGGTCTGCGGGCCGAACACGGCGAGCGGATGGCCGCTGGCGGTGTGCGCGCCGCTGACCACCAGTGCGTTGGACATGCCCTTCTTCGTGGAGAACAGGTTCGCCGGCAGCGCCCCGTCGTCGAAGATGCCCTGCGCGGCCTTGAGCGGGCCGGCCTTGACCGGTGTCTTCGCGGCGGTCGCCGCGCCGCCCGTCTGGTCGTAGACCAGCGGTTCCGCGACGACCGTTCCGGGCGCCGGCAGCGCCGCGCCCTGCGGGTTGGCGGGCTTGCCCGCGTACGGGAAGCTGGATCCGTCGTGCAGCGTCAGTGTGGCCTCGGGGTCGTTGCGCTCGCGGAACGTCTCCCAGACCGCGGTCCCTTGCGTGACGCCGTACTTCTGCTGGGCGGCGAGCAGCGAGATCGCGCTCTCCACCTCACCGCCGCCGCCGGAGCCGAACAGCGCGCCGATGACCGAGCCGAGCGCGATCAGGTCGGTGAGCTTGAATGGCTGGATCTCGCCTGCGTTGGTGACCGCGTCGATCTGGCCGGTCAGCACGTACTCGCCGGGGAAGTACCGGCCGTTCTTGGACGCCGTGATGTAGGCGTTGATACCGGCCACGTACGCGGTCACGTCGGCCAGCGCCTGCTGTCCGCGCGGGCCGCTGTTGGCCGTGAGCTGGTCCACCTGGGCCTGGAGGTCGGCCTCCGTGTACGGGGCGGCCCGCCAGAACTGCTGCTCCAGTTCCCGGTTGGCGGCCGCGCCGCCCGCGAAGGACGACAGCTGGCCGCGTCCCACGTGCCGGAACAGGTCCATCAGCCACAGCCGGTCCTGAGCTGCCGCGTAGCCCGCGCCGAACTCGGTTCCGTCGCGGGTGGTGCCCTTGATGTGCGGGACGCCGGTCTTCTTGTCGCGGGTGATGGTGACGTCGGCGCGGGGTGTGGTCACGGACGCGACCTGGCCGGAGGGGACGCCGAAGGAGGCGTCGTTGAAGAAGGAGGTGATGGAGGCGTCGGTGAGCGACGGATAGCCGGTCGCCAGGTTGGCGTACGGCCCGAGTTGGTCGGCGGCGTGCGCGGGGCGGGTGCCGAAGACCTTGTGGGCCAGGATGTCGGCGAGCGTCGCGTTGCCGTTCTCCCCGGCCGGCAGGATGTCGCCGCACCGGCCCTGGCAGTAGTCGGTGACGGGGTCGGCCGCCTGGGCCGCTTGCGGCAGCGGTACGACGAGGGTGACGCCGAGTGCGAGCAGCGCCGCGGCGGTCACCGTTCTGAACTTGCGGGTGACTGCCTTGCCCTTGCGGGCGCCTACCTTGCCGGTGCGTAGTTTGCCGGTGCGTTGTGGCATTCCTGCTCCTCCCGGAGGCCGATGCGCCGGAGGTTACCGCCGGTACGGCCAGGCCGGAAGGTGAACATGCGTCACCTTTTTGTTCGGCTTTTCCCATCGGCAACGGGTTTACCGGCACCGGAAGGCCGTCCCCGCACGTCCGCCGCCCACCGGCTCACAGCGCGTCCCACGGAGCGGACTCGAAGAGCGAGATCACCCGCTTCACCAGATCCGAACCCGTGGGCAGGATCAGCTCGTCCAGCCGCCCGACCGGAGCGATCCCCCGCGAGTTGCAGGCGAAGGCGCCGTCGAACGAGGCCACCTCGGCCACCGTGACCCGCCGGTGCCGCCACGGCACTCCGGCCGCGTCCATCTCCCGCTGGATCACCCGCATCGTGATGCCGTGCAGGGCGGGCGCGTCGGGCCAGACGACCGTGTCGCCGTCCGCGAAGCCGACGTTGGTGATCGACCCCTCGGCGATCACGCCACCGGGCCCGACGAGCAGCGCCTCGTCGAACCCGGCCTCGCGCGCCGCGTTGCCGAAGTACCCCTGGGCGAAGCCTCCGACGTGCTTCACGTGGGCCACGGGCCGCTGGTAGTCGACGGACAGCAGGCTCTGCGGCCCGCCCGGTCCGGGCCCCGGACCCCGGACCGACACCAGGAGGGAGACGTCATCGGCCCCGTCGGGGCGGAAGACATTGACGCGCACCGACGCGTCGACGTCGTCACCCAGCGCGTGCCGGACCGCGTCGAGCACCCGGCCGCCGTCCAACCCGGTGCCGAACAGCTCCCGGGTGGCGCCGGCCAGCCGCTCGAGATGGAAGTCGAGCCCGCGCACCGCCCGCCCCCTGACCTGCATGGCGGTGAAGTGCCCATAGCTGCTGACCATGACGAACCGCGACAGGTCCTCGGCGGTGGCGGCGCGGCCGTCGATCTCGATCCGGAAGGCAGGAGTACCAGTCATACCGGCCACCCAATCACGCCGTCCCCGTGGGGCGCCGGGAGCGCGGTCGCCAGCCGGCCGCCGGGGCTCCGGGCAGCCAGCCGTCGATCAGCCGCTCCATCACCGCCGTGGGAAGAGCGCTGTTCTCCGCCGCACCCGAGGCCACGTCCCAGTCGGGGTGGCCCAGCAGTTCCACCAGAACCTCCGCAGGCAGTGCGGGGTGCCGAGCGGCGAACCAGCATCCGTCGCGGTGCTCCAGACAGAGCAGCAGCGTCTCCGCGGTGGCCGATGGGTGGCGGGCGATCGGGCCCAGCGCCTTGCGGACCGCGTGCGAGTCGAGCGCCATCCGGTGCAGCAGATCGGCGGGGCAGTGCGGGTTGGTGGCGACCGCGCTGTAGACGGAGAGGCCGTGCCGTTCCACGATGGCCAGCAGATGGTCCGCGGTGAGGGACGGGTGGGGGGCGATCCGCTTGGCCACGCCCGCGTCCGGGTCCGCCGCGAACCCGGTGAGCAGATCGGCCGGAAGGTCCTCCCTGACGGCGGCGAGCGCGCGCACCTGAGCGACGGGGGACGCGGCGAGCAGCCGCAGTTCGTTTTCGGACGCGGCGGCGATCCTCGGGGGGATCTCCCGGACGAAGCGCTGACGGGCGGCGAGCGACACGAGCAGGTCCAGGGTGACGGCCGGATTGTCGCTGAGCCCGCGCCGGACCTCGGGCGCCGGGTCGCCGGCGAGGCGTCGCAGCAACGGTCCGGGGACGGCGGGGTTGAGGGCGAGAGCCCGCCGGACCAACGGGTCGGCGTCGTCGGCCAGCGCGGTGTACACCTCCTCACCGAGGCCGGAGCGTTCGGCGATGAAGGCGCGCTGCCAGGGTTCCGGCAGGGAGACCAACGCCGCCATGCCGTCCGGCGGCGTCGCGGGATTCTGCAGTGCGGAGAGCCGGACCTCGAAGATGCCGGGTCCGTGATCGCCGCACTGGGCGCGGCGCGCGTCAGGGTCCGCGACGGTGCGGCACGAGCCGCACATGGTGGGCGGCGGGCTGCCGCCGTCGGCGAGCAGCCCGGCGAGGATGCGGGCGGGAACCTGGTCGTTGCGGGCGAGCGCGGACCGTACGGCTGTGCTCGGATGCCGGGCGAACGTCTCCATCAGGTCGGAGGGCAGCGCCGCGTTGAGGGCGAGTGCTTCCAGGACGCCGTGGTCCGGGTCATCGGCAAGGACGTAGAACGTTTCGCCGAGATCCCGCTCCAGGTCCGCCACCTCCCAACGGACGTCGCGGTCGGGGCAGACGGCGAGCTCCGCCGCCCAGGAGAGCGGCGCCAGGTCGCTGACGAGGGCGGCGAGTGCCACCTTGGGGTCGTCCCGCGGCACTTCCTCCAACGGCAGGCATCCGGCCCAGATCAGCCGCTGCCGCACCCAGCCGCCACCGCGCTCGACCAGCGCGTGCCGGAGCTCGGGCCCGAGGTCGGTCCGCGTGGCGAGTTCGCCCAGGAGGTCCTCGTCGGCGCGAGCGATGAAGCGGGCGAGCAACTGCCGCGGCAGGGCTTCGTTCTCGGCGAGGCCGCACAACTGGGCCCCGTGTTCCAGAGCCGGGTGGCTCACCGCTTCCGTCACCTGTCCTCCGTGATGTCGGCCCGCGTACGGGCGCCCCGGAATCATGACCTATTGCCACTGGTCGGCGCGCGGCCGATTCCGTCGGTCGGACGCCTACGGGGTCTGGCTGGCTACCGGCGGGTAGTGCGAGGATCGCGGCGCACGGTGACGTGATGCCGAACGAGCAGAGGACGGGACAGCCATGGCGCAGCTGCACGATCTGACCGCGGTGGAGCAGGCGGAGGGGGTACGGAGCGGATCCGTTTCGCCGGTCGAACTGACCGAGCACTATCTCGACCGCGTCGAGCGGCTGAACGAGAGCGTGGGCGCGTACATCACCGTGACCCCCGAGATCGCCCGCAAGCAGGCGGCCGACGCGGAGAGCGAGGCGCTGTCCGCGCGCCGCGAGGGGCGGGAACTGCCGCCGCTGCACGGCGTTCCGGTGCCGGTCAAGGACCTCAACTTCGTGGCGGGGGTGCGCTGCACGCTCGGCTCGCGGGCGTACGCCGACCACGTCCCGGACATCGACGACCACGTGGTGACCAGGCTCCGCGAGGCGGGGACGATCCTGCTCGGCAAGACCAACACCCCGGAGTTCGGGCTGCCCTGCTACACCGAGAACCAGCTCGCGCCGCCCGCCCGCACCCCGTGGGACCTGGAGCGTTCCGCCGGCGGTTCCAGCGGGGGCGCCGCCGCGGCGGTCGCGTCCGGGCTGGCGCCGATCGCCCAGGGCAGCGACGGCGGCGGCTCGATCCGCATCCCCGCGTCCGTCTGCGGGCTGTTCGGCATCAAGCCGAGCCGGGGACGCGTCAGCGGCGGCCCCGTGCAGCACGATGTGAGCGGCCTGAGCACGTCGGGACCGATCGCCCGCAGCGTCGCGGATGCCGCCACGCTGCTCGACGTCCTGGCCGGCCCGATGCCGGGCGTCCCGTACGGCGCGCCCTCGCTGCCCCAGGGCGCGAGCTTCGCCTCGTACGCCGGGGCCGAGCCCGGGAGGCTGCGGGTGGTCGCGCTGCCGACCCCGCCGGTTCCCGGGGTCGACCTGCACCCGGACTGCCGGGCGGCGTACGACGGGGCGACGCAGCTGCTGCGCGATCTCGGCCACCAGGTGGACGAGATGGAGCTGCCGGTGGACGACAGCATCCGCGACGCCTTCAGCAGGGTGTGGGGCGTGATGTCGACCGTCTACCCGGTCGCCCCGGAACACGAGGAGCTGCTGATGCCGCTCACCCGGCACCTGCGCGAGCGGGGCAGCCGGGTGACGGGGTCGGAGTTCGCGGGGGCGCTGTACGCGTTCCGCGCGCTGGGGCAGCTCATCGCGGACGCGCTGCTCTCCTCGTACGACGTCATCCTGACCCCGACGCTGGCCCAGCCGCCCGCCCCGGTCGGCGGGCTGCGGAACGACGGCGACCCCGAGGCGGAGTTCGCCGGCCTGGCGGCCTTCACACCGTTCACCCCGCTCTACAACGCCACCGGCCAGCCCGCGGTGAGCGTCCCCCTGCACTGGACGCCGGCGGGCCTCCCGATCGGCGTGATGTTCGGTGGCCGGTACGGCGACGAGGCCACGCTCATCTCCCTCTCCGCACAGCTGGAGGCGGCCCGGCCCTGGGCGCAGCGCCACCCCGCGATGTGGTGAACGGGGGACGCTGATTCCTCCGGTGTCCGCCGTCCGGGCGTTGACAGGGCCGACGACCCGAACCATGCTGAGCAAGCGCTTAGTAACCCGTCGGACAGTTGGGCACAGGAGGCATCAGATGTCGCAGGCCAGGATCTTCGCATCGCTGGACGATCTCCGGGCGGCGGTGGGCGAGCAGCTCGGCACGACCGGCTGGATGGAGATCGACCAGAAGCGGATCGACCTGTTCGCGGAGGCCACCGGCGATCACCAGTGGATCCACGTCGACCCGGAGAAGGCCGCACAGGGACCGTTCGGCACCACCATCGCGCACGGCTTCCTGACGCTGTCGCTGATCCCGTCGTTCACGCCCGACCTCTTCCGGGTCGAGGGCGTGAAGATGGGCGTCAACTACGGCGTCAACAAGGTCCGCTTCCCCGCACCCGTCCCGGTCGGCTCGCGACTGCGCGCCACCGCGCAGATCGCGGAGGTCACCGAGGTCGGCGGCGGCGTCCAGCTCGTCACCAAGGTGACGATCGAGCGCGAGGGCGGCGACAAGCCGGTCTGCGTGGCGGAGACGGTGGCTCGCTTCTACCTCTGAGAGCGGGCGGGCCTGCCCCCGGAGGGGGCCTGTGGCCCTACGTCTGCCGGGGGCCGACCATGCGTCCGACGAGGTCGGCGTAGAGCACGCCGACGTCGTCGGGCGTACGGCGTCCGTCGGGGTTGAACCAGCGGGCGACGTCGATGCAGAGCGACAGGATGGCGAGGGCGGTGCCCGCGACGTCCGGCACGTCGAACTCGCCGGTCCGCACGCCGTCCTCGATGATCGAGCGGACCGCGCGCTCGGACTTGCGCCGCAGCGCGACGATCTCGGTGTAGTGGTCCGGAGCGAGGGCGCCCAGCTCGTACTGCACGACCCGCGCGGTGGTGTGCCGATCCGCGTGCCAGCTGACGAAGGCCCGCACGGCGACGGCGAGCCGCTCACCCGGCTCGCCGACGCCGTTGGCGGCCTCTTCGAGCAGGCCGACGGAGCGCAGATGGCCGACCCGGCTGATCTGGTAGAGCAGCTCTTCCTTGGTCTTGTAGTGGATGTAGAGCGCGGCGGGGCTCATCCCGGCGCGTCCGGCGATGTCGCGGGTCGTCGTCGCGTGGTACCCGCGCTCGGCGAAGGCCTCGACCGCGGCGATCACCAGCCGACGGGCAGCATCGGGGGTGACGTCGCTCCACGTGTCGGGCGTTACTGCCTCCACATCCATGGCCGTCACCCTACAGCCAAGGTGAGCAAGCGCTTAGATACCGGCCGGTCGGTCAATAGGACCGGCCGGGGCTCAGAAGGCGGACACCCCGGTCAGGGCGCGTCCGATGAGCAGCTTGTGGATCTGGCTGGTGCCCTCGTACAACGTCATGACGCGCGCGTCCCGCAGCAGCTTCCCCGCCGGGTACTCGTCGATGTACCCGTACCCGCCGAACACCTGCAGCGCGTTGTTGGCCGCTCGCACCGCGGCCTCGCTCGCGAAGAGCTTCGCCACCGAGGATTCGGTGGCGAAGGGCAGCCCGCGGTCGATGTGGTCGGCGACGCGCCAGGTGAGCAGCCGGGCGGCGTCCACGTCCACCGCGATGTCGGAGATCAGTTCCTGCACCAGCTGGTGGTGGGCGATCGGCTTGCCGAACTGCTCGCGCTCCCCCGCGTACGCCACGGCCGCGTCCAGGCACGCCTGGGCGATCCCGACGCAGCCCGCCGCGACCGACATCCGGCCCTTGGCCAGGGCGGACATCGCCACCGAGAAGCCCTTGCCCTCGGGCGCGATCATGGCGGAGGCCGGCACGCGGACACCGTCGAGCACCAGCTCCGCGGTGGCCTGGCCGCGCAGCCCGAGCTTCCCGTGGATCTCCCGGCGGCTCAGCCCGGGGGTGTCGGTCGGCACGAGAAAGGCGCTCACGCCCTTGTGCCCGGCGTCACCGGTCCGCGCGAAGAGCAGCACGACCTCGGCCCAGGTGCCGTTGGTGATGAACATCTTGGAGCCGGTGATGACGTACGAGTCACCGTCGCGCACCGCGCGGGTGGTCAGATTCGCGGCGTCCGAGCCGGTCCCGGGCTCGGTCAGTCCGAAGCAGCCCACCGCCTCACCCGACGTGAGGCGCGGCAGCCACTCCCGCTTCTGGTCCTCGCTCCCCCAGTACGCGATCGACTTCGCGACGAGCCCCAGCGACACCGAGACGATGCCGCGCACCGCGGAATCCCCCCGGCCCAGCTCCTCGGTGACGAGGCAGTACGCGAGGTGGTCCCCGCCCGAGCCGCCGTACTCCTCGTCGATCGTGAGCCCGAGGAACCCGAGCGCGCCGAGCTTCTTGACGATCCCCCGGTCCACGCTCTCGGCACGGTCCCACGCCACGGCGTGCGGCGTGATCTCGCGCTCGGTGAAGTCCCTGGCGAGCTGCCGGACGGCGGTCTGCTCCTCCGAGAGCGCAAGGTCCACGGGGCACCTCCCATAAATTAGCACCGCTAGTTTTTAGTACGCAGGCCCTACTATGCGTGCCATGGCCCGCCCTCGCAAGCCCCTCCTGAGCCGCGAACTGATCGTCGCCGCCGCACTCGCCCTTCTGGACACGGAGGGGCTGCCGGCGCTTTCGACGCGGCGGCTCGCGGCCGAGCTCGGGGTCAGCGGGCCGTCGCTCTACAACCACTTCAAGGACAAGGACGACATCCTCGACGCGGTGGCCGACACGGTCGTCTCCCAAGTCGACCTGTCGATGTTCCAGGGCAGCCCCGACTGGCGGACGGCACTGCTGGCATGGGGCCGCTCGTACCGCGCGGCCCTGGCCGCACACCCGAACATCGTCCCCTTCCTCGCCCAGGGCCCCGGCCGCCGGCCGGCCGGGCTGCGGATGGCCGACGCCGTCTTCGGCGGCATGGTGAACGCCGGCTGGCCCCCCGCCCACGCCACCCGGATCGGCGCCCTGATGCGCTACTTCGTCGCGGGCTCGGCCCTCGGCTCCTTCGCCCGCGGCTTCGTCGACGACGCCGGAGCGTACGACCCGGCCGACTACCCCCACCTCGGCAGCGCGCACCTGCTGGCGGAACACCAGCAGCAGGTGGACGAGGGCGCGTTCGAAACGGGCCTTCGCGCACTCGTGGACGGCCTCGCGATCCAGTACAAGGACGGCGGTTACGATGCCCCGCATGTCTGACGACGTACAGGTGAAGTACCGGAAGTACGACGGATCGCTGCACTGGAACATGACCATGCGCCGACTGGGCGAGGACGAACACGGCGTCTGGCTCGGGGTGCCCGCCGACAACGTGATGCGGAAGGGACACGGCCCGGACATCGCGTTCCCCGACGCATATGTCCTGCTGTTCCCGCACCACCAGTGGTGGACCGCCACGTTCAACGCGGCCCCGCGCTCCACCGAGATCTACTGCGACATCACCACTCCGCCGCAGTGGGTCTCGGAGACCCACGTCACCATGATCGACCTGGACCTGGACGTCGTCCGCAAGCGCGGCGAGTCGGCGCCGCGCCTCATCGACGAGGACGAATTCGCCGAGCACCAGGTGCGCTACGGATACCCGGCCGACGTCATCGACCAGGCCGCCGCAGCCGCGGAATGGCTCATGCAGCAGATCGCCGCCGGCGCCGAGCCGTTCACCACGGTCCACCGCGCGTGGCTGACGCACGTCGAGTAGAACGGTCCGAACGTGAGGGGGCCGGGGCCGCAGGGGGTGGGTTTCGAAATGCTGCCGAGCTAGTGGTGGGCCGCCAGGCCCGTAAATAGTGGATTTCGAAGCCCACCCCCGGAGGGCCCGGCCCCGACCCCCCGACCTGACGAGGTCACGTTCCGCTAGAAGATCACCAACGCCCGCCCGCCACGCCCATCCACCATCGCCGAGAACGCCGCCGGAATCTCCTCCAGCCCGATCCGTTCCGTCACCATCGCCCCCAAATCCAGCCGCCCCGCACGAATGTGCTCCGCGAGCACCGGCAGATCCCTCGCCGGATCGCTGTTCCCGTACACGCACCCCGACAGAGTGCGGCCGAAATAGAAGAGTTCCAGCGCGGAGAACGTGACGACCTGGTCCGCCCCACCGATGCCGACCACCGTCGTCCGCCCCCCGCGCCGTGTGGCCGACCACGCCGTGCGGATCGTGTCGGCGCGGCCGACGCACTCGATGGCGACGTCCGCCCCGTACCCCCCGGTGAGCTTGCGGATCTGCTTGGCCGTGTCGTCGGAGGCGAGCAGGAAGTCGGTGGCGCCCGCCGCCCTCGCCAGCTCTTCCTTCGCGGGCGAGACGTCCACGGCGATCACCGGCCCGGCGTCCGCGATGCGCGCGGACTGCAGCACGGAGAGCCCGACGCCCCCGACGCCGAAGACCGCGACCGACTCACCGCCGCGGACCCGGGCGGCGTGGTGGACCGCCCCGTAGCCGGTGAGGACCGCGCAGCCGAGCAACGCGGCGTCGGTGAGCGGGATGCCGTCCGGAAGCGGCAGGATCGCGTTCTCGGGGACGACCGTCTCCTCGGCGAAGACGGCGGTGCCCAGCCCCGCGTACAGCTCGCTCCCGTCGGAGGCGAGCTTCGCGTACGGGGCGGTGGAGCCCGCACCGGCGTTGGCGCAGAGCCACGGCTCGTCGAGGGCGCAGAAGTGGCAGGCACCGCAGGAGGGCGCCCAGTTGAGGACGACGCGGTCGCCCGGCGCGACCGCCGTGACCCCCTCCCCCACCTCGATGACGGTCCCGGCGCCCTCGTGCCCGAGGACGGCCGGGACGGGCTGACGCAGCGTCCCGTTGGACAGCGACAGGTCGGAGTGGCAGACGCCCGCGGCGGCGAGGCGGACCCGGACCTGGCCGGGGCCCGGTGCCGGGATCTCGATCTCGGTGACGGTCAGGGGCTGGTTGACGGCGGGAAGGACGGCGGCGCGGACCACGGGGTTCCTCTCGGACGGGTAGAACTACGGAGCACCGGCCTGCGGCCGGGCACTGAGCCGGCCGGCCGCAGGCCCGCCCGCAGACCGGACCTCAGAACTGGAGCGACTTCGTCTGCAGATACTCCGCCAGCCCGTGCGCACCCAGCTCGCGCCCGACGCCCGACTGCTTGTAGCCGCCGAACGGCGCCAGCGGGTTGAACCGGCCGCCGTTGATGTCGACCTGCCCGGTGTCCATGCGGCGCGCGAAGGCCACGGCCTCCGCCTCCTCGCCGGCCCACACCGCGCCCGCGAGCCCGTAGACGGTGCCGTTGGCGATGCGCAGCGCGTCGTCCTCGTCCTCGTACTTGAGAATCGCGACGACCGGGCCGAAGATCTCCTCCTGGGCGATGGTCATGTCCGGGGTGACGTCGGCGAAGACGGTCGGCCGGACGTAGTAGCCGTCGTCGAACCCGTCGGGGGCGTCGGGTCCGCCCGCGACGACCCTGGCCCCCTCCTCGATGCCGCGCCGGATGTAGCCGCGGACCCGGTCGCGCTGCTTGGCGTTGACGACGGGGCCGAGCCGGTCGCCCGGCACGTACTTGGCGGCGGCGGCCGTGGCGATCTCCACGGCCTCGTCGTACCGGCCGGCGTCGACGAGCATCCGCGTCCACGCGCTGCAGGTCTGGCCGGAGTTGGCGAAGACGTTGCCGAGGCCCACGTTGACCGCCTTGGCGAGATCGGCGCTCGGCAGGATGACGTTGGCGGACTTGCCGCCGAGTTCGAGGGCGACGCGCTTGACGGCGGCGCCGGCGGTGGCGCCGATCTGCTTGCCGACGGCGGTGGAGCCGGTGAACGAGACGAGGTCCACGTCCTCGTGGGCGGCCAGCGCCTGGCCGGCGACCGGGCCGAGGCCGGTGACGAGGTTGAACACCCCGGCGGGGATGCCCGCCTCGTCGACGGCCTCGGCGAAGAGCTGCGCGGTGAGCGGGGTGTCCTCGGCGGGCTTGAGGACGATCGTGCAGCCGGCGGCGAGCGCCGGGGCGACCTTGGCGACGATCTGGTGCAGCGGGTAGTTCCAGGGCGTGATGGCGCCGACGACGCCCACCGGCTCCTGCAGCACGGTGGAGTTGCCGACCTTCTCCTCGAAGGCGTACGACGCGGCGAGCTGCGCGTACGAACCGGCCACGGCGATCGGCAGGTCGGTGTGGACGGCGGCCGCGAAGCCGAGCGGGGCGCCGAGTTCGGCGCTGATGGTCGCGGCGATCTCCTCGCGGCGGGCGGCCAGCCGGTCGCGTACCGCGCCGATGAGGGCGGCACGGTCGGCGGGCGCGGTCGCGGCCCAGCCGGGGAGCGCCGCCCGGGCGGCGCGTACGGCGGCGTCGACGTCCTGCGGGGTGCCGGCCGGCACGGAGGCGATGACCTGCTCGTCCGCCGGATTGACCACCTCGATCGACTCGTGCCCGGCGGCGGGGCGCCAGGCCCCGCCGATGTACATGCCGTCGTGAGCCTTCACGTCGTCGTCCTCCCGGTAGGGGGCGGGTCTGCCTGACCCGCCCAAACTAGCGCCGTTAGTTTTCGCACGCCAGAGGCTTTGCCGTGCTCTGGCTCACGTACCGGCAGGCGTCCGCGCACCGTACCGGGGGCCGGATCATCTGCCGCCCGGCAACGCCGACACCTGCACCGGGAAGCCGTTGAGCACGGCGGTCCCGGAGAGCGGGTCGAGGCGGCTGCCGTCGAGGAGCTGGTTGACGTTGGCTCCGGGCCGCAGCCCGGCGGTGGCGAGCCGTGTGCCGTCGCGGTCGTGCCCCCAGCCGTGCGGCAGGCTGACAACGCCGGGGCGTACGGCGTCGGTGATCTCGACCGGGGCCTCGATCTCGCCGCCGTCGCCCTTGATCAGGGCGGTCGCGCCGTCGGCGAGCCCGAACCTGGCCGCGTCCTCGGGGTGGACCTGCAGCGTGCACAGGTTGGTGCCGCCGGAGAGCGCCGGCAGGTTGTGCATCCAGCTGTTGTTGGAGCGCAGGTGGCGGCGTCCGATGAGGACGGGTCCCGCGGCCCGTTCGGTCAGCGAGCGCAGCAGCCGCGGCACGTCGGCCGCGATCGGCGCCGGGGCGAGTTCGATCCGGCCCGACGGAGTGCGCAGGACCTCGGGGACGCGGGCGGCGAGCGGGCCGAGGTCGATGCCGTGCGGCTGGGCGAGGACCTTGTCGAGGGTGAGGCCGTACGGGCCGAGCCGGAGCATGAGGTCGATCCGCCGCTCGTATCCGGTCCTGCCGTCGAGCCGGGCGGCCAGCTCCGCCGGGTCGCCGCCGTGCAGCGGCGAGTGCGGGTCGGCGGTGGCGCGGGTGAGCAGTCGGGCGATCGCCTGCTCGTCCACGGCGGCGGGGTCGGCGTCCGGCGCCGCGCCGGACAGGATCTGGACGAGCCGGGCGTAGATCTCGGGCTCGCCGGGGCGGCCGTCCTCCAGCTCGACGGCCGGGCGGCTGTAGCGCACGGTGTTGCGGACGGCGAGCGTGGAGAAGGCGAAGTCGTAGTGCGCGCTCTGCGTCGGCCGCGGCGGCGGCAGGACGACGTGGGCGTGCCGGGAGGTCTCGTTGAGGTACGGGTCGACGCTGACCATGAAGTCCAGCCCGGCCAGCGCCCGGTCGAGGCGGTGGCCGTCGGGCGCGGAGAGCACCGGGTTGGCGGCGAGGGCGATGACGGCCCGGACGCGGCCCTCACCGGGGGTGTCGATCTCCTCGGCCAGCGCGGCGCTGGGAAGTTCGCTCTTCACCTCGGGGTGGCCGGATACCCGGCTGTGCCAGCGGCCGACGGTGAAGCCCTTGCCAGGGGCGGCGGGCCGGGGTGCCCGCGCGGTCGGGGAGAGCGGGAACATGGCGCCGCCGGGCCGGTCGAGGTTGCCGGTCAGCACGTTGAGCACGTCCACCAGCCAGCTGCACAGGGTGCCGAACTCGACGGCGGTGCTGCCGAGCCGCCCGTAGACGGCGGCGCTGGGCGCGGCGGCCAGTTCGCGGGCGAGGGCGCGGATCTCGGCGGCCGGCACCTCGCACACGCCCTCGACGGCTTCCGGGGTGAAGGCGGCGGCGAGCTCGCGCACCTCCGCCACGCCGGTCACGTGGTCCGCGAGCGCGCCGAGGTCGGTGAGGTCCTCGGCGAACAGCACCTGCACGACCGCGAAGAGCAGCGCGGCGTCGGTGCCCGGCCGCAGCGGGACGTGCCGGTCGGCGACCTCGGCGGTGCGGGTGCGCTTCGGGTCGATGACGGTGATCCGTCCGCCGCGCTTCCGCAGCGCCTTCAGTTTGCCGGGGAAGTCGGCCGCGGTGGCGAGGCTGCCGTTGGAGACCAGCGGGTTGGCGCCGATGATGAGCAGGTGGTCGGTGCGGTCCAGGTCGGGGACCGGGATCGCGTTGGGGTCGCCGAAGAGGTAGCCGCACGCGACGTGCTTGGGCATCTGGTCCAGGGTGCTGGCGGAGAAGATGTTGCGGCTGCCCAGGGCGCTGAGGAGCTGCGCGGGGTAGAGGCCGCCCGCGACGGTGTGGACGTTGGGGTTGCCGAGGACGACGCCGACGGCGTCGGGCCCGTGGGCGGCCGTGACCGCGCCGAGCCCGGCGGCGACGGCGGCGAACGCCTCGGCCCAGCCGGTTTCGACCAGCCGGCCGTCCTTGCGGACCAGGGGGCGGCTCAGCCGGTCGGGGTCGGCGTCGAGAGCGCCGAAGGTCGCCCCCTTGGGGCAGATGAAGCCGGCGCTGAACACGTCGTCGCGGTCGCCGCGGGCGCTCGTGACCGTGTTCTCGTCGAGGGTGAGTGTCAGACCGCAGGTGGCCTCGCACAACGGGCAGATTCGCAGGGCGGTACGGGTCATCGGACTCTCCTGGGACGACGGCAGCGCACGTACAGGCGAGCATACCGACCGGTATGCATGTGTGAACCCCCAGGAGGACCCCAATCGGCCGGGACCGGCAACCTTCTTCGGCCGCCACCGGCAACCTGCTATCGGGCGAGGTACGCGCGCAGCAGCCGCTTGGTCTCCGCGATCACGGCCGGATCCCCGGCCGGGTCGGTACGGAAGGCCAGCTGGAGCAGGGCGTCGGCGGCTTCCACGCTGATCACGAAGGTGAGCCGGGCGTACGCGTCCGCCGGGTCGAGCCCCAGCCGCCCGGCGAGCAGCTCCAGCAGCCGGTCGGCGACGTGCAGATTCGGCTCAGACTCCCCGGGAATGCCGAAATCGACGAGCTCGAAGCCGGGCGTGGTGCCCTTCATCGCGATGTACTCGTCGACCACCACCTCGACGACCACGTCGAGCGGCAGCGACGCGTCACCCTCCGGTCCCGCCAACCGGGCCGTGACGCGCTCCAGGTACCGGTCGAGATTCCGCTGC
This sequence comes from Streptomyces sp. H39-S7, assembly GCF_027158205.1. GTDB lineage: Bacteria > Actinomycetota > Actinomycetes > Streptomycetales > Streptomycetaceae > Actinacidiphila. The sequence continues at coordinate 31,984 of NZ_JAPVLU010000002.1, read as the reverse complement.
GCCAGGGCGTCCGCCATCGCCCGCTTGTTGGAGAAGAAGCGGTAGACGGAGCCGATCGGGACCCCGGCGCGGACGGCGACCGCGCGGGTGCTGAGGCTCTCGTAGCCGGCCTCGTCCAGCAGTTCGGCGCAGGCGTCAAGGATGCGGCCGAGACGTTCGGTGCTGCGCTGCTGCACCGGCGTCCTGCGAAGCCCTTGGCCGGTCACGGCACACCCCCCTCTTTTCAGGTCACCCTAGCGGCGGCCCGCCTCAAGGTCATTGACGGTTTGCCGGTCTCATTCCTATGGTCGACGATAGGAATAGGACAACGGCACCGGGAGCGCGCGATGGGCAGCACACACGGCACGGACCTCACGTACTCCCCCGGTTTCGGGAACGAGCACGTCAGCGAGGCGGTGCCCGGGGCGGTGCCGATCGGCCGGAACTCCCCGCAGCGCGCCCCGCTCGGCCTGTACGCGGAACAGCTCAGCGGCACCGCGTTCACCGAGCCACGGCACCAGAACCGCCGCAGCTGGCTGTACCGGATCCGCCCCTCGGCCGCGCACCCACCGTTCCGCAGGGTCGACAACGGCGCGCTGCGCAGCGCGCCCTTCCTCGACGTGGAGCCGGACCCCAACCGGCTGCGCTGGAGCGCGCCCCCGCTGCCGGACGTCCCCACCGACTTCGTCCAGGGCCTGGTCTCCGTCGGCGGCAACGGTGACGTGCTGCGGCGCGAGGGCATCGGCATCCACTGGTACGCGGCCAACACCTCGATGACGGACCGGGTCTTCTCGTCCTCCGACGGCGAGTTCCTGATCGTGCCCGAGCACGGCACCCTGCTGCTCCGCACCGAGCTGGGCCTGCTCCAGGCCGGCCCCGGCGAGGTCGCGCTGATCCCGCGCGGGCTGCGGTTCCGGGTGGAGCTGCTGGAGGCCTCGGCGCGCGGCTACGTCTGCGAGAACTACGGGCAGGCCTTCCGGCTGCCCGACCTCGGCCCGATCGGTGCGAACGGGCTGGCCAACGCCCGGGACTTCCTGGCACCGGTGGCCGCCTTCGAGGACCGCGAGGAACCGGTCGAGGTGATCAACAAGTTCGGCGGCAACCTCTGGGCCGCGACCTACGACCACTCGCCGCTCGATGTCGTCGGCTGGCACGGCAACTTCGTCCCGTACGTCTACGACCTGCGCCGGTTCAACGTCCTGGGTTCGCTGAGCTACGACCACCCGGACCCGTCGATCTTCACCGTGCTGACCTCCCCCTCCGACACCCCCGGGCTGGCCAACGCCGACTTCGTGGTCTTCGCGCCGCGCTGGCTGGTCGGCGAGGACACGTTCCGCCCGCCGTACTTCCACCGCAACGTCATGAGCGAGTTCATGGGCCTGATCGAGGGCGCGTACGACGCGAAGGCCGAGGGGTTCGTCCCCGGCGGCTCGTCGCTGCACAACATGATGTCGGCGCACGGCCCGGACCGCGCCACCTTCGACAAGGCCAGCGCCGCCGAGCTGAAGCCGCAGAAGGTCGACGACGGGCTGGCCTTCATGTTCGAGACCCGCTGGCCCGTCGTGCCGACCGCCGGCGCCCTCGCCGCCGATCACCGGCAGGAGGGTTACGACGAGGTGTGGAAGGGCCTCGAGCGGCACTTCAGGACGTCATGACCGCGTTCGCCCCGGACTCGATCGTCCTCAACCGCAAACTGCCGCTCTGGTACCAGGTCTCCCAGTCGCTGCGCGCCTCGATACTCGGCCGCCGCCCGGACGCCCCGCTGCGGCTGCCCACCGAGGACGACCTGGCCGGCCACTACGGCGTGAGTGTGCTGACCATGCGCCAGGCGCTCAAGGAACTGGAGACCGAGGGGCTGATCAGCCGGCACCGGCGGCGCGGCACCTTCATCGAACCGACCGCGCTGCGGGGCGCGCCGGTCCGGCTGCTGGGCTCGGTCGACGCGATCGTGGCCCAGCAGTCGGGTGAGCACACCGCCGTACTGGCGCACGGGACCGCCCCCGTTCCGCCGTGGGCCGCCGAGCACCTGCCGGATCTGACGGAGGCCGCGTTCTTCCGCCGGCTGCGGTGCGAGGAGAGCGGCGAGCCGACCAACTGGGCGGAGAACTTCGTCCGTCCGGAACTCGCCGGCCGCATCGACCTGGCCGATCTCGAACGGTGGCCGATGACGAAGGTCCTGCGGGACGCGCTCGGCGTGCGCATCAGCCGGATCACCGACACGGTCGAGGCCCGGCTGGCGGACCCGGAGACCGCGCGGCTGCTCCAGGTCCCGCTGCTCAGCCCGATCCTGCACTACACCGGGGTGACGTACGACGAGTCGGGCCGCGCGGTGGACGTGGTGCGGATCCACTACCGCGGGGACCGGTTCTCGTTCACCGTGACGATGGAGGCACGCTGATCCCGCCGGCGCGCCGACGCCGTCGTACCGCCGCCCGCGACCTGGATGGCGGTGCGGCCGTCACCCGGGCTCAGTACGATGCCCTCGGTGGGAAGCGCATCCGCGAATCCAGGCGCTGGGGAGGCCCGTGACGTGACACCGCCACGAGCCGCCGGCTCCGACTCCGGGCCGGGCCGGGGCGCTCCCGTGCTCGCCGATCTGATGCCGTGGTCCGTGCCGCCGCTGGTCTACGGGCGGTCGTGGGCGGTGGCGCCCGACGCGAAGGCGCTGCGGGCCCGCTGGGACGCGCTGCTGGGGGCGGCCGACGACGCGGAACGTGAACGGCTGCTGCGTCCGAGCCGCGCCCGCGGACTGCACACCCCGGCGCCGCAGCTCGCGGTCCCGGGACGGGAGGGGCGGCCCGCCGCCACCACCCGGCTCGCCCGCGAGAACGGCCGGTGCCCCGACCCGGTCCGCGTCCTGCACGGCGCCTTCGACCTCCAGTGGCTGATCCCCGACCACCGGCTCATCGACGCCGCCCGCCCCGAGCTGTGGCGGGTCGCCGACGAGCGCCAGATCTTCGCCGTGGAGCAGGCCAGGTTCCTCAACGTCCTCGGTCCCGCACTGTCGTTCGGCGCCGTCCTGCCCGACGGTCGCTCGCCGGCCGGGAAGCCGGGCAGGATCCGGCCGCTGTACCGGCGGCCCGGCGGGCAGGACCCCAACATCGCGCCCGGCCTGACGGAGCTGCTCGGCGAGCTCCTCGGCCTGCCGGTCGGCGCCGAGGACGTCCTGGCCTGGATCACCGTCGCGGGCCTGCCGGCCCGGGACCCGCGCGACGGTGTCGTGGTGCCGCTCACCCGCGACCCCGAACTGTGGCTCGCGGCCGTCGGGCTGGGCCGGACCTCGATCTGGCTGCACACCCGGGGCGAGCGCTGCGCGGATCCGGCCGCCGGCCGGCCCGGCGGCCATCCCCGGCTGCCCGGCGGCCGGCGCCCGTACGTCCGCGCCCCGCTGCCCGCCGTGCCGCGGGCCGGGGAACTGGCGTACGACCCGGAGGAGGAGGCGCTGCGGATCGGGGACGGGCTGATCTCACCGGTGCCGGCCACCGCGTGGGAGTTCCACGCGGGCGGGGTGCGGGTGCTGGAAGCCTGGTACGAGCGGCGGACGGCCGTCGCGGCCGCGGGAACGCTGGAGGCGATGCGGCCCGCGCGCTGGACCCGGGAGACCACCACGGAACTGCTCGAACTCGTCTCCGTGCTGACGCTCCTGGCCGCACTCCGTCCGGAACGGCGGAAGCTGGCGGAGCGACTGGCGGCGGAGCCGGGTTCGCGACGGGCGCGCGCGGCGGGGATCTCCGCCGACGCGCTGCGCCTGGCGGGGGTGCTGCCCGCGCCCGCGGGGGCGCGGCGTCCCGCCTCGGTGCTGGACCATCACGAGGAGGGGCCGGACGGCCAGTTCGCACTCCTGTGAACCGTGGGCCGTGACCGTTGCACGTCCGCTAAGGACGCTGCGGGTGTACCAACGCATCGGAAGCGTCTCCACGCACGTGGACGCGCGTAGAGCTCCTGCCGTTCACGGCGAGCACACCGTAACGCCGCTGGCCGCAGCGTTGTGCCGGGACGGTGTGACCGCCGGAAGGTGGGATCAGCCGCGGCTGCCGAACAGGGAGCGCCGCAGGCGCCGCAGAGGCGCGAACAGGGACACCCGTGCACTGCGGCTCGCCTTGGTGCGCGCCGAATCCCGCGAGGTCAGCTCGCGCATCAGCAACGTCGCCTCCGCACTCTCACGGTGCGGGACGGCGGGGCCGCCCAGTATCGCGAGATGACGGTCCAGACGCGTGCTGGTCGTGCTGCTTCCGCAGTTGATGGCAGGCACTCTCGGCCTGCTTCGCATAACTATCTGATCCATGACACTCCCCACCCGTACGAGGGCACCCGGCCCGGGCAGGGTAACCCTATCGCCCCGACGCGTCACCTGCGCATCCCAGGCCCCGGATTGACCCTCCGGCCCTGGGCGTTGACGACTGAACAGCGAATTACCTTCGCTCGCAAGGAAGTTGGCGAACGGGCAACAAGGGGAGCCTACCCCTCCTCCCGCTCCTCCGCTCATCGCCGGAACCGGCCGCCGCCGACGTCCGGCACGACGCCGGCGGCGGCCGGGAGGAGCGGTACGGATCAGGCGGCGGAGCTGAACGCGGGCAGGTAGCCGCCGGACTGGCCGGCCGCCTTGGGGTGGTACGACTCGTCGACCGGGAAGGTCAGGCTGTTCAGCCAGGGCGAGCCCGAGCAGAGTTCGTGCCCGGTGAAGGTGCCGCGCACATCGGCGAAGCTGAACCCGTGGTCGGCGGCGCGCTTGGCCGTCACCGTGTCGAGTTCATCGGCCGCACCGTTGATGGCGGTGCGTGAGCGGTCGCTGAGGCCGGCCCAGCAACTGCCGCCGATCTTGTAGAAGTGCGGGTAGCCGACCACCACCACATGGGCGTTGGGGGCCTTCGCGTGGATGGCGTTGTATACGTTGTCGAGGAGGCCGGGGAGGGTGTTGTCCGCGTAGGTGCGGGCCTGCGCGATGCGGGCCAGACAGGTGCTCTCGGAGTTGAGCACGCAGGTGGTCATGACGTCGGCGAAGCCCGCGTCATTGCCGCCGATGCTGATGCTCACCAGTCCGGTGGACGCGTTGAGCGGCCCGAGCTGGTTGTTGAGCACATCACCCGTCCTGGCGCCGGAGCAGGCGGTGAAGGCGAATGCGGACGGGGCGTGAGCCGCCGCCCAGAGCACGGGATATGCCTTGGTGCTGCGCTTGCAGGCACCGCTGGAGCTGTCGTAGCTGCCGGCGCCGACACCCGCGGAGTACGAGTCTCCGAGGGCTGCGTACGAGGGCGCCGCGGCGTGCGCGGGGGCCGCGCCGATGAGCGCGAGGCCAGTGGTGAGGATCAGCGCGGATACGGCTGACACCAACCGGGACAGTCTCATGGAACCTCCCTGGGCAGGATCTCTGCGAGACCTGTTGTACCGGCCGGTAACCCTTGGGGGAAGTACCCTGACCACGAATTTTTGTCGTGTCCATTGCGATGATATGAAGAGTCCGTAATGGCTCGACCCCACGCCGACCGATCCGCGTTCAAACCTCTTCCAGGCCTCGTTCCAGCCGCGTCCGCGCCTCCTGCCCGCCTCCTCGGCCGGAGCCGCTTTCCCACCCGGAAAAGCACTGGGCGGATGCGGCTCCCGTGCCGGATCATGGGCCGCATGTCCGCGAAGCCCCATGACCCGAGGAGGCCTGTGCCGCAGAGCCTGCCCGATCCCGCACCCGCCCGGCACACACCGCGCCCGCCGCACCGAGCGGTACCCGTCCATCTGCGCCTGGACGACAGCGATTCACCGTCCGACGTCGTCGACGCGCTCTTCCTCGGACGCTTCACCTCCGGTGAACAGCCGTACTCGCGCGGGGCGTCCCTGGAGAACGTCAAGTCCGGCCTGACACTGATCCCGCCGGACGCCGCCGTGCTGCGCCAGGCCCGCGACAAGGACCGCAGCGCCACCCTCGCCGAGGGCGACGGCTGGACGATCCTCATCTCCCGCTGGAACCGCGGCGCGGACGTCACGGTCGCCGCCGTCACCGACGATCTGGCCGAGCAGGTGCTCGCGCGCGCCGTCGAGAACGCCGAGGACGAACCCGAACCCCAGCCCGAGACGGTGACGATGGGCTTCTGGTACGTCTCGCCGCGCCGCGGCCCGCACCGCACCACCCGGCAGATCTCCGCCGCCACCTGGGACGAGCTGCGGGGCAACTACACGGCCCCGGTGGCCGAGGCCATGGACGGCCTGATGAAGCTGTCCAAGGACGACATCACCGGCCGGCTGCTGCTCCTGCACGGCCCGCCCGGCACCGGCAAGACCTCGGCGCTGCGCACCCTGGCCCGCTCCTGGCGCGACTGGTGCCAGGTGGACTGCGTGCTGGACCCCGAACGGCTCTTCAACGACGTCGGCTATCTGATGGACATCGCCATCGGCGAGGACGACGGCACGGCCGGCGGCCGCTGGCGGCTGCTGCTCCTGGAGGACTGCGACGAACTGATCCGCGGTCAGGCCAAGCACCAGACCGGCCAGGCGCTCTCCCGGCTGCTCAACCTGACCGACGGCCTGCTCGGCCAGGGCCGCAACGTGCTCGTCGGCATCACCACCAACGAGGACCTGGAACGGCTGCACCCGGCCGTCGTCCGACCGGGCCGCTGCCTGTCCCGTATCGAGGTCGGTCCGCTGACCCGCGACGAGTCCGCCGCCTGGCTCGGCACCACGGAGGGCATCGGGCGCGAGGGCGCCACCCTCGCGGAGCTCTACGCGCTGCGGCGCGGCGCGGGCTCCACCATCCCGGCCCCGGCACCGGCGTCGGACGGGCTGTACCTCTGATCGGTACCGGGTTCGGGTGGGGGTTCGTCCGGGTGTCGCGGACGTCGCAGGTGCGGCGCCCGCTCCGGGACGAGGACCTGCCCGCCGCGGACGACCTAGCCGTCGTAGGCGGCGCGCAGCGCCTCCTGGACGGCGGCGAGGGCGGCCGCGCGGTCCAGTCCCAGGCGGTGCGCGCGCTGCGCGAACTCCGCGGCGGCGGCAGCGGCCTGGCGCTCGGCGGCATCGCCCGCGGCGGCGACGAAGGTGCCGTGCCGGCCCCGCGTCTCGACCACTCCGTCGGCTTCGAGGGCGCGGTAGGCCTTGGCGACCGTGTTGGCCGCCAGGCCCAGCTCCTCGGCGAGGCCCCGCACGGTCGGGAGCTTGTGGCCGACGGGGAGCCGCCCGGTGCGGGCCTGATCGGCGATCTGCTCGCGCACTTGCTCGAAGGGGGCGGTGGCCGCGTAGGCGGCGACGGTGATCCTCAGGCTCATGGCGGCGATCCTGGCACAACGGACACGGCCGGCGGGCCCACGGGTCCTGGCCGGATCGCGCCGGGTCAGGTCGCACCGGGCGGGGTCACTCCGGGTCGGACCGTCCCGGGTCGGGTCACGCCGGGTCAGGTCACGTCGGCACGGGTCGTCCGTCAGCCGCGGGCCGGATCCGGGTCCCCCTCCGCACCGGTGCGCGTGCGCTGATAGTGCCGGGCGACCCGGGCCCGGTTGCCGCACGCCGGCTTGCACCACTCCTGCCGGCCGTGCCCCTTGACGAAGTAGCGGACGCAGCGAGGGGCCGTGCAGGCCCGCAGCCGGTCCCGTTCCGGCCCGGCCAGGAAGTCGATGGCGGCCCGGGCCAGACCGGCGAGGATCCGCACCCCCGGGTCGTCCTCCGTGGACAGCGGCCGAACGGCCGGGGTCCCGCCCCGGGGCCAGACCAGCTGCGGGGCGACGGGCTCGGCGGCGGCTGCGGAGTTGAGCCGGTCGAGGGCCAGGCCGGCGGGGATGAGGCGGTCGGCGTCGGCGCGGCTCGGCGGCTCCGGGCTCACGGCCAGGGCGAACAGTGCCCGGACCGCCTGGCGGAGGGCGACGACACGGTCTCTCAGCTCCTCGTCCGCGGCGAACTCCCCGCCGTCCGCGGCGGGTCCGGGGAACAGGTCCGCCCGCTCCCGGATCCAGCGGGTCGTCTGCTCGACGGTGACGAGGTCGTCCGCGACGCCGCCGTCCCCGTCGTGCCGGACCGTGCCCACCAGCTCCAACGCCAGCTGTCGCTCCATGGATCTCCCGCCCTCTGCCGCCTCGCTCCAGCCTACGACCCCCCGATGAGAGGAACGGCCCCTCGCATCGGTGCCCCTCCTACAGTCCGAGGTTCCGGTACCTGGCCCGCCGGGCGGCCAGCCGTTCACCGCGGTCGCGGGCCCGCAGGGCCGCCAGCTCGGCGCCGAGCAGACCGCCGAGCCGGCCGAGGAACGCGTCGGGGTCGTCCGCCGCGTCGGGGGTCTCCTCGACGATGGTGTCGACGATCCGGTTGGTGAGCAGATCGGCGGAGCTCACGCCCTGCCGCTCCGCGACCTCGAACGCCCGGTCCGTCGTCCGGTAGAGGATCGCGGACGCGCCTTCCGGCGGCAGCGGTGAGAGCCAGGCGTGCCGGGCGGCGATGACGCGGTCGGCGGGCAGCAGGGCCAGCGCGCCGCCGCCGGCACCCTGACCGAGCAGCAGGCAGAGCGTCGGGGCCCGGAGGGTGACGAGGTCGGCGAGGCAGCGGGCGATCTCCCCCGCGAGGCCGCCCTCCTCCGCCTCCCGGCTGAGCGCCGCGCCCGCGGTGTCGATGACGGTGAGCAGCGGCAGGTCGAGTTCGGCCGCGATCCGCATGCCGCGCCGCGCCTCCCGCAGCCCGGCCGGACCCAGCGGGGCGGGCCCGGCCTCGCCCGGGCGCCGGTCGTGACCGAGCACGACGCAGGGCGTCGCCCCGAACCTGGCCAGCGCGAGCAGCAGCCCGGGGTCGCGCTCCCCCGCGCCGGTGCCACTGAGCGGGGTGACCTCCCGCCCGGCTCCTTCCAGCAGCGCCCGCAGCCCCGGCCGGTCCGGCCGGCGCGAGCGCCGGATCGAGTCGGCGGTGGAGACCACGGGTCCCGCCCCCGGCGTCCCGGCCTGGCCATCGCCGGCCGGGACGTCGTCACCCGCCTCCCCGCACAGCACGTCCAGCGCCCGCGCCGCGACCTCGGCCAGCTGATCCGCCGGGAGTACCGCGTCGACGAGGCCGTTGGCCAGCAGGTTCTCCGCGACCTGAACGCCGGCCGGGAACGGCTCGCCGTACAGCGCCTCATGGACCCGCGGGCCGAGGAACCCGATCAGCGCCCCCGGTTCCGCCGCGGTGACATGACCCAGCGATCCCCACGACGCGAGCACCCCGCCGGTGGTGGGATGCCGCAGGTACACGAGGTAGGGCAGCCGCTCCGCCTTGTGATCGGCGATGGCGGCCGCGACCTTGACCATCTGCAGGAACGCGATGGTGCCCTCCTGCATCCGCGTTCCGCCGGAGGACGGGGAGGCGAGCAGCGGCAGCCGCTCCCTCGTCGCCCGCTCCACCGCGGTCACCAGCCGGGTCCCGGCCGCGACCCCGATCGACCCGCCGAGAAACCCGAACTCCCCCGCGATCAGCGCTACCCGCCGCCCCCGGATCCGTCCCTCACCCGTGACGACGGACTCGTCCAGTCCGGTACGCAGCCGCGCCTTCTCCACGTCGGCCCGGTACTCCTCCGCCTCGGGCAGCACGGTGACGGGCTCGTCCCACCGCCGCCAGCTCCCCGCGTCGACGGCGGCCTCGATCAGTTGCAGCGCGGCAGGCCGTCGGCTCGTCTCAGTCATCCCGCCACCCTGCCACGGGGTGCCCTCGCGGGCGGCGGTGTCAGGACACGACGACGTTCGGATCGTCCCAGTTGAACAGGGACGTGTCCCCGTCGGCCCACGACCTGATCCGATGGACGTCCGCAGCGTTCAGCCGCGACATTCCGCGCGGGAGGCGCTCGGAGTTGGCGGATCTCCGGGCCCACAGGAAATCGCCGACCACCGGGACGGGGCGGATGACGTCGATCGACTGCGGTTGATGCTCCACCACGATTTCGCAGAACGCCATCGCCAGGTAAGCCAGGCCCGACGCCGCTTCGGGCGAGTACCGTGATGAGCGGAGCAGCGATCGTGAAAGATTGCCGACCACGCGTTCCTCCGGCTGGAACAACGTGTACGGCGGAATGGGCGGCTCGCTCGTCTCGAAGCGGTACCGGGCCTGCGCTGTCAGCCCCTCCAGGATACGGAGGCAGCGGTCGACAACCGCGGCGTCGGTGGTGGGCGATGCCATCCGGCCGAACAGCCACGTCGCGGTACACGCGGCGCCACCCCCGCGTATCGTGTAGAGACTGCCCTCGTAAAGACGCAGTAGCTCCATGTTGACCGAGTTCCTGGTATCCAGGTCCACCAGGCCCTCGCGGAGGCATATCTCCCATATCCAGGGATGCCGCAGGACGGTCTGGGCAAAGGTTACCGGGCTCTCACGGTCAAGACGCAGCAGAGAATCCCCTATCATTCTCTGGATGGCGTCGGCGTGCCGGAAGTCCCAGCGCATCAGGTGCTTCGCAATGGAATATCCGGACACCCGCGTCATGGTGGAGATCACCCCGTCCGCGACCAGCTGCAACGCCGAGCCGTTGAGCATCACGATGTCCGAGCTTTTGGCCAGGAACTCGATGACGGCGTTCCTGCGGGACGGCGGACTCGCCTGTTCGGCTTTCAGGCAGTGCGTATAGACCTTCGAGGCGCCGTAGGGAAACTTCTCCCCGGCGAGCGAAAGGCAGATCTGCGAGAAGATCTCCAGCCGGCCGGCAGCGATGTTCGTCCGGATCTCGGTCGCCACCTCTTCCGACGTCTCCGCATGCCTGACCAGGTACTGCGCGGCGAAATACTCCTGGAAACTCTGGTGCGTGAAGGAGAAGCGCTCCTCTCCGGGGGCTCCCCCTGCCATGTCCGTGAACATCCAGGCCCGGCCACGGCACAGCGCGAGCATGCGACGCGCCAGTTGTCTGGCTTTCGCAGCGTCCGGCACCGCTTCCCCCAGGAGGTTCTCGGTGGCCAGGGCGAGCACCTGCGGCTCGGTCACACCATCCCGGTACTCCGGCTTCAGCAACGTGTTGTAGGCGATCTCCGCGAGCACGACCTCGAAGGCTTCGAGGTCCCATGTCGATTCGCCGATGCCCCGGTGTGAATCCCACGTGCGGAGGAGGAGTTCGACGCACTTCTTGTAGATCTTCGGCCGACTTCTCGGAATTTCGTTGTAGCCCGCGTGCAGGAGGCAGATGACGGCCAGCATGAGGGGGTTCTCCCGGAGGTCCGGGATCGTGTCGCTGTGCTCCATGAAGTTCGCGACCAGTTGCGGCACGGTCTTGTCATGATGACCGGTGCGGGTCCGCCGGGTGAACCACTTCGTCGAGTACTCCTCCACCTGATCGTCGGTGAACGGCTGCAGGACGTAGTCACAGAAGATCTCCTGGTCCAGACGGACGGCGGAGTATCCGAGACGGCGGGACGTCACGAGGATCCGCGTGAGGGGATAGGCCATACCGGCGGCCTCGATGACTTCGCTGACGTCCCTGCCGCGCACCGTCACCGGAAGCTCGTCGAGTCCGTCGAAGATGACAAGTGCGGAGCCGTTGAGCAACAGCTCCTCCACCATCCCCGGCGGAGCCGGCTTCTGGTAGACATCGGTCAGCACCCGCTCGATCTCGGTGACCACGTTGAAGCCGTTCCGGCGGAAACGCATCTGCCGCACCTTGAGCAGGAAGGCGATCTGTTCGCCCTCCTCGCTCCATTTGCAGGCGAGCACCTGGCTCATCGTGGACTTTCCCGCCCCCGGGTCACCGAGGATGACCGTGCGGTCCAGTTCACCGAGAAACTCCTGGAAACTGCTCTTCCATTTCGGGCTCTGCACGGCAGAGCCCTCGACGTCGCCGAGGTGCTCGATGTTCAGCAGCGCGAGCGCGGGTGCGACGAATATCTCGGAGTAGTGGATGAGCGTTCTGAGCTCCAGGTCGGGCAGCTCGATCTTCTCGTTCCGGATCCGGAACGATTCGACGTAGTCCTTCCGCCAGCGGTCGCCGTCCTTCTTGCTCGCGCGCTCCGGATTCGCCACCAGAAAGGCGTGCCGCTCGATGCTCGCCAGGATGGGCAGGGCAAGGGTCTGGCTCGCCCAGGTGAACCCGTCGTGCGACTCCGCGAGAGCCTTCTTCATGAGAACCGAGGTCTCACGGCATGACTTGTCCACAGTTGCGTAGAAGGACCGAAAGAAGGAGAGGAACTGCGGCGACTCCTCCGCAGCCAGGGATTCGGCGAAGAACACCCGCATCGCCTCTTCGATGCGATTCCCGTGCTCCTTCCACGGCTGCCCCAGATCCTCGACCGCGCGCTCCTCACGGTTCTCCCCCTGGCGCCAGTCGTCGTCGGCGCAGAGGTGGACCGCGATGAGCTGACGGGTGAGGGCGGTGAACGTGGGCTTGCTCGCGACCTCTTTGAGCTGGGCGTAGGTGACGCCCGCCGGCAACTCGGCGACCAGCCCCAGCGCGTTGATCTCACCTCGGTGCACACCGCTGACCTGAGCCAGGATGCCGGAGACGTCACGTGGCTTGGCGATCTTCCGCTTCACCAACTCGCGCCGGAGCCGCCCGGTCAGGGGTCTGGCGGCCTCACCGGCGAGCCTTCCGGCAAACGACGCGAGAACACCGGTAACAGGATCCATGACTCCATCATGGGACGGGTGTCGGCGCCTGTCAGGCGGTCAGCGGGACGTGATCCCGCAGCTGTCGCGCGTCCTACCTTTGGCGACGCATAGCGACGGCTTAACGCGCCCATAAAGAAACGGTTTTCGCAGCTCGCGCGGGGATTTCGGCGGGTGGGCGGGGCTAGCGTGCTGGTCGTTGGGACCGTGTCACCGTCGAAGGAGATCCCCGGAATGACCGTACGTCGCAGGGCTGCCGCAGTCGCTGTCGTGGGCTTCGTGCCGCTGGTGCTGACCGGGCTGGCCTCCGCTCCCGCGAGCGCGCACGGCTCGATGTCGAATCCGGTCAGCCGGGTGTCCGCCTGCTACGCGGAGGGTCCGGAGAGCCCGAAGTCGGCCGCGTGCAAGGCCGCCGTCGCGGCGGGCGGGACGCAGGCGCTCTACGACTGGAACGGGGTGCGCGACGGTGAGGCGGGCGGCCGGAGCCGGTCCAAGGTGCCGGACGGGCAGCTGTGCAGCGCCGGCAACGCGGAGTACAAGGGGCTCGACCTGGCGCGGGCCGACTGGCCGGCGACGGCCATGAGCGGTGGGTCGTTCACCTTCAAGTACCGGGCAACCGCCCCGCACAAGGGCTCGTTCGACCTCTACATCACCAAGGACGGCTACGACCCGTCGAAGCCGCTCAAGTGGTCGGACCTGGAGACGAAGCCTTTCGCGTCGGTCACCGATCCCACGCTCACCGACGGCAGTTACGTGTTCTCCGGCAAGGTGCCGCAGCGCACCGGCCGTCACCTGATCTACAGCGTCTGGCAGCGCTCGGACAGCCCCGAGGCCTTCTACACCTGCTCGGACGTGGTCTTCGGCAAGGACAGCGGCGGTTCCGCCCCGACGTCGGCCACCCCCTCGCACGGCGCTTCGCACAGCGCGCCGGCCACCGCAGGGGCGACACCGGCCACGGCCGCGCCGTCCGCGCTCTCCGAGGCGCAGATCGCCGCGGGCGCCTCGAAGTCCACCGTCCACCACGACCACACGGCGGCCCCGACCACCCCCGCCGCGGCCGGTGACGCGCCGAAGGCCGACGGCTCCGCCGCGCCCGTGGCGAACGCGGAGGACACGAAGCTCGCCGAGACCGGCAGCTCCAGCAGCACGGGCCCGCTCGCCGTCGGCGGGGCCGCGGTGATCGCGGTCGGGGCCTCGGTGCTGCTCGCCACCGTGCGCCGCAGGGCCGCCACGGCGGGACGCCACCGCTCCTGACGATCGCCCCCCTGAACCGGTGCCGCTGTCACCCCACGGGCAGCGGCACCTTCGCGTTCCGGGCGCCGGGGGCTACCAGTTGGGCCGGATCGGGCCGCCCGGTGCCAGCCGGGCCAGATCGTCCCGCAGAGCCCGCAGCCGGCGCTCACCGAGAAGAGCGGCCCAGGGGCGTACGGCGTCGGCGGCCGCCTCTTCCGCGGCGCGGGTGCAGGCCCAGCCGCGGTCGGTGAGGACGACGAGCCGGGCACGGGCGTCGTCCGGGTGCGGACGGCGCTCCACGTAGCCCTTGCGGACGAGTTCCTCGACCATCTGGCTGGCCGCCTGGCGGGTGACCCCGAGATGTTCCGCCAGGTCGGCGGCGGTCGCACCGAACGGCGCGAGACGGGCGAAGGCGAAGCCGTGGGCGGGCCGGATGTCGTCGAAGCCCCGGGCGACGACACCGTCGTTGATCACGGCGGTGAGACCGCCGGCCGCGGCGAGCAGGTTCGCGGTCAGGCTCATGGCGTCAGCATTGTTCACCGGAGCAGCTTGACACATTGCGCAAGCTACTTGACTATATAGACAAGTAGCTTGCGCAAGTGACTTGACCATCAGGAGATGACGCATGCCCTTCGTTACCGCCACCGAAGCCGTCGTTCACGAGATGCACGGCGTCCGTTTCGTCTCGTACATCCTGCCCGCCCGCGGCAGCGAGGAGCTGTGCGCCTGGCGCGGCGAGATACCCGCCGGCACCGCCGGGCCCGCTCACACCATCACCCGCGAAGAGGTCTTCCTCGTCCTGAGCGGCTCGGTGCGGTTCAGCATCGACGGCGAGGTGTCCACCCTGGAGCCGGGCGACGCCGCGGTCGCGCCCGCCGGTTCCTCCCTGAGCGTCAGCAATCCCACGGAGGAACCGGCCACGATGTGGGTCACCACCAGCGTGGGCCTGCGGGCCGTGCTCGCCGACGGCACCGCCATCTCGCCGCCATGGGTCAGCTGAGCACGGAGAGACAGGTCGTGCGGGTCGCGTGGGCGGGGTCGAGGGCGTTGGCCGCCTCATGGAAGGCGATCCGGTCGATGAGGCCGATCGCGACGTGCTCGGAGAGGTCCACCGGGCACAGGTCCTGCAGCAGGACGTTGCGGACGTCCGGCCCGGACAGGAACTGCGACGCGTACGGCGTGACGACCTCGTCGTACCGGGTCGCAATGACGGTGTAGCGCACGCCGGGGACGGTGTCGCCGCCGGCGTTGAGGGCCTGCATGAAGGCGGATCCGGCCACCTGGTCGGCGAGCCCGGGGACGATGGAGTGGATCGCGTCGGCCGCCCCCGGGAAGTACGGGAGCAGGTTGGCGAGGCCGTTGAGGCTGGTCCCGTGGTTGTCGGGAGCCAGGCCGACCAGGGCGTTCACCTTCGACGCCCCGCCGAGGAACTTCAGGTACCAGCGCGGCATCATGCCGCCCTGGGAGTGCCCGACGAGGTCCGCCTTCGGCGCCCCGGTGGCCGCCAGCACCCGGTCGGTGAAGTCCGCCAGCTGCTGCGCGGAGTCCGCGACCGGGCCGAGCCCGTCGAAGAACGGGACGCCCGGCAGCTGGCCGTAGTCGAACGAGTAGACGCAGTAGCCCCGCACCACGAGGTAGGGGGCGAATCCGAGCCAGTTGTCGGTGCCGTTGCCGAACGTTCCGTGCACGAGCACGACCGGCCGGGGGTGCGCGGCGGAGGGCCGGCACGAGAAGTCGTTCCATCCGCTGGACGGGGCCGAGTGTGCGGTCGCGGCGGTGGCCGCGGTCGGGGTGACCGCCACCGCGCACGCCAGGGCCAGCGCGGTGAGCATCCGCTTCCAGGGCAGCCTCATGTGATCTCCTCGCAGGTCAGGGGAGTTGCAGCACTCCACCCACGCTGTGATCCGGATCATGACTTGTTACGTTCACGTCAACTTACGCGCCAGTAGCAAGACCTGCTAGTTACGCGTCGGTAAAGAATTGACCACCTTGGGACGGCACGGCGCCCACCCCGTCCGCCATCCCGTCCGTCTCCTCGGCCGGAACCGTGCGCAGGCAGTACGCGGCGGTCAGCACTCCCGCCGCACCGACGGCCACGAGCAGCAGGCGGTGGTCGACGACCGCGACGAGGCCCGCGCCCACCAGCCCGCCGACCGCGGTGGGCGCGAAGACGAGCGTGCTCGCGGTGGCCGCGACCCGGCCGATCAGTTCGGCGGGCGTCTCCCGCTGGACGGCGGTCAGCGCCGTGATCAGCACCCACGGCAGCCCGACCCCGATCGCCGCGCCACCCGCGAGGGCGGCGGAGGTCCACGGCGTGGCGCGGACGGCGATCCCGAGGGCGAACAGCAGCATGCCGGTGGCCGCGAAGACCCGTTCCGGCATCCGCCGCAGCAACGCGCCCGCGACCACTCCCCCGACGACGGAGCCCGCGCCCTGCACCGCGTACAGCACGCCCACGAAGGCGGGCGGACGGTGCAGGCCCGCGTCGACCACCGCGTAGATCGCGGAGCTGGCGAGCGCGGACAGCAGCATCGCGATCGAACCGACGGCCACCAGCCGGCGCAGCAGGGGGTGCCGGCGCAGGTGACGGACGCCCTCGGCGGTCTGTTCACGCCAGCCCGACGCCGCCGGCGCGGGCGCTTCCTCCCGCACCCGGACCCTCGCGAAGACGGCCGCGGCGAGGGCGAAGGTGACGGCGTCGAGGAGGGCGACGGAGCCGCCTCCGTAGCGGACGTACAGACCGGCGCCCGCGAGGGGGGCGAGGAGCTTCATGGCCTCGTTGGCGGTCATCCGCAGCCCGTTGAAGTCGCCGCGCAACCCCTCGGGGACGGTGGCGGTGACGACGGCGGCCTCGGCCGCGTCGCACAGCACCGACGCGGTCCCGTACAGGACCAGCACGGCGAACAGCAGCCAGACCAGGTCCGCGGTACGGACCACGAGCAGCAGCGGCAGCAGGGCCGCCATCGCGGCGTTGACCAGGATCAGCAGCGGACGGCGGCGGACCCGGTCGACGAGGGTGCCGAGCAGCGGCCCGGCCAGCGTCGGGGCCCACAGGCAGACGCCGACCAGCGCCGCGAGGCTGCTGGAGCCGGTCAGGGACTTCACCCAGATGCCGGCTGCCAGCATCATCGCCGAGCTGCCGAAGCCGGAGACCAGCACCCCGCCCAAGTACGTTCCCGCGTCGCGGTCGCGCAGGACCCCCCATGCCGTCATGACTCCCAATCTAATGCTTGGGGGTCACGGCGGCAATCAGCGGGCGGCGGCGCGAAGGCGTACGGGCGGCGTCACTCCCCTTCCCGTGCCGGGGAGTTGCTCTCGATCGGGCTCTCGATCGGGACCGGCGTGGACACCGGCGGAGAGACGGGCGCGGGGTCGGCGGCGGGCACCACGGCGGGAGGCGCCGGCGCCGCGGTCGCGGCCTCGGGAGCGGCCAGGACAGCGGGAGCGGTCGATGCGGCGGGAACGGCGGGCGTGGGGGCGGCAGGCGCGGCGGGAACGGCGGGCGTGGGGGCGGCAGGCGCGGCGGGAACGGCGGGCGTGGGGGCGGCGCGCTCCAGGAAGCGCAGCAGTTCGACCGGGAAGGGCAGCACCAGCGTCGAGTTCTTCTCCGCCGCGACGGCCACCACCGTCTGCAGCAGCCGCAGTTGCAGGGCGGAGGGGTTGTCCTCCATCTGCATCGCGGCCTGGGCGAGCACCTTCGACGCCTGCAGTTCGGCGTCCGCGTTGATGATGCGGGCGCGGCGTTCGCGCTCCGCCTCGGCCTGCCGGGACATCGACCGCTTCATGGCCTCCGGCAGCGACACGTCCTTGATCTCGACGCGGTCGATCTGCACACCCCAGCCCAGCGCCGGGCTGTCGATCATCACTTCCAGGCCCTCGTTCAGCTTCTCCCGGTTCGACAGCAGCTCGTCCAGATCACTCTTGCCGATGATCGAGCGCAGCGAGGTCTGGGCGACCTGGGACACCGCGAAGCGGTAGTCCTCGACCTGGATGACGGCGTCGACGGCGTTGATCACCTTGAAGTACACGACCGCGTCCACCTTGACCGAGACGTTGTCGCGAGTGATCCCGTCCTGCCCCGGGACGGGCATCGTGACGATCTGCAGATTGACCTTCCGCAGCCGGTCGACGAACGGGATGATCATGGTGTAGCCGGGGGCCTTGGGTTCCGATCTGAGCCGGCCCAGCCGCAGCACCACACCGCGCTCGTACTGCCGCACGACCCGGGACGCGGCCGCCAGATAGACGACCCCGGCCGCGAGGCCTGCGGACACCAACTCCACGATCATCGCAACCCCCTGCCGTATACACGTGCAGTTCCTCCAGCGTACTGCCGGAACCCCCGCCGGGCGCCGGTCGTACGGGCGCGGTGGCGCACGGCAGGGGCGCGGGAGCGGCACGGGACGGCGCCCCCGCAGGAGGCCGACCCCCTGCCGGCCCGGCATCCGTCAGTTCCGGGGCGTCCGGTCCGCGGCGCGCAGCATCCGGGCGGCCACCGCCCGCAGCCGGTCGGCGAGCTCGGCCGGCTCGTGCACCTCGAACTCGGCGCCGAGCATGGCGATGAAGACAGCGAGGGCTTCGAGGGACTCGGCGCCCGTCCGCAGTTCGCAGGTGCTGTCGTCGATCGCCTCGATCGTGCCGAAGCCCGTCCAGCCGAAGTCGGCGACCTCCCCGGCCGACATGTGGAGGGTGATCCGCGCCTGGTGGCGGTAGGCCCGGGTGGTGACGCCCTTGGCGACGTACGCCGCCGCGTCCTCCGGCGGCTCGCGCGGGGTGAAGCGCGGCCCGCTGGGGGACTTGGGGTCGATCCGGTCGACGCGGAAGATCCGCCAGTCCTCACGGCTGGTGTCCCAGGCGAGCAGGTACCAGCGGCGCCCGTGGTTGACCAGGCGGTACGGCTCGACCGTGCGGCGGCTGGAGGTCCCGCTGTGGTCGCTGTAGTCGAAGCGCAGCCGTTCGCGGTCACGGCAGGCCGCGCCGATGACGGTCAGCACGTCCTGGTCGACGGTCGCCCGGCCGGGCAGCGGCGTGTGGACGGTGATCGCCTGCATCGCCTGGACCCGGTGCCGCAGACGCGACGGGAGCACCTGCTCCAGCTTGGACAGCGCCCGGACGGAGACCTCCTCGATCCCGGCGACGGTGCCGCCCACGCCGGTGCGCAGACACAGCGCGACGGCGACGGCCTCCTCGTCGTCCAGGAGCAGCGGCGGCAGCGCGGCGCCGGCGCCGAGCCGGTAGCCGCCGGCCGTGCCGGGCGCGGCGTGCACCGGGTAGCCGAGGGTCCGCAGCCGGTCGACGTCGCGGCGCACCGTCCGGGCGGTGACGTCCAGGCGTTCCGCGAGGTCGGGGCCGGTCCAGTCCCGCCGGGACTGGAGGAGCGAGAGCAGACGCAGCAGCCGCGCCGAGGTCTCCAACATGCGGTCAGTCTGCCAGGCGTCGCGGACAGCTACTGACCGCATGTGCCGACGGTTCCCGGACACGGCAGAGCCCCCGCCGGCAGGTCGGCGGGGGCTCCGTCCTGTCGCTGCAGGCCGTTGCCAGGGTCGGTTCGACCGCGTCAGTAGACGCTGACTCCGTAGGCGCTGAGCGCTTCGGTGACCGGCTGGAAGTACGTCGTCCCGCCGGAGGAGCAGTTTCCGCTGCCGCCCGAGGTGAGGCCGACCGCGATGGAGCCGTTGTAGAGGGAACCGCCGCTGTCGCCCGGCTCGGCGCAGACGTTGGTCTTGATCATGCCGTAGACGACGTCGCCGCCGCCGTAGTTGACGGTGGCGTTGAGCCCGGTCACCGAGCCGCTGTGGATGCCGGTGGTGGAGCCGCGGCGCTTGACGGGCTCACCGACGTAGGCGTTGCCCGCGCTGGCGATGTCCTGGCTGCCGACGGCGCCGGCGTGCGCGATCGAGGTGTTGGTGTAACGGACGATCCCGTAGTCGTTGTTCGGGAAGCTGGTACCGGTGGTCGGGCCGATGGAGGTGCCGCCGGATGTGGTCCAGGCCGGGGAGCCCTCGGTGCAGTGCCCCGCGGTGAGGAAGTAGTACGTGCTGCCGCTGCGGACGTTGAAGCCGACCGAGCAGCGCCACGAGCTGGTGTAGACGGCGTCGCCGCCGGAGAGCAGCTTGCTGAACTTTCCGGCCACGCGGTGGATGGTCACGGCGTCGCCGTAGCTCGCGGTGGCCCGGGTGAGCTGGGCCAGCTGGGCGGCGGTGACCCGGCTGTCGACGCTCACGTCGAGCTTGTTGGTCAGCGGGTCGACGGACCATGCCGTGCCCGCGATGTCGGCGGACTTGGCGGCCTCGCCGGCCTTGTTGAGCACTGCCGAGCTGAATCGGACGGTCCGGGGCGTCGCCCCGGCGGCCCGTACGGCGTCGGCCGCACCGGCCGAGGTGACGTTGACGACGGTGCTCTTCGACGCCGCGTCGTAGTAACTGCCCGCGGTGGCGGTCGCGCCGAGCGAAGTGGCGACCGCGGCGGCGGTCTCCGGTGATGCCGTGGCCGTGGGGGCGGCGTTGGCGGCGGGCAGGGTGAGCGCGGTGACGGCCACCAGGCCGGACGTCACAGCGATCAGGCCGGCGCGTCGGGTGATTTTCATTTGTTCCTCCTGTGGGGGGTGGAGGTCAGCTCGGCCTGTCGGCGTCGACACCGATTAACGAACTCGACGTGACCCTGACAAGCACTGGACGGGAGTATTCAGAGCCCGCGCGGAACACACAAGGGCGCCTTTCGGCCGCGCCGGTCCGACGCGAAGGCGCCCCGCGGACCCGGCGGACCGCCGGAGCACACCCGGACTGACAACGGTTCGGCCGCCGTGCGGCTCAGCGGGTGAGGACGCGGCTCTCGCCCGCTTCGAGCGCGAACGGCAGCGTGTTGCCGGGCGGCGGGAACGGGCACACGAACGCGTCGGCGAAGGCGCACGGCGGGAGCAGCGTCCGGTTGAAGTCCAGCACCACGCGGCCGTCCGCGGCGGGCGCGTGGGTGCGCAGGAAACGGAAGCGATAGCTGCTCCTTCCGCTGGTCGCGTCGGCGATGACGCCCCAGAGCGTGCCGTCCTGCTCGACCGCGACGGCGAGCGAATGCTCCGTGCCGTCCACGGTGAACGTCAGTTCGCCGCTGACCCCCAGGCCGCGCTCCCGGCCGTCGGCGTGCGGCACCAGCACGGCGCGGCCCTCGGGGTACGGGCGGAAGACCGCGGACAGCACCCAGCGCTCGTCGTAGTCGAACGCGTCGATCCCCGCGAACCCACGCCGCGCCTCCGCGGCCGGGTCCCAGATCCGGACGGCCAGCAGCCCCTCGCGGTCGATCGCCACGATCCGCTTCTCGCCGAACAGCACCGGCTCGCCCTCGGGTTCCAGCCGCCCCAGGACCCCGTCGTTCTGGTGGACCACCGAGCCGTCCTGCTCCCGCCATTCCCCCGGCAGCCCGGGGATCCTCCCGTCCTCGGCGTCGGCGAGCCAATACGTGCCGGTCAGGGCCAGTGGCCCGTACGGTGCGGCGACCGACTCGGCGCGCCGCTCGCGCCAGTTCTTCCAGTCCTGCTCAGTCTCGGTACTCATGGTCATCAACCTTCCATAGCGGCTGCCGCAGGCCGGGCTGCTCGCGCGGCGTCGTGCCCCCCGTACTCCGGTCGGCGGCTGCTCTCCGGCCTGGGGAGTGGGGTGGTGGCCGGAATTGACCCGTCCGGATCGCCGAGCGCGGTCACCCCACCGAACGGCCCTCCGCCCGGCCGGCCGGCCGGCTCACCGCACGGCTCACCGGCTGGTCGAGACCGAGGTGTTCGCGCAGCGTCGTGCCGGGCTGGAAGCGGCGGAACAGTCCGCGCTGCTGGAGCACGGGCACGGTCGCGTTCACCAGTCGGGCCAGATCCCGCCGCGGATCGGCGGGCCGTACGTGGAAGCCGTCGATGATCCCGTCGCGGCGCCAGTCGCCGAACAGGTCGGCGAGGACCACGGCGTCGGCCGGGTCGAACAGTTCGACGGCGAGCGAGGCCAGCACCGTGAGCCGGTCCGGGTCCCGGCCGTAGGCCGCCGCCCGGCGGCGCAGGTCGGTGCGGGCCTCGTACGCCATCCGCTCGGAGTGCGGGCCGCCGACCCGTACGTACGCCACGTCCGCGTGCCGCGCGGCCGTCTCGCGCGGCCCCTCCAGCGTCGCGTCGACCGCGATCACCGGCCGCCCCTCCGACGGTTCGGGTCCGGCTGACGTGACGTCATGGAGCCCGGCGGCGTTCTCGGGGCCGTCCCGCGGCGGGGTGGTCGCAGCGGCCGTCCCGGGGTCCGGGACCAGCGGCGTCCAGCCGGCCCGGCCGCGGCTGACCCGGTCGAGGAGCACGATCCCCGCCGGGACGGGGACCGGCCCGGGGTGCGGGGCGGTGACGGCCGCCACCAGACCGATCCGGTCGGTGGCGGGGGCGACCTGGGTGAGGACGGCGAGCGCGTCGAACCGTCCGGCACTGCCGCCGGCCGGCGGCGGGGAGTCGTCGAGCGTGACGAAGTCCAGTGCGCCCCGCTCGGCGAGCCGGGCGAGTTCGACGTAGTAGGGGACTTCGTACCGTTCCCGGTGCTGAGCTCCGCCGTCGACCGCGAAGGCCAGGTGCAGCGGGCGGATGGGCCGATGGCTCGGAGGGATTTCTGACATGCGGGAGACTCCGTGGACACACAGAAGGAGCACGGGAGTTGCCTTCACGCACGCCGCGTCCCTCAACGCGGCCGGGCCGTCACGACCTTGCCCGAGGCTAATCCCCCAGCGTCACCCACTGTCAAGGGTGTCCAACTGGTGGGCACCGCGTCTCAGCCTGGTTGACGGATGGGGACGGCTGCTGTTCCACTGGCCGCATGCGCAGCTGTCAGTTGGTGACCCGCGACCACATCGACTTCGGTCGGGTGTGGTCGGCCTCGTGTTGTCGCTGACCTCGTAGGGCCCGCTCGGCCGGTCCTGGCTCCGCCCCCGCCCCGCGCACATCGCGCCGCCGCGGCCGCCCCACCTCGAGCCGCCCGCGGCTCTTCCGCAGCTCCCCCGTCAGCCCGGTCTTCCTTCACGTACGCGCACCGCCTTCTCTCCCTCCCTCGTACGCACCTTTCGAGTTCGAGAAGGACCCGCAGCCCCCTGCTCCTCCTACCTCTTCGACACGCTCAACACCCGCAGTCACAACCGCAATCGCAGCAGTCGCACCCATCACAGCAATCGCAGGAATCGCAGCAGTCGCAGTCGCAGTTCGAGCACCAGCCCTCGCGTCGGCTGCCGTTCCACGGATCCTCGTAGTGGTCCCGGCAGCACAGTTGGCAGGTGCAGCAGAGACCGCTCCACACCGCGCACCCGGCGATCAGCCCCCGTCGGCGCGGCGGCTCGGGCGGCGGGAAGTTGTTGGGCGGGAAGCCCGGCCCGCCGGGCGCGTACGGGCTCTGCCCGGGACCGTACGGATTCCCGCTCGCGTGCGCGCACGAGCCGCCGAAGGCGCGGTCCACCGAGCGCCGCAGCTCATGGGCGAGCAGCAGGTGCACGAGCCGGCCGTCGGTGAACTCGGCGTCCTTCAGCGCGAGCCGCACCCCGTGGACCGCGTCGTCGCACAGCCGCCGCGCCTCGTCGCGGCCGGTGCCCGTCGCCGTCAGCGGGTTCCACGCGCCCGACGCGGCGTCGGCCGTCTGGTCCTCGACCGCGTCCAGCAGGTGCGCCAGCCGGCCGAAGAGCCGGCCGGCCTCCTCCAACGGCACGCGGTTCCCCGGCCGTCCGGCGAGGACCGCCGTGTAGCCGAAGGCCGCCGCGGTCGCCGTTTCGGTCGGCTCGGTGACGGTCAGCAGCGGAGTGCCCGTCCTGGCCAGCGCCTCGATCCCGCCCTGCCGGTCCACCGCGTCCACCAGGACCGCCGTGTCGAACCCGAGCCCGCCGCCGGTCCGCGCCCCGGCCCGGTCCCAGCGCCGGGCGACGGTCCGCGCCGCCGCCGCCACCGGCCGCCGCGCCATGGCGCCGTCCCGGTCGTCGATGTGGTCGCGCATCTTCGCCGACGCGAGCACGAGCGAGACGGCGGCGGCCAGCCGTGCGCCCTCGCCCGTCGCCACCGGCGCGGTGCGCATGCCGCGCAACGGACAGGGCCCGGCGGTCCGCCGCCACTTCGCCGACGCCTCCGCGCCCGGGACCTGGGCCTCGACCAGCGCCGAAATGATCAGACCGTCGTAGTTGGTGGCCATCCGGGCCAGCTGCCCGTGGTCGTCGCGCAACGCGAGGCACAGCCCGCACAGGTGCGCCATCCAAGAAGTGGCGAGTCCCTCCGACATCCGGTGGCGACACGGCCTGATAATTCCGAACAACGCTCCCCCAGCGACTTCATCGTACGATCGGCCCGACATGCTATCGATGGAACGATCTCATGACCGGCGTACCGCCGTCCGGCCGCGGCCCGTCACCCGGAAGAGGGGAGCGCTCCCATCACTTCGTCACCTTCCGTACGCCTATGGCTCCCTGACTTCCCGACACCTATCTTGTGCACCAGTACCGTCACAAGTCCCCGGGGTGGCGGCTATCCGCTTGGCGCATCATCGGCATCATGGACGACCATAGGGGTACGGGCGATATCGACCGTGTGTGAAAGGAGGCGTCCATGGGTTCGGTTCGACGAGCGAGTGCCTGGCTGGGCCTCGTCGACGACAACGGCGACGAAAGCTACTACGACGAGGAGTACGCCGACTACGGCGAGGGATCCGAGCGCGGCGACACCTGGGTGACCGACCCCAGGGTCCAGGTGGCGAGTGAGACGGCCGAGGAACAGGGCCGCCAGATCGCCACGGTGACCCCGGACGGTTTCCGGGACGCCCGCGGCATCGGTGAACTCTTCCGCAAGGGTGTCCCGGTGATCGTCAACCTCACGGGTATGGAGTCGACCGACGCGAAGCGCGTCGTCGACTTCGCGGCCGGCCTCACCTTCGGGCTTCGCGGCTCGATCGAGCGCATCGCCACTCGTGTCTTCCTGCTGACCCCCGCCGACTACATGGTCCTCAACGCCGAGTCCAAGCGCGGCGCGGACGGCTTTTTCAACCAGAACTGATCAACCACGCTCAGCACCACGGAAGCACGGTATGGACAACGCTGTGAGCAGCCTGGGAGCCGTCGTCAACGGTCGTTGGTAGTCGTCCTTGGTCATCCTCGGACGGCCCCCAGGCGGCCCTGCGGTGAAGCTGCATCCGGCGGCCGGAGCCTTGGCGTGAGTCTTTTCCGGCACCGTGACCACACCGGCGCGTCCGTCATCGAGCCGGGCAGTCGCCCGCGCAGACTGGCCCCATGCCAAAGACGCCCTGTTCGCTGCCCCGCCGCCGCTTCCTTTCCGTGAGCGCCACAGCGCTGCTCGGTTTCGGTGCCGCGGGGGCGGCGCCGGCGGCCGCGCGGGCCCGGCGGGTCCCCACGCCTGAGACCACGATCGACGCCGGTCCCCTGGTGATGGCCCTCACCTTCGACGACGGCCCCAGTCCGCAGTACACACCGCAGGTGCTGGACGTCCTGCGCGGCCACGGCGTCCATGCGACGTTCTTCGTGTGCGGCGACAACGTCGGGCTGTACCCGGACGTCGTGCGCCGCATCGTCGCGGAGGGACACGTGGTGGGAAACCACAGCTGGTCCCACCCCCACCTCAGCGACCTGTCCGCGGCGGAGGTGCGCGACCAGATGCAGCGCACCCAGGACGCCGTCGCCAAGGTCGGCGGGCGGGCGCCGGTGCTGTTCCGTGCCCCCTACGGCGACTTCGCGGACGCCTCCCTGGCCGTCTGCGCCGACCTCGGGCTGCGCCCGATCTCCTGGTCGGTGGACCCGGCGGACTGGGCCAACCCCGGCTCCGCCACCATCGCCGACCGGGTCGTCGCCGGTGCCGCCACCGGTGCCATCGTGCTCCACCACGACGGCACCGAGGGCGGCGACGACAATCCCGAGCCCGGCAGCGGCGGCGACCGCTCGCAGACGGTGACCGCGCTGAAGAGCTACCTGCCACGGCTGATCTCGGCGGGCTACACGTTCACCACCCCTGACGCCCACCCGCCACGTTAGAACGGGGGCGCCCTTCCGCTGAGCCGGGCAGGCTCAGCGGAAGGCGTCGAGTCCGGTGAGCGCCTTGCCCAGGACCAGCTGGTGCATCTCCACGGTGCCCTCGTAGGTGAGCACGGACTCCAGGTTGGTCGCGTGCCGCATCACCGGGTACTCCAGCGAGATGCCGTTGGCCCCGAGGATGGTGCGCGAGGTGCGGCAGATCTCGATCGCCTCGCGCACGTTGTTGAGCTTGCCGAAGCTGACCTGCTCCGGGCGCAGCCGCCCGGCGTCCATCCGCGTGCCGAGGTGGTGGGCGAGCAGGATGCCCTTGTGCAGCTCGACGGCCATGTCGGCGAGTTTGGCCTGGGTGAGCTGGAAGCCGCCGATGGGCCGGCCGAACTGCTCGCGGGTCTTGGCGTACTCGCGGGCCGACTCGAAGCTGCTGCGGGCCGCGCCCATCGCGCCCCAGACGATGCCGTAGCGCGCGTGGCTCAGACAGCTGAGCGGGCCCTTGAGCCCGGCCCCCTCGGGGAGCACGGCGTCGGCGGGCAGCCGCACGTCGTCCAGGACGAGTTCGCTGGTGACCGAGGCGCGCAGGCTCCACTTGTGCTTGATCTCCGGCGCCGAGAAGCCGGGGGCGTCGGTGGGGACGACGAAGCCACGAAAGCCTGGATTGTCGGGGGCGTCGTCGGTGCGGGCCCAGACCACCGCGACCCCGGCCACCGAGCCGTTGGTGATCCACATCTTGCGGCCGTTGAGCACCCAGTCCGTACCGTCGCGCTTGGCGTGGGTCCGCATCCCGGCCGGGTCGGAGCCGTGGTCGGGCTCGGTGAGACCGAAGCAGCCGATGACCTCGCCGGAGGCCATCCTCGGCAGCCACTCCTGGCGCTGCTCCTCGGAGCCGAAGCGGTGGATGGCGTACATCGCCAGCGATCCCTGCACGGAGACGAGCGAGCGGATCCCGGAGTCGGCCGCCTCCAGTTCCAGGCAGGCCAGGCCGTACTGGACGGCGCTGGCGCCCGCGCAGCCGTAGCCGGTGAGGGACATGCCCAGCGCGCCGATCGCGCCGAGTTCGCGGGCGAGTTCCCGGATGACGGGCAGCTCGCCGGCCTCGTACCAGTCGGCCACGTACGGCAGGACGCGGTCCGCGGCCCAGTTCCTGACGGTCTCGCGCACCGCGCGGTCCTCGTCACTGAGCAGATCGTCGATCCCGAGCGGGTCGTACGGGTCGAACGGCGGCAGCGCGCTCCCGGACATGGCGGTCTCCTGGGTGAGCTCCGAAGGGTGATCTACAAAGGTCGGGGACGACGCTACGTGCGTGCACCCGCCACGTAAAGACCCGCCTGCTGTTCACTCGCGGACACCAGTCGTTCGGCGTCGGGGGCGTGGTGCTGTGCGGGCACCAGGTGGTGGTCCGGGTGCTCGGTGAGGGGCGGGCGGCGCCCGTCGGCGGGCACCCCGGCTCCCTCCGCTTTCGCCAGGAGGGCGCCGCAGTCCATCACGCGCGGCAGCCGGAGCGCGGCGAGCGCGCCCAGCAGGAGCAGTCCCGCGCTGACGACGAGGGTGATGTGCAGCCCGTTCACGAAGGAGTGCCGGGCGGCCTGCCGCAGCGCGGCGCCCGTCGGGCCGCCGAGCCGGCCGGAGACGTCGTACGCCTCCCCGAGCGAGTTCCCGGCGGCGGCGCGGTCGGCGGACGGCACTCCGGGGACGTGCGCCATGCCGGGACCGTACGCGGCGTTCATCACGCTGCCGAGCAGCGCGATACCCATGCCCGCGCCGAGTTGGTAGGAGGTCTCGCCGATGGCCGCGGCGCCGCCCGCCTGAGCGGCGGGGGCCTCGCTGAGCATGGATTCGTACGCCCCGAAGATCGTGGTCTCCAGGCCGAATCCGAGCAGCACGAAAGCGCCCGTGAGCAGCATCGGCCGGTCGGTCTGCCCCATCAGGGTCAGCGACAGGACGGCGACGGCGGTGAGCACGAAGCCGATGCCGACCATGGCGCGTGGCCCGAACCGGTGCAGCAGGCGCGAGCCGCACAGTCCGGCCGCCATCGCGGCGAAGGTCAGCGGAAGCAGCCGGAGCCCGGTCGCGAAGGGGCTGAGGCCGAGTACCAGTTGCAGGTACTGCACGGCGATCAGTTCGAGGCCGACGAGCGCGAGCATGGCCAGGACGATGCAGCCGACGGAGGTGCTGAACGTCGGGCGGGAGAACATGCCGATGTCTATGAGCGGGTGTTCGCGGCGCTTCTGCCGGCGCACGAAGAGCACCATCAGGACCGCGCCGACCACGAGGGGACCGAGCGCCCCGGGGTCGAGCGGGCTCGCCCCGCCGCCGAAGCGCTTGACCCCGAGGACCACGCCGAGGACGCCGAAGGCCGCCATGAGGGCGCCGAGCACGTCCCACGGGCCGCAGCCCTCGCCCTTGGACTCCGGAAGCAGCCAGCGCGCGAACGGCAGGATCACGACCATCAGCGGGATGTTGATGAGGAAGACCGATCCCCACCAGAAGTGCTCGACGAGGAAGCCGCCGAGCACCGGCCCGATCGCGGCGCCGACCGCGGCGACCGCGCTCCACACGCCGATGGCGACCGCGCGCTCGCGGCGGTCGGGGAAGACCTGGCGCAGGATCGACAGCGTCGCCGGCATGATCATGGCGCCGCCGACCCCGAGCAGCGCCCGTGCGGCGATCAGGACGTGCGCGCCGGTGGCGAACGCGGCGAGGGCCGAGGCGACACCGAAGAGCCCGTAGCCGATCAGCAGGATCCGGCGGCGTCCGACGCGGTCGCCGAGGGTGCCGAAGAGGATCAGCAGGGAGGCGGCGACGAGCGGATAGGCGTCGACGATCCACAGCAGCTGTATCGCGCCGGGGTGCAGGTCCTCGCTGAGCGCGGGGACCGCGACGTGCAGCACGGTCGCGTCGAGCGCGACGAGCAGCAGGCTCACGCACAGCACCACCAGGACGGTCCAGCGCCCGGCCGGACGCTGATGCGGTGGGACGGCTGCCGGCCTCACCGAGCCGACCGTTGTCGTCCCAGTCATCTACGTACCTCCCAGCGGGGTGCTCTCACTACCTCGGAACTGGACGTCGCTGCACCATTCCGGTTGACCGGCGGTGAAGGCGAGTGAGACGACAGAGTACGCCAGGTGGAGGTCTGGTCATGTGGGCCACCTCACCTTGACGGAATGTCCCGCTCCGGGGGCGGCCGGGGCGGCGGTGGCACGAGGCCCTGGGGGGCCTGGGCGGGAGCGGGTCAGCGCAGGGTGATGACGGTGGCGGTGCCCAGCGATCCGGTGGTGCGGATGGTGCGGGTGGTGACGGAGCGGCCGCCGATGAGTTCGCGCAGCGCGGCGGCGCCGGGCTGCAGCCGGCCGTGCCGGAAGAGGACGAGGCTCACCTCGGTGCCCGCGGGGAAGCCCCCCTCCGCCGCGATACCGGTCTCGGCGGCCTGGGCGTACGTGATCGCGTCGCACCCCGAGTACCAGCCCATCTCCGGCTCGTATCCGGTGACCAGCAGGCAGGGACGGTCCGAGGCGAGTCGTTCCGCCACCGGGATCGTCGACTCGCGCTCCGCGTTCGGCGCGGGCATCGCCCCGTGCGCCACCGACATGGCGGTCGCCGGGACGGTGACGGCGGCGAGCAGCGCCACGGCGGTCAGCACGTGTGCGGACCAGCGGCCGGTCAGCTCGGCGACGGCCTGCACGCCGAGGATGGTGAGCAGCACCACCGACAGGTAGATGAAACGCGGCTCTCCGTCGGTGGCCACTCCGAGCAGGACCATGACAAGCACGGCCGTCGCCCCGAGGAACACCTTCCGGCGGGCCGTCCGGCCCTCGGCCCCGGTGCTCCGGCGCCGCCGGAGGGCGGCACCCGCCGCGTAGAGCCCGGCCGCCATCACCACCGCGCCGAGGTCGCCGGCCAGCCGGTACGGGAAGATGCCGAGGTAGTAGACGAATCCGTCGCCCACGTAGGCGCGGTTCGCGTGCGAGGTCGCGGAGAAGACCAGCCCCAGCGGCCAGCCGGCGACCTTCGTCGCGTAGACGAAGTGCGGCACCAGGCCGGCGAGGAAGACGGCCGTGGCCACGGCCAGCCGACGGCGCTGCGCCAGCCAGGCGCGCGGTCCATAGGCGGCGAGGGCGGCGATCGCGATGGCGACGAGGTTCCCGGCGACGCCGTAGCGCAGGTAGAACGCGGCCAGGGCGAAGGGCGGCACCCACAGCAGGGCGCGCGAGGACGGTCGCTCCTGCGCCCTCGTCAGCAGGTACACCACGATCAGCAGCAGGCCGGTGGAGCCGATGTCGTTGAGGAATTCGGGGAGCCGGCGCAGGAAGCCCAGCCCGCCCAGGACCAGCAGCGCCGCGACGGCCGCCCGGCGCGGGGTGGTCCAGCGGGCGGCCACGACGTAGGTGACGGTGAGCGTGAAGAGCGCCAGCACGAGCGCCACCGCCCGGACCGCGCCGACGGTGTCGCTCAGGGCCAGCGCGATCCGGCCCAGTACGGGCAGACCGATCGGCCGGTAGGTGCCCCAGCCCGCGTCCGGGGTGCCGTCCGCCCAGGACCGCGCCTTGTCGGCGTAGACCGCCTCCTCGTGCCCGAGATACGGCTCCTGGTCCTGCAGCGCGGCCCAGACCACGGCGGCCGCCACCAGCACCGCGGCCGGGGGCGCCCAGGACGGGACCCGGTGCAGCCGGACCACGAGCCAGGACAGGGCGTAGGGCGGTTTGCGCCCGGCCGTCGCCCAGGGGCGGGCCAGCACCCACGCGGGAGCGGCCACCAGAAGGAACGGGAGGGGCTGCCACCCGGGCAGCGGGCCGCCGATGCCGATGGCCGGCAGAACCTGCTGGACGACCGCGGCCGCGGTGAACACGACGGCGACGACGAGTGCCGACTGCCTCCCGGGGCGGACCACGGTGTTGCTCCTCTGGTTCGTGGGGCGGCTGTCGCGTGCTTCGATCGTGACGCTGTGTCAGCAAGTGGACCGAAGGCCCAGGTCACGCACCTGCCGCCGCAGCGGCCCCAAACGCTATCGCACGTCCCCGGTCGCATGATCACCGCGGCGTCCCGCCATTCGGACGGGAAACAACGCACATCGTTGAGGGTAATAGCCGATAAAAAGGCGGTTGTGATGTGAGTATCGACACCCGAACATAAAATCCAGAGTTCACAAATTTTCACTGATTCTGTGACCGGCAATGGAACGGGTGAGACGCACTCCACATCACATCGTCATTACAAAGCAGCTCGTTCGGCCGAGCTCTGCTGTCACACGCTGTAACGTCGATTCGGTGCGAACCGATGAGAAGCTCCACCGACCGGCGGAGTACCCGACCACACGCGACCTTCCGCGTATGAGCCGAACACGCCTCTGGCTGTTCGGCTCGACGCTTGCGGTCTACGTGGCCATCGTCGTGGGCGTCGTCACTTCCTCGAAGCTCGTGACGCTGGACTGGCAGGTCATGCTGTGGCGCCCCTACAAGCAGTGGCCCCAGATCCACGCCGCCCTGGACTACTTCGTGGTCCTGGGACAGCGCGGCCCGACGGCCGTGATGGTCGCGGCCTGGCTGGGCTGGCGTGCCTGGCGGCAGCGCAGCCTGCACCCGATGCTGGCCCTCGGCGCCTCCCTCCTGTTGCTGAACATCACCGTTGGCGCCGTGAAGTACGGGCTCGGCAGGCTCGGCCCGCACTACGCCACCGCTGTGGGATCGCCCGAACTCTTCGCCGGCGGCGATATATTTCCCTCGGGACACACCGCCAACGCGGTTGTGACCTGGGGCGTTCTGGCATATCTGGCGACCACCCCGCGGGTGCGCCGGTGGGCCTCGGTCACCGCCGCCCTGCTGGCCCTCGGGGTCGGCATGACGACCATCTACCTCGGTACGCACTGGGTCAGCGACGTCCTGCTCGGCTGGGCCGCCGGCCTGCTGGTGCTGCTCGCGCTGCCCTGGTTCGAGCCCGCGATGGCCTGGGCCGAGGACTTCCTGGTGGCTGCCTGGAACCGGCTCCGGAGTGGTTCCGACCTCGCTCCCGTCCCGGCCAGGGCGTACGGCGGGCACCCCGGCCTGGTGACGCAGCGCACCTCCAAGGGGGGCGCCCAGCCCACCCTGGAGCCCGTCGGCGCCACCGCGGGCGTCCATCCGGTCGCCACGCCGCACGCCCCCGGCCGGCCGCCGACCGGCCGCCACGAGCGCACCCCCGTCACCCCGACGGGCAGCCGCCGGCCGCCCGTCGAACGGCCCTCCCGCCCCATCCCGCTCGCCCACCATCAGGT
>NZ_JAPVLU010000029.1 GCF_027158205.1 Streptomyces sp. H39-S7 | reverse complement strand
TAATCGTCGGCAGCGTCAGCTGTGTATACGAGACAGGAGGAGTACGGAGCGGTGCCGAACGACACCCCGCCGCCCCCGCCCGGCGCGATCGGCGGCGGTCGCGGCGCGCCTCCCGCGCCTCCGGCCTCCGGCTCCTCGGGCGGTGTGAACTACGCGGCGACGATGCTGGCAGGACCCGGCGTCGGCGGTCCGGGCGGTCCTGGCGGTCCGCCGCCGCCCCCCGGGGCGATCGGTGGCGGCCAGGGTGGTCCGCCGCCCCCGCCCGGCGCGATCGGCGGCGGTCGCGGCACTCCGCCGCCCCCGCCGGGTCCCGGCGGCCCCGCCGGCGGTGCCCACTACGCCGCGACGATGCTGGCAGGACCCGGCGTCGGCGGCCCCGGCATGCCGCCGCCTCCGCCCGGAGGAGCGGCGCCGCCGCCCCCCGGCGGTTACGGGTACCCGCAGCCGCCGGCCGGTGTGCCGACCGTCGGCCCCGGCTACATGGCCGTACTGAGCTACCGCGCGCACGACGGTTCGCAGCAGCAGCTCATCCGGCGCTCGGCGCCGGGCACTCCGCACCCGGAGTGGCAGATCCTGCACGAGCTGCGGGCGCTCAACGTGCCGCCGCAGCAGGTGCTGGAGCTGCACACGGAGCTGGAGGCGTGCGATCTGCCGGGCGGCTACTGCGCCCGGATGATCCGTGAGACCTGGCCCCAGGTGCGGATCAGCCACACGGCCCCGTACGGCCGCGAGCACGCCTCGCGCCAGCAGGGCGTCCAGCACCTGCTGACGCACCAGGGCGAGCTGCACCAGGTCGCGGCGGCGCCGGCGCGTCCGCAGCCCCAGCGGGTGCCGATGCCGGACCCGAACCAGGTCCAGCGGGTACCGCCGATCCCGCTCGAAGGGATCGGGCACGAGCTGGCGCAGGCGTTCGGGCCGCAGGGCCTGTTCCGGTTCGACCAGCGGGCGGTCTCCCGCCAGGGGGTGCCGGACATCGTCGCGCAGACCCTGATGTGGGCCGGGCTGCCGGTCGACTTCGGGCCGTTCTTCTGGGCGCAGGCCCAGCCGGGCCGCCCGGTGCCCACGCTCGCCGAACTGGCGCAGGAGCGCGGGGTGCAGCCGGCCTCGGACGCGGGCTCGTACCTGGTCATGGGCAACGACTTCGGGCGCCAGTTGTGCGTGCAGTACGGGACGGCGCACATCGTCGCCGTACCGCTCGAAGCGGGTCCCGGCGGTCAGCCGGTGCCACCGCAGTTCGTGAACTCCAGCCTGCCGGAGTTCGCCCGCTGCCTCGCCCTGCTCGGGCGGATGTGGCGGCTGCGGATCGGGCTCACCCCCGACCAGGCCGGCCGCTGGACGGTCGACTTCCAGGCGCAGCTGGCGGCGCAGGACCCGGCCGCCATCGCCTCGCCGGACAACTGGTGGGCCGTGCTGATCGAGCAGATGTGGGACGGCCTCCTCTGACGCTCCCCGCAGTGTCCTGATTCCCCGGCGGCCCCGGGGCGGGTCCCGCCGCCCCCCGCCGCGCTATGTACCGGCGATGGGTTGGGTAGGGGTATGTCGGAGTGTCGCGGTATACACAATTCGGACATAACGACGAAAATGAAGCAGAGAGTACGGTTCGGAAGGACGGCGAGGGGCAGCGCATGAGCAGCACGGCAACACCTCACGGCTTCGAAACCGTTCGCGGGCGCGGCTACCGGGTGGAACAGGTCGAACGCTTCCTCGAGGAACTGTCCGAGGACCGCGACGCGGCCTGGGAGCGGGCCGCCCGGCTCACCGTTCTCGCGAACGAGATGGACACCGAGGCCAAGGCGCTGCGGGAGCACGTCGACGCGCTGGGACCGGCGACGTACGAGACGCTCGGCGAGGGCGCGCGGGAACTGCTGCGCCTGGTCCAGGACGAGGCCGCGGCGGTCAGGGAACGCGCCGAGAACGAGATCCAGTACGCCCGCGACGCCGCGGAGACCGCCCGCCGCGCCCTCCAGGACGAGGCCAGGGCGGCGGCCGCCGAGCGGCGCGCCATCGCGGAGGACCAGGCCAACCGGGTCCTCGACGCGGCACGGGGTCGCGCCGGCGAGATCCTCACCGAGGCGCAGACCGAGGCCGGTCAGGTGCGCGGGGAGGCCGAGCAGGCTCTGGAGGGGGCCCGGCAGGACACCGCGCGCACCCTCGCCGAGGCCGACAAGGGCCGGCGCGAGCGGCTGGACGCCTTCGGGCACGAGATGGCCGAGCGCGAGGCCGGCGTCGACAGCCGGACCGGCGAGCTCATCGGCTACGCCGAGCAGCAGCTCGAGGAAGCGCGGACGGCGCACGCGGAGGCCGAGGAGTTCGCGCGGCACGGGCAGGAGGACGCCGAGGCCCGGGCGGCCGCCCTGCTCGCCGAGGCCCGGATGCGGGACGAGCGCATCCGGCGCGAGAGCGAGCGGGAACTGCGCGAGCACGAGGAGCACGGCGAGGAGATCCGCGCGCACCTCGCCCATGTCCGCAGCAGCCTCGCGGCCCTCACCGGCCGTCCCCTCCCCGATGAGGACCCGACGGTCCCGGAGCCGGGCCAGACCCCGGAGTAGCCGCGGAGCAGTCGCGGAGCGGGCCGAGGGGCCCGCTCCCGCCGGGCGTTGCCCGGCGATGTGTGTACACCGCACCAGTCCCCGCGGAACCCGGGTCTCGGCAGCCGCAATCCATCGCATCGCCGCAGGTGGGGCAGGCCCCTCACGCCTCGTGCGACGCTTCGGCGCGCCCTCGACCCCGAGGCCGCGGGCGGCGTGAAGCCGCCGACCCTTAGGGGTCAGTACGTACTTTCGCCTACTCGATGTTCGTACTGGCGGAGGACGTTCGGGGGCCGGGGGCTCCCTAAGGTCATCAGTGGGACGTGGTGGGGCTAACCCCACCGGCAAGACGGAGACCTGCCCCATCGCCGCGACCCCAGGCCGACCAGCATTCTGATAACGCGGGACAGGGGCCACCAGGTTCCGCAGGATCCCGACGAATCCTCAAGATTTCAGGAGATAGCAGTGACAACGGCTGTAACGATTCCCAAGTCCGGGGGCAGCGGAGAGCGTTCGGCTGTTGCCGCCCGTGCACGGCAGGTCACCAAGTCCTACGGCACCACCGAGGACACTCGGGTGGTCGCGCTGGACGCGGTCGACGTCGACATCGCCCGCAGCGGTTTCACTGCGATCATGGGCCCGTCGGGTTCCGGCAAGTCCACCCTGATGCACTGCCTGGCCGGTCTCGACACGGTCACCAGCGGCCAGATCTGGGTCGGTGACACCGAGATCACCAAGCTGAAGGACAAGAAGCTCACCCAGCTCCGCCGGGACCAGATCGGCTTCATATTCCAGGCGTTCAACCTGCTCCCGACGCTCAACGCGCTCGAGAACATCACGCTGCCGATGGACATCGCGGGCCGCAAGCCCGACCGCGAGTGGCTGAACCGCGTCATCGAGACCGTCGGCCTGGCCGGCCGCCTCAAGCACCGCCCGAACCAGCTCTCCGGTGGCCAGCAGCAGCGCGTCGCGGTCGCCCGCGCCCTCGCCGCCCGCCCCGAGATCATCTTCGGTGACGAGCCGACCGGAAACCTGGACTCGCGCGCCGGCGCCGAGGTGCTGGGCTTC
Organism: Streptomyces sp. H39-S7; assembly: GCF_027158205.1. Taxonomy (GTDB): domain Bacteria; phylum Actinomycetota; class Actinomycetes; order Streptomycetales; family Streptomycetaceae; genus Actinacidiphila. The sequence goes on along the minus strand of NZ_JAPVLU010000029.1, from coordinate 118,449 downwards.
CTGCGCCGCTCGGTCGACGAGCTCGGCCAGACGATCGTCATCGTGACCCACGACCCGGTCGCCGCCTCCTACGCGGACCGCGTCATCTACCTGGCCGACGGCCGCATCGTCGACGACATGGCGAACCCGACGGCCGACTCCGTCCTCGAGCGCATGAAGTCCTTCGACGCCCGTGGGAGGGTGTCGTGACCGTCTTCAGGACATCGATGCGCAACTTCGTCGCGCACAAGGGCCGCATGGTGCTCAGCGCCGTCGCCGTGCTCCTGTCGGTGGCGTTCGTCTGCGGCACGCTCGTCTTCACCGACACCATGACCGCGACCTTCGACAAGCTCTTCGCCTCCACGGCGTCGGACGTCTCGGTCAGCGCGAAGAAGGTTGACGACGCGCAGGACACCGGCAAGCCGGAGACCGTGCCGGCCGCGCTGCTGGCGAAGCTGCAGCAGACTGCCGGGGTCGAGAAGGTCGACGTCCAGGTCACCAGCGAGAAGATCACCGTCGCCAACAGCAAGAACGAGAGCGTCGGTCCTAAGTCCGGCGCTCCCACCATTGCCATCAACTGGGACGACAGTGAGAAGAAGTCGGTCGAGCTCACGTCGGGCCACGCCCCGCGTGGTCCCACCGAAGCGATGATCGACGCCGACACCGCCGACAAGAAGCACGTGAAGATCGGTGACTCGCTCCGCGTCATTGCCACCCCGGGTGACTTCGCCATCCAGATCGTCGGCATCGTCACCTTCAAGACCACCAACCCTGGTGCGGCGATCGTCTATCTGGACACCGCCACCGCGCAGGCCAAACTGCTCGGCACCTCGGACGCGTACACCGGCTTCGGCCTGACCGCCGCCGACGGCGTCAGCGACGAGACGCTGAAGAAGGACGTCATCGCCGCTGTCGGCACCAGTTACAAGATCCAGACGGCCGACGAGTCCAAGGCCGAGGGCAAGGACGAAATCAGCGGGTTCCTGAACCCGATGAAATACATGATGCTCGCGTTCGCGCTGGTCTCGGTGCTCGGCGGGATCTTCCTCATTGTGAACACCTTCTCGATGCTGGTGGCCCAGCGCACCCGCGAGATCGGCCTGATGCGGGCCATCGGTTCCAGCCGTAAGCAGATCAACCAGTCGGTGCTCTTCGAGGCGCTCCTGCTCGGGGTCGTCGGTTCGGTACTCGGCATCGGCGCCGGACTCGGTCTCGCGATCCTGCTCATGAAGGCCATGGGCCTGCTGGGGATGCACCTGAACACCTCCGAGCTGACCATCAAGGCCGCCACCCCGGTCATCGGCCTCGCGATCGGCGTCATCGTCACCTTGCTGTCCGCTCTGGTGCCCGCCTGGCGGGCCGGCAAGATCTCCCCGATGGCCGCCATGCGCGACGCCGGCACCCCGGCGGACGGCAGGGCGGGCAAGATCCGCGCCGCCATCGGCGTGCTGATGACCGTTGCGGGCGCGGCAGCCCTGGTCGCTTCGGCCAACGCGTCGAAGGCGTCCGAGGGCTCCGGAATCCTCGGGATCGGTGTAGTTCTCACCCTGCTCGGGTTCGTGGTCATCGGCCCGCTGCTCGCCGGTGTCATCGTCCGCGGCCTCAGCGCGGTCACCTTGCGGTTCTTCGGCCCCATCGGCCGACTCGCGGAGCGCAACGCACTGCGCAACCCGCGCCGTACGGGGGCCACCGCCTCGGCTCTCATGATCGGTCTCGCGCTCGTCGCCGGCCTTTCGGTGGTGGGCTCGTCGGCGGTCTCCTCCGCGACCTCCCAACTCGACAAGTCGGTGGGGGCGGACTTCATCCTTCAGGCGGACGGCGGCCAGCCGATCAGTCCCGCACTGGCCAAGGCCATCCACTCGGCCGGTCACCTGGAGCACATCACCGACTACACAGGTGTCAACGCCAAGCTGACCACCCCCGACGGCAAGTCCTCCACTACCCAGTTGTCGGCCGCCAGCCCCACCTACGCGGAAGACCTGGACGTCAAGACGGTCGACGGCAAGCTGGCGTCCGCCTACGACGACAACGCCATGTCGGTCAACGAAGGCTTCGCCAAGGATCACGGCATCAAGGTCGGCAGCGAGTTGGCGGTGGCGTTCATCGGCGGCCAGACCGCCAAGCTCAAGGTCAACGTGATCACGTCGGACGACACCACCATCGACCACGGTGCGATGTACATGAACATCGCCACGGCGAAGCAGTACCTGCCTGCCGACAAGTTCCCGCTCAACGAGATCATGTTCGCCAAGGCCACCGACGGCCAGGCCGCGGAGGCAGCCGCCTCTCTCAAGGAAGCGGTCAAGGGCTACCCGCAGCTCACCGTCCGGGACCAGTCCGACTTCAAGGAGCAGATCAAGAAGTCGGTCAACCAGTTCCTCTACGTCATCTACGCCATGCTCGCCCTGGCGATCATCGTCGCGATCCTGGGCGTGGTGAACACTCTCGCCCTCTCCGTTGTCGAGCGCACCCGTGAGATCGGCCTCATGCGGGCGATCGGAATGTCGCGGCGCCAGCTGCGCAGGATGGTCCGCCTGGAGTCCGTGATCATCGCCCTCTTCGGCGCGCTGGTCGGCCTCGGCCTGGGCATGGGCTGGGGCATCACCGCCCAGAAGCTTCTTGCCCTGGAGGGGCTGGATGTCCTGGATATTCCGTGGCCCACGATCATCTACGTCTTCATCGGGTCGGCCTTCGTCGGTCTCATCGCCGCGCTGGTCCCCGCCTTCCGGGCGGGCCGGATGAACGTGCTCAACGCGATCGCCTCCGACTAGGCAGTCTCCCCACTGCCTACCAGGCGGCCCCGGAACGCAACCCCCCGCGTTCCGGGGCCGCCGTCTGTTGTCACACGTTGATGCGTGGGCGGCGGTTGTCAGTGGGGCGTCGTAGGCTGGTCTGACCCCGGCCCGTTTGACGTGTCGGGCCGTTCGCGGTGTCCAGCCCTGGGACGGAAACCCCTTCATGAGTCTGAACGGTCTGCTCGACGTCGTCGTGAACGATCCGGCTCTTGCCGAAGCGGTCAAGGCCGGCACCGACGGCAATCGCCCCTACGTCGACCTGGTGGGGCCGCCCGCCGCCCGGCCGGTCGTGCTGGCGGCGCTCGCCGCCCGCACCGGCCGCGTGGTCCTGGCGGTGACGGCCACCGGCCGGGAGAGCGAGGACATGGTGGCGGCGCTGCGCTCGCTGCTGCCGCCGGACTCCGTCGTGGAGTACCCGGCGTGGGAGACGCTGCCGCACGAACGGCTGTCGCCGCGCTCCGACACCGTCGGCCGGCGGCTCGCCGTGCTGCGCAGGCTCGCGCACCCGCGGGCGGACGACCCGACGGCCGGGCCCGTGAAGGTCGTCGTCGCGCCGATCAGGTCGGTGCTGCAGCCGCAGGTCAAGGGGTTGGGGGAGCTGGAGCCCGTAGCGCTGCGCAGCGGGCAGAGCGCGGACCTCGGCGAGGTCGTGGACGGGCTGGCGGCCGCCGCGTACGCGCGGGTGGAGCTGGTCGAGAAGCGCGGCGAGTTCGCGGTGCGCGGCGGGATCCTGGACGTCTTCCCGCCGACCGAGGAGCACCCGCTGCGGGTGGAGTTCTGGGGCGACGACGTCGAGGAGATCCGGTACTTCAAGGTCGCCGACCAGCGGTCCCTGGAGATCGCCGAGCACGGGCTGTGGGCGCCGCCGTGCCGGGAGCTGCTGTTGACCGACGAGGTGCGGGCACGCGCGGCCGAGCTGGCGGTGCGGCACCCCGAGCTGAACGAACTGCTCGACAAGATCGCCGAGGGCATCGCCGTCGAGGGCATGGAATCGCTGGCCCCCGTCCTGGTGGACGACATGGAGCTGCTGCTGGACGTGCTGCCGGCCGGGAGCATGACGGTCGTCTGCGACCCGGAGCGGGTCAGGACGCGCGCCGCCGACCTGGTCGCCACGTCGCAGGAGTTCCTGGAGGCGTCCTGGGCGGCCTCCGCCGGTGGCGGGGTGGCGCCGGTCGACCTGGGCGCCGCCTCGCTGTGGTCGATCGCCGACGTGCGCGAGCACGCCCGCGAGCTGGGCACGCCCTGGTGGTCGATCAGTCAGTTCGCCTCGGGAGAGGGCAAGCACAGCGCGGCCGACGACACGGACGCGGACGAGGACACCCTGCAGCTGGGCATGCACGCGCCCGAGCTGTACCGGGGCGACACCGCCCGCGCGCTCGCCGACACCAAGGGGTGGCTGGCCGACGGCTGGCGCACCGTCTACGTCACCGAGGGCCACGGCCCGGCCGCCCGCATCGTCGAGGTGCTGGGCGGCGAGGGCATCGCCGCCCGCCTGGACATGGACCTGACCGGCCTGGAGCCGTCCGTCGTCCATGTCTCGACCGGCTGCATCGAGCACGGCTTCATCGACGCGCGGCTCAAGCTGGCCGTGCTCACGGAGTCCGACCTCACCGGGCAGAAGTCCTCCACCAAGGACATGGGGCGGATGCCGTCGCGGCGCCGCAAGACCATCGACCCGCTGACCCTGCAGCCCGGCGACTACATCGTGCACGAGCAGCACGGCGTGGGCCGCTACGTCGAGATGGTGCAGCGCACCGTCCAGGGCGCCACCCGCGAGTACCTGCTCGTCGAGTACGCGCCCGCGAAGCGGGGCCAGCCCGGCGACCGGCTCTTCGTGCCGACCGACCAGCTGGAGCAGATCACCAAGTACGTCGGCGGCGAGGCCCCGACGCTGCACCGGCTCGGCGGCGCCGACTGGACGAAGACCAAGGCGCGCGCGAAGAAGGCGGTCAAGGAGATCGCCGCCGACCTGATCAAGCTCTACTCGGCGCGGATGGCGGCCCCCGGCTACACCTTCGGGCCCGACACCCCCTGGCAGCGCGAGCTGGAGGACGCCTTCCCCTACGTGGAGACGCCCGACCAGCTGACCACCATCGCCGAGGTCAAGGAGGACATGGAGAAGTCGGTCCCGATGGACCGGCTGATCTGCGGCGACGTCGGTTACGGCAAGACCGAGATCGCGGTCCGCGCGGCCTTCAAGGCGGTCCAGGACAGCAAGCAGGTCGCGGTGCTGGTCCCGACCACGCTGCTGGTGCAGCAGCACTTCACGACCTTCTCCGAGCGGTACGCACAGTTCCCCGTGACGGTGAAGGCGCTGTCCCGCTTCCAGTCCGACAGCGAGGCCAAGGCCGTGCTGGAGGGGCTGCGGGAGGGCACGGTCGACGTCGTCATCGGCACCCACCGGCTCTTCTCGTCCGAGACGAAGTTCAAGGACCTGGGCCTGGTCATCGTCGACGAGGAGCAGCGGTTCGGCGTCGAGCACAAGGAGCAGCTGAAGAAGCTGCGCGCCAACGTGGACGTGCTGACGATGTCCGCCACCCCCATTCCCCGCACGCTGGAGATGGCGGTCACCGGCATCCGCGAGATGTCGACGATCACCACCCCGCCGGAGGAGCGGCACCCGGTGCTGACCTTCGTCGGGCCGTACGAGGAGAAGCAGATCGGCGCCGCGGTCCGGCGTGAACTGCTGCGCGAGGGCCAGGTCTTCTACATCCACAACCGGGTCGAGTCGATCGACCGGGCGGCGGCGCGGCTGCGCGAGATCGTGCCGGAGGCACGGATCGCCACGGCGCACGGGCAGATGGGCGAGAGCGCGCTGGAGCAGGTCGTCGTCGACTTCTGGGAGAAGCGTTTCGACGTGCTGGTCTCCACGACGATCGTCGAGTCCGGCATCGACATCTCCAACGCGAACACGCTCATCGTGGAGCGCGGCGACAACTTCGGCCTGTCGCAGCTGCACCAGCTGCGCGGCCGTGTCGGCCGGTCCCGCGAGCGTGGTTACGCCTACTTCCTGTACCCGCCGGAGAAGCCGCTCACCGAGACCGCGCACGAGCGGCTGGCGACCATCGCGCAGCACACCGAGATGGGCGCGGGCATGTACGTCGCGATGAAGGACCTGGAGATCCGCGGCGCGGGCAACCTGCTCGGCGGCGAGCAGTCCGGGCACATCGCGGGCGTCGGCTTCGACCTCTACATCCGGATGGTCGGCGAGGCGGTCGCGGACTACCGCTCGGCCCTGGAGGGCGCCGGCGAGCCCGAGGAGACGCTGCTCGACGTCAAGATCGAACTGCCGGTGGACGCGCACGTCCCGCACGACTACGCGCCGGGGGAGCGGCTGCGCCTCCAGGCGTACCGCGCCATCGCCGCCGCCAACAGCCACGACGACATCACCGCGGTCCGCGAGGAGCTGACCGACCGGTACGGCAAGCTGCCGGAGCCGGTGGAGAACCTGCTGCTGGTGGCCGGGCTGCGGCTGCTCGCCCGCAAGGTCGGGGTCAGCGATATCACCCTGGCGGGCAGCAACGTCCGCTTCGGTCCCGTGGAGCTGCGCGAGTCGCAGGAGCTGCGGCTGAACCGGCTCTACCCGCGCACGGTCATGAAGGGCGCGACCCGTCAGGTCCTCGTGCCGCGCCCGACCACCGCCAAGATCGGCGGCACGCCCGTCATCGGCCGGGAACTCCTGCTCTGGACGTCGGAGTTCCTGACCACGATCCTCGACAACTGATCCACCGGGCGGCACGGGCCCCGGGGGCCCGTGCCGTGCGTCACGTGGCGTTCAGATCAACGTCATGTGGCCCTCGCGCGGCCGCCGCGCGGGGGTCGTGTGGCGCGGGCAGCATTTCCGTGTATCCCACGGAAAGTGAATCCATGCGCCTGTCCGTTGTCGTTCCCTGTTACAACGAGGAATCCGGTGTAGAGCTTTTCGACGCGAAGATCCGGGAGACCCTCGACCTCCTGCCCGTCGAGTACGAGCTCTGCTACGTGGACGACGGCAGCTCGGACGCGACGCTGGAACGCCTGCGCAGCCTGGCCGAGAAGCACGTGGGCAGCACCCGGTACGTCTCGTTCAGCCGGAACTTCGGCAAGGAGGCCGGCATGCTCGCCGGGCTCCGCGAGGCCACCGGCGACGCCGTCGTGCTGATGGACGCCGATCTCCAGCATCCGCCGGAGCTGATCGTGCGGATGCTGGAGCTGTTCAGCCGCGGCCACGACCAGGTGATAGCGCGCCGCACCCGGGAGGGCGACAAGTTCGTCCGGAGCACGGTGAGCCGGCTGTACTACCGCATGGTCAACAAGTGGGTCGACGTCGAACTGACCGACGGGGTCGGCGACTTCCGGCTGCTCTCCCGGCGGGCCGTCGACGCGCTGCTGTCGATGCCGGAGTACAACCGCTTCTCCAAGGGGCTCTTCTCCTGGATCGGTTTCGACACCGTCACCTTCGACTACCGCAACGCCGCCCGTGCCGCGGGGGAGACGAAGTGGCGGTTCGGGGCGCTGCTCAACTACGGGATCGACGGGCTGATCTCGTTCAACAACCGCCCACTGCGGGCGGGGATCCACCTCGGGCTCGCGCTGGCCGGCCTGGCCGGGCTGTACGCCGCCTGGGTCACGGTGGCCGCGGTGGTCGGCGGGGTCACCGCGCCCGGCTACGTGACGCTGATCGTCGCCATCGTCGGGCTGGGCGGGCTGCAGATGATGATGCTGGGGCTGATGGGCGAGTACATCGGCCGTATCTACTACGAGTCCAAGCGGCGGCCGCACTTCCTGGTGAAGGAGACCAACGTGCCGCCCTCCGCCTTCGGCGGCCAGGCGAAGCCGGTGAGCGGCGAGGCCCTGCTGGCGCAGCGGCCCGCGCGGTCGGCGGCGGAGGGCCTGCGCTGATGCCCGCGCGTCTGCTGCAGGTGGTGCGCTTCGGCCTGGTGGGCGTGGTGAACACCGGCACCTTCTACGGCTGCTACCTGCTGCTGCACCGCTGGATGCCGTACTACCCGGCGTACGTGGCGGCGTTCGTGCTGAGCATGGTCGGCTCGTTCTTCCTCAACACGTACTTCACCTACCGGACCCGGCCGACCTGGCGGAAGTTCCTGTTCTTCCCGCTGACCAACCTGACGAACTTCACCGTCACCTCGGTGGGCATGTACGTCCTGGTGGAGTGGTGCGGGGTGGGGGAGAAGCCGGCCCCGCTGATCGCGGCGGCCGCCGCGATCCCCGTCACCTTCGTCCTGTCCCGGCGGATCCTGCTCACCCGCGAGCAGCCGTCGGAGCAGCCGTCAGAGCAGTCGTCGGAGCAGCCGGCTCCCGCACAGGAGCCCGTCCTCGCGCCGGCTACGCGCGACGCAGGATGACGTAGCCCTCGCCGCCGGCGATCTCCGTGTAGGTCGCCGTGGGGTGGAGCTGGTGGGCGTAGTTCACCGGGTCGGGGACCCAGCCGTCCCCGTTGTCGATCGCGATGTAGTCGGGGGCGACGGTCTTGGCGCCGCCCACCCAGTACACGGTGCAGCGGTTGACGAGTCTGCTGATCGGCCCGACGTTGGCCTCGACGCTCGCCCCGTCCGGGATCTGCAGCAGCAGCTTCTCGACGGCCCGGACGTGCGCGCCCGGCTGGTACGTGGCGGTGTGCGTGAGGTCCGCCAGCGGGAGCGTGGTGCTCAGCGCCAGGGCCGCGGCGGCGGCCGCGGCCGGCATGTGCGAGGCGTAGGAGCGCAGCCAGCCCCGCGGGCTGTCGCGCGACTCGTTGACGGCGTCGACGAGGGCGAGGAGGACGACGGGCATCAGCACGGCGCTGTAGTGCCAGTCCAGGCCCCAGTAGTGGTCGTCGTGCGAGATGAAGCGCCAGCCGATGGTGGGCAGGGCGGCGATCAGCAGCGGGGAGCGCAGCGCGAGCAGGCCGCTGGTCGGCAGCAGGATCCACAGCAGGGTGCGGAGCGCGGTGTCCGGCGGGATGTTCCCCGTGACCGGGGCGCCGCTGCCGCCGAGCTTGTTCCAGTAGTCGTAGCCGCCGCTGTTGTTGAAGGCGGGGATGAGGACGCCGAAGGCGATGGCGGCGAAGGCGACGCCGAAGCCGATCAGCCAGATCGCGTACGAGGCCGCCCGCGGATCGTCCCGCCGGGAGCGCAGCAGCACGACGACGCCGATGGCGGCTACGGTCGCGCCCATGTCCTCCTTGACGAGGATCAGCGGCAGCGCCCACCACATCGCGGTCGTCCACCGCTTGCGCAGCACGGCCTCCAGCGAGAAGGCGAGCATCGGCATGGCGAAGGCGATCTCGTGGAAGTCGAACTCGACGGCCCGCTGCACGCCCCACGACATGCCGTAGGCGACCCCGACGGCCAGCCCGCGACCGCGGCCGAGGAGGTGCGCGCCGACCCGGGTGACCGGGACGACGGAGAGCGCGAAGAGGGCCGCCTGCACCACGAGGAGGGTGATGGGTGAGGGGAAGACCCGGTAGAAGGGTGCGACCAGGGCGGTGATGGGGCTGAAGTGGTCGCCGAGGATGTTGGTCCCGGGGCCCTTGAGGTCGGCGACCGGCGCCTGGAGGTGCGCGTAGGACTTGATCGCCTGCTCGAAGATCCCGAGGTCCCAGGACATCGTCGCCATCCGCCGGAACCTGCACACCGACAAGGTGGCGTACGCGACGAAGAGCGCGCCGGCCAGCCAGTACGGATCCAGCCCGGGGCGGAGGAGGCGCCGCCCGCGCGTGCTGGGCGTGGCGCTGTTCCCGTGCTGGGCGGGGATGGCCGTAGTAGCCATGTCCATGCTGCGTTCCTTTCGCACGGGACGACGCGCGGCACCCTCGGCCGGTGCACGCCCGCCACGAAAAGATACGTGAGTGGCGCCGGGGTGCGGTTCAACCGTTCTTCCTCCGGTCACCGCAACCACGCGTATCGCAGTATGCGTCGCTCCCGGTGACGGAGGCCAGACGGGCGGGACGGGCGCGGGGTCCGGCCCGGTCCGAATTGTTGCGGCATCGCCCGACCGCACGTCCGCACGTGCCGATACGCTCGCTTTCCCAGCCGAGACTCTTGCTCAGGAGCAGCCATGAACGGCCCAGGCATCGTGCCGCCCCAGCCGAACGACGGCGCACGGACCGGGTTGCGCGTCGTGTTCGTGCTGCTCGCGGTGATGTCGTGCGGGATGCTCGCCTGGACGCCGCTGCTGCGCATCGCCATCCTGCGCCGGCGCAACGCCGTGGACTGGGTGCTCTGCGGCGCCAGCTTCCTCCTCACCGTGGTGCTGGTGATCCTCCTCGGCGAAGGGGGCGACAGCGGGGACAGCGGCAACGACAACAGCCCGCGGGACAACGCGGTGGTCTCCATCCTGGTGATCCAGGCCATCGTGGTGGCGGTGTACTACCTCGTCACCGACATCCGGCACTTCCAGGAGATGGACGCGCAGGCGGCGTCCCGTGCGTACGGGCAGCAGGGGCGGCAGCAGTTCCCCTACGGCGCCGCGCGGACGCAGCACCAGCAGCAGACGCAGCTGCCCTCCGCACGGGCCGACTACAACCCGTACCGCGACACCCCCACCCCGGGCCCCGCCCAGCCGCCGACGCCGATCCCGACCCCGGTCCCGGCCCCGGACCCGACCGCGACCCCGGTGCCGACGGCGGGCCCGGCCGGCCCGCCCGCGCCGCGCATCGACCAGGTCCGCGCCGAACTGGACGAGCTGAGTGACTACCTCCGCAAGGAGGAGGGCAGATGAACGGCCGGCTCGTCGCCGGGCGGTACGAGCTGGCCACCGTCCTCGGCCAGGGCGGCATGGGCCAGGTCTGGACGGCGTACGACCGCCGCCTGGACCGCCGGGTCGCGGTGAAGCTGCTGCGTCCCGACAAGGTCGCGGGCGGCGAGAACGTCGTGGAGCTGCGCCAGCGCTTCGACCGCGAGTGCCGGGTCACGGCCCAGGTCGACCACCCGGGCCTGGTCACCGTCCATGACGCGGGCACCGACGGGGACGAGCTGTACCTCGTCATGCAGCACGTCGAGGGCCAGGACCTCGGGGACCACCTCGCCGAGCACGACCCCTACCCGTGGCCCTGGGCGGTCGCGGTCGCCGCCCAGCTGTGCGCGGCGCTCTCCGCCGTGCACGCCGTGCCGATCGTGCACCGCGACCTGAAGCCGAGCAACATGATGGTGCGTCCGGACGGCACCGTCGTCGTGCTCGACCTCGGTGTCGCGTCCGTCATGGACACCGACACCACCCGCCTCACCCACACCGGCACCCCGATCGGCAGCCCCGCCTACATGGCCCCGGAACAGGCGATGGGCGGCGCCGTCGGGCCGCGTACCGACCTGTACGCGCTCGGCGTGGTCCTGCACGAACTGCTCAGCGGCAACGTCCCGTTCCACGGCTCCACGGCGCTCGGCGTCCTGCACCGCCATCTCTACGAGGCCCCGGTCGCGCTCCGTCAGCTCCGGCCCGAGGTGCCCGAGCCGCTGGAGTCCCTCGTGCTGCGGCTGCTCGCCAAGGACCCGCAGCACCGGCCCGCCGACGCCCAGCGGGTCTACGGCGAGCTCGCGTCGCTGCTCCCGGCCGCCGGGAGCGCGCAGCGCGCGCCGGGGCCGATGGACCCCACCCGCCCCTTCCTGCGTCCGCACGCCCCCTGGCCCGACCGGCCCGGCGTCGGCGGCCCCGACGCGGCCCAGGTGCCGGCCATGCCGTCGACGCCCCCGGCGGGCCCGGACATCGCCGCCGCCGTCGACGAGGTCAGACGGCTCCTCGACGCGGGCCGCATCACGCAGGCCGTCGACATCCTCGGCGGCGTGCTGCCCGCCGCCGCGGCGAAGCACGGCGAGCACTCACCGATCCTGCGCATGCTGCGCAAGCAGTACGCCGCCACGCTGATGGAGGACGGCCAGTACCGCCGCGCCTTCCCCGAACTGCGCCGCCTGGCGGACGAGTTCGCGAGCCAGAGCGGTCCCGGCGACCGTCAGGTCCTGCGGTTCCGCTACGAGGCGGCGCAGTGCCTCGAACAGCTCGGCGAGGCGGGCGCCGCCCTCGGCGAATACCGGACCCTCCTGCCGTACTTCGAGCAGTACGCGGCCACCGACCCGGTCCTCCCGCTGGAGATCCGCCGCCGGATCGGGAACCTCCTGCTCTCCGTCGGCGACCGCACGACCGCCCGCGAGGTGCTCGGCCGGCTCCTCTACGACGCCGACCGCGTGCACGGACCGCACCACACGTTCTGCGCCGAACTGCGCCGCACCCTGGCATGGCTGGGCCAAGTGCGGGCATGAGGCGAGCAGATGGGCGGTCCGACCGGGCCGCCGGGTACGCCGGGCATTCAACGCCATAGGGTGCGAACATGGTCAAACGCGGGTCACGGGCACCACACATACTCCTCTGCGGCCTGGCCGTCGCCGGACTGCTCGGCGCGGCGGGCTGCAAGGCCGACACCGAGAGCGGGTCCGGCAACGGCGAAGGACCCGCCAAGAGCGCACCCGGCGGCAGCGCGCTGGCCGCGGTCGACACCCTGGCCGTCAAGGGGCGCGCGCCGAAGACCGGCTACACGCGGGAGAAGTTCGGCAAGTCCTGGGTCGACACCGACCACAACGGCTGCGGGACGCGCGACGACATACTGAAGCGCGACCTCACCGCGGAAACGTTTCGGGCGGAGAAGGGCGGCGACTGCGTCGTCTCCTCGGGCAAGCTCGACGATCCGTACACCGGTCAGCAGCTCACCTTCACCCGGGGCAGGAGCACGATCGACATCGACCACGCGGTCGCGCTCTCCGACGCCTGGCAGAAGGGTGCCGGGCAGTGGACCACCGACAAGCGGGTGCAGTTCGCCAACGACCCGATGAACCTGATCGCCGCCGACGCGTCCGCCAACCGCTCCAAGGGCGACGGTGACACCGCGACCTGGCTGCCGCCGAACAAGGCGTACCGGTGCGCGTACGTGGCGCGGCAGGTCGCGGTGAAGAAGAAGTACGGGGTGTGGGTCACCGCCGCGGAGAAGGACGCGATGCGCAAGCAGCTGAACACCTGCCCGGCAGAGAAGCTGCCCACGAGCTGAGCCGGAAGCCCGAACGGCGGCGCGAGTTCGGCGGAGTGCTGGATATCGGGGCGGTCCGCTCCATATCCTCGATCTTCGCAAGGTCGAAGCACCGCCGCTCGATCCCATGCCGGGAGGCACCATGGTCCGCCGACGCACCGCCGTCTCGCTCGCCGCCGCCGCACTCGTGGCGATGACCCCTGTGATCAGCGCGTGCGGCACCCCGCATGCGGGGGCCGCCGCCGTGGTGGAGAACGAGACGATCTCCGTCTCGGACCTCCAGTCGAAGGTCAACGCGGTCCGCACCGCGCAGGAGAAGTCGCCCCAGTCGGCGGCACTGATCGAGGGAAGCAGCGACCTCACCAGCCAGACGCTCGGCACGATGGTGGTGACCCGGCTGCTGGACCGGGTCGCCGCGGACGCGGGGGTCACCGTCACCCGCTCCGACGTCGGCCGGATGCGGACGGCGCTGGAGGCCCAGGCCGGAGGAGCGGACGCGCTGGCGCCGACGCTGCTGGAGAAGTACAACGTCGCTCCCTCCGACATCGACGCCTTCTGCCGGCTGCAGGTCGAGGCGGGCAAGATCATCACCAGCCTCGGCGTCGAGCCGGGCAGCGACGGCGGGAACGCGGCGCTGAACGAGTTGCTCGCCAAGACCGCCAAGACCATGCGGATCGACGTGAACCCCCGCTACGGCACCTGGGACGCGCAGAAGGCTCAGCTGGGCGCCACGCAGGAGCCCTGGCTCGCCCCGGTCGCGGCGCCCGCCGTCCAGGGGGCCTGAGAGCGGTCCACCGGATCGGGGGACGCGGACGGCCCCGGGCGCGGGGCGGGGTAGGTTCGTGCGGTGGACGACTCGATGACCCCCGCCCCCGGCCGCCTCGTACTGCTCACCACCAGTCACCGGGTGGCGCCCGGCCTGCTGTCGTGGCCCGCGTGGGAACTGCTGCGCGGGGCCGACCAGGTCATCTGCGCGGACCCCGGGCACCCGCAGCTCCCGTACCTGCGGGAGGCCGGTGTGCACGTCGTGCACGCCGCGCCGACCGGGCGGGAGCTGGTGGACGCCACCGCCGGTGAGCGGACCGTCGTCTACCTGCCGGCCGCCGACAACGACCCCGCGGTCACCGGTGAACTGGCCCGCCTCGGCGGGTCGGGGCTCGTCGCGATGCCGGATCTGGAGCTGCTGCCCGGCTCGTACGACCTGCCGGGCGCGCGGCTGCTCGACCTCGTGCAGGTCATGGACCGGATCCGCGCGGAGTGCCCGTGGACCCGGGAGCGGACCCACACGGACCTCGCCAAGTACGGCATCGAGGAGATGTACGAACTGGTCGAGGCGATCGAGGAGGGCGACCGGGAGTCGCTGCGCGAGGAGTTGGGGGACGTCCTGCTGCAGGTCGTCTTCCACTCCCGGATCGCCGAGGACGACGCGGAGGAGCCGTTCTCGATCGACGACGTCGCCGGCACGCTCGTCGACAAGCTCATCCACCGGCACCCGCACATCTTCGGCGACGAGGTCGCCGAGACCCCCGAGGCCGTCCAGGAGAACTGGGCCCGGCTGAAGGCGATAGAGAAGCAGCGCGACTCGGTGACGGACGGGGTGCCGGTCGGGCAGCCGGCGCTCGCGCTGGCCGCACAGCTCACCGGGCGCGCGCGCCGGGCCGGGCTGCCATTGCCGGACGCCGCGGGCATCGCGCTGCCGGCGGACGAGACGGCGCTGGGCGACCTGTTGCTGGCGCTCGCGACCGCGGCCACCGCCGCCGGGCTCGACGCGGAGTCCGCGCTGCGGGCAGCCGCCCGCCGCTACCGCGAGGCCCTGCGCGCCGCGGAGTAGCCCGGCCCGGCCCGCGGCGGGCCCCAGGCCGCAACGTAGCGTTCTCCCATGCAGATCGACGTACCGCACGAGTGGCCCGCCGGTGAGGCGCAGGCGCGGGAGATCCAGGACCGGTTGCGGGAGCGCGCGGACCACCTCGGTCCGGGGCCGCGGGAGCCGCGCTTCGTCGCCGGGCTCGACGTCGCCTACGCGGGCGACGGCAACGGCACGGGCGACCGGGTGGCCGCGGCCGTCGTCGTGCTGGACGTGCGGACCCTCGCGCCGGTGGAGCAGGCGACAGCCGTTGCCGAGACCTCGTTCCCCTACATCCCCGGCCTGTTCGCGTTCCGCGAACTGCCCACCCTGGTCGAGGCGCTGCGCAAGCTGAACACCGTCCCCGACCTGTTGGTCTGCGACGGCCACGGGCTGGCGCACCCCCGCCGCTTCGGCCTCGCCTGCCACCTCGGGGTGATCACCGGCA
Organism: Streptomyces sp. H39-S7; assembly: GCF_027158205.1. Classification (GTDB taxonomy): domain Bacteria; phylum Actinomycetota; class Actinomycetes; order Streptomycetales; family Streptomycetaceae; genus Actinacidiphila. The sequence continues at coordinate 103,393 of NZ_JAPVLU010000029.1, read as the reverse complement.
TTCCGACGGCCGGGGTGGCCAAGACGCCGTTCACCGGGAGCCACGACCCGGCCGCGCTGGGCCCTGAACGCGGCGCGTCCGCACCGCTCGTCGACGGCGGGGAGACCGTGGGCCGCGCGCTGCGCACCCAGCGGGGCGTCAAACCGGTCTATGTGTCGACAGGGCACCGCATCGACCTGGACACCGCCTGCCGGCACGTCCTCGCACTCGCGCCGGAGTACCGGCTGCCGCAGACGACCCGGCTCGCCGACCGCCTGTGCCGGGACGCGCTAGCGTCAGGGGGTGCCTGACGAGACTGCCGCCATCCCCGCGCCCCCCCCCGCCCCCCCCCTCTTCACCTGGGAGTTCGCCGCCGATCCGTACCCGGCGTACGCCTGGCTGCGCGAGCACGCGCCGGTGCACAGGACCACCCTTCCCAGCGGCGTCGACGCCTGGCTGGTGACGCGGTACGCGGACGCGCGGCAGGCGCTCGCGGACGGGCGGCTCAGCAAGAACCGGGGCCACCACAGCGAGGGCGCCAACGCCAAGAACAAGGTGGGCATCCCGGGCGAGCGCGGCGCCGATCTGATGACGCACCTGCTGAACATCGATCCGCCGGACCACACCCGGCTGCGCCGGCTCGTCTCCAAGGCGTTCACCCCGCGCCGGATCGCGGAGTTCGCACCGCGCGTGCAGGAACTGACCGACGGGCTCATCGACGGCCTGCAGAAGGACGCGACGGGCGCGCTGAAGTCGGAGGCGGACCTCATCCACGAGTTCGCCTTCCCGCTCCCCATCTACGCGATCTGCGACCTGCTGGGCGTCCCGCCCGAGGACCAGGACGACTTCCGGGACTGGGCGGGGATGATGATCCGCCACGGCGGCGGACCGCGCGGCGGCGTTGCCCGGTCGGTGAAGAAGATGCGGGCGTACCTGCTGGAGCTGATCCACCGCAAGCGCGCGGACCTCGGCGACGACCTGATCTCCGGCCTGATCAGGGCCAGCGACCACGGGGAGCACCTGTCGGAGAACGAGGCGGCCGCGATGGCCTTCATCCTGCTCTTCGCCGGTTTCGAGACCACCGTGAACCTCATCGGCAACGGCGTCCACACGCTGCTGCGCCACCCGGAGCAGCGCGCGCTGCTCCAGGCGTCGGTCGCCCGCGGTGAGAGCGACCTGCTGGAGACCGCGGTGGAGGAACTGCTGCGGTACGACGGGCCGGTCGAGTTGGCGACCTGGCGGTTCGCGACGGAGTCGCTGACGATCGGCGGGCAGCGGATCGGCGAGGGCGAGCCGGTGCTGGTGGTGCTGGCGGCGGCCGACCGCGACCCCGACCGGTTCGACGGGCCCGACACGTTGGACCTGGCACGCCGCGACAACCAGCACGTCGGTTACGGGCACGGCATCCACTACTGCCTGGGCGCGCCGCTGGCCCGTCTGGAGGCGCAGTCCGCGCTCGCGACGCTGCTGACCCGGCTCCCGGATCTGCGGATGGCGGCCGAGCCGGACGACCTGCGGTGGCGCGGCGGACTCATCATGCGCGGGCTGCGGACACTGCCGGTGGGCTTTACCCCGGAAGCCCGCGCCGGTGGACCCGGCGGAGGCGGAGAAAGCGGAATCCCCGGATCGACGCCCTGAGACCGGTCTTTCATCCGGCTAAACCCTGATGGAGCGTCAAAAATGTCCAGAACACGAGGTAAACGACGGAATCGACCGTGACCTGAGCGTGATGATCGCTACACCGACTTGTGATGCGACGGTCAACACCGCTACGTTCTGCGGTCATCGCAGGCTTGACGCATATGACGCAGGACCGTAGTCGATCTTTTTTTGGAGATGGTGACCGCATGCTGAAGTCCGGGAACGGCAGACATCGCCGACCGCGCCAGGCCTCTACCGCCGTCGTGGTGGTCGCGGTGACAGGAGCCGGGATCGCCCTCCCACTGCTCGGTGCGGGCGCCGCGCAGGCAGCCGATGTCAAGGTCTGGGACAAGGTCGCGGCGTGCGAGAGCGGCGGCATGTGGAGCGCCAACACCGGAAACGGCTTCTACGGCGGTCTGGCGATCACCGAGAACACCTGGGAGCAGTACGGCGGCACGGTCTACGCCGAGCGCCCCGACCTGGCGAGCCGTTCGCAGCAGATCGCCGTGGCCGAGACGCTGCTCGCCGAACTCGGTCCGGAAGCCTGGCCCGGTTGCTCGGGACCCGCGGGGCTCGTCGCCGGCGGAGCGCCGCCGCAGGTCGACCCGGGCTCGATCCTGCCGTCCATCCCCGTGACGACGCCCACGGCGCCCACCACGAAGCCGGCGGTCCCCGCGGCGCCTACGACGCCTGCGGCCCCCACGACGCCTGCGGTGACGACGACGCCGACGACCCCGTCGACTCCCACCGGCACTCCGGCGACCGACGACCCGGCGACCGTTCCCTCGGACCCCACCGCGCCGACCACCACCCCGGCCGCCCCCAGCGTCACGCCTGACCTCGCGGACACCACTCCGGGCCGGAGCCAGGGCAAGCACGCCAAGCCCGAGTCGACGGAGTCCTCCGACGGGACCGCCACTGACCGCGCCTCGCGCGACGCGGACCGGACCGCGGGCGCCGCCGACTCCGATGGTGGGAGCGGCGCCCAGAACACCGGCCAGGGCGACGCGGCGGGCGACGGCGACTACGTCGTCCTGCCCGGCGACAACCTGTGCGACATCGTCGCCGACCACCATCTGCAGGGCGGATGGAAGGCGCTGTATGGCGCCAATGACCGGATTGTTGGGGACAATCCGGACCTTATCCTCCCCGGCCAGCACCTCGACTTGAGCTACTGAGACCGCCTGACCGACCGTTCGACACGATCCCGGCACCCCCGGATCCTGTGACAAGGGTCTCCGCGGCGGCTGTGACGGCCCGCTCGCACTGTGTCGCTTTTCTCCCTTCCGACCTGCGAATCTGTGCGGTCGCTCAGCCGGATGGGGGACTTGGTGCGGGACCCCCGGATGTTTGTCCTCGCCGGGATCGTGTGCTTAACGTCGTACTGCTCGCCACAGCGGGCCCCGCCGGTCAGGATCGCCTAGTCCTGCCGCCGACCGACGGGAACAGTCGACGCGAAAGCGCCGTAGGCAGGAGCGGGGGACCCAAGGTCTTCCGCCGGCCCGGACCCGAACTCGTGGGGGACGGACCGGCTTGGGGTGAAGCAGCGCGGTGCGAGCCGTGCGGCCGGGCAACTCACGCCCGAACCCGACAGCTGACCTCGTAGGCGTCGGTGAGGATGAAACACCATGGCTAAGCACCGCCGCGCGTCCAAGTTCACCCGCCTCGCCGCCATCGCCGGTGTCACCACCGCCGCGATCGCCGTTCCGCTGATGGGTGCCTCGGGCGCCTCCGCCGCCTCCGTCGCCACCTGGGACGCTGTCGCCCAGTGCGAGTCCGGCGGCAACTGGTCCATCAACACCGGCAACGGCTACTACGGTGGCCTGCAGTTCTCGCAGTCCAGCTGGGAAGCCGCCGGCGGCACCGCGTACGCCTCCCGCGCCGACCTCGCCACCAAGGACCAGCAGATAGCGGTGGCCGAGAAGCTGCTCGCGCTGCAGGGTCCCGGTGCCTGGGCCTGCGCCGGCGCCGGCAACCTGACCGCCGGTGGCGAGTCCGCCCAGGTCGACACCTCCGGTTCTGCGTCCTCTTCGTCTTCCGCGAAGAGCTCCACCTCCGACTCGTCGCGTGACACCTCGGAGACCGCCAGCCGCGGTACCTCCGAGAAGCGCACCCCGGTGAAGAAGAGCAAGCCCGCCGCGAAGCCGGTCGAGACCAAGAAGGCCGCGCCGGTCCAGCAGGGCGACGGCGAGTACAAGGTCGTCACGGGTGACAGCCTCTCCAAGATCGCTCAGGCGCAGCACGTCGCCGGCGGCTGGGAGAAGCTGTTCGAGCTGAACAAGTCCGTCGTCAGCGACGCCGACCTGATCTACCCGGGCCAGCAGCTGCACCTCGGCTGAGCACTGCCGCTCGGCTGATCCCCAGAGCTCCCCGGCCAGGCACGCACTCCCCCCGAGCGTGCCGGGCCGGGGTTCTGGCGTTGGTCACGCGGACCTTAAGGCGGCTTTGGTCACCTGTTGTCAGCCTTTGGGCCTCTTTTCGTCTCATGGGTCGGCCGATCGACTGGTCTACCCTCCCGGGGCGGTTAGGCTCGTGTCGCAAAGCGCAGAGAGACACGCATCAGCTGTACACAGCCTGAAGGAGACACTCGTGCCGTCCATCGACGTCGTCGTAGCCCGGGAAATCCTCGACTCACGAGGCAACCCCACCGTCGAGGTCGAGGTCGGCCTCGACGACGGCAGCACCGGCCGCGCGGCCGTGCCGTCCGGTGCCTCGACCGGAGCGTTCGAAGCCCTGGAGCTTCGCGACGGTGACAAGAGCCGCTACATGGGCAAGGGCGTCGAGAAGGCCGTTCTCGCCGTCATCGAACAGATCGGCCCGGAGCTGGTCGGCTACGACGCCACCGAGCAGCGGCTGATCGACCAGGCGATGTTCGACCTGGACGCCACCCCGGACAAGTCCTCGCTCGGCGCCAACGCCATCCTCGGCGTCTCGCTCGCCGTCGCGCACGCCGCCTCCGAGGCGTCGGACCTGCCGCTCTTCCGCTACCTCGGCGGCCCGAACGCGCACGTCCTGCCGGTCCCGATGATGAACATCCTGAACGGCGGGTCGCACGCCGACTCGAACGTGGACATCCAGGAGTTCATGATCGCGCCGATCGGTGCCGAGTCCTTCTCCGAGGCCCTGCGCTGGGGCGCCGAGGTCTACCACACGCTCAAGGGCGTGCTGAAGGAGCGCGGGCTCTCCACCGGCCTCGGTGACGAGGGCGGCTTCGCGCCGAACCTCGACTCCAACCGCGAGGCGCTCGACCTCATCGTCGAGGCCATCAAGAAGGCCGGCTACCAGCCCGGCCAGGACATCGCACTCGCGCTGGACGTCGCCGCCTCCGAGTTCCACAACGAGGACGGCACGTACACCTTCGAGGGCAAGCAGATCTCCGCCGGCGAGCTCTCGGACTACTACGCCGAGCTCGTCGCCGCGTACCCGCTGGTCTCCATCGAGGACCCGCTGAACGAGGAGGACTGGGAGGGCTGGAAGGCCCTCACCGCCAAGCTCGGCGACAAGGTCCAGATCGTCGGCGACGACCTCTTCGTCACCAACCCGGAGCGCCTGCAGCGCGGCATCGACGAGGGCTCGGCCAACGCGCTGCTCGTCAAGGTCAACCAGATCGGCTCGCTCACCGAGACCCTGGACGCGGTCGAGCTGGCGCAGCGCAACGGCTTCAAGTGCATGATGTCGCACCGCTCCGGTGAGACCGAGGACGTCACCATCGCCGACCTCGCCGTCGCCACCAACTGCGGCCAGATCAAGACCGGCGCCCCGGCCCGCTCCGAGCGTGTCGCCAAGTACAACCAGCTCCTGCGCATCGAGGAGATCCTGGACGACGCGGCGGTCTACGCCGGCCGCTCCGCGTTCCCCCGCTTCAAGGGCTGATCAGCGGCTGATCGGCGGCACCACCCGCACGCCTGACCTACGTCCCCGTCCCCGGTCCCGTACCGTGGCCGGGGACGTAGGTACGTGTGGACGAGGGGAGACGGCGTGGGGGCGGACCGGTTTGCCACCGCGGCGCGGCTGAAGGCGATCGGCCAGGAGGCACAGGCCCGCGTCTACCGCGCGGCGACCAGGCGCCCCGCCCCCCGGCGCAGCAAGCTCACCGGGCGGGCCGCGCTGCTGGCACTCGTGCTCTGCGCGCTGATCGTCGCCCTCGCCTATCCGATGCGGCAGTACATCGCCCAGCGGTCGGACATCGCCGACCAGCGCAAGGAGGCCCAGCAGGCCAAGCAGCGCGTCGAGCAGCTGCGCGAGGAGAAGGCCCGCTGGCAGGACAACGACTACGTGCGGACCCAGGCCCGCGAGCGGCTGCACTTCCTGTTGCCGGGTGAGACCGGCTATACGGTGGTGGACCCGGCGCCGAGCGCCGCCGACGGCGACTCCGACGGCCGCCGGTCCTCCGACGAGGCCGCCGCACACCGCCCCTGGTACGACAATTTCTGGGACAGCGTCGACCACGCCGACGCCGCCGGGGCTCCACAGCGGTAGTCACCCGCCGCAGGGAACCCGCCCCCGACCCTCCACGACCGAGAACGGCTCATGACAGATCACCCCGCCCCCACCCCCCGCACCACGCCGACCGAGGCCGACATCGCCGCGTTCAAGGAGCAGCTGGGCCGCCCGCCGCGCGGCCTGCGGGCCATCGCCCACCGCTGCCCGTGCGGGCAGCCGGACGTGGTCGAGACCCAGCCGCGGCTGGAGGACGGTACGCCGTTCCCGACGCTGTACTACCTGACGTGCCCGCGCGCCAACTCGGCCATCGGGACGCTGGAGGCCGACGGCGTCATGAAGGACATGACGGCCCGGCTCGCCGAGGACCCGGAGCTGGCCGCCGCCTACCGGGCCGCGCACGAGGACTACCTCACCCGCCGGGACGCCATCGAGGTGCTGGAGGGCTTCCCGAGCGCGGGCGGCATGCCCGACCGGGTGAAGTGCCTGCACGTCCTGGTCGGCCACTCGCTCGCCGCGGGCCCCGGGGTCAACCCGCTGGGCGACGAGGCCATCGCGATGCTGCCCGACTGGTGGCGCAAGGGCCCGTGCGTCAGCGGCGGCTGCGCGGTTTCCACCTCAACCGACGAGGTGCAGAAGTGACACGGGTCGCGGCCATCGACTGCGGGACCAACTCCATCCGGCTGCTGGTCGCCGACGCCGACCCGGTCACGGGTGAACTCAAGGACCTCGACCGGCGGATGACGATCGTCCGGCTCGGCCAGGGAGTGGACCGCACCGGGCGGCTGGCGCCCGAGGCGCTGGAGCGGACCTTCGCGGCCTGCCGCGAGTACGCCGCCGCCATCAAGGAACTCGGAGCGGAGAAGCTGCGCTTCGTGGCAACGTCCGCGTCGCGCGACGCCGAGAACCGCGCGGACTTCGTGCGCGGGGTGGTGGACATCCTGGGCGTCGAGCCCGAGGTGATCACCGGCGACCAGGAGGCCGAGTTCTCCTTCACCGGCGCCACGAAGGAACTGACCGGCGCCGAGGGCCATGCGAAGCCCTACCTGGTGGTGGACATCGGCGGCGGCTCGACCGAGTTCGTCGTCGGCGACGACACCGTGCTCGCGGGCCGGTCCGTGGACATCGGCTGCGTGCGGATGACCGAGCGGCACCTGACCTCCGACGACGGCACGATCATCGACCCGCCGACGCTCGGCCGGATCACCGCCATCAAGGCCGACATCAACGCCGCGCTCGACGAGGCGGCGGGCTCCGTCCCGCTGGAGCGGGCCCGCACCCTCGTCGGCCTGGCCGGCTCCGTCACCACGGTCGCCGCCATCGCGCTGGGGCTGACGGAGTACGACTCGGCCGCGATCCACCATTCGCGGATCTCCCTGGAGCAGGTCAGGCAGATCACCGGACAGCTCCTCGCGTCCACCCACGCGGAGCGCGCCGCCATCCCCGTGATGCACCCGGGACGGGTCGACGTCATCGGCGCGGGGGCCCTCGTCCTGCTCCAGATCATGGAGCGGATCGGGGCCCAGGAGGTCGTCGTGAGCGAGCACGACATCCTCGACGGCATCGCCTGGAGCATCGCGTAGGACGAAGTTTGTGAAACTCTTCACATGAAGTTCCCGCCCTACTGCCCAGTTTTCCCAGGCAGTAGGGCGCCGGAGCCCTCGGAACCCTTGCGGTGTGGTGTTTCCGCGGCGTTACAGGCCTGTGGAGACATCCCCAACGGGCGACGATCTTCGCTGATCAGATGGTGCGCTCGAGGCCCGGTCCGGGCTCCGGGTTCCCTCGGGGGGCTGTGTGCCTGATCACGCGGCCGGGCAGTGTAGCAGAGGGTGTCCAGGACCTTGTGAAGGGGCTCACGAGCACCCCTCCATCAGGTGCTGGATACTCGAACCATGAGCACTTCGGAGCGTCCACGGATCCTCGTAGTAGGCGGCGGGTACGTCGGCCTGTACGCGGCGCGCCGCATCATGAAGAAGATGCGGTACGGCGAAGCGACGGTTACCGTCGTCGACCCGCGCTCGTACATGACGTACCAGCCCTTCCTTCCCGAAGCTGCCGCCGGCAGCATCTCCCCGCGCCATGTCGTCGTCCCGCTGCGACGCGTGCTGCCCGGTGCGGAGGTGCTCACCGGCCGCGTCATGAACATCGATCAGGACCGCAAGGTCGCGTCGATCCAGCCGCTCGTGGGCGAGACCTACGAGCTGCCCTTCGACTACCTGATCATCGCGCTCGGCGCGGTCTCCCGCACCTTCCCGATCCCCGGCCTGGCCGAGAACGGCATCGGCATGAAGGGCGTCGAGGAGGCCATCGGCCTGCGCAACCACGTTCTCGAGCAGCTCGACAAGGCCGACTCCACGACGGACGAGGACGTCCGCCGCAAGGCGCTGACCTTCGTCTTCGTCGGCGGTGGCTTCGCCGGCGCGGAGACCATAGGCGAGGTCGAGGACATGGCCCGCGACGCCGCCAAGTACTACCCGAACGTCAAGCGCGAGGACATGCGCTTCATCCTCGTCGACGCCGCCGACAAGATCCTCCCCGAGGTCGGCCCGCAGCTCGGCGAGTGGGGCCTCGAGCACCTGCGCGAGCGCGGTATCGAGGTCTACCTCAGCACGTCGATGAAGTCCTGCGTCGACAAGCACGTGGTGCTCGCCAACGGCCTGGAGGTCGACGCCTCCACCATCGTGTGGACCGCCGGCGTCAAGCCGAACCCGGCCCTGGCCCGCTTCGGCCTCCCGCTCGGCCCGCGCGGCCACGTGGACACCTCGGAGCAGCTCCAGGTGCAGGGCACCGACTACATCTGGGCCGCCGGCGACAACGCCCAGGTGCCGGACATCGCCGCCCGCAAGGCCGGCGTCGAGAACGCCTGGTGCCCGCCGAACGCCCAGCACGCGCTGCGCCAGGCCAAGGTCCTCGGCGACAACGTGGTCTCGGGGATGCGCGGCTTCCCGCAGCAGACCTACTCCCATGCCAACAAGGGCGCGGTCGCCGGCCTCGGCCTGCACAAGGGCGTGGCGATGATCGTGGTCGGCAAGACCAAGATCAAGCTCAAGGGCCGGCTGGCCTGGTACATGCACCGTGGCTACCACGGCATGGCCGTCCCGACCTGGAACCGCAAGATCCGGGTCTTCGCGGACTGGACGCTCGCGATGTTCCTCAAGCGCGAGGTCGTCTCGCTCGGCGCCATGGAGAACCCCCGCGAGGAGTTCTACGAGGCGGCCCGTCCGGCGCCGGCCCCCGCGAGGGCGGCCGTCCCGGCGAACGGGGCCACCGCCGAGCAGGCAGCCGAGAAGGCCAAGGCTTCCTGACCCCGCGTCACACCGGTCCGACGGGTCCGGTCGAACAACCGTAGGACCGAAGGGGCGTCCGCCATCCGTGGTGCGGACGCCCCTTCGGCGTACTCCTGGGGACGCCCGGCCGGTCGGGCCGGAAAATAACTCGCGCCGGCGGTCGCGCGTCGTACGCTCGTGCGTATGGCAGATGCGGCCCGTCGCATGCGCGACCTTGCTGAAAAAGCCCTACGAGGACCGTTCCCGCTGCGCATCCGCGCATGGGACGGAAGCGAGGCCGGACCCCCGGACGCCCCCACGCTCGTCATACGGCGTCGGCGGGCCCTGCGCCGACTGCTGTGGAAGCCCGGCGAGCTGGGACTCGCCCGCGCCTGGGTGGCCGGCGACCTGGACATCGAAGGCGATCTGTACGAGGCGCTCGACCTGATCGCGGGCGTCGTCTGGGACACCGGCGACGACGGCGCACCGCACGTCGGCACGTTCCGGCGGAGGGTGGACACGCTGCGCGACCCGCGCACCTACCGGCTCGCCCGCGAGGCCCTGGTGCTCGCCGGCCCCGGGCTGCCGCCCGCGCCGCCGCCCGAGGAGGCCCGCCGCCGGTTCGGCGCGCTGCACAGTCCCGGACGCGACCGGGACGCCATCAGCCACCACTACGACGTCGGCAACGATTTCTACGAGCGCGTCCTCGGCCCGTCGATGGTCTACTCCTGCGCCTACTGGGAGCGCCCCGACACCACCCTCGAAGAGGCCCAGTGGGCCAAACTCGACCTCGTCTGCCGCAAGTTGGCGCTCCGGCCCGACCAGACGCTGCTGGACGTCGGCTGCGGCTGGGGCTCGATGGTGCTGCACGCCGCCGAGCACTACGGGGTGCGTGCCGTCGGCATCACGCTCTCCACCGAGCAGGCCGCGTATGCCCGCAAGCGCGTCGCGGAGGCCGGGCTCACCGACCGCGTCGACATCCGCGTCCAGGACTACCGCGCGGTCGCGGACGGCCCGTACGACGCGATCTCCTCGATCGGCATGGCGGAGCACGTCGGCCGCGACCTGTACCGCGAGTACGCCACCCACCTCTACGGCCTGCTGCGGCCGGGCGGTCGGCTGCTCAACCACCAGATCGCCCGCCGCCCCTGGGTGGACGAGGAGGCGTACCACGTCGACGAGTTCATCGACCGCTACGTCTTCCCCGACGGCGAACTCGCACCGATCGGCTCGACCGTCTCCCGGCTGGAGGAGGCCGGGTTCGAGGTGCGGGACGTCGAGGCGCTCCGCGAGCACTACGCGCTGACGCTGCGGGCCTGGGTGCGCAATCTGGAGGACCACTGGCAGGAGGCGGTGCGGCTGGCCGGCGCCGGACGGGCGCGGGTGTGGCGGCTGTACATGGCCGCCAGCGCGCTCTCCTTCGAACAGAACCGCATCGGCGTCAACCAGGTCCTGGCCGTCAGGACCAAGCCGACCGGGGAGGCGGGAATGGCCCCGGTCCGGCCCTGGCCCGAGCAGCCGAAGGCGTGACATGACGCGGCGGGCCCTCCCGGACGGATCCGGGAGAGCCCGCCGCGGTGGGACCCGGCCCGCTACTCCGCCTTGATGGCGCTGAGCATGTTGAGCCGGGCCGCGCGGCGGGCCGGCCACAGTGCGGCCAGGACGCCGACCACGGCGGCGCCGCCGAGGAAGATCGCGATCCGGTCCCACGGCACGATCATCGTGTAGGTGTTCATGCCGCCGGCGATCAGCCGGCCCGCGGCCCAGCCGAGGAAGACCCCGAGGCCGATCCCGAGCAGCGCGCCGAAGAGCGAGATCAGCAGCGACTCGAAGCGGACCATCCGCTTCACGTCCCGCCGGTCGAGGCCGATCGCGCGCAGCATCCCGATCTCGTGGGAGCGTTCGAAGACCGACATGGCCAGGGTGTTGATGACGCCGAGGACCGCGACGATCACGGCCATCGCGAGCAGCCCGTAGAGCATGTTCAGCATCATGCTGATCACGCCGCCGGCCTCGTCGGAGATGTCGGCCCGGTCCTGCACCTTGATCGCCGGGTTGTCGCCCAGCGCCTTCCGGAGGGAGTCCTTGACGGCGGCGCTCGTCCCGTCCGCCGTCTTCACCAGGACCCTCGTGTCGGCGATCTTCGCCAGGTGCGGGTCGAGGGTCGCGGTGTCGACGAGGATGCCGTCGAGCATCTCGTTGCCCTGGTAGATGCCGCCGACCTTCAGTGTCCCCTTCGCCTTGTCGTCATAGACGGCGGGCAGGGTGTCGCCCACCTTCCAGCCGCCGCGCTCGGCGGTCTTGTCGTCCATGACGACGGTGGTGCCGCCGAGACCGCCGGCAGAGCCGTGGGCGAAGTCGAGGGTGACGAGCTGCGCGATGGTCCGGGGGTTGACGCCGGTCACCGACTCGCCGTTGCCGCCCACCTGGATCCAGGCGTTCCGCATCGGGCTGGTCGCGGTCACGCCGTCGAGGCCGTTCAGCGTCTTCGCGACCTCGGGGGAGAGGTCGATGATGCCGTTGACCATGCTGACCGTGTAGTCGGCCTTGATGGAGTCCGCGGCCATCCTGTCGATGCCCTTCTGGACGGAGGTCGCGATCACCGTGAGCCCGGTGATCAGCGTCAGGCCGATCATCAGCGCCGACGCCGTGGCGGCGGTGCGCCGCGGGTTGCGCACCGAGTTCTGCCGGGCGAGCTTGCCGGTGACGCCGAACGGTCGCAGCAGCGGGCCCGCCGCGGCGATGAGCGGCCGCGACAGCAGCGGCGTCAGGACAAAGACCCCGATGAGCAGCAGCCCGCCGCCCGCGCCCAGCGGCATCTTGCCGCTCTGCGCGTCCATCCCCGCGCCGGCCAGCACCAGGGCGGCGCCCGCACCGGTCAGCAGTGCGCCGAGGGTGTTGCGCAGCACCAGGCTCTTGGTGGTGGCTGGGGCGTGCACGCTGCTCATCGCGGCGACCGGCGCGATCCTGGACGCCCGCCGGGCCGGCAGCCAGGCGGCGAGCATGGTGACGGCCACGCCGACGATCATCGACCACATGATCGTGCCGGAGCCGACGACCAGGGGTCCGTCCGGCAGCGTCGCACCGGTCGTGCCGAGCAGCGACCGCATGCCGACCGCGATGCCGATGCCCGTCACCAAGCCGACCACGGCGGCGGTCAGACCGACCACGAACGCCTCGATCAGCACCGAGCGCGTCACCTGGCGGCGGCTCGCGCCGACCGCGCGCATCAGCGCCAGCTCCTTGGTGCGCTGCGCGACCAGCATGGTGAAGGTGTTGGCGATGATGAACGTGCCGACGAAGAGCGCGATGCCGGCGAAGACCAGCAGCCCGGTGTTGAGACCGCTCATCATCGAGGCGATGCTCTTGGCCTCCTCGTCCGCCAGCTTCTGACCGGTGACCACCTCGGTGCCCTGGGGCAGCACCTTCTCGGTCGCCGCCTTGAGCGCGGCCTGGCTGGTGCCGGGGGCCGCCTTGACGTCGATCTCGTCGTACTGGCCGGCCTTGGCGAAGAGCTTCTGCGCGGTGGGGGTGTCGAAGAGGACGAGGCTGCCGCCCGCCGCGACGTTGCCGTCGTCGGTGTCGAAGACGCCGGTGACGGTCTGGCGCATGACCGGGCCGTCGACGGACATCCGTATGGTGTCGCCGACCTGCACTCCCGCGCGGTCGGCGGTCTTGCCGTCGAGCGCGACCTCGTCCGCCTTCTGCGGGGCGCGGCCGTCCGTCATCGCGTAGCGGGCGTCGGTGCCGTCCTTGCCGGCCGAGTAGTTGCCGCCCCGGGTGGACCAGCCGTCGCCGATCAGCTTGCCGTCCTTGTCGGCGACGGCGGTGAAGCCGGAGACGATGCCGGTGGCGGAGGCCGCGCCGGGCAGTGCCCGCACGGTGTCCAGCTGCCGCTGGGTCAGGTGCGGCGTCTCGTCCCGGCCGTCGCCGGAGGGGGCCGGGGAGCCGGGCTTCACGGCGACGGAAACGTTCTCGTAGCTCTTGGCCGAGCTCTTCTCATAGGCGGCGCCGATGGTGTCGGTGAAGACCATGGTGCCGGAGACGAAGGCGACGCCGAGCATGACGGCGAGCACGGTCATCAGCAGCCTGGCCTTGTGCGCGAGGACGTTGCGCAAGGCGGTGCGGAACATGGGGATCAGTCCTGGTTCGTTCGGTCGGGCGGCGGTGCGGCGGGCGTGCGCGATCGGCACGACGGCAGCGCGGAGGCACGGCGGAGCGGCACCACGGCAGGGCTGCGGCGCGGGCGGCTACTGGGGTCGGGGAGTGGGGCCGGGGGCCGGGGGCGTACCGAGGTGCGGTGGGGCCGGCGGGATGCGCCCGGCTCAGCTGGTGCGGCCCTTCGCGTCGAAGCGCTTCATGCGCTCCAGGACGCCGTCCGAGGTCGGGTCGTGCAGCTCGTCGACGACGCGGCCGTCGGCGAGGAAGATGACCCGGTCCGCGTAGGACGCGGCGACCGGGTCGTGGGTGACCATGACGATCGTCTGGCCCAGCTCGCGCACCGAGTTCCGCAGGAATCCGAGGATCTCGGCGCCGGAGCGCGAGTCCAGGTTGCCGGTCGGCTCGTCGGCGAAGATGATCTCCGGCTTGCTCGCCAGGGCGCGGGCGACCGCCACGCGCTGCTGCTGTCCGCCGGACAGCTGGTTCGGCCGGTGCGACATCCGGTCGGCCAGCCCCACCGTGGCGATCACCTGGGCCATCCACTGCTTGTCGGGCTTGCGTCCGGCGATGTCCATCGGCAGCGTGATGTTCTCGGCCGCGGTGAGGGTCGGCAGCAGGTTGAACGCCTGGAAGATGAAGCCGATCTTGTCGCGGCGCAACTGCGTGAGCTGCTTGTCCTTGAGCGACGCCAGTTCCGTCTCACCGATCCGCGCCGATCCGGCGGAGACGGAGTCGAGCCCCGCCATGCAGTGCATCAGCGTGGACTTGCCCGAGCCCGACGGGCCCATGATCGCCGTGTACTCCGCGCGCCGGAAATCGACCGACACACCGTCCAGAGCGACGACCCGGGTCTCGCCCTCGCCGTAGACCTTGCTGAGGTCCGTGGCGCGCGCCGCCACCGTCGAGGTGCGGGAAGTGGTTCCGGTGGTGGTCACGGGGCGGCTCCTGGAGTGGGGTGAACGGGACTCCTCCATGGTGACGCCCGGATCCGCTCCCGGGATCAGTCCAGACTGCTGTTTCGTAGGCAGTCCTGGGAGGGACCCCGGGGGTCCGCTGTACTACTTGCGGATGACAGCGAGCCCTGAGGCCGGATGGGCCGCGCGGCGCGCGGGCCGTCCCGGTGCGGGCCCGGCGGGGCTCCGGGAGGGTTTTCGGCGTGATCGATTTCGCGTCATATGCGAATGACGTGTGTGCGCCACGTGAAGGCTCCGGGGCTCCCGATCCACCCCCTCAAGGCCCACTTGAGGCTGCGTCAGGTACCCCTAAAATCAGACAACATGACGCGGATCGTGCCCTGTTCGGCCCAGTAACCCCGATACGCTCGTCCTGCGTCGAGACCCCGCCCCCGCCCGGATGGTGGAACGCAGACACGGCGAGCTTAAACCTCGCTGGCCGCATGGCCGTGCCGGTTCGAGTCCGGCTCCGGGCACCTCACATCACCCGCGAGGCGCGCGCGACAGAAGATCCTCCTCCGGCTGTACTCCGTCTTCTTTGCTAACCCATTACTCTTGGGGCAATGCCGTAACGCGCGGCCATGGAGGAGTGAGATGAGGAGCAGCAACCCGGTCTTCTCGCGGCGAGGCTTCAGCCGCGGTGACGGATACGCGGGCTTCGGCACGCAGCAGCAGGGCGCGGCCCCGCAGGGGTCGGGGAACCCGTACGCGCAGCAGGGGAACCCGAACGCGCCGCAGGGTGGAAACCCGTACGCGCAGGGCGGTAACCCGTACGCCACGGCGGACCAGCAGCAACTCACCCCCGAGCAGCTCCAGCAGATGTACCAGGCCCCGCCGGCCGGTCCCGCACAGACCGGCCGCATGACGATGGACGACGTCGTCATGCGGACGGGCATGACGCTGGGGACGGTGGTCGTGGGTGCGGCGCTGGCGTGGGCGCTGCTGCCGGTGAACCTGGGCATCGCGGTGGCCTTCTCACTGGTTGCCCTGGTCTTCGGCATGATCCAGGCGTTCAAGGCGACGCCGGTGCCCGCCCTGATCCTGGCCTACGCGTTCTTCGAGGGAATCTTCCTCGGCGTGTGGAGCCACATGTACAACAACGTGTGGTCCGGAGCTCCGCTCCAGGCTGTGCTGGGCACGATGGCGGTCTTCGTCGGCATGCTCGTCGCCTACAAGACCCGGCTGATCCGCGTGACCGCGCGCTACCAGCGCATCGGCATGGCGATCGCCATCGGGTTCGTGCTGCTGATGTTCGTGAACCTGCTGTTCGTCCTGTTCGGCGCCGCCCCTGACGGCGGCCTGCGCAGCAACGGTCCGCTGGGCATCATCGTCGGCGTCATCGCCATCTGCCTGGGCGCGTTCTTCCTGTCGCTCGACTTCAAGCAGATCGAGGACGGCCTCCGCTACGGCGCTCCGCAGAACGAGTCGTGGCTGGCCGCTTTCGGCCTGACGCTCTCGCTGGTGTGGATCTACCTGGAGATGCTGCGGCTGATCTCGATCCTGAGGGATTGATCCGGCCGCGTCACCCCGTACATGACGGGCCCCCGGGAGGCAGTGCCTCCCGGGGGCCCGTCGTCGTACGCCCGGGGCTACCGGAGATTGCGGGCTGCCCGCCTCAAGTCGTATTCGTGGACGATCGCCTTGGCGTGTCCGTAGGACAGATCATGTTCGCTGCGGAGCCAGCTGACTTTCTCGTCGAAGCGGAGGAAGGCTGGGCCGTCATCGACCGCGCGGAGCCAGTCGCGTACTTCGCGGCCGGTGCAATGAGGGATGCGGGAGAGCAGGTTCCGGTGGGTTTCCTCGGAGAAGATCTGGGACATCGGCGCCTCCGGTATACGGTGTCCGGTCATCTCACCGTGCCTGACTGTTGCGGTGTTGGCAACCATCCCTGGCAGGCGGATGTGAGTGCGTGGCCGGGATACACGCCCCCGGTACGCTCGCCGACATGCCCGACTGCACTCCTTTGCGCTCCGCCGTTGACCGATTGGCGGGCCGATTTCGCGCCCTGCCCCAGAGCCGGCTGGGCGGCGGTGCTGCCGAAGTGGGCCTTGAACTGGCGCGATGGCTCGCTGTGGAAGCACAGCGGCTTGAATTCCCCGGGCGGGAACCGGCCTTGATGCCGGACGACGGCGCCTTCACCGTGGGCGACCAGATCGCGGTGGCCGGGAACGACCTCGCGGCGGCGCTCGAACTGCGCCCGGAGCGCGGCGAGGTGCTCGAAGCGGCCCTCGTCCGGATCGACGGGGCCGCGCGGCGTGCGGGGGTCGGACGGGTCTGAGGGGTCTGAGGGGGCGCACGGGTCCGGCGGGCCGGCCGGGTCCTCGTGGTGGCTCAGAGGGAGGCGACGACCCGGTCGGCGAGGATGAAGACGCTCTCGTCGCCGTAGGTGAACGTCAGGGCGTACGCGCCGCCCACGGCGGAGCCGCCGAGCAGGACGGGGGCCTGACCGCGTTCCAGCGCCTCGGAGAGCAGCAGGGCGGTCTCCCGGTGGCCCGGGGTCATGCAGAGCGTGGTGCCGTCGGCGAAGACGTACACGTCCAGCGTGCCGAGCGGGCCCGGACGGACGTCGGCGAGCGGTACGCGGCCCTCGGCGAGGTCGGTGAGGCGGGTGGCCGTCTGGTCCGGATCGGCGACGACGGAGGGGCCGGGGACGCTGTGCAGGTCCGGGAAGTCCGGGTACTCGGCCTGGTCCTGCGCCGAGGGGTGCGGGAAGAAGCCCGGAGCCGGCACGGCCAGCTCGGACTCCAGCCCGGCGAGGTCGGACTGCCGGGGCAGGAACGGCAGCACCGTCGGGATCTCGTACTCGGCGTAGTCGGCGCCCGCCGCGGGGATGCCACCGCGGAAGAACGGGGTGTCCGCGGACTCGCGGGCTTCCTGCTCGGCCCAGAAGGCCCGCGCCTCGGCGAGCTCGCGCTCCCGCTCGTCGGCGAGCGCGTCCGCGACGGCGGCGCGTATCTCGTCGGCGGGCACCGACCGGGCGGCCGGCACGGACGTGCTGCCGGCACCGTCGGCGGCGCCGGCGACCGCGAGATCGCCGCGCAGACCGGCGAGCTCACGGCGCAGACCGCGGGCGGAGAACAGGGCGGCAGATCCCAGGGCCACGGCGATGACCGCGACCACCAGCAAGATGGAGAACAGGGCGCTCACAGACGTACTCCCGACTGACGTGATCCCGAGCAGTGCCCACTGTCGAGTGGGCGAAACATCCCCCACACATCACTGTGCCGGTAAACCTCTGCCCTGTGCAGTGCGGAACGTCACGAATTGGGTGGGTCTGAGGTCCTGGGCCATCCGGGTGGGACCCCTCTGACCTGCGAAAACGCACCGCCCCCGGGCTCGTATAACAACCCGGGGGCGGTTCTATTGCGACTTAGATCACACGGCGTGACGGCAGAAGGATGACGAAATCCGCTCGATGTTGCTGGTCGCGCTGAGCTTCGCCTCCGCTGCGGGCAGGTACCGCCCTCGTTCCTCGGACGGTCCCTACCCTCCGCTGCGACTCAGCTCAGCCGCTCGATGTTGCTGGTCGCGCTGAGCTTCGCCTCCGCTGCGGGCAGGTACCGCCCTCGTTCCTCGGACGGTCCCTACCCTCCGCTGCGACTCAGCTCAGCCGCTCGATGACCATCGCCATGCCCTGGCCGCCGCCGACGCACATCGTCTCCAGGCCGAACTGCTTGTCGTGGAACTGCAGCGAGTTGATCAGGGTGCCGGTGATGCGGGCGCCCGTCATGCCGAAGGGGTGGCCCACGGCGATCGCGCCGCCGTTGATGTTCAGCCGGTCCAGGTCCACGCCGAGGTCGCGGTAGGACGGGATGACCTGCGCGGCGAACGCCTCGTTGATCTCGACCAGGTCGATGTCGCCGATGCCCAGGCCGGCGCGCTGGAGCGCCTGCTTCGACGCCTCGACCGGGCCGTAGCCCATGATCTCGGGGGAGAGGCCGGAGACGCCGGTGGAGACGACCCGGGCGAGCGGGGTGATGCCCAGCTCCCGCGCCTTCACGTCGGACATGATCACGAGGGCGGCGGCGCCGTCGTTGAGCGGGCAGCAGTTGCCCGCGGTGACCGTGCCGTCGGGGCGGAAGACCGGCTTCAGGCCCTGGACGCCCTCCAGGGTGACGCCCGCGCGCGGGCCGTCGTCCTGGGAGACGACCGTGCCGTCGGGCAGCGTGACCGGGGTGATCTCCCGCTCCCAGAAGCCGTTCTTGATGGCGGCTTCCGCCAGGTTCTGCGACCGCACGCCGAACTCGTCCTGGTCGGCGCGGGTGATGCCCTTGATCGCGGCGAGGTTCTCGGCGGTCTGGCCCATCGAGATGTACGCGTCCGGGATCAGCCCGTCCTCGCGCGGGTCGTGCCACTCGCCGCCGCCCTTCTCGGCGCGGCCCAGCGTGCGCAGCTCGGCGTCGGCGAAGAGCGGGTTCTTGGTGTCCGGCAGGCCGTCCGAGCTGCCCTTGATGCTGCGCGACACCATCTCGACACCGGCCGAGATGAAGACGTCGCCCTCGCCGGCCTTGATGGCGTGCAGCGCCATGCGGGTCGTCTGGAGCGACGAGGAACAGTAGCGGGTGACCGTGCAGCCCGGCAGGTGGTCCATGCCCATCTGCACGGCCACGATCCGGCCGAGGTTGTGGCCCTGCTCGCCGCCGGGGAGACCGCAGCCGAGCATCAGGTCGTCGATCAGCCGCGGGTCCAGCTCCGGGACCTTCGCGAGGGCGGCCTGGATGATCGTGGCGGTCAGGTCGTCAGGGCGCAGATCCTTGAGGGATCCCTTGAAGGCGCGGCCGATGGGGGATCGGGCGGCTGAGACGA
The DNA here is from genome assembly GCF_027158205.1 of Streptomyces sp. H39-S7. GTDB lineage: Bacteria > Actinomycetota > Actinomycetes > Streptomycetales > Streptomycetaceae > Actinacidiphila. The sequence goes on along the minus strand of NZ_JAPVLU010000029.1, from coordinate 84,147 downwards.
TCACGGCTTCGGGCATCGCGACACACACTCCTCGTCGAGGCGGCAGGACTCAGGACTCTCTGGGAAGTTACCTGTACGTATCGAGAGGAGTCACGGGCTGTGGGCTGTGACACGGGACTCTTTCTGAGCGAGCGCTTAGTCCGGTGCCCGGCCGCACCCCCGGGCCGGGACCGCCCGTGCCCGCGGTCACCGGTGCCGGCCGACGCGTATGCGCCGGTCGGCGCCGGTGTGTGACGTCGTCCGCCCCCGTCAGGCCGATGAGGACGTCGTCCGCCGTCCCGTCAGGCCGACGACGACGTGGCCGCCGGTTCGGCGGCGTGCGGCAGCCGCTGACGGCGGCGGTGCTTGAGCAGTGCCCAGCGCCCGCGGGGCCCGAAGACGCCGTGCGCTGCCGCGACCACCTCGGTGCCGCCCTCGGACGCGGCCTCCGCCGCAGCCTGCGCCACCGGCAGGAAGCTCTCGCCGCGCAGCTCGTCCGGGTGCTCGTCCTCCGGCCACACGCCCAGCGAGGCGCAGAGCGTCGGCAGCATGGCCATGGCCGCCGTCGCGTACCCCTCCGCGGAGGGGTGGTAGTTGTCCGGGCCGAACATCTCGCGCGGGTGCGCCTCGAACTCGGGACCGAGCAGATCGCCGAGCGAGACCGAACGCCCGCCCAGGCCGACCACCCCGATGGTCTGCGCGGCGGCGAGCTGGCGGCTCATCCGGCGGGCCACCCAGCGCAGCGGCTGGTACACCGGCTCCACGGATCCCAGGTCGGGACAGGTGCCGACGATCACCTCGCTGCCCGCCGCGCGCAGCCGGCGGACCGCTTCCGACAACAGACGGACGGACTTCGCGGGCGGCATCCGATGGGTGACGTCGTTCGCGCCGATCATGATCACGCAGACGTCCGGGGGCGGTGCGCCCACGTCGAGCAGCAGGGCGACCTGGCGCGCCAGGTCGTTGGACTGTGCTCCCGGATTCGCCACGTTCACCAGGGTGACGGGACGCTCCGCGACCGCCGCGAGCCCGGAGGCGAGCAGCGCGCCCGGGGTCTCGCGCGCCCGGTGCACGCCCTGCCCGGCCGCGGTCGAGTCGCCGAGGAAGCCGAGCCGCAGCGGAACGTCACCCGTTCGGTGGGCGAACGCCGACCCGTATCGGCCGTCCGCGCGCGGCGGTACGTCGTCGGAGCCGCCGACCGTCCGTTTCGCCAGGCTGACCTCGGCCAGCAGTACTCCGATGGCAGCCCCGCCCAGCAGACTGATCCCGCCACCCCCGAATGCCGCCGCGGTCGCAATCCGCCGTGCCACCCTCGCCCTCGACATCGACCCCGCTCACCTCCCGTGCTTTGTGCGTACAACATCTTGTTGCCCCGTGGCGCGCCCGCTGCAACGTGCCGTAGTGGTGATCAACCGACATTAGGGGGGAGGGAAGGAGAAGCGATCGAGCCACGGACGAGCTGAGAGACGGCGCGTTAGGCCATAGGCTTGCCGCACATTCACGGAGAACCCGGAGACAATGGTGCAGTTCCACGACTCGATGATCAGTCTCGTCGGCAACACCCCGCTGGTGCGGCTCAACAACGTGACCGAGGGCATCCAGGCGACCGTCCTGGCCAAGGTCGAGTACTTCAACCCCGGAGGCTCGGTCAAGGACCGCATCGCGGTCCGGATGATCGAGGCCGCGGAGCAGAGCGGTGAGCTGAAGCCCGGCGGCACGATCGTCGAGCCGACGTCCGGCAATACCGGTGTCGGCCTCGCGATCGTCGCGCAGCAGAAGGGCTACCACTGCATCTTCGTCTGCCCGGACAAGGTGTCGCTCGACAAGATCAACGTGCTCCGGGCGTACGGCGCGGAGGTCGTGGTCTGCCCGACCGCCGTGGACCCCGACCACCCGGAGTCGTACTACAACGTCTCCGACCGGCTGGTGCGCGAGACCCCGAACGCGTGGAAGCCGGACCAGTACAGCAACCCGAACAACCCGCTGTCGCACTACCACTCCACCGGCCCCGAGCTGTGGGAGCAGACGGAGGGGCGGATCACGCACTTCATCGCGGGCGTCGGCACCGGCGGCACCATCTCGGGCACCGGCCGCTACCTGAAGGACGCCAGCGAGGGCCGCGTCCAGGTCATCGGCGCCGACCCCGAGGGCTCGGTGTACTCCGGCGGCTCCGGGCGCCCGTACCTGGTCGAGGGTGTCGGCGAGGACTTCTGGCCGACCGCCTACGACCGTGAGGTCGCGGACGGCATCGTCGCCGTGTCCGACAAGGACTCCTTCCAGATGACCCGCCGCCTCGCCAAGGAGGAGGGCCTGCTCGTCGGCGGCTCCTGCGGCATGGCGGTCGTCGCGGCGCTGCGCGTCGCGGAGAAGCTCGGCCCGGACGACGTCGTCGTCGTCCTGCTGCCGGACTCCGGCCGCGGCTACATGTCGAAGATCTTCAGCGACGAGTGGATGGCGTCGCACGGCTTCCTCGACGAGGGCAGCGGCCAGGCCCGCGTCGCCGACGTGCTGGAGCACAAGGGCGGCGGCATCCCGCAGCTCCTGCACATGCACCCGGAGGAAACCGTCGGTGAGGCGATCGACGTGCTCCGCGAGTACGGCGTGTCGCAGATGCCGATCGTCAAGCCGGGCGCCGGTCACCCGGACGTGATGGCGGCCGAGGTCATCGGCTCCGTCACCGAACGGGACCTCCTGGACGCGCTGTTCGCCAAGCGCGCCATGCTGGGCGACCCGCTGGAGAAGCACATGAGCGGACCGCTGCCGCAGGTCGGTTCCGGCGAGCCGGTCTCCGACCTGATGAAGGTTCTGGGCACCAGGTCCGACGCGGCGATCGTCCTCGTCGAGGGCAAGCCGACCGGCGTGGTGAGCCGCCAGGACCTGCTCGCGTTCCTGGCGAAGTAGTCCGCGGAGCCGCGAGAGCGCGCGGAGGACGAGGCCCCCTCCCGGACCGGGAGGGGGCCTCGTGTATTTTCTGCTCGCCCGGCGGAACGATTGGTTCCGGACCGGGCCCCGCATCCTCTCCCGCCCAGCAGAACGGCCCGTCATGACCCCCCGCACCCCCGCCGCGCTCCGCGCTGCCTCCCTGATGCTCCTGCCGCTGGCGCTCGCCGCCTGCTCGTCGGGCACGGACTCCGCGGCCGGAAGCGTTTCGACGAAGCCCGCCGCGACCACGTCGCCCGCCACCGCGAGCCCCGCCGCCAAGGCGGCCAGGCTGCTCACCGGGGACAAGCTGCGGGCGGTCCTGCTGCGGGGCGACGTGCTGCCCAAGGGGTACCGGGCCAACGCGGACGCCACGCGGGACAGCGGCCTGGAGCTCGCCCCGGAGTCCGAGGACGGCGCCCCCGGAGCGTGCGGGGCACTGGAGCAGACCGGCTGGATCCGTATCGCCGGGATCGAGAGCGCGGCGTTCGCCCAGGGCGACTTCCTCAACCCCAAGCGGGAGGAGTTCAGCCAGGAGGTCGACACCTTCCGCGGCGCCGGCGCGCAGACCGTCATGACGCGCATCCAGCAGGCCTTCACCCGCTGCGCGCACTTCACCGACTCCGACAGCGGCGCGCCGGTCCCGGTGAAGGTCAAGAGCGGCCCGATAGCGGGATCGAACGGCCAGTCCATCAAGGCCGTGCTCACCTCGGACCACTGGGAGGGCGGCACCACCCTGATCGCGACCCGCGTCGGCAACAGCGTGATCACGACGTTCTACGCGGTCCAGTCCGCCGACCTGGGCGCCGCCGGCGTGGCGTTCACCGAGAAGATCGCCAAGAACCTCACCATCGCGCAGCGCTGAACCGCCGCCGCGCCGGCCTTCAGGTGTCAGCAGCCCGCGGAGGGAACGTCGTTGGGCCCGTGGCCTGCTGTTCATCCGGGGATCCGAAAGTGCTACATCCGCGTCATGCGACCGCAGCACGCGCTTAACACGCGTCGGGCAGATTGGTGTCCGCCGGGAAGAGAAGCCCGGCACCACAGGATGTGGCACCCAGGAACTCCGGAGCGGCTCCCGGACGGCTGAGGTGACCCTCCCTGGACGCGGTGTCTGGTCCTGACCCGGCCCGCGTCCGAAACGGGGACCGCCGTCGTCCCGCCCCCCGGGCGACCGGGGGTGCGGCGGTCCCCGCTCCTCCTTCTTCCGGCCCGCTCCGGACTCCCCGCTCCGGGACTCCTGCGATCGGCCGTCTGGTCGTAGTCCTAGTCCCAGTCGCTGTCGGACTTCCTGCGGCGCTCGCCGCGGTCCCCCGCGAAGATGTGACCGAGGGACTGGGCGACGTTCACGCCCACGATGCCCGCCCAGGTGATGAACAGACCGCCGCCCCCCGCGTTGACCACACCGATCGCGGAGAGCGGGATCGCGGCGATCATCGTGAAGCCGGCGAAGCCGTAGCGAGCGAAGCGCGCGTTGGGCTCCGGGTGGCCGGGGTTGCGCCCGGCGCGGGCGAACGAGGTCTGCTGCTCGGCCAGTTGGCGGCGGACCCGCTGCTCGACGTGGCTGTCGAGGCGCTGGTCCACTTTCTCCATGAACGAGTCGACCAGTTCCGACTCGTACTCCGCACCGAGGTCCTTGCGGGCCTGCAGGGTGGCGGCGAGTTCCTTCTTGAGTTCCGGGTCGCGGGCGTCCATGACGCCACCGTACAAAGCGCGGCGGCGCGCGGCACTGGGGGAAACCCCCGATTCTTCTCGGGGGTGCCCCCTCCCGCCGACGGCGCCGCGGGGCAGACTCTCGGAGAGAGACATCTCGGCCAGAGACCTTCAGAGGAGCACACCCGTGCCGCTGCCAACCGTTCCCTCCCTGCTGACGGCCCTCACCGCGTCCGGCGGCGCGGACCGGCCCGACGCCGTGACCGTCGCGGGGCGCTCGTGCTCGTACGAGGAACTGCTCGGCGCGGCGGGCGCGGTCGCGGCGCGGGTGGCGGGCGCCCCGGCGTTCGCGGTGCGGGCGACGGCGTCGCTGGAGACGGTGGCCGCCGTGGTGGGCGGCCTGCTGGCCGGCGTGCCGGTGGTCCCGGTGCCGCCGGACGCGGGGCCGGCCGAGCAGAACCACATCCTGGGCGACTCCGGCGCGGCGCTGCTCCCCGTCGACTTCGCCGAGCGGGCCGACCGGAGCGGGCCCGAGCCGGCGCCGAAGGAAGCCGCGCTCATCCTCTACACGTCGGGCACGACCGGCCCGCCCAAGGGCGTCGTGGTCTCGCGCGGCGCGATCGCCGCCGACCTCGACGCGCTCGCCGACGCCTGGGAGTGGACCGCCGACGACACGCTCGTGCACGGGCTGCCGCTGTTCCACGTGCACGGCCTGGTGCTGGGCGTCCTCGGCGCGCTGCGCACCGGCAGCCGGCTGGTGCACACCGGACGGCCGACCCCGCAGGCCTACGCGGCGGCCGGCGGCAGCCTCTACTTCGGCGTACCGACGGTCTGGTCGCGCGTGGTGCGCGACCCGGCCGCCGCGCGGGCGCTGTCCGGCGCCCGGCTGCTCGTCTCGGGCAGCGCCCCGCTGCCCGCACCCGTCTTCCGCGACCTGGAGGCGCTCACCGGACAGCGTCCCGTGGAGCGGTACGGCATGACGGAGACGCTGATCACGCTCAGCACGCGGGCGGCCGGCGAACGGCGCCCCGGCTCGGTCGGGCTGCCGCTGCCGGGTGTGGAGACCCGGCTGGTGGACGAGGACGGCGCTCCCGTCCCGCACGACGGCGCCACCGTCGGCGAGCTGCAGATCCGTTCCGGCACGCTCTTCGACGGCTACCTCGGCCGTACGGAGGCCACCGCCGCCTCCTACACCGCCGACGGGTGGTTCCGCACCGGCGACATGGCGACGGCGGAGCCGGACGGCATGCACCGGATCGTCGGCCGCGCCTCGACCGACCTCATCAAGTCCGGCGGCTACCGCATCGGCGCGGGCGAGGTGGAGAGCGCGCTGCTCGACCACCCCGCGGTCCGGGAGGCGGCGGTGGTGGGCGCACCGCACGAGGACCTGGGCCAGGAGATCGTCGCCTTCGTCGTCGCGGACGGGGTGGGCGAGGCCGAGCTGATGGACTTCGTGGCCCAGCACCTGTCGGTGCACAAGCGGCCGCGCAAGGTCCGGTTCCTGGACGAACTGCCGCGCAACGCGATGGGCAAGCCGCAGAAGGGGCGGCTGCCCGCGGTGTAGCCGGTTCGGTGGCCGGTTCGGTGTCAGGTGCGTCCGGTGGACACTCCTTGCCAATGCTGCATGGATTCATGCAGAGTCAGCGACGACTGAATGGGCCAGGAGGACGTAGATGGGTACGACGGAGGACGGGGGCGACGCCGCGGAGGCGGGCGCGGGCGCCGGCGAGGGCGCCTCGGCGCGGCTGCTGAAGCTGTTCGAGTCCCACCGGCTGACCCCCACGCAGCGCCGGATCGCCCACTGCCTGGTGCGCCGGTCGGCCGACGCGCCGTTCCTGTCCAGCGTCGAGGTCGCCGAGCTCGCCGGGGTCAGCCAGCCGTCCGTCACCCGCTTCGCCGTCGCCCTCGGCTTCGACGGCTACCCGGCGCTGCGCCGCCACCTGCGGGAGGTCGCGCCGGTCCGGCCCGGCCCCGAGGCCGCCGCGTTCAACGAGTACCAGCAGGCCGTGCACGCCGAGATCGAGAACCTCCGGCACCTCGCCGCGCTCCTCGCCGACCCCGCGCCCGTCGCCCGCGCCGGCGCGGTGCTCGCCGCGTCCCGTCCGCTGCCGGTCCTCGGTCTGCGCGCGGCCGGCGCGCAGGCGCGCGGCTTCGCGTACTTCGCCGCGAAGGTCCACCCCGACGTCCGGCTGCTCGACGAGGGCGGCACGATGTTCGCCGACCGCGTCGACGGCGCGGTCCGGGCCGGGGCGAGCGCGCTGCTCTGCTTCGCCCTGCCGAGGCACCCCCGTGAGGTCGTCGAGGCCCTGACGTACGCGCGGCAGGCCGGACTGACGGTCGTGACCGTGGCCGACAGCGCGTTCGCCCCGGTCGCCGCCTGCTCGGACCTGCTGCTGCCGGCCGCGGTGGGCACGGGGCTCGCCTTCGACACGGCGTGCGCGCCGATGCTTCTCGGACGCGTCCTGCTGGAGTCGATGTGCGACCACCTGCCGGACGCGCAGGCGCGCCTGGAGGAGTTCGACGCGCGGGCGGCGGCGCGGGGGCTGTTCACCGATTGAGTGATGCCATCACTCGTGCGGGTGGACGCTGACATCGGCCGCCCGTGTCCGTCGGCGCCGCGGCGGAACGGCTCGGCGCGGGGGCCGGCGGGCTCGCCCCCTCAGCTCCGCCCGAGCCCCATCAGCGCTTCGCTCTCCGCCGCGCCGCTCTCTGCCAGGAGTTCTTCCGTCGTCTGGGCCGCGCGCACCAGCGCGAACCTCACCGACCCGTCCGGGGAGGCGTGGTAGCCGTACACCGCCGGTCGCGGTAGCGAGTTGTACGCGAAGTGGGTGGAGAAATAGTACGCGCCGGTGTCGAGGAGGGCGATGAGGTCGCCCTCCGCAAGGAGGGGGAGGGGGCGGGCCCGGGCCAGGAGGTCGCCGGCGAAGCAGCACGGGCCGGCCACGTCCTGGACGACGGGGTCGCCGATCCTGGGGCGGCCCCCGGCGTCGAGGGCTTCGACGCGCAGCGGCCAGGCGTCGGGGGCGAAGACCGTGCGGGTGGCGAGTTGCGCGCCTGCGTGGGTGATCGCGATGGGGCGGCCGCCGGCCGACTTCGTGTACTCGACGCGGGCCAGGACGGTGCCCGTCTTGGCCAGCAGTGAGCGGCCGAACTCGGTGACGAGGCGGTAGCGGCCGTCGAAGAGGCCGGGGACCGTGGCGCGCAGCAGGCGCGCGTAGTCGTGGAAGGCCGGCGTGACCTCGTCGGAGGTGAAGTTGACGGGGAGGCCGCCGCCGATGTCGAGGGTGGTGACCTGCCGGCGGCCGGCAGCCGCGTTGACGCGCTCCGCGAGGTCGTAGGCGGCTCGGACGCCCGCCGCCATGAGGTCGAGCGGTACGCCCTGGGAGCCGGTGTGGGTGTGCACGCGGTTGAGCCAGGGGCGGTCGGCGTAGGCGCGGAGGACCCATTCCTCGGCGCCGTCGTCGCGCAGCGCGATGCCGAACTTCGAGGTGGCGGTCGCGGTGCTCATGGCGCCGATGCTGCCGCCGCCGACCTGCGGATTGACGCGCAGGCCGATGGGTGAGGCGGTCGGGGCTGCGGCGACCAGTGCGTCCAGGCGGGTGAGTTCCTGCGGGTTGTCGGCGTTCACGGCGATGCCCAGGGCGAGCGCTTCGCGCAGTTCGGCGACGGTCTTGGCGGGAGAGTCCAGGACGACGCGGCCGGCCGGCACGCCCGCGGCGCGGGCGATGGCGAGTTCGCCCGGACTGGCGACCTCCGCGCCCAGGCCGAGACCGGCGAGCAGCCGCAGGACCGGGACGAGCGCGGCGGCCTTGACCGCGAACGTGTGGGTGACGGTCGCACCGGGAGGGGCGAAGGCCTCCTGGAGGGCGGCCACGGCCTCGTGGATGCCGGTGACGTCCAGGAGGCCGATGACTGGTATGTCCGGTGAGAGTAGATTCTGATCCACTGCGGCGCGCAGCGCGTGGCCCCGTCGTGCTGTCGCGTCCGACGTCATACCGGCCATCCCATCACCCGGCCGGGGGCATTGCCATCCCCCGGCCTCCGGCCGGGGTACCCCCAGCCTGTTGACTAGATGTATTCATCAGGACAGGATATGAATGGATAGATCCATCGAGGAGCAGAGGGAGGCCGGGCCGATGTCGGGACCGAGGATCGTGCGGGCGCCGCGCGGTACGGAACTGAGCACTCAGGGATGGCAGCAGGAAGCCGCGCTGCGGATGCTGCAGAACAACCTCGACCCGGAGGTCGCCGAGCACCCCGAGAAGCTGGTCGTCTACGGAGGCACCGGCAAGGCCGCCCGCGACTGGCGTTCGTTCGACGCCATGATCCGCACCCTCCGGACGCTGAAACAGGACGAGACGATGCTCGTCCAGTCCGGCCGTCCCGTCGGCGTGATGCAGACGCACGAGTGGGCGCCCCGGGTGCTCATCGCCAACTCCAACCTGGTCGGCGACTGGGCCAACTGGGAGGAGTTCCGGCGGCTTGAGGCGCTGGGCCTGACCATGTACGGCCAGATGACGGCCGGCTCGTGGATCTACATCGGCACCCAGGGAATCCTCCAGGGCACCTACGAGACCTTCGCCGCGGTCGCCGCCAAGCTGCGTTCCATCGGTAAGGGGGTCGACGGCACGCTGGCCGGCACCATCACGCTCACCGCCGGGCTCGGCGGCATGGGCGGCGCCCAGCCGCTGGCCGTCACCATGAACGGCGGCGTCGTGATCTGCATCGACGTCGATCCGCGCGCGATCTCCCGCCGCATCGAGCACCGCTACCTGGACGTCAAGGCCGACTCCCTGGCGCACGCGATGCAGCTCGCCACCGAGGCCCGTGACCGGCGCGAGCCGCTGTCGATCGGGCTGCTCGGCAACGCGGCGGAGCTGCTGCCGCAGATGCTCGCCGAGGGCGCGCCGATCGACATCGTCACCGACCAGACCTCCGCGCACGACCCGCTGGCCTATCTGCCGGTGGGTATCCCGTTCGACGAGATGGCCACGTACGCGGCCGAGAAGCCCGCCGACTTCACCATCCGGGCCCGCGAGTCGATGGCCCGCCATGTCGAGGCCATGGTCGGCTTCATGGACGCCGGCGCCGAGGTCTTCGACTACGGAAACTCGATCCGCGGGGAGGCGCAGCTCGCGGGGTACGGGCGGGCGTTCGACTTCCCCGGGTTCGTACCCGCCTACATCCGTCCGCTGTTCTGCGAGGGCAAGGGGCCGTTCCGCTGGGCGGCGCTCTCCGGCGAGGCGTCGGACATCCACAAGACGGACAAGGCGATCCTGGACCTGTTCCCGGAGAACGAGTCGCTGCACCGCTGGATCAAGCTGGCGCAGGACAAGGTCCACTTCCAGGGCCTGCCCGCCCGCATCTGCTGGCTCGGCTACGGCGAGCGCGACAAGGCCGGCGAGCGCTTCAACGACATGGTCGCCAGCGGTGAGCTGGCCGCGCCGGTCGTCATCGGGCGCGACCACCTGGACTGCGGCTCGGTGGCCTCGCCGTACCGCGAGACCGAGGCGATGCTCGACGGTTCCGACGCCATCGCCGACTGGCCGCTGCTCAACGCCATGGTCAACGTCGCCTCCGGCGCGTCCTGGGTCTCCATCCACCACGGCGGCGGCGTCGGCATGGGCCGCTCCCTGCACGCCGGACAGGTCACGGTCGCGGACGGCACGAAGCTCGCGGGCGAGAAGATCCGCCGGGTGCTGACGAACGACCCCGGCATGGGCGTCATCCGGCACGTGGACGCCGGATACGACCGCGCCGACGAGATCGCCGACGAGCGCGGCGTGCGGATCCCGATGCGCGAGGGCGACTCCCAGTGAGTTTCCACAGCATGTGGACGGAGCTGCTGCCCATCGGCCGCAGCTCCGTCTCCGGTGGATACCGCCGCTACGCCTGGAGCGGCGCCGACCTGGACTGCCGGGCGTGGTTCCGTGCGCAGGCCGCGGAACGCGGGCTGACGTACGAGGTCGACCGGAACGGCAACCAGTGGGCGTGGCTGGGCGATCCCGCCGCAGGCGGAGCCGTCGTCACGGGCTCGCACCTGGACTCCGTGCCGGACGGTGGCGCCTTCGACGGGCCGCTCGGCGTCGTCTCGTCCTTCGCCGCCCTCGACGAACTGCGCGAGCGCGGCGCGGCGTTCGCCAAGCCGCTGGCCATTGTCAACTTCGGTGACGAGGAGGGCGCCCGCTTCGGGCTCGCCTGCGTCGGATCACGGCTGGCCGCCGGGCAGCTCACCAAGGACAAGGCGTACGCACTGCGGGACGCGGACGGCGTCAGCCTGCCGCAGGCCATGGAGAAGGCGGGCTACGACCCCGCCGCCATCGGCCCGGACCCGGAGCGGCTCGCCCGCATCGGCGCGTTCGTGGAACTCCACGTCGAGCAGGGCCGGGCGCTGGACCTGAGCGGTGACGCCGTCGGCATCGCGTCCGCCATCTGGCCGCACGGCCGCTGGCGGTTCGACTTCCACGGCGAGGCCAACCACGCCGGCACCACCCGCCTGGAGGACCGCCGCGACCCGATGCTCAGCTACGCCGACACGGTGCTGGCCGCCCGCCGGGAGGCCCGGGCCGCCGGGGCGCTGGCCACCTTCGGCAAGGTGAGCGTCGAACCCAACGGCGTCAACGCCATCGCCTCGCTCGTGCGCGGCTGGCTCGACTCCCGGGCCGCCGACCAGGAGACCCTGGACCGGGTGGTGGCCGGGATCGAGGCCGCCGCCGCCGAGCGGGGGGCCCGCGACGGCATCGACGTCCGCGTCACCCGCGAGTCGTTCACCCCGGTCGTCGAGTTCCAGCACGCGCTGCGCGACGAGGTCGCCAAACTGCTCGGCGGTGCCGCCCCGGTGCTGCCGACCGGCGCGGGACACGACGCCGGGATCCTGTCGTCGAGCGCCCCGACCGCCATGCTGTTCGTACGCAACCCCACCGGCGTCTCGCACTCACCCGCCGAGACCGCCGCCGAGGACGACTGCCTCGCCGGGGTGACCGCGCTCGCCGACGTACTGGAAGGTCTCGCGTGCAGCTGACGTACTGGACGGAACACGCCTGGCTCAACGGGGTCGTCGAGCCGGGCGTGGCGATCGACACCGCCGACGGCCGGATCGCCGCCGTCAGGACCGGAGTCGACACCCCGCCCCCCGGCGCCGTCGCGCTGCGCGGATTCACCCTGCCGGGGCTGGCCAACGCGCATTCGCACGCCTTCCACCGGGCGCTGCGCGGCACCGTCCAGGTCGGGTCCGGCACCTTCTGGACCTGGCGCGAGATCATGTACTCGATCGCGGCGGAACTCGACCCAGACACCTACTACGCGCTCGCGCGGGCGGTGTACGCGGAGATGGCGCTGGCCGGCATCACCTGCGTCGGTGAGTTCCACTACCTGCACCACGCGCCCGGCGGCACGCCGTACGACGACCCCAACGCCATGGGCGAGGCCCTGATCGCCGCCGCGGGCGAGGCGGGCATCCGGATCACGCTGCTCGACACGGCCTACTTCTCGTCCGGATTCGGCGCGCCCCCCGACCGGCACCAGGTGCGCTTCGCCGACGCGGGCCCCGACGCCTGGGCGGAGCGCGCCGACGCCCTCAAGGACCGTGACCACGCCAGGATCGGCGCGGCGATCCACTCGGTGCGCGCCGTACCGCCGGCCGGGATCTCCCGGGCCGCGGAGTGGGCGGCGGCGCGCCGCGCACCGCTGCACGTCCACCTGTCGGAGCAGCCGGCCGAGAACGAGGCCTGTCTGAAGGCGCACGGCCGCACGCCGACGCGGCTGCTCGCGGACCACGGTGCGCTGGGCCCGCGGACCTCCGCCGTGCACGCCACCCACCTCGCCGGTGAGGACATCCGGCTGCTCGGCGACAGCGGCACCGTCGTCTGCATGTGCCCCACCACCGAACGGGACCTCGCCGACGGCATCGGTCCGGCGCGCGACGTCCAGCGCGCCGGGAGCCCGCTGTCGCTCGGCAGCGACAGCCACGCCGTGATCGACCTGCTCGAAGAGGCCCGCGCCCTGGAGCTCGACGAACGGCTGCGCACCCGCACCCGCGGGCACTGGACCGCGGCCCAGCTGCTGCGGGCCGCCACCGCCGACGGCCACGCCTCACTCGGCTGGCCGGACGCCGGCCGGATCGAGACCGGCGCGCTCGCCGACTTCACCACCGTCGCCCTGGACTCGGTCCGCACCGCCGGCACGCTGCCGCGGCTGGCCGCGGAGACGGCCGTGTTCGCCGCGACCGCCGCGGACGTGCGGCACACGGTGGTCGGCGGGCGGCACATCGTCCGGGACGGTGCGCACCAGCTGGTGCCGGACGTCCCGGCGGCGATGGGCGAGGCCGTGGCCCGGCTGCGGCGTTCCTGACCTCCCCCAGCTACCGCTGGGAGGTGCCCCCCCATTTCCCCGGAGGACCGCGCGATGCCCACGACCGTCATCACCAACATCGGCAGCCTGGTCACCAACGACCCGTCCCTCGGCACCGGGCCGCTCGGCCTGGTCGCGGACGCGGCGGTGGTCATGGCGGAGGGCCGTATCGCCTGGGTCGGCCCCGCCGGCCGGGCGCCCGCCGCGGACGAGGTCGTCGACGCGGGGGGCCGGGCGGCCCTGCCCGGGTTCGTCGACTCGCACTCGCACCTGGTCTTCGGCGGTGACCGCACCCAGGAGTTCAACGCCCGGATGTCCGGCACGCCGTACACCGCGGGCGGCATCAGGACCACGGTCGCCGCGACCCGGGCCGCCAGCGACGCCGAGCTGGACGCGAACGTGGCCCGCTACGTCGCCGAGGCGCGGCGGCAGGGCACCACGACCATCGAGACGAAGTCCGGGTACGGGCTGACCCCGCACGACGAGGCGCGCAGCCTGCGCATCGCCGCCGCGCACACGCCGGAGACCACGTACCTGGGCGCGCACATCGTCGCGCCGGAGTACGCGGACGACCCGGCCGGCTACGTCGACCTGGTCACCGGGCCGATGCTGGAGGCGTGCGCGCCGCACGCCCGCTGGGTGGACGTGTTCTGTGAGAAGGGGGCGTTCGACGGCGACCAGGCGCGGGCGATCCTCACCGCGGGCGCGCGGGCCGGGCTGATCCCGCGGGTCCACGCGAACCAGCTGACGTACGGGCCCGGCGTGCGGCTGGCGGTCGAGCTGGGGGCGGCGTCCGCCGACCACTGCACGCACCTGACGGACGCGGACGTCGACGCGCTCGCGTCCTGCGGCGGTGCGACCGTCGCGACGCTGCTGCCCGGGGCCGAGTTCTCCACGCGCGCCGAGTACCCCGACGCCCGCCGGCTGATCGACGCGGGCGCCGCGGTGGCGCTGTCGACGGACTGCAACCCGGGGTCGAGCTTCACCAGCTCGATGCCGTTCTGCATCGCCGTCGCCGTCCGGGACATGCGGATGACGCCGGACGAGGCGGTCGCGGCGGCCACGCTCGGCGGAGCGCGGGCGCTGCGCAGGGACGACGTGGGAAGGATCACGGCGGGGGCGCGAGCGGATCTGATGCTGCTCGACGCCCCCAGCCATGTGCACCTGGCCTACCGGCCGGGTGTGCCGCTGGTCAGCCGCGTGTGGCAGGACGGGGTTCCCGCGCTCTGACCGGCGGCCGGACGGTGCGGGCCGTCACTCCTCGACGAGGAGCCCCCGCCGCAGGCGCGCCAGCGTTCGGGAGAGCAGGCGCGAGACGTGCATCTGCGAGATACCGAGCTCCTCGCCGATCTCCGACTGCGTGAGGTTGCCGGTGAAGCGCAGCGAGAGGATCTTGCGGTCGCGCGCCGGGAGCTCGGCGATCAGCGGCCGCAGGGACTCGATGTACTCGATGCCTTCGAGGTCGGTGTCCTCGTAGCCGATGCGGTCGGTGAGCGCACCCTCGGAGTCGTCCTCGTCGGCCTGGGCGTCCAGCGAGCTCGCGGTGTACGCGTTGCTCGCGGCCATGCCCTCGATGACCTCTTCCTCGCTGATGCCCAGCCGGGCGGCCAGCTCGGCCACGTTCGGCGAGCGGTCCAGCTGCTGGGAGAGCTCGTCGCCGGCCTTGGCCAGGTCGAGCCGCAGCTCCTGCAGGCGGCGCGGGACCCGTACGGACCAGCTGGTGTCGCGGAAGAAGCGCTTGATCTCGCCGATGATCGTCGGCATCGCGAAGGTGGGGAACTCCACTCCGCGGCTGAGTTCGAAACGGTCGATCGCCTTGATCAGGCCGACTGTGCCGACCTGGACGATGTCCTCCATCGGCTCGCTGCGGGTACGGAACCGGGCAGCGGCGAATCTCACCAGGGCGAGATTGAGTTCCACGAGCGTGTTGCGGACGTAGGAGTACTCGTACGTGCCCTCGTCCAGCGTCTCGAGGCGCAGGAACAGAGTCTTGGACAGAGCGCGTGCGTCCACCGGCCCCACCGTCTGGAACGGGGGTATCACGGGGAGGCCCTCCAGGCCCTCCGGCTCTTCCAGCTCTTCCTGTTCGGAGCCTGTGGACGGGTGGGTCTTCGTCGCGATGATCGCGTCAGGCCGGGGTGTCATGCTCTCCTCCCTCGGTTGCGGCATCAGGCTGCCGGTGCCATGCCTCTAGTACGGTGTGCTGCGCCTCCGAGGCGGCCGTTTTTCGATAGCTGTTGTTCAACCCCTACCCCGTTTCACGCCGCTAGCGCAAATTTTCGGTCACCGGTCCGAAAGGCGATTACCGTGCCCCGCAGGGGGCAGACGGCAGGCACTGGAGGGGCGTCCACCGGGCATCCGAGGGACGGCTTCCGCGTGATTCGCGATGCGCGTAGGGTTCGGTGTGCGCATGACCCAAGATTCCAGAGGAGCGCACATGGACCGCGGGATGGTCGGTACGGCCGGCCGGGACCGGTTGCACGTCGATGTGCGACAGCACGGCACGTGCGCCGTCGTCACGCCTGCGGGCGAGCTCGACCACCACACGGCGGAGCTGCTCAGCGAGCCGCTCGAAGCGTGTGTCGCCGCGGGCTGCACCAAGCTCGTCGTGGACTGCTCCGCGTTGGATTTCTGTGACTCCACCGGACTGAACGTCCTGCTGGGCGCCCGGCTGAAAGCCGAGGCGGTGGGCGGGAAGGTACATCTGGCGGGTATGCTGCCGGTAGTCGCGCGTGTGTTCGAGATCACGGGCGCCGAAGCCGTGTTCACCGTTCACGCCACTGTGGACGAGGCATTGCAGGAGTGACGGAAGTGTCGCCGCGGCGATCTCCCACTCCACCCTGTTCGGTAGAGCTTCCGAGGTGTCCTCGGGGATTCGTCGGGCAGGAGACTCCTGAAACTGTCGGCATCGGTGAGGTGAGGCGTCGATGAGCACCACTCGGCCCCCCGCGGCGGATGACCGCGGTTCGGACCCGGGCGACACCGTCGCACCCGAGGTCGAATCCGCGCGCGTTCTGCGGCTCCTGGGTGAGAGTGCCATCGTGCCGCGCGCCCGCGACTTCACTCGCGAGGCGCTGCAGGCCTGGGGATGGCTGCCCGCCTCCACTCCGGAGCTCCGGGCCGCGGCCGAGGACGTCCTGCTCGTCGTGTCGGAGCTGGTCACCAACGCGTGCCTGCACGCGAACGGCCCCGACGAGCTGCGACTGATCCACGGCCCCAAGGCGCTGCGACTGGAAGTCGCCGACAGCGGCGACGGCGAGCCGACCCCCCGCGTCCCGCACCGGGCGGGCCGGCCCGGCGGGCACGGCATGTTCATCGTGCAGCGCCTCTGTTCCGACTGGGGCGTCGCGCGCCACCCCGAGCGGCCCGGCAAGACCGTCTGGGCCGAACTGGCGGCTCCCGCCGGAGCGTGATCCGATCGCCCGGCACGTGAGCCGAACGCCTGGCACGTGATCCGGCCGGCCGGCGCGTGAGCCGAACGCCTGGCACGTGATCCGGCCGGCCGGCGCGTGGGTGCTTGAGCCACGGCCGCCGTGTCACCGTCTCCCTCGGACACCACCCGTACGCAGGTGCTCCGGCGTCCTTTCCTGCCCCGCCGGAGGGCTTCCCCCGGCCCCGGGCCACGGGCCCCGCCCGTGCACGACGTACCGGTGACCCGCCGGGCAGGCAATGTCTCTTCCCTCTCCAAGATCACGGGCGTACTGTCGGCCGCCGAATCTGATGTGCCGTCAGTAACTTGTGACGGAAGGGAGAAGAGCCTGTGCAACACGTCATGAACAGTGTCCTCGGCAGAGCGGCCGCCCGCGGTGGGGTGCTGGTCCTCGCGACGGCGACGGCGGGGGGAGCTGCGCTGCTGGTCGCCCCGGCCGCGCACGCCGAAACCGTGGACGTCGCCTACAGCTGTCAGTCGCCGATCGGGAAGAAGGACGCGGTGTCGCCCATCGACATCACGAGCGTCCCGTCCGGCTCCGGCTACAAACTCACGATGTCCTTCAAGAAGGGCGTCTCCTCCAGCCCGATCGAACTCGGCAAGGGGGCGATGAACCCGAGCGCGACGATCAAGGTCGCGGGAGCGGACCCCGGCACGGTGTCGGTGGCCGGCGCTCCGAACGACGCGGCGATCCCCGCCAACTCCCCGATCAAGATCAATGACCTGACGGGCACCTACACGCCCAAGAAGTCGGGCAAGGTCACGTTCACGGCCGGGGTGCTCACCATCAAGGCCCTCGGCACGGTGACGACCTGCAACGCCACCAACAGCCCCAAGCCCTCGCTCTCGCTGGACGTCAAGGCGGCGGGCGGCGGCAGCGGTGGTGCCACGACTCCGCCGGACGACTCCGCCACTCTGCCGCAGACCGGTCCGGCCGACAGCGCCGTCGCGCTGGGCACCTTCGGCGGCACGGTACTGCTCGCCGGTGTCGCCGGCGTGCTCTGGCTCACCCGCAGGGCCGCTCGGACCCGCTGACCCGGACCCGTGGCACCGACGCAGCGTCGGTGCCGCGGCCCGGCATGTCCGCCGCCACAACGCCCCTGACCGGTACGGACACGTCATCTGACGGGCAGTCAAATCTGGTCGTCCGGCTCCATTGACTTCTCTCGGCCACCCGGTCTCAATGTCCAGCGTCGGCGCAGAGGAAAAGGGACGCTGCGCCCGGACCGTGATCAAGGGGACAAGATGATCGCTCACGCGCGAAGATCCGTCATGCGCGGACGGAGACTGGCCGCCGTGCTCGGGGCCGCCGCACTCATGGTGGGGGGCGGTGCGGTGCTCGCGGCGCCCGCCCAGGCGGCGACGGCCGTGAACTTCGACACCCACTGCATCCCGCCCGCCGTGGCCGGGCTGCCGCCCATCGACGGTGTGTCCAACGCGACCGTGACGGTCGCACCGGCGAACCCGAAGGTCGGTGACACGGTCACCGTCACCTACACCCTCACCAAGGCGGCCGCGAGCAACCCGACGGACATCGCGCTGCCCGCCGATGTCGTCACCCCCCGCGCCAGCGTCGTGCTCGGCGGCGCCCAGACCGGCACGGTCGCCGTGACCGGCCCCAAGAGCAACCCGCCGATCCCGGGCAAGGGCGCCTTCCCGGCGCTGGTCATGACCGGCACCTTCGTGGTCACCGCTCCGGGGGACATCACCCTGTCGCCCGGTGACTACACCATCCACACCAGCTACATCCTGGAGCTGGACACCGTCTGTACGGTCATCACCCCGCCCGCGCCGGTCTCCGAGACCGTCACCGCGAGCCCGGTGACCAACCCCAACCCGCGCACGCTGGCACTGGGCTCGGCCCAGGGCGACCCGGGCACCGCGGTCGCCGTCACCGGTGGCCACTTCACCGCGGGCGCCAACGTCACGGTCCTGGCCATCGCAGGGTCCAACCCGACGGCGGACATGACCTCCGCGACCGCCGACGCGCAGGGCGGCTTCACCGCCTCGCTCGTCGTCAACGACCTCGCGACCACCGGCATCGTCGCCTTCGAGGGCGCGAGCTACGACCCGGCCACCGCGGCGGGCCCGATCGCGTACAAGGTCAACGACAACACCCCCATCCCGCCGGGGAGCCAGAAGCTCAACGCCTCGGTCACCGCCGGGACGCTCTCCATGACCCAGGCCGGCGACACCGTGGAGATGACCCCGGTGAACTTCGGTGACGGTGGCGCCTCGACCGGCGCGCTGCAGACGGTCACCGTCAAGGACTTCCGCGGCGGCGCCGCGGGCTGGTCCCTGACCGGCTCGGTCACCGACTTCAAGGGTCCGGGAGGCACCGTCATCGGCGCCGACAAGCTCAGCTGGACCCCCACCTGCACCGCCAGGGCGGGCAGCCTCAGTGTCTGCGCGGCGGGCTCGCCCGGCGCCGTGGGCACGGCCGGCGCCACGCTGGCCACCACCCCCAACGGCACTGTCACCGGTGGTGAGTTCACCGCCGACGCGGGTCTGTCGCTGAACGTTCCGGCGTACTCCGCGCCAGGAACCTATTCCGGAGTCTTGACCCTGACCCTTACCTGACGCACAGTCAGTTAACCCGGACCGAGGGAGATGCCAGACATGTCGAGGGCCAAGGCGTGCGCAGTGCTGCTGACGGTCGCCGCGTTGCTCGGCATCGGCCTCGGTCCCGCGGCAGGACCGGCCGGCGCCGCGGACAACGGGCGCTGGTCGGTCTTCCCCGCCCCCGCGGGCGGGGCGAAGGACAGGACGAGCACCAGCCAGGAACGCCAGTTCTTCACGCTGGAAGCGGGACCGGGCACCACCGTCAAGGACAAGGTCTCGGTCTCCAACCTCTCCGACGCGCCGATGCAGTTCAAGATCTACGGCGCCGACGCCTACAACACCCCGCGCGACGGCGGCTTCGCCGTGCGCGGCCCGGAGGAGACCAACAAGGACATCGGCACCTGGGTGAAGCTCGCACAGGGCAGTCTCACCGTCCCGCCCAGGACCCGCGCCGACATCCCGTTCACCCTCACCATCCCCGACACCGCCACTCCCGGCGACCACCCCGGCGCGATCGTCGCCCTCAACACCGAGACCGACAAGAGCAAGGGCAGCGTGGCGGTCGGCGTACGGCGGGCCGTCGGGGCCCGGATCTACCTCCGGGTGAGCGGCCCCAGCCTGCCCGCGCTCTCCGTGGAGAACGTCCGCGTCGACCACGGCCAGCCCTTGCTGCCCGGAACCGGCAGCAGCACCGCGACCATCCACTACACCCTGGTCAACCGGGGCAACGTCTCCCTGCTGCCGCGTCTGCGGATCAAGGCCACCGGGCTGTTCGGCACCACCCTGCTGGACCGGCAGGCCAAGGGACTGCCCCTGGAACTCCTGCCGGGGCAGCAGGTCGAGCTGACCGAGAAATGGGCCGGGGCGCCGCAGTTCGACCGGGTGAGCGTGCGGCTGACCGTCACCACCGACCGGGGCGAACTGAACGAGACCGCCGAGGCGTCGTTCCTCGCCGTCCCGTGGCTCGCCGCCGGGGTACTGCTCGCCGGACTGGCGCTGCTCACCGCCTGGTTCCTCATCAGGCGCCGCAGGAACCGTCCGCCGCGGCCGGTCGAGGAGGACCCGGAACCCGAGGGCGGGACGGCAGGGACAGCGGTCGGCGTCACGAGCGTGGGAAGCAGGGGCGGACAGGCGTGAGCACCATGCACAGGGACCAACTCCGGGCGGTGGCGGCCGCCGTGTTCGCCACGGCGCTGCTCATCCTCTCCGCGCTCACCGCGCAGCCGTCGAACGCGGCGGCCCCCGAGCCGGTCGCGGCCCTGAACCCGGCGGCCGTACGGGCGCCCGCCGCCGACAAACCCGCGGTGGCGCTGTCACCCCAGGAGGCCAAGCCCGGCACGGAGATCACCGTCACCGGCCGGGGCTGGAAGCCGACCACGCTGCTCACCCTCCTGGTCTGCGGGCAGAACGCGATCGGCGGCACCAACTCCTGCTCCAACGCGTCGGGCCGCGCCGTCACCACCGACGCCAAGGGCGGCTTCACCCGGAAGCTGCCGGCCGCCGCACCGCCCAAGCCCTGCCCCTGCGTCGTGCACGTCGCGACGGTGACGGGCGACTCCGTCACCGTCGACGCGCCCTTCACCGTCACCGGGCACCCGGTCGCCGAGCTGCCGCAGCAGTCCGGTGCCGGGCGGCTCGCGGTGCTCACCGCCCGGCTGCAGGGCGGCGGCGGACTGCTCACCTGGTTCGGCTCCCCGCCGCAGCGCCACCTGGTCTTCACCGTCGGCAACCTCGGCTCGGGTCCGGTGAAGGACCCGGTGTTCCAGGTCGGCGTCTCGCACGGCGTCTTCGCCCCGCAGTGGGAGGAGCAGCGGTGGAGCGGCAGCGTGGCGCCGGGGATGAAACAGCAGATCAAGCTGCCCGTCGAGCTGACGTCGGGAGCGCACGGCGACTACCGGGTGCAGCTCAGGTACGGCGGCAAGGTGCTCGTCACGGAGCCCTGGGACGTCGGCCGGCCCTGGGGTGTCACGCTCTTCTGGATCCTGCTCTGCGTCGTCGTGCCCGCCGCGGTCTTCCGGATCGGGATGGCCGTCGTGGACCGGGCACGGCCGCGGCTGCCCGGCACGATCTACGCCTCCGGCCGCCGCCGCAAGGCCCCGTGGCGGCCCGCCGCGCTGCTCCACCTGCCGCCGCCCCGGCGCTCGGCACCGCCCCAGTCCTCCGGGCCGCAGCCCAACGGCGCGCGCCCGGCGGGCTCCCGGCCCCCGGACGACACCGGCACGCTGCCCTGGTTCGCCCAGGGCACCCTGCCGGCTCCGGCCGCCGCCGAGGAGCCCCCACCGACGTCCGCACCGAGTACCGACCGTCCATCTTCGAAAGGGAACACGTGACGAATCGACTATCGCGACGGCGGCGGAGCGGGGCCGCCACCGCGGCCGGTGTCGCGCTCATGCTCGGCGGCGGCTCGGTGCTGCTGATCGCGGCACCCGCGCAGGCCGCCGTGTCCTCTTTCGCGACCAAGTGCATACCGCCGAAGATCGCCAACCTGCCGGACATCAACGGGACGACCAAGGCGGACATCACCGCGCCGGCGACGGCGAAGGTCGGCGACACGATCGACGTGACGTGGAAGACGGTGCAGGCCGCGTCGCAGAACCCGGGCGTCGCGGACCTGCCCGCCAACTCGGTCCTGCCGACCGGCAAGGTGACGATCGGCGGTGCGCAGACCGGATCGGTGGACGTCGCGGGGACCCGGACGAACCCCGCGATCCCCAAGAACAGCCCGATGGTGCTGTCCGACATGAAGGGCAAGATCAAACTGACCGCCGCGGGCGACGTGACCCTGTCGCCCGGCGCGTACAACATCAACGCGAACTACATCATGTCGACTGACACCGCGTGCGCGCCGACCGGCGCCGTTCCGGTCGCGATCACGATCAAGGTGACGGGCGGCACGGGCTCCGGCGGTACGACCTCGGGCGGCACGACCTCCGGGGGAACGACGTCGGGTGGCACCACGTCAGGTGGCACCACGTCCGGCGGTACGACGTCGGGTGGCACGACCTCCGGCGGTACGACGTCGGGCGGCACCACCTCCGGTGGTACGACGGGCGGCGGCGGTGAGCCCAACGGGACCGTGCACAAGGGCACACCGGTCTCCGTCACCTTCGACTGCGGGTCGTTCGGCAAGCCGACCGGCCAGGCGGTCGTCGACGCCACCAAGGCCAGCGCCGGCTACGCCCTCACCGTGCGGTTCCTCGGCTCGGTCATGAAGACCCCCGCAGCCCTCCCCAAGGGCTTCATCACCGCGACCATGGCCGTGAAGGTGGCGGGTGCGGACAGTGGAACGGCCCAGGTCAAGGCGCCGCCCAACACCAAGGCGTTCGCCCAGAACGACCCGGTCACCCTCGATCCCCTGACCGGCGTCTACTCCCCGCACAAGACCGGAAAGGTGACGCTCCACCCGGGCGCCCTGGCCGTCCAGCTCGCCCAGGGCGGCACGCCGGTCGCGACCTGCACGCCGACCAACACCGTCGCCGTGTCGCTGACGCTCGACATCAAGGAGACGGGAACCGACAGCGGCGGAACCGACGGCGGGTCCGCCAACAGCGCGACCACCACCAGCGGGGGTCTCGCCCAGACCGGCGCCGACAACAACGGCTCGCTGCGCGCCCTCGGCCTCGTCGCGGGCACCGTCCTCCTCCTCGGCGGCGCCGTCTTCACCTTCACCCCGTGGCGCAGGCTGCGCCGCTGACACCGCACGCGACGCGCACAGCGCGCACGAGGCCCCGGCGACCGTTCGTACGGTCACCGGGGCCTCGTCACGCGGGCGCGGGAGGTGACGTCAGCGGACGTCGCCCATCAGCGCGACGACCTTCTTGCGGTACATCCAGACGGCGAACCCGGCGAGGATCGCGAGGGCCGCTTCGAGGCCCACCATGCCGCTGCCGTTCAGGTCCACACCCGCGATGGACAGCAGGCTGGTGGTGCAGTCGCCCGCGGTGACCGCGAGGAACCAGACACCCATCATCTGGCTGCCGTACTTGGCGGGGGCCATCTTCGTGGTGACCGAGAGGCCGACCGGCGAGAGGCAGAGCTCACCGATGGTCTGGATCATGTAGATCATGACCAGCCACATCGGGCTGACCTTCGTACCGTCCGAGGCCAGACCCATCGGGACGACGAAGACGACGAACGAGGCACCGATGAGGAACAGGCCCATGGCGAACTTCACCGTGGTGCTCGGTTCGCGGTTCTTCCTCGCCAGCCAGATCCAGCCCCAGGCGATGACCGGGGCCAGCGCCATGACGAACAGCGGGTTCACGGACTGGAACCACGAGGACGGGAAGTCGATGCCGAACACCGAACCCCGCGTCTTCGTCTCGCCGAAGATCGACATCGTCGATCCGCCCTGGTCGTAGATCATCCAGAAGACGGCGGCGGCGACGAAGAACCAGATGTAGCCGCTCATCTTGGACTGCTCGGCGGCCGACAGCTCCTTGTCCTTCTTTATCCGCACCAGGACGCCGACCGGGATCACGAGACCGATCACGGTGATCGGCACCAGCGCCCAGTTGAGCGTGTAGTGCCCGGTGAAGACGACCACACCGTAGAAGACCGCGGCGGCGATCAGCCACAGCAGGCCCTTGCGGACGGTGGAGTTGCGCTCCTCGACCGACAGCGGCTTCGGGACGAGGCTGCTGCGCGCGCTCAGGTGGCGGGTGCCGAGAAGGAACTGGACGAGGCCCAGCGCCATACCGACCGCGGCGAGGGCGAAGCCCAGGTGCCAGCTGTAGTTCTGGCCGACGGTCCCGATGATAAGCGGGGCGGCGAAGGCACCTATGTTGATGCCCATGTAGAAGACGGTGAAGCCGCCGTCGCGACGCGGGTCGTTCGGCCCGTCGTAGAGGTGACCGACCATCGTCGAGATGTTCGCCTTGAGCAGGCCGGAGCCGAGCGCGACCAGGGCCAGGCCGACGAAGAACATCGCCTGGCCGGGGACGGCCAGCGTCAGGTGGCCGGCCATGATGATGCCCGCCGCGATGGCGACGGTCTTGCGGGGCCCCCAGACCCGGTCGCCGAACCAGCCGCCGGGCATGGCGAGCAGGTACACCATCGCCATGTAGATGGAGTAGATGGCCACGGCCGTGGCCGCCGTCATCGCGAGACCGCCGCCCTGGGAGCCCTCCTCGGCGCCGGGGCCACCGGCGATGAGGTAGAGCGGGAGGAGGGCCTTCATGCCGTAGAAGCTGAATCGCTCCCACATCTCGGTCATGAAGAGAGTGGCCAGGCCGCGGGGGTGGCCGAAGAAGGTCTTGCCGCCCGGAGCAGGGGTCCCCTGCGGGGCGGCGTCCTTCGTCAGGCTGGACGCCATGGTCGATCCTTGTTCGCTCGGGACGCGCGACGGAACAGACCGCGCGCCCGGTGGGGGTGGCCGGCACCGGCGCGCTATGGGGGCGCGCCGGGATCCACGCCCGCCGCGCGTTCGCGCCGCGGACCCGGCCGTCAGGTCAATCACTCGATGCCGGTTTATACCGGCCCCGTCCCAGAAGGGGCCTTCGGCGCGGGTTGCGCGCGTACGGGCCCCGAGTACTGCTACGGGCGATTCATTACTTTATGGCAGTGCGACGCGTGGTATAGGGCGTCTTGAGACCTACCTCACAGGGGTGTTGGCACCGCTACCTCGGCCCCTGTCCGCGCGGACTACCATCAAGCCCATGACCCGCGTACTTCTTGCCGAGGACGACGCATCCATCTCGGAACCCCTCGCGCGCGCCCTGCGCCGCGAGGGATACGAGGTCGAAGTGCGTGAGGACGGGCCCACCGCGCTCGAAGCCGCCCTGTTGGGCGCCGTCGACCTGGTGGTGCTCGACCTGGGGCTGCCCGGCATGGACGGCCTCGACGTATGCCGCAGGATCCGTACGGAGGGGCACACCTTCCCGGTGCTGGTCCTCACCGCGCGCGCCGACGAGGTCGACACGGTGGTCGGCCTGGACGCGGGCGCCGACGACTACGTCACCAAGCCGTTCCGGCTCGCCGAACTGCTCGCGCGCGTGCGGGCGCTGCTGCGCCGCGGCACCACCGACGCGCCGCAGCCCTCCACCCACGGGGTGCGGATCGACGTCGAGTCGCACCGCGCGTGGATGGGCGACGACGAGTTGCAGCTCACGGCGAAGGAGTTCGACCTCCTGCGGGTCCTGGTGCGCGACGCGGGCCGGGTCGTCACCCGTGAGCAACTGATGCGCGAGGTCTGGGACACCACGTGGTGGTCGTCGACGAAGACGCTCGACATGCACATCTCCTGGCTGCGCAAGAAGCTCGGCGACGACGCGACCGCGCCCCGGTACATCTCCACCGTCCGCGGTGTCGGGTTCCGGTTCGAGAAGAACTAGCCGAAGGCTGACACGCTTCTCCCATGCGCCGCCGACTGATCTCCTCCACGCTCGCCGTCGTCCTCGTCGTCATCGCGGTCTTCGGGCTCTCGCTCGTCATCGTCGAGACGCGCACGATCGAGAGCAGCGCGCAGGAGAGCGTCGACTCCGAGGCGGTCCGGCTGGCGGGGAGCGTCGAGAGCCGGCGGGCCGGCGGCGAGAAGGTCGACACCGGCTCGCTGGCGCAGCAGGTGGCGGCCGACCGGTTCGCCGTCGTACGGATCCCGGGCAGCGCGCCCATCGAGATCGGGAAGAAGCCCTCCGGCCGGGTGATCACCTCCACCCAGCGGGGCGAGGACGGCGCGACCGTCGTCGTCGAGGAGTCCCGTTCCAAGATCAGCCAGGAGATCGGCAGGACCCTGCTGGTCATCCTGGCCGTCGCGCTCCTCGCCGTGCTCGCGGCCGTGATCCTCGCGGTGCGGCAGGCCCGCCGCCTGGGCAGCCCGCTCACCGACCTCGCGGAGACCGCCGAGCGGCTCGGCTCCGGCGACCCGCGCCCGCGGCACCGCCGCTACGGGGTGCCGGAGCTGGACCGGATCGCCGACGTGCTGGACGCGAGCGCCGAGCGGATCGGCCGCATGCTCACCGCCGAGCGGCGGCTCGCCGCCGACGCCTCGCACCAGCTGCGCACGCCCCTGACGGCGCTCTCGATGCGGCTGGAGGAGATCGTCGCCACCGCGGACGACGAGGACGCCGTCAAGGAGGAGGCGACGATCGCGCTGGGCCAGGTCGAACGGCTCACCGACGTCGTGCAGCGGCTGCTGACCAACGCCCGCGACCCGCGCTCCGGCTCCGCGATCGACTTCGACCTCGACGACGTGATCAAGCAGCAGATGGAGGAGTGGCGCCCGGCCTCGCAGAGCGACGGGCGCACCATCACCCGCTCCGGCACCACGGGCCTGCGGGCCGTCGGCACTCCCGGCGCGGTCTCCCAGGTGCTGGCCACCCTCATCGAGAACTCGCTCATGCACGGCGCCGGCACGGTCGGCCTGCACACCCGGGTGACCGGCAACCAGGCGGTCGTGGAGGTCACGGACGACGGGCCGGGCGTACCGCCTGACCTGGGCGCACGGGTCTTCGAGCGGACGGTCAGCGGCCGCAACTCCACCGGACTGGGGCTGGCCGTCGCCCGCGACCTGGCCGAGGCGGACGGCGGACGGCTGGAGCTGCTCCAGCAGCGCCCGCCGGTCTTCGCGCTCTTCCTGGCCCAGGAGGACAGGTCAGGAGAGCCGCGGCGCCCCCGCGAGGACGCCGGCGACGCCGCCTAGTGCTACCGCGCGTTAGTCCTGCTGGGGTGGTTGGAGCCATGCGGAGGGGTCGCTGAGGTACAGCCCGCAGGCGCAATCGAGGGCTTCTTCGGGGGTGCCCTCGGGGCTGCCTGAGGGCAGGAGGGAGTCTTCGTAGGCGTTGCTGCTGCCCAGGTGGATGGCGAAGTCCCACAGGTCGGGCGTGCCGAGGTAGCGCAGGCGGAACAGGGGTGCGGGTTCGTCCTCGCCGGGCAGGGTGGCGGCCGCGTAGACGAACTGGCCCCGCCAGCGCACCGTCAGGTCGGTCAGCTGCGGCCAGCGGGTCGCGGCGTGGTCGCGCAGTCGGGAGGCGACGGCGAGCTTGGTGAATTCCGGTACGGGTTTGGCGGGCATGGTGCCCAGGGTGGCCGATACCCTGCCCGCTTGTCATGATCGACCGGTGGTGGGGAGCGGTGGCGGTGGGGGTGCCCAGCCCGTGGCAGGTCACACTCGGCGGGGCGGAGCGGGTGGCACTGGAGGCGGTCGCCCGCAAGGCGACCGCCCAGGCCCGCCAGGTGCAGCGCGCCCGCATCGTCCTGGCCGCCGCCGACGGCACGAGCAGCGAGGCGATCGCCGACGACCTGCGGTGCGGCGTGGACACCGTGCGGCGGTGGCGCAGGCGCTGGTGCGAGCAGGGCATGGACGGCCTGGCCGACCGCAAACGCTCGGGCCGCCCGCGGAGGTACACGCCCGAGGACCGGTTGCGGATCGTGGCCACGGTGACTTCCCAGCGTCCCGAGGGCGACTCGCAGTGGACCCAGGCCGGCATCGCCACCTTCCTGTCCGACACCGGGATCTCCCGATCCCAGGTCGGACGGATCCTGCGGGACCTGGACCTCAAGCCACACCGGGTGCGCGGCTGGCTGACCCGCCCGCAGGACCCGGCGTTCTTCACCCGCGCGGCGGAGGTCTGCGACCTGTACCGGCACTGCCCCGCCAACTCGGTGGTGATCAGTGTGGACGAGAAGACCGCGATGGGTGCCCGCTCGCGCCGCCACCCCACCGTCCCGCTCGCGCCCGGCCGTGCGGAACGGGTGGAGTTCGAGTACCGCCGCCACGGCACCGCCTCGATCACCGCCGCGCTCAATGTGCACACCGGCGAGGTGATCACCGAGGAGCTGCCCCGCAACGACTCCAAGCACTTCATCCGCTTCCTGCACCGCCTGGACACCTGGATCAACAAGGAACTGACGATCCACCTGGTGATGGACAACGGCTCCTCGCACACCTCCAAGGCCACCCGGGCCTGGCTCAAGGTCCATCCCCGGTTCGTGGTCCACCACACGCCCAAGCACGCTTCGTGGTTGAACCAGGTGGAGATCTTCTTCTCGATCCTCGGTCGTCGGCTCATCCGGCGCGGCGAGTTCACCTCCCGCCAGAACCTCCTCGACCGCATCGACGGCTTCACCATCGCGTACAACGAGGACGCTCACCCGTTCCGCTGGACCTACGACGGCAGCCCACTCAAAGCGGCGTGAAACCACTCAGCGATCACTGCCGCGCGTTCACCGCGGCGGTGATGACACCGAGGGCGGAACGCGGGGTCTTGCCAAGCAGTTTGGCGAGATCGCTCTCGGTGCCGCCCATGAAACCCCCCGCGATCGCGGAGAAGGTGCCCACAAGCATCGGGACCTGGAAGGCGGCCGCTCCAGAGGCAGCGATCGATGCGCGAGCCTGGGCCAGGGTGCCCGGCTCGAAGGAGACGGAGGTCCCGGTAGCCTCGGCGACGAGCCGAGCGAGGTCGTCGCCGCCGATCGCCTGCTCCCCGACCAGCTCGTAGGACCGTCCCACGTGCGAGGACACGTCGGTGACAACCCGTACGGCAACGTCGGCCAGATCCTCGCGAGCTACTGCGGCCAGCCGTCCATCCCCCAGCGGAACGGTGACCTTACCGCCGGGGTCCGTGACGGCGAACATCGCAAGCAGCTCCGCGTAGAGGCCATTGCGCAGGATCGTCCAGCGCGTGGTGCCCCTCATCAGCCTGAGCTCGGTCCAGCGGTGGGGCAGCGCATAGGTCAGATGATCCCCTGCGGCGGAAAGGCTGGTGTAGACGATGTGCTCGACCCCGACCTTCTCCGCCGCCTCGATTGCCGCGCCGTGACGTGCGATGACCACGTCGTCCTCGCCGTCCCCGGCCGAGATGAGCAAGAGCGTGTCGACGCCGGCGAAGCCGTCCCTCAAGGAAGTCGGATCGTCGAAGTCGATGCGCCTCACCGGTACCCCTGCCGGAATGTTCTGCGGAGTCCGCGTGCCGACCACCACGTCGTCACGCCCAGCCAGACGCTCAACGACGAGCTTCCCCAGGCCGCCCGTGGCACCGGTGACAAGGATCATCGGTTCATCCCCTCGCTAGTGGTTCTCTTCGGTAACTGACACCATCATCGATAACCGGAGAACACCTCGTAAGGAGGCACTTCAATGTCAGTGGGGCACATGGCAGTAACCACAGTTCCTGTGGTCTCCTGCGGCCAGGAACACGAGGACTGCGGAATCCGCGACGTCCTCGACCGGGTCGGGGACAAGTGGTCGGTCCTGGTGATCGTCGAACTGGCCCAGGGAGTACGCCGATTCAGCCAGCTCCAACGCGCGATCTCCGGCATCTCCCAACGGATGCTCACCTTGACCGTCCGCCGCCTGGAGCGCGACGGCCTGGTCTCCAGAACCGTCCACCCCGAGGTCCCGCCCCGGGTCGAGTACGAGTTGACCCCGATGGGCCACAGCCTCACTTTCCTGGTCAAGTCGCTCGCCGACTGGTCAGCCGACCACCGCGAAGTCATCGCGGAATCCCGCCAACGCTGGGATGCCGCCAACACAGCTCCATGACCCCCGCAGGACTTCCAGGCGGTAGCACTAGGCCCTACTGGGCGGCGCGGCTGTGCGGCGCGGAATCGGGGTCCGCGTCCGCCGCGGCGAGTATCGACTCCGCCTGTTCCGCCACCTCACGGGCGGGCAGCGCCTTGAAGACCCAGGTCCGGTAGGACCAGAAGCGGAAGAGGGTGGCCACGCCGATGCCGGCGAACTTGAAGAAGTTGCTCTGCAGCGAGCTGTCCCAGCCGAACCCGTACGTCGCCACGTAGAGCACCGCGTTCTCGATGACCAGGCCGACGGCGCTGAAGCCCAGGAAGAGGCCCAGCTCCTTCGAGCGGCTGCTGCGGTCGCGGTCACGGTAGGTGAAGTACCGGAAGCCGAGGTAGTTGAAGAGAATCGATACGGCGGTGGCGATGATGCTCGCCCGGACCGTCTGCAGGCCGGTGCTGTGCCGGACCAGGTTGAAGACCCCGACGTTGACCAGGACACCCGCACCGCCGACCGCGCCGAACTTGGCGATCTCGCGGTAGAGCGAGCCCAAACGCGACTGCACGGTCTGGCGTCCGCTCATGATGATCCGCTCGGCCCTGTCTGTCGGTGTGGCTCGTCCGTAACCGGTCCGGGGTCCCTGGTGTCCCTGTGGCTCCAGTCGTACTGGCTTCTTCATGCTAACCGCACGGGCGGAGACCCTGCCCGTGGGTGGGCGTCATTCGGGGGCCCGCCCGCCCGATATCCTGGGGAACGTGACATTCCCGGTAGTCGGCATGGTCGGCGGCGGCCAGCTCGCCCGTATGACCCACGAAGCGGGTATCCCGCTCGGCATCAGATTCAAACTCCTCAGCGACACCGCGCGGGACTCCGCGGCGCAGGTGGTGGGCGACGTCGTCGTCGGCGACTACCGCGATCTGGAGACCCTCCGTGCCTTCGCACAGGGCTGCGACGTGATCACGTTCGATCACGAGCACGTCCCCACCGAGCACCTGCGGGCCCTGGAAGCGGACGGCATCGCCGTCCGGCCGGGCCCCGACGCCCTGCAGCACGCCCACGACAAGGGCGTCATGCGGGCCAGGCTCAGCGAGATCGGGGTGCCGTGCCCGCGGCACCGGCTCGTCACGGACCCGGCGGACGTCGCGCGGTTCGCGGCGGAGGGTGACGGTTTCCCGGTCGTCCTCAAGACGGTGGTCGGCGGGTACGACGGCAAGGGCGTCTGGGTCGTTCGCGACGAGGACGGGGCCACGGATCCGTTCCTGGCCGGCGTCCCGGTGCTCGCGGAGGAGAAGGTCGACTTCGTACGGGAGCTGGCGGCCAACGTGGTGCGCTCGCCGCACGGCCAGGCCGTCGCCTACCCGGTCGTGGAATCCGTGCAGGTCAACGGGGTGTGCGACACCGTCATCGCCCCCGCGCCGGACCTCGGCGCCGAGCTGTCCGCGCAGGCCCAGCAGCTGGCGCTGACCATCGCCGCCGAGCTGGGTGTCGTCGGCCACCTCGCGGTCGAGCTGTTCGAGACCCGCGACGGCCGGATCCTGGTCAACGAACTGGCGATGCGCCCGCACAACAGCGGCCACTGGACGCAGGACGGCGCGATCACCTCCCAGTTCGCCAACCACGTGCGGGCCGTCCTGGATCTGCCGCTCGGCGACCCGCGTCCGCGGGCGAAGTGGACGGTCATGAGCAATGTCCTCGGCGGCGACTTCCCCGACATGTACTCCGCGTACCTGCACTGCATGGCGCGGGACCCGCAGCTCAAGATCCACATGTACGGAAAGGACGTGAAGCCCGGCCGCAAGGTCGGCCACGTCAACACCTACGGCGACGACCTGGCGGACGTGCGCGAGCGCGCCCGCCACGCGGCCGACTACCTGCGAGGAACGATCACCGAATGACTCTGTCCCCTCTCGTCGGCATCGTCATGGGCTCCGACTCCGACTGGCCCGTCATGGAAGCCGCCGCCAAGGCGCTGGACGAGTTCGAGGTCCCGTACGAGGTCGACGTCGTCTCCGCGCACCGCATGCCGCGCGAGATGATCGCGTACGGCGAGCAGGCCGACGGCCGCGGCCTCAAGGCGATCATCGCGGGCGCCGGCGGCGCCGCCCACCTGCCCGGCATGCTCGCCTCCGTCACCCCGCTGCCCGTCATCGGCGTGCCCGTCCCGCTGAAGTACCTCGACGGCATGGACTCGCTGCTGTCCATCGTCCAGATGCCGGCCGGCGTCCCGGTCGCCACCGTGTCCGTCGCGGGCGCGCGCAACGCCGGACTCCTCGCCGTCCGCATGCTCGCCGCGCACGACCCCGAACTGCTGGGCAGGATGCGGCACTTCCAGGAAGAGCTCAACGAGCAGGCCACCGACAAGGGCAAGCGGCTGCGCGCCAAGGTCCAGGGTGCGGCAGGCTTCGGGTTCGGCAAGTAACCAAGGAGACCCGATGGACCTGATCGCCCGCGCCACGGAACTGCTCGCCGCCCACCCCGTCGTGGACGGGCACAACGATCTGCCGTGGGCACTGCGCGAACAGGTCCGCTACGACCTCGACCGGCTCGACATCGCCACCGACCAGAGCGCCTCCCTGCACACCGACATCCCCCGGCTGCGCGCGGGCGGGGTCGGCGCGCAGTTCTGGTCGGTCTACGTGCGCAGCGACCTGGCCGGCGACGACGCGGTCTCCGCGACCCTCGAGCAGATCGACGTGGTCCGCCGGATGACCGAGCGTTCCCCCGACGACCTGCGGCTCGCGCTCACCGCCGACGACATGGAGGCGGCCCGGGCCGAGGGCCGGATCGCGTCCCTCATGGGCGCCGAGGGCGGCCACAGCATCAACTGCTCCCTCGCCACGCTGCGCGCCCTGCACCAGCTCGGCGTCCGCTACATGACGCTCACCCACAACGACAACCTCCCGTGGGCGGACTCGGCGACCGACGAGCCCCGCGCGGGCGGCCTCACCGCCTTCGGCGAGGAGGTCGTCCGGGAGATGAACCGCTGCGGGATGCTCGTCGACCTGTCGCACGTCTCCGCCGCCACGATGCGGGACGCGCTGCGCGTCAGCGAGGCACCGGTGATCTTCTCGCACTCCTCGTCGCGCGCGGTCTGCGACCACGTCCGCAACATCCCGGACGACGTGCTGGCCCTCCTGCCCGCCAACGGCGGCGTCGCGATGGCCACCTTCGTCCCGAAGTTCATCCTCACCGAAGCGGTCGCCTGGACCCAGGCCGCCGACGAGAACATGCGGGCCAACGGCCTGCACCACCTCGACACCACGCCGGCCGGCATGGCCGTCCAGCGCGCCTACGAGGCGGCTCACCCCCGCCCCGTCGCCACCCCGTCCACGGTCGCGGACCACCTCGACCACATGCGCGAGGTGGCCGGCGTCGACCACCTCGGCCTCGGCGGCGACTACGACGGCACGGCGTTCACGCCCTCCGGCCTCGACGACGTGTCGGGGTACCCGACCCTGATCGCGGAGCTGCTGGGGCGGGGCTGGTCCGACGCGGACCTGGCGAAGCTGACGTGGGGGAACGCCGTTCGCGTGGTGCGCGAGGCGGAGTCGGCGGCCGTCGTGGCGCAGGCCAAACGTGGTCCGTCCATCGCCACGATCGGCGAGCTGGACGGCTGACGCCTGGGCATCCCCCGCGCGTCCGACCGCTCCAGCTGCCCGTAGGGCTATGTCGCGCGGCTGCGGTAGGCGCGCATTTTGGCCCTGCTGCCGCAGACGGCCATCGTGCACCAGCGGCTGCGGCCGGCCGGGCTGCGGTCGTAGTAGACCCAGCGGCAGTTGTGGGCCGCGCAGGCCTTGAGGCGGGGCCAGGTGTTGTCGGCGACGGCTCCGGCTATGCCGGCCGCTATGTGGGCGGTGAGGGCCGCGGTGCCGCGCAGGCCGGCGGTGGGACGTACCGCCGCCCCGCCTTCCGCGTCGATTGCGAGCAACAGCGGCGCCGCGCCCAGGAGTTGCTCCAGTTTCGCGGCTGCGGCATCGGGCAGCCGGGTACCCGTATGGGCTTGGCAGGCGTCGCGCAGTGCCTCCCGGAGCACCAGCGCGGCGGCGAGGTCGTCGGCGTCGAAGGTCAGTCGCGGCAGGGCATGCTGCCGGGCCCAGGCCTCGAGGTCGGCGGGAGTGCGCAGCTGATCCTCGGCCGACTCCAGTTCGACGGTGTTCGCCAGGTCCTGGACCAGGAGGAGGGATCCAGGAGCGGGGGCGCGTTCTCCGGGCTGCTCCACCCTTGTCACGTTACCTGCTGTGGGCCATGATGAAGTAACGGTTACCCGTTGAGCCCCTATAGCGGTAACGCTATCGAGAGAGGTGGATTCCATGATCGGCAAATTGGCTTCCGTGGTTCTGGACTGTCCCGACCCCAAGGAGCTCGCCGCCTTCTACGCGGCAGTGCTGGGCGGCGACCTGGAGGAGGTCGAGGACGACTGGGTCACGCTGCGCGCGACCGACGGCGTCAAGCTGTCCTTCCAGCTGGCACCGGAACTGCGTGAGCCGCAGTGGCCCGACCCGGAGCGCCCGCAGCAGTTCCACATCGACGTCACCGTCGAGAACCTGGACGCCGCCCAGGAGGCGGTCCTCGCCCTCGGAGCCAAACTCCTCGAGGACGACCACGACGGCGCCCGCAACTGGCGGGTCTTCACCGACCCCGCCAACCACCCCTTCTGCCTCTGCGCCGGCTAACCAGCGGAAGCGGCTGCCCGGGGCCCCTGCCAACGCTGCTGCGACGTAAGGGGGGACGGGTCCGTTCGGGGGCACCCCCGGCCGAAGGCCGGGGGTGCCCCGCCTGAGTCAGCGACCGGACGGGGCTCTCGGTCCAGCAGGCGGACGGGGGTGGACGGCGGAGGTCAGCGCAGCGCAGAGCTGACGCGCTGCCTCAGCCGCTCGTCGGTGATCGTGTCGCAGTCCCGCCAGGCGAAGCCGCTGACTTCTTCCGCCTGCAAGGTCACGTCGCCCTCGCTGTCGATCCGGAAGAGATACCGGAAGTCGAAGTGCTGGTGCGCGGGCTCACCCTTGCTCTCGTTCGCCGGGATCGGGTGGACATCAATGTGAACGGGCTCCGACCTGACGGGCGCGATACCCACGCTGATACCCGTCTCCTCGGCCAGCTCTCGCAGCGCCGCCCCCATCAGATTCACGTCGTCGGGTTCCAGGTGCCCGCCGGGCGTGAGCCACCTGTCGAGTGCCACGTGGTGAATGAACAGGGCCTTGCCCTCCCCATTGACCAGAATCGCACCGGCCGTGGCGTGTCCCCTGAACTCCTTCCGGCTGGTCACGTCCGCTCCCGCGTCCAAGAGATCCAGCACTACGGCGAGTTTGTGCTTCTCCTCCGGATGCGCGTCCGTGTAGGTCGCGAGCGTGGAACTGATGTGGTCTGCCGTGATGGCCATGGGATCACCTGTTGTAGTAGTTGAGCCAGGTAGAGGCGATGACGGCGCGATCTTCCGCCGACACCTCATGCATAGCGGGGCCGAGGTCACCTCGGGCGAGCATGCGGACTCCCGCCAGGATCTCCGCCTGTACGAGGAAGATGAACGGCCCAACGCTCGCCCCGTGCAGGAAGTTCACGGCGTTGCCGTTGTTCAGCAGATAGAAGTAATGACCCGTCGTGCTGTATCGGGTCACGCTGTCCCCCGACCCGTTCCGGACGTAACCGTCCGGCAGACCGTCCAACCCCAATTCGTCCTCGCTGCTGGTCACCGTGGCCACGTAGGCACCGTTCTTGAGCTGTGGGAAATCCTCCCCTCGCAGCGACAGCGCTCCTGTCGCGCACAGGACGAGCCCTGCTTGTCCTAACGCGCGATCCCGGTCCCTGGCCACCCCGAAGCCCTGAGAGAGCGCCTGAGCGCGCCGCACGGGGTCGATGTCATACACGGTGACGTGAACGCCCTTGGCGTGGAGCAGACGGGCGATGCTGGATCCGAGCTTGCCGAACCCGAGCACCAGCGCCGGACGGCCGTGCAGGATGTCCCCACGGCCCCGAAGCAGAGCTTCCGTCGAGAACACCACGGACTGTCCGACCAAGAAGTCTTCGGGATCTTTGAGCGGGGAGCGCGCGATCGACAGCAGAGGGCACGGCGGATTGAGCATTTCGGCGTACCGCTTGTGTCCGTTCTCGGTGTCCTCGATCACGCCGAGGATCCGGCCCGAGAACCGGTCGCACAGAGCGTCCAGCGAAGACGCGAAGTAACCGCCCACGTCGAGTAGAACGACGTCTTCACCGGCTGCTCGGGTTTCCAGGTAGGTCACTGCGGTATCCGGGTTGGCGAACAGGCCCCGCGACAGTTCGTCAGAGGGGAACGCCTGCTCAATCTCCCGTCGCGCTGCGGTGTCTATCGACTTCGGCTTGGGTAGCACGGCCCGCAGATCAGACAGCGAGGCAACCGCGCGAACGAATGACGGACGGTCCGGCAACAGATGCGTCACCAGAAGAGAAGCGGGGCGGTCCGGCGGTAAGAACTGGCGAACGATCCTGCTGAAGTAGGTGTCGAGCCGTGCGCGCTCTGTGGTCTCCACAGGACATCGCTCCTTGTTGTTGGCCTGGCCGGTGGGGCGGCACTCGCCCATGTCGCAAATTCGCCAACCCGCCCCGGGGCCGTGGGGTGGAATCCTGGAGCGGGAAGTTCGGGGAGGGGGTTCACAGGGTGGGACTGGCGAAAGCCATCACGGTTCCGGGCGGTAGATCCTCCGGCGGCTCAAGAGCAACGAAGTCGGTGAACGAGCGCCTGTAGCTCGTGTGGCCGGCTCCCTGGGCGTGCCGCCGGATCCACTCGTCCACGTCGGCGGGGTCGCTTCTCTCACCGGACGTGGCCCCGCATGCGGCGGCGTCGCCTGACACGCACTCAGCGGCGTATGTGGGCCACACCATAGGGTCCTGCGTGATCGTGTAGGGCACGAAGCGAAAGATGCGGCTCATTGCTGATCACCCGCCGTATAGCCGTGGGCGTTGGCGCCTCGGTCCCGCTTGCCCTGCCCGGCGCGGTGATCAGAGCACGCACACCCCTCGAACGCGATCGAGTGAGGTAGCCAGTCCGGTTTCCCGATGGGGGCTAAGACTCCTGCGCTGCCGCGCCCCGTCCGTGCTGGACTGCCCATGTCCGCTCCCATCGACGGTTGTCTCGTCCTCGCTCTGCGCGAGTCCGTACAACGTCCAGACAACGGCACCCACATGACGCCCACCACGGCAGAAAGGCTGCACCTTGGCTTCATACCCACTGCAACGGAGCGGCTTTGGATACGCTGACGTGGGCGGACAGTTGCCACAGGGAGGACAGCCAGCATGGCCAACCGTCAGCGGTTCGCGGAGCGTCGGAAAGCGAGCGGCTACAGCCAAGAGCAATTTGCGTCGGCCATCCAAGTGGGCCGTTCGACCGTTCAACGTTGGGAGCGGGGCGAGGTTGATCCTCAGCCTTGGCAGCGCCCAAAAATCGCCAAGCTTCTGCATGTCACCACGAAGGAACTGGACGATCTCCTCAGTCCCGACGCCCACATTCCGAGATTGGTAAGCAATGCTTGGCTGAACGCCAGCACCCCTCTGCCCGATGACGAATTCGGCGCACATGAATTGGCCCGGAGCGTGCAATCAAGCGATGTAGGGGCGGAAACACTCCAACGTCTTGAGCAGAGCTTTGATGAGCTTGCGATGAAGTACCCCGTATCTCCGCCCCAAGAACTTCTGGAACGCGTACGAAAGCACTCCGCTTACGTGGCTCACCTTCTGGATGCTCGGATGACCCTGAGTGAACAGCGTCGCCTGCTCGTCGTTGGCGGCTGGTTCCAACTCCTGGGCGCAACGCTGCATATTGACTTGCGCCAGGATCACGCCGCTACCGCCCGTTTGCAGACTGCCGTAACTCTTGCCCAGCACGCAGACCACGCCGAAATTCAAGCATGGTGCTACGAGACTGATGCTTGGCGAGTCCTCACCGAAGGTGACTATGCTCGCGCATTGGAGCTGTCACTGATCGCGCAGCAGATAGCCCCTGTTGGAAGTTCGGTAGCCATTCAGGCCACGGCACAAGAAGGCAGGGCGCGAGCGCGTCTCAACGAGCCACGCGAGACATATTCCGCCATAGGCAGAGTTCAGGAAATGTCGACCTCGCTTGTCCGGCGGAAGAGCGCCGAACACCACTACCAATACGACCCTGGCAAGGCACTCTCATACACGGCAACCACACTTGCTTGGATCGGTGACCCCAGCGCAGAAGATCACGCGCGTGAAGTCATCGCCCAACTGGCGCCCGTTGACGACATCCATAAATGGCCCCGCCGGGTGGCGTCGGCAAACATTGACCTGGCGCTTACTCTCCTCAACGGCGACCACCTGGACGAAGCCTGCAGTGCCGCACAGCGAGCTATCCTGTCCGGGCGCATTGTGCCCTCCAATCATTGGAGAGCGCTAGAGGTCGTAAAGGCAGTTGAGTTCCGAAAGGTGTCCGGATCTTCCGACCTCCGCGAGGCGTACCAGAATTTAAAGGCTATCGGAAGCTAGGGGTGCGGGACGCCTAGCCTGGGACCGGCCAAAGCAAGAAGCCTCTTGGCGAGAACGACGGACGGGCGGCTCAGGGTGGTGGTAGCCATGGGGGTCCACTCCGGATGGGGAACTCTGGAGTGCTGGGGCGGGCCCTGAACAGTCGATTTCGAAGCCCGCCCCGGAGGCCCCGGCTCCGTCCACCGCGAAGGTGCAGGTCACAGCAGGAAGCCGCGGGCAGCACATCAAGCCGAAGGGCGGCCCATCGCCCTGAACGTCCAGCCCGCCGATCGCCACAACTCCGGCGACAACGCGTTGCGGCCGTCGATGATGTGGCGCGTCGCCGCTACCTCGCCCAGTGCCTCCGCGTCCAGTTCCCGGAACTCGCGCCACTCGGTGAGGTGCAGGACCACGTCCGCCCCCCGTACCGCGTCGAGCGCCGTCGGCGCGTAGCCGAGGGTGGGGAAGAGGAGGCGGGCGTTGTCCATGCCCTTGGGGTCGTAGACGGTGACCTGGCCGCCCTGCAGGTGGATCTGTCCCGCCACGTTGAGAGCCGGAGAATCCCGCACGTCGTCGGAGTCCGGCTTGAAGGCCGCGCCGAGTACCGCGATCCGCTTCCCGAGGAAACTGCTGCCGCCGACCGCTTCGCGGGCCAGTTCGACCATGTGGCCGCGGCGCCGCATGTTGATCGAGTCGACCTCGCGCAGGAACGTCAGCGCCTGGTCGGCGCCGAGTTCGCCGGCGCGGGCCATGAACGCGCGGATGTCCTTGGGGAGGCAGCCGCCGCCGAAGCCGATGCCGGCGCGCAGGAACTTGTGACCGATGCGGTCGTCGTGGCCGATCGCCTCGGCGAGCTTCACGACGTCGCCGTCCCCGGCCTCGCACACCTCGGCCATGGCGTTGATGAAGGAGATCTTCGTCGCGAGGAAGGCGTTGGCGGCCGTCTTGACGAGTTCGGCGGTGGGGTAGTCGGCGACGACGAACGGCGTGCCTGCCGCCAGCGGTGTCGCGTAGACCTCGCGCAGCAGCTTCTCGGCGTGCGCGCTGGCGACGCCGACGACGACGCGGTCGGGGTGCAGGGTGTCCTGGACGGCGAAGCCCTCCCGCAGGAACTCGGGGTTCCAGGCCACCTCGGCGCCGTCGCCGACCGGGGCCAGCTCGGCGAGGCGGGCGGCGAGGCGGGCGGCGCTGCCCACCGGCACGGTGGACTTGCCGACGACGAGGGCGGGCCGCCGCAGGTGCGGGGCGAGCAGTTCGAAGGCGCTGTCGACGTAGGACATGTCGCAGGCGTACTCGCCGTGCTTCTGCGGGGTGTTGACGCAGACGAAGTGGACGTCGCCGAACTCGGCGACCTCCTCCCACGAGGAGGTGAACCTCAGCCGGCCGGTGGACCCCTCGATTCCGGCCACGTGGCGGGCGAGCAGGTCTTCGAGGCCGGGCTCGTACATCGGGACCTTGCCCGCCGAGAGCAGTTCTATCTTGCGGGGGTCGATGTCCAGCCCCAGTACCTCGAAGCCGAGCTCGGCCATGGCGGCAGCGTGGGTGGCGCCGAGGTAACCGGTGCCGATGACGGTGAGCTTCAGAGGCATGCGAAGAGCATAGTCGCCGTCTGTGGCGCGAAATCCAGGGCGAGGCCATGGCCAACGTCCACGGCGGAAGGACAGAATGCGTAGACAGTGTGAGGGGGGTGGTGGCCGTGGATCGAGCCGGCCAGGGGGATTCGGTACCGAGACCCGAGAAGGGCCTCTCCAAGGTGGAGGAGTCCGCAGTGGGTCAGCAGGACGAGGGGGCGGAACGGCAGGTCGAAGGGGCCGAGCCGGAAGAGGCCGGGGATCTGGTTCCCGGGGGAGCGGAGGATCCGGAGACGCAGGTCCGCCAGGCCCGGCGGCGGCGCAGGACCCGCCGGGTGCTGCTCGGCGCGGTGGTGCTGCTGTGTACCGGGGCACTGCTGGTCGTCGGTACGGGCTGGTACGCCTACGAGCATTACACCGGTCGCGTCGACCGGATCCCGAACGCGTTCCCGACGAACGTGCCGGAGGCGGCGCTGCCCGCGCCCAGCAAGGGAGGACAAACGTTTCTCCTGGTGGGTATCGACGCGCGCTCGGACCTGCCGACCACCGGCAAGGGCGCGAAGGCGCCGGAGTGGCAGCCCGGTGCGCAGCGCAGCGACACGATGATGCTGGTGCACCTGCCGGCCGACGGGAAGCACGCGTATGTGGTGTCGCTGCCCCGTGACTCCTGGGTGCCGATCCCGGGCCACGGCAGCGCCAAGCTGAACGCGGCCTTCTCGTGGGGCGGCCCCCCGCTGCTGATCGACACGGTCCAGCGGCTCTCCAAGGTGAAGATCGACCATCTGGCGGTCGTCGACTGGAGCGGCTTCAAGAAGCTGACCGACGCCGTCGGCGGGGTGGACATCACCGTCGACAAGACCGTCTCGCGCCGCAACGGCACGGGGATGTGGGACGCGGGCAGCCACCACATGAACGGGGAGGAGGCGCTGGACTACGTACGGGAGCGGTACGGCCTGCCGCGCGGCGACCTGGACCGCACCCACCGGCAGCAGAACTTCCTGCGCGCGGTGCTGGCCAAGGTGCTGTCGGGGGGCACCCTCAGCAACCCGCTCAAGGCGAAGCGGATGCTGGACGAGGTGACGAACTCGGTGAGCGTCGACGACTCGCTCTCCAACGGCGAGCTGCGGGATCTGATCTGGGGCATGAAGGACGTCAGGTCCTCGGACATGGCGTTCATGAACGCGCCCGTGGCCGGTTTCGACATGATCAAGGGGCAGTCGGTGGTCCTGTTGGACGCCAACGGCACGGCGGCCCTGTGGGAGGCCATGCGGAACGACACGATGGCGGACTACGTCGCGTCCAACACCCTGGACAAGCTGGGCACCAAGGTGTCGTGAAGCTCACGTGGGCCGGACGGGCCGATCGGCCGGATCCGGCCTACGATCGTAGGGTTACTTAACGGTAGTTAGCACTCGGGGAGTGAGACAGCCTTGGCCGGTTCTTCCGATTTCGACCTCTACCGGACGTCCGAGGAGCACGACATGCTCCGCGACTCGGTCCGTTCGCTCGCCGAGGCGAAGATCGCTCCATTCGCGACCGAGGTCGACGAAGAGGGCCGCTTCCCGCAGGAGGCCCTCGACGCGCTCGTCGCGGCGGACCTGCACGCCGTGCACGTCCCCGAGGAGTACGGCGGCGCGGGCGCGGACGCCCTCGCCACCGTGATCGTGATCGAGGAGGTGGCCCGCGTCTGCGCGTCCTCCTCCCTCATTCCGGCCGTGAACAAGCTCGGCTCGCTCCCGGTGATCCTGTCCGGCTCCGAGGCGCTCAAGGCGAAGTACCTCGGCCCGCTGGCCAAGGGCGACGCGATGTTCTCGTACGCGCTGTCGGAGCCCGAGGCGGGCTCCGACGCGGCGGGCATGAAGACCCGCGCGGTGCGGGACGGCGACTTCTACGTCCTCAACGGCGTGAAGCGCTGGATCACCAACGCGGGCGTCAGCGAGTACTACACGGTGATGGCCGTCACCGACCCCGAGAAGCGCTCGAAGGGCATCAGCGCCTTCGTCGTCGAGAAGTCAGACGAGGGCGTCTCCTTCGGCGCCCCGGAGAAGAAGCTCGGCATCAAGGGCTCGCCGACCCGCGAGGTCTACCTCGACAACGTGCGCATCCCCGCCGACCGCATGATCGGCGCCGAGGGCACCGGATTCGCCACGGCGATGCAGACCCTGGACCACACCCGCGTCACCATCGCCGCCCAGGCGATCGGTATCGCGCAGGGCGCCCTGGACTACGCCAAGGGGTACGTCCAGGAGCGCAAGCAGTTCGGCAAGGCCATCGCGGAGTTCCAGGGCGTGCAGTTCATGCTGGCCGACATGGCCATGAAGCTGGAGGCCGCC
Organism: Streptomyces sp. H39-S7; assembly: GCF_027158205.1. Lineage (GTDB taxonomy): Bacteria > Actinomycetota > Actinomycetes > Streptomycetales > Streptomycetaceae > Actinacidiphila. Next base: position 42,441 of record NZ_JAPVLU010000029.1, on the reverse strand, counting down.
CGCCAGTTGACGTACGCGGCCGCCGCCAAGTCCGAGCGCACCTCGGGCGGTGCCAAGGACGAGGACCTGACGTTCTTCGGTGCCGCCGCCAAGTGCTACGCCTCGGACGTCGCGATGGAGGTCACCCTCGACGCCATCCAGCTGCTCGGCGGCTACGGCTACACGCGTGACTACCCGGTCGAGCGCATGATGCGCGACGCCAAGATCACCCAGATCTATGAGGGCACCAACCAGGTCCAGCGCATCGTGATGGCGCGCAACCTGCCGAAGTAACCCGCACCACCTACGCGAAAGCCCCGGACGGATTCCCGTCCGGGGCTTTCGCGTAGGTCGTTCTCTAACGCTCCGCGCCCGTCAGGACGCCCGCGTCGGTCTCCCGCTCGGCTGTCGCCTGTGCGGGGATCGACGGCTTCTGGTGCTTGGACCGCAGGTCCTTCAGGCCCAGGGCCGGGTGCTCCACCAGGTGCCAGGAGATCATGGCCGCCACGAGGGTGCCGGCCATGGAGACGCCCAGATAGGCGGGCAGTCCCCAGCGGGCGCCGCCGAGCGCGGCCAGCGCCTGTTCCACCACGAAGCCGTAGATGTAGATGCCGTACGAGTAGTCGTGCTTGCGTCCGACCCGCTGGAAGGGCTTGGGCAGCCGGATCGCCAGCCACAGCAGCAGGTAGGCGAAGGCCGGTACCCCGAGCGCGTAGAAGGCGCCGTAGTGCATGGTGCCGACCATGACGACGGCGGAGAGCGCACCGAGCGGGTCGCTGACGGGCACGTACTCCTTGTAGAGCTCGAACAGGGCGCCGATCGCGAACGCGAGGCCGAGGTAGACCAGCCAGTTCATGCTCAGGCCGCCCAGCAGCGGGAGGTTGAGGTTCCCGCCGTGGGGCGCGTGCGGGGCGCCGTCCCGCAGCGGGTGCTTCAGCGCGTCGGCGACGACCAGCCAGCCCAGGACGAGGGCCACGGCCACCACGACCCGGCGCGACCGCAGCACCGATCCGGTCAGGACGAGTACGGCCACCCCCAGGTAGCAGAATATTTCCAGCTTGAGGGACCACAGTGCGCCGTTGAAGGCGGTGTTGTACGCGAGGCCGTGGGCCTTCGCGGTCTCCATCACGCCGGATATGGGGTACTCCCGTGAACCCGCGCCCCAGTTGCGGTGGAGGTAGTGCAGCGGCCCGTGCGGGTGGCCCCAGAAGCCGTTCAGGTCGCCGTGCTGCCGCCAGAACAGGAAGGGCGCCACCAGCAGGGCGGTGACGAGCAGACAGGCCCACAGGCCGGGCAGCAGGCGCAGGGCGCGGTGCCAGATGAACCGGCCGATCGTCAGCCGGCTGCCGCTGCGGGTCACCAATATCCCGGACAGGACGAAGAAGCCGAAGACGGCCACGTTGCCGAGGGTGGTCTGGCCCTGGGAGAACCGCCACAGGGGTTCCTTGTAGCCGAACCCCAGGATCAGGGAGTGCGAGACGAGGACCGAGACCGACAGCAACAGCCTTAGCAGGCCCAGGCTGTTGTTCCGCCCGGAGAAGAGTTCGGCGACCGTGCCCCGTGACCAGCGGTACGAACCCTGGCGCCTTCGTACGGCTCCCATGACATCCCATCGAGATCGCCGTGCGTGGTCTGCGACGCCGCGGCCTGCTGGTCAATTCCTGAGAGGTCAGTGTGAAGTTACTTTGATATGACTGTCAAAGGGAGCTCAAAGAATCCGCTGAGGACCGGCGGATCCGGCCGGTCGGCCGCGCAGCCTCACTTGGAGGTGACGGTGACCGTCTCGTCGTTCTTCAGCTGGGCGAAGAGCTGCTTCGACTTCGCCGAGTCCCACTTCACCGCGACGCCGTCATTGCGCGTCTGCAGGTTCGCGGTGGAGATCGGCACGGTCATCGACTTCCCGTCGCCACCGGTCACGCCCTTCATCGCCCAGAACATCGAGGCGATGTTCCACAGGCTCATGTCCTTGTCGACGATGAGGGTGTCGAGGCCGGAGCCGATCACCGGGTAGAGCGTGAACGGGTTCAGCACAGTGGCCGGCGAGGCCGCCTGGTGGGCGAGCGACGACAGGAACTTCTGCTGGTTGCGCATCCGGCCCAGGTCCTGGTCGGCCTCCTGGTGGCGCTGCCGCACGAAGGCGAGACCCTGCTTGCCGTCCAGCGTCTGGCAGCCGGCCGGGAAGTCCGCACCCGACGCCTTGTCCTTGAGCGGCTTGTCGAGGCACATGTCGACCCCGCCGAGCGCGTCCACGAGGTTCACGAAGCCGGAGAAGCCGATCTCGGCGTAGTGGTCGATGTGCAGACCGGTGTTGTACTCGATGGTCCGGGTGAGCAGCTCGGGGCCGCCGTCCGAGTACGCCTGGTTCAGCTTGTGCGTGCTCGCGGGGTAGCGCTTGCCGGACTTCTGGCCGGTGAAGGCCGGGATGGTGACGTACGAGTCACGCGGGAAGCTGAGCATGGTGTTCCCGTTGTCACCGACGTGCAGCACCATCATCGAGTCGGTGCGCTTGCCCTCGGCGGCGCCGGTGTGCAGGTCCTGCTCCTGCTCCTTGGAGAGGCCCTCACGGCTGTCGGAGCCGACGATGAGGTAGTTCGTCCCCTCGCCGCCCGACGGCCGGTCCTCGACCTTGCTGAGGTCCACCTCGCGGCGCACCTTGCCGTCGGCCCAGAAGTAGGTGCTCACGGAGACGATCAGCAGCGCCGCGACCAGACCCAGCAGCGTGAACTTCACGATGCGGGCACGGCTGCGGGGCCGGCGGCCGGGACCCCGGCCGCGACCGCCGCCGGTGCTGGGCGGCCCGTAGTCGCCGCCGCCGGACCCGCCGCCCCGCGAAGGCTGCGGGGGAACCCCGCCCGCGGCCGCCGCTCGGCGCGGCGACAGCTCGGGGGGCAGCGGCGGCTCGGCGCCGCGCCGCTGCTCTGCTTCGTTGGTCCATCCGCTCATAGGCAAAGTGTGCCCGCTGGAGGCCGCCTATCGGCAATCGCGGGCGGTTCTGTGGCAGACCCGATGCATTTCCGCGCCGTTGTCACGGGGCGGTCATCGCGAGGTCCCGGCCAGGGGCCTCGCGGCCCCCGCCCTGCCGCTCGGAGCGGCCGTGAAGCCGCTCCCACAGTGCCTCCAGGGCCCGGTGCACCCGGGGGGAGTCGATGCCCTCGACGGCGCGCCCGGCGTCGATGGCCAGGGTACGGGCCCGTTCCACGGCCCCCTGGTCGAGCGCGGCCACGGCCCGCAGGACCAGGGTGCCGGCCCGGTCGCGGGCCCGGCTCTCGGGCAGCGCCGCGAGGGTCCGCCGGAGCCAGTGGTCGGCCGCGGCGGCCCGGCCCAGCGCCAGCTCGCAGGCCGCGGCCTCGGCGCAGTAGTCGGCGCGGTGGCCGGCGTTGCCACGCGCGTCGGGGGTCAGGATGGCGCCCGCCGCGGCGAGCAGCCGCCGGCTCACGTCGGCCTGCCCCAGCACGGCGTGGGCCCGTGCCTGCCGGGCCATGAGCAGCGCCGAGGCATGGCGCACGGACGCGGGGACGTCCTCGGAGGCCGGCGCCGAGCTGGCGCGGCCGTCACCCGCCGCCTCCCGGGCGAGGCCGGCGCGGGCTGCCCTGGCGACGGCCAGCGCCTCCTGCGGGCGCCCGGCGCTCAGGCACTGCAGGCTGATGGCGGCGAGGACCCGTGCTCCGAGCGGCCGGTCGCCGGCCGCGTGGGCGGCCGAGAGCGCGGCGCTGAGATACCGCTCGGCGGCCGCCTCGTGACCGGTGTCGTAGCAGGCGCGCCCCGCGAGGCACGCCAGCTCGCCCGCGAGCGCGAACAGCCGCCGCGCCGGGAGCTCGGCCGCGGCCGGCCCCGGCCGCGCGGCGGGACCCCTGGCCAGCAGATCGGTGACGAGGCGCAGCTCGGCGTCGGCCACCGCGCGGACCGGTCCGCCGCCCAGCGCGGCCTCCATCCGGCGCAGCGCTGGCACCCGCTCCTCCAGGGCGGCGAGCACGGCCGGCAGCACGGTCGGGACGGTCGGGACGCAGTCCGGGGCGGGAGCGCCGGGCACCGGGGACGGACCCGTGCGCTGCGCGGGCACGGAGACGGGCACGGGAACGGGTCCTGACACGGGTCCTGACACAGAACCTGACACGGGTCCTGGCACAGAACCTGACGCAGGACCTGACACGGGTCCTGGCACAGAACCTGACGCAGGTCCTGACACGGCTACGAGCGGGGGCACCGGCGTGGTCGCCGGCGTCGGCACGGTCGCGGGCGTCGGCCACGCCAGGGGTGCCAGCGCGAGCCACCGCTGGGCCGCCGCCGCGGCGCTGCCCGCGCCCGCGACCATGAACCCGCGCCGGTCGTGCAGCGCGGCGCCGGCCGTCGCGTCGAGCGCGGCCACGCAGTCCTGCGGCGTCCAGGCGACGCGCGCCGTCGTACGGTCGCCCGCCGGCAGCCAGCCGGGCCAGGGGGAGGAGGACAACAGGGCGTGCGGAACGCCGAGTTCGCTCGCGAGGGCCTGCTGGGTCTCCAGGTCGGGGACGACGCCCCGGTGCTCCCAGCGCCACGCCTTCTCCCGGCGCGCGGACATGTTGCCGACCCGGCGGGCCACGATGTCGACCACGTCCTGGTACGTCCAGCCGCGCTCCGCGCGTATCCAGCTCAACGGGTGGCCCAAGGGCTGCTCCCCGTCGGTCACCGCGCGGTTCCGCGGCATGCGCTGTCCCCCTCCCCGTCCTCGGCTTTCGGTTGCCGCACTGTAGCGCCGCCAAATGACCGATTGTGAAAGTTCGTTGGCGCCTTGAGGCAACGGCGGAGCTACACGGGCGTTCCAAGGGTGCCGCGGGACCTCGGTCCCGGCCCCGGCTCCCGGCTTCCGCGGGGCTGGAGCATCACAAGTAGGTGACTCCAAATGCCGTACATAGGAAGGCCATTGACAAGGAGGCGGCCGGAACGGTCAGCTTCTGTTATTCCCTTGGAGGCCACCATGACCTGCCCTGTCGACCACGGTCGCATCGCCCTCGACCCCCTCGTACGCGATCTTGTGGGGGAGGGTGCCCGGCTGCGGCAGGCCGGCCCGGTGATCGAGATCGAGGTGCCGGGCGGCGTCGAGTGCTGGGCCGTCACCCGCCACGCCGAAGCCCGCCGGCTGCTCACCGACCCCCGCCTCGTGAAGGACATCAACCGCTGGGGCGCCTGGACGCGGGGGGAGATCCCCTCGACGTGGCCGCTGATCGGTCTGGTCGCCCCCGGCACGAGCATGGTCACCGCCGACGGGGACGAACACAAGCGGCAGCGCCTGCTCACCGCGCAGGCGCTCACCCCGCGCCGGATGGAGCGGCTGCGACCGCGTATCGAGGAGATCACCCGCTCGATCCTCGACGAGCTCGAGGCGGCGGGCGCGGGCGGCGCCGTCGTCGACTTCAAGTCCGTGTTCGCGTTCAAGCTGCCGATGCGCGTCATCAGTGAGCTGATGGGCGTCGAGGCCGCCGAGGACACCCGGTTGCGCGCGCTGTACGACACCTTCTTCAGCAGCGTCAGCCGCGCCGACGAGGTCCGGGCGGCGATGGGCGAGCTGTTCGCGTTCTTCGCCGGCGTCGTGGCGGAGAAGAAGCGGCGGCCGGGCGACGACCTCACCAGCGCGCTGCTCGCCGCCACCGAGGGCGGCGACCGGCTGTCCGACGAGGAGCTGATCGGCACCCTTCTGGTGATGATCGCCGCAGGTCACGAGACGACCATCAATCTGATGGTCAGCGCGGTGCGCGGGCTGCTCACCCACCCCGACCAGCTGGCGCTCGTCCGCTCGGGGGGCGCTTCCTGGTCGGCGGTGGTCGAGGAGACGCTGCGCTGGTCGCCGCCGACCACCAACTTCCTGTTCCGGTACGCCACCGAGGACATCCCGACGGGCGACGTGGTCATCAAGGAGGGCGACGCGGTGATGATCTCCTACGGCGCCATCGGCCGGGACGAGGCGCAGCACGGGCCGACGGCCGAGGCGTTCGACATCACCCGCGACGCGGCCCGGCACCTCTCGTTCGGCTACGGCCCGCACGTCTGCCCCGGCGCACCGCTGGGGCGGCTGGAGGCTCTGGTCGCGCTGCCCGCGCTCTTCGAGCGGTTCCCCGACCTCGCCCTGGCGGTGCCCGAGGAGCAGCTGGAGAACACCCCGTCGATCCTGGTCAACAGCCTGCGCGAGCTTCCCGTGCGGCTGACGGCACCGCGCGCCTGAGGGAGCGGTGCCGGGGAGGAGCGTCCGCCGGGCCCGGCTTATGGTGGACGCATGACCACCGATCTCGGCAGTACCCCGGAGGCCGAGCTTGCGGGCAAGCCGACCGCGGCAGCCCGCACGACGCTGTCGCACATCATGACGGCGCACGACACCAATCTGCTCGGCACCGTTCACGGTGGTGTGATCATGAAACTCGTCGACGACGCGGCGGGCGCCGTCGCCGGCCGGCACTCGGGCGGCCCGGCGGTCACCGCGTCGATGGACGAGATGGTCTTCCTGGAGCCGGTGCGGGTCGGTGACCTCGTCCACGTGCGCGCCCAGTGCAACTGGACCGGGCGCTCGTCCATGGAGATCGGCGTGCGCGTCATGGCCGAGCGGTGGAACGAGTCCACCCCCGCGACCCAGGTCGGCAGCGCCTACCTCGTGTTCGCCGCGGTCGACGAGAACGGCAGGACCCGGCCGGTCCCGCCGGTGATCCCGGAGACCGAGACGGACAAGCGGCGCTACCAGGAGGCCCAGATCCGCCGGATGCACCGGCTCGCCCGGCGCGAGGCCATCAAGGAACTGCGCGAGAAGCGTGCCGCCGAGGGATTCGACGACTGAGCACGGCGCCTCCGATCACACCGCCCCCGATCACCGACGCCTCCGCTCACCGGGCGGCCGTTCAGGGGCACTCAGGGGCACACCACCTCGTCGCCGGTCACCGCGCCCGGCCCGGCGCTCCGGGTGGGCGCCGGGTCCTGCGCCCGGATCGGCGTGACGCCCTTGAAGCCGGCGCCGACGGTCACCTTCATCAGCGGCCCCTGCCCGGGAACCGGCACCAGCTCCGCCCCCGGCAGAGCGGCCGCCAGGGACTTCGCCGAGCGGTCCCACCGCGGGTCGAAGCGGATGACGGTGTGCGACGCGTTGTGCACGGTCGCGTTGGCGGCGGTGCCGGTGGTGGCGAAGCCGGTGGCGCGCAGCGCCCTGTCCACCCGGTCGCCGAGGCCGGTGACGGTCGTCCCGTTCTCGATCTGCACCCGCACCGACCGCGGATCGACGTCGACCTCGACCTGCGAGTGCCGGCGCTTGGCGGCGGCCCTGGCCGGGACGTGGGCGGCCAGCGGCTGGTCCGCGCGGATCGCCGCCCAGAGCTTGCCGGCCTTGGCGTCGTCCCACTTCACCGTCGAGCCGATGCCCTTGACCTGGAAGCCCATGTCGCCGATCGGCACCGAGGTGAACTCCGACGAGCCGGGGGAGAAGCCGCGCAGACCCTGGGCCAGCGCGATCAGGTCCCGGGGCGTGAGGTCCTGGTCGGCGCGGACCGACCCCAGCACGGTGGAGGCGATCCGGCTGAGCTTCACCGGGTCGGTGAGCAGGCCGCCACTGGTGACCTTGTGGATGATCTCCGCGAGGAAGCGCTGCTGGCGCTGCATCCGGCCCAGGTCCGAGGCGCCGTCGAGGTGCCGGGAGCGGACGTACTGCAGGGCCTCGCCGCCGTTCAGCGTGGAGGCGCCGACCGGCAGGTCGAGGCCGGTGTACGAGTCCTTCAGCGGGCGGACGGTGCAGATCTGGACGCCGCCGACGACGTCCACCGTCTTCATGAAGCTGGTGAAGTCGACCTCCAGGTAGTGGTCGATGTGCACCCCGGTCATCTGCTCGACGGTGGCGACGGTGAGCCGGGGGCCGCCGTCCGCGTACGCCGCGTTGATCTTCGCGGCGTGGCTGACGTGCCGGGCACCGCTGGACGCCTCGTCGTGCGGCGGCAGCATGACGTAGCTGTCGCGCGGGATGCTGACGACGCTCACCCGGGAGCGGTCGGCCGACAGGTGCACCAGCATGATCGTGTCGGTGCAGTGGCAGGGCGCTCCGCCGAGGTGGTAGCGCTCCTTGTCGTCCGGGTCCAGCCCGTCGCGGCCGTCGGTGCCGACCAGCAGGAAGTTGACGCCCGTGGTGCTGCCGGGGCGGTCCCGCATCCCGCCGAACGCGTCCACCCGGCCGATGTCGTCGCCCACCCCGCTGACCACGGCGTGGCCGATGCCGCTGGTCGTGATGATCGCCAGCGCCAGGCCGCCGGCGATCCGCATGCTCCAGCGCACCGGCTGCCGGCCGTCCTGCCCACCGGGCTGTTTTCCGTACTGCTTTCCGTTCTGCCGTCCGGGCCGCTTCCCGGGCTGCTTCCCGGACGGGCCGGGGCCCCTGCTCGTCCGGCGGGCGGAATCCAGCGGGGGCCGGGGCCTGCGGGGCGGGGTGGCGGGCGGTCGAGCGGGCGGAACCGTCATCGGGGCGCACCTCCGCGGGGGAACAAGGGATCCGATCAGACTAGACAAATCGGACAGTATTCAAAGCTGCCCACACGCCGGTGTCCCCCATTCGCGGTAACGTTTCCCGCGATGAACGCTGCCAACGACCCCACCGCCCCCGCTGTCTCCGTGATCATGCCGGTGCTCAACGAGGAACGTCACCTGCGCGACTCCGTACGGCACATCCTGGAGCAGGAGTACCCAGGTGAGCTCGAGGTCGTCATCGCACTCGGCCCCTCCACCGACCGTACGGACGAGATCGCCGCCGAGCTGGTCGCGGAGGACCCCCGGGTCCACACCGTGCCCAACCCGACCGGCCGCACCCCCGCCGCGCTGAACGCCGCGATCAAGGCGTCCCGCCACCCGGTCGTGGTCCGCGTCGACGGGCACGGGATGCTCTCACCGGACTACATCGCCACCGCCGTCCGGCTGCTGGCCGAAACCGGCGCGGCCAACGTCGGCGGCATCATGCACGCCGAGGGCGAGAACGCCTGGGAGGACGCCGTGGCCGCCGCCATGACGTCCAAGGTCGGCGTCGGCAACGCGGCCTTCCACACCGGCGGTGTCGCGGCCCCGGCCGACACCGTCTACCTCGGCGTCTTCCGCCGCGAGGTGCTGGAGCAGCAGGGCGGCTACAACGAGGAATTCATCCGCGCCCAGGACTGGGAGCTGAACTACCGGATCCGCGAGGCGGGCCACCTCATCTGGTTCTCGCCCGAGCTGCGCGTCTCCTACCGCCCCCGGCCGAACGTGCGCGAGCTGGCGAAGCAGTACAAGAACTACGGCCGCTGGCGCCATGTCGTCGCCCGCTACCACCGCGGCTCGGTCAACGTGCGCTACCTCGCGCCCCCGGCGGCCGTCATCGCCATCGCGGCGGGCATCGTGGTGGGCGCGGTCGTCACCCCGTTCGGCTTCGTGGTCCCGGCCGGGTACCTCGCCGCCATCGGGATCGGATCGGTCCCGGCGGGCAAGGGCCTGCCGTTCGCCGCCCGGATACGGATCCCGGTCGCGCTCGCGACCATGCACATGTGCTGGGGCTGGGGCTTCCTCACCAGCCCGCGGTCCCTCGCGAACAAGGTCATCGCCAGCCGGCGTCCCGGTGTGACGACGGCCGCGGTCTGATCCCGCCCTGCCGGGCCGGGACCGCTTCGGGTCCCGGCCGGCAGTTCCCGGGTCACCAGACGTAGTGGGCGCCCGGGTACGTGTTCACCTTCATGCACGCCGATTCGTCGGCGCCGTTGAGCGCGGACGCGGAGGAAGGCGCCTTGCCCGGCGTTCCCGGACTCGTACCGCCCGAGCTGCCCGCGGACTTCGGGTAGGTGGTGCCCGAGCGCCAGTCGGAGCCGACGACCACCGTCACCTTGGTCACGCTCCTGGAGCTGCGCACCGCGCTGTCCGGCAGGCCCAGGGCCTTGGCCACCGCCTGGGCGTCGCCCTTGAGGGAGTCGCTCGGGTAGCTGACCGTGGTGTCGGCCTGGGGCTGCGGGGTGGTGTCCGGCGCGGCCTGCGTGAAGCCGAGGCCGTCGAGTCGGCTCACGACGGCCTTGGCGCGGCCGCTCACCGCCGCCTGGGACGCGGTGGCGGTGCCGTTCCGCACGGTGACGGCGATCTCGCCCTTGGGCGCCGCCGGGTCGGCCGGCGCGGCCGACCCGGGCGTCGGCGTCTTCGCCTTGCCGTCGACCGGATTGTCCGCGCGCACGAGCGCGAAGAGCTTGTCGGCGTCACCGGGCTTCGGGATGACGTGCGCCTTGTTCTTGGGGTCCCAGTCCCACGGCATCGTGGTCATGGTGATCCGGTTGGTGGGCACTCTCTTCAGGTCGTTGCCGAGGTCGTACAGCTTCTTGACGGTGCCGAGCCCCTTGTCGACGGTGACCGACTTGGTCGCCGCCTCGGCCAGATCGGTGAGCTGCCCGGGGTCGGTGAGCTTCGCGCCCTTCTTGAGCTCGCGGATCATCGAGTTCATGTACATGTGCTGCGCGTGCGTACGGCCGAGGTCGGTGCCGTCCTCGAAGCCGTACCGGGTGCGCAGCCACTGCAGGGCCTGCTCGTCCTTGATGGTCGTGGTGCCGGCCTTGAGCTTGAGCTTCGACTTCTTGTCCCAGATGTTCTTGTCGACGCAGACCGGGACCCCGCCGATGGCGTCGGCCATCCTCACCACTCCGGTGAAGTCGACCATCATGAAGTGGTCGATGGAGATGCCCGTGAGCTGCTCCCAGGTGGCGACCGTGCAGCCCGGGCCGCCGTGCTGGAGGCTGGAGTTGATGATGCCCTCGGTCGCCTTGTAGACCGTGCCGTCGTGCGGGTCGGTGCACTTGGGGATGGGCACCCGGGTGTCGCGCGGGATGCTGATGACCGTCATGTTGCTGCGGTCGGCGGACACGTGCAGCAGCATCTGGACGTCGGCCCGCGGCTTCTGACCCCGGGTGTCCGCGGCGCCGCCGAGCTTGACGTTCTCGTCGGAGTTCCGGTCGTCGGAGCCCATCAGCAGGATGTTGAGCTGCGTCTGGCCCTCGGAGTTGGCCTGCGGCTTGGAGAGCTTGGCGTCGCTGAGGTTGAGCTCGTCCTTCTTGATGTTCGCGTTGAGGTGCTCGTAGTACGCCCACCCCGCGCCGGCCGTGCCGAGGACCGCCACGGCGGTGCCGATCCCGATCCAGCGCAGCGTCCGGCGCCGGCGGCTCTTCGGCGCCTTGCGGGACCGGGAGCCGCTGCGGCGGTGGCCGCTGCCCGGCGCCTGCCGAGACGTTTCTGCATCCGAGCCGGACGCGGACCCGGACCCCGCGGAGTCCGGTTCGTACAGGCTGTCGTCCCAGCCGTGCTCGGCGGGGTTGTTCCGCGCGGGAACGTCCTCGCGCGTCGCAGGGCCTCTGGTTCGCCGGTGCTCCACGTCCTCTACTTCCACTGGTAGGGCTTGTAGACGTCCATGCAGCGCTTGTCCGTGCCGTTCAGCGCGTCCGCTGTGGTCGGTACGGAACCGGCGCCCGGAGCCGTCTTGCCGTAGTCGGTGCCCGAGGCCCAGTCCGCACCGATGACCACGGTGACACCGGACACGTCCGCCGCCGCCTTGACCGCGGTGGCCGGGATCTTCAGTGCGGTGGCGACGGCCAGGGCATCGGCCCTGCCCTGCTCACCGGCGCTCGTCGGGTAGTTGACGAGCGTGCCCTTGCTGGGCTTCGCGGACTGACTCGCCTTCGCCTTCGTGAAACCGGCGGTGTTCAGCGCCTTGGAGACGGTGGACGCGCGGTTCTGGACGGCCGTGCCGTTCTTGTCGCCGGCGGTGCCGTTCACCACGCCGACCGAGATGGTCGCCGGAGCCGCGGCGGGCGGACCCGTCTTGGTCGGGGTGGGCTTCGGCGTGTTCGCCGCCGTGCCGTTGGCGTCCATGGCGACGTCGTTGCGCAGCAGCGTCCAGACCTTCGCCGCGTCCGTCTTGGCCGGGATGTAGTGGGCGGCGGGATTCTGCGGATCGGCGTCGTGCGGCATCGTCATCATCGTGATCCGGTTCGCCGGCACGCTCTTGAGCTCCATACCGAGGTCGTAGAGCTTCTTCGGCGTTCCGATCTCCTTCGAGACCCGGAACGCCTCCATCGCCTTCGTCGCCAGGTTGTTCAGCCGGCTCGGATTGCTGAACAGGCTCTGGCTCTGCAGTCTGCGCATCATCGAGTTGAGGTACATGTGCTGCGCCTTGGCGCGCCCCGCGTCGTCGCCGAAGGCGTGCCGGGTGCGCAGCCACTGCAGCGCCTGCTCGCCCTTGACCGGCCAGGTGCCCGCCTTCATCTTCAGACCGGAGCCGCCCTTCTGCGCCGGGGTCGAGCGGTCCCAGATGTTCTGGTTGACGCAGACCTCGACGTCGCCGACGGCGTCGGCCATCTTCACCACGCCGGCGAAGTCGACGGTCATCCAGTGGTCGATGTAGACGCCGGTCAGGTTCTGGATCGCCGCGCGGGTGCAGCCCGCGCCGCCGCGGCCCAGCGACTCGTTGACGATGTCCCTCTCGGTCGCCTTGTACACCTTGCCGGTCGCGGAGTCCGTGCACTCCGGGATGGGCATCCGGGTGTCGCGGGGGATGCTGACCACGGACATGTTGCTGCGGTCCGCGGATATGTGCATCAGCATGATGACGTCGGCGCGGGGCGGCTCGCCCGCCGTGTCGCGGGCGCCGCCCAGATCCTTGTTCGCCTCGGAGTTGCGGGCGTCGGAGCCGAGCACCAGGACGTTGAGCGGCGTGTCGCCGTTGGCGTTCGCCTTGGACGGCGCCACGTCGCTCTTGCCGTTGTTCAGGTCGCCGGTACGGATCTTCCCGGCGAGGTACTCGTAGTACGCGTAACCCGCGCCGGCGCCGGCGAGGATGAGCAGCGAGAGCGTGCCCGCCACCCAGCGGAATATCCGGGCCTTCCTGCTGCGCGGCTGCCGCCGGCCGCCCGCGCGGCGGTGACCGCCGCCCCCGCGGGAACCGCCGTCGCGCTGCCCGGGTACCGAGGGCGTGCCGGCACCGACCAGCGAGGCGTCGGTGACCGCGCCGGTGACGGTGCCCGCGCCGGGGCTCGGATGGGAGCCCGTGCGGGAGGCGGTGCCGTCACCGGACCCGCCCCACTCGCCGTCCGCGTGCGGGCCCCCGCCCTGGCCCCGCTCCTGGTACAAGCTCTCGTCCCAACCGGGATCTCCCGGCCCCGAGGCATCTCGGGCCCCACCGCCCCGTACACCGCTGTCCCGCATGGCCCCCCCTGGATACGTCATTTCGCGCAGACGCTCTTGTCGTCCGCCACGACCTTCTGAATTCCCTCCGGCGCCGTGGTCGGCGCGGCTATCGGTGTGCCCGCTTCCTTGAAGTCCTTGCCAAGGGTGAGCGTCATATTGGCCTTGGCCGCCGCGTCCACGGTCCCCGGCTGCAGCGCGGACGCCGGCAGCCCCATCATCGCGGCCAGGGCGCGCGCCTGGTCGGCCTGGTTCGGCGCGTAGACGAGCGTGGTCGTCGCGACCGTTCCGGCCGGGGCGTTGCCGCCGTTGGTGGAGCGGTTGACGGCCTTGTTGTTCTGCAGCCAGACGATGGTGGCCTGGGCGGCCCCCGTCACGCCACTCCCGTTGAACACCTTGACACGAACCTGTGACGCCGGCGCCTTGGTACCGGACAGCTTGTCCGGGGCTCCCGACGCGGCCGGGGCACCCGGCTTCTTCGCCACCTCGGTGAGCGAGATGTCGCTCCGCACCATGGAGAAGACCTGCTGGGCCTTGGTCGGGGCGAGGATGACGGTCTTGTGGACCTTCCCGTCCGCCGGGTTGTCGATGACGGGGACGGTGGCGAAGGTGATGTTCTTGGTGTCGACCGCGCTGAGGTCCTTCGCCAGGTCCGACAGCTTCGAGATGCTGCCGATGGCGCTGTCGACGGTGAGCGCCTTGGTGGCCGCGTTCGCCAGCTTCCACAGCTTGCCGGGGCTGGTGAGGGTGTCACCGGACTTCATCTGGCGGATCATCGAGCCCAGGAACTGCTGCTGGAGCTTGATGCGGTCCAGGTCGCCGCCGAAGCCGACCGCGTGCCGGGTCCGTACGAAGGCGAGCGCCTCTTCGCCCGCGACCTTGTGGTGGCCCTTGCCGAGGTTGAGGTGCGAGTCGGGGTCCTTGATCGGCTTGGCCAGGCAGATGTCGACGCCGCCGACCGCGCTCGACAGGTCCTTGACCGCGGTGAAGTTGGCCATCATGAAGTGGTCCACGCTCACCCCGGTCAGCGCCTTCACCGCGCGCATCGTGCACCCGGGGTCGCGGCCCGCCTGGCCGAGGCTGGTGTTGAAGCGGACGTTCTTCTCACCGGGGACGACCTTCGTCGAACCGTCCTTCTGCTTCGTCGGGCAGTCCGGGATGTTGGTCATCAGGTCGCGCGGAATGCTCAACGCGGTCGCGTTGGTGCGGTCCTTGGACACGTGGAACAGGATCGTGGTGTCGGCGTGGCCCACGCTGCCCACGTCGCCGTACTCCTTGCCGAGCCCCTCACGGCTGTCGGTGCCGATCACGAGGATGTTCACCGGACCGTCGGCGGTGACGTCCTTGTTGCCCGCGTCCCCGACGTCGACGGTGCTGATGTTGTTGTTGAAGTGCTGGTAGACCAGGTAGCCGCCGATGGACCCGGCGACCAGCACGAAGCCGAGCGAGGCCGCGGTCCAGACGAGGACCTTCTTCTTGCGGGACTTCTGGGGCTTGGCCTTGCGGCGGCTGGCGCGGTTCGGCGCCTCCGGGGAGCTCGGCGGGGCACTGCGGGTGCCGCTCTGCTGCTCCCGGCGCTCACGCCTGCCGCCCTGTGCGGGCACGCTCGGTGACGGAGGTTCCTCGGGGTCGATCCGCAGCACGTAGCTGCCCGTTTCCGGATCAAGGACCCACTGATCTGCCGGGTCGATGTTCTTGTGGCCTTGCGTGTCCACGGTTGCTCGGGTCCTCCGTCGGTGCCACGCGGCGCCTGCCCCCCGGGCGCTCGATTCTGGTCGTGAATGCGGGCCGGTTCGGCCATCCTCCGGTCCGGCCGGATCGCTCACACTAGCCCCCCACTTCAGCGTCTAGTCACGTGCGTGACAAATTCCACTCCCCTACAACTGGACAAACCATCCAATCCATCCGGCCAGTTGGTCATACCTTTTAGTGCGCTTTACCACAGATGTCTTGGTCGGCCGTCGTGCCCGGGAACGTCGGTTCGCCTCCCGACGGGACCGGAGTCGCCCCCGTACCCCGCGACTTGCCGTCCCCCGCGGTGCCGGTGGCGTCCGCGGGTTCGGTGCCCGCCGGCTCGCCGGTGGCCGGTGCGGTGGCCGGTGCGGTCGTCGCGGACGTGACGGGCTTCGGCTTCTCGTCGACCTTCCCCGAGACCCCGACCGGCTTGTCCGCACGGAGCGCGGCGAAGAGCTGTCCGGCCTCGGGCTGGACGAGTTCGTCCCGGTCGGAGTTGTTCAGGTACGGCCGGCGCGGCGCGGTCAGGAAGCGCACCGCGCTGGTCGGGGTGTTCTCCAGACCGCGGACGAGCTCGTACAGCTCGGCCAGCGAGTCCAGACCCGGGTCGGCGGTCAGTGACGACGTCGCCGCCGAGAGCAGCGGGTACAGCTTGGTCGGGTTGAGCAGCACACCGTCGCTGCGGATCTTGTTCACCAGCGAGGCCATGAATTCCTGCTGCCGGTTCATCCGCTGCGTGTCGCTGCCGTCGCCGATGCTGTACCTGGCCCGCACATAGCCCAGGGCGCGCTCCCCGCGCAGCGTCTGCTTCCCGGCCGGGAGGTTCAGATGCGCTTCCGGGTCGCTGATGGCCTTCGGCACGCACACCTCCACTCCGTCCACCGCGTCCACCATCTTCTTGAAGCCGTTGAAGTCCACGATCAGGTGGTGGTCGACGCGGATGCCGGTCATCCGCTCGACGGTGCGGATCGTGCAGGCCGCCCCGCCGGATTCGAAGGCCCAGTTGAACTGGACGTACTTCTCCTGGGTCATGGTTCCGTTCGGCTGCGTGCAACTGGGCACACGGGCCATCAGGTCCCGCGGGATGCTGACGGCGGTGGCGCTGCTGCGGTCGGCGGACAGGTGGAGCAGGATCGTGGTGTCGGAGCGCTGGGTGCCGCTGTCCTTGCCGTACTCGTCGTTGCCGTTGCCGCGGGTGTCGGAGCCGATGAGCAGGATGTTCTCGGTGGAGGTCGGGCCGGGTTCGGGCCGCTCCGCCTGGATGCGCTCCAGCTCGTTGGCGGTCGCGAAGTCGGTCTTGATGTTCCCGTCGAGCTGCTTGTAGAGGAACCAGGCGGTGCCGGTGCCGAGGACCAGCACTCCGGCGGTGCACCCGCAGAGCACGCGCAGCCAGCGACGCCCCTTGCGCGCCGCGGGTGCGGCGGGCGGGGTGTCAGCGCCCTCGGCGCCTTTCCCGGCAGGTGGCACGTCCTGCGGTTCCGGCGGCGGGGCGGGCGTGCCTCCTTGCGTGGTCACGTCTGCGCCCATCCCTCGGTGAGTCACTCGGCGCCGGACTCCTCGGGCGGACAAGCCCGACCGGCACCCGTTCAGACAGCCGATTCCCGTACATGGTTGCGTGACTTCGTTCTTCCACTTGCTCAGTGATCAACCAAGCATCCCCCAGGGAGGCGCGGAGGGCCTGGGGGAGAGGGCGACTAATAGGCCGTATGGGTGACGCGCTCGCTCTCCTCGCGCTTGGCCAGCCGGTCGGCGGGGAGCTGGTCGACGTGCCGGCACAGGACGACTGAGCCGTCCGCGGCCAGCGGTGCCAGCAGGCCCGCGGCCAGCCCGTCCCAGTCGTCGAACGACCGTCCGGAGAGCAGCCGCGAGCCACGGGCCAGGCCCAGCTCCGCAGCGGTCCCGCGGGCCCGTCCGACCACCTCGGCGGCCGTCAGCAGCGAGCCGTCGGGGAGCTGGAGCGCGGGTGCGTCCGGGCCGACCGGGGCGTACGGGGCGAAGCGGTCGCCCTGGCTGGGCACCTCGACCGCGTAATCGGCGAAGCCGGCCGGCGGCTGCGGGAAGCGGCCGCCGAGCGGGCGCAGCGCGAGCGCGACCCGCTCGCCGTCGCAGGCGAGGGCGGCATCGAGCGTCTCCGGGCCGCTGACCACCAGGTCGGCGGCGGCCGGATCGCCGCCGGGGACGACGACCACGCCGGTGGAGAAGCAGGCGAGTACCCAGACCGCGGTCTGCCAGTGCGCGGGCAGCAGCAGCGCGAGCCGGTCGCCGGGCTGCGCGCCGAGGTCGTCCTGGATCAGGTTGGCGGTCTTCGCCACCCAATTGCCGAACGTGGCCACGGAGAGTTCGACGCGTTCGCCGGTGGCGTCGTCGTAGAAGGTCACCAGCGGACGGGCGGGCTCCGTCCCGAGGGCGTAATCCAGCAGGCCGGCGGGGGTGTTGGCGGTAGCGGTCACCCGGCTCAGGCTACCCGTCGCCGGGTTGGCGGGCCTCGCCCGTACGGGCGAGGGCGCGGGGGCGTTCCGGCGGACTGCTCGTCAGGTGTCGACTGGACATATATGGGGCTTATGTAACGATCTGTCGTATGCGTGCATTCCTAGCCACCACCATCGGCGTCGCGTGCACGGCCGCGCTGGCGCTTCCGTTCGCCGTACCCACGGGCGCCGCCGCACACAGCGGCGGTCCCGCGCGGCCGGCCCACAAGACGACCTCCCAACCACCGGGCAGTACCCGGGCCCTTCCCCTGGTGCCGCTCGTCGCCCCCCTCGCGACCCAAGGAACCGACCGCGCGCCCGGCGCCCCCGCCGAGCAGGGTCTGTCCGCCCGTCAGGTCGCCCCCTTCTCGCTCCTCGGCGTCACCTGGAACAACCCGGCGGCCCACCTCGACGCCACCGTCCAGGTCCGCACCCGGGCGTCCGGCACCGCCACCTGGTCGGGCTGGCAGGACGTACAGGCGCACTCGGACGACGGCCCCGATCCGGGCGACCGGGTCGGCCGCGGTGCCACCGCGCCGCTGTGGGTCGGCGCCTCGGACGGTGTCCAGGTCCGCGTCCGGCCCGGTGCGGGAGGTGAGCCCCGTGCCGGATCCGGCACCAAGCCGGCGCCGCTGCCCTTCGGGCTGCGCCTGGAGATGGTCGACCCGGGCGACGACGGCCCGGCCGACCCGACGGCTCCGGTCGCCACTCCGGCGGCTCCGGCCGCGCCCCCGAGCATCCTGCCCGCCCCGGTCACGCCGGGCGTGCCGGTCGTCATTCCGGCCGCTCCGGGCACCCCGACCGCCCCCGCGCCCGGCACCGAACCGGGCACGACGCCCGCCACAACGCCGGGCACCACGCCCGCCACCGCACCGGGCACCACGCCCGCCACGGACGCGCCTTCGGGCCTCGAGTTCCCCGCGCTCACCCAGGAGGAGACCGTGGCCGCCGCGGGCGGCGTGACCCACGTCGGCCCGCGGCCCCGCATCGTCACGCGGGCCGGCTGGGGCGCCGACGAGAAGCTGCGCGAGTCGGGCTTCGGCTACACCGGCACGGTGAAGGTGGTCTTCGTCCACCACACCGCCACCGGCAACGACTACGCCTGCTCGGGGGCGCCCGCCGTCATCCGCAGCATCTACCGCTACCACGTGGAGAGCAGCGGCTGGCGGGACATCGGCTACAACTTCCTCATCGACAAGTGCGGAAACATCTACGAGGGCCGCGCCGGCGGCGTCGCCAAGCCGGTCATGGGCGCCCACACCATGGGCTTCAACACCGACAGCTCGGGCGTCGCGGTGCTCGGCACGTTCACCTCCGCGTCGGCTCCCGCAGCCTCCGTGAAGGCGGTGGCCCAGCTCGCCGCCTGGAAGCTCGGCCTGCACGGCGGCAACCCGACCGGCACCACCCACCTCGTGTCCGGCGGCGCGAACCTCTACAAGAAGGGCAGCAGCGTCAAGCTGAACGTCATCTCCGGGCACCGCGACGGCTTCGCCACCGAGTGCCCCGGCGCCAAGCTCTACGGCCAACTCGGCGGCGCCCGTAAGACGGCCGCCGATCTGCAGGGCCGCTGATCCACCGCCCATCCCCGATCCGCGGCCCCGGTGACCACTGCGTCCCGGGGCCGCGGATCGCGTGCGCTCCCGGACGGTGAGCGGGCGCGTGGGTGGGGGCTTGGGTGGGGGCTTGGGCGGGGCTTGAGTGGGGGCGGGGAGGGTGCTGGGCGGTGCGAGTGGTCAGCTCATCCCTTCATCTGCCTAAGATTGCCGCCCACCGGCCCGCCCACCAGGAAGCAGAGAAGAACCCAGGTGACTGAAGCGATCCTCTTGGTCGGCGGAAAGGGCACGAGACTGCGCCCGCTGACGGTGCACACGCCCAAGCCCATGGTCCCGGCGGCCGGCGTGCCGTTCCTGACCCACCAGCTCGCCCGCGCCCGCGCGGCCGGCGTGGAGCACATCGTGCTCGCCACGTCCTACCTCGCGGAGGTCTTCGAACCGCACTTCGGCGACGGCTCCGCGCTCGGCCTGCACCTGGAGTACGTGACCGAGGACGAGCCGCTCGGCACGGGCGGTGCCATCCGCAACGTCGCCTCCCGGCTCACGTCCGCACCCGGCGAGCCGGTCCTCATCTTCAACGGCGACATCCTCACCGGCCTCGACATCCGCGCCCTCGTCGACAACCACCGCACCACCGGCGCCGACGTCTCGCTGCACCTCACCAGGGTCGCCGACCCGCGCGCCTTCGGCCTCGTCCCCACCGACCCCTCCGGGCGCGTCACGGCCTTCCTCGAGAAGCCGCAGACCCCCGAGGAGATCGTCACGGACCAGATCAACGCGGGCGCGTACGTGTTCAACCGCTCGGTGATCGACAGCATCCCGGCCGGCCGGCCGGTCTCGGTCGAGCGGGAGACGTTCCCCGACCTGCTGGCCGCCGGCGCGCACCTGCAAGGCATGGTCGACTCCACGTACTGGCTCGACCTCGGCACCCCGCAGGCGTTCGTCCGCGGCTCCGCCGACCTCGTCCTCGGCCGCGCGCCCTCGCCGGCCGTCCCCGGTCGCCGGGGCGAGCGGCTCGTCCTGGAGGGCGCGGTCATCGGTGAGGGCACCAAGCTCACCGGCGGCACCTCCATCGGCGCCGGAGCCCGGATCGGCGCCGGCGCGACCATCGACGGCAGCCTCGTCCTGGACGGCGCGGTCGTCGAGGACGGCGCGGTGATCCGCGACTCCCTCATCGGCACCGGCGCCACCATCGGCGCCCGCACCGTGCTGGACGGCGCGGTCATCGGGGACGGCGCCACCGTCGGCGCGGACAACGAGCTCCTGCACGGCGCCCGCGTCTGGTGCTCCGCCCGCATCCCGGCGGCCTCGATCCGCTTCTCCTCCGACCAGTAGCGGCGGGCGCGGCCCGCTGTCCGAGGCGGCGGCTACCCTCGGACGGGTGCGCACGAGTATCCGCAGCTGGACCCCCGAGGGCCGGCCCGACCTCCGCCGGACGATGGGCCCGCTGGGCCGCGGCCCCGGGGATCCGGCGTTCCGGGTGACGCCCGACGGCGCGATCTGGCGGGCGTCCCGCACCCCGCAGGGCCCCGGCACACTGCGCATCACCGCGGTCGACGGCGTCGTGCGGGGGGAGGCCTGGGGCGAGGGCGCGGAGTGGCTCCTGGAGGCGCTCCCCGGGCTGCTCGGCGCCGAGGACGACCCGACGCCGTTCACCCCCCGCCACCGCGTCGTGCACGAGGCGCACCGGCGCAACCCCGGTCTCCGGCTGACCAGGACCGGCCTCGTCCTCGAATCGCTGATCCCCGCGATCCTGGAGCAGAAGGTCACCTCCGACGAGGCGTACCGGGCGTGGCGGCTGCTGCTGCGCCGGCACGGCGAACCGGCCCCCGGCCCGGCCACCGGTGGTCCCGTCGGCGGGATGTGCGTCATGCCCACCCCGCGCCAGTGGTCCCTCATCCCGTCCTGGGAGTGGCACGGCGCCGGCGTCGACAGCAAGCGGTCCGCGACGATCCTGCGCGCGGTCCGGGTGGCGGCGCGGATGGAGGAGACCGTCGCGATGGACCTGGCGGCGGCCACCGCCAGGCTGACGGTGATCCCGGGCATCGGCCCCTGGACGGCCGCCGAGACGCTGCAGCGCAGCAATGGCGCGCCGGACGCGCTGACCGTCGGTGACCTGCACCTGCCGAACATCATCGGCTTCGCCCTGACCGGAGCGCACCGCTCCGACGACGCCACGATGTGCGAGCTGCTGGCCCCCTACGAGGGCCAGCGCCACCGGGCGGCCCGCCTGATCCTGCTCAGCGGCCGGGTACCGCCGCGCCGCGCGCCGCGCTTCGCCCCCCGGAACTTCAGCCGCATCTGAGCGGGCCGCCCGCCCCTCACAGCACCGTGATGAACTCCTCCGCCGTCCGCTCCGGACGGGCCTTCGGCGCGGCCGACGCGTGGCCGACCGCCACCGCGCCCATCGGATCCCAGCCCGCGGGCAGCGACAGCACGTCGCGCACGACGTCACGGCAGAACATCGTCGAGGAGACCCACGCCGAGCCGAGCTGCTCGCCCGCCAGCGCGACCAGCAGGTTCTGCACGGCGGCGCCGACGGCGACGACGAACATCTCACGTTCCGCGGCCGCCCGGCGGGCATCCGGATACGCGTGCGCGCCGTCGGCGACCAGGCACGGCACGATCAGATAGGGCGCGCGCCGCAGCACGTCACCGCGTCGCAGCCGGCGGGTGATGTTCTCCTCGGGGAAGCCGTCGGCCCGCAGGTCCGCCTCCCAGGCGTCCCGCATGGCGTCGAGCAGCCGGGTCCTGGACTGCTCGGACTCCAGCAGGACGAACCGCCAGGGCGTCGTGTGGTGCGGGGCCGGTGCGGTGACGGCCATCGCGACCGCGCGGCGGACCGCGGCCCCGTCCACCGGTTCCGGGGTGAAGTCCCGGACCGTACGGCGGGCGGCGACGGCCTCGCGGATGGCCTCGGACGTGCCGAGCCGGAACATGTCCGCGGCCGCGTTCCGGACGAGGGCGCGGGCGCCCGGCCCGTCGTCGGCCGTGACCAGGTGGCCGAGGCCGCGGACGACGGCGACCGGGAGGCCGGCCGCCTTGCCCTTGACGAGGTCCCCGGCCGCCGCGAGTTCGTCCGCGGTGGCGGTCACCGTCATGCTCAGGGCGTTGCCGTGCGAGTCGGTGCCCCCGCGCAGGTCCTCCAGGACCCGCAGTCCGGCGGCGCCGATGGCGACGTCGGTGAGCCCCTCGCGCCACGGCCGTCCGAAGGTGTCGGTGACGACGACCGCGACGTCGAGGCCGAGCGCGGCGCGCAGCCCCTCCCGGATCCCGCGGGCGGACGCGTCCGGGTCCTCGGGCAGCAGCAGTATGGTGCCGGGCGCGGTGTTGGACGCGTCGACACCGGCCGCGGCCATGACGAAGCCGTGCCGGGTCTCGACGATCCGGGTGGGGCCGCGCCGCGCGACCAGCCGCACCATCTCGGCGTCGATCGCGGCCTCACGGTCGTCCGCGCGGACGATCCGGCCCTCGGCCTTGCTGACGATCTTCGACGTCACCAGCAGGACGTCGCCGTCCGCGAGCGCGGGGTCCGCGGCGGCGATCAGCTTCGCCAGGTCGTCGCCGGCCTGCACCTCGGGGATCCCGGAGACGGCCAGCACCCGGAAGGACGGGGCGGCCGTGCCCGCGGGGAGGGACGGAGCCGTCACGCGCGGACCTCCTCCGCGAGCGCCAGCGCTTCGCGCGCCATGGCGGTGGTGGCCTCGAGGTCGGTCATCATCAGCGGCACGGCCCGGCAGCGGATGCCCGCCGACTCGATGCCCCCGACCGCCGCGGCGTCGACCGTGTCGACGAGCCAGCCGTCGAGCAGCCCGGACCCGTAGTGGGCGGCGACGGCGGCGGCGGTCGTCTCGACGCCGACGGCCTGCAGGACCTTGTCCGCCATACCGCGCACCGGCGCGTCGCCGACGATGGGCGACAGGCCCACGACCGGGACCCCCGCCTCGGCGATGGCCTCGCGGATGCCGGGCACGGCCAGGATGGTGCCGACGCTGACGACGGGGTTGGACGGCGGGAAGACGATGACGTCCGCCTCCGCGATGGCCTCCAGCACGCCGGGGGCCGGCTTCGCCTGGTCCGCGCCGACCGGCACCACGGCGTGCGCCTCGACGGAGGCGTGCAGTCGCACCCAGTACTCCTGGAAGTGGACGGCCTTGCGCTCACCGTCGACATCGACGAGGACATGCGTCTCGACACGGTCGTCCGACATGGGGATGAGCCGGACACCCGGCTGCCAGCGCTCGCACAGCGCCTCGGTGACGGCGCTGAGCGGGTAGCCCGCGCCGATCATCTGGGTGCGCACGATGTGGGTCGCGAAGTCGCGGTCGCCGAGCCCGAACCACTCCGGGCCCACGCCGTACGCGGCGAGCTCTGCCTTGACGGCGAAGGTCTCGTCGGACCGGCCCCAGCCCTGCTCCTCGTGGATGCCGCCGCCGAGGGTGTACATGACGGTGTCGAGGTCGGGACAGACCTTGAGCCCGAACAGGTGGATGTCGTCACCCGTGTTGCCGATGACGGTGATGTCCGCATCCGGTGCCGCTGCTTTGAGACCGCGCAGGAAACGGGCCCCCCCGATGCCGCCGGCCAATACCACGATTCGCATGGGGACAGTCTGTCAGCCCGGTCCGTCAGCCCGGTCCGTCAGCCCGGCACGGACTCCTGGGCCGGCTCCTGCGCGGAGGGCGCGGTGCAGGCGGCGTACGGGGTCATCGCGGTCAGGCCGGGGAAGTAGACGTGCAGGCTCACGGCCGGTTCGAGGGAGTCGTTGACGACCTCGTGCAGGTAGCCGGGCGCGAAGGCGCGCTGGCCGCCCGGTACGAGCGTGCGCCGGACCTCGCCCGAGCCGGCGGACAGCGCGCGCTCGGTCAGCTCGCCCTGCAGGACGGTGAGCACGCCGGAGGAGCCGCCGTGGTCGTGCAGCCCGCTGCTCTGCCCGGGGACCCAGCTGAGCAGCCACACCTCGTAGCCGGGGCCGGTCTGCAGCCGGGCGTACCAGCGCGTGGTGGCGTCGTAGCGGACCAGCGGCGCCCAGCGGTCGCGGTCGCCCGCGATGGAACGGGCCAGGCCGGCGAATTCGGCGACCGTGCTGGGGTGCTGGGGCACCGGCGGGAGCAGGTGCGGGAGGGCGAGCGGGTCGCCCGCGATCGAGACATCGCTGTACATGTGCGGAGGTTCCTTGCCGGAAGCTGCGGAGGGGGGCGGACGCGACACCGAGCGGGGAGAAGAGAGTGCTCGGCGGTCCGGGAATCAGGACTCAGCGGCAACAACAGGAACAGCGACAGCGGACCGGCACAGCGCGGTGGGACTCGCGACGGCGAGTCCGGGCGGGCGCATGGGTCACTGCTGGCATGGGTATAGGAGACCGGTCCCTTCGACGGCTTGTCAACCTCTTGTCCGTTATGTCGCAAAAGTTTCACTACATGCGGTTGACCGAGGTGGTGAAAGGTTTGTGCGGAGAGATGTGCGGATAGGTGGCGCAGCAACCGCACATGGGAGCGTCGTTCTTTCGGGCGCCGCCGCGACCCCGTGGCCGGATTGTGATCCACAACGCTTCGTCCCGCGAGGCGGAACGTGGCCGGGCGCTGCGACGTCTGACGAGTTGTGGGCAGTGGATCACGGTGGATCAACTGGAGCGGGGTTGACGGATGCTGGCGTTTGGGATGATTTCCACACTTTCTGCCAACCCTTGGTTCAGCGGAGTGAATAACGGACCCAATAGCAGATCTCGGCTTGACTGGCCCGTATCGGCACACTTGTAATTTCACTCGTGTCGTTCTGCCGCTACTGGTAACGGCAACATCACGGGGAAGCAAAGACAGACGAGGGGCGCGCATGACCGAGCAGTTCCAGCTTCTGCTGGCCGAGGAGGCTGACGAGGAACTCGGGTGGCAGGAGCGCGCGCTGTGTGCGCAGACCGATCCCGAATCGTTCTTCCCCGAGAAGGGCGGATCCACTCGCGAGGCGAAAAAGGTCTGCCTCGCCTGCGAAGTCCGTTCCGACTGCCTCGACTACGCACTCGCCAACGACGAACGCTTCGGCATCTGGGGCGGTCTGTCCGAACGCGAACGACGGCGGCTCAAGAAGGGCGTGGTCTGAGACCCGTCCGCTCCACAGGGTTCGCACGGCCCGCCTCCCGGTCTCATCTACCGGGAGGCGGGCCGTTGTTGTGTCCACTACCGGGCAGTTATCCACAGGCTCCGGGAAGGGCCGGGGGCGTAAGCCGTTAGTGTGGGGGCCCGTCCGAGGCGCGCCGTCGACCCCAGTGGTCACAGCGTCCACCGCAGTCCAGCGAACCGGGGCCCGAACCGGATGTCCGTGAACAGCCAAGCGTCGGCCTTTTTCCCGGCCGCCCCAGAGTTGCCGCGCCATGTCGTCACCGCCGTGCTCGTCGCGCACGACGGTGCCCGGTGGCTGCCCAACGCGCTCTCGGGCCTCCTCGCCCAGGACCGTCCGGTCCAGGACGTGATCGCCGCCGACACCGGCAGCGCCGACGACTCCGCCCGGCTCCTCGCCGGATCCATCGGCGCCCAGCGGGTGCTCCACCTCGCCCGCCGCACCAGCTTCGGCGCGGCCGTGGACGAGGCGGCCCGCGCCGCCGGCCGGCTCACCGCCGAGCAGCTGCCCTACCTCCAGCGTGCCAGCGGGTGGGACCCCGTCAGCCGCAGCTGGAACGACGACGCGTACGACGAGCCCGACCACCCGCACGGCGAGCCCGTCGAGTGGCTCTGGCTGCTGCACGACGACTGCGAGCCCGAACCCGGCGCCCTGGCCGCCCTGCTGCGCACCGCCGACTCCTCGCCCTCCGCCGCGATCATCGGACCCAAGCTGCTCAGCTGGTACGACGCCCGGCAGCTGCTGGAGGTCGGCGTCAGCATCGCGCGCAGCGGCCGCCGCTGGACCGGTCTGGAACGCCGCGAGCAGGACCAGGGACAGCACGACCAGATCCGTCAGGTCCTGTCCGTGTCCAGCGCCGGCATGCTCGTCCGCCGGGACGTGTGGGACGAGCTCGGCGGCTTCGACCGCCATGTGCCGCTCATGCGCGACGACGTCGACTTCTGCTGGCGCGCCCAGGCCGCCGGCCACACGGTCCTGGTCGCCCCGGACGCCGTGATGCGGCACGCCGAGGCCGCCTCCCGCGAACGCCGCCCGGTGGACTGCGCCGGCCGCTCCGCCGTCAACCCGCACCGGGTCGACAAGGCCGGCGCCGTCTACACGCTGCTGGCCAACACCCGCGGCCCGCTGCTGCCCTACGTGATGCTGCGGATCGTCCTCGGCACCCTGCTGCGCACGCTCGCCTACCTCGTGGGCAAGGTGCCGGTGCAGGCCGTCGACGAGATCGTCGGGCTGCTGCGCGTGCTGCTGCGCCCCGGCCGGGTGCTCGGCGCACGCCGACGCCGCGGCCAGGGCGCCGTCCCGCCGTCCGAACTGCGGCCGCTCTTCCCGCCACCGGGCGCGACCGTACGCGCCACCGTCGACCAGGTCGTCAGCAACTTCTCCGGACGCTCCGAGGCAGCCGCCGCGGCCGCCGGCCGCCATGGCGGCGGCATCGAGTCCGGACCCGGCGACGAGGACGGCGACTACATCGAGGTCGAGCAGTTCGCCCGGCTCAAGCGCATCGCCCGCAAACCGGGACCGATGCTCTTCGCCGTGCTGCTCGTCGTCTCGCTCGCCGCCTGCCGCTCGCTGCTCGGCTCCGGCTCGCTGGTCGGCGGCGCGCTGCTGCCCGCCGCCCCCGGCGCATCCGACCTCTGGGCCTCGTACACCGGCGCCTGGCACGCCCTGGGCACCGGCGGCACCCAGCCCGCCCCGCCCTACCTCGCGGTCCTGGCGCTCTTCTCGACCATCCTGTTCGGCAGCACCGGGCTCACCCTGACGGTGCTGCTGGTCGCCTCCGTCCCACTGGCCGGCGTCACCGCGTACTTCGCGTCCCGGCCGCTGGTCGAGTCCCGCCTGCTGCGCGCCTGGGCCAGCGTCGCCTACGCGTTCCTGCCCGCCGCCACCGGAGCGCTGGCCGGCGGCCGCCTCGGCACCGCGGTCCTCGCGATCCTGCTGCCGCTCATGGCCCGCGCCGCCATCGCCACCGCCGGACTGCAGCTGACCGACGGCGCCATCGAGCGCGGAGCGCGGCCCAGCTGGCGTGCCACCTGGGCGCTCGCGCTGATGCTGACCTTCACGGCGGCGTTCACCCCGCTGGTCTGGCCGCTCGCCCTGGTGCTGTGCGCGGGCGTGCTCGCGCTGTGCCTGGTGCGCGGCCGGAAGCGGCTGCTCGTCCCGCACCTGCTGCGCTTCGCGGCGCTGATCGTCACCCCGGTCGTGCTCCTCGCGCCCTGGTCGCTCTCCCTGCTCACGCACCCCGGGCGCTTCCTGCACGAGGCCGGCCTGCCCTACGGCGTCAAGGCCGCCTCGGCCGTCGACCTGCTGATGATCAGCCCCGGCGGGCCGAACGGCTCGGGCGGACTGCTGCTCATCGGCCTCGTCCTGGCCGCGCTCGCCGCCCTGATGCGCTCCGAACGCCGGCTCGCGGTCCTCACCGCCTGGGCGGTCGCGCTGACCGGACTGCTCTTCGCGATCCTGGAGAACAGCGACGCGTGGGCCGGCCCCGCCACCCTCGTCTACGGCCTCGCGCTGCTCTCCGCCGCCGCGATCGGCGCCGAGGGCGCCAAGGACCGCATCGCCGCCGTCGGCTTCGGCTGGCGGCAGCCCGTCGCCGCGCTGATCGCCCTGGCCGCCGCCGCGGCGCCGCTGCTGGCCGCCTTCACCTGGGTCCAGGACGGCGCCAACGGCCCGCTCAAGCGGCACGACCCGGTGCAGGTCCCCGCGTTCGTCGCGGAGGAGAGCAGCAGCACCGACCAGGCCCGCACGCTGGTGCTCGACGGCGCGTCGACGGGCGTCTCGTACGTCCTGGTCCGTGGCGCCGGCGCCCGGCTGGGCGATGCGGAACTCGCCGCCGAGGCGGGCCGCGACAGCCGCCTGGACGACACGGTCGCCAACCTCGTGGCGGGCTCCGGCGCCGACCAGGCGAGCCGCCTCACCGGCTACGCCGTCCGCTACGTCCTCGTGCAGCCCGGCGCCCCGCGCGAGATGGGCCGGGTGCTCGACAGCACCCCGGGCCTGTCCCGCGTCAGCCAGGCCGACGGCAGCGCCCTGTGGCGCGTCGACAACGCCGTCTCGCGGATGGCCATCGTCAGCAAGGACGCGCCGCCGGTGCCCGTCCCCGCCTGGCGGGTCGAGGCGCACGCCAAGATCCCGGCGGGCGGCGCGGGACGCGTCCTGCGCCTCGCGGACGCCGCCTCCGCCGGCTGGCACGCGACCCTCGACGGCCGGCCGCTGAAGGCCACCAAGGTCGACGAGTGGGCGCAGGGCTTCGAACTGCCCACCGACGGCGGCCGGCTCGACGTCACCTACGAGGACCCGGTCACCCATACCGGCTGGCTGCTGGTGCAGGGCTTCCTGCTGCTCGTCGTGGTGGTCCTGGCACTGCCCGGCCGCCGCCGCCAGGTCGACGACGACCTGCCGGAGCCCGAAGCGGTCGCCGCGGACATGTCCGCCTCCGGAATCCCGGCGCAGGCGTCCGGCGAGGGCCGGCGCGCCCGCCGCCTCCAGGCCGCGGCGGACGCCGAGGCCGACGGGACGGACCCCGACGACGAGAGCGATCCCGACG
Organism: Streptomyces sp. H39-S7; assembly: GCF_027158205.1. Lineage (GTDB taxonomy): Bacteria > Actinomycetota > Actinomycetes > Streptomycetales > Streptomycetaceae > Actinacidiphila. The sequence continues at coordinate 13,879 of NZ_JAPVLU010000029.1, read as the reverse complement.
CGACGGCCCCGGCCGAGTCCCCGGCCGCGGCGATCCCGGACCAGTACGACCCGTACGCCGCGGCCCAGCCGGTCGACCCGGGCGGCGACCCGTACGCATCCGTCCCGCAGCAGGATCCGTACGGCCGGCAGTGGGACGGCTACCAGTACGCCGCCCCCGCCGAACCGGGCGGCTACGACCAGAACCAGAACGCCGGTTACGACCAGCAGAACGCCGGCTACGACCAGAACCAGAACGCGGGCTACGGGCAGAACCAGGACCAGAACGGCGGCTACGACCAGAACAGCGGCTACGCCGACCCGTACACCTACGGACGGCAGCAGCCGCCGGCCTACGACCCGTACCGCCAGGACGACGAAGGCAACGGGTACTACACCGACGGCGACCAGCACCGCGACGGGGGCAACCGCCAGCCCTGAGCACCGCGACCCGGCGGCACACCCGAACCCGTGCCGCCGGCTCCCCACATCAGGCACGTACGCACGTCACGCCGGCCGTGACCAGGCCGACCGGCCGGCCCCGGGCAACACCGCGAGGTGAAAGTCAGTGAACCGCAGCATCATCTCCCTGGCGGGAGCGACCGCAGCACTCGCCGCACTCACCGGCGCGGCCGTGCTCACCGGCGCCGGCGACCCGGCCGCCGCGCCCGCCGGCTCCGCCGCCCGGCAGCCCGTGCAGCGGTCGGCGCTCGTCTGCCCGGCGCCGTCCGCCTCCGAGCTGGCGTCGACCACGTACACCTCGTTCACGCCCAAGGGCGCCCAGGCGGCCAAGCAGGGCACCGCCCAGCTGCTGCCCGCCACCGGAGCCGCGGGCGCGAAGGCCAAGCCGCTCGTACCGCTGACCGAGCCGGGTGCGCCGGTCGCCGCCAAGGTCGACAAGGCCGACAGCCCGGCGCTGATCGGCTCCGCCGAGGGCGCCCTGGCACCCGGCTGGAGCGTTCAGCAGACCACGGTGGTCAGCGCGGGTCCCGGCCGCGCCGTGCTCGGCACGTCCTGCGTCGCCCCGGACAGCGAGTTCTGGTTCCCGGCCGCGAGCACCGCCGCCGACCGCCAGGACTTCCTGCACCTGGTGAACCCCGACGACCTGGACGCCGTCGTCGACGTCGAACTGTTCGGCAAGGACGGCGCGCTGAAAGCCCTGACCGGCGACGGGGTGTCCGTCCCGTCGCAGGGCAGCACGTCGATCCTGCTCTCCACCCTCGTCACGGAGAAGGCCCCCGACCTGACCGTGCACGTCACCGTCCGCAGCGGCCGGGTCGGCGCGGCCGTCCAGGCCGTGGACGCCAAGCTCGGCGCGGACTGGCTGCCCGCAGCCGCCGACCCCGCCGCCGGGCTGGTCTTCCCCGGCATCCCCGCGGACGCGACCTCCGTGCAACTCGTCGCGTTCGCCCCCGGCCAGGACGACGCCGACCTGACCGTGCGGCTCGCCTCCCCGACCGGCTCCATCACTCCGGCCGGACACGAGACGCTGCACGTCAAGAGCGGCATGACGACCACCATCGACCTCGGGGACGTCACCAAGGGCGAGGCCGGCTCCCTGCTGCTGGCCGCGAGCGGCGCGCACACGCCCGTCCCGATCGTCGGCGCCCTGCGGATCACCCGGGGCACCGGCGCGAAGCAGGAGACGGCCTTCCTGCCGGCCACCGCGAAGATCGACGAACGGGCCACCGTCGCCGACAACCGCGTCAAGGCGTCGACGCTCTCGCTGGTCGCACCGGGCAAGGAGGCCGTCGTGAAGGTCACCACCTCGGCGGCCACCGACGGCGGAGCGCCGGTCAGCAAGAACGTCACCATCAAGGCCGGCACGACCATGGCGTTCGAGCCGCCCGCGCCCTCGTCGGGCAAGGGCGCCTTCGCGGTGACCGTCGAGCCGGTCTCCGGCGGACCGGTCTACGCCTCGCGGATGCTGTCCCTGCCCCTGAACGGCATCCCGATGTTCACCGTCCAGCCGATGCCGGACGACCGGGGCACGGTGGTGGTCCCGAAGGTCAGGCCGGACCTGACGATCCTCGACGACTGACGGCCAGGGGGCCCGGCGCCATCCGGCCGGGCCCGTTCCCGCTGCCCGGGCCCGTTCCGGCTGCCCGGAACCGTTCCTGTCCGGACCCATTCCCTGCTCGGGCCTATTCCTGCCCGTACTTGGGGTCGACGTTCTCCGGGGAGAGCCCCAGCAGCTCGGCCACCTGCTCGACGACGACCTCGTGCACGAGCATCGCCCGCTCGTCGTGGCTCTTGGCCCGGATCTCCACCGGGCGTCGGTAGACCACGATGCGGTTGGGGGCGTCCTTGCGGCCGCTGATCAGCCGGCCGAGCGGCACACTGCCGTCGGCGGAGTCGTCCTCCGTCGCCGGCTGCCCCGCGTCGGAGACGAGCGGCACCTCCTGCACGGCGAACTCGACGTCGGCCAGTTGCGGCCAGCGCCGCTCCAGCCGGTCGGCGGCGTCCCGTACGAGATCGTCGAAGGCGTCGGCGCGGGTGAGCGCGAGCGGCACCTGCGGAGGCGCGATGGGTCCGCGCATCCCGCGGCCATGGCGGTCGCGACGACGCGGACGAGGGTCTGAAGAGGGAGGTACGGGGCTGTCCATCGCCTTTGAGCCTAGTCCTCCCGGGGCCCCGGTACACCGCGGACGCCGGGTGGCGCGCCATCCGCCGGGGCTGTCGTGGGGCGCCGCGTGACACGCGGTCCGCGCGAGTCCCGCGGCTTGAGCCGGAGCCGAGCCGGAGCCGAGCCGGAGTCGGGGCAGCACCGATCAGGCACCGGGCACGAGCCGAGCCGGCACCGATCCGGAATCGAGGCGGTACCGAGCGGGAGTCGAGCGATCGGCGGGCCGAGGCCGAGCCCGAGCCGATGCCAAGCCGACGCCGCGTCAGGATCCTGCCAAGTCCGCTCCCGGCCCCGCCCGCCGCGCGAAACCGCCCCGCAGGAGCCTCCTCGCAGGTCAGCCCGTGATCGCGGTTTCCCGGCGTTCCCGGCGAACCGGGACGACACGACAGGGTGAGGTCGTGGAGAGTCGTCGCGGCCCGCTCAAGAGTGCGGTAGCGTCCAACGTCGTGAGCCCTGTACGTCGCTGTTCGCGGACCGCTTGCGGCCGACCCGCCGTCGCGACGCTGACGTACGTCTACGCGGACTCGACCGCCGTACTCGGCCCGCTCGCGACCTACGCCGAGCCGCACTGCTACGACCTCTGCCACGAGCACTCCGAACGCCTCACCGCCCCGCGCGGCTGGGACGTCGTCCGGCTCGCCGTGGACAGCGGTCCCGTCGTCCCCAGCGGTGACGACCTCGAAGCGCTCGCCAACGCGGTGCGCGAGGCCGCCCGACCGCCGGAGCGCCCCGCGAACGTCTCCCGCGGCCGGGAGGTGGACCCAATGGAGGTCGCCCGCAGAGGCCACCTGAGGGTGCTGCGCTCGCCCGAGCCCTGACCGGACCGATCACCCCGCCGGGGTAGGTTGAGCGGGAGTTTTCCGCGCGCCACTGTCCGGCGCTGTCCAACAGGGGTGTGCTGTGTCCGACTTGTCGCAGATCGTCAAGGCCTACGACATCCGCGGCGTGGTCCCCGACCAGTGGGACGAGTCGATCGCCGAGCTGTTCGGCGCGGCCTTCGTCACCGTCACCGCGGCCGACGCGATCGTCGTCGGCCACGACATGCGCCCCTCCTCGCCCGGACTGTCCCGCGCCTTCGCACGCGGGGCGGCCGCGCGCGGCGCGTCCGTCACCGAGATCGGCCTGTGCTCGACGGACGAGCTGTACTTCGCCAGCGGGCAACTGGACCTGCCCGGCGCGATGTTCACCGCCAGCCACAACCCCGCGCAGTACAACGGCATCAAGATGTGCCACAAGGGCGCGGCCCCCGTGGGCCAGGACACCGGCCTGGCCGACATCCGGGCGCTGGCCCAGCAGTGGAGCGAGCAGGGCGCGCCGGAGCCCGCCGCCACCGCCGGAGTGATCACCCAGAGGGACGTGCTGGCCGACTACGCCGGCTACCTGCGGGGCCTGGTCGACCTCGGCGGCATCCGCCGCCTGAAGGTCGTGGTGGACGCGGGCAACGGGATGGGCGGCCACACCGTCCCCACCGTCTTCGAGGGGCTGCCGCTGGAACTGGTACCGCTCTACTTCGAGCTGGACGGCACGTTCCCCAACCACGAGGCCAACCCGCTCGACCCGAAGAACCTGGTCGACCTGCAGGCGAAGGTCCTGGAGACCGGTGCCGACCTGGGGCTGGCCTTCGACGGCGACGCCGACCGCTGCTTCGCGGTCGACGAGCGCGGCGAGCCGGTGTCGCCCTCGGCGATCACCGCCCTGGTCGCCGCCCGTGAGCTGGCCAAGCACCCCGGCGGCACGATCATCCACAACCTGATCACGTCCTGGTCGGTGCCGGAGGTCGTCGCGGAGCACGGCGGCAAGGCGGTGCGCACCCGCGTCGGCCACTCCTTCATCAAGCAGGAGATGGCCCGCACCGGCGCGATCTTCGGCGGCGAGCACTCCGCGCACTACTACTTCCGCGAGTTCTGGAACGCTGACACCGGCATGCTCGCCGCCCTGCACGTGCTGGCCGCACTCGGCGCCCAGGACGGCACCCTGTCCGAGCTGGTCGCCGAGTACGACCGCTACGCCGCCTCCGGCGAGATCAACAGCACCGTCGCCGACCAGGCGGGCCGGGTGGCCGCGATCCGCGCCGCGTACGAGAGCCGGCCGGGCGTCGAACTCGACGAACTCGACGGCCTCACGGTCACCACGGCCGACTGGTGGTTCAACGTCCGCGCCTCCAACACCGAGCCCCTGCTCCGCCTCAACGTGGAGGCCCGCGACGCGGCCACCGTCACCCGCGTCCGCGACGAGGCCCTCGCCGTCATCCGGGCCTGACGCGGCCCCGACCTCACGGGTCAGTACAGCTAGGCTGATCACGCCGTATGCCGCCACCTCGGCACCAGACGCGGCTGTCGAGAACCACCGTCCGAACCACACCGTCCGAAGGACTCACCCCATGTCGCTCGTCGAAGCCAGCCTCCTGGAGATCCTCGCCTGCCCGGCGTGCCACGCCCCGCTCCGCGAGGACACCGAAGCGAACGAACTCGTGTGCACCTCGGACAGCTGCGGCCTCGCCTACCCGGTACGCGACGACATCCCCGTCCTGCTCATCGACGAGGCCCGCCGCCCCGCCTGACCGGTCGGCACGGCCTGAGCGGGCCCCCGGGACGGGGACCCGTGACCTCCCGGGCAGGACGTGCCCGGGGTGACGGACCAGGACCCGGAGGTCCCGATGCTCGACGAGTCGCTGCTTGACGACCCCCACGCCCTCGCCCGTGCCGACACCCGGGGGCTGCTGCTCGGCGCGGCCGCCGCGGGCGCCCGCGTGCGGACCGCGGCGCGGCTCACGCAGGAGGCGGGCGTCCAGGACCTGCGCCCCGACGGCCGGCCGCGCACCGTGCTCGTCGCCGGCGCCGGGCCCGAGGCCGCCACCGTGGCCGACGTGCTCGGCGCGCTCGGTGCGGGCAGCTGCCCCGTCATACCGCTGCGGGCGGCCGGACCGACCCCGTACGAACCGCGGTGGACGCTCCCCGGCTGGACCGGTCCGCTCGACCTGGTGCTGCTCACCACCGCGAGCGGCCGGGAGGCCGGCCTCGTCGACCTCGTCGAGCAGGCCTACCGGCGTGGCTGCACCGTCGCCGCCGTGGCCCCCGCGAAGTCGCCCCTCGCCGAGGCGCTGGAACAGGCGCGCGGCATGACGATCCCGTACGCCGGGCCCGCGTCCCCGCTTCCCGTGGGACCGTCGGGCGCTCCCGCCGAGGACCTGGGCGCGCTGTGGGCGCTGCTCACCCCGCTGCTCACGCTCGCCGACCGCATCGGGCTGTTCGCCGCCCCGCCGACCGAGGTGCAGGCTGTCGCCGACCGGCTCGACGAGGTCGCCGCGCGCTGCGGACCGGCCATCGCGACGTACAACAACCCCGCCAAGACGCTGGCCACCGAACTGGCCGACGCCCTGCCGCTGCTGTGGAGCACCGGGCCGACCGTGGCCCCGGCCGCCCGCCGCTTCGCGGCCGTGCTCGCCACCAGGACCGGCCGCCCCGCCCTCGCCGCCGAGCTGCCCGAAGCGCTCGCGACCCACGGTCCCCTGCTCGGCGGGACCCTCTCGTCCGGCGACGACCCCGACGATTTCTTCCGGGACCGCGTCGAGGGCCCGCAGGCGCTGCGGCTGCGCGTCGTCCTGCTGCGGGAGGCCGCCGGCCGGCAGGCCGTGTCCGCGCCCGCCGCCCGTGAGCTGGCCTACGCGCACGACACACCACTCAGTGAGATCGCCGCGGCCGACGGCGGCGTCCTGGAGACCACCGCCGAGCTGCTCGCCCTGACGGACTTCGCCTCGGTCTACCTCGCCGTGGCCTCTGCCGAAAGATCATGACGCCATGGACCGCCTGACCAACACCGTGCGTCCCTACGCCTGGGGCTCTACCACCGCCATCCCCGAACTGCTCGGCACCGCCCCCACCGGCGAGCCGCAGGCCGAACTGTGGATGGGCGCGCACCCGGGAGCGCCCTCCCGGATCGACCGGGGCGCGGGGCCCGTCCCGCTCAACGAGGCGATCGACGCCGATCCGGCCGCGGAACTCGGCGAACCGGCCGTACGGCGCTTCGGCCCCCGGCTGCCGTTCCTGTTCAAGATCCTCGCGGCCGGCGCCCCCCTGTCGGTCCAGGTCCACCCCGACCTCGCACAGGCCCGTGCGGGTTTCGCGGACGAGGAGGTGCGCGGCATCCCCGTCGACGCCCCGCACCGCAACTACAAGGACGCGAACCACAAGCCCGAGGCCCTCGTCGCGCTCACCCCCTTCGACGGGCTGTGCGGCTTCCGGCACCCCTCCGAGGCCGCCGACCTCCTTGAAGCCCTCGGCGTGGACTCGCTCAAGCCGTACGTCGACATCCTGCGCGCCCAGCCAGAGACCGGCGCGCTGCGCGAGGTCCTCGCCGCCGTGCTGACCGCCGACCGCGACGCGATGGCGCAGACGGTCGAGGAGGCGGCCCGGTCCGCCGCCCGGCTCGCCGGACAGGACGGACCGCACGCGGCGGACTTCGCCGCCTACGCCGCGACGGCCCACAGCTTCCCCGGCGACCCGGGCGTCATCGCGGCCATGCTCCTCAACCCCGTGACGCTGCAGCCCGGCGAAGCCCTCGACCTCGGCGCCGGCGTACCGCACGCCTACCTCGACGGCCTCGGCGTCGAGATCATGGCCAACTCCGACAACGTGCTCCGCTGCGGCCTCACCCCCAAGCACGTGGACGTGCCGGAACTGCTGCGCGTCGTCCGCTTCGAGGCCACCGACCCGGGCGTGCTGCGTCCCGAGGCGTCCTCGAACGGCGAAGAGGTCTACGAGACGCCCATCGACGAGTTCCGGCTCTCCCGCTACGTCCTCGCCCCCGGCGGCGAGGCCCGCACCCCCGACGCCCGCACCCCGCAGATCCTGCTCTGCACCGACGGCGCCGCACGGCTGCGCTCCGCGCGGGGCGAGCTGACGCTGGCCCCCGGCGAGTCCGCGTTCGTCCCGGCGGGCGAACAGGTCGAGCTGACGTCCGCGCAGGCGGGGGACGCTCCCCCGGGAGCCACCGTCTTCCGCGCCACAGTGGTGGCCTGACGCGCCGTCCGCGGGGCAGCCTGCAAGAATGACCGGCCAGTGGCCGGGGCCGGACCCGAGGACCGAAGGGACGAACAAACACCTATGAGCGCGTCAGGCGGAACCAAGGCGATCGTCGCCGCATTGAGCGCCAACCTCGCCATCGCCGTGGCGAAGTTCGTGGCATTCGCGTTCAGCGGATCGTCGTCCATGCTCGCCGAAGGCGTGCACTCCCTCGCCGACTCGGGCAACCAGGCGCTGCTCCTCGTCGGGGGCAGGAAGGCCAAGCGCGAGGCGAACGAGGAGCACCCTTTCGGCTACGGCCGCGAGCGCTACATCTACGCCTTCCTGGTGTCGATCGTGCTGTTCAGCGTGGGTGGCATGTTCGCGCTCTACGAGGGCTACGAGAAGATCAAGCACCCGCACGCGATCGAGCACTGGTACTGGCCGGTCGGCGTCCTGGTCTTCGCGATCATCGCGGAGAGCTTCTCCTTCCGCACCGCGATCAAGGAGTCCAACCAGACCCGTGGCGAGCACTCCTGGACGGACTTCATCCGCCGCGCCAAGGCCCCGGAGCTGCCCGTCGTCCTGCTGGAGGACTTCGGCGCGCTCGTCGGCCTCGTCCTCGCCCTGGGTGGTGTCGGCATCGCGCTGGCCACCGGCGACGGCGTCTGGGACGGCATCGGCACCCTCTGCATCGGCATCCTGCTCATCGTGATCGCCCTCGTGCTCGCCGCCGAGACCAAGTCGCTGCTCCTCGGTGAGGGCGCGACCGCCGAATCGGTGGCCATGATCCGTGAGGCCATCGTCGACGGGGACACCGTCACCGGCGTCATCCACATGCGCACCCTCCACCTGGGCCCGGAGGAACTGCTGGTCGCGGCGAAGATCGCCGTCCACCACGACGACACCGCCGCCGAGGTCGCCCGCGCGATCGACGCCGCCGAGTCCCGGATCCGGACGGCCGTGCCGATCGCCCGCGTCATCTACCTCGAGCCCGACATCTACAGCGACGCCGCCGCGGCGGCCGGTCCCGACCCGCTGCAGACCCCGGGCGGCGACCCGCACCCCCACTGAGGCGTTCCGGCAGGTCGGAGGGCCCGCGCACCGGTCGGTGCGCGGGCCCTTCCGCATCCGGGACGAAGATCCTCAAGGGGGCCGGCACCGCCACCGGCCCCGGAAGCGGCATCCCGGCGGCCCACTCCCCGTGACGGCCACCACTGGCCGAAACCCGTACGAGGTTGGGGGTCGCGGGGCCGTCCGGTGTAGGTTCGTCTGTAGCCAGACGTCGCTGCTGATGGCGGTCGGGCGGCACCGCGGAAGCGGTCGCCGCGCGAGGGAGAGAGGGCCTCCGACGGAATGCGCTGCTGCAAGGGGACGGGTGTGTCCGCTCTAGGGCGCTGTCTCGTCAGCCTGCGGCTGCGTCAATTCCCCGTCCACCTCGACGCATTACGCGAGGAGCAGCCCGTATGACCACCACCGCAACTGACTTCAAGGTCGCCGACATCTCCCTGGCCGCTTACGGCCGCAAGGAGATCACCCTGGCCGAGCACGAGATGCCCGGCCTGATGTCGATCCGTGCCGAGTACGCCGAGGCGCAGCCGCTGGCCGGCGCCCGCGTCACCGGCTCGCTGCACATGACGATCCAGACCGCCGTCCTCATCGAGACCCTGGTCGCGCTGGGCGCGGACGTCCGCTGGGCGTCCTGCAACATCTTCTCCACCCAGGACCACGCCGCCGCCGCCATCGCGGTCGGCCCGAACGGCACCCCCGAGAACCCGCAGGGCGTGCCGGTCTTCGCCTGGAAGGGCGAGAGCCTGGAAGAGTACTGGTGGTGCACGGAGCAGGCGCTGACCTGGCCGAACACCCCCACCGGCGGCCCGAACATGATCCTGGACGACGGCGGCGACGCCACGCTCCTCGTCCACAAGGGTGTCGAGTTCGAGAAGGCCGGCGCGGCTCCGGACCCGTCCACCGCGGACAGCGAGGAGTACGGCTACATCCTGCGCGTACTCAACCGCACCCTCTCCGAGAACCCGCAGAAGTGGACCCAGCTCTCGTCGGAGATCCGCGGCGTCACCGAGGAGACCACCACCGGTGTCCACCGCCTGTACGAGATGATGCAGGAAGGCTCGCTGCTCTTCCCGGCCATCAACGTCAATGACGCGGTCACCAAGTCGAAGTTCGACAACAAGTACGGCTGCCGCCACTCCCTGATCGACGGCATCAACCGCGCCACCGACGTCCTCATCGGCGGCAAGGTCGCCGTCGTCCTCGGCTACGGCGACGTCGGCAAGGGCTGTGCGGAGTCGCTGCGCGGCCAGGGCGCCCGTGTCGTCATCACCGAGATCGACCCGATCTGCGCACTGCAGGCGGCGATGGACGGCTACCAGGTCGCCACCCTCGACGACGTCGTCGGAATCGCCGACATCTTCATCACCACGACCGGCAACAAGGACATCATCATGGCCGCCGACATGGCCAAGATGAAGCACCAGGCCATCGTCGGCAACATCGGCCACTTCGACAACGAGATCGACATGGCCGGCCTGGCCAAGATCCCGGGCATCGTCAAGGACGAGGTCAAGCCCCAGGTCCACACCTGGAAGTTCACCGACGGCAAGGTCCTGATCGTCCTCTCCGAGGGCCGTCTGCTGAACCTCGGCAACGCGACCGGTCACCCCTCGTTCGTCATGTCCAACTCCTTCGCGGACCAGACCCTGGCCCAGATCGAGCTGTTCACCAAGCAGAGCGAGTACCCCACCGGCGTCTACGTGCTCCCGAAGCACCTGGACGAGAAGGTCGCCCGCCTGCACCTGGACGCCCTCGGCGTCCGGCTGACGACGCTCCGCCCGGAGCAGGCCGCCTACATCGGCGTCCCGGTCGAGGGCCCGTACAAGGCGGACCACTACCGCTACTGATCCACCGCGGACACCCGGACACACCGGATCCACTGAGCGTCGCCCCCGCCGTTCTCCTCGGCGGGGGCTTCGCCGTCCAAGGACCCCACCATGCCCAGAGGCCGTTACTCGTTCCACGACACACATGACCACACCCCCCTCGGCGCCGAGCACTTCCACTGCGCCACCGGCCCCTCCGGCTGGCGCTACGTCTCCCAGCTCACCGCCCCGTCGGGCGACCACTCCGGCTCCGTCGACCTCACCATCGACGACCTCGGCCGCCCGATCCGCCTCGAACTGAACGCGTCCAGCTGGCAGGTCCGCGGCGCGGCCATCGACGGCGTCACCTGGGTCCGCACCGACCCCGTGGGCGAGCAGGCGCAGGAGGGCAACGCCCCCGCCCACGCCTTCACCGGTACCTCGCCCGCCTTTCTGATCGCCACCGCACGACTGCTGCGACTCCAACCGGGCGCCCCCGCCACCCGCGTACGCCTCGTCGCCTTCGCACCCCCCGTGCTCGCGCCCCGCACCCTCGACCAGTCCTGGACCCTGCTCAACAGGACAACACACGACACCGACAGCGGTCCGCTGCCTGTGGACGAGTACCAGGTGACCGAGCTCGACACCGGCGAGCAGCACCAGGTCCACATCGCGGGCGACGTCGTCCTGTCCGCCCCGGGCATCGAACTCGAAGAGCTCGAATCGCCCCCGTCGACGTTCGCCTGACGCGGCGGTTCTCGTTCGGCCGGCCCGGAGCTATGCCGGGGGAGCGAAGCCGGTGCGCGGCGGTTCGGGGGCGGGCCGCACGGGCTGCACGGGCTGAACCGGCTGCACGGGCTGAACCGGCGGCGGCGTGTAGGTCGCCGGCGGTACCGGTGACGGCGCTGCGGGCACGGGTGCGAATGTGACGGGTGCCGGCATGACGGGTGGCTGTGCGCCCCCGAAGGGGCTGGCCGGCGGCCCTCCCGGGCCGAACAGCCGCCGGGCGTCCCGCGACTGCCGTTCGGCCACCACCGCGGCGAGGAACGCCGCCGGCGGGGTGCCCTGCGGCGGCCGCGCTCCCGTGCACGCGGCGACATCCGTCGCCAGCCGCTCCGCCATCGACCAGCCGACCTGCGGATCCAGCTGCCACATCCGGGAGAGGTACTGCCGCACGGCGAGCCACAGCCCTTCCGGCACGCCCGAGAGGTCCACGCCGGCGAGCTGCGCCGCGAGCCACGGCGGGGCGGGCGGCATCAGCTGCGTGTGCTGCCGAGGGACGCGTTCGCGTACGACGAGGGTTCCGCCGAAAACGTCCCCGAGCCGGCGACCGCGCGCCGACACCAGGGACGCGATGCACGCGATGACGCCCAGCGACAGCTGGATCTCGACGACGCCCACCGCACCGCGTACCAGCGCGTGCCGGAAGCGGATCGGCCCGCCGTCGTCGCGCACCACGCGCAGCCCGGAGGCCATCTTGCCCAGCGACCGCCCGCGGGTGAGGGTCTCGACGGCTATCGGTATGCCGACCAGGACGAGCAGCAGCGCGCCGACCGACACCGCCGCCACCGCGGCGTCGTCGAGCGACGAGGTCGCCGCGGCGAGGACGAGCATGATCCCGACGAAGCCCGTCCAGTAGACGACGAGGTCGATCATCGTCGCGAGCGCTCGGCTCGGCAGCTTGGCCGGGTCCATCCCCAGCGCCACCGCCTCGCCCGTCACCAGTCCACTCACGCGCGAACCCCTCTTTTCCCCCACGTACGCGCACGTACTCGCCGTCCGAACCCGTGCCCGAACCCCTGCCCGAACAGTCTGCCCGGTCTGCAAAGCTGGGGCCTCCCACAAACGTGGTCTCCCTACGGTCCGGGCGAACTGCCCGGCACCACCGTCCGGCCTTCTTCCGCCAGGAGCAGCAGCCCATGGACCTGGATGTCTTCGCCGCCGCCCACCGACACGAGTGGGACCGGCTCGAAGCGCTGCTGGGACGCCGTCGCCGGCTCACCGGCGAGGAGGCCGACGAGCTCGTCGGCCTGTACCAGCGCACGGCGACCCATCTGTCCCTTGTGCAGTCCAGTTCCCCCGACCCGGCGCTGGTCGGCCGGCTGACCACCCTGGTCGCCCGTGCCCGCAGCGCGGTCGCGGGTGCGCGAACGGCGAGCTGGCGTGATGTCGCCCGCTTCTTCACCAGGGCCTTCCCCGCGGCCGTCTACCGGTCACGGCACTGGTGGGTGCCCACAGCGCTGCTGTCGACGGCGGTCGCCGCCGCCGTCGGCTGGTGGATCGCCACCCATCCGGAAGTGCAGTCGGCCATCGGCGCCCCCGAGGACCTCCGCTCGATGACCCGGCCGGGCGGACAGTACGAGACGTACTACTCCAGCCATCCGGCGGCGTCCTTCGCCGCCCAGGTCTGGACGAACAACGCCCAGGCCGCGGCGGTGTGCCTGGTCTTCGGGGTGTTCCTCGGGCTGCCGGTTCTCTGGGTGCTGTGGCAGAACGTGCTCAACCTGGGCGTCGGCCTCGGCCTGATGGGGTCGGCGGGCCGCCTCGACACCTTCCTGGGCCTGATCCTCCCGCACGGCCTCCTGGAGCTCACCGCCGTCTTCATCGCCGCGGGCACCGGCCTGCGGCTGGGCTGGACGGTCATCGACCCAGGACCGCGCTCACGCAGAACGGCGCTGGCCGAAGAGGGGCGCGCCGCCATCGGCATGGCCATCGGTCTGGCCGCGGTCCTCTTCGTCTCCGGTGCCATCGAAGGCTTCGTCACGCCGTCGGGCCTTCCGACCTGGGCCCGCATCACCATCGGCATCGTCGCCGAACTGCTGTTCCTGGCCTACGTCTACGGCGTCGGCCGGCGCGCGGCCCTCAACGGTGAGACGGGCGACCTCGAGGCCGCGGACCGCAGCGCGACCCTCCCGACGGCCGCCTGAGCACCCCGGCCACCCGGATGTGCACTGGGCGTCCCCGACCTGTTAGTCTCCTCTTCGCCCCAGAAACCCGTTGACACGGGAGGACAGGGTAGGTAGATTCGAACGGTTGTCACGAACTAGACATGTTCGAGGCGGCTCGATGGAGTCTCCTTGCTTCTTCGTTCCTCGCGACGAAGACATCGCAAATCCAATCCGAGTGAAATTCTCCGATGGGATCCGCATGTCCTCGAAACGGGAGCGGGAAATCCGACGGAAAGCTTCTGCTAAAGTCGGGTGCAGCGGGAAAGCCGAAAGGCAGAAACGCTAAAGGAAGAACAGAAAGAGTCCCGCTGACTGGGAATCGGACGCGAAAGCGTCTGATAGAGTCGGAAACACGAAGGGAAGCCCGGAGGGCGCCGGAGACGGCACCAAAGGAAGCGTCCGTTCCTTGAGAACTCAACAGCGTGCCAAAAGTCAACGCCAGACTTAAAAC
>NZ_JAPVLU010000028.1:119947-122476 GCF_027158205.1 Streptomyces sp. H39-S7 | reverse complement strand
CAGGCAAAGTTCCACTGCGTCGCCTGCGGCCACCTGGCACACGCTGACACCGTGGCAGCCACCAACGTTCTACGGGCCGGGCTGGTCCGTCTCTACGCCCACCAGCTATAGAGAGAAGCCCCCTCCTTCAGGAGGGGGAGGAGTCACGTGCGCCATACTCCTGCACGTCCCGGACGACGACCAGTGCCGAACCCGCGCCTCCACGACTTCGAACCACGGCTCCCGGGCTGTCGAACCAGGACATCGGGGCGCGCTGGGGGCTGGGAAGTGAGGCGGCGTTCAGCCGGTGTTCCACGCCGCCTGCTGGATCAGGCCGGGCGAGCGGCGGCGCGCTGCGCTCTGTGCACAGGATCCCTGCGCTCTCTGCTAACGACCGGAGGGTTTGCCGCCCTCCACAGTTGGGGTGATCCCCCAGAGGGGGCCGCCGATCGGAAAGGGAATCCAGTGACGCGAAACCGGCAGCGGACGCACAGATCCACCGGCGTGGGAAGGGCGATCGTCACACTGATGGTGGCGCTCGCCGCGTGCGTGGCCACGGTGGGCTCAGCCGGCGCGGACGCCCGGCCGGATTTCTCGGCCCAGGCGAGGAGCGCCGGATTGAGCGCCTCCGAGGCCAGGGGCCTGCAGACCAAGGTCGATGCCGCCGCGGCCAAATGGGGTGGGACTCAGGTGGCCGCGAACAAGATCCGGCTGAGCGGCGGGGAGCTGACGCTGACCCTGCCCGGGGAGAAGTACACACGCGACCTCAACGCGACGGGCACCTCAGCGGCGGTTGCGAACCCGCCCTGCCCCTACACCTATGTGTGCGCGTACGAGGGGCGGAACTTCACCGGCGCCTACTTGTCCCTCTTCACCTGCGACACCCTCAACTACATACCCTTCACGGAGGTGGGATCCTGGAAGAACAACCAGCGCGCCGCGCTGAGAGCGAAGTTCTACAGCAAGGACAAGGTGCTGCGCTGGACCTCGCCGGGCGGCTACAGCGAGGACCCGGCGGCGGACTGGAGCTGGGTGTGGTATCTCAGCCCCTGCTGAGTCAGGCGAACGAACCGGCTCACTGGTGACCGACCGCCAACGGCGAGCCAACCGCAACGGGGGGTGGCACCGCCGGGAGAACAACTCGGCGCTGATGGTGGGGCCGGCGGGTCCGCTCGCGCGCGGCGGGGCGCCGTTGCCGCGCCCGAGTGGCCCGCTCAGGTCGCGCTGCGTTCGCTGGCTTCCCGGATGTCCTGTCCCGTGAGGCGGTCGCCCGCGTCCCCCGCCGCAGAGCCCTTCGGCTCCTCACAGCGGCCCGTACGCAACAGGTCCCGCCACTGCTCGCTGCTCAGGCTGGCCGGTTCGGTGGTCGCGATGAAGTCTTCGACGACGGAGAGGAAACGGAGGGGATCGGTGTGAAAAGGGAAGTGCCCAGCCCCGTCGAAGATCTCCAGGCGGCTGCCGGGCATCGCCGTGTGCGCGCCGTGGGCGTGCCGCACCGGCAGCACACTGTCGCGCGTACCCCACAGCAGCAAGGTGGGCATGCCCCGCACCAGATAGCAGCGGTCGAGCAGGGTGACCACCTGGCCCCGCCAGTCGACCACCGCCCGCAGCGTTCTGATGAAGGCGCTACGGGAGGTTGCGTCGGGCAGGGCGTCGACCAGATTGATCAGGTCGGGCGCGTCCTGGCCCAAGTCGGTGTCCAGGGCCTTCATCAGCTGGACCAGGACGCGGGTGTGCAGCCCCATGGTGGGCAGTTTGAGCAGGGACAGCAGCAGGTCCGCCCCCGGCAGCGAGACCGCGCGCAGGACGGGATTGACCTCCCGGCCCACACCCCCGGTGGCGACCAGCACCAGCCGCTCCGTGCGCTCGGGGAACTGGTACGCGAACTGCATCGCCACTCCGCCGCCGAAGGAGTGGCCGACCAGGGTGGCCCGTTCAACGCCGAGGACGCCGAGCAGATCGCGCATGCCGTTCGCGTAGGCAGCCACCGAGTAGTCGGCGCGGGGCTTGTCCGAGGCGCCGTGGCCGAGCAGGTCGGGGGCGATGACGGTGTGGTGGCGCGCCAGGCTGGGGATGAGGTCGGCCCAGGTGGCGGAGGAGTCGCCGATACCGTGGATGAGCAGTATGGCCGGGCCCTCGCCGGCGATGCGGTAGGCCCTGCGGTAGCCGTGCACGACGTGGTGGCGCAGCTCGACGTCCGGCAGGGGCACCGGGCGCGGCCGTCCCTCGCGGGTGTCCGGCCTGAGGAATCCGCTCATGGGCACGCCTCCCTGTTGCCTGTGGCGATGTACGCACCGCGCGGACGTACCGCACCTTCACGAGGGTAGGAGCGCCCACTGCGCGCACAGTTACCGGAAGGTTTCCCCGCCGCAACAACGTCTGCCCTGACTCCGGGCGGTGGGTTGGCCCGCGCAGCGGTGTCATCCGGCCGCTCTCGGGGTCGAGTCGCCATCCGGTAAGTCCACTTGCTCGACCGTCCGACCCGCTGTTATCGGGTCGACGGCCTCGGATCCGTCCGGCCGTGTCGCGGTCACGGCCCGACGGTCGACC
>NZ_JAPVLU010000028.1:37122-119937 GCF_027158205.1 Streptomyces sp. H39-S7 | reverse complement strand
GGCGCCGCGCACCCGGCCGCACGCTCGACCGCAACCATGGTCAGATGTGCGGCGTGTCAACCGGTGGGACGCCTTTGGTCCGTCCCCGATCGGAAGGCGAGGGGGGCCCGATGACGCAGGAGCAGACCGGGGACACGACATCGCAGACGGGACCGGGCACGAGGCGGCCCAGGACCGTGCGAGGCCATGCGCTGCGCTGGGTGTTCCGCATGGTCATGGCTGCCCTGATCCTGCTGCTCGCCATGCGCACCTACGAGGAAACGGGCGTCGCGCACGCGCGGTCGAACGGGTCGCTGCAGATGGCCGAGGCCACCATCACGAAGCTGACGTCCCACACGACACGTGGCAGCAACGGCGGAGGCCAGGACGGCAGTAACGGCGTCTGGATCGTCACCACCAAGCACACGATCGAGCTGCGCGTCGGTGACGAGACGAAGACGGTGGACGGCGTCCCGGATGATTCCGCGAAGGGCCTTGAGGAGGGACAGCGGGTCGCGGCGGGCCTGTGGCACGGGCGGGTCGTGGAGATCGACGGACGGACCATGTGGCTTGGATGGCATCCGGGGGGATGGGACATTCCGCTGGTCGTGCTGTACCCGTTGATCATGGGGTATCTGATCGCCCTCACTCTGAACGTCGTCGCGTTCCTGGCCGGTCTCGGCGGCCGCGTACGGCTGGAGCGGCAGCAGCGGCTGGGGCCTGCGGGGTTCGGGTTCCTGGTCGGAATGGCGGCGATCCTCGTACTCATCGTGTGCGCGGTGTTCGGGAAAGGCATCGCGTACTGGCCGTCTGTTCCCATTGGCGCCGGAACCGTCGCCGCGCTGGTGGGGCTGAGGGGAGCGCTCCGGCGGGCATCACCCCTTCCATGACCGCGACCAGCCGCTGCTTCGGCCCTTCGGCCGGTGATGCAGGCACCCTCATGCCGGCGGCGCGTGGATGCCCGCCGGAGCGCGTTGAGCACGTGGGCCCCCGCGCCTTCGATGGGCGCGCCGGCAAGGGCGGCGGTGTACCCGTCGGCGCGGTGTCCGCGCGCCCGGGATCGCGCAAGACCGCCGTACGGAGGCCGCGGGGCGACCATCGCCGCGGGCGGGATCGTCGCCCAACGGCAGGCGTTCTCGCCCAAAGCGTGCAGCAGGACAAGCAGGGCAACGTCCGGCGGGCCCGACACCTGATAGGTCAGCCGGACCCCTCCCACGTCGACCGAGCGGCGATCAACCAGGGCCGGAGATTATGTGCAGGGGCCTGCCGGAGGTCCGCCGTTCACCGGCGGCCGAACCCCCTACCTGTCGGCACCTCGAATTCTCCAGCCACACAACTCTTCAATGGCCGACCACGGAGCTATCACTTTGCTGGGCCCTGGTGCGCGCGGTGGTGGCTGGGCAGGCTACTTTGCTGGGGTGAGTCTTCTTGATGATGTGGCGGAGCGCGATGGTTGGCGCTGCTGGGTGTGTGACGAACCGGTCGACCCCGACGAGTCGGTGAACGATCCGCGGGGGCCCAGCGTCGACAGCCGGACCGCCGACCGGAAGGCCAAGGTGGTCGAGCGGCTTGCGCACCGTGGGTGCAACTCCCGTAAGGGCGCGGTCAAGGTGGTTGTCGCCTGGCCGGAGCGTCTGTACGTGGTCGAGCCCGCGCCGCTGATCGCTGTTGCCCAGCGGCTGGAGCGCAAGGGCGGCCGCGAGATGGTGGGCCGTTGTCCTACCAAGCGGGACGCCCAGGAGGCGGCCGATTGGCTGGTGGACCGGTTCTCCCGGCTGGTGCCGGGGGTGCCGGTGACCGCTGACGTGGAGGCGGGGGGCGGCCAGTTCCTCGTCATCCTGACCGCAGGCCGCCGCTGACCGGGGATCACCGGCGGATCCGTACGTCGAGCTGACCCGCCGGCCGCAACGCGTCGGCCAGTTGCCGGGCGGTGCGGGCCGTCGGGCGCGCCGAAGCGCTCGGCTGCCTCCACCGCGTCGCGGGCCCCGGCACCGCACGCCGGTGTGGTGTCCCCGTATGTGATGCTGAGCTTCGTTCTCAACCACCTCGGTCTTGATCATCGGCGTTCAGGTGGTCACTCGTTGGAGTGATCGCAGGAGATATCGCGGGCGCGGCCGTGTCGAGTTTCCGCTTCCCGCTCCCGGCTGCTGCGCGGATGCCGAAGCCGCGCTGCACCTACCGCCCTCTACCCGAGCGTGAGCATCGCCTGGGCTACCTCGCCGGCCGCCGCATCGGGGATCGCAGTGGCGGTCTCCTTGAGGACGAGCAACTGCGCCCCGGGGATCTCGCGCGCGATCGCCTCGCCGTTGCCGACGGGGAAGAAGGGGTCGCGGTGGCCGTGGACGACGAGCGTGGGGACCTCGATCTCGGGCAGCCGCTCGCGCCAGCGGGGTGTGCAGTCGAGCTTGGAGAACACCATGCCCATCTGGTTGGCCATCTGGACCGGGGGCGCGGTGCCGGGCGTGCGGTCCCAGATGCGCGCGGCGATCGTGCGCGCGGCGGCGGGGTCGTTGCCGAGGATCTCCGCGCCGGCGGCGGCGAACTCCGCGACCGCCTCGCGGTCGGTCCAGTCGGGCATCGGACGGGTGAACAGCCGGCTCATCGTCGCCCGGTCATGGTCGGGGAGGCCATCGTCGGGCGGGCCGGGCGCAACCGCGCGGGTGCCGGCCAGGGTGAGCGCCGAGAACGCGGCCGGATGGTCGAGCACGGCCACCTGGGCGACCATCCCGCCGACGCCGATCCCCGCGAGGTGCGCGGGCCCGCCGCCGAGCGCTTCGGCAAGAGCGGCCGCGTCGGCGGCGAGGTCGCGCAGGGTGTAGGCGGGCGCCAGCGGGTCCGCCGTCGTCGACTCCCCGCTGTCGCGCAGGTCGTAGCGCACCACGCGGCGCCCGCCGGCAGCGAGGCGCTCGCACAGCGCGTCGGGCCAGGAGAGCATCGTCGTCCCGCCCGCGAGCAGGACCAGTGGTGCGTGATCGTCACCGAACGACTCGATGCCCAAGGTGATTCCCTTGGCGTTGACGGTTGTCATCGGATCACCGCAGGACGTCGCAGGGCAGGTACGGAGCGGTCGAGGTCGTTGTCGGGGCCGGGGTCGGGCCCGGCCACGAAGCCGTCGAGCCAGACCGAGAGGTCAGCGATGATTCGAGTCATGTAGGAGCAGACCCGATCCTGCGCCCAAACTCATCGCTCACGCTGGAAGCGTGTGGGTGAGTCTGGGGCAAAGCCGGACCGGGCCCGCGCGGTGGCGGTGCCGTGGAGACGGGTCCGGGTCACGATGTGCGAGCGGGTGGCGACGAGCGCGAAAGCGGGCGCCGTCGCAGCGATGAGTCTTCGGGCGCGCACCGGTCTGCCTTTCGACCGGTACAACCGATTCATCGGGAGCAAGGCATGGGCCTCATCCACATCGAACTGTTCTCAACCCTCGACCTCGTCGGGCAGGCGCCCGGCGGCCCCGACGAGGACCCGGAGGGATTCCCGTTCGGCGGCTGGCAGGTGCCGTTGCTGGACGAGGTCTCCGGGGCGCAGGTCGATGCCGCGTACGAGGGCACTGACGCCCTCCTGCTCGGCCGGCGGACGTATGACATCTTCGCCGCCTACTGGCCGAACCAGAAGGACGGCGCGGAGACCGAGTTCGCCACGCTCTTCAACAGCGTCCCGAAGTACGTGGCCTCCCGCGGCAAGCCCGACCTCTCGTGGGCGGGGTCCACGCAGCTCGGCCCGGATCTGGCCGGCGCGGTGCGCGAGATCCGCGATCGGCACGAGCACGTGAGGGTCGTCGGGAGCCTGAACCTGGTGCAGACGCTTCTGCGCGAGCAGCTCTTCGACCGACTTGACCTGTGGGTACACCCCATCGTGCTCGGCGGCGGGAAGAAGGTGTTCGACGGCGGTGCGGTGCCCACGAACGTCACGCTCCTCGAACCGCCGGTCGCCAGCCCGAAGGGCACCGTCTACCTGCGCTACGGGCTCGCCGACGGCACGCCGGGGACGGGGGACATGAGCGCACTCGATCAGGCTGCCGCGGGCGACGACTAGCCTCCCGCGCCAAGTGCGTCCGCCGCCGCTGCGGTCCAGCACGACCCCGTCGACCCCGTACGGGAGCAGCGCAGGGTCAGATGTCGAGGAAGCGGACGTCCTTGGCGTTGCGCTGGATGAAGTGGCGGCGGGCTTCGACGTCCTCGCCCATCAGGACCGAGAAGAGGTCGTCGGCGACGGCTGCGTCATCGAGGGTGATCTGGCCCAGGACCCGATGGTCCGGGTCCATGGTGGTGACGCGCAGTTCCTCGGCGTTCATCTCGCCCAGGCCCTTGAAGCGCTGGATGGAGTCGTCCCTGATCCGGCGGCCGTCCTGCCGGCCCCGTTCCAGGAGCAGGTCGCGTCCGCGGTCGGAGTGGGCGTATTCGATGTGGTCCCGGCTCCACTTGATCTTGTACAGCGGGGGGCGGGAGAGGTAGACGTGGCCCTCCTCGATCAGTGGTCGCATGAAGCGGAACAGGAAGGTCAGCAGCAGGGTGTTGATGTGCTGGCCGTCGACATCGGCGTCCGCCATCAAGATGATCTTGTGATAGCGGAGTTTGGCGATGGTGAAGTCCTCGTGCACGCCGGTGCCGAACGCGGAGATGATCGCCTGAATCTCCTGGTTGTGCAGGACCTTGTCGATCCGGGCCTTCTCCACGTTGAGGATCTTGCCGCGGATCGGGAGGATCGCCTGGTACTGCGGGTTGCGGCCGGATTTGGCCGAACCGCCGGCGGAATCTCCTTCGACGATGAAGATCTCCGACATCGCCGGGTCGTTCGACTGGCAGTCCGACAGCTTGCCCGGCAGCGCCGCCGTTTCCAACAGGCCCTTTCGGCGGGTCAGGTCGCGCGCCTTGCGGGCAGCGACCCGGGCCGTGGTTGCCTGGATGGCCTTGCGCACGATGTCCGCAGCCTCGTTCGGGTTACGGTCGAACCAGTCGGCCAGATGCTCGTGGACGACCTTCTGCACGAAGGTGCGCGCCTCGGAGTTGCCGAGCTTGGATTTGGTCTGGCCCTCGAACTGCGGCTCGCCGAGCTTGACCGAGATGATCGCGGTCAAGCCCTCGCGGATGTCCTCGCCGGAGAGGTTCGCGTCCTTCTCCCGCAGCAGCTTCTTCTCCCGCGCGTGGCGGTTGACCACGGTGGTCAGGGCCGCGCGGAAGCCCTCCTCGTGGGTGCCGCCCTCATGGGTGTGGATCGCATTGGCGTAGGAGTAGACACTGTCGGCGTACTGGCCATTCCACTGCAGGGCGACCTCAACCGACAGCAGCCGTTCCGTGCCCTCGGCCGCGATGGTGATGACCGAGGGATGGACCGGCTCGCCCTTGCGAGAATTGAGGTAGGCGACGAAGTCGGTGATGCCGCCGTCGTACCGGTAGGTGACCGTCTTCGCTGCCGGGTCCGAGTCGACGTTGTCGGCCGCGGCCGTCGCGCGCGCGGAGGGCCGTTCGTCGGCCAGGGTCAGGGTCAGCCCGCGGTTGAGAAAAGCCATCTCCTGAAAACGCCTGGCGAGCGTCTCGAACGAGTATTCAGTGGTCTCGAAGATGTCGCCGTCTGCCCAGAACGTCAACGAGGTGCCCGTACGCGAAGTGGCCTCGTGCCGGGCCAGTTGGGCGGCGGGAGCACCGTGCCGGTAGTCCTGCGTCCACCGGTAGCCGTCGGTCCAGATCTCCGCCGACAGCCGGGTCGACAGCGCGTTGACCACCGACAGGCCCACGCCGTGCAGGCCGCCGGAGACCGCATACCCGCCATCCCCGAACTTCCCGCCCGCGTGCAGCACGGTCAGCACGACCTCGATGGCCGGCCGCTGCTGCTCCGGGTGCATTCCGACCGGGATGCCGCGGCCGTTGTCGACCACCCGCAGGCCACCGTCGGCCAGGATCGTCACGTCGATCCGGTCGGCCACCCCCGCCAGTGCTTCGTCCACGGAGTTGTCCACGAGCTCCTGCACCAGGTGGTGCAGCCCCCGCTCTCCCGTGGAGCCGATGTACATCCCGGGCCGCTTGCGTACGGCGTCCAGGCCGTCGAGAACGGTGATCGTGTTGGCGTCGTACGCCGCCGCCCCCACATGGCCGGACTGCAGGGATCCGGGGGAACCGATGGTGGTGCGAGTGGCGTAAGTGGTCACGGATGCTCTCTTTCGGGCATGGCAGACCGCGCTCCGGCACCACGGTGCGGGAGCAGTCGGACGGCTGGTGGAGACAGGCAGCCCAAACAAGGCCCAGAGGCTCACCAGCCTCGGGCCCGTTGACCGCCGGGACGTTGTCCAGAATATCGGAGATGCCCCTCACCCGAGGGCGAGAGGGCAACCATGCGCCACCGTGCGGCCCGTAATCCACCTAAGACAATCCCCCCTGCCTTGAGTCCCTGAAAATGCGACAGATGGGCGCTCAGGGCACTTCTTGGCGCCTTTCCGCGCAGAGACCCAGGCACTATTTTCGGCGTCACCCTCCGCGGTCATCAGTTGCGCTACGTCAGGCCACCAGCCCCGGCTTCCCGTCGAAACCTGCCCGGCGGAGGGTGCCGTCCGGGTCCGACGCGGGGTGTACAAACCGGTCGTGCTCGAAGACGTTCCCGCGCTACCAGGGACTATCCGAAGGTCCCGCCCCAGATGCGACGGCTGTGCGCGGCTGCAGCGATCGAGATGCTGTGATGTTGGTGGCGGGCCGCGGTCTGCCCCGGTAAGTTAGTGATCTTCGGGCGGTGCGACCTCCCGGAGTCCTCGAAGGCGAACGTTCATGCTGACCCTCGACCAGTCCCACGCCCGACTTCGCCTCGACGCCGCACTCGACGGCCTGGCAGCCACCTTCCGGGGTATGACCGCCCACCCCGACGAGATCAACTGCGACTGCCACTGGGGCAGCGCCGAAGATGTTGCCCAGCTCAAGGTGGCAGACACCGAGCTGGACCCCGATCTCCTACGGCGCACCTGGCAGGCCACCGACTGGAGCGACCAGGCATCCGTCCTGCGCAGGATTCTGCCCCAGTTCGCCACGGCCCTCGTCAGTGGCCTGATCGAGTCCACCTTCGGTATGGAGACGGTCGGGCGCTCATTCATACTCGGCCGCTGGCAGCAATGGCCCCCTGAGCAGGCCGCGGCAGTCGAGGAATTCCTGCACGCCTGGTGGACGTACACGCTCACCGACCCGGAACCCGCCATACCCGCGTACGAGGTCCTCATCCTGGGCGCCGAGGCATCGGGCGCACTGAGCCCGTGGCTGCGCACCTGGGAAGCAATGACCGGGCCCGCGGCGGACCAGCACCTGGTCGAAGCGGCGACGCGGTGGGAGTGCGACCTGCTCAATGACGAACTGCCGTGGGAAGCTTGGGAGAACGGGGAGCAGATGCGGGCCGAGCTGACGGTCTGGCTGCTCCGCCATGCTCCCGCCCGGCTACGTGCCATTGGCGCATCCGAAGAACTGCTCCACCGGATACGGCTGCTCGGGGTCACCGGTCCTGACCGCTGGGGTGACCCGCACTGGGCCGACCACCGCTGCTGATCCACCGAACGACCTTGGTGGAAGCCGGTGCGTCGGAGCGGACCGCATCACAAGATCCCCGACGCAGCCCGCAATTCTCTACCGGGCCCAAGGTGGCTGGCACAGATGACCAGGCACGCAGACCCGACGGGTGTTGCCGGACACCTTCTCTCGACGCGACACAGGGGCCCGACGGTCCCGGGGACTCGGGCCGCGGACGCGAGGGGCCGGCCTCGGTCATCGGAGTCGGTCGGCGGCGACGTCGCGGGGAACGACGCCGCTCTCCGGCGCCCGACCTGCGGTCACAGCTCGGTGTGACCGATTGTCAGTGACGGCGACTACGTTGAGATCACTGAAGATCGGCCGCACTGGCCGGTTCGTGGGAGGGGTGTGCCATGGCGGCTGCGCAGGCGGAAGTGACGACGTATTTGGAGCTGTCGCAGGACGATGGCGGGGCGCACAAGTTCTACGAGGTGACCGTCAATGGCACAACGGTTTCCGTGCGATATGGGCGGATCGGCGCAGGCGGACAGCTTCAGGTCTCGACGTTCCCCACGGCGGAGAAGGCGAAGGCCGCAGCGGCGAAGAAGATAGGTGAGAAGATCCGGAAGGGATACGCGCCCGCAGTGCCCGGGCAGCGCGCCGCGCGTGCGGTGACACGACGCGAGGTGACCTCGGCACCCTCCACGGCGCGGGCGACGGCGCCGGTGCTGTGGCGGTTCCGCACGGGCGATTCAGCCTTCGGGATCCATATCGACGAGGACCGCTGCTGGGTGGGCAACCAGCGCGGCGATGTCTACACCCTGGGCCACGACGGCGAGGTACTGGCCCGGTTCTCCCTGCCGGACGGGGTCAAGTGCCTGGTGGCGGACGACTTCTGGATCTATGCGGGGTGCGACGACGGCAAGGTGTACGACCTGTCGTCGAAGGTGCCCTTCGCCGCCTATGAGATCGCCGACGACGTGGACATCTTCTGGCTGGACATCCACGAGGGCGTGCTGAACGTCGCCGACCGCGACGGCGGTCTGACCGTCATCGACCACGAGGACGAGTTCCAGTGGTCGCGCAGGTCGGGGGGTTCGAGCGCGTGGATGGTGCGGGCGGACGACCGTGCGGTCTTCCACGGGCACAACCACGGGGTGACGGCCTACGCGGCCGACGGCAGCGGGGAGTTGTGGCACACCCGGACCACGGGGAACGTGCTGTTCGGGTGGCAGGAGGACACCGCTGTGTACGCGGGCACGGGGCGGCGCGTGGTGGAGCGGCTGTCGAAGGGGACGGGCCGGATCGAGGCGACGTACGCCTGTGACACCGCGGTGTACTCCTGCGCCACGTCCCAGGGCGGCCAGTACGTCTTCGCGGGCGATTCCGCCTCCTCGGTCTACTGTTTCGACGCCGACGGCACCCGGCTGTGGAAGCTGGGCACGGGCGGGGGCTCAGCGCTGTCGATGCAGTACCGGGACGAGAAGCTGTACATCGTGACTACGGACGGCTCGCTGGCCTGCATCGACGCCAGCGCGGCGGCGATCGCGGCGGCGCAGACCGGCACGGTGCCGGTGGCCAGGGATGTCAAAGAAGCAGCCGCGCTGCCGACTTACACCCCGTCCGCGACCCTGGCGACGGTGAGCGCGGTGCCCGCGCCGGGGGCCGGGATCGTCGTGGAGTGCGTACAGGTTGCCGGGCGGCTGCGGGTCCATGTCGTCTCGGACGGCTATGAGCCGACGTGGCACGTCCAGTTCCCGCGCTCCATACGGCAGGTCGGCGCCCGCTATGTGGTGGACGCGCTGCACACCTCGTCGGGTGGTTTCTACCGGGTGCGCGGCGAGATCAAGCAACTGGTGTAAGCCTGCGGACGGTGCCCCGGCCTCCTGCTCCCCTTCCAGGCCGGGCTGTCCGCGTCGACCTGCGTGCCGCGGCCTCGTGCGGCGCCGGGTATGCCACATGGTCGAGGGCGCGTGCGGTGGCGTTGCGCGCTGAGCTTGGCTCACCCAGGGCAACTCACCCCCCTGGCCACTGTTCTAGGGTGGGTTGATGCGCTCACCTCGTATGGACCGCCCGGATGATCTTGACGTGGTTCGCGCGTCTTATGACCGGGTGGCGGACAACTACGCCCACCTGGTGGTGACGACGGGTATGGGCGATATCCGGCGTCAGCCCTGGCTCAAGGCGTCGATCGACGCCTTCGCCGATACTGTGGGCGAGCTCGGGCCCGTCCTCGACGTCGGCTGCGGCCCCGGCACGGTGACCGCGTACCTTGCCGAGCGTGGACTCGACGTATCCGGAGTGGACCTGTCTCCCCGCATGATCGACAACGCGCGTCGCCTGCATCCGCAATGCCGCTTCCGTGTCGCCTCTGCCACCGAGCTCGACCTCGATCAAGCGTCCCTGGGCGGCGTGCTGGGGTGGTGGTCGCTGTTCAACCTCCCCCGCGCCGTCCTCCCGCAGGTCCTGGCCCATGTCACGCACGCCCTCAAGCCCGGCGGGCACTTCATCACCGCCACCCACGTCGGGGACCAGGACGCGGTACGCACCGAGGCTTACGGGGGAGTACCCGTTCGTTGGACGACGCACCAGTGGCAGCCGGAGCAGCTCGTGGACCTGATCGAGCAGGCAGGACTGCGCCCGGTCGCCGAACTGCGGCTGCCCGCGGATGAGCAGAGCGGGCCGGGTCTGGTCGTCATGGCGAAGCGCCCCGCCTGAGGAGCAGACTCCCGGGTGGGGGAGCCAGGCACCCACACCCCTACCTGCCCGGGCTCACCGGCCCGGCGTCCCGCCGGGGAGGGTTTCCGTCCGGTAGGCGATCCACCACCCTCGGTCCTTCCCTCAGCTCCGCGCAGATCGAGGCCACCGCGCCGTGCCCCCACGGGCCCAGGAGGACCTGGTCAAGCCAGACCTGCGACGTGGTGACGAAGGCGGGCCCCGGACCGTGGCTCTCCAGGCTTATCCCGGTGCACATGCACGGTCGTCGGCAGTGCCTGGCTGTTCGGGCGGTTCGGAACCTCGATGATCGCGTGCGGGCCGCATGGCTGGGTTCGTCCTTCTCAGCCCAGTTGCTCGGCCAGTCCGACGATGATGCCTTCCGGGCCGCGGAGGTAGCACAGCAGGTAGCTGTCCTCGAACCGGGCGATCTGGCCGATGAGTTCGGCGCCGTGTGGGCGCAGGCGGGCGACGGTGTCCTTGATGTCGTCGACGGCGAACATGACGCGGTGCGTGCCGAGAATGTTGTGCGGCCGGTTGCGCGGCCCGTCGCTGATCACCGCGGGGTTGTGGTACTTCGCCAGCTCGAGTCGGCTGTGACCGTCCGGGGTCCGGACCATCGCGATGTCACAGCGGACGCCGTCGAGTCCGGTGCACTGGTCGGCGAACAGGCCCTCGACCTGTGCCCTGCCCTCCAGCTCCAGACCGAGTTCCACGAAGAACGCGATGGCGGCATCCATGTCCTCGACGACGATGCCGACGTTGTCCATCCGCTGAACAGCCATGCTGGTTTCTCCTTCTTCCGTGTGCGGCCGGTAGTGGCCGCTGATGTCCCTGGGACGGAGCTGGTGGCCCGTTCTCGACATCCTCGGGCCGCCGAACTGAGAAAAATCTGGATCGCGCCTCAGCGCCGCCCAGCAGGCTCGCGAGCCGGACGCCACGGGTCTCCCTTGGTGGGCGGAGTTTCTCGTGCCGCTCGCCCTCACCGCACCCGTCCAGAGCCCGCCGTGCGGCGCCGGCGCGAGCGGGGGCCGCGCTGACCGCGGCCAGGAAAGGCAGGCAGCGGCGGCGTCGGCTGCCCCACCGATGGCCGCCGTAGTCGACAAGGGCGTCTCAGCGGTCAGCGATGCCCGCGGTTGTGCTGCCGTAGGGCGGTGAGCGCTCGACCGGCTATCTCCTCGGGCGTGCCGACAGCGTCGACCGTGACGAGAAGCTCTTGCTCGGCATAGTGCCGGGTAATGGGCTCTACCATCGCTTCGTGCCTGCTGAACCGATCGCGGACGGTGCTCTCCTGGTCGTCCTGACGCTGGTAGAGATCGCCGCCGCAGACGTTGCAGACGCGCTCGGCGGCAAGATGGTCCGCTGCTGGCTCGCAGGGGTGGGCCGTGTCGTTGGAGCAGACGCGACGGGAGGCCTGGCGCCGGACGTGGCGCTCCACCTCCTGTTCGGGAAGGTGAAGGTGCACCACGGCGTCGAGGGGCGAGCTGAGTTCGTGAAGCAGTTCGTCCAGGGCCCGTGCTTGGGTGGTGTTGAGAGGGTGGTGGTCGATCAGGAAGCCTGCAGGGGCCTCCCGGCGCAGGTGGTCGCGGACGGTCGCGGCCAGGAGCTCGTCCGGGGGTAGCTCGCCGGAGTTCATGCTCTCCATGAACCGGATGCCCAGCTCGGTGCGCTGGCGGACGTGAGCGCGCACGAGATCGCCGAAGCTGATATGTGGCACTGCCAGGGCCTGAGCCAGCGAATTGCCGGGCGTCTCCCACAGCCACGCCGGCGGTTGCAAGATGACGACACGCATCAGCTCACCCCCCAGCTGCGCAGCTGCTGGGCGACGCCGGCTGCGGTCGAGCGTGGGTCGTACAGTTCGCGCGCCAGCGCGGTGAGCTGCTCACGGGTGGGGTCGACGGGGACGCCGCTGGCGTTCAGATACATCGTGGCGACGGTGCAGGCGACCGTGAGGTTGGAGCGCTCCAGCCAACGGCACCGGCCGAGGGTATGCACCAGAGCGGCGGCGCGGGCGTAGGGGCCGCCGTAGACGGGTTGCTCAAGGAGTTCCGCGCGGTGGCGGGCGACTGCCGCGATCGGCACTCCGAGGTCGTCCGGGGTGGGATCGCGGTGACCGGCACGTTCGGCGGCTTCCAGGATCCAGGACAGGTCGACGTGCAACGCCATGCTCACGCAGCAGCGTCCCGGGTGCTCGGGGCCGGCGTGTGCTGTGCGTCGAGGTCGGCTTCCAGGTTGTCGAGGAAGTCACCGTGGGTGTCGATCAGCCGCTGGGCGGCGGCCATGCCGGCCGCGCGGGCGCCGCTGGTGTCCTCGGCGATGAGGCGCTCGATGTAGCGGTTGAAATCCAGGCCACGGGCGGCCGCGGCGTTCTTGCCCGCGGCAAGCACGGTGGGCTCCAACCGCAGCTGAGTCTGCTTCTTGTCACTGCTCACCCCCTGAAGGTAGCAGGGTGGTAGCAGGTGTGTGAAGGGCTGACAGGCCAAGCCGTCCCTCACCCGGGGGACTGCGGCTGATCCTCCGGCGCTATGCCCGAAGACGTGGCTGGGCGGCAGGCTACGGACCATCGGGGACTCCGAGACCGCCGGCCGGCCGGACGGCGTCCTCCGTCTCGAGGATGGCCACCGTGCCCACGACGCCGGAGTGCACCGGGCTGTCACTCGCCCAGCGGCTGTCCGAGCACGCCCGCACTGCCTGGCCGCAGCTGACGGACCGCCATGTCGCTGACCTGGCGGGCGATGTCGGTCCACAGGGCTGCGGGGAGGTCGTGGCCGACGCCCGGGTAGGTCACCAGGCGGGCGCCGTCGATGGCCCGGGCGGTGGCGCGGCCCGCGCTGACACGCAGGATGGATCGGGTCCTGCTCGCCGTGCAGGACCAGGGTGGGCCTGCGCAGGTCCTTGAGCCTGGGTCCGTGCCACTGGGCGCCGATCTGGCGGCTCTGTGCCTTGTTGTCGCGCGGGCCGCTGTCCACGTCGGCCTCGACCCAGGCGCGGGCCGCGGCCTCGTCGAAGGGGTAGCCGGGGGATGCGATGCCGCGCCAGACGGTGAGGGCGGCCTCGATGTCGCCCTCGCGGCCCTCGGGGAACTTGGTCCGGGCGAGCTTGGCGAGCAGGCCGAACCGCAGGTAGCGCAGGACCCCCAGGCCGGAGACGTCGCTGGGCAGGGCCGCCGAGGAGGTGACGCTGAGCACCCGGTCGGGGTGTCGCAGCGCGATCCGCTGCGCGATTGCGCCGCCGAGGGAGTGGCCGAAGACATGGGCTTTCTCCCAGGCGAGTTCGTCCAGCACAGCGATGGCGTCGTCGGTCATGTCCTCGGAGGTGTAGGCGTCCCCGCGCTTGGCGAACAGCGCTTTGAAGGGGTTGGTGGTGGCGGTGTCCGGCATCCGGGTCGACTGGCCGGCGTCGCGCTGGTCGTAGCGGGCCACGGCGAACCCGGCGTCGCCGAAGGCCTGGCACAGCCCGGCCGGCCACCAGAACCGGGCGGTGGCCAAGCCCATGATGAGCAGCAACGGTTCGCCCTCAGAGCCCTTCAGTT
Source organism: Streptomyces sp. H39-S7 (assembly GCF_027158205.1). Lineage (GTDB taxonomy): Bacteria > Actinomycetota > Actinomycetes > Streptomycetales > Streptomycetaceae > Actinacidiphila. The sequence goes on along the minus strand of NZ_JAPVLU010000028.1, from coordinate 106,236 downwards.
GGTCGAAGGCCACCTGCACGTCGCCGTTGTGCGCGTACCGGGTCGGCGTCCACTCCTGCTGCGGCTGCATCTGGGGCATGTCGGCTCTCTCCCATTTACTGCGATCCATGTTCGCAGTTCATATGGCCTAAGGTACTGCATACGCCGTTCGCAGAACAGGAGGGGCCATGACCGAGCCGTCCGCCCACAGCATCTGGCTGCGCCCCGAACGCGCCGGACGCGGCCCGACGCCCACGTTCGACCGCGACCGCATCGCCGCCGCCGGGATCGCCCTGGGCGACGCAGACGGCCTGCCCGCCGTCACCATGCGGGCCGTGGCGGTCGCCCTCGGGGCCGGGCCGGCATCCCTCTACCGCTATGTGGCCACCCGCGACGAACTGCTGGAACTGATGATCGACCAGGTCAACGGCGAGATCTCCTACGCCGCGCTCGGCTCCGGACACTGGCTCGACGACCTGCTCGCCCTGGCCCGGCAGAGCAGGAGCGTCTACCTCGCGCACCCATGGCTGCTCGACGCGACCGCGACGAGGACCCCGGTGGGACCGCACGCGGTCACCTACCTGGAGCACGCCCTGGCCGCACTGGCCGACCTCGACGTCAGTCCCCGGACCAAGCTGGAGGCCATCGCGATCCTCAATGCCGTCGTCTCCACTCTGACTCGCGCCGAGGTGATCCAGCGTCTCGCTGGGCAGACCATCCCGCAGTGGCAGCAGGCCCAGACGGAATATCTCACCCAGGTCGCCATGGCGGGCCACCACCCCCACCTCGCCACCGCCCTGACCGGGCAGCCGCCCGAGGCCGAGGATTCACCGGAATCGCTCTTGGTCCGCATCCTCATCCGCGTACTCACCGGGCTCCTTCAGCCCGACGCCATCGGAGCGACCTCCGTGCGCGGTCGCGCGGAGGCAGAGCCACCCGCGGCCAGTCCGGGGTCGACCGCAGCCTCCTGATGCCTCAAAGGATTTCCAGCGCCGACCACTAAGTACTCGGAGCTGGAAGTCCTTCGGGGTCGACTCCGGCCCGCTGCCGCGTGGCGGTGCGTCAGATATCCGGCATATCGAGGTCATGGCCGCAGGCGTGGTCCAAGGCGCCCTCGGGACTACCGTCAGGGGAGAAGTAGTGGGGCGTCAGCGCATGTCTCCGGAAGCGAGGATGGCATTCCCGGTGATCCAGCGCGCGTCGTCGGAAGCCAGGAAGGCGACAAGCGGGCCGTAGTCGTCGGGGTTGCCCGTGCGGCCCAGGGGGTTGCGGCGATCGCCTGTGTCTCCTGATCCGACCCGACATAGCCCATGGCCCTGGTGCCGTCGGTGTCCGACGGTCCCGGCATGATCGCGTTGACACGGATGCCGCGCGGGCCCGCCAGCGTCGGCGGGACGCTGCTGGAGCCCGGTACTTGATCACGGCGGTTGCGCGTGCGCAGACGCGAACCACTGCGCGGCGTCCGGTATGTTCCGTACGGCGCAACGTGCCCATGGGAGCTGTCCCCCGCGCAATCTCCGAAACGAAACATCGTCACCGACGGTGACTGCCCAACGCGGTGTGGAGGGACTCCAGCCATGCGGGCCGAAATGGTGCATCTGTAGCCGCCGGCGTACAAGACGGCCAGCCGCCGACGGGTGAGGGTGACCTGTCCATCAATGGGTGTCGGATGGGTCTCAGGCGATCTGGCAGTGATCCGGAGGACGACCGGTCGGGCGCCGGCGGTCCGAGGCTGGGCTGTTCGACATCCGTTGCGCCGTTCAGGAGCGCGGCGCCGGCGGTACGTCGGACATCCCACGGAGCGTCGTGGGGCGGGCTCCCGACGATGCGATGGAGGATTCTGTGCGCCCGAGCGGCCCCGTTGTCCGGTGTCCGGCGGCGCGGCGGACACCGGCTCTGTCCCGCTCAGGGCACCAGCACGACCCTCCCGAACACCTCTCCCGCGTCCATCTTGTGGTGGGCCAGTGCCGCCTGCTCCAGCGGCAGCACCTCGTGCACGATCGTGCGCAGGTCTCCGAGCGCGGCATCGGCGAACTGGGAGGACCGCACCGCCTGCCGGTCGGGGCCGGGCACGGTGTCGGAGCTGAAGGTGGCGAAGGACAGCGATCTGCGGAAGGCATCCATCAGCCGCATACCGAAGTCTGCCGGCGGCTGCCCACCGACCACGCCCACGGCCACGTACCGCCCGTTGGCGTTCAACCTGTCCAGGAAGACGGGAAGCTGGGGGCCTCCCACGACGTCGATCACCACGTCGAAGCCCGCCGGTGCGTCTCTGTCGCCCTCCCCGGAGCGGTTCAGGACGTGCGTGGCGCCCAGTTCCTTCAGGCGGGTACCGCGCTCGGCCGATGAGGTGGTGACCGCCACCGCGCCCGCGCGGTTCCTGGCTGCGAGCTGGACCGCCGTGATCCCGATGCTGCCCGCCGCTCCGCGCACGAGCACCGTCTCCCCGACTGCCAGACGGGCCCGTTCCAGGGCGAAGTGGGCGACCACGCCGGAGCCACCGAGAGCAACCGCGTCACTGCCGGTCAGGCTGTGGGGAAGTGGCAGCACGTCATCGACCGCGGCGACGGCCTGCTCGGCATACCCACCGGACAGGCCGGTGAACGCCCATGCCCGCCGCCCGATCCACGACACGTCGACGCCCTCTCCCACCGCGGTGACGCGTCCCGCGACCTCACTGCCGAGGAGATGGCCCGCTCGGAAGCCGTAGGCGGCGAGCGCTCCCCGGCGGATCATGGCATCCACCCCGCCCACTCCGATCGCCTCGGTGACGATCCGCACCTGGCCCGGAGCCGGCACGGGCACGGGTACGTCGATGACCTCCAGTCCCTCAGGGTCTCCGAACGTTCTGACAACGACGGCCTTCATCTCTGCTCCTCGGGTCGGTGGACGGACACACGCTGGTACTGCAACCGTGGGTAGCGCATCGGCCCTACCATCGGGGCCGCCGACGGATTGCCGGACGGAGGTGGCGGCACCGCCAACGGACCGTAACGGACGCGCCCGTCCGCCCGGCTGAAGTGAGAGACGATGACCGGCCACTTGCCTCAGACCGTGCGCTGCGACGCCCGCGACAACCGGGCCCGCATCCTGGACGCCGCCCGCTCGGTGTTCGGCGAGGAGGGCCTGAACGCCCCCATGCGCGCCGTCGCCCGGCACGCGGACCTCGCCCCTGCCACGCTGTACCGGCATTTTCCGACCAAGCGGGAACTGATCGAGCAGACCTTCACCGAGCAGCACCGAGCCTGTCACGCCGCCGTCCGCGACGCCCTCGCGGACGCGGACCCGTGGCACGGATTCCAGGACCTGATCAAGCGGATCTGCGACCTGCACGCCCACAGCCGCGGATTCGCCGACGCCTTCATGACGGCCTTCCCTCAGTCCATGGACTTCGCCGCCGACCGCGAGCGGACCTCGCGCGCGGTCACCGAACTGGCCCGCCGCGCCCAGGAGACGGGCGCGCTGCGCCCTGGCTTCATCGTCGATGACCTGATTCTGATGCTCACCGCCCACCAGGGCCTCCAGCACACGCCCCGCCCAGCCCGGCTCACGGCCTCCAGCCGCTTCGCCGCCTACGTGATCGAGGCGTTCCGCGCCGCGCCGGAGTCGGCAGCGCGCACGCGAGCATCACGCGAACAAGGAGAACAGCTGATGGATCTACCCGCATTGACCCCGTCCCAGAGGGCCCAAGCGCTGGAGAAGGCGAAGGCCGTCCGCAAGGAGCGCGGGGACCTGATGGCCCAGCTCAAGGCAGGGACCCTGCCGCTCACGGACCTGCTCAGCCGAAAGGACGCGGTGGTCGGCAAGATCCGCGTACGCCGCCTCCTGGAATCACTTCCCGGCATCGGTGCCGTCCGCGCTCGCCAACTGCTCGCCGACCTCGGAATCGCCGAGAGCCGCCGCGTCCAGGGCCTCGGCTCCGCGCAGCGCGCACGGCTCCTTGCGCTCTTCCCACCCACCGACTGACCGAGCGTGCCGTTCCGGAACCGGCCAGGGCGATGACTGCCCGTTGGGCCTGGTGCGCAGCCGTGACCAGTACGTGTACTGCGCGGCTTTGGCGAGGCTGGCCGCGGGGATGGCCCCTGCGTGCAGCTCGGTGTATTCGCCGACGGCCCGCTGCTTCCCGCGCGCGGGGGATGGCCCCATGCTGGCGCGCCAGGATGCGATGAAGCCGTTGCTCGAATCCTCGGCGGCAGTAAGCACGATTCGAGCCCGGATGACCTCTCTCACCTGCGGCCCGGCGCGGGCCGGCGGCCGGAAGGCACCATCGGCTTGTAGATGCGGTGCGGGGCAGGGGGCCACCCCGGGTTGGCGCGCCCGGCTGAGGTGTGCCGGGCCTTCAACTCCCTGAGCACGTCGGGTCGCCGGTCGGGTCTGAGTTTCCGCGGCGCGGCCTGGCCCATGACTTTCGAGCGGTGCTCGCGACGAGGGCTCACGAGTGCAGGGTCGGCCGGTAGATAAGTTCCTGGATCTGGCCGCCGAGCGTTCGGCTCTCGATCAGCTCGAGGTCGAAGTCCGCCGCGCCGTGGAAGATCGAGTGCAATCCGGTGCTCCCGGTGATCACTGGGAAGACCGTGACCTGGACGCGGTCGACCAGGCCTGCGGCCATCAGCGCCCGGTTCATCGACAGGCTGCCGTGTGAGCGCAACGGCACCGCGGACTCCTTCTTCAGCCGGGCCACGACGTCGACGGCGTCGCCCGGCGCGACGGTCGCGTCCGGCCAGTCCAGGGGCTCGTTCAAACTGCTCGACACCACCGTGGTCGGCAGGTGCAGCATCCGGGTGACCCAGGGGTCGCGCACGGACTCCTCGGTGCCGGAAGCCAGGATGCCCACAAAGGCTCGATAGGTGTTGGCTCCGAGGACCATCCGCTGCTCCGGGGCGTACTGGGTCAGGCGGTGGTCGAGGAATTCGGTTCCTTGCTTCCCCCAATACCCGCTCCAGTCGCCCCCGGCGGCGCCGAAGCCGTCGAGACTGGAAAAGACGTCGAAGGTGTAGGGAGCGGACATGAGGTCCTCCGTGGGGTGGTAGACGGCCCCGGGCCGCATGGGGCTGATCGTGTCTGTCGATATACCGACTGACCCTCGCGGTGAAACTCATCGCCCGTGAACCCGGGAATCCGGCGCTTCCCACCCGGACCTTGCCGAGCGCCTCGGCGACGCCGTCGGCGCCCGTGGGGGACTGGCACGCGGTCACCCGCCATGTGTCTACCGTCGTGAAGCAGGCTGCCGCGACGTCCTCGCTGAGGAGCCGGCCGACTTCGCGGGCCGGCGCGCTCAGTGCCTGTCGCTGGCGACTGCCGGACCGCAAGGAAGGTCGTGGTGGGGCCGACAGGTCGGGCAGCGACCGTACCGCGAGCCTCTCAGGAGCGGGGCTGCAGGTACTCGAAGACGGAGCCGTCGGGGTGGCGGGCGACGATCCTGGTGCCGTTGGGTACTTCGTTGGGTGCCTCGAGGATCTCGGCGCCGGCCTTGCCGAGGGCGTCGAGAACGGGCGTCAGGGATTCGACGATGACGGTCGCGTTCTGCGAGACGTACTTCTCCAGCGGACCGGAGCAGAGCAGGAAGGGTCCTACCAGTGCCACCTCCAGTTCGCGGTACGGGAAGCGGCGGACTTCCGTGTCCCCGGCCAGGTCCTGGTAGAGAGGGATCGCGTCTTCGAGGTTCTCTACTTCGACGTTCGCGACTATTGCTCGGATGTTGCTGCTCACGGCTGTCTTCCTTGCTCAGTTGTCGATGAAGACGGGGTGGTCGGGCGCTCGGTGTGACCGGCGTAGTAGGTGTCCTGGCCGCCCTCGGTCAGCGGGTGGCTCGGTGCGAGGCGATCTCCGTGGCCCACCCGGAAGGCCATCTGCTCCCGCCACGTCGTCGGGGGCCGGGAGAGCACCCGCACCCGCGCCTGCCAGGCCGCGGGCGCGGCAGGGGCCGGCGGTGCGCTCGGGCGTAACACCTGCCCTGCTCCTCGGTGCTGTTCGTAGGCGATGGCGCGCATGACGCTTCCCTTCCGAGAATTATTAATGACGAGTGTCATTGGAACTGTTGTTATGATGAAAGGCATCATCAAAAAGGTCAAGTCGAGAGCGATGCGAGAGGACGGTCATGCCGCGGATCACCAAGGAGGACAAGGCCCGCAACCGGCACAACATCCTCGAAGCGGCGGGCCGCATGTTTCGCTCGCAGGGCGTAGACGCGGTCGGCATCGCCGAGTTGATGAAGGAGGCCGGACTCACCCACGGCGGCTTCTACAATCACTTCGCCTCCAAGAACGACCTGGTCGTGGAGGTGTGCGGCGCCTCCTTCGCCGCCTCGCTCGGGGGCCTGGCGCGGACGATCGAGGACGGTTCGGGCCAGGCCGGCTCTCCGCTGGAGCGGGTCGTGGCCGGGTACCTGTCCACCGCGCACCGTGACGCCCCGGACGGCGGCTGCCCCTCCGCCTCCCTGGTCACCGACGTCGGACGGCAGGGCGAGGCCGTGCAGAGGGTGTACGCCGAAGGCGTCGAGGGTTACCTCACCGGCTTCGCCGCGGAGTTTCTGCGCGAAGCGGAGGAAAAGGGGCACGAACTCGACCCGGGCGAAGCCCGCGACAAGGCCACCCGCCTGCTCAGCGAAATGGTCGGCACGCTGATGCTCGCCCGCGCCGTACGGCACGTCGAGCCCGAGCTCTCCGACGAGATCCTGCAGACCGGCCGCAGCTGCGCCCTCGACTGATGCACCACGTTCGCGCGCTGCAGTAGCCGCGGCTGGACATCGCGGACTGGAGAGGGACGAGCGGATCGACCTTGCGCCGCTTCGCCCGATGCCCGGTGCCCGTACCCCCGGCGGTCGCCTCCGGCCACGCCCTGGCGGAGCCACGCTGAACTTTCGTGGGCCCGTGCCTGTGCCGCGCCGAGCGCGCCTACGCCGAGAATGATCGATCTCACCGAACTTTCACTGGTGGGCAGCACTTCCTCTGCCGGTTCGGGGCGGTGACGCTTACCGGTCAGGGGCGTTCCCACTCCGACCGGCGGCCGCCTTTTACTGTCCCCGAGCCTGGGGGACCATCAACGGGTGTCTGAACTTGCGTCCGAAGAAGCGCCCCTGGTGCAGGAAGCTGTCACGACCCTGTCCACTGAGGTCGTGCCGGCGCGGGAACGGTTCGAGTGGTGGATGCATCGGATGCGCCAGGACGTCATGCCCACCGTGATGACCAGCGATCACGCCGACTGCTTCCGAGGGCGAGCCGACGTGTCCGACCTATCGGCCAGCACCGTGGTGGCTCTCACCTTCTCGCCGCTGTCGGCTCGTCGCGGCCCTGCGCTCATCCGGCATCATGACCCGGAGGACTACCACCTGTTCGTGGTCCACGGCAGCCCCATCAGACTGGAACAGTCCGGCAACGTCACATGCCTCTCGGCCGGAGACATGGCTCTGTTCGACACTTCCCACCCGCTGGCTGCCGACTTCCTCGACCATGGTCGGCAGCAACGTCTGACGCTGATGCGGATGCCCAGAGCTTCCCTGCCACTGCCGGGCGGTACGGCGGACCGCCTGCTGGGCAACCCTCTCCGCACGCGAACCCCGACAGGGGCGCTCCTTGGCCAATTCCTGTCCGGCTTCCGGGAGAACTCCGCCGCGGCCGGCTCGGCGGAACGGCATCGGCTGGGCCGCATCGGATTCGATCTGGCCGTCACGTTCCTCGCGAGCCACATCGACGCGCAGCACACCCTGCCTGTGGAAACCCGTGAGCATGAACTGCGCGCACGCATCGACGCGTTCATCGAGCACAACCTTGGTGATCAAGATCTGCGGCCGGCCACCATTGCCACCCACCACCGTATATCCGTACGTACCCTGCACCAGCTGTTCCAGGGCCAGCCCGAAACGGTCAGCGCGATGATCCGGCGACGCCGCCTCGAACGGTGCAAGGCCGACCTTCTCAACCTGCGGCTGGGACATCACACGATTGGCGATATCTCCACCCGGTGGGGATTCCGCCACCCCGCAGACTTCAGTCGCGCCTTCCGCGCCGCCTACGGCGTGCCGCCCAGGGACCTCAGACACCAGGAATGTCACGGACCTCGCACCTGACCCGTGCGCCGCTTGCCAAGCCTCTCTGCGCTCTGTGCCAACGACTCAAGGACACGAGACGCGGCACAGTGAACCCAGTGGGCGGCCCTGCTCTCCTGAAGCTTCCGCGAGGTGACCAGTAGCTCTCAAGTGCCGTCGTGCCAAAGCAGATCGCGGAAGTACAAGCCACTGAGCGGCCACAGCCGCCTTCGCCACCATTGGGAGGATCACTTGAAGCGCAAGCTGAGCGCGTTTGTCACGATCTTAGTTGCCCTGGCCGGGCTGCTGGTTGTTGCGGCACCGGTCCACGCCGCGAGTACGCAGGGCACCGCTACGCAGGCTGTCAGTGCCCTCGGTGTGAAGAGCGCCTGGTACCGCCCGGCCGACGGTCCCCGTGAGAGCGACGGGTGTCGTATCAACCTCGACGGGCCGCTCGACCCTCTCCTGGTCTGTGGGTCGCAGTACACCATCATCGAGTGGTGGGACGGGCGGTGGGAGGTCTTCGGGCTCGGGACCGACCGCCAGATCTGGCACACATGGCAGACGGCCCCTGGCAGTGCCTACATCCCGTGGACAGCACTGGGCGGCTACCAGCTGAACTCGTGGGGCGTGGGCCTCAAGGACAGCGTGCCCACGATCATTGTCCGGGGCGGGAACGGCGTTGACTACTGCAAGAGATTCAATGGGAACGGAGGATGGTACGACTGGTTCGCCTGCTGAATCGACGAGCCAACCCCGGCGTGGGCAACAGCAGATTGATCCGAGTGGGGTAGGTGAAGTGGGAAGCCGCACCGATCACGATCGGTGCGGCTTCCGGCTTCGCTCCGACCGTACAGCCGGAGCGTTCTGCGCACGGTCCTCGGTGAGGTCACGCCGGTGAGGTTCTTCTGCGTGAAAACCCCAGCTGGGCGGTTGATGTCAGGCCGGACCGATGGGATAGGGGTGCTCCTGGGCAGGTTCCCAACGACGGGTCCTGGGTGCTGTGCAGGAGCACAGGGCCCGGGCGTACAGCGCGCCGTCGCCCGTATCGTTCCGGCATGACCACCGATCCGCGGATAGGCGAGTTCCGCACTTCCGACGATTTGACCTTGCGTTACTACTCCTGGGGCGAGGTCGGCGAACTGCCGCCCGTTCTCCTGCTGCACGGGTTCGCGGTGCACGCCCGGAGCAACTGGGAGGATCCCGGGGTAGTCGCCGCGCTGCTCGGTCACGGACGCCACGTCGTGGCGCTTGACGCCCGGGGCCACGGCGCGTCGGACCGGCCGCACGACCCGGCCCGGTACGGAGAGGTTCGGATGGCCCGTGACGTGACTGAGTTGATCGACGTCCTCGGGGTGGGCGAGGTCCACCTGGCGGGCTACTCGATGGGGGCCGTGGTCGCGCTGCTGGCGACCGCCGCCGATCGGCGCGTCACCCGGCTGGTCACCGGCGGAGTCGGCGCGGGCGTCGTGGAGGTCGGGGGACTCGATCGGCGGGCGATACCGACGGAACTGGTGACAGCGGCGCTGAACGCCGAGGACCCGGCGGACGCACCGGCCCAGGCCGCCGGGTTCCGGCTGCTCGCGGACGCGGTGGGGGCCGACCGGCAGGCGCTGGTCGCGCAGCTCACGGCGGCGTTCCGGGGGCCGATGCCGCTGGCGGACATCCGGGTGCCGTTCCTGGTCCTCGCCGGGTCCGAGGACCCGTTGGCGGTGCGGCCTGAAGTACTCGCGGACGCCGTCGCCGGGGCGGAACTGTCCGTGCTGCCCGGCGACCACCTCACGGTGGTGCGCGATCCCCGGTTCGCGGCGGCCGTGGCCGCGTTCTTGTCCGCGCGGGACAAACGGGGCTGAGATCCTGCCCGCGCGGGGATGGGCCCGACCCGAACTACCTGCTCGCGCAGGCGTTGAAGTGCTCCCCGCATACCCCGCCACCCGCTTGGCCGGGCATGCGGTCAGCGGGTGACGGTTGCGTTTGGGTGGGCCGCCAGGTGCGTGGTCTGCCTGCTGTCCGGCTCGTGCACGGCGAGCAGGGCGAACCAGAGCCCTTTGGAAGGGCGCGGGTACCGGGGACTTGTGGGCGGAGCCCGGCCCGGCGGCGGGGTGGCCGTATGGGGGTGTCAGGGCGCCGTGAAGTCGTGACGCGGAGCTTCGCGCAGACGGAACCACACGCGGGCCTTGATGCGCGAGTGCCGGGTCAGCACGGTGTAGGGGACAGGTGTGCCTCCGGCGTCCAGGACGGCCTGCTGGAGATAGTCGCGCAGCTGCCACACGTCGACGGGGTCGGACGCGGGGTCGAGGTCGAGCGTGCGCCGCAGCCGCTCGGGCGTGAAGGCCAGATCGGCGGCGACATCGTGGGGCGCGAGCCCGGTCAGTGCGAGATTGTGGGCGAACTCCTCGCCCGTGCGGTGCCGTTCGGTGGCGTTCAGCGTCAAGGGTGTCCTCCTTGCGGTAGGACGGGCTGACCGGGGCTATCCGAGTTCGATGTCGCCGGAGCGCGTGGGGACGGCGTCGAGTGCGGCGAGAGTCGCCTCATCGAGGGTGATCGCGCCCGCGTCGGTGTTCGCCCGCAGGTGCTCAGGGTCGGCGGTGCCGGGGATGAGGAGCGTGTTCGGGGTGTGCTGGAGCAGCCAGGCCAGGCCGATCTGGGCGGGGGCGACACCCAGCGCCTGCGCGGCGGTGGCGACGGCGGGCTCGTCGGTGACCTTCGGCAGGCCCGCGTAGGCGCCGCCGAGCGGGAAGTACGGCACCCAGGCGATGTCCTCGGCGAGGCAGAGCCGCAGTATGTCCTCGTCGTCGCGCGCCACCAGGCTGTAGGCGTTCTGCACGCAGGCGATGCCCAGGGGGAGGGCGCGGCGCAGTCCGTCGAGGGGGACGCTGCTGAGCCCGATGGCGCCGATCTTCCCCTCGTCCCGCAGGTCGGCCATGACGGCGAGCTGGTCGTCGAGGTCGACGATCTGGTCGCCTTCGGGTCGCAGGCCGGGGCCGTGGTCGGCGCGGCGCAGGTTGACGAGGGGGATCTGTTGGAGTCCGAGGCTCTTGAGGTTGTCCTCGACGCCGGCCCGCAGCTGCTCGGGCCGCTGGGCGAGGCGCAGTGGGATGGGACCGCCCGGAGCTGGTTCGGCGCCGACCTTGCTGACGACCAAGACGTCGTCCTCGGGGCGGAGCGCGGCGGCGATCACCTCGTTGACGAAGCCGTTGCCGTAGAAGTGGGCGGTGTCGACGTGATCGATACCGAGCTCGACGGCACGGCGCAGCAGCGCGATCGCACCCTCGCGATCCAAGCGCTGTAGCTGCATGGCGCCGTAGCCGACGCGGGAGACGGTGCGGCCCGCGAGCACACCGGGCCCGCCGGCTCGCGCCGCTCCGGTGGTGGTGAGCTCGGGAGATCGAACGGTGGACGGCATGGCAGTCCCGCTCTCATGAGACGATGAAGGTAAACGGAGAGACTCCGTTATCAGTGACCGTAACATTAACCGGAGGTCCTCCGCTTTGGCCGTTTCGGATTCGCCAGCCCCCGATGAGTCAGCGAGAGCCGCTGAGCGTCCGGCCCGCGCAGATGCCCGGCGCAATCGGGAGCGGCTGCTCGAGGTCGCCCGCGACGCCTTCACCGCGACCGGCGGCAAGGCTCCCCTCGACGCCATCGCCCGCGAGGCCGGCGTCGGGATCGGCACGCTCTACCGTCACTTCCCCACCCGCGAAGCCCTCGTCGAGGCGATCTATGCCGCCGAACTCGACGCTGTCGTCGCCAGTGCTCCCGCTCTGCTCTCCACGCTCCCGCCCGAGGCGGCGCTGCGTGCGTGGATGGACCGCTATGGGGCGTTCTTCGCGGCCAAACGCGGCATCTCCGACACCCTGCGCGCAGGGTGGGCCTCGGGCGCCATCGCGACGCCGGCTACCCGGGAACGGCTCACCGCGGCAATCGCGGTGATCCTCGGCGCCGGGGCGCGGGCCGGCTCACTGCGGGCGGACGTCGAGCCGGACGAGGTCACGATGATGCTCCTCGGCGTGTTCTTGTCCACGACGGCCGGCAACAGCCCGGAGCTGACGGGTCGGCTACTGGACCTTGTGGTGGATGCCCTGCGGCCGCGGGCCTGACGTTCGCCCCGGTCACGCCCCCTCGCAGGCGGTCGCACCCCACTCCCGCCGAACCCCTGCCGGCAGGTGTGGGGTGCAGCTGCTGCCCACCGGGGCTTGATGCTTGCCCAGACCGACTCGGGCAACAGCGGATCGGCTTCGCGCGTCCACGGGCCGCCCGGGGTAAACACTCCGGAGCTCAACGCCGGGCCCGGATCAGCAGGTACAGGAAGTACGGCGTGCCGATCACGGCGGTGACCAGGCCCGCGCCCAGTTGGGCCGGGGCGATGACGGTGCGGCCGAGGAGGTCGGCCGTGCAGACCAGGAGCGCGCCCAGCAGGACGGCCACCGGGACCACGCGGGCGTGGCGTCGGCCCACCAGGGCGCGGGCGGCGTGCGGGGCGACCAGGCCGACGAACCCGATCGTGCCGACGGCGGCGACGGCCGTGGCGCTCAGCAGGACGCTGACGACCAGCAGGCCCAGCCGGACGGATGACGGGCGCAGACCGAGGAGTCGGGGAGTGTCGTCGTCCAGTGCGATCAGGTCGAGTTCGGTGCGCCGCAGTACCGCGACCACGGTCCCGAGGACCAGGGCAGCTGCGACGGGCAGCGCATCGTGCAGGGTGCGTCCGTAGGTGGAGCCGGACAGCCAGGTGAGCGCCTTGGTGGCGTTGAACGGGTCGGTGAGGACGATGAACAGGCTGATGAGCGCGGTGGTCGCGGCGGAGACGCCGACACCCACCAGGATCAGCCGGTTCTGTCCGAACCCGCCGCGGGCCGCGAGGCCGAACACGACGACGGCGGTGATCGCCGCTCCCGCGAGCGCGGCTGCGGCGATGTTCCAGGAGCTCGCGAGGGGCACCTTCGTGACGAGCAGTACGGCGCCGAGAGCCGCTCCGCCCGTGACGCCGAGGATGCCCGGCTCGGCGAGCGGATTGCGGGTGACGGCCTGCACGAGGGTGCCGGAAAGGGCCAGAGCTGCTCCGGCGAGGAGCGCTGCCAGTACCCGCGGCACCCGGGTGTCGAGGACGAACGACACGGATCGCCCGGCCCGGCCCTGCGCCCAGTTGGCCACGTCGCCCAGCAGCAGTTTGGTGTCGCCCAGCAGCACCGCGCCCACAACGGTCCCGACCACGACGGCAACGAGCAGCCCCACCGTGAGAACGAAGACCGCCGTACTGGGGATGCGCAGTCGCTCCGGACCGGTGGCGCTGGTGGTGTCCCGTACGCGCAGGGCCATGGCGATCAGGAACACCGCGCCGAGAACACTGGTGACGACACCGGTGGGCACCGCCACCGCGGACTGGGCGCTCACCGCCGCGCGGATCAGGACGTCCGAGCCGAGCACCAGGGCCGCTCCCGCCAGCCCGGCCACGGACAGGGTCGCCCGGATGCGGACGAAGGACCGCATGCGGCGGGCGAGCGGGCGGACCAGGGTCGGCGCGCAGAGGCCGACGAAGCCGATCGGCCCGGCGAGAGTGACCGCCGCCGCGGAGAGCAGCGAGGCGCACACCACGACAGTGGTGCGCGTGCTGCGCACGGAAACGCCGAGACCGCGGGCCGCCTCGTCGCCCAGTGCCAGCGCATCGACCCGGCGGGCTACCAGCAGGAGTCCGGCGAGTCCGGCCGCGATGACGGGTGCCATCTGCAGGACTCCGGCGAACCCGTTCTGGCTGATGCTGCCCTGGCTCCATTGGTAGAGACCGTTGGTCCGCTCGGGATACAGCAGGAGCAGGGCTTCGGTGATGGAGGACAGGCCGAGGGACAGGGCGCTGCCGGCCAGGACCAGCCGTACGGTCCCCGTGCCCGGGCCGGACAGGGACAGGACGACGGCCGCCGCCGCGAGCGCTCCGGCGAAGGCGACCCCCGAGGATGCAAGGAGCGGCAGGGTGGTGCCGGTGACGGTGAGCACACCGAGTGCCAGGTACGAGCCCGCGTTGACCGCCAGGGTGTCGGGCGCCGCCAGCACGTTGCGGCTGACGGCCTGGAGCACGGCGCCGGCAACGCCGAGCGCCGCACCGACCAGGAGCCCGGCCGCCGCCCGGGGCAGCCGGGAGGCGATCACCACCGAGGCGTCACCGGCGTCGGCGCTGCCGGTGACGGCTTTCCAGATCTCGGCCGCGCCGACGGCGGAGGTGCCCTGGGTGATGTCGACGAGCGCGAGCGCGGCAACCAGGACCACCAGCGCGGCCGTCACCGCGACCGCGCCCGTCCTGGAGGTGATGGCCCGTGGGCCGGTGGCGGGGGCAGTTGCGGTGAGGGTCATGGTGCTACTTCTTCAGGGCGCCGATGACGGCGTCGATGTAGGCCTGCAGGGACTTCGGGCCGCCGAACATCCAGATGCCGTCGGGCAGCCGGTGCACGTTGCCCTGCTGGACGAAGGGCAGCGTCGTCCACGCGGCGTTCTTGGCGAGGTCCTTGGTGAAGGGGTCGGAGGGCTCGCTCGCGTTGCCGATGTAGGCGAACTCCACGTCCCCGAGGCCGGACAGGCCCTCGACGTCGGTGGTGCCCAGGCCGTAGCTCTTGTCGCCGGTGACCTTCCAGGCGTTCTTCAGGCCGATCGCGTTGTTGACCGCGCCGATCAGCGAGCCGCTGGTGTACGGGCGGACGGAGACCTGGTTGGAGACGACGTATGCGTCTGCGAAGGCGACGGGCCGTCCCGCAAGCCCGGCGTCGGCGAGCTGCTTCCTGCCCTCGGCGACCTTGGCGTCGAACTCCTTGTTCGCCTGTGTGGCCGCGGCGGCGGTGCCCGTGGCCCGGGCGATCAGGTCGAGGTTCTGCTTCATCCGCCCGATCTGGTCGGCGGCGTCGGCGGCGTTGAGCTCGAGGACCGGCGCGATCTTGCGCAGTTGCTTGACGGCGGCGACCGGCAGGTCGTTCGTGGCCACGATCAGATCGGGGGACAGTGCGGCGATGGTGTCCATGCTGGGCTCGCCGCGGGTGCCGATGTCCTTGGGGGCGTTCTTCAGCGGAGCGGCCGTGTCCCAGGCCTTGTACCCCTTGACGTCGGCGACGCCGACAGGGTTCACGCCGAGAGTCACCAGGCTCTCGACGACGTTCCACTCGGTGGCGACGACCTTCTGGGCGGGCCCGGCGAGGGTGATCTTGGCGCCGGTCGCGTCGGTCAGGGTGATCTGCTGCGTCGCCTTCTCCGGTGCGGTCGTGGAGGCGGACTCGGTCGTACCGCAGGCGGCCAGGGCAAGCGCCGCAGTGGAAGTGGCCGTCAGGGCGAGGAGATGGCGTCTCATGAGGTGGTGCTGAGCCTTCCGGTTCGTGCATGGTGGCGGCCGATGGCGCGGGTGCGCAGCCGGCCAGTCAGGGGGTCGGTGTCGACATCGATGCGGATGCCGTAGGTGTCGGTGAGTCTCGTGGCGGTGAGGACGTCCTCGGGACGTCCGTCGGCGATGATGCGGCCGGCCCGCAGCAGGGTGATCCGGTCGGCCACCGCCGCCGCCTGGTCCAGGTCGTGCAGGACGACGCCGACGGCGATGCCGTGGTCGTCCGCCAGATCCCGGATGACGTCGAGCAGCTCGACCTGATAGCGCAGGTCGAGGTAGGTGGTGGGTTCGTCCAGCAGCAGCACGCCTGTCTCCTGGGCGAGGCAGCCTGCCAACCACACCCGCTGGAGCTGGCCTCCTGAGAGTTGTTCGGCTCCGCGGTCAGCGAGGTCGACCAGATCGGTCATGGCCAGCGCGAGCCCGACGGCGGCCGGTCCACCGGGGTCGGCCTTGGACCAGCGCCCCCGGTGGGGGTAGCGCCCGAACTCCACAATGTCTCGTACGGTCAGTCCGCTCGGCGTGGGGCGCCCCTGAGTCAGCAGAGCGACCCGGCGGGAGAACTCACGGGCGGACAGTGCGAGGGCGTCGGCCGCGTCGGCCCCGGTGCCGAGGGTCAGGGCGGCGGTACGGGGACGCTGAAGGCGCGCCAGGGCGCGCAAAAGCGTCGATTTACCGCTGCCGTTGGGGCCCACCAATGCGGTGACCTCGCCGGGCCGGAGCGTGATCGCCGCATCGTGGACCACGTCCGTTCCGCCGTACGCCACCGTCACGTCTCTGGCGGACAGCTCGTCGCCGCGTGCACGGGGGGCCTTGTTTGTTTCATCACCGGAACTCACGAGAGTGAGGGTAGCCTACCCTTACTTCACGCCATCACGCGGATTCACCTGGTCCGAGGCGTCGCGCCACAGCGATGATCCGTGCGTGTTCTTTTCATCCCGCAGTCGATGGGGGATGAGAGTCATCCCCCTGGAGGGTGGGGCGGTCCAACGGATCTCGTTCCGAGGATGACTTGGAAGCCCATCCTGGGAGCGATGTGGTGGGAGCGGTGCGCCGAAAGGATGGTGCGCATGACCACCACTCGACCCCACTCCGCTGTGTCGCCGGCGCCCCGCTGGGCGGTGCGGGCCGCACACGTCGCCGCACTGACCGCCCTCCCCGCCGGGATCTGGCGCCTCCTGCTGGCGGCCGGCTACCTGGGCGGATACACCGAGGCCGGATACCAGGCGTTGGGCGTCACCGGGTGGGGCGCGGCCTACGTGGCCGGCCTGAGCGTGGCCACCGAGGCACTCGCGCTGCTCACGCTCGGCCTGGTCCGGCTGTGGGGAGAGGTCCTCCCGCGCTGGGTACCGTTTCTCGCCGGGCGACGAGTCCACCCGCTGGCAGCCGTCGTCCCGGCCGGCCTCGGTGCCGTCGCACTCACCGTCATATGGACTCCGTTCGCGCTGTGGTGGGCGATCCCCCACCCCGGCATGACTGCCCTTGGCAGCACCGTCGCCGGATTCCTCTATCTCCCCCTGGTCGCCTGGGGACCGCTGCTCGGTGCCGTCACCTTCGCGTACTACCGCCGACGTCACACGACGCGTCCGATCCGGTGAGCCCCGCCACAGGTCGGAGAGCCGGCTCGCGCGGTCGTGTCTCAGGCGACGGCATGCGCCTGTTCCGGGAGGGCGGCGGCCGATTGCGCCACTCCGGCCAGGACCGCCCGCGCCTGGTCGGTGAGGCCGGCGGTGGCTCGCAGGTGTCCGGCTTCGTCGAGGTGGTTCTCGATGGCCGGGATCGAGAGGGTGGGCGCGGTGGGGCGAAGGCCCACGCGGGCGAGGACCGGCCGGATCATCTCGAGGGCCGGGGCGCCGCCGGACGATCCCGTGCTGTAGCTGATGAGTCCCACGGGTTTGTCCTGCCACTCGTGGTAGAGGGTGTCGATGGCGTTCTTCAGGGGAGCCGTGAAGCCGCCGTTGTACATCGGCATGACGAAGACGAAGGCATCGGCGGCGTCGATGACGGCGCTCCAGTCCTTGGCGTGCTGGTGCACGTAGTGGCCGTCGGACGGAAGCCCGGGTTCGTCCAGGAACGGCAGGGCGACCTCGCGCAGGTCGATCAGGGTGGGCTCGAACGCGCCGTGTGCGGCTGCGAGTTCGGTGATCCAGTGGGCGAGGGGGCGGCCGGAGGAGGTGAGGCGGGTGCTGAAGGAGATGATGTGCAGGCGAGTCATGGTGGTCCATTCCTTATGGGGTCGGACGGGTGGCAGGGGCCGGCGTCGTTCCCGGGAGGGTGGTGCGGGTGAAGTGACGGATGGCGGGTTGGGCCAGGGGGCCGATGACGGCGGCGTACACCAGCGTGCCGATGCCCACCGTGCCGCCGAGCAGCCAGCCGACGACGAGGACGAAGACCTCGATCGCGGTGCGGGCGGCGCGCAGCGAGATGCCGTGCGCGGCGAGTCCCGTCATCACCCCGTCGCGGGGTCCCGGGCCGAGACCGGCACCGATGTAGAGGCCGGTGGCGAGGGCATTGAGGGCGATTGCGGCGAGCAGTACGCACAGGCGCAGGGCTGGGCCGGCGAACTGGGGCAGGATGCGCAATGCGGTGTCGGCGACCATGCCGACGAGCAGGATGTTGCAGAGCGTGCCGATGCCGGGGCGGACCCGCAGGGGAATCCAGGCCAGCAGAACCAGGGCGCCGATCCCGTTGACCACCCAACCGAACGACAGGCCGGTGCTGCGTGAAAGGCCCTGGTGCAGAACGTCCCAGGCGGGGACGCCCAGGCCGGCGGCGACCATCAGCGCGATGCTGAAGCCGAACAGGGTGAGACCCGAGAGCAGTTTGACCAGCCGGGGCACGGCACCTCCCAAGTGGTTGACGTGTCACTTATAACCGTAAGGGGGAGTAGGTGACGTGTCAATCATATGCGGGTAGGCTGGGGTCATGACCGAGGAACCCCGCTGGCTGACCGACCGCGAACAGCGTGCATGGCAGGCATACCGCAGGATGTTTCTCCTGCTCAACGCCCAGCTCGCCCGCGACCTGGGGCAGGACAGCGGCCTGTCGGAGCCCGACTACGACGTGCTGTCCTCCCTCGGCAGCAGCCCCCGGTATCGGCGGCGGATCAGCGACCTCGCCGACCACATGCTCTGGTCACGCAGCCGCCTCTCCCACCATCTGGCGCGGATGGAGAAGCGGGGTCTGGTGGTGCGCGAGGAGTGCGACACCGACGGCCGCGGAGCGATCGTGGCGTTGACCGAGGACGGGCTGCGGACGCTGGGCGAAGCAGCGCCGTTGCACGTTCAGTCCGTGCGCAGAAACTTCATCGATCTGCTGGACTCCGACCAGATCGATGCGTTCGCCGGGATCGGAGAACGCGTCGTGCATCGGCTCACACACACGGCCGGCGGGCAATGATGTACGGCGGCCCCTTGAGCTGATCGGGGCCGCGGCTGTCGCTGACGGCCCAGGCCGCCGAGCCGGCCATGGTTCGCACCCGCCGGCTCGGAATACCGACGAGCGCTCACCTGGGCATACGGGAACGCTGCTTCATCATGAGCTTCTGGGAACGCGGCGTCGGGATGGCCAAGGGCACGACAACCAGTTTGAACGAGGCTGCCACGGCGACCGGAGCCTGGCAGTCCGGCGCCAACTTGGAAGATCTGCGATCCGCCTGCCCGTTCGTCCACTATGGCCCGCTCGCCGAGGCTCACGAGCGCGGCACCGCGGTTGAGACAAAGTGGGCAATCTACCGTCAGACCACTGCGCCACACGTCGAACACGACCTTATCGAGGCCGCCTACGCCGAGCCGCATCTGCGAGCATTGTTCCCCTTTCGCAGCCACATGTCGCTGAACTTCAGCCGCTGCACCGGATTCCCCTACACCCACGACGTTCCAGTGATTACCCCCGTGAACGGGAAATACCGCGTCACCTGGTGGACGACTCGCTCGCCTCACGGACCGGCAGACATCGGAGAGGCTGACGACCCGCGCGACGCGGTCGCCTTGGTCGTCGCCCACCTTCCTCCCGAATGCGGGCCGGCGGTCACCGGCACTGCAAATGATCTTGAAAGATCTGATTCCCTGTAACACCGAGGCGCATGGGTCGAGGGTTCATGGCCCGGTGGGCCGCCGCCGACGGCATCGGACAGATCCGTGACCAGTTCCGCAAGCGCATCCGCCGCGAGATGTGCCGGGCGCCCGGAGCGGTGGCCACCGCCGCCGACTCCCCGTCGATCAAGGCCGCCTACCTGCCACCCGCACGCGCAGGGGTATATCCCCGGGCTCGCATGGCCATGGGCCGTTGCTCAAGGTCAGCGAGGGGTGAGGAGGCAGAACTCGTTGCCCTCCGGGTCGGCCAGTACCGTCCAGGAGATTGCGGACTGGTCGAACCGCGGGTCAGTGGCGCCTAGAGCGCGCAGTCGGGCTGCCTCTGCGGCCAGGTCGTCATCGGGGTAGGGGCGGACATCGAGGTGGACGCGGTTCCACCCGCTCTTGGTGTCGGGGGTGCGGAGGAACTCCAGGTAGGGGCCGACGCCTTTGGCGGAGCGCATGGTCGCGTGGTCGTCGGTGACCTCGTGCAGCGTCCAGTCCATCGCCTCGCCCCAGAACCGGGCCATTGCTCGGGGGTCGGTGCAGTCGACCACCACTACGGCGATCGGCCCGGTGTCCCGGTAGATCTCCCGGGGCTCCAGGACGCAGAACTCGTTGCCCTCCGGGTCGGCCATGACCGTCCAGGGGACGTCGCCCTGACCCACGTCGGCAGGCTTCGCGCCGAGATCCTTCAGGCGCGCGACCAACTCCGCCTGATGGGCGGTCGAGGTGGTGGCCAGATCGAGGTGCACCCGGTTCTTCACCGTCTTGGGTTCCGGGCGGGCGATGATGTCGATGCAGACGGCCACGGGGTCGGGGTAGGCGAAGCCCACGGGTTCGAGGTTGGTCACGCCGGGGCCCTCGCTGTCGATACCCCACCCGAGTGCCTCCGCCCAGAACCGGCCGAGCGCGGAGTCGTCCTGGGCCTTCATGTTGATCTGCACGAGTCGTGTTGCCATGTCATAGATCCTAGACGTTGCCGCCCAGCCCAGGCCGCTGCGATCAGACATGTGCTCGATCAGGTGCTGACTTGGGTCGCCCTTGTCGAGACTGTGTGAGTCACCATGAACGAAGGCGACACCCGACTCCGCCCGCCCGCCTGCATCCGACCGGCCGGCAGCCTTGCAGCCCTCAGTCAGCCCCGCTCCATCATCACCGACCAACGATGACCGTCTAGGTGCAACCTTTGGGTTGCACCTAGACGGTCATCGTGCAACTCTGGGGTTGCATCCGATGATGACGGTGAAGGAAGAGCGGGATTCGAGTTCGACACGCCCCGAATGAAGGAAGCACGCTATGGACACGACAGAACTTCGCAGCGCCTACGACAGGTTGCTCGACGCGGCGGCCATCCCCGACCTCGGCGACGCGGACGACGGAGGATGGAACGCCGACCAGATTCTGGCCCATCTCCTCAGCATCGACGCCTCGATCGCAGCGGTTGCTCTGGGCATCGTCGCCGGCTCGCGGCCCACCTTCGACAACCGGATCTCCCTCGACACCTGGAACCTTGACCGGATCATCACCGAGCACTCAGGTCGGGTGGACCTGATGGATCATGTCCGGCGCCAGGCCACCGTCCTGTGCGACATCGCCGATCAGCTCGGCGAGAAAGCCGCCTTGGTTCCGGTGCCGTCTTTCCTCCTGTCCAATGACGCACTCGTGCTCGACCAGCCGATTCCGCTGGCAAGCCTCATCGATGGCCTCGCCGAAGACCACGTGCCCGTGCATACGCAACAGCTCCTCGATCTTCGCGTCTCCGTCCCCGGGCACGCCTGAAGACGGCGCCTGAGTCGAACATCGGGCGCCCGGTCCCCCCGGTCTCCCCTCGAGGACCGACTGCTCTGCCGGCCACGCTCGACCGGCACACCACCGATCACCACGAAGCATCCTCCGCCGCACTGGCAGCACGATCAGCCCCCGAAGGACCTCCGGGGCCGACCACCAAAACGCAAGAGGATGGCTGCCCTACGCCGCCGGATCGGTGGGGGAACCGGGCCGCACCGTCCCGTCGCCGGGCGGCGCCCTGCTGGCACGTGGTTCGGGGTGGTCGGGGAGTAGCGTGCTGGGTATGGACTTTCCTACCACTGTTGAGCGCGCTCAGCGCCTGAAGCAATTGCACGCCCAGTACCGGCCCCTGGTGTTGCCGACCGTTTGGGATGTGTGGTCCGCACGGACGGCAGCCGACGCCGGATTCCTCGCGCTGACGATCGGTAGTCATCCGCTCGCCGACTCCCGGGGGGCGGATGACCATGAGGGGCAGAGTTTTGAGGAGGTGCTGGCCGCGGTCAGGCCGATCATCGCGGCGGTCGATGTGCCGGTGTCGGTGGATCTGGAGGCCGGGTACGGGCAGGAGCCCGCGGATCTCGTCGCCGGACTCATCGAGGTCGGCGGTGTGGGTCTGAACCTTGAGGACACCGTCCACTCGGACGGCGGGCGCGTGCGCAGCACGCAGGAGCACGCGCGTTACATCGCCGGTGTGCGGGCGGCGGCTGACGACGCGGGGATCCCGCTGTGGGTCAACGGGCGCACCGACCTGTTCCTGCACGCGAAGGATGCTGCCGGTGTCCTCGAGGAGGCGATCGAGCGCCTGCGGGCGCTGGAGCAGGCCGGCGCCGACAGTGTCTACCCGGTAGGTATCCAGGACAACGACGAGCTGCTCGCGGCGGTGACCGGCGCCGTCGCCGTTCCCGTGAACTCCACCGCCCATCCCGTCAAGCACGACCTGGAGCGTTTTCGCCGACTGGGCGTCGGCCGGATCACCTACGGTCCGCTGCTGCAGTTCGCGATGGCGGATGCGATGAAGGGCATGCTCGGACCGTGGGCACCCTGACGAGGTGATCGAACGGACTGCGGGCGCCCCGGGGGAGGGGCGCCCGCAGCTTCAGTGACGGTGTCCGGGTGGTTTCGCCCTAGCCGGCGAGGTCGGCGCTGCCCAAAGGCGACGGGCGACCACCGTTTCTCTTGCTGGGCCTTGGATGGTCGGCCATCATTCTTCCGGTGTTTCCGGCGGCCCGGCAGGGGTCGTCGGGGGCGGCCGGAAGAGCACGGCTCGGGCCACGGGCGGGGCGAACAGGGCGGTGATGGGAGCGGAGAGGGTCAGTACGGAGCGGAAGGCGTGTCCCACGACGGGGTCTGCGGGGTAGCGTGCCTGGACGCGTTGCAGGTACCAGTCGGCGGCGCGGTCTGCGGGCCTGGCGTCGACTGCCGTGCCGGTTGCGCCGGGCATCTTGCGGTCGGCACCGGCGGAGATGTCCCACGCCTGCCGGGACGCGGCGAGCAGTGCCCGCTGCACGCGGCGCGTCGTAGGAGTGCGGCGCGGATGGGCCAGTGCGTCGCGCAGGGCGAGCGCGCTCATCGCGGCGACCGCCATGCCCTGCCCATAGACCGGGTTGAAAGTGCACAGGGCGTCGCCAGTGGCGAGGAACCCGGCCGGGTGGCGGCCGGGCAGGTCGTAGCGGCGGCGGATGTTCGCGGTCTGTCGGTATCCGAACGCCTGGGAGAGCGGTTGAGCCTCGTCCAGCCACCGGTGCAGGGGCGGATGCGGCAGCCTCTTGACGTAGGTCACGAACGCGTCGTCGGCCGTGGGTGGTTCGTCGCCGCGCAGCCCCGAGACGATGACCAGATGGCTGCCGTCCTCCAGCGGCAGCGCACCGCCGGCGTGGATCTGGGCCGGGCTGGGATAGACGTAGTAGCCGGCCGTGTCGCCGTCGAGGATCCCGCTGGGGCCGCGGTAGAGGCGCGATGCGTAGGCAAGCCCCGTGTCGATGGTCTCCTCGTACGGGGCCTTGGCCCCGATCGCCGTGAGCCAGTCTGGGGCCTTCGTGCCGCTGCCCGACGCGTCGACGACCAGGTCGGCTTCAAGGGCACGGTGCTCCCCGCGGGCGTCACCGGCGCGGTCCCGCAGCAGTACACCCCGCACCCGTGAGGCGTCGCCGAGGAGCCCGATGACATCGGTTGCCTCGAGCACGTTGATCACTGGATTGGTGAGGACGCGACGGCGCACCAGCTCTTCCAGCTGTGCGCGGGACCCGGTGTAGATGTGCGTGGTCGAGGGCAGCCGCCTGAACCAGTGCCCGTCCTGCCACAGCACCAGGTCCGAGGGCATACCCACCCGCGGCGCCCCCGCCGCCTCCAACTCCACGAGGAAGCCCGGCAGCAGCGACTCCAGGGCCGACTGTCCGCCCTCCAGCAGGACATGCGGATGCCGGCCCTGCGCCACCCCTGGCCGAGGCTTCACGCCCTGCGGTAACCTGTCGCGCTCCACGACGGTCACCCGGTCGGCGTACCCGGCGAGCACGTGCGCTGCGAGGAGCCCCGCAAGGCTCCCGCCCACGACAACCGCATGCCGCTCGTTTCGGTTGCCGCCTCCACCCCAACGACGACTGTCCTTGCCGGTCGAGTTCACTGATTCGTCCCCGCGTCGCTGGAAGGTGTTGCCTGGTGGCGCACTGGCAGCGTTCCTACCCGCCCCCCGGGAAGACGACACAACAAGGTCCATCACGCCGGCCGTGCGGGCGGGCCCCTTCGAGGGGCCCGCCCGCGGCTTTCGGTGGTGCGATGAAGGGCGTCAGACGGCGCTCTCGCCGTTGCTGTACGCCTTCATGTTGTAGGTCCCGAAGCCGTTCTGGACGGGGTCGCCGGCATCGTTGATGCAGTGCACGATGCCTCCGCCGCCCGCGCCGTTGAGGCAGACGGTCATCAGGTCGGTGAAGACGACACCGGGCGTGTCGGGGATCTCGTAGGCGCGGTCGGTGTAGATGTCCGCGTTGAGGTTGAAGAAGCAGTAGCTGCCCAGACCCCAGGCGTGGTGCTCCCTGACCCGGTCGGCGACCTTGTAGGCGGCGTAGCCCTTGGTGGAGCCGTGCACCCAGGCGCTCTGTGTGGGAACGTCGTACGGGTGCTCGTTCTGGAAGAAGTACGTGCGGCCGTGGTCGCCGTTCCACAGCACTTCGTACTTCTGGTAGTGCTCCACGAACAGCCCGTACGTGGTGACGTGGTCGCCGTTGACCACGAGGCCGGTGTCGGCGGGGTTGACCGCCCAGCCGACCGTGTCGTCCAGGCCGTGGTCGGCGCGCCACAGCCACAGGTGGTCGCAGACGACGTCGTTGCTGTCGATCTGCACGCTGACGCCGGCCCCGCCGGCGATGGCGCCGCCGATCCGGGCGAAGACGTCGAAGAGCGCGGTGGGGTCGGCGTCGTGGCGGCGCCGGCTGCGCCCCTGGCCGACCCGCAGCAGCACCGGGGTGTGCGCCGAGGCCGCTTCGACGAGCACGCCTGCGACGGTGACACCGCTCACGTCGGCGACCTCGATCAGTGTGTTGCCGTGCGTCGAGCGCAGCGTCGTGTAACCCAGGCCCAGCACGACCGTGCCGGGGCGGGTGACCCGGATGGTCGAGGAGAGGTTGTAGATGCCGGGGGCGAACAGCAGGTGCTGCCCGTGTGCCAGGGCGCGGTTGATCTGGGCGGCGGAGTCGCCGGGCCGGGCCACGAAGAAGCGGGACAGTGCGACGGTGCGGCCCGCGGCCGGTCCGTTCGCCCAGGTAGTGCCGGTGGAGTTACGTCGCAGCGCGGGCACGAAGACCTGGTAGGAGCCGTGCCGGTCCACGGTCAGGAACGGCTTCTCGCGGACGACCGGGGTGCGGTCGATGGTGGTGTGGGGCGGCGTCGGGAAGGACTGGGCGGGGGCGCCCTGGACACCGACGAAGACCATGTTCCAGTTGGCGCCGGTCCAGCTGCCGATGGTGTCGTTGCGCGACAGCCACTGCTGCTGCGAGCCGGACTCGACATAGCCGTCCACCACGCTGTCGGCCAGGTAGCCGCCGCTGGACCACCGGTTGCCGGGCGGGCTCGGCCACAGGGTGGTGTTGCCCTTGATGTGGACCCGGCGCAGCGGGCACGCCTGGGCGACGGCCCAGCGGTTGAGGCCGTCCGGCGGCACGATGGTCAGGTTCTCCGCGGCGCGCCAGAAGTTCTGTGTTCCGTTGCCCTCGAACCACTGGGCGTCGACGGTGACATGACCGTTGATCACCACGTCGCCGGGGGCGGCGCCGAGACCGAGGACGTGGGTGTAGAAGCCGACGTTGATGTCGACGTTGTACGTGCCCGGCCGGAAGGCCAGGGCGAAGCGCTCGCTGCCGAACTGGTTGGACTCCTGGAGGGCGAACACGGCGTCGACCTTGGCCTGGATCGCGGCGTCGCCCATGGACGGGTCGAAGACCAGGACGTTCGGACCGAGTGCTGCGGCGCCGTGACCGTAAACGTTTCCGGACTCGTGCGACGACGAGGCGGACGCGGACGACGACGCGAATGCCGATCCGGCGGAGATGCCGCCGGCCAGCGGTATCGCAGCGGCGACGGCAGCGCCGCGCAGCACGGTACGGCGAGTGGGAATGACAGACACAGCTCTCCCTGGACGTGGTGGATGGGGCGGCCGCGGCTGGTCCCTCAGCCGCGGGAGAGCGCTCTCAGGCTGGAAGTGAATCACCGTGGGTATGCAGCGTCAATAGGCGCGGCAGCGGCCTGAGTTGCGGGAGTTGGCGGTCGGCCCGCGACGACGATTCGGCACCCCCGGCCGACCGGGCGGCCCGGAGAAGTAGTTGAACTTCGGGCTCTCTCGGCCCACAAGTGAGGGCCGGCTGCTGCGGTAGGTGGCGAAGCGGGTTCTCGAATTCGCCCTGCATGGCGAGATCACCGATCACCTGGACTATGGCGCGCGCCTGGCCGAGGTCTACGGCGCTGAGTTCTCGCAGCAGACGAATTCCACGATCGCGGACCCGGTGATGGAGGGCCTGACCGAATGGTCCAACCGGGAACGACGACACGGCGTTCGGCTCTGGGGACGGCCGCCCAGACACTGCACGAAATGCTCAATTCGGCCGCGCGAACGGCAACGGATAGGGCTGAATCCGGCAACTGTCACCATCCTTCTGTCATGGATTGTAAGGATTGTCGGAATTAGGACGCTGTCACCTGGCTCCCCCTACGGTGTGCGCAGGGCGGACCGCGCATCAGCGCGTGTGCGCCCGTTGACAGAGATAGGGGAAGCCTATGTTCCGTCACCTCAACGCACGCGCATCTCGTCGGCCGCTCCGCACCGGGGCGGCCGCCTTGCTGACCGCCTTCGTTCTCACTGCCGCGGGCGGCATCGTCCCGGCCGCGGCCCAGGTACCGGCAAGCGAGGCCGCCGCCTCCACGCTGGTGAAGACCGCCCAGAACGTCACCGCGCCCGCCCAGCTCCCGGTGAACCATGGCGACACCGTGAACTGGGCGGTCAGCTACGGCAATGCCGCCACCGGCGGGCCGGCACCGGCGGTCATCACTGATCCCCTCACCGCAGCGGGCACCGCTCAGACCTACGTGCCCGGGTCGCTCACGGTCCCGCCGGGCTGGACTCCCGCCTGGTCCACCGACGGGACGACGTTCACCGGGACCGACCAGGGTGCGGCGACCCGTGCCGTGCGCGCGACGAACCCCGCCGCCCGAGCCGGCGGAACGAGCCTGGCCGCCAATCTGCTGCCGCCCGTTCAGCCCACCGTGCAGTCGACGGGCGGAGACGGCTTCACCCCGGTCCTGCACCGCACCGCTGCCGGCGACGTCGAGGCGTGGAACATCTATCACCATGCCGCCCTGACCGCACCCCAGGTGGTGTGCAGCAACCTGTCGACCGGGCAGCCCTGCACGGGCGGCCCGTGGCCCCGGCCGCTCAACACCACCCCGGGCCCCCTCGGCACCGGTGGCACCGGCAACATCGGCAGCACCCTGACCCCGCAGTACGTCCTCGACCCCGGCCGCCCCGGCATCGTGTACTACCCGGCAGTGACCGCCACCGACCTCGGCGTCGGCTGCCTGGACCTCGCCACCCGCGCCAACTGCGGCTTCTTCGCGCTGCGTGCCGTCGGCGGATCGCCGTCGAGCGCCAACGGCATGGCTGGGCTCGTCGCCGAAAGCGGCAACCTGTACGGCGTCGCGAGCACCGGACAGGTGCTCTGCCTCGGCATCGCCTCGCGCACCCCGTGCGCCGGACAGCCCTTCGCGCCGGTCGTCCGGCCCAACCACGACCTGCCCGGGGCCACAGGTTCGCTGTACCTCGGGGGCATGACGACCGCCGACGGCAAGGTCTTCGCGTCGTCCGCCCCGCAGGCGAGCGGGTCCACCACCGCCGGACCTCCCGAGCTGGGCTGCTTCGACCCGGCCCAGAGCGCGGCCTGCACCGGATGGCAAGGCGCGCACCCGGCCGCACCCACCGCGAACCACTACACGTACAACGCGTTCACCTCCTACAACACCTCCGGCGACGCCAACGGCGTGTGCAGCGCCATCAGTAGTGGTGCCTCCCCGCTGACCACCTGCTTCGATCTGACCGGC
The DNA here is from genome assembly GCF_027158205.1 of Streptomyces sp. H39-S7. Classification (GTDB taxonomy): domain Bacteria; phylum Actinomycetota; class Actinomycetes; order Streptomycetales; family Streptomycetaceae; genus Actinacidiphila. The sequence goes on along the minus strand of NZ_JAPVLU010000028.1, from coordinate 78,440 downwards.
GCACCGCTGGCGCCCCCCGCCACCGGACTTGCCACGACCGGTGGCGGCGTCTTGGTCTTCAACCCCGAGGTGGTCGTCACCGCGGACGACACCCGCAGCTACTTCCCCGTCTGGGGCGGGCCGATCGCCGGCGCGACCCTGTGTTATAGCTGGACCAGCGCCCAGCCGTGCGCAGGATTCCCGGCCGTCGCCACGCACGCGAACGTCAACGGCGGCGCGACGCGGGACTACGGGTACACCTATGACGCCACCACCCGCTGCTTGATCGCCCTCGGCGACGCGGGCGTGCTCTTCTCCCTGGACCCCGCCACGGGAACCAGCCCGTGCGTGCACAGCGGCGCCGCCGTCCCCCTGAAACCTTCCGCCTTCTACTGTGACGGGGCACCGGGCCACGTCCAGGGATACACTGCCGCGCGCCTGGAGGGCATCGATCTCGCGCACGTCAACCTCGCGGCCTCGGCCGTCTCGGTGACCGACCTGGACGGGACCGTCATTGCCAACCCCGCCCTGACGCCAACAGGAACCGTTGATCTGACGGGCATCTCCGCCACCGCGCATCCCAGCATCACCATCACCGTCCAACTGGTCCTCACCGATGCCGGCGACTTCACCGCCGACAACCACCCCGCTCTCGTCGCGAGCTACCAGGGCGACGCGCCGCAGATCTGCGTGCGCACGGTGGTCACGGCGGACTGTGGAACCACCCAGGTGACGGACACCGCGACGGGGACCGACAGCACCGGATCATTCACCTCCAACGCTGTCGACCTGGCGGTCGCGCCCGGCGCGCAGTGCACGCCCGCGGTGACGGTGAACAAGGAGATCTGCACCGTCGCGAGCGCGCACGCCTGTGGGCCGGCCGGCGCGGGCCCCTGGGCCAAGCAGAGCCCCGTGGGTCTGCTGCAACTGCTCGGTACGGCGTACTGGAGGATCACCGTCACCAACACCGGCCCCGTACCGGTGGCCGGGGTGAGCGTCAACGACAGCACGACCCCAGCCTGTCGTACCGCCGCAGGAACGTTCGCCCTGCCGGTGGGGGCCACCCGCCAGATCTACTGCAGTTCCTTCCTGCTGGCGCTGCCGCTGAAGAACACGGCGTCGGCCACCTTCTCCGCCGTCAACGCCCCGCCCCACACACCCGCGACGACGAGCGCGCCCTCTTCGGCTGTCGCCTGCTCGCTGCTGTGCATCCTGATCCGGGGCTCCGTGGTCTGACCCCAGGCCCTGCCGAGGGGCGCACCACCCGCGGTCTCGCCGGCCGGGCAGGACATCGGTCCTGCCCGGCCACGTCCTCGCCGGGCCGGGGCGGTGGCGGCAGCGCCGTCAGGCGACCGGTCGCAGTGCGTCCGGGGTGAGGGAGGCGAGAGAGGGGTAGCCGTCGACCGCCATGATCAGGTCGGCTTCGGCGAGGAGCGACCGGAGCACGTGGACGATGCCGTCGGTTCCGCCGAGGGCGAGGCCGTAGGCGTAGGGGCGGCCGACGCCGACCGCGGTGGCCCCCAGAGCGATGGCCTTGACCACGTCGGCGCCGCTGCGGATGCCGGAGTCGAACAGGACCGGCAGACCGTCCGCGGCTTCGACGACGGCGGGGAGCGCGTCGAGAGCGGGCAAGCCGCCGTTGGCCTGCCGCCCGCCGTGGTTGGAGCAGTAGATGCCGTCCACGCCCGCGTCCTTGACCCGCCGCGCGTCCTCGGGGTGGCAGATGCCCTTGACGATCAGTGGCAGGTCGGTCAGCGAGCGGAGCCAGGGCAGGTCGCTCCATGTGAGGGGAGCGCCGAAGAGCTGGGTCCAGAGCAGGACCGCGGCCTGCGGATCCTCCTCCGGCGTGCGCTCCAGCCGGGCGCGGAAGGCAGGATCGGTGGTGTAGTTGGCCAGGCAGTGGCCGCGCAACTGCGGAAAGTTGGCGGTGGACAGGTCGCGGGGACGCCAGCCGGTGACCCAGGTGTCCAGCGTGACCACGATGCCGCGGTAGCCGGCCTGCTCGGCCCGGTGGACGAGGCTCGCGGCGAGTTCCCGGTCGGTGGGGGTGTAGAGCTGGAAGAAGCCGGGGGTGTCTGCGAACTCCGCGGCGACCTGCTCCAGCGGGTCGACGGAGAGTGTGGAGGCGATCATCGGTACGCCGGTGCGTGCGGCGGCCCGTGCGGTGGCCAGGTCGCCGTGCCCGTCCTGGGCGCACAGGCCGATGACGCCGACCGGCGCCATGAACACCGGTGAGGGCAGTCGTGTCCCGAACAGCTCGACGGACGTGTCCCGCTGCGTGGGGCTGACGAGCATCCGGGGGACCAGCCCCCAGCGGTCGAAGGCGGCCACGTTGGCCCGCTGGGTGCGCTCGTCGCCCGCACCGCCTGCGACGTACGACCAGACGGAGGGAGGCAGGGCCTTCTCCGCACGCTCCTCCAGCTCCGCGAAACTCATCGGGAAGCGTGGCACCACCCCGCCCAGTCCGTTGAGGTAGATCTCGTTCTGGTAGGAGCCGAACGACTGACCCATGCCTCGTATCCCTTCACCTCGACAGTTGATCCGCAAGCGATCCTCGCATCCTCTGCCCGCCGTGCGGAGGGAAGGTGTCCGACACCTCCTGGTCCCGGCCGTCCCGGCGCGGGGATGGACGGCCGCCCCGGGTTGGTGCCGGCCCGGCCGCCGAGACGGACGTCTTCCAAGACCGGTACCTCCGTCGAGGGCCCACCGTCACCGACACGGGAAGCTACGCCCGGTCCGCGTGGGGCACTCCTAATGACGGATGGTTCGTCAGGAGGCTCCCGTTTGAGACTGTTTCATCATCTCTGCGAAGTCGACCGTGTCAGCCAGCTCTGCAACGGACCGTCCGCCACCCGCGTAGATGCGATCCATGCCCAACCTGTCGATGGCATCGATCATGAGTACCTGGTAGCGCTCCGTGCGGGTCAGGAACTTGTCCATCAAGTGCCGTTCCTCGTACGCAGCTGCTTCGTAGCGGCCCGCTGCATGGACACGGGCGCGTACCACGGCGTCGTCCGTGGTGAGCCACACGGCGGCCGTATGCGGGACCTGGAGTTCCGCGACGCGGGCGGGCCAGAGTGCCGGCCCCTCCAGGACCAGGGGCCGGTGCTACTGATCCTTTCGGGACGATGCCTGCAGTGGGCGGAGGCAGTGGCGTTCTCGGCGGGCAGCGCCGCAGCTGGGGTCGGGCGCATGAAGGCCACCGGCTCCGGCTCGTTGTCTGCCACCCGCGCCCGTGACCATCAACCTGCATGACGTCGACGGCGAGCACTCGCTCGTCTCATCTGAACTACGCGTCGGCCGTGGCTGCCGCCGTTACCCGAGGTTGAACAGCGGTGGCGTTTACCGCGAGCCGAAGTCTCGCGCGCGTTCGGCGCTGCGCGGAGACGGGCGGCGTAGCTGAGGAAGAAGACTTGGGGCGGACCATAGCCTTCGCATGGTCCGCCCTGTGGGCGGCGGTGCGGCAACACCGTGATCCGCCCGAGGTCCCGGTGCACGAGCTGGAGCCTCGACCCCGGTACGTGTCCACAGTGCTTGCGTAGCTACGCGGAGCGCAACTCCAGCTGGGGCTGGAATGCGGAAACGGGCTTCAGCTAGGGAGGTTTGCCAGCTCCAGACACCTTCGAATCGAAGGTAGCCACTGGCCCTCTCTGCGATGACCTGCACGTACCCGGGAGACAACGGCACCCTGGAGCCAGGGCGATGCCGGGGCAGTTATGCCGAAAAACCTGCTTCGACGTTGGTCTGAATCGGCGCCTACTGGAAGAGTTGACAGCGCACGCGGACCGGCGGCAATCGGTCCGTAGAGCTGGAGCTCGACCGGCCGCTGCTGCCAGTAGCGGCCGGGCCCAGATGGCGCTGTCAGGCGTCCGACCCCGAAAGCGAAGTCCCATGGCAAAGTCCCGAAAGAGCAGGGCCCGTGCGGCCCTCGCGGCCGAGTACCTCGCGGAGCACCGTAGCGTCACCGCCAGCGATCCGCTGCCGACGACCACTTCCTTCCCCGCCCCGGACGCGGGCGACAAGGGCAGGCGCCGCCCCCTGAACGGTCCCGAAGCGGTCGTCATCGTCGTCGTGATCATCGCTGCTGTCGTGCTGGGCTTGGCCCATGTGACAGTGGGGGTCGTCATCGCGCTGCTCGCGGCGGCCGGTGCGGTCTCCGTGGCGGTCGTCAACCGCAGGGTGCCCCGTGTGGTCATCCCGCAGAGCAACTGAGCGGGTTGTCATGGGTCGCATCCGAGGAGAGATCGACTACACCGTCCGCCCCGAGCGCGGCAAGCTGGGCGAGTTTCTGCGCAGTGTGCAGGAATCGTCCAATCTGAGCACGGAACAGCTCGCCCAGGCGGCCGGCCTCAAGCACGATCGGGTACGGCGGCTGCTCAATGGCCAGACGCTTCCGCACGACGTGGAGGTGGTGCTGCGCGTCGTCGACGTGAACGGTCGCGGGTCGCTGCGCCGCCGGGCCCGCGTCCTGTGGATGAACGCCCGCGCGGAGGCGAAGGGTAAGAGTCGCCCCAAGCACGTGCCCGAGGCCCTGCTGGTGAGCGATTTCGCGTCGCTGGTCGATGGCATGCGCAAGTTGCAGATGTTCTTTGGCTATCCGTCGGCACGTGCCCTTGAAGCGAAGGTAGGGCCGGGCATGCTCCCGCACACCACGCTCGAGCGCGTGCTCGCCGGCGACCGACTGCCCACGAAGCAGGAGGTTATGGCGTTCGCCCGAGCCGTCGACCTGCCGCAGGACGCTGTCAGCGACTGGGGGGCGGCGTGGGACCGCGCCGACGCCCGGGCGCGGAAGGACCGCGAACGGCAGCAACACGAGCAGCGTCAGCGTCAGCGCGAAGGCCACGGCCTTGATGCGGTGGCGAGCGTCAGATTTCCGGACAGTGCGCTGCACTGGGGGAAGGATGACATCGGAGCCGGCACGCAAGGGTGGATGATGACGCCCGCTGCGCGTCGGCCGCGATCCTGATCGCGAGTCTGGCCGCCGTGGTCCTGCCGGATCACGTCCGGATGGACGACGAGGGGCGCATCCACCTGGGCGCGCCCACGCCGTCCCGATCCATGGCGGCGCCCACAGCGGAGTCGACGTCACCGCCCCTGACACGGGACGCGGTGGACGAGGTGATCCGGTCCGCGGTCAGCGCGGCGGGCATCGACCCGGCGCGGGGCCGCCCGACCGTCGCGGCCGGCGCCAACTTGAACACGACGGGCTGGATGGCCGTCCGTGAGAGGACCGCCGTACTGTCGGAGATGAACGCGATCTGCGCCGACCTGGAGCGCCAGGGCTGGAAGCTGAACCCGAGCGGCGACCGCCCCGACGCCTCCCGCAGCTATAAGCGCGGGGGTTGGTACCTGCTGGTGAGCACGCGCGGGAAGACCCTGGCGCCGTCCGCCACCTCCGCCTTGACCGACTCGCAGACCTACCTGACCCTGACCGGGCTCCGGCTGAACCTTTCCGACATCCCTCTCCCTGAGATCTCCTTCCGCATCGGCTGACCCCCACAGAGAAAGGCACACCGTCTGCGTTGCGGGCACCAGTTCCCGCGGGGTCGGCACCAGTGATCGAAAACGTCGTCGCGCAGGGGGACATGCCGTTAGGGTGACTTTCCGTGGAAGCAGTGAGCGGGGCACTGATCGGGAGCCGGTACCAGCTTGTCGAGCTGATCGGCCAAGGCGGTATGGGCCGGGTGTGGCGGGGGTGGGACCAGGCTCTCGAGCGGGACGTGGCGGTCAAGGAGGTGCTGCTCCCGCCGGGTTTGACCAGCGGTGAACGCGAGCACCTCCTGCACCGCGTGGCGCGCGAGGCGCGCGCCGCCGCGCGTCTGAACCATCCCGGGATCATCACCGTGCACGACGTGGTCGAGCACGAGGGCGCGCCCGTGATCGTGATGGAACTCGTCACCGGGATGTCGCTGGGAGCACTGATCGCCCAGGGGGGCGCGCTGCCGGTCCGGCGGGTCGCCGAGATCGGCGCGGCACTGGTGAAGGCGCTCCAACTGGCCCACAAGGCAGGCATCGTCCACCGCGACCTCAAGCCGGACAACGTCCTGCTGATGGGCGACCGGGTGATCATCACCGATTTCGGGATCGCGCACCTGGCCGACGCGACCACGGCCCTGACCCGTACCGGCACGGTCATCGGCACCCCGTCCTTCATGGCCCCCGAGCAACTGGAGGGCGCGCCGCCGGCACCGGCCGGTGACCTGTGGTCGCTGGGCGCGACGCTCTACAGTGCTGTCGAGGGGGCACCGGCGTTCCACGGGGACACCTTCGGTGCACTCGTCATCGCTGTCGTCACCAAGGAGCCGCGCCCGGTGGTACGCGCGGGTGCGCTCGCGCCGCTGCTGGCCGCGCTGCTGACGAAGGACCCGGCCCGGCGGCCGACCGCCGAGCCGGCGCTGTCCGCCCTGGAGGAGTTGGCCCGCACAGGAACGGCCGTGCCGACCCCGACGGCCCGGGTGACGCCGCCGCCCGCCGGGGCGTGGCTCCCGCCGCAGCCGTCGCACGCCCCGTCAGTCGACGGTCTGGCGGCGGTGCCGTTCTTCCAGCCCGCCGGCTCGGGTCTGCCCGTCCAGCCGACAACCGCCGCCGGGGCTCCGGCCGGCACCGGAGCCCGCGCGCAGGCCGGCCCCGTCGCGGCGGTGGTGCTGCGTTTCATCGGTTGCATGGCGCTGCTGTGGATCATCGGCTCCACCTTGCCGTGGAACTATCTCGATACGGTGCCCTCGCGGCTGCTGCCCACGGTTTTGGCCATCACCGCCGTGTTCTCGCTGATCAACGCGGTGCCCCGGCCCCGCTGGCACCCGGCGGTGGGCTGGCTGGTCTTCGTCGCGTTCGATCTGGCCCTGTACTCCGTCGTCAAGCACGTTGTCGTGCCCGCGCTGTTCGGCGGCGCGACCGAAACCGGCTTGAGCGACGTCCCGCGCGAGATGGTGATCAACCTGGTGCTCTACGGCACAGGCGCCTGGCTGTTGTGGTGGAGGGTCCCGGGCAGCCGCGCCGCCCGATGAGCGGGTCCTCCCCGTGGGGCAGCCGTCTCGCCTGTCCCTGTGACCGCGTCAGGTGGGGGAGCCGTAGTACGCCTGGCGCATGAGCTGCCGCATGTCGGCGAGCATCGGCATGCGGGGGTTGGCGGGTGCGCATTGGTCCTCGTAGGCATTCATCGCCTGCTTGGGCAGGGCTTCCAGGAACGCTTTCTCGTCCACGCCCGCGGCCTTGAAGGACGGCGGGATACCGACGGCGTCACGCAGCTGCTCGACGGCAGCGGCGAGCGACTCCACTCCCTGTTCCGGCGTGGAAGCAGGCAGGCCGAGGGTTCGGGCGATGGCCTGGTAGCGCTCGGGGGCAATGTAGTTCCGGTACTTGGGCCATGAGGTGACCTTCACCGGTGCGCTCCCGTTGTAGCGGATGGCGTGCGGCAGCAGCAGGGCGTTCGTGCGTCCGTGCGCGACGTCGAAGGTCCCGCCCAGGGTGTGGGCCATCGCGTGGACGACACCGAGGAAGGCCGAACCGAAGGCCATGCCGGCGATGGTGCCGGCGTTGTGCATCTTCTCCCGGGCGACCAGGTCGTGCGGGCCATCGGTGACGGCCCGCTCCAGATGGTCGAAGATCAGCCGGATTCCTTGCAGGGCGAGCCCGTCGGTGAAGTCGTTGGCGTAGACCGAGACGTAGGCCTCGATGCAGTGCGTCAGGGCGTCGAATCCGGTGTCGGCCGTGACTGCCTTCGGCAAGTGGGTGGTGAGCGCCGGATCGCAGATGGCGATGCTGGGGGTGAGGGCGTAGTCCGCCAGCGGGTACTTCTGGCCGGTGGCGGTGTCGGTGATCACCGCGAAGGGGGTCACCTCGCTGCCGGTCCCGGACGTCGTCGGGATGCACACCAACTGGGCCTTCTCGCCGAGGTCGGGGAAGGTGAACGCGCGCTTGCGGATGTCGAAGAACTTCTCCTTCAGATCCGCGAAGTCGATGTCAGGGTGTTCGTACATCAGCCACATGACCTTGGCCGCGTCCATCGGTGATCCGCCGCCCAGCGCGATGATGGTGTCCGGCTGGAAGGCGTGCATCAGCTCGGCCCCCTTGGTGACGGTGTCGATGCTGGGGTTGGGCTCGACGTAGTCGATGACCCGGATCTCGCAGGGCGTCGCGCGCCGGTCGAGGATGCCGCGGACACGCTGGAGGTGACCGATGTCCACCATGGTCCGATCGGTGACAATGACGACCTTGCGAGCGCCCCGCATGTCAGCCAGATACGTGATGGAGTTGCGCTCGAAGAATATCTTCGAGGGGACCTTGAACCACTGCAGGTTGGTGTTGCGCCGCCCGATCCGCTTGATGTTCAGCAGGTTGGAGGCTGTGACGTTTCCGGAGACGGAATTGTGGCCGTAGCTCCCGCAGCCCAGGGTGAGTGAGGGCAGGAAGGCGTTGTAGACGTCGCCGATGCCGCCCTGCGAGCTGGGGGCGTTCCAGATCACCCGGCAGGCTTTCACCGCGCGCCCGAACTCCTCCGCGAACGCGGCGTCCTCGGTGTGGACGGCGGCACTGTGGCCGAGTCCGTGGAATTCCACCATGCGCGCGGCAAGCCGTATCCCTTCGGAACGGTTGTCGGCACGCAGCACGGCCAGTACCGGGCAGAGCTTCTCACGCGTGAGCGGTTCGTCCGCACCGACGGAGGCGACCGGGACCAGGATGACCGAAGTGTCCGGCGGAACGCTGAAACCCGCCGCCCGCGCGATGTCGTGCGAGGAACGTCCGACCACGTCGGCATTCAATGCCGCACCCGCGCAGTCGCGGTCGTGAGCCGTACCGACTCCGAAGATGTACTGCTCCAGCGCCGCCTTCTCCTGCGGGCTCGCGACGTAGGCCTTCAGGGTCCGGAATTCCTCCAGCGCCGCCTCATACACCTCGTGGTCGAGGATCACGGCCTGTTCGGACGCGCAGATCATGCCGTTGTCGAAGGATTTGGACAGCACGATGTCGTTCACCGCGCGCTTGAGGTCCGCGCTCCTCTCGATGTACGCGGGGACGTTGCCCGCCCCCACGCCCAGTGCCGGCTTGCCGCACGAATAGGCGGCCTTCACCATCGCGTTGCCGCCGGTCGCCAGGATCGTCGCCACTCCGGGATGGTGCATCAGCGCCGCCGTCGCCCGCATCGACGGCTCCTCGATCCACTGCACGCAATCCGCCGGCGCCCCGGCCCTGACGGCAGCGTCCCGCACGATGCGGGCCGCCGCCGCGGAGCAGCGCTGCGCGGCGGGGTGGAAGGCGAACACGATCGGGTTGCGGGTCTTGAGGGCCATCAGGGCCTTGAAGATGGTCGTCGACGTCGGATTGGTCACCGGTGTGATCCCGGCGACGACACCGATGGGCTCGGCGATCTCGATAATGCCGGTGATCTCGTCGCGGCTCACCACCCCGACAGTCTTCATCCCCGCCATCGCGTGGGTGACGTTCTCACAGGCGAAGACGTTCTTGACGGCCTTGTCCTCGAAGACCCCCCGGCCCGTCTCCTCAACCGCCAGCGCGGCCAGACCGGTGTGCTCCGCCAGGGCCGCCAGGGACGCCTTCCTGACGATGAGGTCGACCTGCTCCTGGGTGAAGTCCGCGTACTCCTCCAACGCCCGGAGTGCTGCGTCAACCAGCCTGTTCACAGCGGGCTCGGCCTCGGGGAGTCCGGTCGTCGACGCCTTCGCGTCGTGGGGGGCATCGGCAAGGTGAGCGCCTGCGATCGGCTTCGACCTGGTCATGGAACCGCTCCTCGGAGCAGAGATGGCGACGGACCGCGCTGTTCGCGATCCCGGGCTGCAGTAGTGCTCTCAGCTTGCGCCGACGGGGCACGCCGCACAGGTGGCCATTCGGCCCTCGCCACAGGGTTGAAGGTCACCATCTGGGGCCGATGGAGCAACCTCCTATCGTCTCCTCCGGCGCCGCCGATCCGCCGTTTCATCCGCTGCAACAGGCGCGGCGCTGTCGGCCTTCCGAAGCGCGCCGGGCCGTGCCCGTTCGACTCACCCTGCCGCTGTTCGCGTCGGTTCCCCGGCCAGGTTGCGGAGGTCGTCGCGTGGCGTGGGGCCCATTAACTCCGAGGTTCGGGCTGCTTCAGGGGCAGCGTGAACCATACGGTCTTACCGTCCTCCATGGGGCGGGCGCCCCAGTCGGTGGCCAGGGCGTCGACGAGCAGAAGTCCTCGTCCCGACTCGTCGCCCGGTTCGGCGTGCCGGAGGTGGGGGATATGGGTGCTGCTGTCGGTGACTTCGACGGTCATCTCCCGCGCGGTGCGGTGCAGTCGCAGGCCCAGCGTTCCTCGGGCGTGGCTGTGGCTGATCGCATTGGTGAGGACCTCGGATGTCAGCAAGCAGGCTGATTCCGTCACTTCATCGCAACCCCAGCTGCGCAGCGTGGTGATCACGAAGTGGCGGCCGGCGGAGACGGAGGCAGGGTCGGCGGGTACCTTCATCGAGGCCGCGGCGACCGGCGACGCCGGGATTCGGGCCAGGAGCAGCGTTACATCGTCCGCATGCCCGTCCGCGTCCGGCCTGAGCGCCGCCAGCACCCTGTCCGAAACTTCTTCCAGGCACACCCCGGACAGGAACGCGCTCTGGAGCTCTACTGCGAGGAGTTTGAGTTGGACGTCGATGTCGGATCGAGGGGTCTCCACGAGTCCGTCGGTGTAGAGCACCAGGGTGGACCCGGCCACGACAGGAACGCAGGCCTGCTGGTAGGGAACGCCGCCGACTCCGAGCGGGACACAGACGGGTGCCGGCAGGTGCTCGACGGAGGTGTCGGGATGCACGAGCAGGACGGGCAGATGCCCGGCTGAGCAGATCGTCACTTCGCCGGCGTCCGGATCCACCGCCAGATAGCAGCAGGTGACCAGCTGGTCGGGCAGGTCGGCGACGAACGCGTCCAGCGCTTTCATCAGTTGTCGCGGCGTGATGCCGGTTTTGGCCAACGCACGTGCAGCCGAGCGCAGTTGTCCCATCACGGCGGCGGCCTCCAGGCCGCGTCCCATGACATCACCTATGAGTACACCGACCTGACCGCCGCCGAGCGGAATGATGTCGAACCAGTCACCGCCGACCCCCGCACCTTGTGTTGCCGGGAAGTAGCGGCTCGCCACCTGCATTTCGGGGAGCTCCGGGGGAGAGCCCATCAGGCTGTGCTGCAGCGTCAACGCGATATGACGCTGCTGCCGGTAGAGCTCGGTGAGTTCTTCCTCGGCCCGCTTACGGTCCGCGATATCCCGCACGATCGAGCAGGAGCCGACGGTCGCGCCGTCACGTCCCTTGATCGGCCAGAGGGTGATGTCGACATCGAGCAGGCGCCCGGACTGGGTGACCCGGAACATCTCGAAGTGCTCGACGCGCTCGCCTCTGCTGAGCCGTTCCAGAAGGCATGCGATCTCATCCTTGCTCTCGGCAGGAGCGAGCATCGCAATGGACTGCCCGATCGCGTCCTCCGCCGCATACCCGTAGAGACGATGGGCCGCGGCGTTCCAATAGGTGATCGTGCCGTCGAGGGTCTTGGCGAGGATCGCGTCCTGCGAGGACTCGACGAGCACGGCGAGTTCGTTGATGCGCTCCTCGGCGGCCTTGCGTTCGCTGACATCCCGGACGGCAGCCGACACGAGCAGTCCGTCGGTCGTCTGGAGCGGGCTGAGGCTGATCTCCACGGGGAATTCGCGGCCGTTCTTGCGTCGGCCGTACAGCTCGAGTCCGGCCCCCATGGGGCGTACTTGTTGGTTAGCGGCATATCCGTGGCGGTGCTTGGGGTGATTGCCGTGGAATCTTTCAGGCACGAGGATCTCGACCGGGTGTCCGAGGAGCTCCCGCCGGGAATAGCCGAACATCGACTCGGTCTGAGCATTGACCAGTCGGATGGTTCCGGCGTCATCGATGATGACCATGGCGTCGGGTGCGGATTCCAGCAGGGCCCGGAACATCACCTCGGCCGGGCTCCCACCATGGACAGACGTCGGCATTCCGGCCCCTTTTATTGCCCGTCCGAGCAGGACAGGATTTATCGGATGATAGCCCTCTTCCTCCGCAATCATGGGCAGGGACTGAATCTGGTCTCTGGCAGTCAGAATTTGTTCACTTGCCGGGGGCCTATGCCGAGATATGTCGTCGGACCGGTGCGCCGATCGGGTCAGAGGTGGTTGCCGACGGCGGTCAATTCGGATGCGATGTCCCGGGCCCACGCCCGGATTTGTTCGCGGTCGCGGAAGTCGCCGCCCTTGCCTTGCTTCCGGAGCCCGCGGGCGATGAATCCACGGGCCCCGTCGGTGAGCTGTCCACCGATGGTGACGTGCCCGCGGGCGCCCAGCTTGGCAGCGATGCGGGCGACCGCAGGCACAGCCGGGATGGCGCGCTCAGTTGCAGAACCGTCGAGCGGTCCGCTGCTGAACAGCCAGACCTCCTGCTCGATCAGCGCCTGGCGGTGGCGGCGGACGAACCGGACCGCTTCTCCCGGCCAGCGGCCCGCGTACAGGCCGGCTCCGAGGATCACGGCATCGTACGCCGCGACGCTGGGGACATCGGAGACGGGCGCGACCTCGGCATCGATGTGCTGTTCGCGCAGCGCCTCGCCGATCCACCGGGCGATCTCGGCGGTGGAGCCGTTCTTGCTGCTGTAGGCGACGAGTGTGCGCTGGGGCTTCGTTGGGGTCATCGGGGTTCCTCCTCGGGTGGTGCACCGTGTGGTGAGCGGTGCTGTCGGGTGGTGCGGGCCGGCTGTTCCCTCAGCGGAGCCGGCGCAGATACGGGTCGTGTGTCTGCTGGGGGAGGAGACGGATACGGACATCGAGCGCGGAGACGGCGTCCGGCCGGGCGAGGACGGGGTTGAGGTCGGCCTCGGCGAGTTGCGGCAGGTCGCCTGCCATCTTCGACAGCCGGTGCAGCAGCTGTTCGATCCCTTCCAGGTCGACCGGCCCGCCGCCGCGGTACCCGAACAGCAGTGGGGCGCAGCGCAGAGCGGTGATCAGTTCGTGTGTATCGCGGTCGGTGAGCGGCGCGAGCCGCGCGGCGTGGTCGGCGAGCAGGTCGGTGGCGGTACCCCCGAGACCGAACAGCACCAACGGGCCGAAGACCTCGTCCTGCACCACTCCGGTGACCAGTTCGATGCCGCGTTCGGCCATGGGCTGGACGACGACGCCGGTCATGGTGTCGCCGAAGCGGGCGGTGAAATCACGGTGGGCGGCCCGCACCGCAGGCTCTCCCTCCAGATCCAGCAGGACCGCGCCCTGGTCGCTCTTGTGGACCTGGCCGGGCCAGTAGGCCTTGAGGGCGACGCGTCGACCGGGGCCGCTCAGGCGGTCCGCCGCGTCAACCGCTTCCTGTTCGTTCCGGGCCCAGGCATTCGGCAGGTGCGGTATGCCGTAGCAGTCGAGCAGTTCCGCGCAGCCGCGCGGGTCGAGCCAGCCGCCTTCGGGGTGCTCGGTGAGGAAGTCGCCGACCAGCGCGCGGGCGGCTTCCGGGTCGGTTCCGGAAAGCTCAGGGACGGACCCTGCCGGCCGGGCCAGCCACCGGGCGCGTTCGGCCGCGTACGCCAGGGCTCCGGCGGCCGCCTGCGGGTCGGCGTAGGCGGGGATCCTGCCACCGGCCGATGTCTCCAGCAGTCGGATTCGTTCGTCCTGGTCGAGGAGGACCGCGGCGACGGTTCGGGAGCGACGACCCGGGACGGCGTGGGTCAGTGCCCGGGTCGGATCGTCGCCGGTCGCCGCGGCCGGCGCGGTGGGCACCAGGGCGACGAGGACCGCGTCGACCGCGCCGTGCGCGGCGATCCGGTCGATGCAGGCGCCCAGTTGCTGTTCCCCCACGGCAGCGGTGGCATCCACGGGATTGGTGGCGGATGCTCCTTCGGGAAGCAGCCGGAGCAGTTCGGCGATCAGATCTGCGGGCAGTTCGGGGACGGTCAGTCCCGCTTCCGCGCAGGCGTCGGCGGCGAGCACGGCCGCGCCGCCCGCGTTGGACACGATGGCCACCCGGCCGCCGGCGGGAAGGGGCTGGCTGTTCAGGAGGGCCCCGGTGTCGAGGAGTTCACCGATGGTGCGGGTGGCGGTGATCCCGGCCTGCCGGAACAGGGCCTGCCGCGTCATCGTGGGGGTCGCGGCCGCCGCGGTGTGCGAGGCGGCGGCGCGCCGGCCCGCCGCGGACCGGCCCGCGTCCACGGTCAGGACCGGCATGGTGCGGGCGACCCTGCGGGCGGTTCGTGAGAAGGCGCGGGGGTTTCCGAACGATTCCACGTGCAGCAGGGCCAGGTCGGTGCGATCGTCCCCTTCCCACCACTGCAACAAGTCGTTGGCGCTGACGTCGTACTTGTCGCCGAGCGAGACGAAGCTGGAGACCCCGATCCCGAGCCGGGCCAATCCGCTGAGCAGGGCGATTCCGACACCGCCGGACTGTACGGCCACTCCGGCGCATCCGGGCCGGGGCCGGTCGGCGGCGAAGGTGGCGTCGAGCCGGACGTCGTCCTCGGTGTTGGCGATGCCCAGGCAGTTCGGGCCGACCAACCGCATGCCGTAGCGGCGGCAGGCGCTGAGCAGACCGGCCGACTGGTGGCCGTCCAGGTTGGAGGTGAGCACGACCAGCGCGCGCACACCGAGCTTTCCGCACTGCTCGGCGATCTCCGGTACGACGGGCGCGGGTACGGCGAGCACCGCGAGGTCCGGGGGGTGGGGGAGAGCGGTCACCGTCGGATAGCAGGGAATACGCAGGACGGCATGGGCGTGGGGGTTGACCGCGAAGAGCCGTCCGGGATATCCGGCGTCACGAATGTTCTTGAGGACGGCCCGTCCGACCGATCCGGCCCTGGTTCCGGCACCGACCACGGCGATGGAGCGCGGTCGCAGCAGCGGTTGCAGGCTCGCGGTGTCCGCGGTCCGGCCACGCTCGTCGACCGCCGCGAGATAGTGCTCGTCCGGGTCGAGTTGGATCGTGCAGTGCACCTCGGTACCGGCGAAGCGGCGGGCGGTGTTCAGGCCCAGGTCGGCGAAGACCTTCAGGACCAGGTGATTTTCCGACAGGGCGTCTGCGGTGAAGGAGGTGATGCCGTCCTTGCGGGCAGCATGCACGAGATGCTCCAGGAGCAGCGTCCCTGCCCCGCAATGATGGAAGGCGTCGGCGACCGAAAGGGCGATCTCGGCGGAGCCAGGGTCGGGACCGGTCTCGTACTCGGCGATCCCCACGATCCGGTCGTCGCAGGTGGCGATCAGCGCGCAGTGACCGGGCCGGGGGCCGGAGCAGGCCCGGTCGGTGGCCTGCGGCCCCGACAGCCGGCTCATGCCGAAGAACCGCAGCCGCATGTTCTGCGCCGACATCCCCTCGTACAGCCGCAGAACCTGGTCACGGTCCTCGGGACCTGCGGGACGGATCTCGACCGTCCTGCCGTCGGTGAGCAGAGCATGGATCTTCTCGGTGCGGTGCGCGGTGTGCGTCATGGCGTGCCTCTCTCCCCTGGGACGTTCCTGGCTCCACGATCCGTCCCTACCGGGGGCGGGCCACAGGGGCTGACCGGGCCCGGCCGGGACCGTTCGGCCCTGTTCTCCACCCGGCCCGCGCTGGGGCCGAACGTCCCGCACCAGGGCCGAACCGCCCCTCGCCCGATCCACCGTGCCGATGCGACGGTTCTGTGACGGACAGAGTTGCGGTCACCGGATACGGAAGAGGCGACAAGCCATGACGCAGGCCACTCGGACGGGCACCCGGCCTTCCACCGATCCATGGCGGGGCTTCGCCGGCCTCTGCTGGCAACGGAAGGTCGATGTGCGCGCCTTCATCCAGGACAACTACACGCCGTACGAGGGCGACGCGGCCTTCCTCACGGGCCCGACGGAACGCACCCATGCCGTGTGGGACATCGTGTCCGAGCTGCAAACCGAGGAACGCCGCAAGGGCGTCCTGGACGTCGACGCCGCCACGCCGTCGACCATCACCGCGCACGGTCCCGGGTGGATCGACAAGGACCGTGAGCTCATCGTCGGTCTGCAGACGGACGCGCCGCTCAAGCGGGCGATCATGCCCAACGGCGGGCTGCGGATGGTGGAGAACGGACTGCGCGCCTACGGATACGAGCCCGACCCGTTCGTCACCCGGGTCTTCGGCACCTACCGCAAGACACACAACCAGGGCGTCTTCGACGCCTACACCCAGGAGATGCGTCAGGCCCGCAAGGCCGGCATCATCACCGGGCTGCCGGACGCCTACGGCCGGGGCCGGATCATCGGCGACTACCGCCGGGTCGCTCTCTACGGCACGGCTCTTCTCATCGAGGCGAAGTGCGCCGAGCGGGCACAGCTGGACACAGAACCGTCCTCCGCCGACGTGATCCGCGACCGCGAGGAGCTCGCCGAACAGATCCGCGCCCTGGCCGAGTTGGAGGAGATGGCCGGCTCGTACGGCTGCGATGTCTCCCGCCCGGCCGCCACCGCGCACGAAGCCGTACAGTGGCTGTACCTGGGCTTCCTGGCCGCGGTGAAGGAACAGAACGGCGCGGCGATGTCGCTCGGCCGGACCTCGACGTTCCTCGACGTCTACCTCGCCCGCGACCTCGCGGAAGGGCGCATCGACGAGACCCGCGCCCAGGAACTGATCGACGACTTCGTGATCAAGCTGCGGATCGTGCGCTTCCTGCGCACACCGGAGTACGACGAACTCTTCTCCGGCGATCCCACCTGGGTCACCGAGTCCCTGGGCGGCATCGGACAGGACGACCGCACGCTGGTCACCCGCACCTCCTTCCGGTTCCTGCAGACCCTGTACAACCTCGGGTCCGCTCCGGAGCCGAACCTCACCGTGCTGTGGTCGCCCCGCCTGCCCGAAGGCTTCAAGAACTTCTGCGCGCAGGTCTCCATCGACACCAGCGCCCTGCAATACGAATCGGACGACCTGCTGCGCCCCCGGACCGGGGACGACACCGCGATCGCCTGCTGCGTCTCGGCGATGGCGGTGGGCCGGCAGATGCAGTTCTTCGGCGCCCGGGTCAACCTCGCGAAGGCCCTGCTCTACGCGATCAACGGCGGCCGCGACGAGATGACCGGAGAACAGATCGCTCCCGCCACGAGCCCGCTGGCCGGCGACCACCTGGACTACGAGGAGCTGAACACCGCCTATGACCACGTTCTGGACTGGCTGGCCGCGACCTACGTCAACGCCCTCAACGTCATCCACTACATGCACGACAAGTACGCCTACGAGCGGCTGGAGATGGCCCTGCACGATCACCCCGTCCACCGCACCCTGGCCTGCGGAATCGCCGGTCTCTCGGTGGCCGCGGACAGTCTGTCCGCGGTGAAGCACGCCCGGGTGAAGGTGATCCGGGACGACACCGGTCTGGCGGTCGACTACGCGGTCGAGGGCGAATACCCCGCCTTCGGGAACAACGACGACCGCGCCGATGCGATAGCGGTCGACCTGGTACGCCGGTTCATGGCCAAGGTCCGCGAACACCCGGCCTACCGGGACGCGGAGCACACCCAGTCGGTGCTGACGATCACGTCCAACGTGGTCTACGGCAAGCACACCGGCAACACCCCCGACGGCCGCCGGGTCGGGCAGCCCTTCGCACCCGGAGCCAACCCGATGAACGGCCGCGACCGCCACGGCATGGCCGTCTCCGCGCTGTCCGTCGCCAAGATCCCCTACGACCAAGCCCGCGACGGGATCTCCCTGACCTCGACGATCACGCCCGAAGGCCTCGGCCACCACCCGGACGAACGTGCGGCGAACCTGGTCGGAATCCTGGACGGCTATATGGCTGCCGGAGGCTTCCACCTGAACATCAACGTCCTGGACCGGGCCACCCTGGAGGACGCCATGGAGCACCCGGACAATTACCCGGCACTGACCATCCGGGTCTCCGGCTACGCGGTCAACTTCGTCCGGCTCACCCGCGAGCAACAGCTCGACGTGATCAGCCGCACCTTCCACGGCCGGCTGTGAACACCGGCCGCGTCCACTCCTGGGACCTGTCCACCGGCGTGGACGGCCCCGGGACCCGCTTCGCGCTCTTCCTCAGCGGCTGCCCACTGCGCTGCCTGTACTGCGCCAACCCGGACACCTGGTACATGAGGGACGGCCAGGAGTTGACCGTCGACGCGGTAATGGCCGAGATCGAGAAGTACCGGACCTTCATCGCCGCGGCCGGCGGAGGAGTGACGATCACCGGCGGCGAGCCGCTCCTGCAGCCACTCTTCACCGCAGAGGTGTTCCGCCGCTGCAAGGAACTCGGCCTGCACACCGCCCTGGACACCTCGGGGTTCCTCGGTAGCCGAGCCACGGATGAGCTGCTCGCCGACACGAGTCTGGTCCTGCTGGACATCAAAGCCTTCGACATCGCTGCCTACCGCAGCCTGACAGGCGCAGGCCTCGCGCCGACCCTGACGTTCGCCAACAGGTTGAGCCGGCTAGGGGTGCCGGTCCGCATCCGCTACGTCCTGGTCCCCGGCCGGACCGACGACGAAGCCGCCATCGACGGCCTGGCGGCCTTCATCGCGGGCCTGGGCAATGTCGAGTGCGTCGACGTCCTGCCCTTCCACAAGCTGGGCGCCGCCAAGTACGAAGCCCTCGACATCCCCTTCCCGCTGCGTGACACCCCAACGCCGTCGCCCGACCTGATGGACCGTGTGCGAGGCCAGTTCCGGGACCACGGCGTGCACGCGTTCTAGCGCAGCAGGGAGCGGGGCGGCGAACCACCGAACTCGCGAAATCCAAGGAGGAGAGAACCATGACTGCTCGACACGTGGTCGTCGGCGTCGACGGCTCTGTCGTCGCCGTACGAGCCCTGGACGAGGCCGCGGCAGAGGCGGTGAGGCAGGGAACGGACCTGGAGATCGTGTTCGCGGTCTCCGACCTCGATGAGGCCGGGCCGATCCTGAAGTCCGCCGCAGCACGGGTGCGCCAGCGGCAACCTGGCCTGCCGGTCAGTACCGTACCGATGGTCGGGGATGCGACCGAGGTGTTGCTGCGCAGGGGCCGTGATGCTGCTCTGACCGTAGTCGGCTCTCGCGGGTTGCCCGGCTTCGCGGGCCTGGTGCTCGGGTCCGTGAGTCTGCGCTTGGCCGCACGCACGCTGAGCCCGCTCCTCGTCGTGCGGGGAGACCAGGGTTCGCGATCGGCCGGCCCCGGCCCCGGCGGTGAAGTGCTGCTGGGCATCGAAAGCGACAACGACACCGACGCGGCGGCCTACGCCTTCGCGGAGGCCGCCCGTCGCGGATCCCCCCTGCGCGTCCTGCACGCCTGGACCTATCGTCATCTGGCACCTGTCGGTCTGGAACCAGTGCCCACCCGGCGTGTTCAGGACGATATCAACCGTCGCTCACAGAACGAGACCGCTGTGCCCGAACACGTCGTGACATCGTTGCGAGATCAGTATCCCGAGGTCCCGGTACAGACCCGCGCAGTTCGCTCCGGGGCGGCGCATGTCCTGCTGGAGGCAACGGGCAACGCCGCTGTCATCGTGGTGGCCGCGCACCGGCGCCGGGGTCGGCTGGGCCCTCAACTCGGCCCGGTCACCACGGCCTTACTGCACCATGCCTGCTGCCCGGTCATCCTCGTTCCGGTGGAGGAGGCCAGCGGATCACGCGATTGAATGCCGGTAGCTCGGTAGCTCGGTAGCTCGGCAGCTCGGCAGCGAGGAGGCTCCCTCCACGGGACCGCGGTCCTACGGAGGAGTCCGTGAGAGTCGAACGGTCCCACCGCGGGACGTTCGGCCTCGCGCGCAGCCGGTGCCGAGCGGCCGATGCTGGCGGAAGGGCGGCTGCGAACGGCACCCGCCTACGAGGAGATGGCTATCGTGCATACGACTCTGACGACCGATTTCTGGACACTCTTCATCCTGATGTTGCTGGCCGCGGTGGCTGCGACCGCTGTTATGACAGTCGTTTCGGAGAAACTCTTCGACAAGGTGCTCAGTCTTTGGGCGGCGGCTCGGATCCGCCGCTACCCCCAGGGCGGATACCACCGACTGCATCACGGACATCGCTGACGCGGAGCTCCGGTCGAGCGCCAACCCACCCTTGAAGCAGTGCCGTTCGGCCCTCTGGTAGGGCCCGTAGGACCACTGCGAGATGCCGGCGCGCGGGTGGACATTGAAGCCACAAGCAACCGGCAGTACCTCTCGCAGACAAGGGGGCCGTCATGGCCGTACAGCAGGAACCGCGGATGACCACCAGCATGCAGATCCCCGCCCACCGCGCGGCAGAGACGGCGCCCGAGCACGGTGCCGTCATGACGCCGGTGTCGGCAAAGGTCTTCGCCGTCGTCCGTGTCGTCACCGGATTCGTCTTCTTGTGGGCCTTCCTCGACAAGGCCTTCGGCTGGCGCTACGCGACCGGATCGGGCAAGGCGTGGATCAACGGCGGATCGCCCACGAAGGGCTTCCTCAGCGGAGTGTCGGCAGGGCCGCTGGAGTCCACCTTCCACGACTGGGCCGGTGCCGGCTGGGCGGACTGGCTGTTCATGCTCGGCCTCCTCGGCGTCGGGATCGCCCTGATCAGTGGCATCGCGCTGCGGCTGGCAGCAGCGGCGGGCACCGCGATGATGGCCCTGATGTGGGCCGCCGAATGGCCGCCGGCCCGCCATCTGTCGGACGGAACGCTGAGCATGTCGAGCAACCCGATCGTCGACTACCACGTCCTCTACGCGCTGGTGATGATCGCTCTCGCCGTCGCCTACGCCGGCAACACCTGGGGACTGGGACGCATCTGGGCCAAGGTGCCCTTTGTCCAAGGGAACCGGTGGCTGCTCTGATCTCCGATCCGACCTCGGACACCGCGTGGGCACCGCAACAACCGGCGGTGCCCACGGACCATCGCGCCTCATGTGAAAGGAATGGACATGACCGTACGGGTAGGCATCAACGGATTCGGCCGCATCGGCCGGAACTACCTGCGCAGCGTTCTCTCCCGATCAACTCAGGACGTCACGCCCGTCGAGGTGGTGGCGATCAACGACGTCGCACCCGTCGCGACCCTGGCGCACCTTCTGGAGTACGACTCGACGTATGGGCGTCTCGGTCGCCCGATCAGCCACGACGCCGAGTCCATCACCGTGGACGGCCACCGCATCGCGGTGACCGCCCAGCCTGACCCGGCCGCACTCGCCTGGGCGGAGCACGGGGTGGACATCGTGATCGAGTCCACCGGCCGCTTCCGTACCCGCGACGACGCGGCCCTGCACCTGAAGGCCGGAGCCCGCAAGGTGCTCATCTCCTCCCCGGCCAAGAGCGTGGACGTGACCGTCGTCATGGGCATCAACGAGACCGACTACGACCCCGGCAAGCACCACATCGTCTCCAACGCCTCCTGCACCACCAACTGCGTCGTGCCGATGGTGAAGGTCCTGCACGACACCTTCGGCATCGACAAGGGTCTGATGACCACCATCCACGGCTACACCAACGACCAGGCGCTCCTGGACGGCCCGCACAAGGACCTGCGCCGGGCCAGGTCGGCGGCCGTGAGCATCATTCCGACGAGCACCGGCGCCGCGCGCGCCGTGGGCCTCGTCCTCCCGGAACTGGCCGGAGCACTCGACGGCATCGCCGTGCGCGTCCCCGTCGAGGACGGCTCGCTCACCGATCTGACGCTGCTGCTCCGCAGGCCGGCCACCGTGGAGGAGATCAACGCAGCCTTCACCGAGGCGGCGGAGGGCCAGCTCAACGGCATCATCCGGGTGAGCACCGCGCCGATCGTCTCCCGTGACGTGATCGGGGACCCGGCTTCCTGCATCGTGGACGTCGCCCTCACCCAGGCTCACGGTGAACTGGTGAAGGTCTTCGGCTGGTACGACAACGAGTGGGGCTACAGCAACCGGCTGCTCGACCTGACCCACTACGTCGCGGCCCGCCTATGAGGGGCAGGGAACAGGAAGGAGGCAGGATTCCGTCCCGGCGCAGATCGCGAGCTCGTGGAGGACGATCTCGGTGCGATCGATCGCGAAAGCGGGAATGACGACGGTGCCGCCGCGCGACAGTGTGCGCGCGATGACGGCTGCGAACTCCTCCCGCGCCGTTTCACCGTTGTGCCTGCGGTCGCCGTAAGCCGACTCCACCAGCAGCACCACATCGGCGCCGGTGAACGGCTCCGGAGGCAGCAGGCGGGCGTGTCCTGGCCGGCCGAGGTCTCCGCTCGTGGCCAGGGACCGTTCGGCCCACACGCCTGGCACCGGGATCTCGTCATCGATGTGAGCCGGCCAGGCTGGATCAACTGCAACAAGGCGCCCGCTGACGAGTGGACCGTATGGCCCATCGCACAGGGCCGGGCGGCCTCTGGGAGGGCTGCCCGCGCGGGCGGACGCTGGTGTCACAGAAGGGCGTTCACATCGAAATGGGGAATCAGTGATGAAGCACAACCGGATCACGGACGTGATGTCGGCCAGTGTCGTCAAGGCCGTCTACGGTACGCCGTTCAAAGTGGTGGCGGAGCGGCTGTCCCGGCACGGCATCAGCGGACTTCCCGTCGTCGACAGCGACGACAAGGTCATCGGCGTCATCAGCGAGACCGACCTGATGATGCGCCAGGTCGCGAGTGTCGCTGACACCGCTTCGTGGTGGAACCGGCTCTCCCGTACCCACCGCCGGGAGCAGAGCAAGGCCCGCGCCCGGACCGCCGGACAGCTGATGTCCCAGCCGGCGGTCACCGTGCACGCCGAGGACTCCATTGCTGAGGCCGCCCGCACGATGATGGAGCACAAGGTGGAGCGGTTGCCCGTCGTCGACGACCAGGACCGCCTGATCGGCATCGTCACCCGCCGTGACCTGTTGCAGGTCTTCCTGCGGCCGGACAGTGATATCCGCCGTGATGTGATCGACGAGGTGCTGGTCCGCACCCTGTGGGTCGTCCCGCAGACCATCGCCGTCACCGTATACGGCGGGGTGGTGACGCTGGAGGGGCAGATGGAACGCCGCAGTGAGATCGACATCGCGCTGCGCCTCACCCCGCTGATCGACGGGGTGGTCGCCGTGGTCGGCAAGCTCACGTACCGGCTTGACGACTCCCACCTGAAGGTCGCCGAACCGGCGTTGCACGGAGTGGCCGACGACTGGATCCGGAAGCTGTGAGGAACCGCGGTGGAGGCAGGGAGGCGACGGGACCGTGAAGAGGGCCCGGTGGTGCTGGCGTTGGCGGTCCAGTCCGCTGCGCCGTCGCTCGGACATGATCGAAGGATGGGTGAACCTGGTGACGGCCGCGCTCCTGCTCTTCGGAGTGCCGACGGCCGTGATCACTACCGGTGCCGTGGTCCGCGGGATCGCTACGGAGGCGGTCAGAGACCAGCAGGGGTCGCGTCACACCACGTCCGCCGTGCTACTGGAGGACGCGCCCGCGGCCGTGCCGGGGGCCGGCGGTAGCGGTGACCGGTTCCCTGTGAACGTCCGCTGGAGCATGCCGGACGGGGCGGTGGCGACCGGAACGGCCGAGGTGTCGGCCGGCCGCCCTCGCAGCTCGACCACCACGGTGTGGCTGGGTCGTTCCGGACAACAGGTCTCCGCTCCCATGACCGGCGGCCAAGTGGCATCGCTGACCGTGATCGCGGCGACCGCAGGGGGAGTGGTCGCCGGTGCGCTCTTGGTCATCGCGCGAGGTTTGATCCGCCGTAGTGCGCACCGGTGCCGCTTGGCGGAATGGGAGCAGGAATGGTCGCAGGTCGGACCTGTATGGGGACGACACCCGGCATGACGCGCCGCGTGAGGGAGGCGGGGTATGTCCAGATCACCGGTCCATGACCGCATCGTCGTCGGTGTCGATGGCAGCGACGCCTCGTGTGCGGCACTGCGGTGGGCCGCCGCCGAGGCGGTAGCCCGAGGGGCGGAGCTCGTAGCCGTATATGCCTGGGAGCGGAGCGATGCCTATCTCGCTCCGTACGCTCCGCAGCCGGCCGGTCACGATCCGACGCGGGATCGGGCGCGGGCACGCGAAGTCCTGCGAGCGTCGGTGCGGAAGGCGCTGGGACCCAGACCCGAGGTCGAAGTGGGACTCGTGCTTGTGGAGGGTCGGCCGGGCCCCGTGCTACTCGCGCAGGCGCAGCACGCCCTGCTGCTGACCCTGGGGCACCGCGTGCCTGCCTCGCGCCTGCTGCCGGCGCTGGGCCCGGTCACCCGCGACTGCGTCCGCCGGTCACCGTGTCCCGTGGTCACGGTGCCGATCGACGCCGGACCGAGCCCGGGGGCCGAAACCGGGGATGGCCCGGCCGTCCTTGCGGAGAGGGCCGCATGGCCCCTTTCCGCACGGCCCTCGTCGTCCGACGCTGGTAGTGGAGGCGCCCCGGCGGCAGTCATACCACCCGCGAACACTCCACCGCCTCAGCGCGAGAAATGGGAGACCCGGTCATGAACCGCACTCGAGGACCCCTCAACGGTATGTCCGCCGAAAACCGCGACAGGCTGTGGGCTCTGTCACGGGAAGTCTCGTTCCCCGCGGGGACGCGGATCTTCGAGGAAGGCGGCCGAGCCGATCATTTCTGGATCATCCGCACCGGTGCAGTCCATCTGGACACGCATGTGCCCGGCCGCCGGGCTCCCATCGTTGAGACACTGGGTGCGGGGGACCTGCTGGGCTGGTCCTGGCTCTTCGCTCCCCATCGGTGGCACTTCGGCGCCGAGGCCCTGAGTCTGGTGCGCGCGAGGGAGTTCGACGCCGAGCGCGTGCGGGCCCTGTGCACGGAGGATCCGGTGCTCGGCCGGCAACTGGCCCTGGCTTGTGCGGAAGTGATCGCCCACCGGCTCACGGTCTCCCGCAGCAGGCTCCTCGACCTGTACGGGCCCCACAGCGCGGTGCGGCTTTGACAACGGGACAGACAGAGAGCGCACGGCAGCGCGATCCATCCATGACCGATCAGAAGGAGCCCATCATGAACGACACTCCGCGCATCGTCAGCGATGTCATGACCCAGACGGTGGTCGCGGTGAGTCGCACCACGCCGTTCAAGGAAATCGTCAGGACGCTGGAACAGTGGCACGTCAGTGCGCTGCCGGTACTCGAGGGCGAGGCCAGGGTCATCGGTGTCGTCTCCGAGGCCGATCTACTGGCCAAGGAGGAGTTCAAGGACCACGACCCCTCCCGTCTCGAGCAGCTGCGCCGTCTGGACGACCTGGTGAAGGCCGGGGCCGGTACGGCGGGGGAACTCATGACGACCCCTGCGGTGACCATTCACTCTCGCGCCACTCTCGCGGAGGCATCCCGGGTGATGGTCCGCCGCAACATCAAACGGCTGCCGGTGGTGGACGAAGTGGGCAAACTGACGGGCATCGTCAGCCGCTCCGACCTGCTGAAGGTGTACCTGCGCGAGGACGAGGACATAGCCGGCGAGGTGCGCAGGGAGATCGTCGGCCACTTCTTCCGGGATCAGCGGCCGACGGTCGAGGTTGCTGTGGACGAGGGCGTGGTCACCCTCACCGGGACGATCCCTGACACGTCGCTCATCCCTGTCGCTGCTCGTTTGGTGCGGTCGGTCGCGGGCGTGGTGAACGTCGAAATCCGCCTCACCGGCCACACCAAGCACAGCGAACCGCCGACCGTGGGACCGCAGTTCTGAGCGGCTCGTCCCAGGAGCGCGATCCGGCCCAAAGTTCGCCTGCACCACGCGCCCGCTGCGACAGCGCCGGCGGGCCGAGGTCCATTGGGCCCCTGCAGCTGCCCCGGCCCCACGGGCCACAATCCCTGCAAGGGATCGGGGGAGCGACTATGGCCGAACGAGAACAGCCCATTCCACCGGGGTCTCCGGGGGCAAGAACGCCTCCCGGTCACCCCACGTGGCCGCTGTCCGGCTTTCGGGTGACCCGTCGATGCCCACGGTCACATGGCGTGTCATGGCGGAACCTCCTGTGAGCACGCATCCGCGGTGGCCGGCGGAGTGGCGATGATGCGTCTGTCCCAAGCCTGACCCTGGCCTACGGAAGCGGAGCAAGGGGCCTATGGCCCCCGGCAGGGCCGATCGGCCCGCGTTCCGTGGGAGTGGGGGAGCCCATGCAGATGGCCCCTGCCTTGCTGCGCGAGCAGCTACGCGACATCGTTGAGAATGATGACAAAAGACCAAAATCAGGCCTGGGCGGACCTGTCGCGGAAATCCAGGCACCGCAGGCCGTGAAACGGGACCTGTGGCCCCGCTCGGGGTCCTGAGGGGCCCTCGTTGTGGAAAGTCCTCGGTGCCGGCGTGGGAGCAGGACTCTTCGCGGGCTCTCGATGAGGAGGAACCATGGAAAGCACCTCGAGCGGCTCGGAACCCGGCTCCGTCATCGTCGGCGTCGACGGTTCGGAGTCAGCGCGTGACGCGGCGCTGTGGGCGGCGTCCGAGGCCACGCGCCGCGAGCGCGGACTGCACATGCTGTACGCCGCTGAAATGGACGGCCAAAAGCTCTACACCTCGGCGGAAAGTATCGAGCAGGTCCGCACGGCGGGCCGCGCGCTGCTGGACGAGAAGTTCGCGGCGGTTCTGGAACAGCACCCTGGCCTCGACGTCAGCACGGAGCTCAGCCGCAGCGCACCCGCCCCGAGCCTGCTGCACCGCTCCGCCGGGCCGCACGGGACGATCGCCGTCGGCAGCCGCGGCCCCTGTCCGGTCCAGCTCATTCCACGGCGCGCTCGTGAGCAAGAGGGCGCGTCATGACCGGCGTCGGGGAACGACACGACATCATCGTCGGCATCGACCCGGCCAGGGATGGGCACCTTCCTCTGGCCTGGGCGGTGGATGAGGCCCGACGACGGCGGCTCGGACTACGGCTCGTCGCCGTCCTGCCCCCGCAGCACGATACCCAACACGTCGACGGCACTCCCGGCCACATCGCGCTGCGCCAGGCCGCCGCGGAAGCCCTCGAGGGGTCTGCCGCTTGGAGTCGTGAGCGCTATCCGGAGGCCGAACCCGCCGTGGATCTGGTCGACGGGTTGCCGGCGCAGGTGATCGGCCGCATGTCCCGGCAGGCCCGCATGATCGTGCTGGGCTCCCGTCATCTGAGCCGTACCGCGGAGTTCTTCGCGGCAGGGTCCCTGGTCGTCCCCGTATCCGCGCAGGCCGAGTGTCCGGTCGTCGTCGTGGGAGATGCCGAGCACGTCACACAGCAGCCGACGTACCTGGTCGTGGGCATCGACGGTAGCGAGTCCTCGAAGTCGGCGTTGGCGTTCGCCGTGGAAGAGGCCGATCTCAGAGGCGCCGTTCTGCGCGCCATCTCGGTGTGGCAGCAGCCGCCGATCTTCACACGCCGTGGACAGGAGGATGCGGTGCACGCTCAGCTGCGGATGCTGTCCGAGATGACGGCCGGCTTCTCGCAGCGGTACCCGGACGTCGTGCTCAAGCACGAGGTGTTGATCGGCCATCCGGTGGAGGAGCTCGCCAGGGCCGCCGAACACGCCCTGGCCGCGATCGTGGGCCGCCGTGGCCGCGGCGGCTATACCGGCATGCGACTCGGCTCCGTCGTCCACGGACTGCTGCACCGGGCACACTGCCCGGTGATCACGGTTCCCCATGTGTGAGGCGCGACGCCGACAGGGTTGCCTCTCGCGATGGCCGAGTTGAGGACCGCCCGGACACTCCTGAGCGGTGACATCACGGCGTCGAACGTGCTCGGGCCTTTGTACCTTCGGAAAGGGGGCAACCGATGTCGAGCGAGATGAGGCTCTGGCGCTGGCGGCGCAATCCGCTCAGGCGAGGCTCGGACGTGGCAGAGGCGTGGCTGGTTCTCGTGGCGGGCGTGCTGCTGGTGGCCGGCGCCCCGGCGGTAGGCGCGGCCACCGCGGTGGGCGTCCAGGCAGCCATGTTGCGGGAGAGCCGGGACTGGCACCGCACCACGGCTGTACTGACGAAGGACGCCCCTTCGACAGCAACCCCCTACAAGGAAAACGGTCAGGTGCGCGCGACAGTGCGCTGGACGGCGTCCGACGGCGCCTTGCGCACGGGCAGGGCTCTGGTGGAGCCTGATACCCGGTCCGGCACCCGTACGACCGTCTGGCTCGACGAGCACGGTGCACTCCGGAATCCTCCGTCCTCTCCCGGGGTGGCCGCGGCCCAGGGCATCGGGTTCGGGGCACTGGCCGCGACCGGCGCCGGCCTGCTCGTGCTGGGTGGCCGTTGGGCGGTCCGGGTACGGCTGGACCGGCACCGTGCGGCGGAGTGGGAGAGCGAGTGGGTCGTGGTCGCCCCTCAGTGGGGCCGCCGTACGCCGTAGCCGCTTCGCCGGCCGGGAAGGTCGCCCGGAGCGGGCGTCTCGACCACCTCACCCTTTGCGGAGCAACTCGTCGGTCACACCATGAACGCCCGATTCGAGCGGACGGAGGTGGGAGTCGTCGAGGCGGAAGGTCAGGTGGTTCACGACACCGACAACGCCGTCGATCCTGTTGATCAGCTGTACGGCGATGGTGACTTCGCTCTGCCGCTCCAAACGGCCCTCCAGGGTGACGACACCGTCGGTCACCTTGACGCCGATGGTTTGCGGGCTGCGCCACAAAGTGCGGACCAAGATCTCGTCGATCACCTCACGGCGGATATCCGAGTCCGGGCGGAGGAACACCTGGAGTACGTCGCGTCGGGAGACGATGCCGACCAGACGGTTCTCCTCGTCCAGGACGGGCAATCGCTCCACGCGGTGCTGGGCCATGGTGCGGGCAGCGAAGGCGATGGAATCTTCGGCGTGGGCAGTGACCGGCGGGGTTGACATCAGCTCTCCTGCGGTACGTGCGCGCGCCTTGGCGGCGGCCCGGTGAGCCCCGCGGGTCAGCCCGATGAGCCGCTGACATCCGACGTTGTCCCGCTTGGCCTGGCGGAACATCAAATCGGTCTCGGTGACGACCCCGATGACCTTGTCGTCCTCGTCCACCACCGGCAGACCACTGATGTCGTGGTGCGCGAGCAGCAACGCGACATCCTTGAACGGTGTTGCGTACACCGCCCGAACGACATCGCTCGTCATCACGTTGCCGATCTTCCGGTGCCTCATCGCGGTCTCCTCCGGCTGCTATCGGAGCGGGCGGCGTTCTCGGTGTCGGTCATCGCCGTTCCTCCCCTCGGATACTGCTTCCACGATCCGCCGGTCCGCGGATTGCCCGCTGGGGCTGTTCGGGGCAGACAAGGGGACCTTCCGGCCCGATCGGTAGGGGCTGTTCGGCCGCACGGCGGTTCGGCGCACGTCGCGAGTGGCTGGCCGGGGCGCACCCGCCCGGTTGGGGCCGGTCGGACGGGGTTGGGGCGGCCAATGGGCCCTGTTCGTGGTGCCGACCGCCGATCAGAGTGGCGACCACGGAATCGGACGAGGCGCCCATGGCGCCCAGCACCAGGTGGTCGGGCCCGATGACACGGCCGGATCTCCCCTGACAAGGAGCTTGTGATGGCCAAGGCGTATCTCGTGGGAAGCGGCATAGCCGCCCTCTCCGCCGCCGCGTTCCTCATCCGCGACGGCGGCTTCGCCGGGCGCGACATCCATGTGTTCGAGGAGCAGGAGCAGACGGGTGGCAGCCTGGATGCCGCGGGTACGGCCGAGGCCGGGTACACGATGCGCGGCGGGCGGATGTTCGAAGCGCAGTTCCGCTGTACCTACGACTTGCTGTCAACGATTCCTTCGCTCGACGATCCGTCGAAGTCGGTGACCCAGGACACCTTCGACTGCCATGACGCCTTTCCTTGGGACGACGTATCCCGCCTTGTCGACGCGGACCGGAAGATCGTCGACGTGCGGTCGATGGGCTTCCGTGAGCGCGATCGCCTCGATCTCGTCAAGTGTCTGGCCACGCCCGAGCGTCTCCTGGATCGCAAGCGGATCTCGGACTGCTTCAGCGAGGGGTTCTTCACCACCAATTTCTGGTTCATGTGGTGCACGACCTTCGCCTTCGAACCGTGGCACAGCGCGATCGAGTTCCGTCGCTACCTCAATCGGTTCGTTCACCTGTTCCCCGAGTTCGACACCATGTCGGGGATTTTTCGGACCCGCTACAACCAGTACGACTCCATCGTGCGCCCGTTGCAGACCTGGCTGGCGGACCAGGGCGTCACTGTTCATACCGGCCATCGGGTCACCGACCTGACGTTCGCGCAGGGAGAGGGGACCACCGTCGAGCGGATCCTCTACACCCGCGATGGTCACAGGGAACGGAGGGAAGTCGGTCCGGAGGACCTGGTGTTCGTCACCAACGGATCCATGACCGCCAACTCCAGCCTGGGATCCGACACGGCGGCACCTGTGCCGGATACCTCCGGATCATCCGGGGCGTGGCGGTTGTGGCAGTGGCTGGCACGCGGGCGCGAGGACTTCGGCAATCCGCACGTCTTCGACCGGAGCGTGAAGGACTCCACCTGGGAGTCCTTCACCGTCACCTGCAAGGATCCGCTCTTCGCGGAGCTGATGGAGGCCCTTGGCGGACGTGAGGCGGGCCGGGGCGGCCTGATGACCTTCCCGGCCTCGAACTGGCTGCTGACCATCGTGCTCAACCACCAACCCGTCTATGCCGACCAGCCGGCGGACATCACCGTCTGGTGGGGTTACGGGCTCTTTCCGGACCGCGCCGGCAACCACATCGGCAAACCCATGACCGATTGCACCGGGCAGGAGATCCTCCGCGAGGTGCTGCACCATCTGAAGTTCGACGAGAACGCGGAGCGCATCGCTGCGGCCTCTACCGTCATTCCCTGTCTGATGCCGTACATCACCAGCCAGTTTCTGGTACGGGAGCACGGCGACCGCCCGCAGGTGGTACCCAAGGGCTCCACCAACCTGGCCTTCATCGGCCAGTTCGCGGAGGTCCCCGACGACGTGGTCTTCACCGTCGAGTACTCCGTACGGACCGCGTGGACCGCTGTCGCCCAGCTCCTGCACCTAGACAAGGCGCCGCCGCCGGTCTACAAGGGCGCGCACGATCCGAGGGTACTGGTGCGCGCGCTGGAGACAATGCACCGCGCATAGGGCCGAGTGGGGTCGGGGGGTTGTCGTGGTCCCTTGTCCCGGCCGCGCCGGGGCACACCCTCGACATCTGAGCGCACCACCCACGTGCAGGGGCCGGTCGGCCCCCTTGAGGGTCCTGCGGCCCCTCCTCCGGCTCACGGCGGCCCGGGAGCATGGAACCAGGATCAACTGAGGGAGGCAGGCAGCATGTCACGCAACGTTGTCGCAGGTTTGGACGGCTCACCGGAGAGCTTGGCCGCAGCGGAGTGGGCGGCCCGTGAGGCCGGGCTCCGCGGGGTGACGCTGCGCCTGGTGCACGCCTGGGACTGGCAGCCGTACGCCTACGCTCCGGTCGGGGGCGAGCCGCGGCGCCACTGGGCGGAGCGACTGCCGCGCACGGCGAGGGAGGAACTGCTGGGGCGGCACCCCGAGCTGACGATCGAAGCGGACCAGGTCGACAAGTCGCCGGTCGAGGCCCTGCTGGCCGCCGCAGGGGAGGCAGAACTGCTGGCACTGGGCTCGCGCGGGCTGAGCGGGATCGGCGGCTTCCTGGTCGGCTCGGTGGCCCTTGCCGTTCTGGCCCGGGCGACGCGGCCGGTGGTCTTCGTCCGGATGGGCGAGCGGGAGGAGGACGAGCATCTCCTGGATGCGTCCAGACGCCCTTCCACGCAATCCCCCTACCGGGACGTCCTGCTCGGCCTCGACCTGGCACGGCCCAGCGACGCCGTCATCGAGTTCGCCTTCGACGCAGCCCAGCGCCGCGCGACGGGCCTGCGCGTCATCCACGGCTGGAGCCTGCCGCCGTACTACGGGTACGGGGCCGCCATCGACCCCCGGCTCAGCGCGGAACTGGCCGAGCGGGAGACAGGCGCGCTGACCGAGGCCCTGCTGCCCTGGCGTGAGAAGTTCCCCGCTGTCGACGTGACCGCGCACGCGGCGGTCGGCCCGGTCGCCGGCCATCTGGTCGACGCGGCTGCCGATGCGTCCCTGGTGGTCGTGGGCCGCCGTGACCGGAGGGTGCCCTTCGGCGCCCACATCGGCCCCATCACCCATGCCGTGCTGCACCACGCCGCCGCGCCCGTCGCGGTCGTTCCGCACGACTGAGCACTCACCCGACCGTTGCGACGAAGGGAAGGCCCGTCATGCCGAAGTTCGTGTACGGATTCGCCGAGGGCCGCCGGGAGATGGCGGACCTCCTGGGCGGTAAGGGCGCCAACCTGGCCGAGATGACCCGCATCGGTCTGCCCGTGCCACCCGGCTTTACCATCACCACCGAGGCATGCCGGGCGTTCCTGGCCGATGGGGCGGAGCCCGACGGCCTCGGTGCGGAGGTCACCGGTCATCTCGCGGCGCTGGAGACGCGGATGGGCCGCCGGCTGGGCGACCCGGACGACCCGCTGCTGCTCTCGGTGCGCTCGGGAGGCCGGTTCTCCATGCCGGGCATGATGGAGACCGTCCTGGACATCGGCCTGAACGACGACTCCGTGCACGGCCTGGCCAAGAACTCGGGACGTGAGCACTTCGCGTGGGACTCCTACCGCCGCCTCATCCAGATGTTCGGCAGCACTGTGATGGGCATCGACGGTGACCTGTTCGCAGCCGCGCTCGCCCTCCGCCCCGATCCGGACGACGTTCGCCTGCTCACCGATGATTTCAAGGCCATCGTCCGCGACGCCACCGGCGAGGAGTTCCCGCAGGAGCCCACCGAGCAACTACGGCGCGCCATCCACGCGGTCTTCCAGTCCTGGAACGGCGAACGTGCCCGCCTGTACCGCCGCCGCGAGCACATCCCCGACGGTCCCGGCACCGCCGTCACCGTCCAGGCCATGGTCTACGGCAACCTCGGCGCCGACTCCGGAAGCGGCGTCGCGTTCACCCGCGACCCGGCCACCGGCCGCCCGGGCACCTACGGCGACTACCTGCCGGACGCCCAGGGCGAGGATGTCGTCGCAGGTGTGCGCAACGCCCTGCCCCTGGAACATCTGGAAGAGCTCGACCCGCAGTCCTTCATGCAACTGCGCGACTACATGAGGATCCTGGAGGAGCATTACCGGGACCTGTGCGACATCGAATTCACCATCGAGCGCGGCAGGCTGTGGATGCTGCAGACCCGCGTCGGCAAGCGCACCGCCGAGGCGGCCTTCCGCATCGCCGTCCAGCTGACCGATGACGGGGCGATCAGCCCGGGCGAGGCGCTGAGCCGGGTGACCGGGCAACAACTGGCCCGGCTGATGTTCCCGCGCTTCGACGACACGGCCGGAACCCCGCTCGCCCATGGCATTCCCGCCTCGCCCGGCGCCGCCGTCGGGGCTGCGGTTTTCACCTCCGCCGAGGCGGTCCGGCGGGCTGCCGCGGGGGAACCGGTCGTTCTCGTACGGCGTGAGACCACGCCCGACGACCTGCCCGGCATGGTCGCCGCCCAAGCGGTGCTGACCGGCCGGGGCGGCAAGACCAGCCACGCGGCCGTGGTGGCCCGGGGCATGGGCAAGACGTGTGTCTGCGGTGCCGAAGAACTCACGGTCGACCCCGAGGCCCGGCACTTCACCACCCGCGACGGCACCGTGGTCGCCGAAGGCACGGTTCTGTCGGTGGACGGCACCGCGGGCACCGTGCATCTGGGCGCGCTGCCGCTCGTCGACTCCGCCGTCATGCAGTACTTCGAATCCGGGGAGTACCCGGCCGGCCCGACGGAGGCGGTGGACCGCGTCATACGGCATGCCGACTCCGTACGCCGCCTGGAGGTGCGGGCCAACGCCGACACCCCCGAAGACGCCGCCCGCGCCCGCCGGTTCGGCGCCCAGGGCATCGGGCTGTGCCGCACCGAGCACATGTTCCTCGGCGAACGGCGCCCGCTGGTCGAGGCGATGATCCTGGCCCGCACGGACTCCGAGCGTGAAAGCGCCCTGGCGGCGCTGTTGCCGCTTCAGCGTGCGGACTTCACCGGAATTCTTGCGGCCATGGACGGCCTGCCCGTCACCATCCGGCTGCTCGACCCGCCGCTGCACGAGTTCCTGCCCGACCGTACCGAACTCGCCGTGCGCATCGCCCGCATCGAGGCGGTCGGCGGCACTCCGGACGCCCGGGACGTGCGGCTGCTGGAGGCGGTCGAGCGGACCCACGAGGAGAACCCGATGTTGGGCCTGCGCGGGGTGCGTCTGGGCCTGGTGGTGCCGGGCCTGGTCGCCATGCAGGTACGGGCCATCGGCGAGGCGGTTGCTGAGCGCAGGAGCGCCGGCGGTGATCCGCGGGCGGAGATCATGGTCCCGCTCACGGCCACGGTGGAGGAACTGCGGATCGTCCGTGATGAGGTGGAACAGGTGCTGGCCGCAGTGTCCGAGGAGACCGGTGCCGATGTGAACTGTCCCATCGGCACCATGATCGAGCTGCCGCGCGCGGCGCTCACGGCCGGCCGGATCGCGGAGGCGGCAGAGTTCTTCTCCTTCGGCACCAACGACCTGACCCAGACCACCTGGGGCTTCTCCCGCGATGACGTCGAGGCGGCCTTCTTCTCCACCTACCTTGACAGGGGTATCTTCCCAACCTCACCGTTCGAGACCCTCGACCGCGACGGAGTGGGCCGCCTGGTGCGGATCGCCGTCGCCGAGGGCCGCGCTGCCCGGCCCGGCCTGAAAGTCGGCGTCTGCGGCGAGCACGGTGGAGACCCGGACTCGGTGCACTTTTTCCACGAGGCAGGCCTCGACTACGTGTCGTGTTCGCCCTTCCGAATCCCGATTGCCCGCCTGGAAGCGGGCCGCGCCGCGCTCGGCTGACGACGCGGGGAGGCTCGGCCGAGGCCGAGCCTCCCCGCACAACGGATACACCTCGTGGTCGAGCCGGCCATGGGGCACTCGAACGCGGTCCCGGTCCTGGCGGCGCGTGCCGGCGTGGCGCCGGGCGCCGCCCCGGCCCCCTGGCAGCTTCTCCGACGTTCCGGTGGCATGGCGAGCACTCGCTCGTGCTCGGCCCCCAAAGGCCAGCTCGGTTCGGGCTCGGAGCCAGGGCGGTATCGGGGTATTCGATCAGCCGGCGCCGAAGGCTGCTCCGTACGGCGGACCACGCGTGGGACACTGCGCCGTGGCGGGTCCCTGCCGGCCCCCGGCGACGAGGGGTGGCGGCACCTCCAAGCACCCCACAACTCCCGCGCCGGCGGCACGATCGGCGCCCTGGGCCGACGCAGGAACCGTCCGACGGGTCCAGTTGCGACAGCGCGGCGGATGTCAACGCCGTGCCTCCGTCAAAGCTCCGCGGGAGCTTTGACGGAGCAACAGTTCCCTGTTCGCTCCGACGCACGCCGCTCAGCCAAGATCCGGTACATCGCGAGCCCCCGTCATCGCCGCCGGAGTCGCACAGGCTGCGATGGACCGAATCATGCGCCTTACGGGACGGGGTTGGATGGGAGGAACCGCGCTCGGGAAAGACGAGTGCGTGCCCCGGAGAGGATTCTTCGGGGCACCGCACTCGGCCGCCTTGAGGCGTTACACAGACATCTGGTCCAGGAGCCACGTGGCGACGGCCCGGGAAATTCCGGCGACGCCGCCGCTCAGGAACGCGCGAGCGCCGAGTTGCTGAGCGCAACAAGTGGTCTGGCAAGCACGTCGGTAGGGGTCGAGTACCTGGTCTGCACGAGTGAGTTGGAAAACGCCGGTTACTACCTTCCACGGTCTACCTCAGACGCGGCGGCATGTTGCGACCACAGCCTTGCCTCCTCCATTCGACCGTGCGAGACAAGGATTTGTATGGCCTGTCGGTAGCCTTCGATATAGCCGGTATCGACCGCACGCTGACACCAGAGGAGCGCCTCGTCAACGCGGTTACGTTCGCTCAACATTCCCATGACCTGGAGAAGGAGGGACGGGCTGCCTGCGTCTATCGCGCGCCGATACCACGCAAGGGCTTCATCCACGCGCCCGACCTTCCGCAGCATTTCCGCCGCTCCTCCGAGAGCGTGCAGCTTGCCGGCGTCAGCCGCTCGACGATACCAAGGCAGTGCATCGTCCACTCGACCGTTTCTTCCCAGCCATTCGGCTGCCCAGAACATACTGGCGCTGTCGCCAGAATCAACAGCTCGCTCAAAAAATCCAAGCGCCTGATCCGCGCGATCGCATTCGAGTAGGAGAAGGCCGGCAGATCCATAGGCGTAGGCGATTCCGGCGGCGGCTGCGTGACTGCAAAGCTGCAATGCATCGTCTGTCCGTCCGTGCCGAGAAAGCCATTGGATAGCTTCGTCGAAGGCGCGTGTACTTCCGGCTTCTACGGCGCGACCGTATTGCTCCAACGCATCTCTGTCTTCGCCGCGCAATCTCAGCATCGTCGCTGCGCTGTGGTGCCCAAACGCACTGTCCGCCTTCTCGTACAGTCGCAGTGCGATATCTGGCAGGCCCTCCCGGAGTGCGCTGGCCCCGAGCGTGACGCTGAATGCTGGAAGGCAGTGCTGGACGGCCGCCTCCCAAAAGAGAGACGGTACTGGCGCCGCTTTCCGCACGGTACGCGCGTGTTGCTCAAGGTAATCGGCGAGTCGGTACATGCCGACTGCCGGCTGGGGCGACAGGGTTCGTCCGCGGGGGCGCGCGACCGCAGTAAGAGCGCCATGAGCACCGCGGACGGGGGTCGTCACCGTTATGAGGGCCCGCTCCAGCCAGTTCTCGGGCAGCATCTCCCACTCGGTGTCGGTAAAATATGCCTCGGCCGCTGCAGCCAGAAAGGGCAACGGAAGCGAGATCCCGTGCCCCATGCGCCGTGCGTCCATGGCCGCCATTGTGAGAGCTCTAGGACCAGGCGTGGCACGCAGAAAGCGGCTCAGAAGCTCGGGGGCGCCAGCAAGGTATTGGGTGAGCATGCCATCCTGGGCATGTTTCAATGCGAAGGCTATTCGCGGATCGGCATGGGACAAATTGATGTCCCGTAGTTCCTCCGCGTTGAAGCTGGGTGGGACTGCTATTTCGACTCAGCAGCTTTCGAGCCTGGGCATGCGGATCTGGGCCATGCGGCCGCGGTTCTTCCATCAATCGCTCGTAATATTCGGGCCAGATGGTTCCCAGCACCAGGACCGGGCCGCGGCTGGGGTCACCCAGCAGCGTCCTCAGGCCGGCTGCGATCAGTTCCCCCAACGGTTCCCTTTCGGGCATCAGGTAGTACTGCGACTCATTCAACCAGACCACGGTGTGCGGGCCGACATTTCTCAACTCCTCCAACGCAGCCTCCGGTCGGCCGGGGTCGATGGGATGCCATAAGCGCCAACTTTCAGGGAGTCGCTGTACCGCCTCCCAGCAGGCCCGCGTCTTACCTGTGGAGGATCCGCCGACCAACATCACCATACGGCTACTCCCTGCCATAGCCTCCTCGACTACTCGAAGAAGTAATGAATCGTGCTTCCGTGCGACATATGCCGGCAGCGGCGGCAGCCGGGTGGTGCCGGGAATCTCGATGGAACGATGGACCTCTAAATCGAGTGGATTGAGATCCGCGATGTCCAGGCCCAATGGTTCCTGAAGCCGCACGGTCGTCCACAATTGCGCCGCACGTTTTGCAGCGGCAGAATCATCCTCGGCAACACGTCGTGTCAGGACTGCAATGAGCGACACGACGTCGGCCTGTTTAGCGGGAAGGTCAGGAGAGCCGATGATGCGCCGAATCGTGTCCCGGGAGGGCGCTCCTTTCACCAAGGCGTCCTCCGGGTCGGTCGCCAAGATCGCCTCGGTCATCTCATCGAGGGTCGGTTCGCCAGCAGTCACGTAGGCCTCGTAGACGAGACGCTTGAGCTCCCGCAGCGGCCCAGCCGGAACGTGGGGCCGCGGTATGCCTCGCGATGACCCACCTCCGCTTCGAACCTCAATCCGGCGGCGTCCAGGCGGAGGGGCCCCATCGCTCTTCATTGCAGCATCATCTAATGAAACTGTCGATCAGGGCCTCAAGAGGGTCAATAGTCCTCAGTATCCGGGCCCACGCGCCCTTGGGTGGATCTTGCAGACACACCGCCGCTGTGGGGTCGGACGCGTGCCGTCAGGTGTTCGTCGAGGGCGGGTGTCGTCGGTGCTCGGATGGAGCGGTCCTGGCGGCATGAGCGTGCCGGCATGATCGTCGGCGGGGGAGGGGCGAGTGGGTTTCGATGGCGGTGCAGTAGCGGCCCATCAGGTGCCTTGCGCTGTCACAGGGCGGTGCTTGCCGTCGCGGGCGCTTGTTTGCCGGGCTCGGTGCCGTCCGCTGCCGCCCCTATCAATGCGGCGATGGACTCGGTGCCGGGCTCCGGAGGCAGACGCAGCGCCCTGACAGCGAACGAGATCGCGTGGTACCAGCCGCAGAGCAAAGTCAGCTCGAGCGCTACGTCCTCGTTGGCGACGGCTGTCAGGCTTGCCCAGGTCTCGTCGGTGAGGTCGAAGGTCCCGGGGAGCTCGTCGACCGCTTCCAGCACAGCGCGGTCGGTTGCGTCCCAGCAGGCGTCCGCGGGCTTTCCGGTCGCGAGGGAGTCCAACTGCGCGGCGTCGAGTCCCGCCTTGTCGGCGAAGCTCGTGACGTGCACGGCCCACTCGTAGCGGGCGCCGCAGAGCGCGGTCGTCCGGTCGATGACCAGTTCGCGCTGGCGCAAGGTGAGAGCGGAGCGCCGGGAGAAGTAGAAGCTTCCCCAGTTTGCGATGGAGCGGGCGAGCTCGGGCCGGCGTGCCCACACACGGAACAACTGGATGGGCGAAGGTCCCAGAAGGTCCAGAGCCGCGCCGGCTTCCTCGTCGTACGGCGGCGAGAGCGGTTCCATGCGAGGTTGCTTCGATTTCAGAGGCATGTACGGCACGGTATCCTTGACGCTTCGGAAAGGGAAGCAGATGACGCGACCAACACCTCTTCCGGGCCGACGGGTCCGCGGTTCCCACACCGGGCGCCCGATCATGGCGCTCCTTGACCTCCTGGGCCGGCGCTGGGCGCTGCGAGTGCTGTGGGAGCTGGGAGACACCTCGGCGCCGACGTTCCGCCAGCTCCAGCAGCGATGCGGCGGTGTCTCCTCGAGTGTCCTGGCGGATCGGCTTCGTGAGCTGGGAGAAGCCGGCCTCGTCGAGCACGCCGGCGAGGGCTACTTGCTGACCGGTCAGGGCAGGACGCTGTTCGATCGCCTCGCCCAGCTCGACGCGTGGGCCGCCGACTGGCGCCCCACGGCGGCGGACCAACAGCCGTGACCAGGGAATCCACGGACGGCCTCGGTGGGACCTTCCACGCGGCGAAGACCCGCAGGCCGGCTATGCCGTGCTCCCGGGCGATCTCCGAGGCCCGGCCCGAGGGACGACAGTACGACGAACGGTAGCCTCACCCGCGCGCCCACTCCGATGCGTGGCGGGCGAGGGTGAGTCGGTGGGCCTCTCGGGACCGAGGCGGACGGCTCACCCCGTCTTCTGGGGTTCTTGGGCGTTGCGCCAGACGGTGAGGTCGAGGGTGATGTACTGGCTCGGATCGACCTGCCGCGACCGACCGCGGTAGGTCGCCACCGCGATGTGCCCGGCGTCGCTCAGTACGCAGATCTGCGAACCGTTGCTGAGCTGGTCGAGAGTGATCGTCCTGGCGTACCTGGTCTCCGCGCGGCAGCCGGCCAGCGAACCCTTCTGCGCGTTCTGCGGGGATCAAGGCTTCGTACGGCTGCGGCGGGCGCCGGCGTGATGACCGCTTGCGTCGCAACAGGGAACCCTCACCATGAGTGTCGAAAAGCCCTCGTCGTAGCACTCCGAGATGGCATCACCCCATCAGCCGGGTGTGAACTCCGTACCGCACCAGCATTAGGTGTGGAGGTGGAACAGGGTGCGGAGGAAGTGCACGTACAGGTCGACGGCGCCGGGCGCGTCGTGGAGCGAGAGGACCCATTGCTCGAACGGGTGCGCGGCACTGCCCCTCGCCGCGTGCCCGTTAGGGCATGCCGGCTGCCCCGTGGTGCACATTCCACGCCAGACGGTTTCACATGGTGGCCAATCCTGATGGAGTCTCCGCAACCCAGGGAGAGGTCCTCGCTGATGCACTACGACGACACGGCGCCCAAACCCCATCAGCGTGCGGCACGGGCCCCGCTGAAGCCGGCGTCCTCGCGGACGACACCGGCGGTCGGCTTGTCCGCCGAACGGTCTCCCGCCGCACTGACGGCCTTGCAGCGCAGTGCGGGCAATGCCGCCGTGGTGCGGTTGCTGACAGCCCAGCGAGCCGAGGACGAGCACCAGCACGGCGAAGCCTGCGGCCATCAGTCGGTACAGCGCTCCGCTGCCGACGAGGTTCTGCGCTCGGCCGGCAGCCCGCTCGAGACCTCGAAACGTATGGAGATGGAAGCCCGACTGGGAACCGACTTCTCGGAGGTCAGAGTGCACACCGACGCGGTGGCCCAGCGGTCGACCACCGAGCTCGGTGCCAGGGCCTGGACCTCGGGCAACCATGTCGTCGTGGGCAGGAACGGCGGCGATGATCACACGCTGGCCCATGAACTCACGCATGTGATCCAGCAGCGCTCCGGCCCGGTCGACGGAACCGTCGGGAGCGATGGCCTCAAGGTCAGCGACCCGAGCGACCGCTTCGAGAAGGCGGCCGAGGCCAACGCCTCTCGCGTGATGTCCCAGCCCGTCCCCGCGGTGCAGCGGGCAGGGTCAGGAGAGACGAACACGTCGACCGGATCGGATACATCCGTACAGCGCGCCCGCTACGCGACCACGAAGACGGACCGTGACCCGGACAGCGACAACTACGACTCGGACGACGACAACTTCGACACGGTGAAGACGGCGCTGACCCCTCCTACGGACCATGCGACCGTGGCAAGCCTGGCGGCGGAGGAATCCGAGCACGGGGTCTACCTTTGGCGCGGCACAACTCCCTCCAACGCCGCCAGAATGGTGAGCAACGGGAGCGCTGGGGGAAGGACCGCAGACGCCAGCGTCACGGCGCCGGACCGTGCGAGCCGTCAAGCCCAGGTGGGGCACGGCCGCCAGCTGCCGGAATTCACCACGAACCCGGGGGTGGCCGAAGGCTACAGCTTCCAGAAGGCCCTGGTGGTGGTGTACATCGCGGCGAAGTATCTCTCCAAGGGCAGCGGCAGCGAGGACGGCTGGGTCGCCAACCCCAAGGCGCCGCTTGTCGTGGTGGACATCGTCGACCGCACACGCGGGCAGGCTTCCGACCGGCGCGGCGCAAACGCCTCCTGACAGGGCGGCTTGTACGTAGGTATCCGTTCCGGCCCTGTTCACGTACTGCTACGGCCAGATGCCGAATATCTGGGACGTTCCGGCCTGTCGCTTCCCCCGCCTGCCCTCTCGCTGAGATACATGACCCTGCAGGGCTCGCAACCCGTCCGCAGGGGCGAGACCAGCAAGGAGACCCACCATCGTGGGCCGGGGACGACAGCGCGGTACGGACGGGCGGCTGCCGGCCCTCGTCCGGCAGTCCCGCGCCGTCCACGGGTAGCCGACCGTCCGATGACAAGCAAAGCCGGGTGGCGTCTGTCCGGCCTGGTTGGTGATGACGTTCGTGGTGGTGGTCCACGG
>NZ_JAPVLU010000028.1:0-37112 GCF_027158205.1 Streptomyces sp. H39-S7 | reverse complement strand
GTCCCGGCCTCTCGGCCGGGACAGACGCCACTCGGGGAGGTGCTCAGATGGTGCTCAGGCGGGCGTCAGCTCGTCTGGAGGGTGACGTCATCCACGACGAAGGAGGTCTGGAGGGACTGGTCCTCCACGCCGTTGAACTTCAGGACGACGGTCTGGCCGGCGAAGCTCGAGACGTCGTAGGACTTCTGCGCGTAGCCGGAGTTGGCGTCCAGGTTGGACAAGGTCTCCAACGTCTGGCCGCCGACCGAGACGGTGAAGTTGTCGTAGGCGACAGCCTCGCTCTCGTCCGTGTCGATGTGCAGGAAGAACGACAACCGGTAACTGGTGCACCCGGCGGGGATGGTCAGCGACTGGGAGGCGCTGTCCGTGCGGGCGGTGCCGTAGCCGTTCAGCCAGGCCATGTAGGTACCGCCGTGCGGCGTCTGTCCGGCCTGGTTGGTGATGACGTTCGTGGTGGTGGTCCACGGGGTGGTGCCGCTCTCGAAGCCACCGTTGACGACGACCTGGCGCGGGGTGCAGGTGCTGGTGCCGCCGACCGTCAGGGTGTAGGTGGTGCTGTGGGTGACGGTGCCGACACCGGTGACCGTCAGGGTGGAGGTGCCCGGCTGGGCGCTCGCGCCGACCTGCACGGAGAGCGTCGCGGTGCTGCCGGACTGCACGGAGGACGGGCTGACGGTCGCGGTCACGCCGGTGGGCGCGCCGGAGACCGACAGGTTGACCGTCTGCGCGGCGCCGCTCACGGTGGTGGTGTTCACCGTGGCGCTGGTGCTGCCGCCCGGGTCGGCGCTGCCGGATGACGGGTTGACGCCGATGGAGAAGTCCTGCGCCGGGGTGCTGGTGCCGACGGCCGTCTTCCAGATGGCGTACGCGACGCCGTCGGCGCTGCGGTCCAGGACCGTGGCGTTGATGTTGTTCGTGGTGTCGCAGGAGCTGTGGTAGCAGGCGTCGTAGGCGGCGTTGGCGGTGCCGCCCCACTTGGTCGCCTGTGCGGAGGTCTTGCGGGCGCTGGCGCCGGCCGCGTAACCGGAGGTGAGGATGCCGGCCGCCTGGAAGGACGCGTCGTCACTGCGGCCCTGGCCCTCGACATTCTCTTCGGGGGCGAGATTCAGCGAGGTCCAGTACGCCTTGAGCGGCGCGGCGGTGGTGGAGTTGACGTTGTTGATGAAGTAGCCGGCGTTGGGCGAGCCGACCATGTCGAAGTTGTAGTAGCCCTTGATGGCGGCACGCTGCGTGCTGCTCAGCTGGTTGACGTAGAACTTCGAGCCGTTGAGGCCCTGCTCCTCGTCGGTCCACCAGCCGAAGCGCACGTGCTTCGTCATGGTGGGGTTCTGCTGTGCGAGGACGAGCGCGTTCTCCAGCAGGGTCGCGGAGCCGGAGCCGTTGTCGTTGATGCCGGGGCCGGCCGAGACGCTGTCGAGGTGCGAGCCGAACATCACGGTCTGGTCGGCGGGGCCGCCGGGCCAGTCGGCGATCAGGTTGTTCGACGGGTAGGTGCAGCTGGAGCAGGTCTGCTCGGAGACGGTGTAACCGGCGGCCTGCAGCTTGCCCTTCACGTAGGCGAGCGACTGGGTGTAACCGCCGCTGCCGGCGCGGCGGTTGCCGCCGTTCTGGGAGGCGATGGTGTTGAGCTGCGTCAGGTGCGCCTGGACGTTGGCGACGTTGATGTTCGGCGGGTCGGTGCCGGGCGTGGTGCCGCCGACGTTGAGCGCGTAGTCGACGGTGTGGGAGAGGGTGGTGCCCTGCCCCTTGACGACGACGGTGGACGCGCCGGGCGCCGCGTTGGCGGTGGCGGACAGCGTCAGCACCGAGGACTGGCCGGACTGCACGGTGGCCGGGTTGAAGGTGGCCGAGACGCCGGACGGCAGGCCGCTGGCGGTGAGGGTCACCGACTGGGCTGTACCGGTGGTGGTCGTGGTGCCGACCGTGGTGGTGACCGAGCCGCCCTGCTGGACGGTGCCCGACGCCGGGCTCAGCGTCATCGAGAAGTCGTTGTTCTGACCGCTCGGGACACAGGTCGGGTCACCGGCCTGGGCGGGGACGCTGATGCCGTCCCAGGCGGCTTTGGTCTTGTTGAACAGGTTGCAGGTCGCGAGGTCGAGCGACTTGGCCGCGCTCAGCGTCGCCGTGCGGTACTTCTTGTAGGACATGCTGCTGGTCTTGAGCAGCATGCCGCCGTAGAAGATCTTGCCGGCGGTCTGGACGCCCACGCCGGTCAGCGTGGTCGAGTTGCAGGTGCTGCTGTTGGGCTTGCCGCCGCCCGGGTTGGTGCCCTCGGCGAGCAGGTAGAACCAGTGGTTGATGGGCCCCGCGGCCGCGTGGACCTCGGTGCCGGGTATCGCGGAGCTGTAGCAGGCCGGGTCGTTGTTGACGGCCGGCGGGTTGTACATGTTGCGGATCGGGCCGCGGCCCTGG
Organism: Streptomyces sp. H39-S7; assembly: GCF_027158205.1. Lineage (GTDB taxonomy): Bacteria > Actinomycetota > Actinomycetes > Streptomycetales > Streptomycetaceae > Actinacidiphila. Next base: position 34,700 of record NZ_JAPVLU010000028.1, on the reverse strand, counting down.
AGGTTGATGACCTCGCCGACCGTGTAGTCCGGGGTGTCGTACGGGGACGGCTCGTTGGCGAATGCCTCGGTCAGCGCGCCGAAGATGTCGCCGGTGCCCTCGCCGAGCCCGGACTCCTGGCCGCTGGTGCCGCCGGGCGTGTTGGAGTCGATGGCGTGCCCGTACTCGTGGGCCACCACGTCGATGCCGGAGATCCACTCGTTGGCGCTGTTGTGACCGATGGTGACCGAGCTGCCGTCCCAGTAGGCGTTGAGCTCATTCAGGCCGACCTTGGCGGGGAAGCTGCGTCCGCTGCCGTTGACGCCGTTGCGGCCGAGCCACTGGCTCAGCATGTCCCACTGCTTCTGCGCGGCGAACATCAGGTCCGCGCAGCCGGTTTCCTTGCTGGTGGGATTGCCCGTGCCCCACGTGTCCGAGGACTTCGAGAAGACCGTGCCGGTGCTGTAGTCCGCGCAGGTCAGGCCGGTCCTGCTCGGGTCACGCAGCGAGTAGGTGCCGCCCGAGTTGGTGGTGTCGATGGTGACCGGGGCCGGGCCGTTCCACTTGCTGTTGGCGGTGCCGGCTTCCACCTCGTCGTGGGTGTCAAGGACCTTGCCGGTCCGGGCGTCCACGAAGACGTGCATCTTGCTGGGCGCGGACTTCGTACGGCCGGAAAGGACGGTCTCCCAGGCCAGGGCCTGCTTGCTGTCCTTGAGCTTGACCACGAGCCGGCTGCTCAGAACCTTGTCGACCTTGGCCAGCTGTGCCCGCGAGGCGCCTTCGGCCTTCTTCGCGGTGACGGACGCGGTGGTCGACACGTTGATCTGGACGGAGGAGGCGGACTGGAGGGCTCGCACTTCGCCGCTGCCGTCCGCGAGCACGACCGCGTCGCCGCCGACGACCGGCAGGCCGCGGTAGCTGCGGTCGTACGAGATGGAGTAGAGATCCTTCACCCAGGGGGTGACCAGGCGTCTTTCGTACTGTTCCTGCGAGGAGTTGACCAGGGTGTCGAGACCGCTCGTGACGGCCCGGTCGGCGGCAGCGACCGCGCGCGAGAGAGGGGTGGCCTTCTGCGTCGGTGAGGGCTCTGCTTGCTGCGTGGCCGATGCCGTGCCGGCGAGAGCTCCGGCAAGGCTGGCGGTCAGCGCGAGCGCTGCCACCGCCGCGGTCAGTCTTGTGGGGTGCAACGTCCACTCCGTTCGTGGGGGGAGACTGGTTCGTCGCCGCTGAGTATGAGCGTGAGCATGGCAAATGTGGGACATCCCTTCGGGCATAAGACCTGAGTTATGGTGCGGCGGCGGAGCACTGCGTACGCTGCTCAGATGCAGCTGGAATTGAGACATCTGCAAGCCGTCTGCCGGATTGCGGAAGCGGGAAGTCTGGGCCGTGCGGCACGCCTGCTCGGGGTGTCCCAGCCTGCGCTTTCCGCCCAGTTGCGCCGGGTCGAGCGGGTCACCGGCGGTGAGCTCTTCGTCCGCAGCAGGCACGGGGTGGAACCCACCCCGCTGGGCCAGTTCGTACTCGCCAGGGCACGCCGGGTGCTCAGCGAGATGGATGCGCTGGGCACGGGCGCGCGGGCCATCTCTACCGGCTCTCGACTGCGGCTGGGCTGCATTTTGCTGGTGCTGCTCGACGGCCTGCTCGAACAGACGGACCTGTTCCTGTCCGGCCAGGAGATCACCGTGGACCTGGAGGACTCGGTGACCGCGCTGGTCCGCATGCTCGGTGCGGGGCAGTACGACGTCATCGCGTACGGCGAGGTGAACGACCACGAGGTTCCACTCCCCGAGGGCGTACTGGCCAGGACCCTGATCCCGAAGGAGCCCTTCTGCATACGGATGTCGGTGAAGCATCCGCTCGCCGACCAGGAACAGATCACGCTGGCCGACCTGGCCGACGAGCTGTGGATGACGCTGGTGGAGGACGACGACGGCGGCCCCGAGGCCCTCATCGAGGCCTGCGCGAAGGCCGGGTTCGTCCCGTCACTGCGGTACCGCATCACCGACCGCCAGATGCACCACGGCCTGATCGCTGCGGGCCGCGCGGTCTCCCTCAGTCAGCCGACCGCACCGTCAACCGCGGGCACGGTGATGCGGCCGCTCATCGGGACCCCGATCATCGGCCGCATCCGTCTGGCCTGGAACCGTTCGGCGGTCTCGGCCGAGCAGGCGGACCTGCTCTACCACGCGGCGGCCCATGCCTACCTGGCCAACGTCGACAACAACCCGTTCCACCGCGCCTGGTGGGACGCCCATCCGGAGGTACATCCGGCGCTCGACTAGCTCGACTTAGTCGGGGATCTTGGAGTTCCCGGTGCGGCAGCATGGTCAACGGGCATGCTCGGGTGGCTCCGCCGACCGATGCAGTTGTCGAGGTTTGCGGGGCTGGTCGAGCTTCTTGGCTAAAAACACCGAGGCGGCCTTCAGTATCTCGTGCGCTCGCCGCAGCTCGGCTATCTCCTTGCGGGAGGGCCGCTACAACATCCGGTTCAGCTCACTGGATGAGCTTGGTGGACGCGCACGAGCTGGTGGGAGGTGCCGGGGGTGCGGCCGATCAGGCTGAGCCGGTACAGCGCCCGCAGCGCGAGCTGGGCCGGCGCCTGGGATGCCGTTGGGGTCATGACGACGTCGGCCGCACTTACCGCGGCGAAGGACCAGCACGGGGCCGGTGGCGAGGAACTGGATCACGACGGCGTTCAGGCAGGCGGCTGCCGGCGGGCAGGGCCGCAATGTTCTTCAAAGTCTGGGGCTTCACGGATCGCACAACCTCTCCCACGCTCAGTGAGAGGGAGGGTTACCCTGATCGCCGGGTGTGCGACCGGGGGGAGATCGAGGTGTCAGTGCTTCTGCCCAACGACCCACAGCAGATGGGGCCTTACCGCCTGACGGCCCGGCTGGGCGCAGGGGGGATGGGGATGGTCTACCTCGGCCGGTCCCGCACGGGCCGAGAGGTCGCCGTCAAGGTGGTCCGCCCCGAGCTGGCCGACGAGCCGGGCTTCCGCGACCGTTTCCGCCGCGAGGTGAGCCTTGCGATGAAGGTCGGCGGTTTCTGGACGGCAGCGGTCGTGGACACCGATCCGGACTGCCCGACGCCATGGGTCGCCAGTCAGTACGTCGCGGGGCCGTCGCTGTCCGCGGCGTTCCACGACCGGGGCCCCATGAACGAGGCCACGCTGCGCTTCCTCGGGGCGGGGCTGGCCGAAGCGCTGGCGGCGATCCACTCGATCGGGCTGGTCCATCGGGATGTGAAGCCGGCGAACGTGCTGCTCGCACACGACGGCCCCCGGGTGATCGACTTCGGTATCTCCAAGGCTCTGGACAGTGCGAGCGGTCTGACCCGGACGGGAACCACCCTGGGCACACCGGGGTACATGTCGCCCGAGCAGGCCACAGGAGAGGTGATCGGCCCGCCCAGCGACATCTTCTCGCTGGGCTCGGTGCTCACGTTCGCGGCGGTGGGGGCGGGCCCGTTCGGCGAGGGCCAGACGCACGCTCTGCTGTATCGCGTGGTCCACTCCGAGCCTCAACTGAGTGCCGTCCCCGCGGTGCTGCGCCCGACGATCGAGGCGTGTCTGTCGAAGGACCCGGAGCAGCGGCCGTCAGCCACACAGGTGCTGGACGCGCTGGACGTACGCGCGGCGGACGGCCCGCCGCCGGGTTGGCCGAACGCGGCCGTCCGCCCTCCTGCACCGGTGCCGTTACGGAAGGAGCCCCCCACCACTCACGATGCCACCGCCTGGGACGCCGCTGAGCCCCCGCCGGTCCCGGTGTCCCAGTACCCCACGCGCATAGCTCCGTCGTACAAACCGACCGTTCACGAGCAGTCGACGACGATCACCCCCGGCCCACGTGCCGATCCGGGCTCGTTCACCGCCTCGGCGCCGCTGTTCGACGACTTCGCCGACTCCTGGCGCCCGTACGGAAGGCTGCTCCTGCTCCTGCTGCTGGGAGGAGTGGCGTCCGAGGCGGCGCACCAGACGCAACTTGTCGCGCTGCTCATCAAACTGATCCTCCTCATAGCAGGGATCGGCTTGGTCATCTCGCTGCCCCACCTCGCCGGACAGAAGCTGCGTGTCAACGAGAAAGGGCTGAAGATCACCCGGGCGGGGCGCACCATTGAGCCCCGATGGAGCGACGTCGCCTACGTGACCATGCTGGTCAGCGGTACGAAGACCCTCTCCCTCGTCGTGGTCCTCCGCAAGGAGGCGAGGATCTCCATCCCCCGGATGCTGCGCGGTAAGAACTCGGGCGGCGCTCGCGAGTGCACGTTCCGGATGCGGCCGAGGTCACCGGCCCAAGGGGCGATCGTGAGCGCCCAGTTGCATGCGATGCTGCTGCGGCACGCGGGCGGGCGGTACGTCCCGCCGATGACGGCGACGTGACAGCACTCCTCGCGGGGGCCGCCGTTCGCTGCTGATCTCGGATCAGTTGCTCTCGTTGTTGTGGCGTACTGCGCGTAGCGACGACGCGCGTCGGTCAGGCTCTCCGACCCGTTGGGGCCGCCCCGGACCTCGTCGGCGTTCGGGTCGTCCTGGCCGTCGTCTTCCCAACCGCACTCGTCACAGATCTGGAAGTGTCCGCGGGCATCCAGGGTCAAGAGCTTGCAGCAAGGACAGGCGTACGGACCGCCGCCGGGCGGGCATGGCTCGCGCGGCTCTCTGGGCGTCATCACACGTTGAGTGTTGCAAGACCTGGTAGGAAGCTCGGGTTTGTGCGTCAGAGACTGTCGAGGAACGCGAGGGTACTGTCGGTGGGGCGGTAGCGTCCGGGCCGCGCGGTCATGGGCGTGGTCAGGGCGAGTGCTGCCTCCTTAACGAGAGCCCAGCGCCAGCGACATGGGGATGCCCGGCACCGAGGCGAATCCCACCGAGGAAATGGTCGGCTGACCCCGGCCTCGTCCCCGGACCCGTCTCTCCGGCACCGTCTCGTCCTGCCCGACGGCGCCATCCGGTGGGTGGGCACGGCGTAAACCCGGGCCGACGCCCCGGGTGCGGCCAGTGACACCGGCTGGGCCATGAAATCTTCGAGCGGCTCCAGCCGGTGGGTCACCCGTGGGCGGCGCGGCCCGTGTGTCACCAGTTCAGGGCGTCGTCCATCGACTGCTGCCAGTACGTGGTCTTGAGGGTGTTGTCGAGGTACAGGCCCTTGGCGGGCAGCGACGGGTGGGCGGCGGCGCCGACGCTCTCGGTGCCGGACCGGCCGTAGAAGTGGACCGTCAGGGTCTTCGCGGTGTAGCCGTTCGTGCCGCTGCCGTCTGCGGCGGACAGGTTCACCAGGGCGTAGCCGGACTGTCCCGGGTTCAGCGTCACCACGGCCTGCGGGTGGGAGTCGTCGATGACGGGGGGCACCGCCTGGGCGCCGGTGAACTGCAGCGCCGGGTAGGCGTAGAGGTAGCAGGTCGTGCTGCCGGTGTTGGTGACGGTGAGCAGCATGTGGTTGACCGGGCGGTTCAAGGGGGCCGCGACGGTCTTGGTGTTGGAGCCCTCGCAGGTGACCGGCTTGCCGGAGGGGGCCGGAGCCCCGGCGGTGGTGTGCGGCGTCGTCGGCGTCGGACCACCGGACCCTGCAAGCCCGGACTTGCCGGGCGCCTGGGACGGCACGGGGTTCGCCACGGAGGGCGACGCGGACGAGCCCGGGGCGGAAGCACTGCCGGAGGGCACCGTGGACCCCGCATGGCTCGTCCCCCCGGTCTCGGCGCGTGCGCCCGTTCCGTCGTCGCCGCAGGCGGTCAGGGAGAGCGCGGCGATCGCGACGGTCGCGGCGGCGGTGGCGAGACGGATACCGCGGTTGCGGATACCGGACATGTTGCATACCTCATTCGCTGGTGACACTGGTGTGGTGCTTGGATGGCAGGAGCTTGTTCGGTGATCCGTCCCAGCCGCCACGCCCGCCGGGCAGTTGGGGATACTGGAATGGTGAAATAGGCTCTGAGCAGGGCGAATACGAGGCGCCTGGAACGCTGGAACGGAATAGGAAGGGTCGCTTCGGGATGGGGGAACGCGTGGCAGGGTCGGCAGGGGCCGGGTCGGCCGAGGGGTTCGCGACGCTGCTGCGGGAGCTCAAGGACCGCTCGGGACTGAGTTACGGGACGCTCGCGAAGCGGCTGCACATGAGCACGTCGACGCTGCACCGGTACTGCAACGGCGCTGCGGTCCCGAACGACTACGCGCCGGTGGAGCGCCTCGCGCGGGTGTGCAGGGCGACGCCGCAGGAACTCATGGAGCTGCACCGCCGTTGGGTTCTGGCGGACGCGGCCCGCGCGGCCGCGTCGCAGGGCCGGCGCGAGAGCGGGGACGGCGGGGCCGGTGCAGCGGTCCTCACGGCCGGCGAGCCGGATGCGGCCGAGCCCCGCGAGGCGGCCGGGGCCCCCGGAGCCGATATCCAGGATGCGCCGAACGATCCCGACGAGCCGGTCGTCGTCAGCATGCCGGGCGCGTCCGCCGTACCGCGACGGCGCCGTACGGTGTTGGTCGCCGCCGCCGCGGCCGTACTGGTGGCCTCGGTGCTCGCGGTGCGTCCGCCGTGGGCCGGCGACGGCGACACGAGCGCGACCGGAAGCCTGAGCGACGCGGGCAACCAGAAGGCGGTGGACGCCTCCGCCCCGCAGGACACTCCCACACCGAACACGCCGGGCCCGTCGACCCCACAGAGCCGCAGCGCGGGCGCGACCGGCGACCGTCGGACAGCCGGAACATCCACCACGCCGGGCACTCCGGCGCCCCACACGTCCGCCGCGCAGATGCCCGGCAGCGCCGCGGTCCCGATCACCGTCCGTACCCGCCCCTACGTCTACGACAACCCGTGCAGCCAGCGCTTCCTCGTCGACAGCGCGCCCGCGCAGATGGGCCCGCCCGCCAACGAGGAGAACGCGCCGCGCTGGGCTGCTTCGTACGGCGCGGTCTCCTCGGACGAGCAGCGGGTAGCCCTCACCATCCAGGGCGCCGGCTCGCAGACCGTCGTCCTGGAAGCGCTGCACGTGAGCATCGTGTCCAGGAACGCGCCGCTCGCCTGGAACGACTATGCGATGGGCGTCGGCTGCGGCGGTGGCATCGAGACGAAGTCGTTCGACGTGGACCTGGACAGCGGCAGCCCCACCGTCACGGCCAAGAACGGCCAGCGCGGGTTCCCTTATAGCGTCAGCGAATCCGACCCCGAGGTCTTCTACGTCACCGCCCATACCCAGGCGCACGACGTGCGCTGGATCCTTACCCTCGACTGGTCGAACGGCAGCCGCCACGGCACTGTCCGTGTCGACAACGGCGGCACCCCCTTCCGTACCAGCGCCGACGCCGACCGTCCCGGCTACGACTACCCCCTGGGCGGCAGCGACTGGATCCCCCGCACGAACTGAACGCTCCGCGCGGGCGTCCGCGTGCTGCGTGCGTGAGTCCCACACCAGGGGCCCGTGGACGGCCGCCGGCGCGCGGTGTGCCCGTCACCGGCGGCTGGACGTGTTGCGACGGTGCGGGGCCGCCCATGGCGAACCAGCTCAGCCGGTGGGAGCCGTCACCTTAGGTGAGCGTGCTGGCGGACGCCCGTCGCGCGCCGTGGTTGTTCGAATGGCGGAATGGTGCGCGCCGTGCAATCGGGTCCGGAGCCCTACCGGTTGGACGTACCGTTCTCCCAAAGTCGCTTTCGCAGCTCGCTCGGGGGAATCTCATGGCCATCGATTACATCAAGCGTGCAGCGCCCCCCACCCCGGCGATCGATCTGGTGAAGGTGCAGGCCAGTGCGCCCCGGCTCGTCGACCTGTACAAATCGGCCCAGGTCTCGCTGGAGAAGGCGGGGATGGGCGGGCAGCGCGCGGCGGTCTATCTGGTCCTGGACCGCTCGGGCAGTATGCGCCGCTACTACAAGGACGGCTCCGTCCAGCATCTTGCCGAGCAGGCGCTCGGCCTGGCCGCGAACCTCGACGACGACGGCGTCGTGCCGGTGGTCTTCTTCTCCACGGAGGTCGACGGTGTCGCCGACCTGGGACTGACCGACTACGAAGGCAGGATTGGCGCGCTGCACGCCGACTTCGGCCACATGGGCCGCACCAACTACCACCTGGCCATGCAGGCGGTCATCGACCACTACGCCGATTCGGGCGCCACCGACCCCGCCTTCGTCATCTTCCAGACCGACGGCAGTCCCAGCTCTCGGACCGCCGCCGAGCATGTGCTGTGCACCGCCGCCCGGCTGCCGATCTTCTGGCAGTTCGTGGCCTTCGGGGACCCGGACGACCGTCAGTTCGATTTCCTGCGCAGGCTCGACGAGCTGCCGGTACCGGCCAAGCGCGTGGTCGACAACGCCGGGTTCTTCCCCGCGGGCGATGATCCCCGCGCCCTGTCGAATGCCGACCTCTACCAGCGGCTCACACAGGAGTTTGCGTCCTGGGTCACGGCGGCAACAGCGGCTGGGATCGTCCGCTGACCTGGGGTCTCACGCGTCGCCCCAGCGGAACAGCCGCACCACACGCAGGATGAGCACGTGCCTCGCAGGGATCCGGCACGGTTCCTCTGTTCCTGGGCCGGCCCGCCGCCCGGGAAGGTTGCGCCCTTGGCCTGACATCACTGGAAACCCTGACGACCCTCTTGCCCTCCACCTTCTGTTGCACCCGAGAGAAGGGATGGGTGCGGTAGGAAGGTGCGCGGACGCGAGGGTTCGACGGGGCTTTCCTTGGTCTCGGGGCCAGTATCAAGGACAGCAGGAACAGCCTCCGGTACGGCGGAGAGTTGGGTTGTCCGTTCAGGCACGCGATGTGGTTGCTGACTCAGAGTTTCAGGATGGCCGGAACTTTGGACCCATCCGCTTCGGGTGTCAGGTCCGAATATGGGGTGTGAGTTGATCCTGGCGGCTTGGCAAATCTATCTCGGCCGCCGTTCCTCCCTCTGGCACACGAGCCCCCCATTCATTGCGGCACCGGACTGCCGCGGGGCTCCGTTTGGAGTAGGCCATGAACAAGACCCTTTTTCCTCTGGTGGGTATCGCGGCGTTCGCTGTCCCGCTGGCGCTGCCCGCGGTCGCGTCCGCACACGACGCCGGTGGCGGTACGAACTATCAGGCCACCCTCGATCCGGTCGCCACGAACATGGTCGACGGATCCGGCACGGCTACGGTCACGCTGTCGGGCAACCAGGCCACCGTCTCGGTCACCGCCAACCAGCTGCTCGACAGCTCCCCGCACGCCCAGCACATCCACATCAAGGGCTCGGGCGAGTGCCCGAAGGCCGACGCGGCACATGATCACAACGGGCACAAAGCCATCAGCACCACCGACGGCCTGCCCGCCTACGGCAAGATCGGCACGTCGCTGACCACCCGGGGCGACACCAGCCCGAACAGCGCGCTGGCCGTCGACCGCTTCCCCGCCACCGGCTCGTTCCACTACACCCGCACCATGACCGTGACCCCGGACGTGGCGGACGCGGTGCGGGCGAACAATGCCGTGATCGTTGTGCACGGCATCGACTACAACCACAACGGCAAGTACGACAGCGTCCTGGGCGCCAGCGAACTGGACCCCAAGCTGCCCCAGGAAGCTACCGCCCCCGCCATCTGCGGAGCCCTGAACTCCATGCCCACCGGGGGAGCGGGCACCGGTGACGGAGCCAGTCAGGCCTCCTCCGGCGGCAACGACACCGACCTGGTCGCCATCGGCCTCGGGGCCGCTGCGGTCGCAGCGCTGGCCGGCACGCTGATCCTGCGGCGCAGGAACACCGAGGCCCAACGATGACCGACCGGACAGGGTCCGGCACCGGCCGTGAGCCGGACCGTGAAGCTGCCGCCCCCCGTCCGGCGGGGGGCGGCAGCACCCGCCGCCGCACCGTGATCGGCCTCACCGCCGCACTCGCGCTGGCCGGAGCAGGCGCCGCCGTTGCCCTCACCGGCACCCCCGGCGGGGGCACCCCACCACCGCAGCCCCCAGCGGTAGCCGCACCGGCCACCACTGCGCATCCGACCTCGCCTCAGCCACCCGGCACAGCTGCGCCGCACCCGACAGCCGCACACGTGCTCCCGGCGTCCCTGCCGGTCTCGCTGGACATCCCCGCCATCGGCGTCCACACCACCCTTCTGTCCCTGGGCCGTAACGCCGACGGAACCGTCGAAGTCCCCTGGCAGCCGCTGCAGGCCGGCTGGTACAACAACTCGCCCACCCCCGGACAGCTCGGCGCCTCCGTCATCCTTGGCCACGTCGACTCGCATGAGACCGGGCCCGCCGTGTTCTACCGGCTCGGCGCTCTCACCGCGGGCGCCCGCATCAGCGTCACCCGTGCCGACGGCACCACCGCCACCTTCGCCACGAACGCGGTGCGCGCGTTTCCCAAGGACGACTTCCCCACTTTGGACATCTACTCCACCACCGACGACCGGCCCCAACTGCGCCTGATCACCTGCGGCAACTGGGACCCCGAATCCCGCAGCTACCTGGGCAACATCGTCGCCTTCGCGACCCTCGCCGACACCACCGGCTGAAGCAGGTGAGACGACGGCAGGCCACCATCGACGGTGCGGCCCTGGCCCTGCAGATGCGTGCCACTGGCGGGGCTGGCGGCCTACAGGTATCGAGCGCTCCGGCTGGGTCCTATGGGGGATTGGTGCGACCGTGCCAGTCCAGGCACACCACGAGGGCGTCGGCGTCCGCGTCGCAGTAGGCGGCCGGCTCGCGCAGGACCGCGCCGGGGGCGTCGGCTGCGGCCGGCAGTCCGGCGACGGTGATGGCCCGGGACAGCGCCTGTGTGGCCGGCTACTGACTAGCCGCCGACGTGGATGCCGGGGCGGCGGGACGGTTCGGGTTCGTGTGCGCGGATGATCTCGCGGGTGACGGGTGCGGTGTCGCCGCGGCCGAGGAGGAAGTAGCGGAACATGTGGATCAGGGGGCTGCCCTCGGCCCACGCGAAGTAGCAGTGCGGCTTGACGCCGGTGGCATCGCGCAGGGCGAGCAGGATCGTGGCGATGGCGTTCGGGGCGGCAGGCGCGTTCGCGCGCAGGATCCGGTAGCCGTCGACCTCGACACCACGAACGGTGAGGGTCTCGCTGAAATCGGAGGGGTCGACCACGTCGATCTCCAGGAACAGCACGTCCGCGTGGCCGGGCACCGGGTTGTCACCGCGCTGTTCGCGCTCCTTGTCGGCGTACTCGGCGCGGTCACCTGCCTGACGCCGGTTGGTGATGATGTTGATCGCCTGGTCGTAGGCGAGGGTGTCGGTGATGAACTGGCGGGCGGCCGGGTCGAAGACGATGCGCTCAGCTCGCAGTTCGGTGGTGCGCGAGATGCGTGAGATCAACGAGACGATGATGATCCCGGCGATGAAGATGCCGGAGATCGCGATGCCGTCGGGTTTGTCGACGATGTTCGCGATCAGTGCGTAGAGCAGCACGGCCGTGAGTGCTGTGAAGCCGCCGGTCGCGGCGCGCCGGCGGCGGCGCAGGGCGGAGACGGTGACGGCGAACGCACCGGAGACCATCATCGCCAGGATGCCGGTGGCGTAAGCGCCGGCCTGGGCGTCGACGTCGGCGTCGAAGGCGATGGTGATGATCACGCACAGGGCCGTGTAGACCAGCACGACGGGCCGCACCGCGCGCCCCCATTCGGGAGCCATACCGTAATCGGGCAGGTAGCGCGGGACGATGTTGACCAGGCCGGCCATGGCAGAGGCACCGGCAAACCACAGGATGAGGATGGTGCTGATGTCGTAGACGGTGCCGAACGCCTCACCGAGATGTTCGTGGGCCAGCCACGCCAGGGCCCGCCCGTTGGCGGCCCCGCCGGACTCGAACAGCTCATGCGGGATCAGGACGGTCGTCACGAAGCTCGCGGCCAGCAGGTACACGCTCATCACCAGGGCCGCGGTCGTCAGCAGCTTGCGGGCGTTGCGGATCCTCGACCGCAGTTTCTCCTCCGCGTCGGCGCCTTCGGCGGCGATGAGCGGCATCATGCTCACCCCCGTCTCGAACCCGGACAAGCCCAGGACCAGCAGCGGAAACGCGAGCAGCGCGGGGCTGAGGATGTGGCCGAAGCCTCCTCCGCCGTCGGTCAGGGCGTTCGTCCACGCCGTCCAGGCACCCGGCGTGGTGAACACCTGCACCAGCCCCACCCCGATGACGGCCGCGTTGAGCAGCAGGAACACCGCGACCAGGGGGATGGCGACCTTGACGGCCTCATTGAAGCCGAGCAGGAACACCCCACCCAGGAGCAGCAGCAGGACCACCGTGAGGACGACCTCGTGCCCGTGCAGGGCCGCCGGGAAGAAGGGGTTCTCCACGACGTGGACCGACGCGTCGGCGGTGGACAAGGTGATGGTGATGATCCATGAGGTGGCGACGAAGCCGAGCAGGACCAGCACGAATAGTTTGCCCCGCCAGAACGGCAGCAGATCCTCCAGCATGGCCACCGACCCGGCGCCGTGCGGGCTCTCCTTGGCCACCCGCCGGTACATCGGCAGCATCCCCACCAGCGTCAGCGCGACGATCAGCAACGTCGCCAACGGCGACACCGCCCCCGCCGCCAGCGCCGCGATCGCCGGCACGTACGCCAAGCTGGAGAAGTAGTCCACACCCGTCAGGCACATCACCTTCCACCATGGGTGCGCCTGGGCGTGCCCCTCGCCCGCCGCCGGCCCGACCGGCTGCACCCGGTGCCGCAGCATCCACCCCGCGACTCCCTTGGTCGGCGGCGGCCGCAACGCGGGAGACTCCACCGTCTCCGGTACCGCCAGTTCGTTCCGGCTTTCCATAACCCCCATCAACCCTCTCCATCAGCCCCGGTACGGGGCCCGGTCGTCACGGCGCTCATAAAGCCGCGATGATCACCGAGTATGCGACGTCCCCTGTAGTACCCCGCAGGCGGCGAAGTACGTGAGAGCCGTGCCAGAACCCGCTCCACCGGAGACGGAACTGCCGGCCCTCCCGCGCGAAAGCGACGACCCCGAACGGTTGGGACGGCCGAGGCCCTATGACCACGCCGCGACGTGCCTCGCGTTCGGCGGGCTGGTGCGCCGGCTCGAAGCGGACTTCGGGCCACCGCGTTCCGCCTGCAGTTCGGCCCATGTCGTCTGGGGCCCGTTCATGCATGATGACGGGATGAACCACAGTGACCGGCGCTTCCACGTCATCGTGCTGTCGAACTTCGCTAAGGGCTTCGACAAATACGCATTCGCTTACGGTAAGGCGGGGATTCCGGAGAGTACCTATCCCGACCGGTTTCACCTGCTGACCCGCGCGGAGTTGGGAATCGGCATCGGCAAGGCGCGACGCCTGCTGGACCGTCTGGCCATTCCGGACGACCGGCTGCTGGTGCTGGAAACCGCGGTGGACCCCGACAAGCTGGTGCCCAACGTGTCGACCGGCCTCGGCATGGAACTGCACGAGGCTCGCATCCGGTTGTCAGCAGTCCACGAGCTCGACCAAGCAGGCGACGAGTTCACTCTGCGCCCGACAACCGTCGAGGATGCGATGGCGGCGTCCTTGCGCCTGCACGGATCGGCACAGCGACGCTACGCCGACACGCGACCGCGCTCGGTTTCGCTTCTGCCCGTCGCCTCCGCCTGCCAAGCCCGGTGTTCGTTCTGCTTCTCCTCGGCTTCGATCTCCAGCGACCAAGCGCCGGCACGGGTCCCGTGGGACGCGGTCGCCCACTGGCTGGCGCGCGCCCGTGCGGCGGGTGCCGAGCGTGCAGTGATCACCGGCGGCGGGGAGCCCACGCTCATACCGTTCGAACAGCAGCTGCGACTGGTGTCCGCCTGCTCGGCGGCCTTCCCGAAGGTCGTCCTGATCACCAACGCGCACACCCTGGCGAAGGGCCGGCACGCTGACCGGGCCGGCCGCCTCGCAGCCCTGAGCGCCGCAGGCCTGAGCGTGCTGGCGGTCTCCCGGCACCATCAGGACGACGCCGTCAGTGAGCGGCTGATGATGCTGCGCACACCGGTGAACTCTGTGATCGACACCTGGCGCGTGGAACGTGACCGCTGGCCGGGACTGCGGATGAGGCTGATCTGCGTGCTCCAGCACGGCGGCGTCGCCGACGCGGCCGAAGTCGCGGACTACCTTTCGTGGGCCGCGGCTCTCGGTGTCGAGGAAGTCTGCTTCAAAGAGCTCTACGTATCCACCAGCACTGAGTCGCTCTACTTCGACCGCGCCGCCAACGTCTGGAGCCGAAAGCACCAGGTTTCGCTGTCCATCGTCACCCGGTTCGCCGAGCAGCACGGCCTCGAACTGGAGAGCCGCCTGCCCTGGGGCGCGCCGGTCTACCACGGCAGCTGGGACGGACGGCCGATGCGGATCGCCGCTTACACCGAACCCAGCCTGCTCTGGGAACGCACCAACGGGATCGCACGCAGCTGGAACGTCATGGCCGACGGACGCTGCTACGCCTCCCTGGAGGACCGGGCCAGCGAGATCGTGCCGGAAGGTGCAACGGCATGAGGTTCGACGCGTTCCAGGAATTCTGCCAGCAGCAGCTCAGTGCCTCCTCGTCGCTTCTGGACGCCGCCGAGACCAACGTGTACCGGGCGCTTGCTCCGATGCGGCCGGAACCGCCGACCGACATGGGTACGGTGTACCGGTGTGATCTCGCCCGTGCCTGGCTGCGCCGCTTCGAGCTGCCGGAAGAGTGGTCCGGCCACGCCATGGTCTGTCGAGGGGTCCGTCACGGGCTCGGCGTGGTGTTCCACTGGCTGCGCGCCGCGCAAGCGAGGTTGTGGCTGCCCAGCGATGTGTACCCGGTCTACCTCGAGCTGGCCCGCGCTGCGGGCCTGGAGCCCGCGTCCTACCCGACGCTACCGGCTCCGGCCCTGCCGAGGTCGCCGGCGGACCACCGGCCCGAATACCTGCTGCTCGCCAACCCCAGCAAGCCGCTCGGCCGATACCTGTCCGATGCCGAGTGTGCCGCGGTAATTTCGTGGTTGCGGGTATCACCACGCCGCTGCCTGCTGATCGACAGCGTCTACGACCTGGGAGCCCCGTTCGCTGCCGGCACACGGCGATTGCTGGACACCGGGCGGGCGGTCCTGCTGCATTCGGTCACCAAGGGATGGCTGTGGCCACGCACGTTCGGCGTGGTCCTGCTGGGTCCGGCGCAAGCCGCATTGGCCGAGGCATTCCGGGCGGATCCGCCGACGTCGGCGCAGCTGAGGCTCGCCGACCGTCTGCTGACCGAGTACAGCGATGTGCCCCGGCAGGTCGTCGACGAACTGGCCGTACGGGCTGAGCGGCTGTTCGAGCGGTTGCCGGACGACGTGCTCGGGGCGATTCCCACGGTGAGCCGGACTTGTCCCGGCAACTACTTCTTCCCGGTTGACATCCCCGCGGAGACGCTCCGGCGCGAATGCGGCGTGCTTGCCATGCCGGTCGGCGTGTTCGGGGAGAGCAGTTGGTCCGGCTCCGTCCTCACCAGCCTTGCTGACGCTTTCGGCCCGACGCCGGCGGTGGCACGATGAGACCGCTGGAGGACCTGGCCGTATACGACGATGCGGACTTCTACGACCAGGAGTTCGCCGCGCGGACCCACGACATCCCGTTCTTCCTCGGCCAAGCGGTCCGGGCGGGCGGTCCGGTCCTGGAGGTGGCCTGCGGAACCGGGCGCATCACCCTGCCGATCGCGCGGGCGGCTGTCGAGGTCACAGGGCTTGACATCATGCCCTCGATGCTTGCGCGCGCCCGTCAGCGAGCCGAGGACGAGCGACTGCCAGTCGAGTGGCTGGAACAGGACTGCCGAGACATCCGCTCCGGCAGGCGCTTCGCCCTGGTGTTCTCGGCAACCAACGCCATGCAGCACCTGCACGACCTGGATTCCGTGGTCGCGTTCCTCACCTCGGCGCGCAACGTGCTGCGACCAGGCGGGGCCCTGATCCTGGACGTGTTCAACCCGGACATGGCCAAGCTGTGCCGGCTCCCCGAGTCGCCCTACCACCACAAGTCGGTCGTGGACCGGGATGGGGCGAGGCTCGACGTGCGAGCGACGACCAGCTACGACGCAGCCGCCCAAGTGCTGCGCTTCACACTGGACTACCTACGCCACGGCGTGTGCGTGCGCACCAAGAAGGTCAGCATGCGCTGCTTCTTTCCCGAGGAACTCTCGGCGCTCTGCCGGCTGGCCGGTCTCGACGTCGCGCAGCGCTACGGAGACTACGATCAATCCCCGTTCACGAGCACCTCGCCGAAGCAGATCCTGTTCTGCCGCTCCCGAACCGCCAACGGTCAGATCGGCGATCCGCCGTCGGTACCGGTCATGCATCCGAGCTGAGCCAACACCGCATTCCGGGCAACATGCCTGGTCGGAGGCGGCACGAGCGGTGATCCTCGCTGTTGTCCCCGTCCCGGGCTTCCTCGACCACCAGTGGGAGCCGGCGCCGTGTCGAGATCGGAGACCCGGTCATCGTGGACGACGAGAAGCCGTTTGGAGGGCCGGACAGCGGCGTAGCGGTAGCGCGGCGGCCTCGATGCGCAAGGCGGTGTCGTCGCGGTGGTTGCAGACGGGCTCCTGGTCGCTGCCGGCGCTGTCGAGGAAGTATTAGCTGCCAAGGTGACGGCGGCGGGTCTCCGCGTGGCGTGCTTATGCCGGCAGGGTGATTTTCGCGGGCAGACCGAATCGGTGCAGCAACTCGTTGTCGAGGAACCGGGTGACGGCCAGGATCCGGTCGTCGCCCATGGTGAGCACGATCAGGCCGGCCGGGCGGGCGATCGGGTGGGAGGCGTCGGGGAGATAGCAGCCGAACGCCGGCTGAGCGTTGGCGCGGGTGGGGACGAGCCGGAACCGGCGGCCCGCACGCCAGACCGCGCTGGTGCGCAGGAACGAGCTGATGGCCGCCGTGCCTTGGTATTCGTGCGGTGCCGGCGGCATCGCAAGCCACGCGTCGTCGGTGAGCAGAGCGACGACCCCGTCGATGTCGTCGGCGGCGAATGCCTGGGCGAAGCGCCGGGTGAGGTCGCGTTCCTGAGCGGAGCCGGATCGCACCGTGGTCGGGGGACCACGGTGTTTGTCGAGGGCGGCGCGTGCGCGCTGAAGGACGCCTTTGACGGCGGTTCCGGTGGTGTCCAGCATGGCAGCGACCTCTGCCGTGGAGAAGCCGAGCACGTCGCGCAACACCAGCGTCGCCGTCTGGCGGGGCGGCAGCTGTTGGAGCGCGGCGACGAACGCGAGTTCCACCGCCTCCTTGCTCTGATAGCGCGCTTCTGGCCGGGGGCCGGCGTCGGGAATGCGTTGGAGCAACGTGTCCGGGTACGGCTGGAGCCAGGTGGCCTCGCCGCGACGGGTGGGTTCGGTCGGCTCGAACGGCGGGACCGGCGCGAGAGGGGGGCGCCGACCCGCGTCGCGAACAGCGTTGAGGCATCGATTGGTGGCGATGCGATACAGCCAGGCCCGCAGTGATGCCCGGCCCTCGAAGCCCTCCAGGCCGCGCCAGGCCGCCAGCAGCGTCTCCTGCAGCATGTCCTCGGCATCGGTCAGTGAGCCGAGTATCCGGTAGCAGTGCAGGTGCAGCTCGGCGCGATACGGGTCGACGAGCTTGCCGAACGCCTCCGGATCGCCGGCTTGGGCGCAGGCCAGGATGTCCTCGGTCACCATCGCATCCTTGCACCGTTCCGTTGGGGACAGCGGCGGTGTCTCAACACACATGAGGACTTCGGAACAGGTATTCGAACAATTGCTCGAACTCCACCCGGGCGACGAGCAGGGTCGCATGCTGCACAGCCCGGGCCTGAAGGCAGCCGGACGGTTCTATGCGTTCACCACCCGCCACGATCTCGTGGTCAAGCTTCCCGCAGCACGCGTCACCGAACTCATCGCCGCCGGTGCGGGGCGCGCCTGCGACCCGCGCGGCGGACACCCCGCGCGGCAGTGGGTCCGCCTCACCCCGGCCGACGAACACGCCTGCGTCGCGTATCTCCAGGAGGCGCGCGACTTCGTGACCCGAGAGGAACGACGATGACCGACCACACCAGCCCCGCACTGCAGACCGCGCTGGCCTACCACGAAGCGTGGACCGGCAAGGACTTCGAACGTGCCATGACGTACATCGCCGACGACATCATCTGCGACGCCCCGGCCGGGCGTATCGAGGGCGCCGCGGCGTACCGCGCCTTCATGGGCCCGTTCGTGCAGATGCTCATCGGCGCGGAAATGATCGCGGCCTTCGGGGACGACAAGACCGCGCTGGTCATGTACGTCACCGAGACGGTCCCGGTGAAACACGCGCCAGGCGCCGAGTGCGTCACCGTCACGGGCGGCAAGATCACCTACAGCCGGTTCCTCTTCGACCGGACACCCTTTGAGGCCGCACGCCAGGCGGTACGGCACGTGGCGACCTGAGTCTTGCGATGTCGACATGAAGGCTGACGCAAGCCGCCCCGACGAGGGGCTGCACCCCGCGCCGGCCGCCGGGACGCGCCGGCCAGGGCCCCCGCGGGGATGGACCCGTTCAACGCAGCGCGTCGTGCGGAGCGCCTGGGCTCCCGGCCGTACGCCGTCGCCGTGCCTGCCGCGTCAAGGTCGCACCTGCGGCTGTTCCACACCGGCCGGAGGGCCGGCACGTCGTCTGGAGCAGGAGTCCGGCGTCGACGTCGACACGGTGGAGCAGTCCCGCCGGACCGTCGAAGGAGCCGCCTGGCTGGCCGTCAGGTTCCGGGACAGCATGTGGGAGCGCGCTCTCGCGCGCGGCCCTGGTGACGGCCTGGGGCCGCCGGACACCGGGCAGCTCGGCGCCCTGTACGCGCTGGGCCGGACCGGCAGGAGGAGTTGTGTGAGTACGAGGTGGTCTGCAGGTGTGGGCACTCTCGCGAGCTGCCGAGCTGTCTCAGGCGGCTTGTACTCTGCACTCATTGGACGATCGGATGGTCGGACGTTCACGGGTATGGGATGGGCGTTCAGGGGTGGGAGCGTGGGGATTTCGATGAGTGGCGCAGATCCGATACGAAGCCGCAGGCCGGGCCTTTCGGTCGGTGTGCGCATCATCGCTGTGGTCGTCCTGGCCGTGATCGGGGCCGTCGGCGCCTGGCTCCAGCACGACGCTCCCGGCCGCAGTGCGCAGCCGCGTACGGAGTTCACCGCGAACAACCCGCCCGCTGGTCTGCCCACCGCGCTCACCACCGGCCAGCACCTGAACTGGGCCCGCTGCACCTCGCCGCCCACCGCGCGCACGGGCTACGACTGCGCCGTCGTGAAGGTCCCCCTCGACTACCGGAAACCGGACGGCAGGACGATCGACGTCGCCCTGATCCGCCGTAAGGCCACCGGCCCGAACGACCGCCGCATCGGGTCGCTCGTCCTGAACTTCGGCGGCCCCGGCGTGTCCGGCGTGAGCGCACTGCCCGGATTCCTCCACCAGTACCAGCCGCTCCTGGACCGCTATGACCTGGTCTCCTTCGATCCGCGCGGCGTTGGCGCGACCATCCCCGTGCGCTGCGGGAAGACTGCGGATGACACCGGCTACGAGGGGGCCGACGCCTGCGCCGAGCACTCGGGTGCGCTCCTGCCGTACATCGGCACCTCGCAGACCGCGCGCGACCTCGACCTGATGCGCTACCTCCTGGGCGACGAGCGGCTGCACTACTTCGGCGTCTCGTACGGAACGGAGCTCGGCGCGGTCTACGCCCACCTGTACCCCTCGCACGTCGGACGGCTCGTCCTCGAAGCGTCCGTCGATCCGACCCAGGACCACCACGAGGAGCAGGTGGCGCAGGTCAAGGCGGTCCAGGCGGCGTTCGACCGGTTCGCTGCGCACTGCGCGGCCCGTATCCGCCACTGCCCGACCGGCGACGGGCCTCAGGAGGCCGCGCGACGCATGGCGCGCCTGGCCGAGCGCCTGAAGAACAAGCCCGCCCCGGCCGGCGACGGAATCAAGCTCGACGCCAACGACCTCGCGCACGCCGTCAGCGACTATCTCGACCTCGGCACCGACGGCTGGCCGCCGCTCGCCGAGGCCCTCACCGCGCTGATCGACCACAACGACGGCCGTCCGCTGAGCCAGGGCGCGGACGACAGCGGCTCCGCCGACCACGCGGCGACCCCATCCGACAACAGCCGCGCCGCCCAGACCGCGATCACCTGCGCGGACTCCAGCCTGCGCCCCGACTTCGAACGCCTCGACCAGAACGCGGCCCGCATCAAAGCCGCCTCGCCCGTCTTCGGCGCGGCCTGGTCCACCGCCGTCTACCTCTGTTACGGCTGGCCGTTCGACGGCGAGCGCGCCACGCCACAGGTGAAGGCCGACGGCGCGGCCCCCGTCCTGGTGGTCGGCGGGACCGGCGACCCGATCACCCCCTACTCCGGCGCCCTCCACATGGCCCGAGCCCTGGGCGACGGTGTCGGCGTGCTCCTGACGGCCCAGGAGGAGGGCCACGGCACCTACCCGCAGAACCGCTGCGTCACGGAGGCGGTCGACCAATACCTCCGCACGGGCCGCACTCCGGCTCCGGGGACGGTGTGCCGGGGCAGCATGTCCTGAGGCCCGTACGGATCCGCCGGGCGGCCGTCAGCCTGCCGGGGAAGCCGCCACCGCCTGGATCGCCGCCCCTGCGGTCACCGCCCGGCGGCCGCGTCGCGGTCCGCGGGGTCGGTGTGCCGGGGTGGGTGTGTCCTCGATGAGTGTGCGAGTCCTGGCCTGCGGGTCCCGCGCCGACGTCGGACGCTTCGTCGGTCCCTCAAGAGACGATGCCCGGGCGGGGCAGTAAGGGAAGTTCACAGGTCCGGTCAAGGGAGTACGGGCGTGACCACCGGTTGGCACTCGGCGCCGCAGCCGGAATCGGTCCACGCCGCGAAGCCGATCACCAGGAAGATCACGGCGAGCACCAACAAGTACAGAACCTGCCAGGGGAGTTCCAGCGCATCGGGACCCCAGAACAGCAGCCGTCTGCCGACAATCAGCATGAGGACGGCGACGGGCAGGAGCAGACCTGCCAGAATACTCAGCAGCACCGAGACCACAGACAACCTCCCCCGGAAGCGCGGTGATGGACCGGAAGTCGGGCACCGGCACACCACCAGACTACGACCCGAGCGCCGCTGATAGAAGGAGTCACAGGCACGTCCTCGTGGCACGAGTGAGACCCAAGGGCGGCGCGCGGATCCCTCAGAGACCGCCGGGACCCTCGGGCGCCTGGACGATCCACGACTCTGCTCCCCGCACGCGTGGGGGTGGACCCAGGGCGGCTACCCCGCCGCCTCGTACTCGGCGCTGCTCTCCGCAGGTGTCCCGTTTCCAACGATCAGGCCTGTGCGCAGGGTTGTGACCTGTGGTGACTGGATCGATGGGGATGGAGGGATGCGGGTGTCTCAGTTGGCCTGGTCCTGTGGGTGTGGATGTTGGTCGCCGTCTGAGTTGACGTGGTCCTTCGGAGATGGGTCTGGGTGGTACCGGTTCTGGGCTTCGACTCGTCTGAGACGCCGAGCGAATCGGACCAGACCACCTGAGAGGGGGCCGGATCGTCTGGGACGGGACAGCACGTGTCGTGTCCCGGAAAACCGGGGGCAGGGCGAGGTGATGACCTGTGGTGCCTACGGCTGAGTGGGGCAGCTCGGCGGTCGGTGTCCCGCTCAACCGTAGGCAGCGTGCTGGTTCACCCGCGGAGCCAAGCCGGCCGGCGTCGTGGAGTCGGTCGCCGTGTGCCGGCCGGCATGGATCGGCGGACCGGTGTGGCCTTCCTGGCGTGGTGGGCGAGTCGGTATTCGTCCGCTTCGCGGATGAGTTCGTGAGAGCGGATCTGGTACGACTCGATGTGCATGCCGCTCGCTTCTACTGCTGGAGCTCCGCGACGTCGGCGACCACGCAGCTGACGTTGTCGGGGCTGCCGGAGCTGTTGGCGAGGGCGACGAGTTCGCGGACCGCGTGCTCGGGTTCGCTGATATCGCAGAGCACTCGGCGGATTTCTTCGGTCGGCACGACGGTCGACAGGCCGTCGGAGCAGATCAGGTAGCGGTCTTCTTGCTGTGCGTCGTGCAGACGCATGTCGGGGGTGCCATCGGCTTCTTGGCCCAGGGCCCGAACCAACAGTGACCGCTGGGGGTGGGAGAGGGCCTCCTGCGGGCTGATGCGTCCTTCGTCGATCATCGCCTGCACCATGGTGTGATCTTGAGTGATCTGGAACAGCTCGCCGTCGCGCAGGAGGTAGACGCGGGAGTCGCCGATGTGGACGAGGGCCAGTTGTGAGCCGGTCCAGAGCATCGCG
Source organism: Streptomyces sp. H39-S7 (assembly GCF_027158205.1). GTDB lineage: Bacteria > Actinomycetota > Actinomycetes > Streptomycetales > Streptomycetaceae > Actinacidiphila. The sequence continues at coordinate 12,579 of NZ_JAPVLU010000028.1, read as the reverse complement.
GTGAGTGTGGTGCCGGCCTCTTCGGAGGAGGGGGCGGTATCGGAGACGTCGTGCACGGCCTGCTTGGCCTGGTCGATCGCGTCTTCGAGGACGTTGAGGAGATTGCCCGCCGCGATGCTGTGGGTTTCGAGGCTCTTGAGCGCGTCGACAGCGGCAGCGCTTGCGGGGGCACCTGCGCTGCCGTAGCCGTCGGCGACGGCGAGCAGGCGGGACCCTGCGTAGACGGTGTCCTGGTTGCTCTCGCGGACAAGGCCGGTGTCGGATAGGGCGGCGTAGCGGATGCCCAGGGGCTCGGCGATCGGGGACATGGCAGGGTCCTTCCAGGAGAGGTGGTCGATGAGGAAGGTGGCCACGTCCCGCCGTGCGGCGATGTCGGCTTCGACCTGGGACCAGAACGCACGGATCTCTTGGGCTGCCGGACCTGCATCCAGGGTGCAGACCTGCTGGATGCGGGCGAGAGGCATCCCGAGCCGTCGGAGCCAGGCAACCAGCCGGGCCTGATCCAGTTGCTCCGGTGCGTAGAGGCGATAGCCGGTCACCGGGTCGACGCGAGCGGGAGCAAGCAGGCCGAGCTCGTCGTAAAGACGCAGCGCCTTCGGCGACAGCCGGGACGCCTTCGCGAACGCCCCGATGGTCAGCAACCCCATGCTCGTTCCTCCTCATGCCAGGCACGTCGCCTGGCCCCACTGATGCTGTGGGCTCCCCCAAGGTGAAGGTCAACCAAGGGCTCCGTTCGGCCCATCTGAATGGTCTCCTACTCGGTCGGAGGGCGCGTGCCCAGCCGAGGACGCTGGAAGCTGTCTCTGTTCATTCGGAAGAACAAGTAGACCTCAGCTTGTCCCTGTCGGGGATCCTGGAGTCTTCCGGTGCGGCAGCATGATCAGCGGGCATGCTCGGATGGTTCCGATGACCGATGTAGCTGTTGGGGTGCCTGTTGTCCCTGCGCCCGTGTTCCGGTGAGCACGTACCGTCTCTGACTGCGCGGATCGCGTGTGCGAACAACCCGGCTGGCACGACGGCGAAATGGGTGCGCGACCGGCTGGTTGGGCTGTGATGCGACGAGGACATCGCCGACTGGTACCCGCGTGGCGGGCGTCCGGGTCTCTCGCCGGCTCAACTGGCCACCGTCTGTGTGCTGCAGTTTCTGGTCGGCCTGTCGGACCGGCAGGCCGCCGAGACGGTCCGCTGCCGCATCGACTTCACGTACGCGATAGCCGCACTGATCGTGCGCGGGAGGGAGGCCAAGGAATCTCGGATCAACACCTGCGACGGCTGTCGCACCACCGGTGAGAGCCCTGTCGCAGGCGGGCTTCGCGGGGCGATACCGGGTTCAGCCCGCAAGGAGGTTGTCGGTGGCCGGGGCAACTGGGCCGGTCGGCCAGCGGGGGCCGGTGTGCGCGTCGTGGGCCCATACGTACTGACCGTCCGGCTTGACGGTCATTCCGTAGTCGTACAGCGTGGGCCGGCCCTCAGCGATCCATTGGTCCCATGCCTGTTCGACGTCGTCGGCCAGTTGGCGTGGGCCGCCTTGGGTCGCGATGGTCCGGCCGTCGCCGACGGCTGCGATGGAGGCCCAGGAGGTCCGGTCGTGCACCCAGGCGTTCAGCCCGTCCTCGTCGACGGCCGTATTGATCTGCAGGTCGGGCAGGGCGACGCGCAGCGCGAAGCGGAGGTTCCAGTCGTCGCGCAAGGGTTCTAGGGCGCGTAGGAACGGCCGGTCGCCGGTCGGGGGTGTCTCCTCGCGCACCTGTCGGTAGCGGCGGGCGGGGGCGGTGCCGCGGGCGGGCATGAACATCGCCAGGCCCTGGAACCATCCAGAGGCCGAGCGACCGTCGTCGGCGACGGTCAGCGCGACGTGTCCCAGGTGACCCCAGGGGGTGACGATCCGCCCGCCCGGCACGGTCTGCTCCACCCAATCCCACGGGACCCGGCCAACCGCGTAGGTCGCGATCACCCGGTCATAGCGGGCGTTGGCCGGCCAGCCGGCGTTGCCGTCCCCGACCTCCACGGCCACCGTAGCGCCGGCTACGTCCAGCCGCTGACGGGCCAGCAGGGCCAGTGCCGGATCGGTCTCCACCGTCGTGACCAGGCTGCTGGTACGGCAGGCCAGCAGGCCCGCATTCCACCCGGTGCCGGTACCGAGCTCCAGGACGCGGTGCCCTTCCTCCAGCAAGAGGGCGTCGAGCATGTCGACCACCAGGCTCTGCGCGGACAGGCTGGAGGTGGCGATACCGCCGGTGACCTGGGTGACGGCCGGCTCGTCGGGGCCCGCGTAGACGGCAGTAGCCCATCGGTCCGGCTCGGTGGCCTGGTCGATGGGCTGGTAGATGTGACCGTCCCAAGTCCACAAACGGTCTGGAGCGAACCGGTCCCGCGGCAGAGCCCCGACCGCCTCGCGGATCCACGGGGAACGCTCGGGCCACTGGCCGTGCTGCTCCATGGTGTCGGCCAGGCGGAGTTGATGCTCGCCGTAGTGAGGCAAACGTGCCTACTTCCTGTGCTTTCCCGGATTACTCGGGGGCGCGGGCGGCGGCGGACTATCCGCGTTGCCAGGAGGTGGGGTGCCCTTCCCAAGATCCTCAGGCGGCTTCTCGTGCTCACCCATTGTTCACACTCCATCAGCGGCTAGTAGTTGTACCTGCATGGTGGCGCACAGTCGAGTTGGCCGATAGGCCGCCTCGCCAAGCGCTCAGGATGCGGGAGGCGGCCGAGCACACCGGCAGTCCGCCCGCAGGCCGTCGTGCAGCACGTGGACGCCGCCGAGGAGTTGGCTGCGGCCAGTACCCGGCGGCGTACACGCGGTGGAGGTCGTCGAGCAGGGTCAGGTGGCGCTGGCCCGGACGGGGGTCAGCCGTCTGCCGGAGTATGAGGTGGCCAGCCTGCTGCGGGAGAGCTTGTGAGCACCGTCCACCCGGTTGCCGGTGAGCGTTGCGGTAGGCCGGGCGGGGTCCGTGGTGCGTGGCCACGGCCGTGCCGCCCGCCGCGGTCACAGCACGCGGTCGACTTCGGCCGGCCTGCCACCCCTCCACAAACGCCCCTGCATCCGGCCGTGGTGGCCGTAGGGCCCTCTGGCCGGCGTCGGGGCGTCAGCCGCGTACACCACTGCTGTGTGCCTTGACCTCACCCAGGGCGGTTTCGCAGGGGTTGTGCCACACGTGCCACCGGTCGGCGACCTGCACTGCGTCGGGCAGGGCGCGGCGGATGGCCTCGGCATAGTCGCGGAGCCGTCCCGGCACACGACCTCGACGCCAGGATTTTCGCGCAGCCACGCTTCCGGCGTGTCGGCCGTGTGGTCGGGCAGCACGCAATCCGCTCTTGCGTTTCCGCGACGATCCCGCACGGCCCGCCAACTCCTTGACCACGGCCTTGATCTGCCTGGTCAGGTGGGTTGTGCGCCGCTGGTACCGCTCCAGCACCCGGGGCAGCTGCTCGCGAAAGGTGTGGCGGCAAACCGCGGGTGGGACACACCAGACGCCGAACCCGGACCACGCCCCGCCGGCCGTCGATCGGCAGGTCGGCCACATCCTTGATGACCAGCGGGCATCGAGGGTGTCTTGGTCATCGCCCGGTCCCGGTTGGCGGCGCTGGTGTGCCGGGCGAGCCCGGCGATGACCATACCTGCTTCGGGTACGTCTCCGCCCGGTGCATCGCCCCCGGAGGGGTGGGCGGATGGCCGGATATTGATGTGGACATGACTGTACTCCGGGTCTAGGGTGCGACTTGGTCTAGACCTTCTGGTGGCCTGGATCCCTCGCAGCAATCCGCAAGAGCTCCCCCCCCCACGTTGTCAGGAGTGCATCATGCGTAAGAAGACCTGTGCGGTCGCGGTCGGCCTCGGTGTCGTATGTTCGTTCACCCTCGCCACCGGCAGCGCGAGCAGTCACGGCTACATCAACACCCCGCCCAGCCGCCAGGCGCTGTGCGCCGCAGGCACCGTCACCAACTGCGGTGACATCCAGTACGAGCCGCAGAGCGTTGAAGGCCCCAAGGGCTTCCCGGCGTCCGGGCCGGCAGACGGCAGGATCTGCAGCGGGGGGAACTCCCGTTTCTCCCAGCTCGACGCCCCGCGCGGTGGCGCCTGGCCGGCCACCCACCTGACCGGCGGACAGAGCTACAGCTTCACCTGGAAGCTCACAGCTCGGCACTCCACCACGAACTTCGCCTATTACCTCACCAAGAACGGGTACGACCCCACCCGCCCGCTCACCCGGTCGGCGTTGAACACCACTCCGTTCCTGAAGATCTCCTACAACGGGAGCCAACCGCCGGCCACGGTCGTCCACCAGGGCACGATCCCTACCGGCCTGAGCGGGAAGCAACTCATCGTCGGTGTGTGGACCATCGCGGACACTTCGAACGCCTTCTACGCCTGTGCGGACGTGCAATTCTGATCCAGCGTCCGAGCGACGGCCGGGGCCTACCGGAGCCCCGCGTCCGTCGCTGGGCGGTCCTGCGTGGCTGTCACCTGCCAGGTGTCCATCGCTCCCACCTCTGCCATTCCGGGGCGGAATCGTTGACTGTGCGTGGCTCCGCGCGCCGAGTGGGTTGACCGGGGAGCGTTGAGGGCCGGCTAGGGGGTACCGCCCCCGGCCCTGTCGAGCGCTGGTCGGGGTCGGGGGCTGCGTCGAGTGTCGGGCCACCGGCGATGGGCCGGGTACAGCGGCGTCAGGCGGCTCCGCCGAAGAAGCGCAGCTCGGGGTAGCGGGGCGAGGGGCCGTCGAGGATCGGGGTGCGGCGGCCGCGCAGGTGGAGGTCGAAGTAGGCGACGAGCAGCTTCCGCTGGAGAGCAAGGGCCCGGGCGGCGTCCAGCGGGCCGATGAACTCGGCCAGTTGCGCATCGGTGGCTCCCAGCCGCGCTGCGACCTGGGGCATGAACGCCTCGTAGTCGGTGTACGAGAAGTGCAGAGTACCGGTCACCCGGATGCCCCGGCGCCACCCGTGCAGCCGGGGCCAGATCGCGGACCAGCTCGAATCGGTGTCCCTGTCCGCACCCATCAACAACAACGGCCGACGCAGCCCCTCGGCCACCACCGGACCGAACAAGGTGCCGTCGAGATCCGCACCCGCCGCGAGCGGTACCCCCGCCGCCAGGGCCGAGGCGGCAGTGGCACCCCCCAGGGAGTGCCCGAACATCGCGGTCCGCGACAGGTCGAGGAGGTCGCCGACGCCGTGCGGGAGCGGGTGGCGGCGGTCCCGCACGCGGCGCGCCAGCTCCGCCAGTACGAACCGGGTGTCGGCCACCCGGACCTCGACCGCCTTGAGGATCGTCGGGTCATCGTCTCCGGTCGGCGTAGGCATCGCGTACGACTCGACGCGGCCACCGGGGAACTCGACTTGCCCGGCGTCATAGGTGTGGTCGATGGTGACCACGACGTATCCGTGGCTTGCGAGTTCTTCGACCAGCGCCGTGCTGGAACCACGGTGCTGGCCGTGCCCGTGCGAGTACACGATCACCGGGCGCCGCCCCTGCCGCAGGTCCGCAGGCGCCCCGCTGCGGGCATGGGTGTCCGGCAACGTGGCGTACTCGGGCCGCAGATAGCCCGTCTGCTGAAAGACCTGGGCGGACGCCGCGGTCATCCACGGCGCCCGGGGCAGGCCGGCCGCGGCGCGCGCGGGGTACCAGAGTTGGACCATCACCTCGCGGACCGGCCGAGTGGGGACCCACGGATCGCGGCGCTGGTGGTCGATCAGATGCAGCGCTGTGGTTCCCAGCGCCTGCCCGCCGCTCGGGCGCGGAAGCACGAGCCGTACGGGCGGCGGCACCGCGCCCGGCGCCCGGCCCGGGGCCACGCCTGCGGCGGCGGGGGGTGCGGTGGCTGCGGTCCCCGCGAGGCCGACAGCGAGGGCGGCGCCCGTGGTCATCATCCGCCGCCGGCTGATCCCCTCGGCCCTGGCGGCGCCCTGGGGGGCGCGGGCGCTGATCGGTTCGGACGAGGCCGGACAACGGGACATGGAAGGCTCCTTGGCGGGATGCAGGCGCGCAGTGCGGGGCACAGAGGTGCCCTCCCGCCATGTTACGAACCTCAGCACCGCTGAACTGCCGTGATTCCTCACGGGTTTCGCTGACATGTGTCACTTGGCCGGCGACGCGCACCGATGACCGCGGGCGGGTACCGCGGCGCCCGACCGCCACTCGTGCCGCCGTCCGCGCTCACACCACTGCGGTGCGCGCGGATGCAGGCCGAACTGGACGGGACCAGCCCGGATCATGCGGGGGAGAGCAGCGCTGTGGTCGTTGCCCGGGACCGGCACCCCGGCCGGACGATTCACCGCATCTGCGCGCTGGCCCTGTGCGTGGGCCGGTGGGTGATCAGACTCTCGGAATGCGGCTGTGACCGCGCTTCCGCGACGTCTCCGGCTCTGGGAGCTCTGGGAACTCGGGGTTCAGCATCGGTGATTCGCCCCGGTCTCCATCCGGCCTCCGCAGCAGCGCCGCCGCCAGGGCGGGCGCGGTGGCCGGACCTGGGCCGTCGTGCGGGTGAGCCGGGGCGCCGTCGGGCGATCGGGGGTGAGCCCGTTCCTGGGGAGCGCGCTCCAGGACGGTGGTGCCACTCTCCGCCTCCAACGTGGGGGTGTAACCGGCTGCACGCAACGCGGTGAGGGTGTCCTGGGGCGGCGCCGTACTGATCAAAACGGTCGGGGCGATGACACGCAGGCCCAGTTTGGCCAGGCCGCGCGCGGCCGCGACTTCGATGATCAGTTGGGGATCGTCGCAGCGGATGCAGCAGGCCGAGCGGACCACCCGCAGCCGGCCGTGGGCCCGGGCGATGTCCTTGATCGTGTAGGTGAGGGGCTGCGGCAGCGCGGTCCCGTCCTCGCTGACTTCCGTCAGGCGGGCAAGCAGGGTATCGGCGCTCAGGCCGGTGTCGAAGGCGCGGCGCAGCGAGGCGGCCGTGAGGCGCCAGACCGTGGCGTGGCCGTCGGATTCGCGCTCCGCGCAGGTGGAGAGCAGGTCGGTGAGGTCGGCGGTGGCGGCGCCGGTGACCGTGGCGGTCAGGTCGGCCTGGAAACGGGCCGTGGTGCGCGGCGCGGGCAGCACCGTGTCAAGGGTCTGGCACAGGGCCTGGACGGCCTCGGCCAGCGGAGGGCGGTCGGTGAGGTCCATGCCCGCGCCGGGGATCGCGGGAAAGTGGCGGGCGGCGCCCTCGTGCAGCAGGCGGTGCAGGGCGCGGCCGACGGCCGTGAGCGCGCCGTGGGCGGTCACCCCGAGCCGGTCGGCCTCGGCCAGGGTGGCTTGGGCCCGCCCCAGCAGGTCGGCGGTGCCCAGGAAGGGGGTGAGGGACGGGCGGAACCACACCGCGCAGGCGAGCACTTCATCCCAGGCGTCGGCACTGTCGACCAGCCCGCGGTCGGCGGGGAGGGCGGCCAATGCGTCCAACAGGCCGTGGCGCAGCACCGCCGCCCGCGGGTCGGTGGGCGCGAGGAACGCGACCGGGCTCTGGTCGGTGTCCGCCGGCCAGTAGGTGAAGACCTCGGGAACGACGCCCCAGGTGGCCACCAGGGGCAGCAGACGGCGGGCCGGCGACAGGCCGCTCCAGGTGTTGTAGCGGGGGGTGGGCAGCAGCCGCACCGGGGCGTCGGGTGCGAGCCGGCGGCTGCGGCTGCGACGCGCTCCGGACGGGGCGGCAGGCTGCTCCTGATGCGGGCCGAGAAGATCGGCGGTGGCGGCCAGATCGATCCACCAGCGGGCCTGGTCCTCGCTGAGCCCGGCGTCCTTGGCCACGCGCCGCGTTTCGCGGACGGCAAGGCCGCCCGCCTTGCGGACCGCCAAGGGCTGGGCGGCCACCGCCCGCAGGATCAGATCCGCGGATCCGGCGGCGGAGGCGGCGGCCGCCTGCGCCTGCCCCTGGGCGCCGCGCGGCAGCGGCGCGGTGCAGGTGACGCCCGGCGGCGTCAGCACGATGCCCGCGGCGGTGTTCTCACGCAAGGCGTGTGCGACCTCGTACGGCAGCTCGGCGAGGTCGGTGTCCACCGGCAGCAGCAGGCCGTGGTGGGCCAGCCAGTCACTGCCCGGATCACCCGAACCGCCCAGGCGCTCGGTGAACTTGTCGTACGGTCCGGCATACGTGCCGGAGCGGGAGACGAAGTAGCGGGTGCGCAGCAGCGGCGGCCCGGGCACCAGCCGGGCGAGCAGACGGCGGGCCGGTGGTGGGGCCTGGGCGGCCAGCGCCTGCACGCGGGCGGGATCACGGAGGAAGGCGATGATCAGGCGTTGGGACTGATCACGGGTGGGGGCACGGCCTACCCCCAGGCGGTCGGCCAGCGCGTGCACCTCGGGAGCGTTGAAGGCCGCGGACAGCAGCTCCTCGGCGGGACGGCCGTAGCCCTGGAACTCGGCGGAGCCGCGGTGCAGCAACGCGGGCACGACGACCGTGCGGGGGTGCGGGGGCAACACCAACGCCCAGGCCGCCAGCCGCTCCAGCGCCTCCTCGACCGCTGCAACCCCCGCGGCGTCGGGCGCGAGCTGCCGCAGCACCTCGGCCCGCGGCACCGCCCGATCCGCCGGATCGAACGCGGGGGCGTGCGCGGGCTGATAGGAGCGCGACGGCGGGGGACCGGCCGGGGCGGGTCCGTGCGTGGCATCGGCGAGTTGCGCGACCGCTGCCAGCAGTCGCAGGTCCCCGGTGGTCACCGACGCCAGCGCGCGACCGACGGACGCGTCGGTCAGCAGGTGGTCGGCGAGCCGCCCCCAGGTGTCGACCGGCCCGCTGTACCTGGCGGCCTCCGGCAACGACCGGGAATCCAGCAGAGCGGTCAACTGGTCCCGGGTACGCCCGGCGAGCCACTTCTTCAGGTGGGATGCGCTGTTCACCTCGACCATCGTAGGGGAGCCGGGGGTGGAGGACACCCGGCCCCGGAACATCGCGACGACCCCGGCGCACCCTCTGATCGGGGGCGCGCCGCATGCCGTGCACCGGGCGGCCCGAGGACGCGGGGCGGACCGCGATGCCGTACCGGTCAGCCGGCCGCCCCCGGTGTGAGCATGTCCTTGCACTTCGACCTGTTGTGGATCTTGGAAGTGAGCGAACGCGCCGGCCACAGTCCGCGTCGCTGCGCGGCGTCGCGCTGAACGGCCGTCGGTGTGACGGCGTTGCGAGCCCACCAGGACCGAAGGTCTCACCCCCCTGTGTGCCCCCGCAGCAGGTGGTCCACGTAGCTGCGGGGGTCCGGTCCGTGGGCGTGGTCCTGCGCGCCGTGGCGGATGTGGTGCAGGGCGCCGTCGGGCGTGATGCGCAGCATGGTGGTGGCGGCGTGGGGGATGTGGTTGTCGCGCAGATGGTCGGCGTCGGTGACGGGGATGTCGGGGCCGAACATCGCCGCGGCCCGCGCGGCGGTGGGGGCCGGCGGCTGCCCGGTGCGGTTGGCGCTGCTGACGTACAGGCGGGGGAAGCGGGCCAGGAGCACGGCCAAGGGCGGCCAGCAGGCGCCGAACAGCAGCAGATGGCCGTCGCGCAGGGCGGGGGCGGCCCAGGGCGGGGGCGGGCTCTCGGGGCGCACGGGCACCAGCAGGGTGACCCGTTCGATCCGCAGCAGGTCCCACGCGGTGGCCACGGCGGCCGGGGTCAGGTCGAGGGCGGGGAGAAGATCCGTCCAGGTGGTGGCCGCGTGGACCCACACGGCGACTTCCTGGCCGGCCGGCCGCGCCTTGGCCTCGTTGACGGCTCGCGCAGTGGTGGCGGCAACGACGTACGTCAACGGACTGGGGCTGGGCAGGATCACCGCCCGCCCGCCGAGCAGGGCGTCGGCGGCGGGACCGGTGGCGAGGGGGGTGGCGGCGGGCATGGGGGATCCGTTCACGAGACAGGGGCCGCAGCGGGTGCCGGGGCGGTGGTGAGGCCGTCGAGGTAGGCGGCGAAGTCCGCGTCGGCGACGACCGCCTGCCCCAGGCGGTAGGCGCGGTCCTTGACCCAGGCCAAGGCGGTCCGGGTCCGGTCCGGGTCCAGGTCGTGGCCGAGCCGTGCGGCGACTGCCCGCACCACGCGTCCGCTGGCGAGGTGGGTCAGGACCACCGTTGGCGTCAACCCCAGGTGGTACTGCGGGTCGTACGGCTGGAAGGTCTGCGGGTGGGTGAAGGGCGTGCCGGTGGAGATCGTGGCGACGCCGGTGCCCACGATCGGGGTGGTGACGGTCAGAGGCACGCCGGTCTCGGCGGACACCATCCGCGCGATCCCCGGCAGCCGGGTCAGGTCCGGCGCCGTCCACCACGGTTCACAGTCCGGCCCCAGCACCTGAGCCGCCTTGGCCGGATCGTGGGCGAGCAGGAAGAGCAGCTGCTCGGTGGCGACCATGCCACTGCGCTCGGCCATGCCCAGCCACGAGCCGGCAGCCACCCGCACCCCGGACTCCAGGGCGGCCAGGGTATTGGCCAGCCCCAGGCCGAGGTCGTTGTGCAGGTGCGACACCAGCACGGCCTCCGGCCCCGCCCCGGCCGCGACCTGCGCGAACAGCGTGCGGGTCGGGCCCGGCAGCAGATCGCCGACCGTGTCGGCCAGGACGATCGTCCCCGCACCCTGGGCGGTCATCGCACCCGCATACTCGGCGACCAGCGCCAGGTCCGCCCGCGGTGCGTCCACCAGGCACACGTCGACCGCGATTCCGTCCGCCCGGTCCACCGCCTCCTTGACCACCTCCAGGCCGCCGGCCAGCGCCGAGCGGGCATCGCTGTGCACCAGGGCACGGGCGGTCGCCTCCGACGCCGCCACGATGACCATCACCCGCGCATGCGCCGCGCCCCGGACCGCGCTCAGCGCCAACCGCACGTCCGACACGGTGCCCCGGCAGATCGCCGCTGGACTCACCGCCCCCTGCGCCTCCAACGCGACCTGCCGAGTCGCCTCGAACTCCTGGGCACACACCGACGGGAAGCCGGCCGCGAACACCACATGCCGCGGCCCGTCGGCCCCGAACACCGCCCCCTGCTCCCGCGCCAGCCGCACCCGGAAGGCCGCGCTCATCAGCGTCTTGGCCTGCGCACCGTCCCGCGCCGACTCCTCAAAGAACACCACGCGCCCGGCCTGCGCCGACTCTCGCACCACGTCCACCATGGCCACTGCTCCACCCCCGTCCCCGCACGCCGGTCCTCCACCGCACCGACGCGATCACCGTGGTTCGGATCGTAGATCGTCCGCGTGACAGGGGAGCAAAAAAGACCAATCGGGCCGTCAGGTTCAAGTCCGTGTGCTACTCGCACTCCGTGCGAGCGGCGCCCGGTGCGTGATCACGGGCAGCGGCTGGACGGCACCGGCGCTGAGCAGACGCAGGAAGTGCGGAGCGGGCGGAGGTGGTAGCGGCGGATTGCTGCTGTGCGGGTCGGGGCCGGGCTGCCGGGCCCGACCGCACGTGCGGTCGACAGGTAGGTTGAGACGGGATGTCGAGGAGCCGAGAGTGAGTGTGCTGGATGCCGATGCCAGTGATGCCGGACGGTGTGTTCAGCCGCGCGTTCGAGGACGCGGGCGCGTACTACGCTGCTGCGGCGCTTGAGCAGCAGGCGACCTACCGGCGGTATCAGCCGGTCGGTGGGGCGTGGTCGCTGAGCTATGACACGAGCATGCTGCGGATCGGCGAGGTGAGCGTGCACCAGTCGCCGCTGGGGTCGTTGGGATATGACGGCAGCTGGCTGTGGGCGTGGGGCAATGAGCGGACGCATCCGCCGGGGGTGCCGCGGCTGAGCCTGGCTGTGTGGTTGCGGGAATTCGGAGAGCGCAACGGGATCTACGAGTTCGCCGAACCGCGACTCGAACTGGCCGCGTTCGCGGACCCGGTGGGGGCGGCGGAGCGGTTGGCGACGGTTGCCCTCGGCGCGTTGCGCACGCGCGGTTTCGCCAGTTGCCCGTTGGACAACGGTGCGCGGGCGTTCGTGATCGTGGACGACGCGGCTGTGCCCGAGGCCGGGTTCGACCGGCGGGTGGTGAGCGGGATGTTCGATGTGGCTGTGGGGGAGTTTCCGTATGACCCGCGGCAGACCGCGACCGGGTATCTCGCGCGGCATGGTTTCACGGTCCGCCAGGCGGTGGCGGACGGGTCCTTGCATGCGGAGCGGCACGACGGGACCACCGTGGCCGTGCGGTTCACCGAGGAGGGCCACTTCGCGGCGGTATCGGTCGGCGGGCCGCCGCCGGTGGGCTGACAGGGCACCTGCCCCATGTCCCGAGCCGCCGGGGACGCGGTCGATCGAGTCGCGGCATCGCGGCCTGTGGTCGACACCGGGCATCGACGGGCCCGATCGCTATCAATTGATCAGCACGACCCGGCTCGGACACGAGGTGCCCTCGTCCGCGCGTCCCTGGTTGCGGGACGCCGCTCGTGCCCGAGCCGGGGGCGGCTATCCGGTGAAGTGCTCCAGGAGCCAGGTGAGCAGGGAGCGCGCGGTGCCGGCGACGAGACCGCTCGTCGCGGCGCGTACCAGGGTGAGACGCTCTCGTCGGGTCAGACGGGTGCGGGACATGGCCCCTCCAAGGGGTGCGAGCGAACAGAGTGGCCGGCCGGCTCGCTTCCCACGCTGGGACCACGGGGGAGATCGACTCCGAGTTGCGACGAGAACGCCGTGCGGGGGCGCTTTGTGGCTGTTGAGGCCGGGTC
>NZ_JAPVLU010000027.1 GCF_027158205.1 Streptomyces sp. H39-S7 | reverse complement strand
GCCTCCTGCAGAAGGTCGCCCGCGCGACCTACATCCTCGCGCCCGCCTGGATGCACAACGATCACCAGCAGCCAGCACAACCCACACCGTTGACAGGACTGTCGGCCTCTTAACTTCGCGGCCTTGCCGGTTGACCTGTGTTCTTGTGTGTTGCCGCGTCCATTTGAGCGGTGCGGAGGTCACGTTCATTTCCCTGTTCCCGCCCGTTGAGGAGGTCCTGTGTTCCGGCTGAGATTACGAGCGCGGCTGGCTGCCGCGCAGGACCTGAGACCGGCGTCCGGGAGCTACCAACTCCTCTGACCCGGGCCCGCCCCCGTGGGGCGGATTCACACCGGCGCGGTGCCGGCGGCTTTGCATGAGGAGCCGGCACCGCGCCTCCTACAACCCCGCAAGGAGCCGCAGCGATGCTGCACGCCCTGACACACCCACGTCCCAACCCCCCGCCGTTCGCCCGCGCTGTTCGCCCCGGCACGGGACAGCGGCGATGAGCAAGACCGCTGGAGCCGCAGTCGGGCTGCTCGCCGCCGTTCCGATGCTCTTCGCTGTTCCGATCCTGGCCATCTCAGCCGGGAGCGCCTCCGCCTCATGCCCCACCGGCGGTGCACAGGATGTGGATGCCGCGGCGGTGGCCGAGCAGGTGACGGCGATCCTGAACGGTGGTGGCAAGGGCACCGTCGCGGTTGCGGGCTTGGACGAACCGGCGGAGCAGATTCCCTATGCCAAGACCATCCAGGCCACCGGTGTCGCGATGCACCTCCCGGTACGAGGGCAGATCGTGGCCGTGGCGACCGCTTTGCAGGAGAGCGGCCTGCGCAACCTGGCCTATGGCGACCGCGACAGCCTGGGGCTGTTCCAGCAGCGCGCGTCGCAGGGGTGGGGAACTGCGGAGCAGATTCTCGACCCGGTGCACGCCAGCACCAGCTTCTACACGGCCCTGAAGGAGGTGCCTGGGTGGGAGTCGATGACGGTCACCCAAGCCGCCCAGGCGGTGCAGCGCTCCGGCTTCCCCAACGCGTACGCCAAGTGGGAGCCGCTGGCCTCGGCGCTGCAGACGGCGATTGCTCCGCTGCTCAACCCGAGCGGCGACTCGCCCTCGCCTGGTCCCACAGGTTCTGGTGCTCCGCCTGCTGCCGGTAGTACGGGAGCCGGTTGTGGCACGGGGAGTGACTGGCACGACTTCGGCACTATCCCTGCCGGGTCAGTGCCCGCCGGGTACATCATTCCGGCAGATGCGCCGCCGAAGGTGCAGACGGCGATCCGCTGGGCCATGGGCCAGCTCGGCACTCCGTACCAGTGGGGCGGTACCTGCACGGACTCCCATGGGCCGGATCCGATGGGCCGCTGTGACTGCTCCTCGCTGATGCAAGGGGCCTACAAGGCGGCCGGGGTCACCTTGACCCGGACGACCTATACGCAGGTCACCGAGGGTCATGCGATGTCGGTCGATGCGCTGCGGCCGGGCGATCTGCTGTTCACCGTGGGCACCGCCAAAGTCCCCGAGCACGTGGGCATGTTCATCGGGTCGGGCCTGATCATTCAGGCCCCGCACACCGGCGACGTGGTCAAGATCTCGACCCTCGCCTCCTGGAAGCCGCAGATCCTCGCGGCCCGCCGGCTCCTCTGACGGCGCTTCCCTCCCTTCCCCCTTCACCGCACTGCCGCACCGCCCTCGCAGGCTTTGGCGCGCCCAGATTCGAACTGGAGTTCCCTATGTATCTCGCTGACAAGGCCCTACAGCTCGCCTATGACCCCGGAATCAAGCCCAACGAGGGCGGACTGCCGGGGCTTTCGGTCCTGAAGCAGGTGATCGGCTCGATCAACCTCTTCGGCCTGGTCGCCGTGGTCGGGGCCCTCGCGGTCAGTGGCTGCGTGTGGGCTTGGGGCCACCACTCCGGCGGTCACCAGGCTGAAGCCAACGGCAAGAAGGGCGTGCTCGTCGCTTCGGCCGCAGCGCTCCTGCTGGGCGCGGCGAACGGCGTGGTCGTGTTCTTCTCGAACCTGGGAACGCAGGTCCACTGATGAAGAAGCGTTTCCTCTCCTCCGTTTCCTCCGGCGATGAGCCCGGCGGCGCATCACGCGTGCGCCGCCGGGCGCTGCTCGGCACCGCCCTCCTGGCCGTCCTGGTCATCCTCTCCGGACTGGGTGCTTACCTCACCCGTGACGGTCGGAGCAAGTCCAAGGTTCCTGCACAGCAGTCGAGTTCGCCTCCTGTCTCCCCGTCGGGCACTGGGTCATCGGCGCCCAAGGCCGGGAGTCGGGCTGTGCTGCCGGTGCCGCCGTCCACGCACGATCCGATCGTCTTCGGGAAGGCGGCAGCCGTTGCGCTGTGGTCCTACGACACCCGCGCCTCGTCCCAACCGGAGCTGCTGGCTTCCCTGCACACGTGGCTGACCGGCGAGGCCAAGTACGCGGATGCGGCGTCGGTCGATCGACTGGTTGCCTCGCCGGTGCTGTGGGGGCGGATGGCCGACAACGGCCAGTACGCCACCGCCACCGTGAACGAGGGCCACTTCCCCGAAGCGTTCACCCGTGCCCTGCAGGCGGATCCAGGCGCGCTCACCACCGCGTACGTCTACGCGGTGACGGTCTCCGGCAAACAGACCATCGCCTGGACGGGGTCACCCGCCGGGGGCGCCGAAAACCGCGTGATCACCCTCGCAGTCCAGTGCCGTCCCTCGCAGCCCTGCGCCCTGGCCGGTGTCCTGCCGGCCGTCGCGCCCTGAGTCCGTCCCGAACAGAAAGGAGGTATTGCCATGGGAGTCTGTGACCTTCCCCTGATGGGCAGCGTCTGCGACGCCGTCGATTTCGTCAGCAACCCTGCCGGAACCGTCACCGACGGCATCGGCGCGTGGATCGCGAAATCCGCAGGAGAACTGGCGGCCAGCGCCGCCGACCTCGCGGCCAAGGCCGTCAACGAGACCACCGCCATCAACCTCAACGCCCCTTGGTTCCGCGAGAACTACGAGCTGCTGCTACCCATCGGTCTCGTCCTGACCGTGGGGACGTTCTGCCTGCAGCTGATGTCCGCCGCCTGGCGACGCGACGAACGCGCCCTCGCCCAAGCCGTCATCGGCACGATGACCGGCGTCCTGTTCTCCTTCTGCGCCATCGCCTTCACCTCGGTGGCCATCACCGTGGTTGACGCGCTGTCCGACGGTTTGTTCCAAGCAGCCAACACCTCCACCGACGACGCGATCCGCCGCGTCGTTAAGGTCAACGAACTGGGGGCGATGTACGGCCTGGGCTGGACGGTCCCAGCCGTGGTCGCCGTGGGCTGCGCGATCGGCGCGTTCATGTACTGGGGCGTCATGGTCGCCCGCAAGGTTGGCGTCCTGGTCCTGGTCGCGCTCGCGGTCTTCGCCGGTTCAGGTGGAGGCTGGGAGGTCGCCAAGCGCTGGCGGCGGGGCTGGATCGAAGCCACCGCCACCCTGGTCGTCAGCAAGCTCCTGATGACGGTGGTCTTCCTGATCGGCGTCTCCGCGATGGGCAAGTCGGACCCGCAGGACGGCATGGCCGCCCTGTCGGACGCGATGGCCGGCATCGTCGTCATGATCCTGGTATTGCTCTGCCCCTACACCACCTACAAGTTCGTGCACTGGGCCACCGACGGCAGCGGCCACGACGACCTGCACCGCACCGGCGTCGCCGGGATAGCCGTCGCCGCCGGAGCAGCCAAGACCGCGGGCAGCCTCGCCATGCAGGCCAGCACCGGAACCCCCGCCCCCCAGGGACCCAGCCAGGTCCCCGGCACCGGTGCCGATGGCGTCGCCTCCGGCATCGACCCCTCCGGCAACACCAGCGAAGAGGGCATCGACCCCGGACCGCCACAGCCGCAGACCAACTTCCGCTTCGGCGAAGACCCGGGCGCACCGGGCGACAAGGGCCAGCCCCTCATCCAGCGCCCCGGCCTGCCGCCGCTGATCAACCGACCCTCCGAAAGCCCTGACGGCGGACCTACCGCCCAACCTGCCATGGCACCGCCCACGCCCGATACCGGTCCCCCGGCGACCGGCTCCCCCTCCCCGACGAGCTGGGTCTTCCCCACACAGCCACCGCCCGGGTCTTAACCACCGCCCCGGGGGCGGGCTGCAGTGCACCAATCCGCAGCCCGCCCCCCTCGCAACGGAGTCCCTCGATGACCTCCAGAAGAGCGCCGCGCCCCGTGCCCGTCCCTGCCCCTTCCCACTGTTTGGAACCGCCATGCCCCACAACCCCCAGGCCGAAGCCTCGGCCACCGTGAAGTTCCCCCACCGCTCCCGGCGCGGCGTCCTGCTCGGCTTGACCGTCCCGCAGCTGCTTGTCGTGGGCCTCACCGGTCTGCTGCTGCTCGCCGTCATCCTCACCGGTGGTGTTGTCGGCGCGCTGGAACTCATCCCCCTGTGGGCCGCCATCGCCCTGGGCGTCTTCCTCCGCTATCGCGGCAGGTCCTTGGCCGACTGGGCGCCGATCGTCGCCCGGTATCTGCTGCGTCGGGTGCGCGGTCAGCTGATCTGGCTGACCCGTCCCGCGCACCGCCCGGTGCGCGAGGGGCTGCTGCACCTGCCCGGCACCGCCGCCAGCCTGCGCGTGGTCAGCGCCCCCGACGCCCGCTACGGCGCGGTCCACAATCCGCACACCGGCACGCTGACCGCCGTCGCCAAGGTCTCCTCCCGCGCCTACGCCCTGCTCGACCCCGTCACCCAGAACCGCAACGTCTCCGGATGGGGGCGCGCGCTGGCAGCGCTGGCGCGCACCGGGCAGGTCGCCCGGATCCAGGTGATCGAGCGCACCGTGCCGGACTCGGGTGACGCGCTGCGCCGGTACTGGGCCGAGCACGGCAACCCCCAGGCTCCGATGGCAGGCAGGATCTACAGCGAGCTGATCGCCTCCGCTGGACCGGCCGCTGCCCCGCACGAGGCGTACGTCGCGATTTCCCTGGACGCCAAGGCTGCCCGACGGTTGATCAACCAGGCCGGTGGCGGGCTGACCGGCGCGTTCAGCGTCCTGTCCCAGCTGACGTCGACGTTCGACCAGTTGGCCCGCACCGCCGGACTCAACCCCACCGGCTGGCTGTCGGCGACCGAGATCGCGGCCGTCGTGCGGACCGCCTACGACCCTGCCTCCGGTGCATCCCTTGACCGCTGGTCCGCCTCCGGCCGCCCCGCAGCCGATCCGGCAGCTGCTGGCCCCGTGGTCGTCGTTGAGAAGGCCGACCACATCGCGACCGACACCGCGTTCCACACTACGTACTGGGTGGAGAACTGGCCCAGGACCGAGACCAGCGCGGGCTTCCTGCATCAGCTGCTGTTCACCGCCGGGGTGCGGCGAACGATGTCGCTGTCCTACGCGCCGAAGGGTCTGGATGCCGCGCTGCGTGATGTCCAGCGCAAGAAGTCGTCGGTGATCGCGGACGCTGCTGAGCGGGCCCGGCGCGGGCAGGTCGACTCCGAGGCCGACTCGATCGAGTACCAGGACATCAAGACCCGCGAACGCCAGCTCATCGCAGGCCACGCCGATGTCGCACTGACCGGCCTGCTGACCGTCTCCGCCGACTCCGAGGAGCAACTGCGCTCCGCCTGCGCGGTCGTGGAGACCGCGGCGGTCAGCGCCCAGCTCGACCTGCGCCCGCTCACCTGGCAGCAGGCCGAAGCCTTCACCGCCGCCGCCATGCCCCTCGCCCTCGCCGCCTAAGCGGCCGCTACCCCGCTTCGAAAGGGCACCTCCATGTCCCGCACCGCTACCCCGACCGCGCAGGACTTCGTGCCCTTCGCCACCGCCGCCCTCGACTTCCACCGCGCACTCAATGTCCCCGGCGGTCCGCTGGTCACCACCCGCACCGAGTTGGACGCCCTGCACGCCCACCTCATCTCCCTGCACGGACTGTTCGACGCGCATACCGCCCGCACCGGGCAGCTCGTCCCGATCGAGGGCAGCCAGCTGCGTGTTGCCCGGACCCGGATCTGGCAGGCCGCCGAACACGTCCATACCGCCTACCACGCGGCTCCCCGAACCGAATCGGGGGAGGTCCCCGACCGCGAAGCGTGCCGGGCCCGGGTGCCAGAGGGCGCTCCGGAGCTGACCATCTGCCAGCGCCACCAGCGCACCGCGCACCTGGTCCGCCGCCAGACCACCCCAGCGGACCTCCAGGCGCCGTTCACCGGCCTCGTCCGCTACTGACCCCACCACCGCACCGGAGAAACGTTCATGCCCAGGACTCGCGCCAGCGCCTCCCACCTGTTCGTCCCCCGCAAGTCCTCGCGCGCCGAGCAGCGAGCCGCCCGCGCGGGTTTCGCCACCGCCCGCCGCCAGGCCCGCCTCGCCGAAACCCCGACCAAGGGTCGCGACCAGGAGACCTTCGATCCGGACCTACGGCCCACCTACCCCCTGTCCGGCCGCCCCGGACACTCCTCGGCGCGCGGTGGCAAGCTCGCTCTGCCTGCCCACCGGATGACCACCGCCACCGTCTCCGGCGCCTATCCCTTCCTCGCCGAGGGCGGCCTGGGCGCCGACGGCATCTACATCGGCCGCGACGTCCACGCCGAAGCGGCGTTCTGTTACGACCCGTTCTCGCTCTACAGCAGCGGGCGCATCGAGGGCTTCACCAACCCGAACGCGGTGCTCGCCGGGATCATCGGTATGGGCAAGTCCGCGCTGGCCAAGTCCATCGCGATGCGGGCGATCGCGCACGGCTACCGGGTCTACGTGCCCTGCGACCCCAAGGGCGAATGGACAACCGTCGCGCACGCGCTCGGCGGCTACACCATCGCTCTGGGCCCAGGGCTGCCCGGTCGTCTCAACCCGTTGGACGCCCCGGACCGCCCCGCCTCGGTACGGGAAGAGGACTGGTCGACCGAGATCCGCAAGCGGCGCCTTCTGCTCCTGGCCGGCCTCGCGCGCACCGTCCTCAAGCGGGACCTGCTGCCGATGGAACACACCGCCCTGGACCTGGCACTGGACGTGGTCGTCACCGACGCCGCAGCGCGCGGCACCGTGCCGCTACTCGGCGACATCGCCCACATCCTCGGCTCCCCCGAACGCCTCGACCAGGCCCTCGGCGACCAGACCGGACGCATCGGGCCCGCCGCCCAGGACCTCGCACACGCCGTACGCCGCCTGGTCCACGGCGACCTGTCCGGCATGTTCGACGCCCCCAGCACCGTCGCCTTCGACCCGACTACACCCATGCTGTCCATCGACCTGTCCCGCCTCGGCGGCTCCGGCGACGACACCGCGCTGGTGCTCGCCATGACCTGCGCGAGCGCCTGGATGGAATCCGCGCTCTCCGACCCCGACGGAGGCAGGCGCTGGGTGATCTACGACGAGGCATGGCGCGTCATGCGCCACGTCGGCCTGCTGGAGCGCATGCAGTCCCAGTGGAAGCTCTCGCGCGGCCTGGGCATCGCCAACCTGATGGTGATCCACCGCCTGTCCGACCTGCTGTCCGCAGGCAGTGCCGGCTCACGCGGCCGAGTCCTGGCCGAGGGGCTCCTGGCCGACTGCTCCACCCGGATCATCTACCGCCAAGAGCCCGACCAGCTCGCCGCCGCGGCCTCCCTGCTCGGCCTGACCGGCGTCGAAACCCAGGCCGTCTCCGCCCTCACCAAGGGCCGAGGACTGTGGAAAGTCGCAGGTCGGAGCTTCATCACGCAACACATCCTCCACCCCGCCGAGCGCCATCTGTTCGACACCGATGCCCGGATGCGGTGAAAGCCCAGTGGGTTCACTCCACCTGCGGCTTCCCATCCCGATGCGCCCCGGACAACTGCGGCTGTTCGAAGAGCTGCTGACCCCTGCGTCCAGCGGGGCCGGCACCACCGCGAACCCAAGAGCGCCTGCACCTTCCGCATCGCGTCATGAGCCAACTCCACGCCGTACTCCGCCCGAGCGTCGGCGGCAACTCTGAAACAGGAGTACACCCACATGCCCCACCCGCACGCCCATCCCGACCTTGTTCGCTTCGCGGCCCAGATCGCCGCCCGCCTGCCTGGCGCGTGGGCCGCCACCGCTCACCGCCCAAGTCCCGGCCCCGCCTGGGCGGACCCGTTCCACGAGGTATGGGATGACCAAACGCTGGAATGGGCCACCTCCGAGTACCGGCCCCATCGGGCCGCCGTCATGACCAGGGGCAGCGATCGTCTGCTCGTCACTACCCATCCGCAGCGGGGGGCGGAGTTCATCGTCGGGGCGCTGGCACCTGCAGGACTGGGCGAGGACTCGGTCGGCGACGCGAACGCGCCGAGGGCCATCGTGGTCGGCGCCGACCCCGTCCGGGCTGCGACCGACATCGCACGCCGCTTCCTGCCCCGCTACGACCAAGCGGTGTGGCCGGTGCGGATCCGGGCATTGGCCGCCGCAGCCGACGGCATCCAGCGGGCAACGGCCCGCTGGGATGCGATCTCGGATTCCTTCTGCAACCAGGACGGCTGGCCCATCGACGAAACCGGCTACGCCAACGGCAAAGTGGCCCGCGACGCTGCTGCTTGGGAACACGTCGAGACGTTTCTCGCACACGGACCCGCCGTGCTCGCCAGCGTCCAGGATGCGGCCACCGCGGCCGACTACCTCGACGGCCCGATCAGCAACGATCTGCGGCGCCTCCGAGAGATCGGAACCCATCTCGAAGGGGCCGCCCAGCTCCAGCGCGACTGGCAGGAGACCACGGCGCAGCTCACCGCCTCGCTGCCCTGGGTGCAGGAGATCTACCAGAACCGGGAACGGGAGTTCCGCAACGCCGAGGGCTGGAACCACGCCGACGAACTGGGTGGCAGCGGCCCAGCCCTAGTCCGTGCCGCCCAGCACCTGACCGGACGGACTGACAGCAAACCCTCCGAATCCGAACAGCGCATGCGCGCGGCCCTCGCCCGCTCCGCGCCCGCTCTCCACAACGCCCCACTCAGTGCACCGGCCCCGGCAGGGCCGTCGAGTTCGGGGGCCATACGCCGCTCGCGCTGACGCCCGGATATCACCCATGTCCGGCCGGGCCAAGCCGCGTCACAGCCACATCCTGGACCAACCATCCGCTCACACCACCGCTCGGCTACGGCTGTTTGCCACACTCTGCCGGGCAGTTCAGCCACGTAGGAGTCGCCATGCATCCCGACCGGATCACGGTCACCCCTTCTTATGGTCAACGGCGGCGATGTGAGCCGGGCCTCGGCCAGCCGGTCCAGGACCTCGGCGACCACCGGTGCGTCCTCACCTGCTCTCACCGACCCGATGCCTCCGGGCGGATCCGGTCCGCCAGCCGTTCCACAGAACGCCGTCCGTTCCCCGTCCGCTCTCGGTCGCTGACCGTGCCCCTTCCTGGAGATCCCGCGATGACCCGCACCCGCAGAACCCCGTCCGCCCCCGCCCCCTTTCTCGTTCAGTCCCCTTCCGGATGGATCTGCCATGCCCACCTCCGAGCACGACCCGCTGCCCGACATCGCGATCGGCCACCACCCTGACTTCGGCATTGTCGCCAGCAACCCCAAGCGCCCGGCCGCCAGGGCCTGGATGCTGAACGGCTTCGACTTCCGCCCCGTCCCCCACGAGCCCACCCTGTACGCGCTCGCTGATCAGCAACGCGATGGACAGGGCAGGGCGACGCGGGCCGTCGCCATTCTGCGCAAGGCCGGCTACCAGGTCGAAGCGGATGCCGCATACGACCCCGAGCTGTCAGCCGACGCACCCCCCGTGCGTGACCGCTCCCAGCGAGCAGAGCCCGACGTGGCGTTCGCCGAGCACCCCCAGCTCGGCATCGTCGCCGCCACCGCCGACAACGCCGTCCGCGGCGGTCAGCTCCTCGAAGCGCACGGCTGGAAGCACGACCAGCGACTCGACATCTACACACTGCCCCGCGAAACAGACCGCGGTGCGGCCCTGGGCGCAGCAGCACGGGCCACGGTGTCCATGAACCAGGCCGATCTGAGGGTGGCCGTACACACGCGTCTCGCCCAGGACATTGCCGCGCACCGCCCGACTGCTCCTGCCGCCGCAGCGAGCCAAGACCGCGCCCAGAGCAGCGCCGATCGCAGGCATCCCGTCATGAACGCTGCCACGCTCGCCGCCAGCCCTGCCCGCGCCGGGCTCCCCGGCAAGGCACCGGCCCCTGCCCCCGCCGTCTCGGCCCCTGCGGCTAGTGCGCCGGATCCACGCATCGCGTTCTCCCGCAACCGCTGACCCGCAAACCCCGTAAGGAGCAGTTTCCATGGCCGCGGAGACGATCAGGCAGATCACCCATTCCTGTCGGCACGAGGCGGATCCCAACCTATCCGACCGGGCCGCAAACGGGAGGGTCCGCAGCTACAGTCCCTATTCGTCTTCCTCTGTCAGGGCGTCCTGGATCCGACGGGCTACGGTAGCGACGTCGCCCCCGCTGTCGACGGGAATCTCGATGTAAACTTTCTCGCCCTTCGCCGTGATCTGGACGGTGATTCCGGTGCGCTTGCCGAACGCGTGCTGGATAATCTCCGTGAGTCTGAGGAAGGTGTCTGGTCCCTGAAGGATGCTGACGGTGGTCGCGGCCACAGTGATTCCGATCAGGGTGATCTCGGCGGCGGAGCCTCGAATGCCCGGACGGATCGCCAGCTTTTCACCCACCAGAGCGTCGGCGACTTCAGACGGCATGGCTACGGCAATCAAGAGTTGCCCCTTTCACTTGTTTCGGAGTCGGCCGTGTGTCGTGGGCGGATAAGCGTAGGGGGTGTCAGTACGCCTGGTAGGAGGCCCAGATGATGGGGTGCGGGTCACGGATGTCGTCGCCGGAGTCGGTGATCCCCCGCAGGGAGCAGATCTTCCACTCGTTGAGCATCCGCAGCTGAAGCCCCCTCAGCACGTCCGCGTGATTGTCCTGTGGCCGGGCAAGCAATTCCTCCACGATCAGGTCCTCGAACACCTCGGTGAACGACGTGTCAAGAATGTCGACGGACGTGGCGATCACCTGGTCGGCACCCGACTGGATGGCACCAGCCGCGAGCCCGATGGCCTCACCTCCGAGGGACGAGGCAGTTGAGCTGGAGCAGCATGACAGAACCACGCATTCCGGCATCGGAATGAATGGTGTGCCGTCATCGAGGCTACCGAACAGTTCGCCCGAACTCAGGTAGTCGTCCCCGCTCAGTGGAAGAGCCACCCACGCTGGATCGGCGTCGTGTACCGCGTGCCCGCGGTAGAAGAACAGCCCCCGAGTCGAGGGGCCGATCCGGCGTAGTGCCTGAAGCAGGGACCTTTTGGTAGCGGGCACTGGGTACCCCGCCGCTTCCAGCAGTGTGGCCGCGCTCCTGACCACCGATTCCGAGGTCCGCTCGCGTAGCGTCCCGTCCGGATTGTCGCACGCCAGAAGAAACGGCACAGGGGAGGAGTCTGGCTGTCCCCTCCGCGCCGAGCGCGTGAGTTGAGACGGGGTGGAGGTCCACATCCGCAGTGCGGCCCGTTCCACCAACCGCTCCTCGCTCCCCGGGATCATCACAATCGGCCAGGGCACGCAAGCGAGTTCGCGTGCGGCCGAGATCGTCAGCTGCACAGGATCGGCCACCGTTGCCGCGCTCAGTTCCGCGACCAGTGGCGGCGGCAGCAGATCACCGATCGTGCGGGTGATGATCTGCTCCTCGGCTGAATTCCAGCTCTCGAGGTGGGTGTAGGGCTCGTAGTAGTCACCGGGGCCGCGCTTGGAAGCGTACAGGCTCCAGCTCTTCGGCTCGGACGACTGCGATTGCCCGGCCAGGCCGAGCAGTACCGGTTTGACACGGTCCCGCTGTCGCAAATCCTCCTTGCCGTACCCGATCGGCTTCGCATCCTGAGCGGCGAACCAGAAGAGAAACCCGTCCTCGATGTGCGAGGACCAGAAGAGGCCCTCGGGCAGTGCCTCGTCCAAAGATCGCGGCGCGAGTGTGTGTGCGCCCTTGGCCAGCAGCACACTGCCGTAGTGAGGCATGAGAAGTGCCGCGCCCTGAAATGATACGGGTGACGGGAAACGCTGAAGAGTGGCGCCGAAGGCGTCGTTGAGCGCGGTGAAGATGGCTTTAGAGATGAGCGGTCTGCTGTTCTCCGTCGCGTCGGCCCGCTCTGAGGGTGTGCTGACCCCGCTGTCCGCGAGCTTCTTGTCTTCCTCCTCGGTGTCAACCTCGACAATCGTTCCGATCATGGACTGGAGTCGGCACGACTCGATCAGTTCGGCCACGGCCCGGCCGTCACCGAGGGCTGTCACCGATGTCAATGCCGCGTGCCTCGACGGGCCGAAGTTGCTCCAGAGAGCTACGCGTTGTGCGTGCGAGCAGGCGCGGTAACGCGGAGCGTCCAGCTTCGCCCAGGCCGCGAGGGCGAGATCGAGTCCTTCTTCGTGCCGACCCATAGCTACCCAGATGGCTGCGGACCGTTGCTCCAGCTCTCCGACGAGCCAGTAGTCGGCGCCTTCTCCTGTCAGCCGCACAATCGCCGAGTTCAGAAGACCGAGCGCTCGTTCCGGTTGAGCGTCGTCGGCGAGGCGCTCCGCAAGGCAGGAGACCAGGTAGGTATAGGGGACGATGCCGATTTTGCGTACCCGCTCGATCCCGGCGACCTCATGCGCGCCGATGCCCGGAGTTCCATCCAGCACGCGCGCGGCTATCCGATGGAAGACGGCGGAAGCTCCGTGGCTCGCTCCCTCGATGAACTTCAGATTTTGGAGCGTGCTGTCCCGGTCTCCCGCCTTCATGGTTAGGACGACCATCTGGCAGAAGGTCCGGCGCTTGTGACGCGCGGTGCGCCAGTAGACCGCGGCCCCCGCAGAGCATTCCGCCGCGGCGGCCCAGTCGGCGAACCGCACGTATTCGCGCCCCAGTAGTTCGTAGAGGGTCGCCAGATTCCTGTCGGGAACCGAGTCGGGCCGAGGGGGCTGTTCGGTGGTGCGGATAAGTATCGATAGCACAAAGGAGGCCGCCGCGTTGCCCGAGTCTTCGGCATCGGCCGTGGTCACCCCACCGAGGAATCCGTGGAGTTCCACGAGGTCACGGCGCAGCGCGTCCGGCAGGTCCGCACCACGTTCCAGAGCAGCATCGATGAGTGCCGCGATCCGTCTGATGCCGGGAGTCGCCAACTTCCCCCGGTCCGGACGCAGCTGACGCCGCCCGAGGCGTCCCGCGACGACGAGAAGACGTGCATACGCCGCTGATTTCATGTCTCCCCCGAAGTTCACACTCCCCGTACGTCACCAGGAGATTCCGGGTGCCGAACGGCCGAGATCCGGCAAGGGAGCAGTCACCGAAATCATGCCGTCCCACGGCGACGGAAGGACCGGAATACGAGAAGTTCCGGATACAACCAGGCGACGCCCGTCCCCAGCGTGCGCGATCAGGTCCGCGAAACCGGCTGAGCCAAGCCCCGGCCTGATCGACTCACAGTCGATCCGAACCGCCGACACCGTCCCGGCCGCTGCGAAGAGGTTCGACGCGGGCAAGAAGGTCTAGCGATTCATCGTGGCCGACACGCTCGGCCGGCTGCTGGCGGTCCACGTTGTGGCAGCGAACATCCAGGATCGCGAAGGTGCCAGGGACCCGCTGCTTTGGACCCGTCTTGACCACTCTGGCGTCCGGAAGATCTGGACCGTCCAGGGCATCACCGACTGTCTGGGCGACTGAACCGCGCAGACCTTCGGCCGCGCGCAAGTGATCGTCCGGAAGGCTCCGGATCAGCGCGGCTTTCAGGTCCAACCGATGCGGTGGGCGCTAGAACGCACCTTCTCGTGGCCCACGGCCCACCCACGCATCGCCCGGGACTACGAAGCCAGCCCGGCCCGATCAGAGACCATGATCCACTGGGCAATGGTCGTCATCATCGTTCGGCGTCTCACCCGCGGCCGTCCGACAGCGCCCAACCAGAGCGGTATGTGTCTCCGCTTCACGAACCGGGGACGCCAGACAAGCCGACCTGCACCGATACCCGCGTCCGGGTCGACGGCACCGGAACCAGAGTCAGTTAACCGGGTTGCACTCCAACGCCGTTGACCCCGCGCCGGACCACTACCGGCAAAATGATCACTATCCAGTGGTCCGTACGACGTATCCGACGCAGCTCCGCGCGAGTGGGCATCTACACACAGTAACGATCGGGCGCACTCGTTCAGGTGAAGTGCAGATAGGCACCGATTGCTGGAAGAGGGCTAAGAACAGGGGGCAGGACAAGGCCGCCTGGCTGGAGGGGAAACGCGCCGCAGAGCAGCCGAGTCCGAAGCCTGGGATGCCGCAGCTAGGGCCTGGGTGACGTCGTGATCAATCTCGCCGATCCGGATCCCTCTGGAAGGCGGATCCGGCAGGAAGGGGGTCGTGACGCGCAGGCAACTCATGTATAAGCAGTGAAAGTTGATCGAGCCAATTCGGCGCAGTGTCACTCTGGGGCTGTGGCGGTGCTCCTGGAAGTGCGCGGCGTTCTCCCCCGGCCGGACAGTTAGGCCGTGCGCTCGCCCTTGGCGATGGCCTTCTGTGATCTCTGGGAAGGCCGACGTAAGGCGCTCGCCGCAAAACCTTCGCAGCCGGTTCCGCATTCTCGCGAGGGGCTCCCGTTTCTTGCGTGGTGCATCCGCTCTGCTATGCGGCCGAATCGCCTGGCGATGCCCATTCATACGGCACCGGGGCTGCGCCACTGGGAAGGCTACGGGACAGTACGGCACTTAGGGTTGCGCCGCAGTCCGCCTCAGTCTGTGCGGTGGCCGGCGGAGCGAATCCCAGCGCCCGGTAGAGTCGTACACGGTGAATAGAGAAGAGGCTGGCGACATGACGGCAGTACGCGTCGACGCCGGCCCGAATAGAACGGTGCGCGCCCCAGACGAGCAGTGTGCATGCCGCCATCCAGAGCAGCCGCGGTAGCACCCCCGGGATCACGACCGCCCAGAGAGCGGCTGCCGCCGCACACACAAGCCCTTGCACTCGGGCAAAGACGCGGGTCGCGGCGGCGGTGAGTTCGCCTCGTACGGGCGCTTCAAGGGCCTTTACGAAAGGGTCCCAGCAGACGGCGAGGTCGAGTCCGTATGCGCGGCGTGCTTCGGCCGACACCGAAACGAGCGCATTGCCCACCGACGTAGGGAGCAGGGGGTGCGAGTCGGTCACCCGTGGGTAGCGCGCATATGCGGCCCGCCTCCGAGTGGCGCGCCATCCGTTCTGACTGTGCCAGGCATCGAGATCTGCGCCGTTTAGCGTGGCCGGCGGTGCCTGCCGCCAGCTGGAGAGGTCACTGCGCCGGGCGCGATGTCGGGCTATGCAACGCCGGGTATATGCGAGGGCGATCTTTGAGGTACCCCAACGGCCAGCGAGTATCTCGAGTGTGAACCCTGCCGACGCAGACAGTGCCCACGCCGACATCACGATGACGGCGGTCGCCGTCGCAACCCAGAGGATTGGCCCCAACGGCTTCTGCGCAACGATCGTGCACAGCCCGTCAGCGTGCTGACCAGGCAGCCGGCAGGGGTCCTTGCCTGAACCCCGCCGCCACGCCAAGGCCAGCGCACCCGCCAGCCAGAACAGAAGCAGAGGGCCACCCATGACCGCACTCCACCGCTTTGCGAGGGGTTCGAGAAGTCCTTTCACTAGGTCGCCCACTCTGCCCCTAACCCAGAATGAACGCGTTGTCGGGGTGGCTCGGGCAGCAGTCGGCGTCGTACGGGGAATCCATGTCGCCGTCGGCCTGCTGCATGCAGTCGGCTAGCGGACACTCCCATACGTTGGCGGATGGATCTGGACCGGGGAGGTTTGCGAAGATCGGCAGACGAAGCCCGGGACTACTGGGTGCCCAGTCGGCGTTCGAGTCCTCGCATTCTGGCAGCGCGGCGATAGCGGAGGAGGCAACCGAGTCGTGAGCGGCCGATGCGGTTCCGACACCCTGATGGACGAATGCGGCCCAGGACGAAGGGTCACTAGCCAAAGCCTTGGCTTTGGTCTTCTTCCCTCGTGCTCGGGCCCGGGCTTCCCGCAGCGCACGCAGTTGCGCTGTGCGTAGTGCCTCGCCGGGCGGCAATCCCTCCAGATTGAGCAGCGTGTGGAAGTCCCGCATCAGAGCAGCGGTCGCGGCGTCATCCACCGCCCACAACGACCCCACTACGGCCGCCGCGCCGGCCGCCCCGAATGCTGTGGCCAGGCTCAAGGCGCTGTCATAATGCGCTCCCGGTACAGCCGTGGCACAGGCGGACAGCACAACAAGCGGTGCTAGACCCGACCTTTGGCTATTCCATTGGAGTCGGTCGAGAACCGTGGCGACGCTGAGCCGTTGCCCGTTTGCCAGCACCAAGTGCGACTCGTTGGCGAGCGCCAGACTGCGCGCATGGCAGGCGAAATGGGCCACCGGGTATGCAGGTGAAGGGCTGTCGACCGCGTCACTCAGTGCGGACAACACCGCTCGCGGAGTAGCAGGCACCGAACCGGGCTCGCCGGATCCGCTGAAGCGTCGACCCTTGGAGTAATACCAGCGGTAGACGTCCTCGCCCTCTTGGCGAGCATGAGGTAAGTCCCGGGTTGGGTCGACGACAACCACGCCACTTCCCGTGAGCGGCAGGAGTGCGCGGAAGGCGTACCAGGACAGGGCGTACGCTGACGGCGCGTAGGTGAAAGCCATCGACTCGATCGCGAAGCGGTATCCCCATCCGCTGGGCTCCCTCACGCGGTGCCGAGCTGCGTGCCAAGGGACGAGGCCCAGGGGCCCGGCCGGGATAACGGCGACGCGCGGCGTACCCTTGATCCCCACGGCGGCGAGATGTTCCTGTAGTGGCCCCATCGCGGCCTCCCAGGCCCAGTTGCAGACACTGCCCATAACCTTCCGGTGGGAGGGATCGTTGGGCGCGTTCCCGGCGCCCTGGGCCCGTAGTTGTCTGTCGTGTGCCGTCGTGAAGTCGATCAACTCGGTTGCGTGCAGACGAAGGAGGGGCAGCCGCCGGGAGGCGATGCGCCCGTCCCAGAGGGTGATGAGAGCCCAGCCGCAGTCTCGTCCGGCGAAGAGGTGCACCACCGCATCGATTCCCAGCGAACCGCACCACTCCGCGATGTCATGCGCCGTGGGTGCGGGGGTGACGTCACGAAGGGCAGCGCGCACAGACTCCCGCATGCTTTCTGGTAGGGGAAGGAGACTGTGCGCGGAGACAGCCTCGGGTAAGGCATGGTGTGGGGCGTTGGCCAGCGGGCCGACGTCGGGGGCATCGATCGCGACACTGGTTCCCAGCCTCTGCTCCCGTAGGGAGGAAAGCGCCCGCAGAGCGATCCGGTCACCGATCACGTCTACTCCTGCGGCTGCTGCCGCCAGCACCGCCCGACCCGACTCCGTGACTTCGAGGGCGGCGTGGATCTCACCGGCCTCCAGACACCAACGAGCAAGAACGTCGGCCTTGGCCGTGACCAATCGGGCCTGCACGACTGGTCCGGCGTCGGGATGCTCCATTACTACATCGACGACTCGATGGTGAAACTCGTCCCGGATCGCTCCGAGATTGTCGCGGAGTTCGTCCGTCGCTCGTGGCCGATGAGGCCGCCCGTAGTGCGCAGATCGCTCCTCCAGGACGGCGTGAGCTTGCCGCCACGTGTGGGCGTCAAAGTGGCTGGCGTAGTCTTCCTCACCCCGTCGATGGGAGCGCGCCCTGCGCTCCCTGTCCAGCGCCACGGCTCGCTCGAGGAGACTCGCAGCCCGTGCTTTGACCCTCTCCCGAGCGCCGGGAGCAACCAGCACCTCTTTGAGAGTCACAGCGGCGGTGTCAAGGGCACCGTTATCCTGGTGATCGGCCCTTTCATGGCCCATGACTGGGGACGTCCGTACCTCATACAGTGCCAGTAGTGCGTTCCCGTACTGGACGGTCTGCAGAGCTAGCTGTTCGGCGGGCTGGTCGGGCCACTCCAGGCAGTGCTTGAGTAGATCGGCCGCGACCCTTACGTCATTTGGCGCACGCAACACGTCTGCCCGGGCGAGCAGGCACTGAGCCAGCTGAAAGGCCGCCGGAAGGTGTGCACCCTCTGGCCCCGCAACAGCGCGAACCGCTGTGACGGCGGTCAAGACCGCGCTATCCAGAGCACGCAGGTCGCTGGCGCGTAGATACTCGGCGTAATGTGCAGCGGCCAGTGTGGCGTCTGATGGGGCATGGCTCAGGAGGGCGCGAGCGGTGCGCAAGTCCTCCGCCGCGTCGGCGAGTTCATAGCGTCGCAGTAATGCCTCACCGAGCATGTTGCGCCACGTCGAACGGTCTGGGCTCGACTCCGGCAGGGCTGGGGACTTCAGGCCGAGGGTGAGGACTGTGACCAACCGCTCTAGGGAGGTGGAGTCGCCCTGCCGTTCGAAGCTCAGCCGCAGAGCCGTGGCGAGAGCTCCTGTCCACTGTGCCCATTCGACCGGGCCGCGATCCTCGGCACTGGCTCGGTCCAAGGCGTTGCCCAGGGCATCCGTGGCTCTGCCAAGGAGGTCCGGCTCGGCTGAGTGCTCGTACATGGTGAGGCAGCTGTAGCCGAAACTGGCGTACACCGCGGATGAGAAGGCGCCTCGCGTATCGCGTAGATCAAGCGATGCCGGTGCACGCAGGAGGCCGAGATGTGTCTCGAACGCTTTTTCCAGATAGGAAACGTCATTCGAGACGGCGTAGCAATACCGCTGTACAGCCCCGACAGCTCGCAACCACCTGTTCAGCAAACCCTGTTCGATGGTCAGCGAGCTCAGCTCTGTGGTCTTCCAGAGTGCATCGGCGGCAGCTCTCAGATCCTCGCCGCCACCGTCGGCATCGTGCCGCATCCGTAGCGCAACCCCGAGCACGCCCGTCCACAATAGGGACAAGTCTCGATCGTCGGCGCTCCGAGCCACCCGCGCCGCCGCCCTGGCATTGGCCACTGCATGTTCTAGGTCCGAAGGTTGCTTGAGTGCCTCGTAGCGCAGCAGCAGGGCTTGAGCCAGGTCACCAAGCGTGGAGCTCTGTCCCCGAAAATGCGCTTCATCGGTTCTGGCATTGACGGCAGTCTGCAACGCTTCGACTGCTTGGTCCAGTACGTCAGCGGCTCGGGTGCGGACGCTCTGAAGGAGGCGCGCACGGTCGATAGGGGAGAGCCGGATGTGCTCGATGGACGGGGTATCTCTGGCCTCTTCCAAGCGAGTGTCGAGAGCGTCGCGCAGCTGGCAAGTGTAGTCCAGCAGGGCGAAACCGGGGGCTTCGCCTTCATAGCCGCGGGCAGCTTCCAGGCTGGGCCGGCGAGCTCGGTAGGCGGTTCGATTCTCACTGGCATGTACGCGAAGTAGGTCTCGTAGCTCGTCAAACTGGATCACATCCGGGTCGGAGTGAACCTGGATCTCTGCACTTTGAGGCATGGCATACGCGGAAACTACGTCGGGGAGGTGCCCCAGCCGCCGCCGCAGGGCCGGAAGGTTGGAGCCGAGGGCGTCAGCTGCACCGAGCGCCGCGATGGCGTCGGGGAGGGCGCCCTCGTGCGCCGTGCTCTCGTATGCGTCGAGTGCCCGTTCTCCGATCAGCCCCGCACGCGTGCGGGCGGGGAGATCTCGCTCGTCGTCCCGAAGCCACCGTGCCGTCAGCTCTTCGACGACGGCGACGAAATGTTCACGCCCCACTTGCGCCACTGCTGCCCCCTCCCCGTACGGCTCCGGCAACCTAGGAAGACTAGTCGAGCTAGGAGCACCTCGCGGCGGATCCCCAGGGCTAGGGCCTGTGTGACGTCGTGATCAGTCTCGCCGATCCGAATCCCTCTGGAAGGCGGACCCGGTAGGAAGGCGATCGATACGCGCAGGCAACTCACAGATAAGCAGTGAAGTTGATGGAGTCGTTCCTGCAGATAGGCGAGTGCGGCCCGTCCCCGAGCAGCTGCGGGAGCAGTTCAAGGGGGTGATCTGGCGGTTCCGCCCCAGCGGTCAGTGGCGGGAGAGGCCCGGTGAGTTCGGCCCGTGGCCGACGGTCTACGACCGCTTCCGGGTCCGGAGGGACGCCAGCGTCTTCACCGCACTACTGGAAGGCGTCATCGCTGAGGCCGCCCGCCAGGGGCACACGGACTTGTCCCTAGTCAGCGTGGACTCCACCACCGTCCGCGCCCACCACGACGTCGCCGGGATGTGCATCGGCGAGGAGGTCCTGGATGCGCGTCAACTGCTCCTAGCTGCGCAAACGCAACATCAAGATGGTCATCCCGGAGGAGGGGGGACCATGCCGCCAACCAGAAGCAGAAGGGCAGCCGGGGCGGCTGGCCCAGACGCCACGACACCGATCAATACAAGGAGCGGAATACCGTCGAGCGCCTGATCAACAAGCTGAAATCCTGGCGTTGCATCGCAACTCGATACGACAAGACGCCCGAGAGCTACCCCGCCGGGCTCCATGATCTGGATCAACTAACAACTCAAGACGCATGACTGATCGCAACATGACACAGGTTCCCTAGCAGGCAATTCCGGCCGAGCCAAATCGCGGAATCTCCGGATCCTCTCTGTCAGCCCATCGCCGGGCCACATAGGTTCCATGCCCGTCGCTCAGGAGTTCCTTGTGCCTGCCCCATTCATCACCATCGCCATCGAGCCCAGTGGCAGCGTCTCGGCCAAGGGTGCCACCGATGATCTGTCCGCCTCGCTCCTCAAGCACGCGGGATTTCATCGAATTAGGGACTGGTACGGCCGCCATCATCGTCTGCCGACCACTACCCCCCAGGCGGATCGCTCTGCCATCGCCTCTCACGCAGCGGAGATGCTCCGGGCCGCCCGCTACAGCGTCAATCTTGACCCGGATCTCGACGCCAGCCGATTGACCACCCCCACCGATCCTCACGGGCTTCGGGTGGCCGGCGGCCAGGTCCTGCGGCTGACCGACAGGATCAAGGGCGCGGCGAACCCCGCTGTGGCAGCTCACGCCGTCGACCATCTCCTGGACGCCGCTGACGGCGTCCTGATCCGGCTGCACGAGGCATTCGAAGCCGCCGCTGAGACGATCACCGATCTCGACGAGGACGCCTTCGAGCTGGCAGACCGCTTCACGCTCGCCTGCGAACACCTCACGGCAGCCGTCGAAGAGCTAGACAGTGCCCCCGCTCAGGTGCGTGCCCTCGCCGGTGCCTCCCCGTTGCACGGCGGCAGCTACCAGGAGCGGACCGCCGCCTACTACGCGACGGCCGTCACCAGCGCAGCCTGCGCCACTTCACCCGCCGCCGCCCAGGCACCAGAATCCAGCGACCGGGCTCCGGGCAGCGCGGCGGCCACGGCCACGACCCTCGCCCCGAGCCCCCGCCCGCGGGCCCGGTGATTCCTGATGCTGTCGATGCCCACCTCCCGTACATCGTCTGACCACGTGTCGCGTACCTATCTCATGCGGGCCACCGACGCCCTGGCCAGCGCGACGGCCACCTATGCCATCCCGCTCCTGGTCCTGATCACCACCGGGTCCACCGCCCTGACCGGCATCGCGTTCCTGCTGGAATGGACACCCCGGCTGGCCGCCTTCACCTTCGCCGGGTCCCTGGTCGACCGCTACGGTGCCGGCCGCATCTTCCGCACAGCCAACCTCGTCCGCGCCACGCTCGTCGCCCTGACCGGTGCGGTCTTGATAGCCCTGCCCTCCGCCGGAACGGCCACCACCTTGGTCGTCCTGGGATTCGGTGCCGCGTCCGGGCTGCTGACGGAGGTCTCCTACGTGGCGGTGGAAACCCTCGGTGCCGACGCCAGCCGTCGCCTGGGCTCGGACGCTCATCGTGTCCAGGCCGTACAGACGGGCATTGACCAAGGCGCGATGCTCGTCGGTCCGCTCCTGGGCGGCCTGTTGCTCCTGATCAGCCCCAGCGCACTGCTGGCCGTCGTCGCCGTGCTGGCCCTGACCGCAGCCGCAACCGCACGAGACGACGGGCCTCAAGCAGTTCGGCACCTGGAACCCAGCAGCCTACTGATCGGATGGCAGACCTTGCGCCGGACCCCCGCGCTGGTCTGGCTGATCGGTGGCCTGGCCTCGTCGAACCTGGCCTTCGGCGTGCTGCAGGCTGCCGCCCCGATCACCGTCATCCACCAGTTCCACCACTCCCCCGCCGCCGTCGGTGCGATCTGGAGCGCGGCAGCCGTCGCCTCACTGCTCGCCGTCTGGGCCGCCCGCCGGGCCATCGACCGCTGGCACGTGTGGCCAGTCGGCGCGGTGGCCGCCGCCGTGTCCACCGCAGCCTGCCTGGCCCTCGCGCTGGCTCCGGTCTTCTACGCCTACGTCGCGGCAGTGGCCGTGCTGATGGCTGCCGAGGGCGCGCTGACCGTGGTCCTGCGGACGCTGCGCAGCCGCCTCATCCCGGCAAGGGCGTTCGGCTCGACCCTCTCGGTAACAATCATCCTGGTGCTGCTGCCGCTGCCCCTGGCCGGAGTCCTGGTCGCGATCGTCCCCAGCGGGAGCCTTCCGCACCTGCTGCTGGTGTGCGCTGTGCTGCAGAGCATCGTGCTCGGCGCGTGCTTCACCGGCCTACGCCGCCACCGCGCTGCCTGCGACCTGCCGCACGCCCAATCTCCCGCGCCGCCTACCAGCGGATCCATCGCGACCACGGCCACCACTTCGTGAAAGCGGCGCCCACCAACGGCTGCCGCACGACGGTCCGCTCCTTCCCGCCCTTGTTTTCTTCCTTCCTGGAGGCTTCGCATGTCCCGATCGACCCGTCCGGTTCTGATCGTCGTCGGCGGTACTGACCCTGTCTTCCGCCGCTACTGCGTCGAGCAGGCAGCCACCGCCCACCCACTCGCGCTGATCGACGCCAAGCCGCCGACCTGGTCGCAGGACCTGATCGTCGACTACGAGGTCGCCGATATCCGCGATCCTGCCGCCGTGACCGCTGCCGGCTTGGCCCTCGCCGAACGTCACGCCATCGCCGGGGCCGTCACCTGGGACGAATACGCCCTGGTTCCGACCGCAACACTCGCCGACCGTCTCGGGCTGCCCGGCAACACCGTGGCATCGATGAACGCCTGCCGGGACAAGGCGACCAGCCGCCGGCTCTTCGCGGAGCACGGCGTCCCGTCCGCGGTATCCACCCGCGTCGACACCCTGGCCCAGGCGACGACCGCCGCGCAGCTCACGGGCTTCCCCGTGGTCCTCAAGCCGTCCTCGCACGCGGGAAGCATCGGGGTGATCCGCGTCGATCGGCCCGAAGAGCTGCCTGATGCCTGGGAGTTCGCCGGGGCGGGAACCAGTGAGCAAGGGCCGGAGGGCAGCGGCGTGCTTGTTGAAGAGTACCTGGACGGGCCCGAGATATCGGTGGAGTGCGTCACCCAGGACGGTCGCAGCACGGCGGTGGCCGTCACCCGAAAGGAGGTGGCCTTCGCACCGTACTTCGAGGAAGTCGGCCATACCGTCTCCGCCGACGACCCGCTGCTGCTTGAGGCGGCACCCGTTGCCGTTCAGGCGATTCGCGCCCTGGGAATCACCAACGGCGTCCAGCACGTGGAAATGCGCCTCACCGCCAGCGGTCCACGGATCATCGAGGTCAACGCGCGGATCGGCGGCGACCTGATCGGTGTGCTTGTCCGCCTCACCACCGGCCTCGATCTGCCCCGCATAGCCGCCGACATCGCCACCGGGGACGCCCCCGACCTGGTCCCCTTCGCACGCGGCACGGCCGCGATCCAGGTTCTGTATCCCCCGGCCAGCGGCACGCTC
This sequence comes from Streptomyces sp. H39-S7, assembly GCF_027158205.1. Taxonomy (GTDB): domain Bacteria; phylum Actinomycetota; class Actinomycetes; order Streptomycetales; family Streptomycetaceae; genus Actinacidiphila. Next base: position 101,879 of record NZ_JAPVLU010000027.1, on the reverse strand, counting down.
ACCGCCCGCCATCTGCGGACCGACCCGGACCAGAACCCGTGGCTGCACCAGGTGGCCTGGCTGCGCGAGGTCGGGGACCAGGTTGCCCTGCCGCCCGAGGGAGACGTCGACAGCGCACGAATCGGCCTGATGGTCGTCACCGCCGGCAGCCCAGCCACCGCCCGGAAGCAGCTCGCGTACCTCACCGAGGGTCTGACCTTGGCGGTCGCTCCGTGATCCGAGCGCTTACGGCCTGCGCCAGGAGACACACAGTGCCGAGGTTCTCTCCAGGCCAGGTGGGGAGCACACGCTGCCATGGGCTCCCCACCAGCGGAGCAGTTGGAGATCGGCGAGGACCTGGTCGCCGCGTGCCCTCCGGAACTCAGCGACTCCCGGCACCACGAGATGGTGAATGTCCTACAGACCAGGGAACTTCTCAGCGACGTCCTCGGTGCCGGCCCGCTCGCCGATACCGCACCGTCCGTTGCCCCGGCTCCGGAGACAGCCCGGCAGCACGCCGCCCGCACCTCCTCCCCACAGGTCGTCGCCGCCCAGCGCGCGACACCCTCCGCCACCACGTCAGGGCCATCGAACCGCGCCTCGCCTGCCCGGTCGCCGCGCACCCGGTGATCCCCACCACCGACTACCTACCCGAACAGGAGCTGCACCGATGACCAGCAGAAGAGCGCCGCGTGCCCCGCCCCGACCGCCCCTGCTGCGCTCACTCCTTGGACGAACCATGCCCGCACCGCGTACCAGCGCACCCTCGACCACCTCCCGGTCCGACGCGCTCCTCTACCTCCTCTTCGGCATCCTCGCCATCGCAATCGCCTTCGGCTCCCTAGCCTGGCTGACCGGCAACCTCACCAACGCCCTCGTCGGCACGGGTCCTTGGGCGCCCTTCAAATCCACCGACGCGCTGCTTCATCCCGCCGCGCTGTGGCCACACCTGAGCCCCACGGCACTCTTGGTCGGCGCGCGGATCATCCCTGGCCTGCTGTCAGTTGGCCTCACCATCCTCGGCCTCGTGCTGTGGCTTCGGCTGCGCGGCGGAGCGAGGAACGGCCTCGCCCGGAAGGCCGACCTCGCCCCGCTGCTGGACAAGGAGATCACCGCCAAGGCCCAGAGCCTGCGTCCGAGCCTGGCCGATCTCAAGGCGAATGAGGTCGCTGTGGCCGACCGCGGGATTCTCGTCGGCACACTCTCCCCCGGCCGTGCCGAGGTCCGTGCTTCGTGGGAGGACGTGATCGTCGCGATCATGGCGCCGCGCTCCGGGAAGACCTCGGGGCTGGCGATCCCCGCGATCCTCGCGGCTCCCGGTCCGGTGCTTCTGACCTCCAACAAGGCCGCGAACGATGCCTTCACCGCGACGGTGGACGCGCGCGCCCAGGTCGGGACGATCTGGACCCTCGACCCGCAGCAGATCGCCCACCACCCCCGCGAGATGTGGTGGGACATCCTGGCCGACGCCCGCGACCTGGCCGGGGCGAAACGTTTGGCCGGGCACTTCGTCGCCGCGAGCGTGGACGAGTCGAGCGGCTCCGATTTCTGGTCCACCGCAGCGAGCAACACGCTCGGCGCGCTCTTCCTGGCTGCCGCCAGCAACCGCCGCCCGATCACCGACGTTTTGGCCTGGCTCGCCTCCCCCGCCGACCGCACCCCGGTCGACCTGCTCACCGAGGCCGGCCACGACGCGGTCGCCGCCCAGCTCCAGGGCACCGTCAGCGGCGCGACGGAAACCCGGGACGGCATCTATGAGACCGCCCGGCAGTACGCGAGCTGTCTGCTCGATGCGGACGTCGCCGCCTGGGTCACCCCGGCCAAGCACCTGCCCGAGTTCCAACCGTTCGCGTTCGCCACCTCCCGCGACACCCTGTACCTGCTCAGCAAGGACGGCGGCGGCTCAGCCTCGGCAATCATCGCGGCAGCCGCTGACGCGGTGATGCGCGCGGCTGTGGTCGTCGCCGAGCGCTCCGGCGGGCGACTCGACCCGCCCGCCCTGTGTGTCCTGGACGAGGCCGCCAACGTCTGCAAGATCTCCGACCTGCCCGACCTCTACAGCCACCTGGGCTCACGGGGGGTCATCCCGATGACGATCCTGCAGTCCTACCGGCAGGGCCAGCGGTGCTGGGGCGAAGCCGGCATGGACGCCCTCTGGTCCGCCGCCACCATCAAGATCATCGGCAGTGGCATCGACGATGCCGACTTCGCCGACCGCCTCAGCCGCCAGGTCGGTGACCACGACGTCCAGACCACGTCCGTGTCGACCAGCGACAGCGGCAAGTCCACCTCGGTCAGCATGCGTACGGAGCGGATCCTGCCGCCCGACGCCATCCGTGCCCTTCCCAAGGGCAAGGCGCTGCTGCTCGCCACCGGCATCCGGGTTGCCCTGCTCGACCTCCGGCCCTGGTACAAGGAGCCCTCCGCCAAGACGGTCGGCCCGGCCTCGGCCCGTGCGACGAAGGCCATCACCGCGCGTGCCCTCGCCAAGTCCGGTGACAGCGACGACTTCGGGCTGTCGGCATGAGCGCCCCGACGCTGAAGCTCCTCTCACTGCGGGGCCAGGCGAATCTGCACCGCTCCCGGCGCCCGCTCGACGAGGCGCCGATCGACCGGGTCACCGCCCACGAGTGGTCCGGCCGCCAGGGCAACACCTTCGACGCCGTCGCGGACGCCGAGCTGGAGAACGGCGAGTTGGGCGGCTGCTCGCCTTGGTCTTGCCGCTCCGGCGCCTCGACAGCCGACGGCCCCGACCTCGGGCGTGAACTCCCGCCCTCTCCCTCTTCCTTCAGGAGTCTCTATGTCCCCGAACACCTCGTTCCCGTTGGGCACCCGCTCCGCTCACCTTGCCGGCTCGTCTGCAGTGCGGCGCGGCGGCCAGTGGTGGCTGGTCTCCGGCAGCGGCTCCGTCCTCTCAACTGATCTGGCCTTCACCCGCGAGCTGGACCGATTCGCCGCCGCGATGACAGCCGCCGACCTGGCGGTCGCTGAACTACACCCTAAGAAGCGCGGGTCGCGCCGTCGGGGCCGACGATGAAGCCCTTTCTGCTGGCCGAGCAGGCGGTCCTCGTGCCGTCCTGCTTGACCCGGGCCAGCTGGCCTCGCTCACGTGGCTCGATCCCACCCACTTCTACCGTCCCGCACACCGGGCGCTGTTCGCCGCAATGCACAAGCTCCACGCCGACGGCCACCCCGCCGCCGCCGAGGAGGGAGTGGCGGTGGAGTGGGTGACCGACACGGTGGCTGAGGCCAGCCGGCACGTTCGCGGACTCAGCGCCGGGTACGCCCACACGCTGATCGCGGCGTGCCCGCGTCCCGGGCACGCGGCGGTGTATGGGCGGATGGTGCTGGAGGGCGCCATTCACCGCACCGTCACCGAGCATGCCGTCCGTCTGCATCAGGCCGCACGCGCGGACGCGCTGGAGGGCAAGGTCGACGGCGCGCTGCACCAGGCGGATGTTCTGGCTGACGTTCTCACTGACCTCGCTCGCCGTTGGGGAACCGAACCCCGGCCCCTGGCAGCCGTCGGGCCTTCGACGGCAACGGTCCTGCCCGCATCGGCCGCTACCGAGCAGGCAGTCCAGGACGAACGGTTCCTGCTCTCCGTTCTGGTGAACCAGGCCCCCGCTATGGACAACGTCGTCGGCTGGCTACGGCCCGCCGACTTCGCCGGGCACGGACACGACCAGCTCTACCGCTGTCTTGGCGCGCTGCACCATCGCGGCGAACCCGTTGACCACCTCACCGTGCTGTGGGAGGCCCAACGGCGTGGCCATCTGACCGACGGCACACTCACCGACGAGCAGCTGCGCGACATCTGCAACGGACTCGGCGCGGGATCGGCCGAGTACCTCGGCGAGCAGACCCTGCGATCCTCGCTGACCCGGACGGCAGCCTCCTCCGCCGCCGCGATCAGGGCCCTGGCCCAGGACGAGGCACTGGCGCCAGGCCGGCTCATCAACCACGCCCTGCACGCGCTGGGCCCGCTCGACGAGGTCCGGGCCCGCTGGCGAACCGCCACCGGCAAGCCCACTGCAACTCCCGGCCCGGCGCCGGGCGACCCTCCGCCCGCTACGCGGATCGACGCGGCCCTGGCCCGAAGCCAACCGGGGCACCCGGCCCGGCCGGACGCCACCATGCAATCCCTTCGCGCCCGGCCTGCGACCCGTACCCCTCCCGCCGCCAGTCCTGACCACCCCCACCAGCAACGGAGCCATTCGTGATCATCGATCCTGCCGAAGACGCCACCACACTGGCCGCTCTGGCCACAGCCTGCGACACCGTACGGGCCCAGCTGCCGTTGGACGGGCCCCCTTACCAAGATCTTGATCTCGTCACGGTCTCCCGCCAGCTCTCCGGCCTCGGCGACCTGGTGACCCATCTCAGCGACGAAGTGCTGTTCCGCTCGGTGCAGCCCGGCCCCACCGGGTCGCAACGCCACCGCGCCATTGGCGCCTTCGCCAGCGCCGTTGATCCCCTCGGCCGAGCCATCAGCGCACTCGGCGCCGTCTACACACAGGTCGCCTTCCGCGACGAGACGTCCCGCTGGCCGGATTCGCCCAACCTGCGCGATGCTCTGCGGCCGCCGACACGGTCATCGAGGAGGATCTCAACACCGCCTCCGAGGCGCTGCGGGAGACCGCCGGCGGGCTCAACGCCGCAAGCACCCGCCTTCGGGTCGACCCGCACCGCGTGCAAGTAGCCCTGCACCGCAGCACCGGCCGTGGCCGCGCCGCCGCACCAGAGTCATCCGCGGCCGTCGCCACCGGGCTGCCGGTACCGTCCAGTACCCGCCGACAGGGCCGCTGACGTGGGCGTCCTGCGAGGCGGTCCGCTGATCGGCAGCCTGTGCTCGGGGTACGGCGGCCTGGACCTCGGCGTCCAAGCCGCTGTGGGCGGGCGGGCTGCCTGGCATGCGGAGATCAACCCCGATGCCTCCCGCATCCTGGCCCGGCACTGGCCCGGTGTGCCCAATCTCGGTGACATCACCGCCGTCAACTGGGACCTGATTCCGCGGGTGTGCGTCCTGACGGCGGGTTTCCCCTGTCAAAGACGTCTCCGTTGCCGGCCGTCGAGCTGGGCTCAATGCCCACACCCGCTCCGGGCTGTGGCTGCACGTCGCGCGTGCGGTCGAAGCCCTCCGCCCCTGCCTGGTGGTGATCGAGAATGTCCGCGGCCTCCTCACCTCGCCCGCCGGTTCCCCTGGCGACGTGGAATTCTGCCCGTGGTGTCTGGGAGACACCGCAGGCCAGCCTCCTTTGCGAGCACTCGGTGCCGTACTCGGCTCCCTGGCCGACCTCCGGTACGACGCGCGATGGCTCGTGCTTCGCGCCTCCGACGTCGGAGCCCCGCACCGCCTCGAGCGGGCCTTCCTCGCCGCCTGGCCCACCGAAAGCCCTGCTCAAGACCCCGACGAGCAACATCGGCACCAACGGCGGCTCGCAGCACCCGACGAAGCGCAAACAGGGCGGGCACGGGCCGAACCTGGCCGCCGAGGTGGAGTGGCTGTTGCTGCCGACCCCAAAGGCATCGGACGGGATCAAGGGCTCGCCGAACCAGCGGCACGGCAACGGCGACCTGACGCTCCCCTCCGCAGCAGCCTCTCTGCTCCCGACCACGAAGACGCGCGGCACAGGCAGCTCTGGACACCGCCCAACCACGAGCAGGAACGCGACCCTGACCTCAGTGCCCCTGCCTCTCTGGGAGGAGCCTGCACCGGAGGCCGGGCAAGCGACAGGCAGTGGGGTCCGTATTCCGCCGCCATCACCCGATGGGAGAACCTCACCCGTCCCGCACCGGCGCCCACCGACGCGGCAGGCCGCCTGCGCGCGGACTTCGTGGAGTGGATGCAGGGCCTTCCGGCGGGCTGGGTGACCGAGACCCCCGGGCTGGGCCGCCCCGCCCAACTGACCGCTCTCGGCAACGGCGTTGTTCCGCAACAGGCGACCCGGGCCGTCCAGTTGCTGGCAGCTCCGATCCCCCGCTGCCCTCGGTGCAGCACGCCGTAACGGCTTCTACCGCCGTTTCCCGGTCTCACCAAATCCCGGAATCTCCGGATCCTCATTCCCACGCCACCCCCTCTCGGATCGGAGTCCTGACGTGACCTGCAGAAGAGCCCCGAGAGCCCCGCCCTGACCACTCCCAGCCCTTGGAACCGCCATGTCAGAACCCGTCCACGCCACCCCCGAACCCGAACCCTTCCGCGCTCCCGAACCCTTCCGGGTCCCCGACGAGGACCTCGACGACCTCGCCAGCGCCCTGGCCAAGACCATGGCCGAGGTCCGCCAGCACGGTGTCACCCTCGAACGCCTCGACGCCGAGGCCGGCGCCCCCACACCCATCAGCGATGCCCCAGGAGTAGCGACCGGCGACGTCGTCACGCTCGACGCTCCCGCCTCGGTGTTCATCCTCGCCCTGGGCGGTGACGCACACGCCGTCGAACTGGCGGCGCTCAGCAACTGGGTGAACCACCTGCTGCTGCCGGTCTACGGCCGAGAGATCAGCACGACCCGCCCCTGGTGCGAGCAGTGGCACGAACACATTGAGGCCGTCGCCCGGCTACACGCACTGTGGCTCGCTTGGCAGCAGCTCACCGACGCCGAAGCGGGCCTGTCCGGCCCCTCGACGTGGCACCGCGACCACCTCGACCAGGCCCTGGCCCACCTACGGGCCCCCGACGGTCCGTTCGCCGCCTGCACCACCAGCCCGACCCGACCCAATCACCGGCTGCTGACCACCCCGGCGCCCCAGCTGGAAGAGGCCACCGCATGAACAGGGACACCGATTTCGGCCTCGCTGCCTTCCATCCCGCCGACCCCGAGTCCGCACGCAGCAGGAACCTTCTGTTGGCTTCGGACCTGACGGTTCTAGCAGAGCACCACATCGACGGGGCCCGTTCGCAGAGCTTTCTCGTGGCTCATGACGGCTCGGTGACGTGGGGGGTGCCCGGCGAACCGCAGCTCGTCGCGATCAAGATCGAGCGGGACCTCGACGAGCGGACGTACACCTTCCAGACCGCCAGCCACGCCTGCGTCCCCTTCGCGCAGAAGTGGCTGATCGAGCGCGGCTGCCCGCCCGATTCGATCGGGCAGGGCGATGGCTTCCTGGCACCGGCCGATGGCCTCACCGTTCGCATCGAGGAGCAGATCCGCGCCTCGGCGGACCGCTACGAGATTCTCGACTCCCAGTGCTGGGATGGCCCCTGCGAGTCATGGACCCTGGTCCACGACTCCGGTGCGACCCAGGCGCCGATCCGGGTCTTCCTCGACACGGGGGACCTGACCACCAACACCTACACGATGCGCGAAGGCGCCTTCAACGACCCACAGGCCGCCCGGGACTGGCTGGATGAGCGCGACGGGCCGCTACCGGAGCCGCCCGAATACCGCGGCGACGCGGCGGCCCTGCGCGCGAGTGCCGCGCTGTCCCGCTCCACCGGACCCGTCATGGACCCGCAGGCCGGCCTCACCACAGGCACCACGCCGCCCGCAGGTTCGCGTCCGGCTCCGGGCAGGTCGCTGTGAGCCGCGCCCGCCTTGCCTTCGCCGCGCACCCCGACGCCATCGCCGACCTGCGCGAACTGCCCGCTCCGATCCGGGACCAGGCACTGCTGCACCTGCAGGACCTGGTCCACGGGGAGCGGGTCGCGAAACGGCTGGAAGGACGCCTCGACGGCTTCCACAAGGTCTACCTCGGCACCGGCACCACGTTCGCCACCCACCGGCTGGTGGTCCAGTTCCGGCCCGCGCCCCCTGACTCAGAGCATGCCCGCGAGGTGTACCTGGTCGCGGCCGGAGCCCGCAAGGACTACGCGGTCTACCGCACCGCCCAGTTCCGCACCGGCCTCGCGCAGAACGACGAGACCTCTCTGGCGGTCCAGGCCCGTGTTCACGCTGCCCGCTCCCGTTCCCCCCATGCGGACGCGCTCACCTCCAGGACCGCGCCCGCGATCCCAGCTGCAGCCAGCACGGCTGCTCCCACCGACTCTCGAAAGGCGTTGCTGCGATGACTGCCGTCCACACCCCGGTGGCTCGTACTGAGCTGGCTGGTCTTCTCACCGAGGCCGCGCGCAGTGTCTCCGGGATTCTGCTGACCGAGTACCCCACCCCACCCAGCCGCTCCTACCTCCACCCCGTCCTGGGAATGCTGTCTGCCGGCCCCCAGGTGGTCGGCGAGCTGACCGACCGGCTCGAAGGGTTCCTCGCCGAACCCCTCCCCGCCAGCAGCGCCGGTCTGTTCGCCCTGGCCTCCTACGCCTCCGCACTGGGCTGGCTGACGGAATCCCTCGCCGAGCTGACGGCCAGCGTCGACCAGATCTGCACCCACGTGGGCATCCCCACCACTCCACCGAACCCTGCACTGCCGACAGTCCCGCCTCAAGAACGGCACGGGGACGCGTTCGACTTCGGGTTCAGCGCGCTGGAACTGGCCGCCATCCGTACCGCCGCCGACGAGGCCGGGCTGCCCTCCGAGGAGTACGTCCAGGTGCTGTCCCAGTCGCTGCTGGCCGCCGCCCGCATCACCGACGCCTGCCTGGAGATCGCCAGCGGCCTAGATCAGGACGCCCAGTACGTGCTGGGACAAGCCACCAACCATGCCTGGATCGGCGAGGAGCCCGACAGCCTGCCCACCTTGGTCCGCTCCCTGCTCGCCCGCATGGGGGCAGTCACATGAGCCCCCACGACCCTTCCGAACGGCCCGGCACGCGCCTCGTCGCCGAGGCGTTCGGGGTCGAGGACCCCTGGGCCCTGAGCGACGGCCACCCGCTGCGCGACCCGCTCGATCTCGTCGGCAGGATGGTCGCCGCAGCCGCCCAGGATGTCGACCAACTGCACGCAGAACTGACCCGCACAGCGCGGTCCTGGATCGAACTCCTCGAACCGCTCGCCCGGGGCGAAGGCGCCGATATGCGCGGCTGCGACGGCCTTCTGCGCACCACGGGCCCCCAGATCGAGCTGCTCGTCGCACGTCGGGGAGCCGCCTACGAACACCTCCGCCGCGCCCTGACCACCTACCAGCGCCTGCTGCCGGGGCAGAACGCAACCCTGCCCGGTCCGCCACAGGTCCTGGAGCACGCCGCCGAGCGGGAGCAGGGCCGGGACTACGGCTGGACCCTTACGGAAGGTCGCCAGTTCGCAGCCTTGGAGGCAGTCGAAGCGGGCGGCCTGCGGTTCCACCAAAGCGCCCTGCACGACAACGACCTCTACCTCTCTGACGGGACCGGCGGCCGGCCGAAGGTCTGGGTCGAGACAACGCAACGGTTGGTTGCAGACGGGCTGCTGGCCAAGGACACCAGCACATCGCCGTATCAGGGGCAGCTCCTATCCCTCACAGCAGAAGGCGAGGCGGCCCTCCAAGAGGGGCGGTCTGCGGCTCCGCGCGTATCCGCCGCCCTCAGCCGCAGCCACCAAGGAGCGGCTCTGGGAGCCAGCGACCCTGCGCCGGCCTCCATCACCGCTCGGTCCGCCCCAGGTCTCGGCCGGTGACCGGCATGGCTTCCCCGGACAGATCCGCAGCCCCTCTCCCGTCCCCTCCGGGCCCGCGCGCCGCACCCAAGGCTGACCACGCCGCGCGGGCCCGCTCCCCGCCGCCTCCTCCAGGAGTTGTTCCTCGTGTCCATGACCACGTCCGCTCCGGGCACCCTCGCCCCCGACGCCGTTCTGCGGGTCCGCCCCGTCTACCTCGCAGGTCGCGGAGACACCGCACAGATCTACGTCACCCTGTCCACGCACGGTTGGGCCGCAGCAGCCACTGACAGCGGCCAGATGTTCACCAGCCCACACCAGAACGCCCAGATCGCCCGCCTGCCGGATGGCAGTTATGACGAGTGGAAGGCCGTGGAGTACCGCGAGCCGCTCGGCATACCGCTCTGGTCGGCGTCCTTCACCCGCAGTACCCCGCCCGAGATCACTGCCGCCTTCACCGTGGCCCTCGCCAAGGGGCTGCCCAGTCTTCATCACGACTTCCTGGCCGGCGGCCCCCATTACCAGTCACCGAACAGCCCCGCCCACGTGCTGGCGGCCTGCGGATGGGAGACCACCGACACCGCCCAGCACCTGTACCAGAACTCCCCCGACGGACACGCCTCGTTCGCCCTGCGCAAGAACCATCTCGACCCGTACACCGAATTCGAAGGGCCCGAGCATGCCCTGTGGTCGATATGCGGCGGTGTCGACCAGGCAGACGATGAGAGCTGGCATGCCGCTTTCACCAGCGCCACTCCCCTGCACCTGGTGCGGGCAACCGTAGTCGCCCTCACCAGCACAGAACCGGTCGAACGCACCAGGGGTGAGATCCCCGATCGCCACCTGCCGTACGTCGATATCCAGTCCGTCGATGAGGCACCCGACCCGCGGCGGTCAGCCGCCCTGGCTCGCACCCCGAACGCCCCAGGGCCCCGCGTGGTCGATCTCGCAGCCTCAGCCGCCGCGAATCCGCACCGGCCCGCACCGTCACGCCGCCGCTGACCACGCCCTTTACGGAGATGTCATGTCTGATCAGCAGGACTCTGATCGGTGGCGCAAATACCACGTCACCCCCCGCTACCTCGCCGGATCGACCTTCACCGGTGATCCCGCCCTGCGGCCCCTACTCGACCTGGATTGGAAGCTGAATCACGACGATCTGGGCAACATGTATGTCAACGCCCCAGACCAGACCGTCCGCCTGGGTTACCTGCCCGAAGGCGACGATGACGCCCTGTGGAAGATCACGGCGTTCTCCGATCCCTTCGCGATGCCGCGCTGGTTGGTCACCTTCCAGGACAGCACCCCGACCGAGATCGTCGCCGGTTTCACCACCGCGCTCGCCGCCGCCTACACCGAGGGACCTGACGCCTACCTCTACTACGGCAACAGCACGCTGGCCGCGCTCGATGTGGGTACACCGCTGGCAGCGGCAGGCTGGAGCCACCATTTCGGCACGAGCGACGTCTCCTTCCGCTCCCCGGACGGCTTGGCGGCGGTGCACCTACGCCGCAATTACCTCGACCACAAAGCCGAGATGACCGGTCACCAAGAGCGGTGGCTCACCTTGGTTGGTCCGCGCGGCAACCAGTGGTACGCCACCGCCTCCTCCCTCACCCCGGAGGGCCTGGTGGCCGCGATGAACACCGCGCTGACCGACCCCGCCCCGGTCATCCGCTACGGCGACGATCTGCGCCGGCTTCCCCCACAGGCCACCGCAACGGCGATCAAAGCTCCGGCACCGACTCCCTTGGACGTCCGACGCGCCCAGGCCGCCAACGCCCGCTCCACCACGGCTCCTCCAGCTGCCGGTGCGCGCGCCGCTAGTGCGTTGTCCACGAACGTTCGCCGGGCCTGGTGATCCGTGAATGATTTTTGGGGTGTTGGGGCCTGGCGGTGGCACTGTGGTGGCAACGGGTTGTCATCGAGGGTGAGTGAGGTGCCTCATGGCTGAGCGGGTTCGAGCACGACGGTTAACTGATCAAGAGGGTCAGAAACTGCAGCAGTTGGTCCGACGGGGCCGCCACGAGTCGGTGCGGGTCCGTCGGGCACTGATCATCATGGCGTCGGCGTCGGGCACCACCGTGCCGGCGATCGCACACTTGGTCGCCGCGCACGAAGACACCGTGCGGGATGTGATCCACGCCTTCAATGACAAGGGCTTGGCCGCCCTGGACCCTCAGTGGGCGGGAGGCCGTCCCCGCCTGATCAGCGATGACCAACGCACCTTCATCATCGCGACGGCCACAACCCGCCCACTCACCCTGGGCTGTCCCTTCACACACTGGAGTCTGCGCAAGCTCACCGACTACCTAGCCCGCAACCGAATCAAGACGGTGAAGGTCGGCCGGGAACGACTCCGGCAGATCCTGCACGAGCACCACATCTCCTTCCAGCGCACCCGCACCTGGAAAGAGTCCACGGACCCCGACAAAGAATGCAAACTCGACCGTATCGAGCACGTGACCAGCCACTTCCCGCACCGCTGCTTCGCCTTCGACCAGTTCGGCCCGTTGTCGATCCGTCCCTGCCACGGCTCCAGCTGGGCCGGGGAGAAGAAACCGGACCGGCTGCCGGCCACCTACCACCGAACCCACGGCATCCGGTACTTCCACGGCTGTTACTCCCTCGGCGACGACCAACTGTGGGGCGTCACCCGACGCCGCAAAGGCGGTGACCACAGCCTGTCCGCACTGAAGTCGATCCGCGCCGCCCGACCCGACAGCGCCCCCATATACGTGATCATGGACAACCTGTCCGCGAACAAGACCCCGACCATCCGCACCTGGGCGCAAAGGAACAACGTCGAGCTGTGCCTGACACCGACCAGCGCGTCGTGGGCCAACCCGATCGAGGCCCAATTCGGCCCCTTACGCAACTTCGTCATGGCCGGCTCCAACCACCCCAACCACACCGTGCTCGCCCAAAGACTCCAGAGCTACCTGCGGTGGCGCAACCTCAACGCCCGCCATCCAGACGTCCTGGCCGCCCAACGCCGAGAACGCGCCAAAGTCCGCAGCGAACGCCAACAACGCTGGGGCCGACCACGACCCAAAGCCGCCTAATCACACCCGGCCAACGTTCCTGGACAACGCACTAGCCCCGCCTCCTACGTACCCAGCACTCTCCCGGTCTCGCGTCCGGGACACCGCCGCTGACCCACTCTCCCCTCACTCCGGAGCCAGCCATGTCCGATGCCACTGCCCTCGACCAGGCCGACGCGATGATCGAGAAAGCCTGGGACCACCCCATCGACGAGTTGGAAGCCCTCGCCGTGCGCCGCCCCGTGCAGGACCCGCTCTTGCGCGCGGTGATGCGGATCCGCTGTTCGCTCGTCATTTCCGACAACGCCGTCGCCGTCCAGCAGGACCGACTGCACGCCCTGACCCAGCCTGGCCAGGTGCCGGCCTACTTCGACCTGGGGCGGATCACCAGCTCGGCGGTGGACTTGCGGGTCGCCCAGGCCGAATGCCGCACCGGCCTGCAGGCGATCAGCTATGTGATCGACGCCCGAGAATCCGCCGCGACCGCGGACCGAACACCGGTGGCCCGGCTGGCCCAGGCCGCCGTCGCCCGCTCCACGCACGCACCGCACGCCTTGAGCCAATCCCCCGCGCGGGAGGCCCCGTCTGCCGTTACCGGCCCAACCGTCGCCCCGGCCGTGCCGCACTGATAGTGGTCTAGTCGCTGTCCTCGTCGCGGCGGGGATCCAGAACCTGCGAGCCCGCCGCACGAGCCAGCTCCTCCACCGTCATCTCCACACGCCGTCCATCCGCCGCTCGGATCTGCACGGCCATGTCGTCATCGCGCCCGGCGTCAGCGGCGGTGGTCGTGCTCACCGCCCACTGGCCGTCGGCGACCATCGCGATGTCGCCGACCGTCCACGCCCGCCCGGCGCTGCGGATCTTGCGCTCCAGCGCGGCCCCGTCCCAGTGTCTGCTCGGCTCCCTCACGGCTTCCCCCTTCGCTCCCTACGGTCGTGCGCCGCAGCTTCATAGCGACAACCGGCCGCGCCAATCCATTCCCCCTCTCGGCCTCCGGCGGGCAGTTCGCCCACGGCAGACATCCAACCTCGGCAATGGACTACGTACTTCGGCACACAGCATGTCAACGTACGGATGTCGGAAAAAACCGCAGGTCAACGAAGGGATCGTCTAGTCGTGAACGTCTCCAGCACCCTCCTGCCCGCTGTCGTTCGCCCCGCTGTGGAGGAGCGCGCTTGGCTCTCCTGCGACCACTGCGCGGGCCCGGTGCTCGAACTGGTCGGCGCGCTCGGCTGGACGATCGTCGACACCCCGGAGGCCAACGTGCACTGCACCAGCCCGGACGGCCGCGTCTACGTCGGCTGGCTCCCCGAGGACACCACCGCTTGGAAGCGGAACATCGTCTGGCAGGTCCGGGTGGTCCCCACCGACGCCGCGCCCTGGCTTCAGGAGTTCGGTCCCTACACCCCCTCCGAGGCCGTCGCCGGGTTCATCGCCGCCCTCGTCGCCAACCCCTCCCGCTGAACCGCCCGGCAAGCAAGCCACCACAACCGGCTCGCCTGCCCTGTTCACCTGCCCCTGACCGGCACCGCCGTCCGGCCGGACGGCCCCTTCCACTCATGCACCTGAAAGGTCACCGCTGATGACCCTCTACTCCGACGATCTCGTCAGGACCACGCACTGGATCGGCGGCTTGGCCATCGCCGCGTTCGGTGTCCACGAGGCCGTCACCGGCCCCGAGATGTTCTCGCGCGCCTTCACTCTGGCCTGCTGCGGTGCGGCGCTGGCCTACACCGCAAGCACCTTCCAGGACTACCTGCGCCGACGCGACACCCGGGTCGTCGCCCACCTCGCCAAGAACCCCGGCGCACGCCTCCCCCAGATCAGCAAGGCCACCGGTCTCAACGAGGAGCGTGTTGCCAGCTCCCTTCAACGTCTCGTCCTGGATGGCCTGGTGATCGTGGAGACCGGCGACACCACCCCGTTCGCCCGCTCCTACCGGCTGTCCTCCTGATCCCACCTTCCACCGGTCAGCCCGCCCTTCGGGCCGACCGGCCCCCATCCCCCTCGCCCCTCTCGGAAGCGATCCACGATGCACCGCGCTCCACTGACCTCCCACCACGCCGACAACTCCACCTGCCCGCCCGAACACAAGCACACCACCTCGGGCAAGCCACTCACACAGGGCTGCCCCGGCCGCGCCTACGCGCAGGCCCGCTGCTCGTGCGGCAACTGGCAGATGAAGGACGCCGGTAAGGGCTACGTCAACGAATCCCGTAGACGGCACCTGGCGAGCCACCCCAAGCCGACCCCGCCGGAGCCGAGGTTGCTCGGCGACCTCCTTCGCCTCGACACGCCCTGACGCCCCTACCGCGATCCGCGCTTTCCCCGTCACCGGAGGTTCCCGTGCCCCAGTACCTGACCGTCGGCCACCTGCTCCGCCAGCTCCAGGACCTCAACCCCGACCTGCTGGTCCGCCTCGCCGTCAACCCCGACTGGCCCTTCACCCACTACCTCGGCACCGACGTCATCGTCCGCGACGGCGTCGCGTTCATAGCCGAGGACGGCCAAGAGGACTACCTGCCCGCAACCGTCCGCGACGCCCTCGCCTGGACCTGACCCACCCCACCCGACAGGAGGCCCCTCATTCCGAACCGCTCACGACCTGCCGTAACGCTCCCCCTGCACACCGTTGCGCTGCGGCCTATGCCGGACGGTGCGGGAGGCGCGCTCGTCCAGCGCATCTCCGACCGCCCCGACGGACCACTCGACGTCTCCTGGCTCCCAGCCCCCGCTCCCCGACTCCCCCTCGGCCGCACCCGCCTGCGCTGGGAGCCCGCCTCCCGCACCGGCTGGAACATCACCGCTCACCTGGGCCTGGCCGCCATCGAAGTCCACCTCGCCTCCTGGCCCTCCGCCCCCGACGACTGGCCCCGCCTGATCCGCCCCACCCTTTACGAGGTGGCCGGTCTGTGCGTTGCCCTCTCCATCGCCACCTCCGCCCTCGACCTGTCCAACCACCTCGCCGAGCGCTGACCCCACCCGCAAAAGGCCGCCCCACACCGATCCTGGATTCAGGCATCGGCAGGGGCGGCCTTGCCGCATGCCCGCCGAACAGGCGATTGCGTACGCTCATCACCGACACCGCACCGGGAGGAGACCATGGCCGACGACCAGCACCTATGGGGCTACCCAGAGGTCGCCGCGCATTTGGGGATCAGCGTTCAGGCCGCCCGCAGCCGAAAAAGCCGGGGCAGCCTGCCCGAACCTGACGACACCACCATCCCGGACCGACCCAGATGGAGACCCTCCACCCTGCACAGCTGGACCCCTCTCGGCCGGGGATTCCGTAGCGACCTCCACACCTCCAGCTGACGAGCCCGTACGGCGTCCGGCTGACCGCTGAATCTCTACGAGGGCCACATTCAGGGCGAGGACGAGTGCCCCGGCTGCGACTTCCGAGGAGATCTCCCCAAGCGCGGCTGACCCGGCAACGATGTGCGCCACCGATGTGTAGGTGGCGCTCCTCATCACTTCACGATGCGCCCGGCGCACGTAGCTCCCCCCGTGGTGTGGGAGTCTGCGGAGACGGTGGTGCCGACACCTGGAACCCCGCGCTGGTGGCGGCTGTCCTTGCGGAGAATCTAGGTGAGATTGCGACCGTGGACCTGTACTCGGACCACATAGCTGTCTGGGATGCTGGTCTCTGCTGATCACGGCGGAGTCCACCGAGGGGACTAATGGGCCTGCACATCTCGCGCATCGAGATCCAGAACTTCCGCAACTTCCGCCACTTGGTCATCGACAACTTCCCCGCTCACGCGGTGATCGTGGGCGAGAACGGGGTGGGCAAGTCGAACCTGCTGGAAGCGATCCGGCTGGTCCTGGACCCATCGCTCCCAGACTCACGGCGCCAGCTGCGAGCCGAGGACATCTGGGAGGGACATCCCGCCGGCCTGGCCGGCGGTGCAGAGGTCACGGTCGTCGTCGAACTGCAGGGATACGACGACGACATCGACGCCAA
The DNA here is from genome assembly GCF_027158205.1 of Streptomyces sp. H39-S7. Classification (GTDB taxonomy): domain Bacteria; phylum Actinomycetota; class Actinomycetes; order Streptomycetales; family Streptomycetaceae; genus Actinacidiphila. The sequence continues at coordinate 85,428 of NZ_JAPVLU010000027.1, read as the reverse complement.
GAGCGTGCTGGCTGGGGTGACCATCGATTTCAGCCCCTACACCGCACGGCTGACCTATCGTTTCGCACGCCGCACCGAGATCGAGGCCACGGCTCAGGACGTGAGGCCCGTCGATCGTCCGCTCACAGCGCAGGACTACGACTTCACGCTCTTCGGCGGCGAGAACGAGAGCACCGGGATCCGCACCATCCGCCGCGAGATCGCCTTGCGGGTGTTGCCCGCCCTGCGGGACGCCGAGGGGGACCTCCAGCAGTGGCGCCGCAGTCCTCTGCGGGACCTTCTTGAGCGCCTACCGCTGGATCCCGACAACCTGACTGACACCGCGACGGCGGTCGCCGCAGCCGTCGACCAGCTGACCAAAGACGCCAACGTTGCGAAGCTCGAGAAGCACCTGTCCGAACGGCTCACCGGCATGTTCGGCCCCCGCATGGCTGTCGAGCCCACCCTTGGCTTCGCCTCCACCAAGCCGGATGAACTCATCCGCTCGGTCCGTCTGTTCGTCGACTCGGCACGCCGCCGCGGCATCTCCGACACCAGCCTCGGCAGCGCCAACGTCATCTACCTCGGCCTTCTCTTGGAGGCCTTGAACCAGCAGCGCCGCGACGAGCAGTTCGTCGCCACGTTCGTCGCGATTGAGGAGCCAGAAGCCCACCTCCACGTCAGCCTGCAGCGCCAACTCTTCGGCTACCTGCTGCGCAGCGGAACGACCCTGACACTCACCACTCACAGCCCGCACATCGCCGCGGTCACGCCGATTCGCTCCTTCATCGTGCTGCGCGACACCGACCAGGGCACCGTAGGCGTCAGCACCGCAGGTTTGCCGGTCACCGACAAGGAGGCAGCGGACCTGGAGCGCTACATCGACGTCAGCCGCGCCGAGGTCCTCTTCGCCTCCGCGGTCATCTTCGTCGAAGGCTTGGCCGAGTTGTACGTACTGCCCGCCTTGGCCGCTGCCGCAGGATTCGATCTCAACGCCTATGGAGCCGTCGTAGCCAGCGTCCACGGCACCGACTTCAAGCCCTACCGGACGCTCCTCGGCCCACGGGGCCTGGACACCCCTCACGTGATCATTACCGACGGCGACGCAGCGCCGGATGCGCGTGGCACCCGCGAAGCTGGGCTCAAGCGGGGCGCGAAACTCGGCCTCTCTGTCGCCAGTCGAAGGGCTCTACGCACGTTGATCGATGAGCTGCCCGACATCGACGCGGGTGACTACGCCTCGCGCCGTACCCCGCTGGTCAGGAGACTTCGCACTCGTGGTGTCTTCGTCGGAGCTCAAACCCTTGAGACTGATCTCTGCGCCCTGTTCGGGCAACAAATCATCGCTGCCTTCCAGGAGCTGAGCAGTAACACCAAGGCGATCGCAGATGTCCGTGCCGGGGTTGCCAACGAACAGGCCTCCACCGTGGACAGCGGGGCTCGCAAGAAGATGCTCGACCGCATCTCAGACCTCGGCAAGGGCCGGTTCGCCCAGCGTCTCGCCGCCCACCTCGGCGCCACGGACCTACCCGCCCTAATTCGCCAGGCTGCGGGGATCACTGACCCGGCCGCGGCCGTGGACGAGATCGCGCTTGACCTTCTAGGATCCGCTTCCTACCTGTTCCTGGCCCTGAACGACATCTCTCACAAGGTCCGACACCAGCCGTTGTTCTCCGCGCGAGCAGATGACGGCGGCCAGCCGGAGGACCCGGATGCCGCAGGTCAGTGACGCGCTGCTCAACGAACTCAGGACCCTTCACCCCCAGCAGCGCACCGCCGTTCTCCACCCCGGGAACGTCGTCATGCGGGCCGGCCCCGGCAGCGGCAAGACCAAGACGCTCGTCGCCCGCGCCGCCTACCTGCTGGAGACACAGGTATCCGCGTTCCGCGCTGTCGCCTGCATCACCTATACCAACCCAGCCGCGGATGAAATTCGACGCCGGGTGCTCCGACGCGGTGGCCGGGCCGAGGGCCGCATTGTGTGCTCCACCGTGCACGCCTTCTGCCTGAACGAGATTCTGCGTCCCTTCACTGCCATCACCGGGGAGCCGGCGCCGCAGGCCGGCAATGTACTCGGCGAGGCCGCCTCCGAGACGCTCCTGCAGTACTGCTTCGACCAGATCGGCATCGCTGAAGTCCTCGCCCAGTACCGCACCGGCGAGAACACCCGGATCCGGCGAGCCATCGCCTGCAACGAACCGCTCGACGACTTCGACCCACGTGAGGTACAAGCAGCGCAGCTCTACGAGGCGAAGCTCTTGGAGCGCGGCCAGATCGACTTTGAGGCCATGGTGATCCGCGCTCTGGGCATCGTGCGTGAGCACAAATCCGTCCGCGACCTCCTACGAGCGCGCTTCCCCCACCTGATCGTTGACGAGTACCAGGACATGGGCGGTGTCCTCCACGCCCTCATCGTCGCCCTCCACGACCTCGCCGGCATCTGCGTGTTCGCTGTTGGAGACACAGACCAGTCCGTCTTCGGCTTCACCGGCGCGGACGCCAAATACCTCACCGCTCTCGCTGCTCGGACCGACTTCCTCGATGTCCCTCTTGAGGTCAACTACCGCAGCGCCCAAGAGATCATCGAAGCTGCTGAGGCAGCGCTCGGAGTCACACACAAGCGTCGTGCGCGGGAGGGAGCCCCGCCCGGCGATGTCCAGGCCTGGGGCGTGGAAGGTGGATTGGACAAGCATGCGAGCCAGACATGCGACCTTGTCCAGTCCGCCCTTCAGCAAGGCGTCCAGCCCGAGCGCATCGCCATCCTCTACCCCCGGCGCGGTCCGCTGCTCACCGAACTCCTCAACGAACTGACGCTACGCCAGCTGGATTTCCGCTTCGAGCGCGAGGACAAGCTACCCAAGGGCTCCCTGTCCCAATTCGTACAGCGATGCGCCAGCCGCACCGCGACGAACTACCAGATCCACAGCGCCTCCCGCACCGAGCAACGCAGCATGCTGAAGCGAGTAGAGGCCCCCACGCTTGCTGCTCTGGAACAGTTCCTCAAGGCGCTGCGCGAAGAAGCTCAACTTCCCCCGCCCGCATCCCGCCTGGCACTGCTGCGAGGCCTGCAGACCTGCCTCGACCCAGCCCCGCCCTACCCAGCGGATGGTCCAGCCGTCGAGTGGCTGGAACGGCTACGCGTCAGCCTGGAACTCGGCACGGTCGCCGAGACACACCCCGACGCGGACAATCGCGGCATGCTCGACGAGCTGACCGACCTGTGCCACCGCAAGGATTTCGCGCTGCAGGACCTGGCGCAGGGAGAGACCGTGCTTGGCAAGGTTCTCCTCACGACTTACCACGCTGCCAAAGGCCGGGAATTCGACACCGTGATCCTTCCCGGCCTCGTCAACGAGATTATTCCATTCAGCGTGAACGACCGGGGCACGTGGCGTCCCCCCAAGGAGAGGGAACTCGCAGAGCAGCGCCGGACGTTCTACGTCGCTGTTACCCGCGCGGAACGAGCCCTGCACGTGATCTACGGTCCCGGCCATCACACCAAGAACGGCTACTGGCGTTCCTCGGGCACGTCGGACTTCCTCGTGGAGATGGCTCAGCGCATGCCATCCTGAGGTAGGCCGAGCTTCAGCAACTGTTATTCGAGGTAAGCGCCGGAGAATGCGCCGTCGAATCCGAGCGCGACCATCGCCGCTTCGAGGCTGGGATAACTCGTCAGGTGCGGTCCGGTGAGCATGGCGTCGAAGTCGGCGCGGGTAATCTCGGGCTCCAACCACTGGTTGCTGCAGCGGCATCGAACCCAGACGTGCCGGCTCTGATTGATCAGGAGCCAGTCTCGGCGTGCCCGGCAGGCTGTGCAGGCAACGGGGATGCCCCGCATCGCCAGTTCGCGCGGATAGCCGGCGCACCGGACGGCGCCCGGCCCGCTGGGCGGCTGTGCCTCGTATTGCCACTGCAGCAGGGGATCGCTGTCGGCTGGGCCGGTCTGCAGCGGGGCGCAGTCCGGCTCGACACGTCGGTCGGTTGTTCTGGGCATGCGCGTCATCTCCCGTGCAAGGTCGCTTTCTTCATCCCTAACAGCTGGTGAGATCGGCTGTCCATGGGTTTCGGCCAGCCCGACAGGCTGGGGTCCTAGCCTGTCGGGCTGCCCGGGTCATCGGCGCGGTGGCCGATTGAGCGGGTCCGTCCCGGCGATCCATGGAGCTGTCGGAGAAGTGCTGCGGCCTCCGGACCGTCCTGGCTCCGGCTGGTTGCGACCGGGAGCGGTCCGCGGGTGGCGGGCCGTTGCGCCTGGGTGGGCGGGGAGCTGGGCAAGTCGGCGCAGACGCCAGACCAGGACGTCGTTCACATCGTCTGCGCTGTCCAGTTCGCGCTGGCCGATGGCCTGACGGAGCAGCGCTTCGGGATCGTGGCCTGCTTGTTCGGCCTGGGCGAGGGTGGCGGCCAATGCGTCCTGGTCCGCTTCGGTGTCGGTACCGCCTGCTTGTGTGGGGAGGGCTGCGCGGATGGTGGCGTGGTGCTTGCGTCGTTCGGGCTCTGGCAGGGCGCGGCCGTGGTCGCGCAGGGCTTGCAGGGGTGCGGTAGCGGCCCGGCGGGAGGCGGCTCGTAGGTGTTCTGCGGTTTGTCGGGAGGCGGCTGCTTGCTGGGCGTGACCGTGGGCGGAGTGCCAGCGGGCGGCTGCCAGGGCGACCAGGACGAGGGTCGAGAGGAGCATGGCGGTGGTGCCGCCGTCTTCACCTCGGCCGAGTGCGCTGCCGGCCTGGATGATGCCGCGTGCCGCCGAGCGGATCGCGCGGGTGTCGGCGTTCTCGGCGCGGACGTGGCTGCGGGTGGCGCGTTCGAAGGCGCGTGCAGCAGCCGACACTTCGGCTCGGGTGGCGGCCGGAGAGGTCTTGGCGACCGCGTCGAGGAGTTCACCGACACCAATGAGTTGCGCTGCCGCTTCGTCGTCCCCGCGGTCCAAGACGATCGCGGCGCCCTCGGCGATGCCGGTGGCGGTGCGTCGTCCCCGGGCGGGCGGTGACCAGTCCGGCTGGCCGGCGGTTGCCTCGGGCACCGCATCCTCGCCGAGGGTTCCGCTGGCGAGACGGCGGCGGATACGGGGCAGGGACAGGTCGGGAGCCAGGGTGGATCCCGCGAACCAGACCGGCTCGCGGTCGCGGTTGCGGTCGCCGGGTAGCGCCACAGTGTAGCCGAGCACATCACCCGAGGGAGCGTGGCGAAGTTTCACGCGCAGGCCGGCCTCGCGGAGCCGGGTGAAGAATTCTTCTTCGGTGGCGGCTCCGGCGACCGCTTGGCGGACTCCTTCGCGCAGGGTCTCGCGGGGAGTCTCGGTACGGCCCATGCGCTCGGCTTTGAAGCGCTCCTGACTGGTGGGCCGCTTCGCGGCGGTGCCGTCCCCCGGGTTGAGTTGCCGCAGCCCGTACTCCTTTTCTATAAGGCGGGCCTCGGCCTGCACTTTGCGCCTGTCGAACTTCAGGTCTGCGCGGCGGCCGTCCTGGCGGACGAGGGTTGCGGCGATGTGGATGTGGTCCTCGGCGTGCCGGACGGCGACCCAGCGGCAGGCGGTGCTGTCGCCGATGGGGGCGATGCCGGTGGCCTGGACCATACGTCGGGCGATGGCCGCCCAGTCGGCGTCGTCGAGGTGGCGGTCGCCGGGGGCGGCGCGTACCGAGCAGTGCCAGAACGTGGTGGCCGGCGCCCGGTCACCGAGGGCCTTGACCGGTTGATCGAGCTGGCCGGCCAGCTGGGCGATGGTGTGGTGGGGATTGCGGCCGGGGTCGGGGGCGTAGTCGTTCCAGGAAGCAACGACGTGCTGGTCGGTGTGCTCGTTGTGTTCGCCCTTTCCGAACAGGTAGCGGATCAGGCCGTAGGTGCCACCGGTGCCGAGGCGGATCTTGGGGATCACCGGCGGACCAGCCAGGTCACCGCTTCGTCCACGATCGTGATCGCGTCGTCGACGCGGCGCAGGAGCTGCTGGAGGTCGGCGGCGGGTTGACCGCCGGCGTTGAGGTAGTGCGCGATCTGGTTCAGGTTGTTGCCGATGGCGGCGAGTTGGCGGTTGGACTCCATGAGTTCCTGGACCCCACGCCGGTAATCGGCGATGGCGGCGGTGGGGTTGTTGCTGGCGGCGGTAGCCAGGACCGCGGCGGCGGCGTAGCCGCCAGGTTCGAGGTCGGTGGCCTCTGCGGCGGTTCGGACCGCGGTCCATTCGCTGTCGCTGAAGCGTGGGCAGACGCGGTTCAGGCGCGGCACGCTCTGACGCAGTCGACGGCGGCGCGGCGCGATTGTCGCGGCGGCGGTTGGCGTCGTGTCGTTGCCCTGTGTCGTCGGCACCCCTGGGCCGACTTCCCGTTCGGCGGCAGGCCCCCCTGGGTCTGCTGCCGATCGGGAGGCCCGCGCTCCCTTGGGGGCGAGGGCGGGGTAAGGATCCCTCACCCCACAACTTGCTCCGCCAGGAGCCGTCTTGAAATCACGCACTGGTTCGGGTGTGGTGGCTGCCGGGTCGTTGCTGGTCATCGGCTCGACTCCGTGTCCTGCTGGTGTGCGTCGCGGAGGACGTCCTCGATCCAGTCCATGGCCAGGACCGGGTGGTGCAGGGTCCAGGGGCGGCTGTGCTGGCGTCGTTGCACGCTCCAGCTGCCGTCCGCCAGGGCTGCCGCGTGGTGGAGGTGACCGCGCTGGTGCAGCACGGTCAGCCAGGAGTCCACCTCGGCCAAGGTTGCGGGTTTCGTGCGCATGGCAGTGCTCTCCGGTTCGTCTCGGAAGGTAGTGGTGCGCGTGTCCGGGGTCGGGTGACCGGCCGAGGCGTTCGGCTCGGTCACCCGGCCCCGTGCTGGGCGGTCAGTTCCGGGAGGGGGTGACCGGCTGGCCGTGCTGCTCGCGGAGCTGGACCATCAGGGCGGTCAGCGTGTCGCTGGACAGCGGGATCTGCTGACCTCGGATCGCCTGGGCAACCACCTTGCGGGTCAGCTTGTCCTCGGCCCTGACCGCTGACCGGGCGATGGCGAGCAGCTTCTCGGTGTCCGGGTCAGGTCGCCGGTCACCGGTCATCTGGGTGGCCGGGTCAGTGACCGGTGGCGCTGTGACCGGCCGGTCGGTCACCGGCGGGGGGCTGACCCGGTGACCGCTGACCGGGTCGGTGCCGACGGGTCGGTCACTGACCGCCGCGATGCTGTCTGGCTGTCCGGCCAGGTCAGCGGCCTTTGGCTCCCTTGCGGCATGCCCCCTGTCCGGGCTAGCGCTGTCTCCCTGGTCACTGCCCCCGGTCGGTGACCGGGTGTCCGAGTGGCTCGTGTCCAGGGACAGGCGAGGGCGGTCGGTCAGGGCGCTGACCGGCGCGGTGGCGCTGACCTGACCGGGCTGGGAATGCGGTAGACCGGTCCGGTCAGTTCGAGTGACCGCGATGCGCTCGGGCTGACCGGGGTCATCCTGGTCGCTTCGGTCACTTTCGTTCACCGCCCCCCGGGCGATGAGGATGTAGAGGTGTACCGCTCCGGCCAGGGCGAGCGGGGCAATGGTGGACAGCACCGCCACGACCGTGTCGCCGAGCCGCAGTCCGGTGGCCGAGGCGTTCTCCTCGTTGAGCCGGACGGCGTGCAGGGCGTTGGCCCAGATGCTGGCGGCGGTGGCTGTTCCGAAGAGTGTCCACACGTAGAGCCGGGCGCGCAGGGGCGCGTCGCGCAGGACCAGCAGGGCGCGGATGCCGTAGGCGATGAACCCGTCGATCACGAGGGGGAAGAGGTAGGTGAGGAATCCGCGGACGTGGATGGCGACGGCCATCTGCTGCAGGGCGTCGTAGGACAGGGCGCATCCCGCCCCGCCGAGGGCGATGACGACCGCGCGGTCCCAGTCGGTGATGTGCGCCGTGTGCGGCGCGTTCGCGAAGTTCACGCCGCCGTGCCGAAGTCACTGCGGCCCAGCTGCTCGCCGTCGCTCTCGGGGGGCGGCGTGGTCTTCGTGGCCTGCGCCAGGTCGCGGTTGCGCAGAGCACGGCGGGTCTCGCGGTACAGCCTCTGGGCGTGGTCCTCGGTGATCTTCAGGAGCCAGGCCAGGCGCTGTTCGGTGAGCCCGTGGCGGTAGGCGGCGGGGATCACTGCGCGGCGCTCGGCCTTGGTGAGGTGGATGTCGCGTCCGGCGACGGTGGCGTTGACTCGGCTGTAGTCGAGGCGTTCGGCGAGCTTGTCGTGCTGCGGCTTGCGCTCTTCCTCCGTCAGCCCGCCCCGGATGCCGTCGATGTCGCCGCCTTCGAGCGCGGCGTCCAGGCAGGTGCGGCGGACCGGGCACTGCCCGCATAGGGCCTTGGCGGTGATGATCTTGTCGGTCTCGTCGGGTTCGGGGAAGAAGAGTTCGGGGTCCACCGGGTTGTACTCGGTGCTCTGGCAGACAGCTTCGTCCTGCCAGCGTTGGTCGCCGAGCGAGCGGTGGTGGGCAGGGCTGATCGTCGTGTTGGTCATGCGGGCTTGGCTCCGATCGCTCTCCGCGCGCAGGGGCGTCGGCGGAGGGGTCCGTGGGTCGGGAGATGGTGGGGGCGGCGCGCTGTGGGCGCGGCCCGGCAGGGCGGCCTGCGGCAGGTCAGGCTGCGGGGCGTGGGCGTCTGCGGTCGACCGGTTCGAACTCGACCCGGGTGGTCATCTGTGCGAGCCGGGAGGTGACGCGGTCGCCGAGGTAGGCGCGCAGGTCGCCGATGCGCAGGTTGGTGGTGATCAGGGTCGGCAGCAGGTGGTTGTACCGGCGGTTGATCAGCCGGTAGGTGATCTCTTCGGTCCAGTCGCTGGCTTTGGCCGCGCCGAGGTCGTCGATGATCAGCAGCGGGCAGCGGCTGACGGCCGCCAGCTCCCGCTCGCTGTCGACTCCGGCGCGGGGGCGCAGGTCGGCGTACAGGTCGGCGGCGGTGGTCGCGCGCCAGCGCACCCCGATGCCGGCCTCGACCAGGTGGCGCACCGCCCCGTACGCCTGGTGCGTCTTGCCCGCACCGACCACCCCGGCCATCAGCAGGCTCGCCCCGGTGACCACCTGCCGCCTGGCACCCGGGCTCGGTGCAACGGCCTGACCGGCGACGTCTCGGGCCCATGCCAGGACCTGTGGGTGGTCGGCCACCGCGCCCCGGTAGCGCGGCGGCATCCCCGCCGACAGGGCGTCCAGGGCCGAGTACGGCTCAGGTTCCTCGGCGGCTGCGGATGACGGGTCGATGCCCCGGGCGGCCAGGATCCGCAGGAGCCGGTCGAAGGTGTTCTGGCCGACGGGCTGGGGGTCGCGGTCGCGCATCACAGCTCCTCGGCGTAGGCGGCGGCAGCGTCGACCGGGTTGGTCCACGCGGTGTGAGCGGGCACGGTAGGCCAGAATCCCGGTCGCGCCAAACCGGCGGCCCCAGGGTTCAGCGAGTCGTTGACCAGGCTCGGCAGGCGGCTGGGATGGCCCTGTATCTCGCCGAAGCGCTTCAGTCCGGCGCGGATGTGCTCCGGGGCGATGCCCTCGCCGAGAAGCTTCTTGGCGATCCGCCCGAGGTGTCCGATCACGTCGCCTGGCGGTCGCTTCTGGCACGAGGCGACGTATTCGGCGACCAGGTCACCAGCCGATGCGCTGGCGTCGGGCGCTGTGCGCCCCGGAGGGAAAGAAGATCCAGGATCCAAGATCCTAGATCCAGGCGCCGAGCCCTCTCCGACGTTTCGGGGAGGCTTCGGAGAACCCTCCCCGAGAGCCGCCTGACCTGCCATTTTGTCACGACCAGGATCATGGGCGCCCTCGAGGTCGACGAGCGAGTCCTGCTGGGCGGCAGGGACTCCGCTTCCTCTAGCGGGCGGCGCGGGCGTAGGTGCTTCGGGCGGTATGGGCGAATCGAGGGCTCGGCGAGCATTCGGCGAAGCCTCGGGGAGGAGTCGGGGAGTGTTCGGGGAGACCTCGGCGTGTTGGGTGCAGGGCCCCTTGCAGACGCCGCATCGCTCTGGCGCGTGATGCGGGCAGGCGGGAAGGCGGGACAAGCTCGGCTTGTCGATCTTCTGGTGCTTGAACCAGGTCGGGTAGTGGAAGTACCGCTTGCCGTCGCAGCCGGTATACCGGCAGATCGCTCCGGCATTCTCGAGCTGGACGAGGTCCTCCTCGACGTGGACCGCACTGTGTTCAGCGCGCAGCGGCCAGACGAGCCCGAAGATGATCGCCGCGTTGTCGCGGTGGCGGCCGTGGTCGTCGGCCATGTTCGTCATCGCGAGGAAGGTGACCATCGCCGGGATGCTCACCTCGGCGAGCGTCTCGGAGGTCCAGGTCTCCGGCTTGATCGGTCGGATGCGCGACATGTCAGCGCCCCCAAGCGGCGGTGGTCAGCGTCGCGGTAGTGAGGTCCATGGTGTGCGCGACGTTCCAGTCCGCGTCTGGCCAGACCCGCAGGACCCAGCGCGCTGCGATCTTGGCGACCGTGCGACTGAGCTCGATCCGCGTTCCGGCCACGTCCCAGGCTCGTGCGTGGGGCTGCGGCCAGGCCCTTTGGGGGTCCTGGAGGCTCACCCGGATGCGAACCGCTCCCGGGATCATGTCCGTGAGCTGCAGAGCAAGGCGGCGCTGGCGATCGGTGGCCAGTGGGCAGGCAGGAATTCCGCCCGTCGTGGCAGGCATGCGATACTCCGGTGCTTGTAGGAGCGCGTGCGGCGGTTCTCGTGCAAAAGCCCCGCCGCCCGCGTGAGGTGTGAATCGGTGTCCTTCGGGATGCCGGCCCGGCGTCCAGGAGTTGGTAGCTCCCGGGCGCCGGACTCTTTCGCCCCGTCGGCCGTCGTCATGGCCACATGTGTGCCTCTCCCTTCCCGCTCCGTACGGCGGCCGGTGATCCGCTCGTGCGGGGACCAGAACCATATGAGGACGTACGCTTCGAGTCCAGGTCAATCTACATACTCTGACCAGGCAATTAACACTTATGTGTCAGAAGATGTGGATCAACGTACACCAGAGTGTCCGAGCTTGGTCAACCACAGTGCGAACGCAAGGGCAGTACTGGCGCCCCCGTCACACTGAAGTGTTAGGCTCGGCCACACGAACCGGAGGTAGGCATGACAGATGGACAGCGGCGCACAGTCGCGCAGAAGCTGGACCATCTGTTTAGAACGGTCCACCCGGCCTCGCGCGGCCCGTACGCGAACGGGGAAGTCGCCGAGGCGATCCAGCGAGCATCAGCAGGGGACGGCAAGGGGCTGTCTGCCAGCGCCATCCAGCAGTTGCGCACCGGCACCAAGAAGAACCCGACGATGGCAACAGTCAAAGCTCTTGCTGATTTCTTCGGCGTTCCGCCGGCCTACTTCTTCGACGACGAAGTCGAGGCCACAAGTAACGCCGAGCTGGATCTTCTGACCGCAATGCGCGACGCCGACGTGAAGTCGGTAGCACTGCGCGTCTCCGGGCTATCACCACAAGGCCTTCGCCAGATCAAGGGCATCATCGATCACGTCCGCCAGATCGAGGGGCTACCCGACAGCCCCATTGACCAACCATAGGAACCGCGCCGACCCGGGCGTTGCAGAAGTGTCACACCGGGAATCCCGCACACAAAGGGTCACACAATCCCGGCTGCAGAGACGGAGCCAGCCGGGTGCGCACCCCCTCGAATACCCGGCGGCGAACAGACATTGCGCGGAAGCGTTGACGGGAGGTGACGCAGGTCACGAACCAACCGTCAATTGCGCAGCCCCAACCACCAAGTGCAGTAGTGGAGTTGGCGAACGACGTGTGAGTCACTCTGCGTAATCAAGAGTGCGCCTACCGCTATGCTTCTGGCATACTCCATTCTGTGTCTGCCGGTGAAAGGCCCGGGAGAACCATGCCTGTTGGAATCTAGGGGGCCCCGTGTCTCATTCAGCATCCGCCGGAGGATCCAAGACCGGTCTAGCCGTCCTGCGTCCACCGCAGCTGACATACAGGCCGGGGACTAGCCGCCGAATACCCGGCTAGCTGGATCGGCCCGAACGGCAGAGAGAGCAGCGAAGGAATCGGCGCATTCAGCTTCGGCGCGTGAGAACCCTATGAGCACAACGGTGACGGCATGAGGCAAGTCCGGAAGTTCCCGAAGAAGCTCCGTATCCCCGAGATACCGGAGCCGTTCGATGTCCACGAGATGTTCCAGCGAATCAGCAGACAGCGCGGACGCCCCATCCACCTGCTCTCGCGCCAGTTGCCGCCCGGAAGCCCCTGCGGTCTTTGGATCTCAACTGGCTCGGCGGACTACATGCTGTACGAGCAGGCGACAAGCCCAGCGCACCAAGACCACATCTTGCTGCATGAATTGGGCCACCTCCTTCACGACCACGGAGTGGGCCAGCCCCTGAGCACGGATGTAGCGCGCACCCTCATGCCCAGTCTCAACTCGGAAGTCGTCCAGCGCGTTCTGGGACGCACGCGCTATTCAGACACCGAAGAGAACGAAGCCGAGACGTTCGCCTCGGTGATCCTCACACAAGTCAGCCTCCGCTCGCCGGAGCCGCAGGGCGTCGTCCCGCCCGAGGCGGCTGATGTCATCCGCCGCCTCGAAAGCACTCTCCAAAGTCCAGACCACCGCAGGGCCAAATGATCACTGACGTGCACGACATCGCCTACCCTGTGGCAGCCCTCGTCAGCTCGGCGGCCCTTGCCTACAAGCTGCTCGACCTGCGCAAGGACCCCGACAACCCGGTCCTGCGCTCACTCTGCGCGACCCTGGCCTGCGCTGCCTTCGGATTCATAGCGGCCACGCCCGCCATTTACCTCCCCGTCAGCACAGCCCTCGGACTGGACAACCTGGGCAAGTTGGTCGTCCACGGCTCGTTGATCGCCTTCAGCGTCTGCGTCCAGCGCATGCTGCTCATGTGGAACGACCCGCCGGAAATAGCCCTCCCAAGAGCACGTCGCCGCGTCATCGCCGGCGTCATCGTGCTCCTGGCCATGGTCGCCTTGCTGACTTTGGCTCCCATTAACGACAGCACCGCCGAGCACTTCACCGAGACCTACGCAACCACGCCCTACATCGCTGAGTACCTGTTGCTATACGTGACGGCCGTCGGCACCGGACTCGCCGAAATCGCCCGCCTCTGCTGGCGCTTCGCGAAGGTAGCGGGGCGCCCCTGGCTCGTCCGCGGCCTGCACCTCACCGCGGTCGGCGCCGCCATCACACTCGGATACTGCCTCACCAGAGGCATCTACGTGATCGCCCGCAATATGGGCATCCGCCTCGACCTCTTGGCCGACTCATCCTCAGCCTTCGCGGCCCTCGGCGGCGCCCTGGTCTCCCTGGGACTCGTCCTGCCCGCCCTTGGCCCCCGGCTGTCCGCCACAGCACGCTGGTTCGGACACCTGCGCGCCTATCACCAGCTCTTCCCTCTGTGGCTCGCCGTCTACGACGCAATGCCCGACATCGCTCTGGACCCGCCGAAGCACCCCAAACGGGCCCGCTGGCGCCTGACTAAGCTGCACTACCGCCTCTACCGATTCGTGATCGAAATCCGGGACGCTCGTCACGCGCTGCGCGAGCATCTCAACTCGGAAATCGCCGACGGCGCGCGCACCCTCGCAGCCCAAGCGGGAGCTACCGCCGAACAGCAGGAAGCCGCAGCCGAGGCAGCCATGCTCCGAGCAGCTCTCACCGCAGTGGGCCAGGTCGCGGAGATCGCCTCATGTGGCGATCTGCTCGAACAGCAGGCGCCCATCGGTGGGAGCGACCACGTGGGTGAGCTGACCTGGTTCGTTGAGGTCGCCCGCGCCTTCAACCGTCCACCTGTCGAGAGGGAAGGGGTCCGTCCGCTCAGACCTCTCGCAGTGGCGGCCAAAGCGATGGAGGAGGAGCAGTGACCACGACGACGAGCCCACCTTGTGTTGCCGGCCAGCCACAACCCGCCCAAAAGCCGATCGGACTTCGTTTGGCTACCGCGTTGAGCGAGGTCTTTGCTCCCTTGGTCCAGGTCCTGGCGCAATCAACCCTCGTCCTTTGGCACCCGTGGCCGGACGCCAACGTACTGGGCTGGTGGCTGCTTGCGGTCACCTTCGGAAGTGCGGTGCCGATGTTGTTTCTCATCTACGGCATGCGCAGAGGCTCATGGCTCGACCACCACGTGCCCCAGCGCGAGCACCGCATCCTTCCCATGATCGCCATCCTCGCTTCTCTCCTGCTCGGTTTCGGCGCTCTCTCCCTCGCTGGAGCTCCCCGCCCTATCTGCGCTGTCTTCGCCTTGCTGGCCATTCAGCTCGCTGTGCTCACTCTGATCACGCGCTGGTGGAAGATCTCCGTGCACACCTCTGTAGCCACCACAACGGTTGCCGTGGCCGCGCTGGTCGGCGGTCCATTGCTGCTGGCCGCATTCGCACCCATCGCGCCTCTCACCGTGTGGACACGTACCCACATGCGCGCTCATACGCTGGGACAAGCCGTGACCGGAGTCCTGGTCGGCACGGCCATTTGCGCGGTGGCACTTCCCCTGCTCGCCTAGATCTGCCACGTCGAGAAGGGTGCGCGCTACAGGATGTTCCAGATCCTGGTCGTGTCGTCTTTCCGGAGTCCATCGATTCGATGCGCTACCTCGGCGATCTTGGCGGGCTCATGGGCGGCCTTCCTCGCGTTGGTCGTGATCATCCTCAGCTCACGCAGCTCGCTGAGAGTCCGGAAGCCCTCCCAACCCGTCACGTCCCACCCGTACGCCTCCGCGAACCTCTGGTAGTGCGAGAGGCCATATCCGAAGCGCCGGCAGTGGATCTCGACGGTGACCAGGTCCCATTCCGGCTGACCGATCGCCGCACTGTCCCAGTCGCACAGAACTGCGCCGTGGACGTCATGCAGGGCATTTCCGTGCTGGGGGTCGCCTTGGAGGATCGAGTCGGGGGCGAGGTCGTATCGAAGGCTTCCCAGCGCCCTTTCAAGGTGGTCCGTCCGATGGTGCAGGTACCGAAGGTCTTCGGTAGGGAGAACCGTAGTCCGGCTCAGCGAGGTCCGAATTGCGGCGATGGGATTGAGTCGCTTGAGCTCGACGGGCGGTCGGCCGAGGCTGTGAAGAGTGCCGAGGGGCTTGGCCAGCGCGTCGGCCGGTACCGGATCCTCCGGCTGCGGAAGGTACGTCCAGAAGGTGACCGCGTGCCCATCGAAGATGACTGGCTGGTCGCCGGCCCGATGGAGCGGAACTGTGGGGAACCCGAGATCCATCAGCCATCGGACGAACTGCACCGTGGTGTGGACGTCCTGTGGATCTGTGCCGCGCCGGGCGATCTTCGCGATGACTGGATGGGCCGCGAGGCGAACGACGGCGTTGGTCTGCCCACGCAGTAGGGCAGCGCCGCTGGCATCGAGTCCGACGGCCGCGCAAGCGCCCTGAAGGATGTGGCGCATCTCGCTCTCGGCGAAGCCGCCGTGGATCGGTGCTGTCATGCCGCCAGGCTGACCCACGTACGGGGGACCTGTCACCTCTCGCTGGCTGGGAGCGCGAGCAGTTCGCCCAATTCTCTGGCCTTTCGTCCTGTTCGCATGCTTTGAGGGGTCGCTTCCAGCACGTTGCGCGCGCGGGCGCCGACGATAGAGGTGCGGTGCTCCATAGGCAGGCTGAGGTACGTAGATCCTGCTAGGTCGAAGGCCTCATCGAGACAGTGCTCGTGGGCAAGGCAAATTGCCTCTTCGAAGCGGAGGAGAGCGGGGTCGATTCCAAGTTCTCCGGGGTATAGCCGCAAGGCCTGCTGCTGAACTGCCATCGCGCGTTTTGGCTGTCCGAGGTGGGTGAGTGCTCCACTGATGTACAGAAGAAGCCTGCGCTCAGGGAAGGAGAACGCGTCGTCCTCGCGGCCGCGGTCTGTGTGGTCGAAGATCTCCTGCGCCTGGCGTAGCGCCTCCTCTGCCGCACCTGCGTTGCCCTGACGGGCCTGAGCCCGTGCTTCAGCCGCAGCGGCGAAAGCCCCGGTGGCGGTGGGTCGATGACGGAGAAGGAGCCGGGCCTCGCGGGCCAGGGAGACGGCTGTCTCCAAGGGGCCGTAGTAGTAGGGGAGCATGGCGGCCTGCACTCTTACGCGGGCCCGCAGCCCGACGTTGCCGCTGTCGTCCGCTGCGGTACGAGCGGTGGCGTACCACGCCTGCGACTGGCGTAGCTGTCCGAGCTTCATCAGTGCATCGGCGATGAGGGTCGAGAGGATCGCAATCATCGAGGACAGCCGGCTTTGAACAGCAGCAGGCTGTCGATCGGCGGTGAGAGCGTGGATCTCGCCCAATTCGGTAAGGAGGGCGCGCAGCATCGGCTTTGGCGCGCAGGTGAGGTACTGCTGGCGCAACCACATGATGCGCTCGTCGATCAGATCGAGTTGGTTGGGGGTCACGCTGGCATCGGCGAGCGTGCGGTCGACGAGTCTGCGCGTCGAGTCGATGAGGGTCTCGAAGTCCGGCGGGACCGCGAGATCGGCCTGAGTGTCGTCTGCCGTAGGTACCTGCGGAGCTAGAGCGGGAGGCTGCGTGGCAGCGGGGGGCGCTGTCGCTGGGACAGCGTGGCTTGAGTGGATGTCTGCCGCAGTTCCGAAGTCGCCACCTGCGCTGAAGCCGAGACCGGTAGGCGTGGTGGCGTACAGCCGGCAGAGGAGGTCGACCGTGGATGGTCGCGGGCGGCGCTCGGGCATGGTCTCCCAGAGCCGCCACTGATCGGCATCGCTGCGGGGTCCGTCAACTCTCCGGTCGTCGCAGAGCTGATGGAGATGGGCGACGGCCTCTCGCAATGTCCAGCCCCGGGCGAGTCGGTGCGACCGCAGACGGCTGGTTCCACAGCATTGGTGAATCTCATCGACGACACGTTCGGTCGACCACTGACGTTCCGCGCCGAGGCTGCGCAACCGGGCTGCGCATGAGGGTTTATGGGGCTTCGCCACAGTCCGACTCCCTTGAAGGCCGCGACTGATGATTCACCAATGGTGCCCATATGACTACTAGGAATTGACGAGAACCGTGACTTCGTCACGGTCGAGCGCCGGAAAAAGTGACGTGGTAAGGGTTTTCAGGAATCCAGTGAATTGGTCTCGGTTGTCCCGATGGAAGGACATGGCACAACCTGTCGCTTCCAAGTCGCCCTGGGAGTTGGATCCGGTGGGCGGCGCAACGACACCGGAGGGCAGGAATGCGCCGCACGGAACAGGATCGGGTCGGTGAGCCGAGGTTAGGCGGCCATCTCCTGACGCAGCCGGTCGAGTGCCTGCGCCGCGAGATCGCGAGTGTCGGGCATCGCGCTGTGTGCAGTCCTGATGATGCGCTGAAGCTGGTGGGGCAATCGCTGGGCGACAGCCTCGGCGATGGCGGAGTTCAGCGCCTCAGATGCTCCGGTGCGGTCGTCGGCAAGCAGCCGGACATGGCCGACTGTCACGAGTTCGATGACGCGCCACTGTGGCGCCACCCGGTTCGTCGGCACGGGGCTGTCGTCGGCCAGGCGGATCGCTTCCTGAGGGCGGCTGGTGGCGATCAGGCCGCGCAGGCGGATCTCATGCAGGGCGAACGCGTTGAAGAGCGAGGTGGGCGTGACGTCCTCAAGGAGCGCGTCGTTCTCCCGCATTACCTGGTCGAACAGCGTGCCATTCCTTATGGCGCCGGCGGCGCGGGCGAGCAATGGCAAAGCTGCCGCGCGGGCATCGCGATCGGGCGCGAGGGCAACGGCGTGCTGCAGACGGTTGACGGCCGCGCCACAAAGTTGCGCCTTGCGCAGCTCGTTGCCGTGCATCCTCAACACGTAGGAGGTGAAGCCCGGGTCTTCGAGGTGGCGGGTGATCTCCAGGCTGCGGGCCGTCCAGCGCGCTGCGGTGCCGAGCCGCTCTTCAGGCAGCACGTTGCCAAGCGCGACCCCGAGCCCCACTCGGGCACGGGCCAAGAGCCGAAGTACCTCGCGCTCGGCGTGTCCGTGTTCGATGCGGGCTTCCAGGCGGGCGACGAGAGGCCACAACTCAGCGACGGCTTCGGAGGCATGGCCGGACTGACGGGCGATATCGGCCAGTCGGACGGTGGACTCTCCGAACTGCAGCATCGCGCGATGGTCGGCGTCTGCTGGATCGGTGACCCCCAGGATGTGTGGCGAGAGCCCGAGACTTGTGGCGATCCGGCGGCGGGAGTCCATATCGGGAATGGTCCGACGGTGGTTCTCCAGCAGGGAGATGTAGGTCTTGTCGTAGCCGAGAACGTCGCCCAGCGCCGTCTGGGACAGGCCGTTGACGCTGCGGTGGAATCGAAGGATTGCGCCGAGATCCCGGGTGGCCAGGACCTGCTGGGCCCGAGGGGTGGCCCACCGCCACATGGTTGCCATCGGTATGGGAGCAGGCCGGGGCAGGGCCTCGGGCAGGCGGCGACCGTCTCCTCCCGACATGGCCGGCTACCGTCCCCGGCCCCTGGAGTCCCGCAGCCGGGTGTGCCAGGTGGCGATGGACTGCTTGTAGCCCTCCGGCATCACCAGGCCAGGGACCTCATCCTCGGCGAACAGCCCGATCTCCTTGTGCTCATGGCTGATGGCCGGGGGCCGGTCGGGGGTCAGGACCAGGCAGCCGTAAGTGACGATGAAGACGTATCGCCCGGGGAGCGGCTGGTACATCCAGGTGTCCAGCAGCGGACCGGCCTTGACCTCCCAGCCGGTCTCTTCCTCCAGCTCCCGAACGACACAAGCCTCCGGGATCTCGCCGATCTCGATCTTTCCTCCCGGCAGTTCCCACTCATCTCGTTCGTTCTTCAGCAGCAGCACCTGGCCGTCGCCGTTGACGGCGACGCCCTTGATGGAGATAGGGAAGGCGCGCGGCGTGTGCTCGATGGGGGTGTCCATGACGTCCTTGAGGGCCGGAAGAAGGGGCAGCTCCGAGGTCTTCGGAACGTAGCACGAGGGCTCGCTGGCCGACTCCGCCAAGGCAGTGTCGGTGCGTTGACAATCAGTCACTTTACGCAAGGTGCCGGTGCCCTGGACTGTGAACGGCATGGCTCCCCTTCTCCCGTCGACCCAAGGATGTCGCTGATGACAACTGCTGCTGCAACCGCCCCGACACCGTTCGCCGAGCATCATCTGCCGGAGGCCGAACGGTCCAACTGGCTGGCCGAGCGCCTGCGCGGGTGCGGGCTCGCCACGGTGAGCGGGCTGTCCACGCGCGGCACGGTCCTCGGCTTCGTTCATTCCGTGATGCGGCTGACCCCACATCGCGACAGCGATCGCGACGGGCTGACCACCATCCACAACACTTTACTGCCGCACCGCGCCCCGTTGCCCGGCTTCGCCGGTTTCGGGAACGGCGAACTGGCACCGCACACCGAACGCTCCAGCATCCCCAGACCGCCCCGGCTGATGCTCTTGGTGTGCCTGCGTCCTGCCCTGGAGGGCGGTGAATGCGGGTTGATCGACGGGCGGGCCGTCCTCGCCGACCTCGACGCCCATCATCCGGAGATCGCAGAGGAGTTAGCTATTCCTCGGTCGGCCTACTTCGGCGACGGCGGCGGACACCTCGCTCAGGTCATCAGCCGTCTTGGTCCTGACCGCGCCTCGTTCCGGCTGCGCCTGGACGAGCTGGTGAAGTTCTCCCCGCACCTCACCCCACACCTTCCTGTACTGCGCGCTGTGCTGGACCGCCATCGCACCAACATCGCCCTCTCTGCCGGCCAGGGCTATCTGCTGGACAACCACCGCTGGCTCCACTCCCGTGCCCCGTTCACCGGGGACCGGCTCGTAGTACGCGCCCTCGGCGACCCTATTCCCGCCATGGCGCTGCGGCCCGGATTCATTCGGGCCGCAGCCCACACCGGAGAGCAAGCGGAGCCGAAATGCTCATGACCGCACACTCCCCCGCCCCACGGGCACGCCCGTCACTTGTCGCCCGCCACCAAATCGCGATGGGGCTGGCGCCCGCGGCCAGCGAGGTCCGCCGCATCCGCCAGGAGGTGGCCACGCTCCTGCGCCTCTGGAGGATCCCGGCAGCCACCGACACCGCGGTACTCATCGTCAGCGAACTTCTGACCAACGCCGTGCTCCATGCCCCCACGACCGCGATCGAATTCGTCGCCACCCATGGAGATGGCGTGCTGCTCGTCGAAGTCCGCGACGGGTCCAGCACCCCACCGGCCATCAACCCGACCCTGGACACCGAGGTCCTCGGCAGCCGTGGCCTGCAGCTGGTGCAGGCCCTATCCATCGACTGGGGCTGGATCCCGCTCGCGGGAAGTGCCAAGAGCACTTGGGCGGTCATGCCCGTACGTGGAGCCCAGATCAACCCCTGAGATCCCCGAAACTCCGCGCTCGCCGGCCGATCACCAGGACCGGCATATGGGCTCCCCCGCCCTTCCGGCGGGCGCGGCCACCCCGATCCGCTGCTTCTCACAAGGCGAGGCCTCGACGTGAACCCGCTCCCCCTCAGACCCGATCTGGCCAGGGATCTCCTGCTGCGGAAGCAGCGTGACCAGGAGCTGCGCCATGAGTGGGCTACCCCGCCACGTACCGCCCGGTCGCCTGAGGTGGTCGACCGGGCCAACACGGAAGCGCTGCGGCGGATCATCGCGGAGCACGGCTGGCCCGGCCGTTCCCTCGTCGGACCCGAGGCAGCCGATGCGGCCTGGCTGCTGGCACAGCACGCCGACCACGATCACAGCTTCCAGTGGGAGTGCCTGGCCTTGCTGGGCCGAGCGGCACGCGACGGGGAGGCCACCGGACAGCAGTTGGCCTACCTGACGGATCGCTGCCGCTTGAATGCCCAGGTCCCACAGATCTACGGAACGCAGTACATCGTCCGGGACGGCGAACTGGTGCTCTACGACCTGGAGGACCCCGAAAACCTGGGGCTCCGGCGTGCCGACGTGGGCCTGGAGTGCTTCGCCGAATCCGATGCACGGATCCGGTCCGCCCACCCGCTGACGACCGCCCGCCCACAGTGAAGCGCATCCGTGGCCTCTTATCCCGAACCGTCCGACGCCGCCTCGGCGAGATCCGACGGCACCGAGCAGCGGTCGTGATCATCTGGCTCTCGCTCGTGCTTCCGCCCACTTGGGTGTTCGCCCGATGGCCCTGGCTGCCGGTCTGACCTCGATCGCATAGCCGCCTACTGAACGTCCCCTGCCGTCTCACAACCGAGGTCCGAACATCCCTCGGTCCAGGCACCGTCTTCTCGATTCGTTCTCCAAGATCCCGATGAAGGACCACACATGAGCCGTACCCGCGCGTTACCGCAACGGCGACCCCTGCCGCGTCTCACCACCGGCCAGATCAGCGAGCTCCAGCCAGACCTCGCGGATCCCGTCGAGTACCGCAAGAGCGGCCTGTCGCTGAACCACGTGGTGGGATGCCCGCTGGAATGCGGGTACTGCGTCCGCCACCTGTACGAGAACTTCGCCATGAAGGCGCCGCGCGCCCTGATGAGCGACGAGGCCGCGGTCAACGCCCTACTCACGCACCGGTACTTCCGGCCGCACGTCACACCCCTGCAACTGTTCAACAAGGCCACCGACCCGATGCTGCCGGTCGTCAAGCAGCACACGTTCAACACCCTGCGCCTACTCGACGAGCGCGGCCTGACCAATCACGTCCTGGTCATCACCCGCTGGCGGGTCGATGAAGGCGACTGCGCGGTCTTCAATACGTTCCGGAACATCAAGTTGACCGTGCTGGTGACCCACTCCAACATCCAGCACCTGGGTATCGAGCCGGTCGATTCCCGGATCGCCGCCGACAGTCTGCGCACCCTGTACACCAACGCGCAGTCCTACCGGACGATCTTGTACTGGCGGCCGATCGTGCCCGGCCTCAATGACTCCGGCGCCGACATCGCCTACGCCCGCGATCTGGCCGAGCACGCCCACGCCACCGTCTACACCGGCTTGTTCTTCCGCGAGGAGATGGCCGCGTATTACCGCGAACAGGGTCTGCCAGAACCGTATGCGGACACCGCCCGGCGCAAGATCATGCCTGAGGAGTCCGAGGCGCGGATTCTGGCCGCCTTCCACCAACCGGCCAACGTGCCGGCTCCATGGGGCCAACTGTTCCGCAAGACGTCCTGTGCCGTCGCCTCCGTGCACGGAATGGCCGACTACAACGGGCACTTCGGCATCCGGGAACTGTGCGACATCTGCCCACTGGCCCAGCTCCAGTTGTGCAGGGACGCCTGGCAGGCCCCGGACCTCGAAGTCATCACCCGGCAGGCGCGTGCCCTGGGCGCCACCGGGCCCGTTGAGATCAACGACCGGGCCATCCTGGTCGAGGGCCTGGACGAGCATCCGCGCTACTTCCTCCAGCACGGCTTCGGCTACCAGGTCCACGACCGGCGCCATCCCCACCACCCACGACGGCACGGCCGAGCGGGCATCGGCTGGCCGCAGAAGGACACTGCGTGAACGTCACCGCCTGGCCCCCGCTGGCCGTCGTCGATGTCGAGGGCAACGGTGCCCGGCCGCCGGACCTGGTGGAGGTCGCCGTCCTCCCCGTCACCGGCGGCACCCTGCACATCGACCAGCAACGCGATTGGCTGATCCGCCCGCCCGCCGCGATCCCCCCACACATCGTCCGCATCCACGGCATCACCAACGAGTCGCTGGCCACGGCCCCCACCTGGGGCCAGGTCTCCGAAGAGATCCGAGCCGCTCTGGACGGCGCCTGGCTGGTCGCCCACAGTGCCACCGTCGAATACGACGCCCTGGCCCGGCACCTGCCGGGCTGGGAACCAGCCGGCGTCATCGACACCCTGCGCCTGGCCCGCGCCACCTACCCCGACGCCGGTGGTCACGGGCTCGACGCCCTCATCCAGCACCTCCAACTGCCCGCGGCCGGAATCCCCGGACAGCGGCACCGCGCCGGATTCGACGCGCACGTCACCGGCCTGCTGCTGCTCGACCTCGCCGCCCACTACGAGACGTGGGACGAACTGACCGCCGTCGCCGTCCCCACGATCATGCCGGGTCATCGGCCCGCCCCCCAGGAGGAAACACTGTGGTAGCCACACCCATACGCATCGCCCTCTGCGGCACCCACTCCACCGGCAAAACCACCCTGCTCCGCCGCCTGGAAATGGAAGTGCGTGCCCTCGGCTACACCGCCGCCCGCACCTCGGGCAGCCTCGCTAAGAGGGCGGCCGAGCTCGGCTTCCCCAAGATGCAACAGCAGACGGCCACCACCACCGAGTGGCTGATCTCCGCCGGCATCTGCGCAGAACTCGAAGCTACTCTCACCGCCGACGTGATCCTCCTCGACCGCAGCTCCTTCGACCCCCTCGCCTACCTGATGGCCGGCTTCGCCCAGCGCGACCAACCCTTCGACGAGGCGACCCAGCGGCGTCTAACGGCGCTGGCGGCCACCCACGCCGTCGGCTACAACCTGCTCCTGCTCACCGCCCTCGACCCGGATGTCCCGCTGGGCAACCACCGCGACCGTGACCTGGACTACCGCGCTGGCGTCGACCGGCATCTGCACCGTCTGCTCGATTCGACCGGCATTCACCATCTGGTGGTCGCCAACACCGACGCCTCCCGCGACGAAGCCCGCACGGCCGTCTTGGACGCCGTCCGCGCCATGGCAGCCGCCGCGTGACCTCGCCGCGCCTACCCGCCGGACCCATCACCCTCGCCGGGAAACGCGTCTCCCGCCTGGGCCTGGGCACTATGCGCCTCACCGGCCCCGGTACCTGGGGTCCACCGCGCGATCCCGCAACGGCAATCCGTGTCTTGCGAGAGGCCGTCCACATCCAGGGCATCACTCACCTCGACACAGCCGACGCCTACGGTCCCCACACCGTCGAAGAACTCATCTGCCGGGCTCTGCGCCCCTACCCCGACCGCCTACTGATCGCTACGAAAGTCGGCATGGTCCGACCCGGCCCCGACTTGTGGAGGCCCTTAGGCAGGCCCGAGTACCTGCGGGCCGCAGTCGAAGCCAGTCTGCGCCGCCTGGCCAGCGCCCGCCTCGACCTCTGCTACCTCCACCGAATCGATCCGGCCGTTCCGCTAGAGGACCAGGTCGGGGAACTGCGTCAGCTCCAGGTGGAAGGCAAGATTGGACACATCGGGCTCTCCAAAGTCAGCGTCGGGCAGATCCGATCCGCCTCCACGGAGATCCACGTCGCGGCCGTACAGAACGCCTGCAACCAGGCCGAGCCCGACGACCCCGCCATGGACTACTGCCGCGTGCAGGACATCCCCTACGTCGCCTACCGGCCGCTGAATGCCGGTGCGCTCATCAGCGCCGGGCGAGCCGGGGACATGTTGAGCTGGCTGCTTGACCAGGGCGATCATGTCGCCCCTATCCCCGGCGCCAGTTCACCACGACATCTCCGTGACCTCATCGCAGCAGTACGCCTCCTCGAACCCGCACGACCGAGATGACAGCTCCGCCGGGAGAGGACGGAGGCTCCAACCGCTACCCGCGTGGTCTTCCATCGGGAATCGACGACGATTCGACTGCGACTCACACGTGCCAGCAGCCCACCACGCTGGCGACGGGCGCTCCCCTGGCCAGCCCACCTTCCAAGTCATCTGAAACCCAAGCAGCAGTTGGAAGGCAGGCCCAGGTCAAGCGTGTTTGACCTGGGCCACGCTTGAGCACCCTACGGGGTGAGCCGGTTCGGTCCGCGGAACAGGAAGGTGGCCGCGCGGATCGATTCCAGGCCGATCATGACCATCAGAACCCGTCCCAGCCCCATGCCCAGGCCGCCGTGTGGCGGGCATCCGAACCGGAACGCGTTGAGATAGTCCTGCAGCGGCTCCGTGCCCATGCCCTTCTCCGCGGCCTGCTTGAGCCGCACGTCGTAGCGGTGCTCGCGCTGCGCCCCGGTGGTGATCTCCAGCCCCTTCCAGAGCAAGTCGAAACTCAGCGTCACGTCCGGCTTGTCAGCAGGTCGCATGTGGTAGAAGGGCCGGATGCTCGTCGGGTAGTGCGTGATGAACACGAAGTCGTGCCCCACCTGTTCACGCAGGTGTGCGGCGATGCCCCGCTCGCCCTCCGGGTCAAGGTCTTCCTTCACGCCTTCCGGGTCCCAGCCCTTCGCCCGCAGGATCTCCTGGGCCGCGGCCATGGTGATCCGGGGGAACGACGTAGCCGGCACCACGACCTCGACGCCGTATGTCTCCCGGATCGCCTCCCCGTGGACCTCGGCGGCCTTTCCGATGGCGTGGGTGAGCATCTGCTTCTCGAACGCCATCACGTCCTCGACGTCCGTGATCCATGCGAGTTCGACGTCCACCCCCGTGAACTCGGTCGCGTGCCGGGACGTGAACGACGGCTCCGCCCGGAAGACCGGGCCGATCTCGAAGACCCGGTCGACGACGGCTGAGATCGCCATCTGCTTGAAGAACTGAGGTGACTGCGCTAGGTAGGCGGAGCGGTCGAAGTAGCCGAGCTTGAAGACCTCAGCGCCGGACTCCGAGGCGGTGCCCATCAGTTTCGGGGTGTGCATCTCGCTGCAGCCTTGGGCGTACGCGTTCTCGCGCATCCCTTGATCCAGCGTGGTCTGCACGGCGAACAGGAGCCGAGCCGTCGGCCGCCTGCGTACGTCGAGGAACCGCCAGTCGAGACGCTGCTCCAGGCCGGTGTGCTCGTCGATCGGCAGCGGGGCCTCAGCTCGGTTCAGAACTTCGACGGACTCCGGAATGATCTCCAGGCCGCCGAGCTTCACCACCGGGTTGTGGACCACCCGGCCGGTGATCCGTACAGCGGACTCGGTGGTCAGGTGCTCCAGCTCAGCTTCGATCGCGTCGCCGTCACCGCCCCGCTTGTGGGTGACCTGGGCGATGCCGGTGTGGTCCCGGACGAGGATGAACTGCATCGTGCGTTGCAGGCGGTGTGTGTTCACCCAGCCCGAGACCGAAACAGTTTGACCGACATGTTGCCCCAGGTCGGCGACCAGTACGCGGCTCGTAGCGTGGATCATCGCAGCCCTCCGGGGGCATCGTCATGATCCCTTGGGAGCGTGGGCGAGAAGGGTACTCGCGGTGCCACCGCGCCTTTGCCGCCACCAGATGGCGGCGGCCTCATTCGTGCCCGATGACGGGGGCCAACCGGCGGGGCATTGGGCCCGAGGGCCTTTTCTCCCCGCGCTCAGAAGGGTCTTCGCCGAAGGTGCGAGGCTGCCTTCTCAGCTACCGGCAGCTCTCTCGACTCGAGGGATCCCTGACTACTCGTCTCCATCAACGCGTTACCGAAGAGAGTAGAGGCGCGCACTCATACACCGCAACGACGAAGATCCCCTCGGAGTACGAACTGGATCTTCTCGTCAGAAGTGAGCCTTGGCCAAGGGGGACAGCTTCGTTGATCCCAGATCGCCCAACACAACCAGTGCGGTCACACACCACCAGTTCAGACGTGCCGAGGACGACCTACGCCAGGGACATTTCAGGGACTTTCAGCTCTGTCCGAGGGACTAGGTCCATCTCGTGGTCGACGGGCACTCCGCCCACCGTTCCAGGAGGGTCCGCAACTGGCTCGCTGCCCACCCCGACGACACCGAGGTGCACTTCCTGCCCCCGTACTCGCCGAGTTGAACCCCGACGAACTGGTCAACGCCGACCTCAAGCACAGCCTGCCCAAGCCGTACCGGGCCCGGGACCAAGCCGAACTCGCTGCGGAGACCCGCCGCTTCTCCCGCAGACGCCAGCGTCAGCCGCACATTGTGCATGGCTACTTCGGCGGCCCGCACGTCCGCTACGTCCTAAACGAGAACCCCATCAGTTTCTGATCAATATGCTGCCATCGCACAGCCCGCGAACGCCTTCCAGTACGGACTCAATCCTCGATAATTGGACGGCATGGAGATAGAAATGGATCGAGCCGATTGTTGATTACACCCCTGGCCATGGTACGTACGCGAAAGGCACCCGGCCCGGGAGGACCGCCGAAGTCATCTGAGCGCTCGTACAGAATACCCCACGCTCCGGGGAATCTACTGGCCAGATGATTCAACAGGGCACTTAGTTCTCCCTCTTCATCCCTTCGGCGATTCATCACACCGTTAGCGATCACGAAATTCTCCCCGTTATACACGTGGAGCTCAACTTTCCCAGTTGCCCAGGCGATGGCGGAAATCATGACCTTGAGATCCTCCAGGCCTTCGCTTAGAGATCCTACATCTGCCTCTTCCGTAGATTCTGCAATCCCGAACCAACCATGGAATTCATACATTTGATCACCCCAGCGGACTTGTATCGATTACGGCCTGGATGCCATACCGGTTCCCGTATTCTTGGATCTTCGAAATGACACCCGGCTCGGGCGGTCCTTCAAAATGGAAATATGGAGTGCGGCCTGATTTTATTGCAGCTTCAAAAGTTGCTTTGGCTTGGTTTCGAAACGCGCTTCCCATTCTAAATCCGGCAGGCTTCGACTGTGCAACATATCGGTCGCTAATCGCGTCATACTCCCTACCGGCGGGATCGTACTTGAATCTTACACGCGAGACCCCCCCGAGTCGTTCCGCCAGTGCATCAGCAGCTGGGTCCGGCTTGGCTACATCAACCAACTTTCCAAGCCCCCCATTGATACACCCCCCCTCGCAAGCACTGGCTATGTTTGCGATATCTGATTCTGCGGCACCCACTACTGCCCCTTCTTCGCCAGCTACCGCCGCCTCTCGTGCGACGAGTGCGCCTTCATCGGCTACCGCCCCTGCGGGAAAGCTGGCCACGAGGAGAGCAGCCGTGAGGAGGTCCAATGCTGCTGCTCCACAATTCCTTCCGTGCGATACGCACTCGGTGACGTTGTTGTGGTCTGCAAGAAGTCCTGCGTCGCTGGCGTCGTTGCAGAAGTTCTTTTGATCCGAGGTGACAGGGCTCGAACCGCATTGGCTCTTTATCCACAGTCCGATCAGTTCGCCGTAGCTGGCCTGATGGAGCGTGTAGCCGCGGGCGTCAAGTTCCTTGTAGGTGGGAACCCGGATGTTGTCGAGTGTCGGCTGCCCGTCCTTGTAGGTACCGACCTTCAATCCAGGCACACCGGGCTTTCCGCCCACATAAGTGGTTTTTTCCGATCCGCAAGGGGTCCCGTTGACACCCTGGCATTCTTGCGGGTTGCACTGCGAGAGGTCGTAGCCACAGCCGTTCTGCGTGCCGGCGGGGTCCGTACCTGTCGGGTCGGAGAGGTTGACGGGGTTGTTGTTGCTGTAGGAGTAGCCGTTCCACTGCTGAGGGGTGGCTTTATCGAGGAGTGGGTCGGGGTTGAGGAAGCGTCCGGTGGTGGGTTGGTATTCGCGGGCGCCGAGGTTGGTGAGGCCTGTGGCGGGGTCTTGGGTGCCACCGACGAAACCGTGGTCGCCGGCCCAGTTGGTGGGCTGAGTGCCGCGGGGAGTGCCGAACGGGTCGACGGGGCGTCGGGTCTCGGCGAGGGTTGCGGAGTCCAGTGCTAGTCCGGCAGTGCCGTGGGGGTCACCGACCTGCCAGGTGATGCCGGTGCTCTGGATGACGGCAGTGAGGCCGTTGGGCAGCGCATAAGTACGAACATCGTGGAGCTGGTTAGTGGTGGTGTCGAGGGTGAGTTCGTCGACGCCGAGGTTGAGGGTGGTCTTGCCCGGATTGCGGCGGATGAGTTGGCTACCGCTTGCGTCGTAGAGGTAGCTGGTGCTGGTGCCGGTGCTGTTCACGGAGGTGAGCTTGTCTTCAACGTCCCAGGCCAGGGTGGTGGTGCCGGCTGTGGTGGTGATGGAGGTGGTGTCGCCGATGGCGTCGTACTGGTAGGCGCTGGGACCGGGGTTGTTGGGTCCGGTGCTCGTCGTGGATGCCAGGGCGTGCGGACCGCCGGTGCCGCCACCGGTTCCGGGTGCGGTGGTGGGCTGATTGGTCTGTCCCGTCGGGACGAACGCCTGTGTGGTGGTGATGTCCTTCGCGGCGTCCCCGGCGGTGTCGTGCTGTGTGAGGCTGGTGCGGTTGCCGGTGGTGTCGTAACCGTAGGACGTCCAGTACGCGGCGGGCCCGCCGACGGTCGTGGATCCTGCGGTGGTGCCGCTGGTGGGGGTGATGTTCTTGCAGCCGCCGATGTTCGAGACGGAAGGCTGGGGCTTGGTGACGATACCGCCGGTGTCGGTCCAGGCGGTGGTCAGCCGGTTCAGGTTGTCGTAGGTGAAGCACTGCAGGTCGGTCTGGGCCGGAGTGTTGTCCGGGATGTTCTGGATGGCGGTGACTTGGCCGGCCGGGTTGTACGTGTAGGTGCTCTGCTGGGTCGCGCCGTTGGCCGCCGTCTGCTTGTCGATCCAGGAGGTGAGCAGGGCGCCAGTGGCCAGGTCATGGTTCTGCGTGGCGACGATCTGAGTGCCCCACGGGTTGACCGTGGTGCGCATCGCCTGACCGAAGGCGTCGTAGTTGGTGGCCAGGTCATAGGTGGTCGATGCGGAGCCGAAGCTGAGCAGCGGCCCATTCACGTCGTAGCCGTACGTGAGGGTTTCGGCAGGCACATCGCCCATCGCCGGGGCGCGGGACGCCTGGATGTTGCCGGAGATCGGGTAGTACAACGCCTGGCTCGTGTAGGTGTTGGCCAGCCCGTTTTCTACGGACGGGATGGTGACGGTGGTGGAGGTGGGCCGGTAGCCGATGTCGTAGGCGGTGACTTGGCTGGTGTAGGCGCTGCCGCCCGCGCCGCCGACGTAGCGGGTGGAGCTGACGGGTTGGCCCTTGGCTCCGCTGATGCTGTCGTAGGTCGCGGCGGTCAGCTGGTTGGCCGGGATGGTGCTGCTTCC
Source organism: Streptomyces sp. H39-S7 (assembly GCF_027158205.1). GTDB lineage: Bacteria > Actinomycetota > Actinomycetes > Streptomycetales > Streptomycetaceae > Actinacidiphila. Next base: position 55,881 of record NZ_JAPVLU010000027.1, on the reverse strand, counting down.
GCTGTAGGAGCCGGTCTGGCGGCCGATCAGGTCGTAGGTGTAGCTGAGGCTCTTCTGGCGGGCGTCCGTGGTCATTGCCAGGCGTCCGTCGGCGTCGTAGACGCGGGTGGATTTACCGGTGTCGGGGTCGGTGGCGCTGATCTGGCGGCCGCGCAGGTCGTATTGGTACGTCCAGGTGTTCTTGCCGGTCGTGTCCGTACGGCCGGCCGGATGGCCGGCGGAGGTGAAGGTGTAGGTGGTGATCTCGGCGTCGTCGGCGTGCCCGGTCGCGGTAGGGGTTTTGTACTGCCACAGCTGGCTGGTGCGGCCCAGACCGTCAGTTATGGCGGTGGTGGCGGTGCCACCGGTGGGCGGCGTCACATCGGTCTCGTCCACGCCCGGATAGGCGGTCGTGGTGCGCCACTGCTCGACTCCGTAGGAGGAGAACACCTGCGCGGTGGGGCGCCCCCGTCCGTCGTAGACGGTGCTGTTCTGACCCGGCACCTGGCTCTCAGGGGTCTGGAAAAGGGTGCCGCCGGGGACTGCGGTGTCGTCGTAATACGGGGAGCGGGTCTCGATGGTCCTGCCCTGGGAGTCGTAGAACGTGTCGCTGAGCACCCGCCCGGTGTAGGCGGAGATGCCTGGGGTGGTCTGAGTCTGTCTGCTGCGACCGAAGCCGTCGAACAACTGAACGAAGCTGCTGTATTGAGCGTCGTTGTAACTGAGCACCGAGGTGGTCACGGTTGAGGGTGCGCTGGTTCCGTTGACCGCGTAGGCGTACTTGAAGTTGGCATTCTGGGCGGTGGTGCGGCCCGGTTTCCAGACGGCAGTGAGGCGGCCGAGCGCGTCATAGGACTGGACCGTGACCTTGCCGTTGGCGTCGGTGCTGGTCAAAGGCAGGTCGCGAGCGATGTCCAGGGACGTTTTGGTGGTCCATGGGACGGTGCTGCCGGGGGCTGGGCTGGTGATGGTGACGGTGGCGGGCAGCTCCCCGGTATACGCGGGCGTGTAGGTGGTGCTCGTCGTCGCGCCGCCGGGGTGCTGGGCATCGGTGCTGTTGGGGTCGGTGATCGACGTAGTGCGCCCGTACGCGTCGTAGGTGCTGGTCGCGGTGGTGATGTAGACGGCGTTGCCGGAGCCGTCGTAGTGATCCAGCACTTGCGCGGACGTGGCGTTACCCTCGACCCCGGCCTTCTGATAGGGCTGCATGTCGTAGAAGGTGCGGGTGGCAGAGATGGTGTTGGTAGCCGTGGCGGTGACGGCGCAGGCGCCGGTGCCAGACAGCTTCGTGGAGCCGGCGACTAGGCCCGTGATGAGAGCGTTGCTGCTGACAGCGTAGGACGCGAGTGTGCACTGCTCGGGCTGTCCGTCGGCCGTCGTGTCGACACTGATGGTGCGGTTGGCGAAGTCCGGATCCGTGCGTGTGGTCGTGGTCGAGGTGCGCCAGCTGCCGTCGGCCCTGCGCGCCTTGGACGTTGCCACGGTGGTAGTGGCGCCGTAACGGGCCACCAGGTCGAGAAGACCCGTTCCGCGCACGTGAGTGGCGGTGGTGGACGGGCCGGTGGCGCGGGTGACGGAGTACGCGGTGACCGTGCCGCCGGCCTGGTTGTAGGTGTCGCTTTCCAGTACCTGCCCGGACAGCCAGTCGGAGTCGGTGACCGACTCGCCCAGGGAGTCGTCAACGGTGACCGACTTCTTACCACCTACGGCGGTCGCATCCCCGTCCATACCCTGCAGATACTTCGTCACTACCTGCGATGCAGGGCCGTCCTGACCGGTACCGGTGGTGGTAGTAACCGTTGCGAAACCTCGGAACTCGTCCCAAGTGCGGGACTTGGTCTCGGTCAGTTCGTTCTCGTTGAAGTGCCAGGCCGCCGGTCCGTACTTATAGCTGGTGACCTTCGCGGTGGAGTGGGCGACCGGGTCGCTCTCGGTGACCTGATTGACCGTGTAGTGGTTGAACCAGTCCGAGGTGGGATCGGCGCCGTAGGCCGAGCCGGGGGGCGTCCATTTGACGTTGTAGCAGGCCTTGGTGTCGGTGTCCGCCGAGGCTGGCATCGTGTGGGCGACACGGGAGCAGTCGGGGAGGTTGTAGTCGACGACGATGTTCTCGCCAGTCTCAGTGGTGAGAGTCTTGATGCGAGGGCGGTTGAAGATCCCGGGAGCCGGGACCAGGTCGGTGCCATCAACTCGGTTGGGCATCTCCGCAGGAGCAAAGGAGACCGGCTTCAGTGGAACCGCGGTGGGGCCGTTTTTGCCGGTGCGCAGGACCTTCGCCAGCCACAGCGATGGTTTGGTGCCATCGGCTGGTTCCTCGTAAGTGTGGGTGAGTGTGTAGGTGTCAACCGGCTTGGCGGCGCCATTGGACAGGACACTGGTGCTGATGGAGGCCAGGCTGATGTTGGACCAGAAGCTGGGCCCATAATTGGTGCAGGTGCCCGAGCTCGCGCAGTTCTGGTCGTAGGGCACGTCCGGCCAGTGGGCGGCATTGTCCTTCGTCAGCGTGGTGCAGACGAACCCGCCCAGTGTGGAGCAGCGGCCGAACGGGTCGGGAGTGAAATCAACTTTCGCGGCCGGCTTGTTGGCGCCCTTGGCGGCGATCTGGTCGGTCAGGCGCTGACCATAGGCGATCGAGGCGAGCGCACCACCGCGGGTGTACGAGGTCAGGACACCGGCGCCTGGGTTCTGGCCGCCGCCGCGCGCGTAGTAGTTGAGCTCGGGGGTGTAGGTGTAGGTGGTGAGGTTGCCGTGGGGGTCGACGGCGTAGTCCAGGTTGAGGCGCCACGCCATTTGGCACCATGAAGCGCTGCCCTTGGCAGCGTCGTAGCACGGGTCCCCGCTCTTGGGCGAGTAGACCGGTTCGCTCCAGGCGGACCCGGTGGCGGGATCGGTCTTGCCGCCGTTGGCCGGGTTCGCCGGATCGGCGCTGGGAAGGTGGTTGAGACCGAAGTAGTACACCGAACCCGAGCTCGTGCTGACCCGGACATACTCGCCGTTGGAAGTTCCGTTCGTGGCACCGGTCCTGAACTCGACCTTGGATCCGTCATCGTTTTTCAGGCGCCAGGTGCCGCTCTGGTCGTCTTTGACGAGTTCGCTGGAGTGTCCGCCCAGGGACAGGACGGCGTTGTAGCCGCCCCAACAGGCATCACCAGAGTGCGGTAGCCCGCCCTTGTCACACGACTTGTAGGACCGCTCGACGAAACCGGGAGTGTAGTCCCAGCCGTCCCCGATCCAGGATGCCTGCGCATTGGTGGAGGACGTTCGGCCGTCCACCGACGAGGAGTTGTAGGACAGTGCGACGTTCGGGGCGTCGCCGCCCAGGGCTGGCGGCACCTGGATGGGATAGCTGTAGTTGAAGCCGCCGCCGCTGGATCCGGCCGACCAAGCGGCGCTCGGGGTGAGACTCGTCGCCGTGTAGGTGCCGCCTCCGCCGGAGGCGGTCGGAACCGCGGCGATTGTCATGGCACCCGCCGCCGAGGTGGTCGGGCTGCTGCTGCGGCCCTCGATCGCCGGCTGCTTGGCCGCGGGCAGCGTGACGTCGGCGACCAGGCGCTTGGTTGCGGCATCGAAATGGGAGGGGAGGGGCGTCGCCGTGAGGCAGCCCGCGACCTTGGGCGTGGTCAGGGCGCAGGCCGGCAGTGCTACCAGCCGGGAGCGCGAGGCGGCATCTGCCCCGTAGGAAGCGTCGAGTTGGTCGGACCCGATGGCAACCCGAAGCTGGCCGGCCGCCGCGCCGACATTGGCCGTTTGCAGCGTGACGACGGGTCCGCTGAGTCCGGCGGCACGTGCCGTGGCGGGTGCCGCAACCGCAACCTTGACATCAGCGTGCGCCGACAAGGGATCGGAACCCAGAGCGGCGTTGTTTCTCTTCGCAGCCGGCGTCAATGGGGTTAGCCAAACGGGGAGTTGGCCCGCCTGGACTATCTGGGAGGTGGCAAATGTGGTATTCGCACCAAGGGCGACGGTGGCCACACCATGCAGCGACCGACTCGCCGACGGACCGGCCCATGTCTTCGGAACCGCATAGTGCGGCGTGACCGCTGAGGCAGCTGGGGCGGCAGTTCCCTTGACGGAGGGGGTCCGGGGAAGGGCGGTGTTGGGCGGGGACCAGATCTTGCTCCAGTCCGGCGACTGACCCGAAGCTGTCGACTCACTCGAAACCGGTCCGAGCAACGTGGCTGTGGTGGCCAGCACCGTCGCCGCGCCCAACCAGGCTCGACGAGACCGCAACCGGGCCCGCCAGAAATCGCCCCATGCCCCCACGACGGCACTCCCCCCACGCCCGAGTGCCGCACTGTCCGAGACAAGCGATCACCGAAGGGGGAATGTAGCTCTCATATCGAACGCTTGATCCCTCCATGGCTCGCTCTTTTCCTCATCTTTAACATCGGGCACATCTACGACATCGGACATGTCATCGTTGATCCCCTCAGTTCGGTCAATTGTGCTTGCCCTGCTGTCGGCACGTGTGGTTACTGTGCGCCTTTCACGGACGTGCATGAGCACTCCGGAGCCGGGAGGGGACCCGTCCATGAGGGGCAGCACCACACGTCCACACACCAAGAACGCCCGTTCAGGGCCGCACCGCAGGGCGGCCGGGCTGCTCGCTCTGACCCTCGCCGCCAGCATGCTGAGCATGACCACGCCCGCGCACGCTGATGGGTCGTCCGACCCGGCCGAGGCGCAGCATGCCGCGACTGTGCCACCGGACGAGGCCGCTGCCGACGCTGCCCGGACGAAGGCCGCATCCACCGGGCAGCCGGTGATAGTCGACAGCATGACCACGGAGTTCGAGCAGACGGTCGTCAATCCGGATGGCACGTTCACGACCACGACGAGCGGGCAGCCGGTCCGCGCGAAGGTCGCCGGGGGGTGGGTACCGGTGGACATGGGCTTGCGGTCGAACGCGGACGGAACCATCACCCCGAAGGCCGCGATACACCCTGTGGTTCTGTCTGACGGCGGCACCGGGCCTCTGGCAACGTTGACCAACGCGGCCGGTAAAACTCTGTCGTTGAGCGTGCCGTTTACGCTGCCCGCCCCAATCCTCGCCGGAGACACCGCCAGCTATGCCGATGTGCTGCCGGACGTAGACCTGCAGGTCACCGTCACAGCACAGGGCGGCCTGCGTCACGTATTCGTCGTCAAATCCGCCGCAGCCGCAGCCAATCCAGCACTCAAGAACCTGAAGCTGGGCACCTCCGGTACGGGCTTGACCATCACCGCCAATGCCGCAGGCAACCTGCAGGCGACCGAAACCGGCACCGGTCAGATTGCCTTCACCGCCCCCACCCCCACCATGTGGGACTCCACCCCCGCCACCAACCCGGCCGCCAGTCCGCTGGCGGGCCGGGCAGCCAAGACGGCCACCGCCCAGGAGACCTCCGCCGCCCCAGACCCTGCCTCCACCAGCAGTGCGTCCGGTCCCGGGCCCGGCGCGCAGACCGCTGTCATGCCCACCACTGCCGGCGCGGGCAGCGTGACCATCACCCCGGTCCAAGACGTTCTCACGGGTGCGTCCACCCACTACCCCGTCTACATCGACCCTGCCTGGTTGCCCTTCGACCGCACCAACCTCGACTGGACCTGGATCCAGCAGGGTTATCCGACCGCGGACAACTGGCGAGGCAATTCGAGCACCGGTGAGACGCACCCCGGCGTCGGCATGCAGGACTACCAGACCAAAACCGGGATTGAGCGGGCCTACTACCAGTTCAACAACACCGCCCCCCTGCTGGGCAATGTGATCCACGCAGCCTCGTTGAACCTCGCCGAATACGAGTCATCCTCCTTCTCCTGCACCACCACCTACCCGGTGTACGTGTACCTATCGACGCAGATCAGCGAGGGCACCAACTGGAACAATCACCAGGACGACACTTCGCTTGGGCAGAGCCGGCTGGTAGGGGGCGCGGGACACTCCGGATGTTCCGCCACTGTGCCGTTCGCCTTCGACGTCACCTCCACCGTGCAGCAGGCGGCCAACACCGGCTGGCAGCACATCACCTTCGGTCTGCACGGCAATGAAAGCAACACCACCGCTTTCAAACGCCTCACCACTAACCCGGTCCTGACCATCCAGTACGACCGGCACCCCCTGCCGCCCACCGGTCTGAAGACCGACCCCATCCCGCGGTACGCGACCAACGGCACCACGCAGCCGTGCGTGGATGTCGCCGAGCCGACCAACCAGGCCTTTGTCGGTAACCCCGGCACCGGCGGCATCCATCTGTCGGCGAACGTCGCCAGTGAGGTCAACCAACCGGTTCGCGGATACTTCAGCTTGTGGGACGACACCGCCCCCGGTGACAAGCTCACTCCCCACGGCCAGGGCTACACCGGCTACGTCCCCACCGGAAACACCGTCACCTACACCGTGCCCACCGCAGACTTCACCGACGGACACGCCTACGGCTGGAACGTCATCAACAGCGACGGCATCTTGTCGTCAGCGGCCGTCGGGGCCTGCCGCTTCCGCGTGGACCTGTCCCCGCCCACCATCACTACACCCACCTCAGCCGATCAGGTCGGCAACCCCAGCAGCACGTTCCCCCCCTCCGGCAATGGCCAGACCACCACACTGCACCCAGGAGACGGCGGCTGGATCCCCTTCACCGCCGCTGACCACACTCCAACCGAAGGGGCAGCTTCGGGGCTGGCGTGTATGCGCTGGAGCTTCGACCCCACCCTCTCTGACGCCGCCTGGCAGTGCGGCTCCGCCCTCCCCTCGGGTCAGGTGGGCGCTTTTCCCACCCACTGGGGCACCAACATCTACTACCTCCAGGCCGAGGACAACGCGGGCAACTTCTCCCAGATCACGTCCTACGCCTTCTACGTGCCATGGAACCCGCACGGCCCTGCCCCCGTCTTCGGCGACACCACCGGCGACGGCTCTGCTGACATCGTCACCGTCGGCGCCGACGGAAACCTCTACAACCACACCGTCCCAGGCAACACCCAAACCACCAGTCCGGCCACTACCCTCGCCGCTAAGGCAGCCAACATTCCGTGGGTGAACTCAGCGCCGGACGGCGTTTGGAAGGATTACCAGCTCACCCATCGCGGCAGTCTGCGCGGTGGAATGAACGTGGACGACCTCATCGCTCACAAAAGCAATAGTCCCGACCTTTATCTGTACTACAACCCGGGCAACACCAATGCCGACGGCCGGCTCGATCTCCACCAAACCCTCAAGAAGCCCGAATGCGTCGATGACGGCTCCGGTACTTACTGCACGGGCTACAACAACTCCGACTGGTCCACCACCTTGCAGATCGCAGCCCTCGGCGACGTCTCCACAAGCAATCTCGACCCGAGCAAGCACTTCCTGAATCGCGCCGGCCTCCTGACTGAAGAGACCAATCCTGCGGGTGACGCAGCCCTGTGGTTCTACCCCACGGTCTCGAACGTCACCCTGGGCACTCCGGTGCGTCTGTCGGCCACCGGGTGGAAGGGCTGGGAGCTGATCTCGCCCGGCGACTGGAGCGCCCAAGGGCACCCCGGCGTATGGGCTCGCAATACCCGCAGCGGAGACGTCAACGGATACACGTTCACAACCGCACTTTTCCAGCCCCTCGACCCATTCGGCTTCCCCACAGGCGACCCTGTACCGACCCTGACGACCATCAGCTCCGGCACGAAGATCGGCAACCTGTCCGCCAGCACAGACCCCGTCATCGGCTCCGACGGCGATCTCACCGGCGACGGTGTCCCCGACTTGTGGAGCGTCACCAGCACAGGGGAAATTGACGCTCGACCAGGCATCACCGCAGGCGGACCATCCACCCCTGTCATGGCCTTCCATGCCCGCATAGTGGTGGGCACCAACGGCGGCACCGCCAACCAGTGGCCTCTGGCCGGCACCGGCGCCGACGCCAGCGGCCTCAACGCCGCCGCGACGACCGGCGGCGTCACCTGGACAGCCAACCACAAGGGCACCACAACCGGCTCCGCCACATTCGACGGAACCGCCGCGCTCGTCACCGGCTCCTCAGCCCTGGACACGACTCAGAACTACACCGTCTCCACCTGGGCCAAAATCGACACCCTCTCCGGCGACCAATTCCTCGTCTCCCAAGGCGGCACCACCCGCCAGGCCTTCGACCTCGGATACCGCCCCGACACCAAGACCTGGACCTTCACAACCACCACCGGCGACACCATGACCAACACCGCACCCGCTGCCAACGCCCCAGCAGGCGCCGCCACCACGGGTGTCTGGACCCACCTCACCGGCGTCTACGACGCCACCAGTCACACCCAAACCCTCTACATCAACGGCAAATACGCCGGCGCCACCACCAACACCACCCCCTGGCGCGCCCCCGGCCACCTCAGCATCGGCGCTATCCAACTCACCAGCGGATCCGCCCTCTACAACCCCACCCACGGATCCACCAGCGACGTCCGCACCACCCCCGCCGCCCTTACCGCAGAACAGGTCCTCTCTCTCTACCAAACCTCCTGACCTGACCCCCACCATCCGTCTCGGAGACTCGTCAACGCCACCGTTGACCAAATCCGGAGTGCTGCGTCCCGCCCCGCATACCAGGGGCGCAGCACTCCGAAACGGGTACTTACTGGCCTCACATATCGCCGCCAAGAGGCTCTATGGGCCGCAACACCACACTCCAGATCTGCTCGAAGAACCTGGGAAGCGGAAGATGCTCTTGGCACCGACTACGGGGTCGTCGGGCGGCCCATCTGCTGGCGCACCACACCTGCTCACGCGGCAGTCACCCAAGATCATTATGAGGGACTTTTCAGGGACTTTCAGCTCTGTCCGAGGGACTTTCGAGGGACTTTTTGCTGCCTAAGGTGGCAAGGTCCCGAAAGATCAGAAAGGGCCTCCGACGCAGGTCGGAGGCCCTTCCGAGGGCAAAGCCCCAGCTAGGGGCGGACGAGTCGGCCTGTACGCCGGGTTCTGTCTCCCTTGGTCCTTGCGGGCCAGGGGGAGGCGGCCATCCATCTGGGACCGGCGTTGCCGCCGGCCTCGTGCGGTCTACCCGCGGACTCGGGCGGGCAGCCCTCAGTCATCCGCGCAGAGCCGCCTTGCGGCGGCCCATTCTTGACCTTGCTCCAGGTGTGGTTTACCTAGCCGTCCAGGTCACCCTGGACGCTGGTGGTCTCTTACACCACCGTTTCACCCTTACCGGGTGCCTTGCGGCTCCCGGCGGTCTGTTTTCTGTGGCACTGGCACGCGGGTCACCCCGGGTGGGCGTTACCCACCACCTTGCCCTGTGGAGCCCGGACGTTCCTCGGAAGGATCTCAAGGATCCCGCCGCGACCGCCCGGCCGGCTCGTCCGCCGTGCCGCCCATCCTAGTCGACGGGATCGGGCTGCCCGGCCGGGGCGAAGAGGACCGTCGGCGTGGCCGGGTCGGCCGCTGTCAGGCGGACAGGCAGGGGGTGGCCCAGGGGAAGCGGTTCTGCCGGCGGGACGGACTTCACTCTCGCCACCACCGCGGGGCTCTTCAGGTGGATGGTGCCGCTGGTCGGGTCGCGGTCGTCCAGGTCGATGACGAAGGCGTCGAAGACCTCGCCGACGCGGTCCTTGAGCAGGACAGCCTCGATCAGATTGACGCATTCGCGCTCTGCCTGGTTGGCGTGCTGGGTGCCCGCCGACATCTCCCGGGGAAGGTCGGGGAGGGCGGTGCGGACCCAGTCGGGAAGCGGTTCGCCCGCGACCGCCGACAGGCAGATCTCGCCCGCGTAGCGGTCGACGAGGCGGCGCAGCGGGGCCGTGCAGTGGGTGTAGGGGGCGGCGACGGCGGCGTGTTCCGCGTGCTCGGGGGCGGGGGCGGCGCCGTCGAAGACTGTGTAGCCGGCGCCGCGCAGCAGGGAGGTGCACTCCTGGAGGAAGGCGGCGTGGTCGGGCCGGTGGGGGTCGAGGGAGCGGATCACGTCGGGGTACGGGGTGCCGGCCGGCCAGTCGATCCGCAGGGCCTCCGCGACCCGGCGGAGCCGGTCGGACGCGGCCGCGGGGGCGGCGGGGAGCGTACGGAGGATGCCGGCGCCGGAACGGAGCATGAGGTCGGCGGCGGCCATGCCGGTGAGCAGGGAGATCTGCGCGTTCCAGCCCTCGGCGGGCAGCGGGGCGCGGTAGTCGAGTACGTAGCCGTCGCCGTCGGGGCGCTGCTCGATCTCCTGCTCGGGGACGTTGAGGGAGATGCCTCCGCGGTCCCGTTCCAGCTCCTCGCGGAGCAGGCCGATCTTCTGGAGGAGGGCGACGGGCTCCTCCGCGGTGCCAGCGTCGATGGAGCGCTGGACGGCCGCGTAGTCGAGCTTGGCGCGGCTGCGGACGCGGGCGCGGCGGACGTCGGCGGCGGTGACCGAGCCCGCGGCGTCGAGGTCGATCCGCCACAGCAGGGCGGGGCGGTCCTGGCCGGGGAGCAGGCTGGCGGCGCCCTCGCTGAGGACCTGCGGATGGAGGGGGACGCGCTCGTCGGGGAAGTACAGGGTGGTGACGCGGCGGTGCGCCTCGGCGTCGATGGCGCCGCCCGGGGTGACGAAGGCCGCGACGTCGGCGATGGCGTAGTGCACCCGGTAGCCGTCGGCGCGGGCCGCGAGGTGCATGGCCTGGTCGAGGTCCGTGGAGGTGGGCGGGTCGATCGTGAGGAGCGGGATGCCGGTGGCGTCGAGTTCCGGCATCCGGGGGTGCCCGGCGGCCTGCCGGGCCTCGGCGAGCACGGCCGCCGGGAACTCCTCCGGGACGTCGAGCCGGACCCGCAGCCGGCGCAGCGCGTCGCGCAGCAGGGTTCCGTCGGCGGCCGGGGCGTGCAGGTGGCGGCGGGGCATGAGGTGAGCGTATGACGGCCGTAGGCTGCATCCGGTTCGTGTTGGGTCCATCCGAGGGAGAACTGCCGTGCTCGTCCTGCTTCCGCCGTCCGAGGGCAAGGCCGCCGTGGGCGCCGGTCCGGCCGTCGACCTGGCGTCGCTCTCGCTCCCCGGGCTGACGGGGACGCGGTCGACGGTGCTGGGTGAACTGGTGGAGCTGTGCTCGGGCGACGAGGAGAAGGCCGCGGAGGTCCTGGGGCTGAGCCCGGGGCTTCGCGGCGAGGTCGCCAAGGACGCGGGCCTGCTCACGGCGCCGACGCTGCCGGCCGGTGAGCTGTACACCGGGGTGCTCTACGACGCCCTGGGGCTCGCGACGCTGGGCACCGCCGCCCGCCGGCGCGCGAAGGACTCCCTCCTGGTCTTCTCCGGTCTGTGGGGCGCGGTGCGCATGACGGACCGGATCCCGTCGTACCGCTGCTCGATGGGGGTGAAGCTGCCCGCGCTGGGCGCGCTCGGCGCGTACTGGCGGGAGCCGATGGCCGGGGTCGTTCCGGAGGCGGCCGGCGGGGGGCTGGTCCTGGACCTGCGCTCGTCGGCGTACGCGAGCGCGTGGAAGCCGAAGCCGCGCGGCGAGCTGGCGGCGCGGACGGCCACCGTGCGGGTGCTGCAGGTGACGGTCGTCGACGGCGTCGAGAAGCGGTCCGTGGTGAGCCACTTCAACAAGGCCACGAAGGGGCGTCTCGTACGCGCGCTCCTGGAGTCGGGCGCGAAGCCGAGGACACCGGCCAAGCTCGCGGAGACCCTGCGGGAGCTGGGCTTCGTGGTCGAGGAGCAGGCGCCGGGGAAGCTCGACGTCCTGGTGACCGAGATTCACTGAGGCCCCGGACTCAGAAGCCCGTTGCATTCTGCGCAACGCTCGTTGCGCAGAATGCTGAGGCCCAGGCAGGATGACGGGCATGACTTCCGTCCTCGACCTCGCCCCCGTCGTCCCCGTCGTCGTCCTGGAGGACGCCGCCGACGCCGTACCGCTGGCCCGCGCCCTCGTCGCGGGCGGGCTGCCCGCGATCGAGGTCACCCTGCGCACGGCCGCCGCGCTGGACGCCATCGCCGCCATCGCCCGCGAGGTCCCGGACGCGGTGGTGGGTGCGGGCACCGTGCTGACGCCCGAGCACGTCGACGCCGCCGTCGCCGCGGGCGCCCGCTTCCTGGTCAGCCCGGGGTGGACGGACCGGCTGCTGGAGGCCATGCGCGCCTCGGGGCTGCCCTTCCTGCCCGGCGTCTCGACGACGTCGGAGGTGGTCGGGCTGCTGGAACGCGGCATAACGGAGATGAAGTTCTTCCCGGCCGAGGCCGCCGGCGGCACCGCGTACCTGACGTCGCTCGCCTCGCCGCTGCCGCGCGCGCGGTTCTGCCCCACGGGCGGCATCGACGCGGCTGCCGCGCCGCGCTACCTGGCGCTGCCCAACGTCGGCTGCGTCGGCGGCACCTGGATGCTGCCCGCCGAGGCGCTCCGCGCCAAGGACTGGGGCCGTGTCGAAGCCCTCGCACGCGAAGCCGCCGCCCTGCGCGGCTGAACCGGGAACCCGCGCCGGACTACCTCAGGTGCGAGGTGTCGTTCAGCAGCCGCAGCGACGCGTTGCCGTCGGCGTAGTAGGCCACCGTCGAGACGGACGCCGCCGCCAGTTCCATGCGGAACACGGACTCGGGCGGTGCGCCCAGCGCGAGCCGGACCAGCGTCTTGACCGGGGTGACGTGCGTGACGATCAGCACCGACTTGCCCGCGTAGCGCGCCAGGAGCTTGTCGCGGGAGAGCGCCACCCGGCGGGCGACCGCCGCGAAGCTCTCGCCGCCGGGCGGGGCGGTGTCGGGCGAGGCCAGCCAGGCGTCCAGTTCGGCCGGATGCCGTTCCCGCACCTCCGCGAAGGTGAGCCCCTCGAAGATCCCGAAGTCGGTCTCGCGCAGGCCCTCGTCGATCCGTACGTCGAGGCCGAGCCGGGTCGCGACGGCTTCCGCCGTCTGCCGGCAGCGGGTCAGCGGGGAGCTGACGATCGCCTGCACGGTGCCCTCGGCCGCGAACGAGGTCGCGGCCCGCTGCGCCTGCCAACGGCCCTTCTCCGACAGCTCGGGATCGCTGCCGCCACTGCCCGAGAAGCGCTTCTCGGGCGTGAGGGCGGTCTCGCCGTGCCGGAGCAGGACGAAGGTGGTGGGCGTCCCCAGGTCGGCGGGAGCGGACCATCCCGCTGCCGGCGCCGCCTCGGGAAGGGTGTCCTGAACCGGACCGGCTGCCCGACCCGGGGCGGGATCCGCGACGTCGATGCCGCCGCCCGGCCCCGGTTCGCCGCCCGGCCCCAGTTCGCCCAGCCCCAGTTCGCTGCGCACGATCGGGGCCCGCGGCTCCCACTGCCGGCCCCTCTTGCCCGCGTCCATCGCCTCGTTCGCGAGCCGGTCCGCGTGCTTGTTCTTCTCGCGCGGGATCCACTCGTAGGTCACCTGGCCGGCCGGCAGCACGGCCTTGGCCTCGGCCGCGAGCGGGCGCATGTCCGGGTGCTTGATCTTCCAGCGCCCCGACATCTGCTCGACGACGAGTTTGGAGTCCATCCGGACCCTGACCACGGCTTCGGGATCGAGGGCTTTGGCGGCCCGCAGTCCCGCGATCAGACCCCGGTACTCGGCGACGTTGTTCGTGGCGTGCCCGATGTACTCGGCGGCCTCGGCGAGGGTCTCACCGGAAGCCGGGTCGAGGACCACGGCGCCGTAGCCGGCGGGGCCCGGGTTGCCCCGGGACCCGCCGTCGGCCTCGACGACGAGACCACGAGCCATCAGAGGCCGGAGTCCGAGGTGCGGACCAGGATGCGCATGCAGTTCTCGCAGCGCACGACGGCGTCGGCGGGAGCACCTCGCACCTCGCCCAGCTCGGTGATGTTGAGCTCCAGCCGGCAGCCCTCGCAGCGCTTCTGGTAGAGGCGGGCGGCGCCGACGCCACCCTGCTGCGAGCGCAGCTTGTCGTAGAGCTTCAGGAGGTCGGCCGGGACGGAGCCCGCGACGATCTCGCGCTCCTTGACGGACTTGGACGCCTCGGCGTCGATCTCCGCGAGCGCGGCGGACCTGCGCGCCTCGGCCTCAGTGGCCTTGGCCTGCACGGACTCCACCCGGTGGGTGAGCTCCTGGACCCGCTCCTGCATCGTCTCGCGACGCTCCATGACCTCCAGGACGACGTCCTCGAGGTCGCTCTGCCGCTTGGCGAGCGAGACGATCTCGCGCTGCAGGTTCTCCAGGTCCTTCGGGGAGGCCGCCGCGCCGGAGTCGAGCCGCTGCTGGTCGCGGGCGGCGCGCTGGCGCACCTGGTCCACGTCCTGCTCGGACTTGGTCTGTTCGCGGGCGGTGTCGCTCTCCTCGGTCTGCGCGGCGACGAGCAGGTCGCGCAGCTGGGTGAGGTCGGCGTTCAGACGGTCGAGCTCGGCGTGCTCGGGAAGGTGGTGCCGCTTGTGGTCCAGCTGCTGGATACGCGAGTCGAGCGCCTGGACTTCGAGGAGGCGGATCTGGTCGGCGGGGGCGGCGTTCAGCGGGGGGCTCCTGGGTGAGACTGCGGGCGCGAGGCGCTCGTTGGAAGGATGGCTTCGGGCGACTGGCGGGAAGTACGTGCGGAAGACGTGCTGGGCAAAGCGTCCGGCGCGGGCTCGTGGGCCGTCCACGGGTCGGTGACCTGGTGCGACACATAGGTCCGCAGGGCCCAGCCGTGCCGGTCGGAGATCTCGTCGAGCTGGCCGGCGGCCTGCTCGCACCACGGCCACTCGGTTGCCCAGTGTGCGGCATCCACCAGCGCGGGCCTACCGTCGGAGGTGAGCCCCTGCTGCTGGGCCTCGGAGGCCGGGTGGTGGCGGAGGTCCGCGGTGAGGTAGGCGTCGACGCCCGCCGCGCGGACGTCGTCGAAGAGACCGTCGCCCGAGCCGCCGCAGACGGCGACGGTACGGATCAGCTGCTCGGGGTCCCCGGCGACGCGCAGCCCGGTCGCGGTGCGCGGCAGGCCGCGGGCGGCGCGGGCGGTGAACGCGGCCAGCGTGAGCGGGGTCTCCAGCTCGCCGATGCGGCCGAGGCCGCGGCGGCCCGACGGATCGGTCCCGTCCGGCACGAGGGGCCCGGTGATGCGCAGCCCGAGGGCGCCGGCGAGGGCGTCGGAGACTCCGGGGTCCGCGCGGTCGGCGTTGGTGTGCGCGACGTGCAGCGCGACGTCGTTCTTGATCAGTGTGTGCACCACCCGGCCCTTGAAGCCGGTGGCGGCGACCGTCGTCGTACCGCGCAGGTACAGCGGATGGTGGGTGACGAGCAGGTCGGCCCCGATCCGTACCGCCTCGTCGACGACGTCCTGGACCGGGTCGACGGCGAACAGCACCCGGGTGACCTCGGCCTCCGGATCACCACAGACCAGGCCGACGGCGTCCCAGTCCTCGGCCTGATGAGGGGGCCAGAGGGTTTCGAGCGCGGCGATGACGTCGGACAGTGAGGGCACGGGAGGAAGGTTACCGCCCTCCCCCGCGCCGACCGGAATCGCGGGCGGCGGGGGGACGGTTACCGGCCGCTTCCGTGACAGGTGCCGGACACCCGCCGGGACGGTCCGGAAGGAGTGGTTCCGGTCACGGATCACAACGGACGCCCGATCTTCGGGCAAACGGAAGAAGCGCCACCCTTACGTGTGAACTGCACCGACTTGCGGTGATCGTCCGGAAGTGCGAAAACTAGCGTCGCTCTCCGGAGGTGGACCAACACATGACGGCTTGTGCCATCGAAAGGGCCACGGTGCTGCGGGCGGGGTTCACGATCGCGTCCGACGGGTCGTACGCCGCCTGCCTCACCGAGTCGGGCGAGGGCGGCTGGTACCCCGAGCGCTGGACGCTGGCCGGCCCCGAGCCCTACACCGTCCCGCTGCCCGGCAACCAGCCGGAGGAACCCGGCACCGAAGTACTGCCACTGCCCGACGGGCGGGTGCTCATCCGCCGCCGCGTCGCCGACCGTTTCGACCTCGCACTGCTCTACCCGACCGGGCCCGGCACCGGCGAACTGCCCCTGGGCTCCCTGTGGTCCCTGGAGGGCGAGGAGGTACGGCTGCTGCCGCCGGTCGCCGGAGCGGCCTTCGCCCTCGCCCCCGTCGAAGGCGCCACCCAGGTGTGGCTCGTCTGCGGCAGCGGCGGCGGCAACCACAGCGGCGGGCCGCAACTGCTCGCCACCGTGCCGGGCCGCTGCACCGGCGGCGTCTGGCTGGACCGCACCGGCCAGATGCTCGCCCTCGACCGCGTCGGTCCGGAGGGCGGCCGCACCAAGGCGGTCGCCGTCGACCTGCGGCAGGGCGAGGTGACCCCGCTGCTGCAGATCGCCGAGGACAGCAACGACCGGGTCCTGCTCGCCGAACCCGACAGCGGCCTGCTCCTGCTGCGCAGCGACGCACCCGGCACCGACCGGCTCGGCTGGGGGGTGCTGGGCAGCAGGCGGCCGGTGCGCTTCCCGGAGGCGCTGCGCATGGACGACACGGTGCTCACGCCGTTCGCCGCGCAGTCCGGTCAGATACTGATGCCGGAGGCGTCGGCGGTGGCGCTGCGCGCCGAGGGTCCCGACGGGTCCGCGCCCGTGGTCTGGCGGCCGGGCGAACGGACGGTGACCTGGCTCACCGCTCCCGAGGGCTGGCTCGCGGGCACCGGGCTGTGGTCGGCACGCGGCTCGCTGCGGCTGCCGTACGCGTGCGAGCGCTGGCCGTTCGGGCTGACCGAGTACGAGGCACCGGCCGCGGCTCCCGCACCGGCCGTCACGGGCGCCGCACGGGCGGCCGTCGAGGGCGCCGCGGCGGGTGGAGGCCCGGCCGGGGACGAGCCGAGGACGCTGCCCGTACTCCCCCTCCAGCAGGCCCCGCTCGACACGGCACGGGCCCGGTAGCCCCGATGATCTCCGGACGAGGCCGCCGACTACACTCGCCGGAGGCTACGCATCCGGACCTCTCGGGCACCGAGAGTGACCAACGGGCGTACCCACAGGCTGGATTGGGGATATTCGGCCGCTTCAAGCGCACACCAGCACGCCATTCATCGGGGAGACGTTCCATGTCCGACAGCACATCCGACTCCGGCGAGGGTCACGACAACGCCGGGGGTCGCCACCGCGGTACCGCTTCGCCGCACGACAGCGCCGGCGACGCGCATGGGCGCCACCGGCGCCCATCGAGCAGCCAGGACTGACGGCCCGGCCGTCGGGCCGAGGGGGCTCACCACCCCCTCGACCTGGCCGCGGCCCACGTGACCCGCCCGGAGGGCTACTCGTGCTTGAGGCCGAGGACTTCCGTGGCCGCGAACGTCTCGTTCGGGTCGCGGCCCGCGTAGTACGGGGTCAGCAGGCCGTCGAGTTCGTCGAAGCCGAAGACGTCCTTGGCGGTGTCGAACTTGGCGGCCACCCTGGGGCGGTCGATGACCGCGACCATGCCGCCGTGCACCACGAAGAGCTGGCCGTTGGCGCGCGCGGCGGCGGGTGAGGCGAGGTAGCCGACGAGCGGCGAGACGTGCTCGGGGGCGAGCGGGTCGAGACCCTCCTCCACCTCCAGATAGCCCGCGAAGACGTCCTCCGTCATCCGGGTGCGGGCGCGCGGGCAGATCGCGTTGGCGGTGACGCCGTACTTGCCGAGCGCGAGCGCCGTGGAGGTGGTGAGCCCGACGATGCCGCCCTTGGCGGCGGCGTAGTTGGGCTGCCCGGCCGAGCCGGCGAGGAACGCCTCGGAGGAGGTGTTGACGATGCGGCCGTAGACCGGCCCGCCCGCCGCCTTGGACCGCTCCCGCCAGTGGACGGCCGCGAAGTGGGTCGTGTTGAAGTGCCCCTTGAGATGGACGTGGATCACCGCGTCCCACTCCGCCTCCGACATCGAGAAGATCATCCGGTCGCGGAGGATGCCCGCGTTGTTGACCAGAATGTCCAGCTTGCCGTACGTGTCCACGGCGAGCCGGACCAGCCCGCGGGCCTGCTCGAAGTCGGCCACGTCGCCGTGGTGCGCGACGGCCTGCCCGCCCGCCGCGACGATCTCGGCCGCGACCTCCTCCGCCGGGGTGGCGGAGGCCGCGCCCGAGCCGTCCCGGCCCGGCTGCCCGAAGTCGTTGACGACGACACTCGCGCCGAGCCGCCCCACCTCCAGGGCCTCGGCCCGCCCGAGGCCGCGCCCGGCCCCGGTGACGATCGCGGCCAGACCCGACAGTTGCTGCCCGTGCACAGACATCCTGGTCCTCTCAGCTACAGGTGTGGATTCCGGCGGTTCGACGGCGGCTCAGATGGTGATGCAGGTACGCAGCGCCTCGCCCGTCCGCATCTGGTCGATCGCGTCGTTGACCTCCTCCAGCCGCACCCGGTGGGTGATCAGGCCCTCCAGGTCGATGCGGCCGGCACGCCAGAGCTTGATGACGCGTTCGTAGGAGCGCAGCACGTCGCCGCCGCCGTAGAGCGACGGCAGGATGCGCTTCTCGTCGAAGAACAGCTCGAACATGTTGATCTGCAGGTTGTCGTCCATGGCGCCGGCGCCGACGATGCACAGCGTGCCGCCGCGGCGGGTGTTCTCGTACGCGGTGCGGGCGGTGACGGACTTGCCGACGACCTCGAAGACGTAGTCGAAGCCCTCGCCCGCGGTGATGCGGTTCTTGGCGTCGGCCAGGCCGTCGGGGGCGACGCCCTCGGTCGCGCCGAACCGCAGGGCCGCCGCGCGCCGGCTCTCGACCGGGTCGATGGCGACGATCTCGGCGGCGCCGAGCGCCCGCGCGCCCTGGATCACGCTGATGCCGACCCCGCCGCAGCCGATGACGGCGACCGACGAACCGGCCTCCACCTTGGCCGTGTTGATGGCGGCGCCGATGCCGGTGGTGACCCCGCAGCCGATGAGCGCGGCGATCTCGTACGGCACGTCGTCCGGGATCGGGACGGCGCACAGCGCGTCGACGACGACCTCCTCGGCGAAGGTGCCGGTGCCGGCGAAGCCGAAGACGTCACCGCCGGGGCGCCGGTAGTTGGGGGTGCCGGCGTTGAGGAAACCGGCGATGCAGAGGTGGGTCTGGCCGCGCTTGCAGGACGCGCAGGCGCCGCAGGCCGGCAGCCAGCAGACCAGCACGCGGTCGCCCGCCTTGACGTTGGTGACGCCCTCACCGACCTCGACGATCTCGCCGGCGCCTTCGTGACCGGGTACGAACGGCGCGGGCTGCGGCAGGACGCCGCTCATCGCCGACAGGTCGGAGTGACACAGTCCGGTCGCCCGGATGCGGATCCGCACCTTGCCGGGCCCGAATCCCACCGCCTCGACGTCGTCGAAGACCTCGAGTTTGTCCTGGCCTATCTCCTGCTGGATTGCTGCGCGCACGGGGGCGGCTCCCTTCGCGAGGTGCGGAATGGTGCGGGATGGTGCGGATAGCGATGTTCGGTCAGGCGTGTTCGACGACGGTGTCCGCGAGAACCGGTGCGTCGTCCCGGTCGGCCGAGGTCGCCGCGACCTGGATGCGGCCGTCCCCGCGCCACATCCGCACCCGCAGCGTCTCGCCGGGGAAGAAGATCCCGGCGAAGCGGGTGGAGTAGGCGCGGACCCGTGCGACGTCGCCGTCGAGCATCGTGTCGACGACGGCCTTGAGGACGATTCCGTACGAGCAGAGCCCGTGCAGGATCGGCTTGTCGAAGCCGGCGACCTTGGCGAACTCGGGGTCCGCGTGCAGCGGGTTCCAGTCGCCGGACAGCCGGTAGAGCAGCGCCTGGTCCTCGCGGGTTCCGATCTCGGCGATGCGGTCCGGGTCCCGGTCCGGGGCCTCGGTGCGGACGGAGGGGCCGCGGTCGCCGCCGAAGCCGCCCTCGCCGCGGACGAAGATCTGGGTGTCGGCCGCCCACAGCGGCCCCTCGTCGTCGGCGACCTCGGAGCGCAGCACGATGACGGCCGCCTTGCCCTTGTCGTGCACGGCGGCGATGCGGCTGGTCTGCACGGCCTTCCCGGTGACGGGGATCGGGCGGTGCAGCTCGATGCGCTGGCCGCCGTGCAGCACGGCGGCGAGGTTCACGTCGATCCCGGGCGCGCTCAGCCCGCCCGCGGCGGCCAGGCTGCCGCCCGCGACGGTGACGAAGCTGGGGAGGACCTGCAGCCTGCTCTCCAGCGTGTAGCGCAGCTCGTCGGGATCGGTGGCCGGCCGGCCGGCGCCCACGCCCAGGTGGTAGAGCAGGACGTCCTTGTGGTCCCAGGCGAGGTCGGTGGTGCGGGGTTCGGCCGCGGTGGCCTTCGCGACGTCGATGGGCATGGTCCGGCTGGCTCCTTCGCCGTGGGGACGGGGACACGCGCTGGCGGGCGTCTCACGGGGGCCGACGGCGGTGCCCGCGTCTGGTTGGAGGACCCCGACGCGGCTGTCCGCACCGTCGGCCGCGCCGGGGTCGATCAGGGCCGCTAGAACGTGTTCTAGCAGTCGCTCATGTATAACGCATCCCCCTGACCCTGTGAATACCTGACGCACCATCAGCTCGCGCCGCCCGTGACATTTGTCCCGGCCGGCCGCGTACATTCACCTCTGCCGAGGTCAGGGCCGCTCTCCGTACCGTCGACCGCATGACGACGATGATGGGGACCGAGCCCGCGGTGCGGTTCTCGGGGGCGGTCAAGGCCTTCGGGAGTGTCCGCGCCGTGGACGGGATCGACCTGGAGATCCGGCGCGGTGAGGCCGTGGCGCTGCTGGGCCGCAACGGGGCCGGGAAGTCCACCGCGATCGGCCTGCTGCTGGGGCTGGACACGCCGGACGCGGGCGAGGTGCGGCTCTTCGGCGGCCCGCCGGAGCGGGCCGTGCGCCAGGGCCGGGTCGGCGCGATGCTGCAGGACGGCCGGCCGGTGCCGCGCGTCACCGTGCGCGAACTCGTCTCGTTCGTGGCCAGGACGTACCCCGCGCCGATGCCCGTGGACGAGGCCCTGGAGCTCGCCGGTCTCACCGGCCTCGCCCGCCGCCGGATCGACCGGATCTCCGGCGGACAGGCCCAGCGGGTGCGCTTCGCGGTGGCGCTGGCCGGCAATCCGGAACTGCTGGTGCTCGACGAGCCGACCGCCGCACTCGACGTCGAGGCGCGGCGCGCCTTCTGGGACTCGATGCGCGCGTACGCCCGGCGCGGCAACACCGTGCTCTTCTCCACCCACTACCTGGAGGAGGCGGACGAGAACGCCGACCGGATCGTGGTCGTCGACCGGGGCCGGATCGCCGCCGACGGCAGCGGTGAGCGGATCAAGTCCGCGGCCGGCGGCAACCTGGTCAGCGTCGATCTGGCCGGTTCCGGCTCCGCCGGGCTGCGGCTCCTTCCCGGCGTCACCTCCGTCGAGATCCGCGGCGACCGGGCGCGGCTGCGCACCAGCGACTCCGACGCCACCGTGGTCGCCCTCGCCGAGCGCGGCGCCGTCCGCGGGCTCGAAGTGACGGCGGCCAGCCTGGAGGACGCGTTCCTCACCCTGACCGGCAAAGAGGACCTGAACCGCGCGAAGGAGACGATCTGATGCCCGTCATCGTGGAGTACGTCCGGCTCGAAGTGCGCCGCGCGCTGCGCGACCCCGGGTTCGTGATGTTCGGCATCGGCATGCCGCTGGTGATGTACCTGCTCTTCACCAACCTGGGCGTCGACGGGGACGACCGGGACGACTACGCGGCGTACTCGATGATCGGCATGGCCGCGTACGGCGCGCTCGGTGCGGCGATCGGCACCGGGACCGGCGTCGCGGAGGACAAGGGCCTGGGCTGGCTGCGGCAGCTGCGGGTCACGCCGATGAGCCCGCTGCAGGTCGTGGTGGCCCGTGCCCTCACCGGCTCGGTGACCGTGCTCCCGGCGATCGGCTCGGTGCTGCTGGCCGGCGCCGTCGTCAACGGGGTGGACCTGGCGGCCTGGCAGTGGGCCGCGGCGGCCGTGCTGCTGTGGTTCGGCACCATCCCCTTCACCCTGCTCGGCCTGGGCAACGGCTACGGGCTGACGGCACAGACCACCGGGGTGGCCAACACGGCCTGTGTGATCGCCCTCGCGGTGGTCGGCGGCCTGTGGTTCCCGACCTCGCTCTTCCCTGACTGGCTGGCCGCGATCTCGCGCTGGACGCCGACGGCCCGCTTCGGCGACCTCGGATGGAGTGTGGTCGCCGGACACGCCCCGGGGGCCGGCACGGTGGCGGTGCTCGGCGGGTGGCTGCTGCTCTTCGGCGGCTACGCGGTCCTCTCTTACCGCCGGGGGGCACGTACCGCATGATGTGGACGGATCGCGGCACGGGCTGGACGGGGAGTGGAACGGGCATGGTCGACATGTGGGGACTGCGGGCCTGGGGCCGGTGGGGCGGCGGCTGCGCCGGGGACGGGCCCCGCGACTTCGGCGAGGAGATCGACCGGATGAAGGGCCCGGACGGCGGGTCGCTCGTCCCCTGGCTGCTGATGGCCAGCGGACCGGCCGTCGACGTGGCCACGGGCCAGGTGGCGCACCCCTGGCTGGCCGGCACCGGCCTCGCGGTGTTCTGCGTCCTGTACGTCTGCGCCGTCCGCTCCGGTTTCAGCGACCGCTACAAGGGCGGCCCGGTACCGGTCCGGCTGCTGATCGCCCAGGCCACCGTCACCTTCGCCCTCACCCTCGGCTACGGGGGCAACTGGCTGCTGCTCTTCCCGCTGCTGTCCCTGGCGTGCGGCGTCAGCGCCCGCGGCCGCCGGCTGGGCCTGGTCCTCATCGGGCTGAGCGTCTCGAGCGGGGTCATCAGCGGGATGGTGCACCACGAGAGCTTCTGGAACACCGCGACCCTCTCCTACGGCACCTTCCTGTCCGGCCTGGTCGTGTCCGTGATCCTCACCCTCTTCGACGCCGTCCAGATGCTCAAGGCCACCCGCCAGGAGCTGGCACGCAGCGCGGTGGCGGAGGAGCGGATGCGCTTCTCCCGCGATCTGCACGACCTGCTCGGCCACACGCTCTCCGTCATCGTGGTCAAGTCCGAGGCCGCCCGCCGGCTGGCGCCGCGCGACATGGACGCGGCCCTCACCCAGGTCGCCGACATCGAGGCGGTCGGCCGGCAGGCCCTCACCGAGATCCGCGAGGCCGTCACCGGCTACCGCGAGGGCAGCCTCGCCACCGAACTGGACCGGGCCCGCTCCGCGCTGTCCGCCTCCGACATCGAGGTCGTCGTCCTGGAGTCCGGGCCGCCGCTGCCCCCGCAGGCCGAGGCGCTGCTGGGCTGGGTGGTCCGCGAGGGCGTCACCAACGTCGTACGGCACAGCGGCGCTTCCTCGTGCGAGATCGAGCTGCGCTCCACCGGCGGAAGGGCCCGCCTGACGATCACCGACAACGGCTCCGGCGTAGGCTCGGAGGCGGTCGCCACCGCCCCGGCGCACCGCATCGGCACCGGCCTCAAGGGCCTGTCGGAACGGCTCGCCGCGGCCGGCGGCTCCCTGGACGCGGGCCCGGCGCAGCGCCGGGGCTTCCAGGTGACCGCGGAACTGCCCGTCGAGGAGGAATACGCCGCATGACCGACCCGATCCGGGTACTGCTGGCCGAGGACCAGGGCATGATGCGGGGCGCGCTGGCGCTCCTCCTGGACCTGGAGGACGACATCGAGGTCGTCGCCCAGGTGGCGGCCGGCGACCTGATCGTCGAGGCGGCGCTGGCCGCCCGGCCGGACATCGCGCTGCTCGACATCGAACTCCCCGGCCGCAGCGGGCTCGACGCCGCCGCGGACCTGCGCACGCAACTGCCGTCCTGCCAGGTGCTGATACTCACCACCTTCGGCCGGCCGGGCTATCTGCGCCGCGCGATGGAGGCGGGCGCCGCCGGCTTCCTCGTCAAGGACGGCCCGGTCGAGGAGCTGGCGGGCGCCATCCGCCGGGTCCTGGCCGGCGAACGCGTCGTCGACCCGGCCCTCGCGGCGGCCGCCCTGAGCGCCGGGCCCAACCCGCTCACCGGGCGGGAGCAGGACGTGCTCAACGCGGCCGCCGACGGGGCCACCGTCTCCGACATCGCGGGCAAACTCCACCTCTCGGAGTCCACCGTCCGCAACTACCTCTCCGCGGCGATCGGCAAGACCGGCACCCGCAACCGCATGGAGGCCGTCCGCTCGGCCCGCCAGAACGGCTGGCTGTGAAGCCCGTTACGGAAGTGTCCGCCGCAGCAGGGTGACGACCGCGGCGCCGCCCAGCCCGATGTTGTGCGCGAGGCCGACCCCGGCGCCCTCGACCTGCCGCGGTCCCGCCTCGCCCCGCAGCTGCCAGACCAGTTCGGCCGCCTGCGCGAGGCCGGTGGCGCCGAGCGGGTGGCCCTTGGAGATCAGGCCGCCTGACGGGTTGACGACCCAGCGCCCGCCGTACGTGGTGGCGCCGTCGCCGATGAGCTTGCCGGACCCGCCCTCCCCGCACATGCCGAGCGCCTCGTACGTCAGCAACTCGTTGATCGAGAAGCAGTCATGGAGCTCGATGACGTCGACGTCCTCGATCCCGAGCCCGGACTCCTCGTAGACCGCGTGCGCCGCCGCCCGCGACATGGGCTTGCCCACCACGTCGATGCAGGAGCCCGACGAGAAGCTCTCGCCGGTGTCCGTGGTCATCGCCTGGCCGACTATCTCCACGGCCCGGTCCTCCAGACCGTGCTCGCGCACGAAGCGCTCCGAGACCACCACCGCGGCGGCAGCGCCGTCCGAGGTCGGTGAGCACTGCAGCTTGGTCAGCGGGGCGTGGATGGTCCTGGCGGCCAGGATCTCCTCGACGGTGTAGACGTCCTGGAACTGGGCGTTGGGGTTGTTCGCCGAGTGCCCGTGGTTCTTGGCCCCGACCCCTGCCAGCTGCTCCGCCGTCGTGCCGTAGCGCTCCATGTGCTCCCGCGCGGCGTTCCCGAAGATCTGGGCGGTCGGCGGGGTCATCTCGAAGCCGTGCTTCGCCGCCATCACCCCGTAGTGCCGGGCCACCGGCGAGGTCGCGAAGTCGCCCCCACTGGACCCGGCACCCAGCGCGCCCTTGGTCATCTTCTCGAAGCCGAGTGCCAGCACGCAGTCGTTGAGACCGCCCGCCACGAACTGCCGGGCCATCATCAGCGCGGTGGAGCCCGTGGCGCAGTTGTTGTTGACGTTGTAGACCGGCACCCCGCTGAGCCCCAGCTCGTACACGGCCCGCTGACCCGCCGTCGACGCCTGGTAGCAGTACCCGACCGGCACCTGCTCGACGAGGTCGTAGGGGATCCCAGCGTCGGCCAGGGCCGCGGTGCCGGCCTCCTTCGCCATGTCCCAGTACTGCCAGTCGCGGGTCTCGGGCTTCTCGAACTTCGTCATGCCGACGCCGACGACGAAGACCTTGCTGGCCATGCGCACTCCTTCAGTCACGGGTTCAGTGGCGGGTTCAGTCACGGGGGAGGCCGAGGATCCGCTCGGCGACGACATTGAGCTGCACCTGCGTCGTGCCGCCCGCGATGGTCAGGCAGCGCGCCATCAGGAATCCGTGCAGGGCACGTTCGTCCGTGACGCCCTCCGGGCCGAGCAGTTCCAGCGCCAGTTCGGCGATGCGCTGCTGGTGCGGGGTCTGGACGAGCTTGCGCACCGAGGCACCGGCGCCCGGCTCCAACCCCGACACCTGCTGCAATGTGGTCCGCAGTCCGATGCAGGCCAGCGCGTGCGCCTCCACGAGCAGGGCGCCGAGCCGGTCGCGCACGACCTCGTCCGCCGCGTCGACCCGTCCGATCAGCGCCTCCAGGCCGGTGTCGAAGGCCACCTGGTCCGCCATGTGCACGCGCTCGTTGCCGAGCGTGTTGCGGGCCACCCGCCAGCCGCCGTCCACCTCCCCGACGACCGCGTCCTCCGGTAGCACGACGTCGTCGAAGTACACCTCGTTGAAGAGCGAGTCGCCGGTGATCTCCTTCAGCGGCCGGATGTCGATGCCGGGCGTGTGCTTCATGTCCACCACGAAGTACGTCAGGCCCTGGTGCTTGGGCGCCGCCGGGTCCGTCCTGGCCAGCAGGATCCCGAAGTCCGACCACTGGGCGGCCGACGTCCACACCTTCTGCCCGTTGACCTTCCACCGGCCGTCCGGCAGCCGCTCCGCCCGGGTCCGCAGCGAGGCCAGGTCGGAACCCGCGCCCGGCTCCGAGAACAACTGGCACCACAGCGCCTCGCCGCGCAGCGTGCGCGGCAGGTAGCGGTCCCGCTGCGCCTGGCTGCCGTGCGCGATCAGCGACGGCACCACCCAGGTGGCGATCCCCAGGTCGCTCACCTTCACCCCGGCCGCCCGCAGCTCCTGCTGCACCGCCAGCTGCTGCACGGGCCCGGCGCCCAGACCGTACGGGGCCGGCAGATACGGCGCGGCGTACCCCGTCGGGGCGAGCGCCCTGCGCGCGGCGGCCGGGTCGAGCCCGGTGGCCGCCGCCACCACCGTCCGCGCCCGCTCCCGGTAGGCGGCCGCTTCCGGGGGCAGGTCGAGCCGCAGCTCCCGCCGGGCCCCCTCCGCCGCCAGCTCCGCCACCCGCAGCCGGTACGTGTGCCCCGGCCCGAGCAGCTGGCGCACGGCGGTCGCCCGGCGCAGATACAGGTGCGCGTCGTGCTCCCAGGTGAAGCCGATGCCGCCGAGGATCTGGATGCAGTCCTTGGCGCAGCCGAAGGCCGCCTCGACCGCGGCGGCGGCCGCCATCGCGGCGGTCAGCGGCAGCACGTCACGCGCCGCGTCCCAGGTCAGCGCCCGCGCCTGCTCGACCCGTACGAGCATGTCCGCGCACGCGTGCTTCACCGCCTGGAACTGCCCGATGGGCCGCCCGAACTGCTCGCGCACCTTCGCGTACTCGGTCGCCGTACGCAGCGCCCAGCCCGCGATCCCGCACGCCTCGGCGGCGAACAGCACCCGCGCCAGGTCCTCCACCGCCCCCGGCGCGATCCCGAGCACCCGCTCGGGCGGCACGGCCACCCGCCGCGCCACCACCTCGGCGGTGCGCCGCGTCGGATCGGCCCCGGACCGCTCCCGCACCTCCAGCGCGTCGGCGTCCACCGCCATCCACAGCTCGCCGGCCCGCAGCAGGACCAGCCCGGCCCGCGCCCCGCCGAGCACCGGCGGGGCGGTGCCGTCCAGGACGTACCCGCCGGCCCCCGACGGGTCGGCCGTCATCGACCCCGCGCCCAGCGCGACCGCCGCGATCCTGCTGCCGTCGGCCAGCCCCGGCAGCAGCGCCTTGCCCTCCGCGGCCCGCGTCAGCACGGCTGCCGCCAGCACGGTCGGCAGGAACGGCCCCGGCAGACAGGCCGCCCCCGACTCCTCCAGCACGACCGCCAGATCCAGCAGCCCCCCACCGCCCCCGCCGAACTCCTCCGCGAGGTGCACCCCCAGGAAGCCCTGCCCCGCGGCCTCCCCCCACCACGCCGGCGCCCCGGGCTCCCCCGGCGAGTCCAGCGCTGCCCGCACAGCTTCGGGAGGAACATTCCGGGCGACCCACCCACGGGTGGCGGCGGCCAACTCCTGGTGCTCTTCGGTGATTCCGATGCCCATGCGGACGGATACTAGAACGTGTTCCATTCTGACGGAAGGTCAGATATCGCATCGCCTCCGGAGGAGGCCGGACCGTCCGCGGGACCCGGGAACCGGAACCGCTGCCCCACCTGGCAGGATGCCCCAGCAACGACCACCCCGTCACGACGAAAGAAGGCGGCGCCATGGCCACCCTCCACCCCCGCGACCAAGCCGCGTTCGAGGCCGCCAAGGGATTCATGCCGCTCGACGAGGGCCTCGCCCTGCATGCCGCCGCCACCGACGCCGCCGCCCGCCTCCCCGGCCTCCCTCTGCTGGAAGTGGGGACGTACTGCGGCCGCTCCACCATCCTGCTCGCCGCCGCGGCCCGAGCGGCCCGCACCATGGCCGTCACCGTCGACCACCACCGGGGCAGCGAGGAGCAGCAGCCCGGCTGGGAGTACCACGACAAGGACCTCGTCGACCCCGCGACCGGCCTCATGGACACCCTCCCGACCTTCCGGAGGACCCTGCACGCGGCCGGCTTCGAGGACGACGTCATCGCCGTCGCCGGCCGCTCCCCCCAGGTCGCCGCGGTCTGGGGCAGGCCGCTCGCGCTGGTCTTCATCGACGGCGGCCACACCGACGAGCACGCCACCGCCGACTACGAGGGCTGGGCCCCGCACGTGGCGCCGGACGGCGTCCTCGTGGTGCACGACGTGTTCCCGGATCCGGCGGACGGCGGCCAGGCGCCGTACCGGGTGTACCGGCGGGCACTGGACTCCGGCGCCTTCACGGAGGTCTCCGTGACCCGCTCGCTGCGCGTGCTGCGGCGTACAGGACCCGGGATCTGAGACGGCCGCCGCCGGCGGCCGATAGCATCGGAACCGTGTTCAGCGACGAGTCGAGGATGAGCGGCAGGACCGGCGCCGCGGTTGTTTCCGTGGCCGCGCTGGTTCCCACCTGCTTCGCGGGCTGGCTCGTGTACCAGTCGATGCACGGGCCGAGCGGCGACGACGGGGCCCAGCGCGTGCTGCCCCTGCCGTCGGCCGCCGCCCCGGCGAACCCGGACGACCGGACGAACGCCAAGGCCTCGTCGCCGGTCCCCCCGGGGAGTCCGGGCGCGGTGCCGGGTTCGTCCTCGGCGGCGGAACCGGACCCGAAGGCGTCCGGTACGCCCGGTACGTCCCCGGCGAACGGGTCATCCCCCGCCCCGGCGGCGCTCCCGCTCAGGGGGAGGACCGTCGTCATCGACCCCGGCCACAACACGAACAACGCCAACCACACCGCGGACATCAACCGACTTGTCGATATCGGGATCTCTCGCAAGGAATGCGACACAACCGGCACGTCCACCAACGCCGGCTACGCCGAAGCGTCGTTCAGCCTCGACGTGTCCCGGCGGGTCCGCGCCCTGCTCGCCGAACGCGGCGCGAAGGTGCGGCTGACGCAGGACGGCGACCGGTCGTTCGGA
This sequence comes from Streptomyces sp. H39-S7, assembly GCF_027158205.1. Lineage (GTDB taxonomy): Bacteria > Actinomycetota > Actinomycetes > Streptomycetales > Streptomycetaceae > Actinacidiphila. The sequence continues at coordinate 27,211 of NZ_JAPVLU010000027.1, read as the reverse complement.
CCGTGCATCGACGAACGGGCGCGCATCGGCAACGAGGCGCACGCGGACGCGGCCGTATCCATCCACGGGGACGGATCCGCGGCGGGGAACCGCGGGTTCCACGTGATCACCCCGGCGTCCGTGAACGCCGGGATCGCCGACACCCGCCCCATCGTGGCGCCGTCCGGCCTGCTCGGCGTGGCGGTGAAGTCGCACTTCGCGACCGCGTCGGGCTCGGCGCCCGCGAACTACCTGGCGGACGGCACGGGTCTGATGGCCCGCAGCGACCTGGGCGGGCTCAACCTCTCCACCGTCCCCAAAGTGCTCATCGAATGCGGCAACATGCGGGACGCCCAGGACGCGGCGAAGTTCACCGATCCGCAATGGCGGCAGCGGGCCGCGGAGGGCATCGCTGACGGTATTACGGCTTTCCTCCAGGGGAAGAGGTGACCAACCGGTAGCCATTCGGCGCCGATTGCGCACCAGTTGCCGCACCCGGCTCACCTCGCGCGAACCGCACCCTTACGATGGGGGACCATTCCCGCGCCTCGCCCCTGAACTGGTAGAGAGCGCTGCGCGTTCCGGCGACAGCGACGACGACCCCGAGACCGACAAAGGACCTTACGTGAACATCCGCTCCCTGTCCCGAGGAGACGGCGCGGTGATCGGTGCAGCGGTGCTGCTGCTGATCGCTTCGTTCCTGCCGTTCTTCTCCATCGACGCTGGTTCCGGAGACGAGACGGTCAGCTCGTGGAGCGCGGCGCTCTTCCCGCTGCTGCCGACCGTGACCCTTGCCGCGCTGGCGGCCGCCGCCCTGATCGTCCTCGGCCGGGCCCTGGTGCCCGCGGGCCGTCAGGTGCTCGGAATGACCCTCGACCAGTGGGGCACCGCCCTGGCGGTGTTCGTCGGCTGGTCCGCGCTGTGGTCGGTATTCTCGACCGTCATCCCGGACATCGGCCACGGCAGCGACAACGACGGCATCAGCAAGGGCGCCGGCGCGTGGCTGACGCTCATCTTCGGCCTCGCCTTCGCGGTCCTCGCGGTGCTCTCGTCCCGCCTGCCCGCTCTTCAGGCCCCGCTGCTGGGTGCCCCGAAGCCGCCGCAGCCGTACGGTGGCGCGCCCTACGGTGCGCCGCAGCCGGGCCTGGGTCAGCCGGGCCAGCCGGGTCAGCCGCAGCCGGGTGGCTACGGCTACCCCGGCGCTCCGGCGCCCGACCCGTCGTTCGGCGGACAGCCGCAGCCGCATCCCTTCGGCGGCCAGGCGCCCTCCCCGGCCCCGCAGTCGCAGCAGCCGGCGCAGGGCCAGCCGCCGCAGTCCGGCTCCCAGGACTTCACGGCATTCTGGTTCGCCGTGCCGGTGCCGCGTCCGCTGTTCGCGGAGGACGGTTCCTCGACGCCGATCGCCGAGCTGGCGCCGGGTACGTGGTACCTGGCGGTCGAGCAGCGGGGTGCGACGCTGATCGCGCAGACGCAGGACGGGCGTCGCGGCGTGCTCCAGGACTCGAGCGGTATCCAGCGCGGCTGACGTCGCCGGCGGGTGAATCACCCTCGCGCCTTGTGAGCCCCCGCCCGGGATCCGGGCGGGGGCTCACGTCTTTCGCCGTTCCGGCGCGTCCCGTACAGTCCTGACCTGACGGATCGTCAGATGGGTGGAGGGGCGGCGCCATGAGGCTCGGGCTGGCACTCGGCTACTGGGGGCGCGGTCCCCGTCCACAGGATGTGGAACTGGCGCGGGAGGCCGAGCGGCTGGGGTACTACTCCGTGTGGACCGCCGAGGCGTGGGGGTCCGACGCGTTCACGCCGTTGACGTGGATCGCCGCGCACACCTCGCGGATCATGCTGGGGACGGGCATCGCGCAGATGGCCGCCCGCTCCCCCACCGCCACCGCGATGCAGGCGCTCACCCTGGACCATCTGTCCGGCGGCCGGATGATGCTGGGACTCGGGCTGTCCGGACCGCAGGTGGTCGAGGGGTGGTACGGGCGGCCGTTCCCGAAGAGCCCGTTGACCGCGACGCGTGAGTACGTCGACATCCTGCGGCAGGTCTTCCGGCGCGAGGGCCCGGTGGAACTGGCGGGCCGGTTCCATAGCCATCCGTACTCCGGGGAGGACGGTACCGGCCTCGGCAAGGCGCTGAAGCCGATCACCCACCCGCTCCGGGCGGACCTGCCGATCCTGCTCGGCGCCGAGGGCCCGAAGAACATCGCCCAGACGACCCGCATCGCGGACGGCTGGATGCCGCTGTACTGGTCGCCGTCGCGTACCGATGTCTATGAGCTGTCGCTGGCCGAGGCTCCCGAGGAATTCATGATCGCGCCCCTGGTGCGGGCCACGGTGTGCGACGACGTGGCCGAGGGACTGCTGCCGGTCAAGGCGATGCTCGGCTTCTACATCGGCGGGATGGGCGCGCAGGCGAAGAACTTCCACGCCGACCTGATGGCCCGGATGGGGTACGAGGAGGAGGCGCGGCACATCCAGCGGCTCTTCCTGGACGGGCGCAGGGAGGAAGCGGTGCTGGCCGTGCCGGACGCCTTCGCCGACGAGATCTCGCTGGTCGGGCCGCGGGAGCGGATCGCCGAGCGGCTGGAGCTGTGGCGGTCGGGCCCGGTCACCGACCTGCTGGTGACAGCACCCGACCCGGACACGCTGCGCGTGCTGGCGGAGTTGAACGGCTAGGACCTGTCCGAGGTCGTCAGCCGCCCAGTTCGCTCGTGGACGGGATCTTGTCCTTCACTTCCGCGCCGGCCTGCTTGCCCGCCTCCTTCACGTCGTCGATCGTCTTCTGGAAGGTGCTCACCACGTCGTCCGTCGAATCGCCCTTCCGCAACTGGCTGGGAAGATCCTTCAGGGCGGCGATTCCGCTGGTCAGCGGGGCCATCAGCTTGGAGAGTGTCGGGTCGCCCTTGGCGTTCTCCGACGCCGCCTTGAGCCGGTTGTAGGCGAACGCCCCGGCCAGACCGCCCTTGACCAGGGCGAACGTCCGGCCGTCCGCGCCCTTCTTGAACTTCCCGTCGCGGGCCGGCTTGATGATCCACTGGTAGGTGGCACCCGCCGCGAGCCCGGCGTTGGCGACGAAGCGGGTCTTGGCGAGCTTCTGCTGCTCCACCGTGGTCGACGCCGTCGGGCTGCCGCCGGACACATCGTCCTTCGCCTTGTCGTTGCACGCGGTCGTCGCGGTGAGGAGCGCGCCGCACAGCAGGAACGCGGTCAGCAGGCGGCGCAGGGGGATGCCATTCGGCACGGTCGACCTCCGGGAACGGACGGGCACACGTCCTCGCAGGATCACCCGGACGGCACACCCCCGCCACTCGGGCCCCCACCCCGTACGGGCTGGTTCAGAACGCCGTACGGGCCAGCCAGTGATCCAGCAGCTCGCGGTCCCCGAGCACCTGCACGCGCTCACTGTCCAGCGGCAGCCGCCGGTAGAAGGCGAGGAGCAGGTCGGTGAGGGGAGCTCGCAGCGCCACGTCGCCCTTGGCGTGCTCGCGCCGCCAGGTGACGGATTCCGGGCCGCGCTCGATCACCCATTCGGCGACCAGGCCGTCCGGGCTGTCGGTGGCGTGCAGGTGCAGGGTCTGGCCGTGGCCGCGCAGTTCCGCCAGCTCCGGGGTCTGCTCGACGGCGAGGGGATCGGTGACGATCTCCAGCCACTCGTCGATCGCGTCCGCGGCCAGCTCGGCCGGTGCGTGGTAGTCGCTCCAGGTGGCCAGCGCGGCGTCCGCCCGGTGCACCAGGGTCTCCAGGACCATCCGGCGCGCCCCGAAGCCCGCCTGCTGCGGCCGCGCCCAGGTCCATACGGGGAGTTCGGGGCCGGCCTCGCGCAGCGTGCCGGCGAACCGCTCGGCGCCCTCGGCCAGCCAGCCGTCCAGCTTCCGGCCGGCGGGGGCCTCGTAGTCCGGCACCTGGCTCTCGGGGAGGTACTTCTCCGCTCTGGTGCCGACGATGGTCTCGGCCCAGCGGTGCGCCTGCCCGACGTGGGCCGCCAGTTCGTGCAGGGTCCAGCCCGGGCACGTCGGCACCTTGGCGCCCGGGTCGGAACCGCGGAGTGTGTCACGCAGCCGGGCGGTCTCCTCGACGATCGCCGTGCAGTACGTCTCGTGCTCCAACCAGGCCATGCGCCGCCATCCCTCCACTACTTCACTTCGAAAGGATTTTCCATCAGCAGTTTCAACCAGCCTATCGGGGCAATGCGAGGGACATGTCCAGACGCTACCGAGGCAATCCCGCAGCGGCGATCATACTGATCGTCGCAGATGTCGCGGCCTTGATCCTGATCCTGTGGATACTCATGTATCTGCTCGACGCCAACAAGGCCAATGACCTGGTCAACTGGGTTCACCATTCGGCGAATTGGCTCGCCGGCTGGTCCCTCGACCTGTTCACCATGGATTCGGACAACCTCCGCACCGTGCTGAACTACGGCCTGCCGGCCGTGGTTTACCTGGTCATCGGCCATGCCGTGGCCGGCCGCGTCAACCGGGCCTGACGCGCGGAGCACAGGAGAACGGCACAGCAGAAGCAGAACCGGCTGTTACCGCCGCCAGGGTCGGACCGACCCTGGCGGCAGCACCGTATGCGGAACCGTGTGCGGACCGGCAGCGGACTAGCAGCAGCCCGCGTCGTCCGGGGCCAGGCCGATCGGGAGGCGTTCTCCGCCGAACACCGCCGTGGTCGCCTCGTCGCCCCCGAGCGCGGCCACCGCGAGCAGCAGTGCCCCGGCCGTCCAGGAGGTGCGTTCCTCCGGCCAGACGGCGTCGTCGTCGAAGACGTAGCCCGTCCAGTACATCCCGTCGTCCCCGGTGCGCAGGTGCTGGATGTCGGCGAGGATCTCCACGGCGCGGTCGGACTCGCCCATCGCCCACAGGGCCAGGGCGAGTTCCGCGCTCTCCCCGCCGGTGACCCAGGGCCGGTCCGAGACGCAGCGGACGCCGAGCCCCGGCACCACGAACGTCTCCCAGTGCGCCTCGATGCGCTGCTTGGCGGCCGGGCCGCGCAGCGCGGTGCCGAGCACCGGGTAGTACCAGTCCATGGAGAAGCGCCCCTTGTCGAGGAAGCGCTCGGGGTGGTGCAGCACCGCGTGGCCGAGCAGGCCGGTCGCCAGCTCCCAGTCGGGCTGCGGCTCCTCGCGGTAGTCCGCGACGGCCAGCGCGCAGCGCAGCGCCTGGTAGATCGAGGACGAGCCGGTGAGCAGCGCCTCCTCGGGGAAGCCGCCGTCGTCGTCGCGCTTCCAGGCGATCTGGCCGCCGGGCAGCTGGAGCGCGAGCACGAACTCCACGGCGGCGTAGAGCGTCGGCCACAGGCGTTCCAGGAACGCGTCGTCGCCCGTGGACAGGTAGTGGTGCCAGATGCCGACGGCCACGTAGGCGACGAAGTTGGTCTCGCGGGTCCGGTCGGTGGGCTCGCCCGCCGCGACGGCCGCCTCCGCGCCCGGCACGTCGCCCGCGTACGAGTAGGACGCGTACCAGGAGCCGTCGGCGTTCTGCCGGTCGGCGAGCCAGCGGTACGCGGCCTCCGCGCGGCCGTGCTCGCCCGCCGCGTCCAGGGCCATGGCGGCCTCGACGTGGTCCCACGGGTCGAGGTGCCCGCCGGTGAACCACGGTATGGCGCCGTCCGCCCGCTGGATGGCGGCGATGCCCGCCACGGTCACTTCGGCCTGCTCGGCGGTGAGGACTCCGGGCAGGATGAGGTGTTCGGTGCGCCCCGGACTCGTCACGCGTCCACCCGCGCATCCAGCACGGGGGTGTGCGGCTTGGTGGCGTAGGCCACGAAGCTCTTGCCGATCAGTGGGTTGAGGGCCTGCTCGGCGACCTTGGTGGCCAGCGGCTTCTTCATGATGTCCCAGACCAGGAGCTTGTGGTAGAGCTTCACCGGCAGGGCCTTGTCGTTGTCGACGCCGACGGCGCACTTGATCCACCAGTACGGGGAGTGCAGCCCGTGCGCGTGGTGGGTGCCGTAGGGGCGGAGGCCCGCCTCGCGCATCTTGCCGAGCAGCTCGTCACCCCGGTAGATGCGGATGTGGCCGCCCTCGACCTCGTGGTAGGCGTCGGAGAGCGCCCAGCAGATCTTCTCGGGTCCGTAGCGCGGCACGGTGATCGCGATCCGGCCGCCGGGCCGCAGCACGCGCACCATCTCGGCGAGTACGCCCTTGTCGTCCGGGATGTGCTCCATGACCTCGGAGATGATCACGACGTCGAAGCTGTCGTCGGGGAACGGCAGTTGGAGCGCGTCGCCCTCCATGGCGACGGCGGACGCGCCGGCCGGGGCCTCGCCCTCGGCCTTCATCGCCGCGAACCATTTGGCGACCTCGCGGATCTCGTCGCCGTTGCGGTCCAGGGCGACGACGTTGGCGCCGCGCCGGTAGCACTCGAAGGCGTGCCTTCCGGCGCCGCAGCCCAGGTCGAGGACCCGGTCGCCAGGGGCGAGCGGGAAACGGGAGAAGTCGACGGTCAGCACGGAGCCTCTGCTTTCGTCCGGTGGGTCGGGGCGGGGGCGGCGGACTGTGCGGCGATCGCCGCTCGGTAGTGCTCGGCAGTGCCGATGGCGGCCTGTTCCCAGGTGAAGCGGCGCAGGACGCGCTCCCGGCCGGCCGCGCCGAGGCGGCGGCGCAGGTCCGCGTCCCCGAGCAGCCGGCCCAGGGCGGTGGCGAGCGCGCCGGCGTCGCCGGGGGGTACGGCCAGACAGGTCTCGCCGTCGGTCCCGGCGACCTCGGGGATCGCGCCTCCGGTGGTGGCGACCAGCGGGGTGCCGGTGGCCATCGCCTCGGCGGCGGGCAGCGAGAAGCCTTCGTAGAGCGAGGGGACGCAGGCGACCTCGGCGCCGCGGATGAGGTCGACGAGTTCGGCGTCGGTGATGCCCTTGACGAACTCGATGGCGCCTTCGAGGCCGAACCGGGTGATGGCCGCGGCGACCGGTCCGTCCTCGGCGCGCCTGCCGACGACGACGAGATGCGCGTCGGGACGCTCCGCGCGGAGCTTGGCGAGCGCTTCGACGAGGTGGATCAGGCCCTTGAGCGGCACGTCGGCGCTGGAGGTGGTGACGATGCGGCCGGGGATCTCGGGCACCGCGGCGTCCGGCGAGAAGAGCGTGGTGTCGGCACCGATGTGGACGACGTGGACGCGGTCCTCCGCCACCCCCAGGTCCTCCACGATCTCGGCGCGGGAGGAGCCGGAGACGGTCAGCACGGACGGCAGCCGGCGCGCGACGCGCTTCTGCATCTGCGTGAAGCCGTACCAGCGGCGCACGGACAGCCGGCGCTTCCAGCCGGGCGCGGCGGCCAGGTCGAGGCGCCGGTCGACGGTGATGGGGTGGTGGATCGTGGTGACCAGCGGGGTGCCCAGGCCGAGCAGCCCGTAGCCGAGCGTCTGGTTGTCGTGGATCACGTCGAACTCGCCGCGCCGGGCCGTCAGGTGCCGGCGGGCGCGCAGCGAGAAGGTCAGCGGCTCGGGGAAGCCGCCGGTCCACATCGTGCCGACCTCGACCGCGTCGATCCAGTCGCGGTACTCGGCGAGCCGGGGATTGCGGAACGGGTCCGGCTGCCGGTACAGGTCCAGGCTGGGCAGTTCGGTGAGGGTCACGCCCGCACCGACGGCGTCGAGCACCGGGTAGGGCTGGGCACCGATCACCTCGACGGTGTGGCCGAGCCGGGCGAGCTCACGGGAGAGATGGCGTACGTAGACGCCCTGGCCCCCGCAGAAGGGGTTCCCCTTGTAGGTGAGCAGCGCGATCCGTAGTGGCATGGCCTCAACGGTCACTCCCGGCCCCCTTCTCACTCACTTCCGCCGGAGCGTAACCGGTCGCGCTAATCTAGAACAAGTTTCAGACTCGAACGTTCAGAACCGAATCTACCGGCAGCGGCACGGCCCCGAATGAGGCGGACCAGGTGATTCGCACCACGACACCGGTCCTGCCATCATGCAACGCAGTGCCACGGTGACCGCGGATTACGGATGGAATGTCACGGAATGGGACATATGACAACAGAACCCAAGCCGCCGACTCCGTCGTCGCCCCTGCTGACCGAACGTCAGGAGGCGCGCCGCCGTCGCATCCTGCACGCCAGCGCGCAGCTCGCCTGCCGCGGCGGTTTCGACGCGGTGCAGATGCGTGAGGTCGCCGAGAACTCGGGCGTCGCACTCGGCACGCTCTACCGCTACTTCCCGTCCAAGATCCATCTGCTGGTCGCCACCATGCAGGACCAGCTCGGCCAGATGCACGAGACGCTGCGCAAGCGTCCGCCCGTCACCGCCGAGCCGGCCGACCGGGTCGCCGAGACGCTGATGCGCGCCTTCCGCGCGATGCAGCGCGAGCCCCATCTGGCCGACGCGATGGTGCGCGCCCTGACGTTCGCCGACCGTTCCGTGAGCCCCGAGGTCGACACCGTCTCCCGGCTCACCACCGCGATCATCCTGGACGCGATGGGCCTGGACGGTCCGCCCACGGCCGACCAGCTCTCCGCGGTCCGGGTGATCGAGCACACCTGGCACTCGGCTCTCGTGACCTGGCTGTCCGGTCGCGCCTCCATCGCACAGGTGAAAATCGACATCGAAACGGTGTGCCGCCTGATCGATCTGACGGCGCCGGAGCGGCACGCCTGAGAACCCGGCTCCGCCACCGGAGGCCGGACCTGCCGTTGCGGGCCGGCGGAATGTGCCGGGGGCACCGCCGTACGGACCCTGTCGTACGCACATTCCCAGCGTGCGGGGGGCACACGGGCGCTGTGAATGCGCCTGCGTGCCTCTCGTTGGCCGGATTACGGGGCCATCCCTGCCGACATCGAGGGTACGAATGGCTTTGCTCACTAGGTCTGGTCCATGGGGTTCTCAAAGGGGCGGAATGTGATCCGGGTTTTACTGGTACATGACACATGGCTCATGCGATCCGCGCTCGCAGCGCTGCTGGGCAGGGAACACGACATCGAAGTGGTGGCGACGCCATGGCGCAACGCACCAAGACGCGCCCGCTCGTTACAGCCTCAAGTGTGTGTCGTCGACGTGGACTGTCCGGGTGCCAACTCCGGAGACGTCTCCCAGCTGACGGAGTTACAGGACCTCGCGGTCGGCCAGAAATGCGCGTTGCTCGTGCTGGCCACCGCGAGCCGACCGGGCCTGCTGCGCCGCGCGTCGCAGGCCCGTGCGCTGGGTTTCGTCAACAAGGACGCAGCGCCGGAGGAACTGGTCCGCGGTATTCGCAGGGTCGCCATGGGGGAACGTTTCGTCGACAACTCGCTCGCCTTCGACTTCCTCCAGGCGGCCGACATCCCGCTGACGCCCCGCGAGTTGAGCGTGCTGTCACTCGCCGCCGAGGGCGCGTCCATCGGCGAGATCGCCCGCGTCCTGCACCTGTGCAACGGCACCGTGCGCAACTACATGGCCGCGATCACCCGCAAGACCGGCGCCCGCAACCGGGTCGACGCGATACGAATATCGCGGGTGGCCGGCTGGCTCTGACCAGTTCCCCACCAGGTCCCGGTAGAGCGCGGACCGCTCCAGCAGCTCCTCGTGGCTACCGCAGACCGTGTGCGTACCGTCCATGACCAGCACCCGGTCCGCGCGCCGCGCCGAGCTGATGCGGTGGGCGATCACGATCAGCGCTCCGCCGCCGGGTCGCAGCGCGAAGGCCCGTTCCGCGCGCGCCTCCGCCACGGGGTCGAGGTAGCAGGTCGCCTCGTCGAGCAGCACCAGCGGCGCGGGCGACAGGTCGGCGCGGGTCAGCGCCAGCAGTTGCCGCTCCCCCTGGGACAGGGTTCCCGGCTCCGCGACGGCGTCCAGCCCGCCCATCCGGTCGAGCAGCTCCGTCATACCGACGGTCGCGACCGCCGCGAGCAGCCGGTCGTCGGGCACGGGCTCGGGGCACAGGTAGGAGAGGTTGTCCCGCACGCTTCCCGCGAAGACGTACGCCTCCTGGGGAATCAGCACCCGCATCCCCGGCAGGTCGGCGGCCGGCCCCTCCCGCAGCGGCCGGCCGCCGAGCTCCACCGCGCCCGCACCCGGGCGCAGCAGCCCCCCGATGAGCCCCGCCAGGGTCGACTTGCCGATCCCGCTCGGTCCGACGACCGCCAGATGGCAACCGCGCGGCACCACGAGGTCCAGCTCCCGGACGACGGGCTCGGCCAGTCGCCCGTATGCGAAGGTCACGCCGCGCAACTCCCCGGCGGGGGCGGCTGGGGCAACAGGAGCGGCGGGCCGGGGCGCGGGCACCTCGGCGCGCGGCGGCCCCTCTTCGCCCCGGGTGTCTGCCGGGTCCGGTACGCCGGCCTGCGGCACCAGGCGTTGGAGGACGACGACGAACCGCGAGCCGGCCGTGCCCAGCCCCTGGGTCAGGCTCTGCAGGGCGGGCAGCAGGGACTGGGTGAGGTAGGCGAGGGCGCCGACCAGCGCGCCCGCGGTCACCCCGCGCCGCAGCAGCCACGGCGCCGACACGAGCAGCAGGACGACGGGGAGCCGGCCGCCGACGCCCAGGGCCAGCGCGCGCAGCACGCCCCAGCGGGCGAGGACCCGGGACGCCCGGAACTCGGTGTCGATCCGCCGCTCGGCCTCCGCCGTCATCCGCTCCTCGGCGCCGCAGGCGGCGATGTCGCGCAGGCCCGCGGCCATCGCGCCCACGCTCTCGGCCACGTCCTCGTTCGCGGTGAGGAAGGCCGCCTGGCGCCGGTTCATCGGCCGCAGCGTCAGGCAGAACAGGCCGAGTCCCACGAACAGCGGTGGCACGACGACGAGCAGCAGGACAGGCGCCAGCGAGAGCAGTCCGATCAGGGCGCCCGCGACGGTGAACAGGAAGGACCGCGACACCATCACGAGCCCGGCGAACGTGTCGCGGGCGATCTCGACCTGCTGGGTCAGCCGGGAGACGACCGCGGTGTCCGCGCGGTGCGGGTCGTGTACCGCGTCCGCCAGGCCCCGGACCACCACCCGCCGCACCAGGCCGTCGCGCAGCGGCTCCACCAGGGCGGCCACCGCCCGGTAGACCCGGCCGGCGCCGAACGCGCCCGCCGCCACGGCCAGCGCGGCGAGGCCCAGCCAACCGAGACCCACTGCCGCGCGCCCCGCGAGGAACCCGTCGTCCACGGCCCGCGCCAGAGCGAATCCGGTCAGAAACGTCTCGACGGCTTCGAGCACCGACCAGCCGAGAAGCGCGCCCACCACCCTCGGCCGCCGCCGCAGGAAGCGGATCCCCTCGGCCCACAGGCCGGACGGGGCCCGGCCGTCCGCCCGGGTCACCACGATCCCGCCTCCTCGGTCTCTTCCCCGGACCGGTCCGGAACGGGATCGGCCGCGGCGTCATCAGCCGGAGCGTGGAAGACCGCCCGGTACTCGGGCAGCCGCCACAGCCGGTCGTGCGGGGCGACGGCGCGGATCCGGCCGTCGTCGAGCCAGGCCACGAGATCGGCGCGGGCGGCGGTAGAGGCGCGGTGCGCCACGATCAGACGGGAGCGGTCGGGGGTGGGGCGCAGCAGCGCCGCGGTGACACGGAACTCGGTGACCGTGTCGAGGCTGGACGTCGCGTCGTCGAGGATCAGCAGCCGGCCCGGGTGGGCGAAGGCGCGGGCGAGCCCGAGCCGTTGCGACTCGCCGCCGGACAGGAAGGCGTCACCGCAGGGCGTGGCGTACTTCTCCGGGAGGAGCTGGATGAAGTAGTCGGCGCAGGCGGTGCCCGCGGCCTCGGTCACCTTCCCCGGTCCGGGCTCGGGGATGCCGAAGGCGATGGTGCCGCCGATGGTGCCGCCCAGCAGCGCGGGGCGTTCGAAGGCATAGCCGACGGCACCGCGCAGCTCGTCGTGCGAGAGGGCGGTGAGCGCGACGCCGTCGAGGGCCACGGTCCCCCCGTCCGGGTCGGCGAGCCGCCCGGCGATCGCGGCCAGCAAGGACTTGCCGGTGCCCGACCGGCCGACGAGCGCCACGGACGTGCCGCCGGGCAGCGTCAGGTCGAGGCCGTCCAGGACGGCGCGGCCGCCGCGTACGGCGGTGATGCCGCGCAGTTCGAGCCGCCCCGTGCCGCCTGCGGGAAGGTGCTCACGCCCGTACGCGGTGGCGGGTTCCGCGAGCACCTCGGCGAGGCGCCGGGCGGCGGTGCGGCTGCGGACCAGGCCGTTGACCTGGCCCACGGCCATGCCGAGGGCGGCGGCGAACATGGCGTAGCGCGAGGCCGCCAGCAGGTCGCCGACGCTCAGGGTCCCCTGGGCGACGCGGACGCCGGCGACGGCGAGTACGGCGATCTGCAGCAGTGGGACGATGACGGCGGCCTGGGCGTTGGAACGGCCCTGGACGTGCCACATCCGCAGTCCCTGGCGACGCAGTTCGGGCAGGGGCTCCAGGACCCGGGCGACCTCTCGTTCGGTGGTCGCGGCGGCGGCGATGGTGCGGGCGCCGGCGAGGGCTTCGACGAGCCGCCCCGCGATGTCGCCCTGGACGGTCAGGTAGCGCGCGACGCTGTCGGTGGTGTGGCGGACGAACGCCCGCACGGTCAGGGCGAGGACCGGCAGCCCGGCGACGAACGCGACGGCGAGCCAGGGGTCGATGACGGCGAGCGCGACGATGCCGCCGGCCGGGGTGATCACGGTGGCGAGCAGCGTGGCGAGCGCGGCCGGGGCGGTGCCCGCGTGCGCCGCGTTGCCGGTGAGCCGGGCGACCAGGTCGCCGGGCGGGAAGCGGGAGGTGACGCGCGGTCCGGTGGCCAGCACGTGGCGCAGCAGCCGGCCGCGTACCCAGGCGGTGCCGCAGGCGTTGGTGACACCGGTGATCAGCTCACTACCGGTGTCGAGAAGGACGATTACGCAGGTGAGGGCGGTGCACAGCAGGACCCAGTGGGTCGCCTGCGGTCCGCTGTCCCCGGTCAGCAGCAGGTCCAGGGTCCGGCCGAGGGCAGCCGGCAGGGCCAGCCCGATGACCGCGGAGGCGGTGGTGCACAGGCAGAGCGCGGCGCTGCGGCCCGCGCTGTGCCGCAGCGCCGCGCGCAGCAGCCGGTCGGCTTCGGCCGCGACGGGCACCGCCGATCCGGCGACGGATGTGTCCGTGGTCCGACTGGTCTCCGTACCGGTGGAGGGCGCCATGGGGTGGAGGTCCTCACCTTGGGGGAACGGGGTACGGCCCCGGGCGGCGTAAGGCCGCCCGGGACCGTGTCCGTGCTCAGCTGCCTACTGGCGACGCCAGTAGGTCAGAGGCAGAGGCCGACGCTGGCCTGGCTGGCGGAGCAGAGGAGCAGGCTCAGGGAGCTGGCATGGCCGCCGGCACCGTTCTGCGGGGCGTCCATGCTCTGAAGGTCGAGAAGTGCCATGGTGTGTTCCTTTCCATCATGGGGACGGGGTTGTGTTTCCGGACCCGGTGAAGGGACCGTTCTGGGGCCGCTTGAGCGGCGGGAGGAACGGAAGGGCCGCGGGCTGTTCGCCCAGTGCCGCGCCGAGCGCGAGCAGGCAGCCGGCCGTTCCGGTGGTGAGGTCCATGGAGAGCCGCATCATCTGGTCGCCGGGGAAGGTGAGATGGCCCTGGTAGGGCATGGCGTACCAGTCGAGTGCGGCGATCTGGGCGGCGAGGCGGCCGGGGACCGCGTCGGCCGGGGTCGTGGTGCGGCCGAGGTGCAGGATCATGCCGGCCCGCCCGTTGAAGAGCCCGGGCTGCGCGTAGAAGCGCGACGTCGCCGCAGGCAGGATCCCCGCGCGTGCCCGTTCGAACTCCTCGTCGGGCCGGTGCGCGAGGTAGTCGTCGAGGACCATTGCGATGCCGACGCTGCCCGCGCCCAGGTAGGGCATGGTGCGCCAGCCCTCGTCGACGACCAGGGTGCCCTCCCGGTCCTCGCGACACTTGGCGAGGTCCTGGCGCAGCGCGGTCGCGGCGAGATCGAGCAGCGCGGGCGCGCCGGTCTGCTCGTACAGGCGCAGGAAGAGCAGGGCGGATCCGGTGGCGCCGCGCAGCAGCCCGGTGTGCTTGCCTGGCTCACCGGACAGCTGGTCGGCGAGCAGTTGGGCGGCTTCCACGGCTTTCGCGCGCAGACCGCTCTCGCCGGTGGTCCGGGACAGGGACTCGAGCGCCAGACCCACGCCGGCGAGACCGCCGTACAGGTCCGGCACCAGGCGCTGCCACCTCTCGCTCAGCACGCGCTCGGCCAGGTCCAGGGCGCGCGCGGTGTGGCCGAGGCGGTCCAGGACGAACGCGGTGCCGAGCATGCCGTCGTAGAGACCCAGCAGGGCGCCGGGAGGCGGCGGGTCGGTCCGGCGCAGCAGCCACTCCTCCCCTGCTTCGTACCGGTCGGCGCCGGTCTCGGCGAGGGCGTACAGGACGCCGGCGGCGCCGTGCGCCAAGCCGATGCCACCGCCGTCGGAGAACTGGGCGACGTCCCCGGGGAAGAGCCGGTCCTCGCGGTCCGGGGTCGCCGAGGCGAGGATCGCGGCGACCATCGAGTCCCGGCTGCGCGGCCAGTCGGCCGCCCGCACGGGCACGTAGGACGGCTTCCTGCCGCGGGTGGCGGGGCTGAGGCCGGTGATGGTCTCGACGGCCTGGTCCAGGAAGTCCCGGGGCACCGGGAACTCTTCGGCGATCAGGTCCGCCAGGTGCCGGGCCTTGTCGCGGTCGACCACGAAGAGCGTCGTCATCGGCAGGAACAGCGCCAGCCGCAGGCAGGCGAGCGCGTACCGGTCCACGTCGAAGCCCCTGCGGTCCGCCGGGGCGATGAAACCGGGGTGGGCCAGGGCCTGGCGGGTGTGCTCGTCGATGTGCGCGGCGGCCTCGAAGTCGAGCAGCTGCACCGACCGTTCGTCCGGCCCGACCATGATGTTGAACATGTGCAGGTCGTTGAAGACCACACCGCGGCTGTGCACGGCGGCGACGGCCTTCTCGACCGCGGCATGGATGCCCAGCGCCCAGTCGGTGTAGTCGGCGATGGCCGCCGGGTCCGGGTCCCCGGAGAGCAGCGGATGGCGCCGGGCGAAGAACGAGTTGAGAGTCCGGCCCTCCAGGAAGTCCATCACCAGGAAGCGGTGCTCGCCCAGCACGAACCAGTCGCGGGCCTCGGGTGCGACGCCCAGACCGGACAGCCGTTCCAGAGCGGTCTTCTCACGCTCCAGCCGGGCGACGGCGTCGGCCCCGTCGGAAGCCAGCCCGGCGTACGGCCTGGCCTCCTTGAGGACGACCTTCTCGCCGGTCCGCACGTCCTGCCCGGTGTAGACCCCGCCGCCGTTGGAGAAGTGCAGCGCGCTCTCGATGCGGTAGGGCAGGTCGTTGGTGGTCGTGGCGTTGCGGGCGTCCAGGTGCGGCTGCAGGAAGTCGGGCAGCTTCACCCACGCAGGCACGTGGAAGGCCGGCTCCCGGCGGTCCGGTACGAGCACCCCGTCGGCGTCCTCGATCGCGGTGACCAGCGCACCCGCCCCGTCGACGCAGTACCGCGGGGCGAACCCGCCGTAGCGCACGTAGAGCGGTCCCTGGTTCCAGCGCAGGTCGCTGAGGATGTACGGGCCGGCCTCGCCGGCCAGCAGCTCCTCCAGCTCGCGCAGGATGGTGTGGAGCTGCTCCTCGTGCAACGGGTAGATGGTCACGAACTTGCCGCTGCCCTCCCGCGGCGCGTACTTGGAGTTGCGCAGGTGCACGGCGGGCAGGCTGGGGACGAACTTGAACGCTATGTCGCGCGGGACGCAGTAGTCCCAGACCTTCGCGAGGGTCTTCTCGGCGTTCTCCAGACACGCGGAGACATGGATCTTCCAGCCCTGCAGGGGCGCTCCGGTCCTGGGCGAACCGTCGGCGTTCACCGGCGCGAGGTGCAGCCAGTCGCCGGAGCGCCCGGTGCGCCAGCCGTCGGGGACGGGGCGCTGAGCCGGCTCGAAGAGCGAAACGCCGGAACCAGCGTCGGATGCGGAGCCGGCGGACAAGCGGTCCGGAGTCTCGTAGAAGTACCTGTCGACTAGGCAAAAGACTTCGTACCGCTTGTCCATGACTCTCCCCCTCCGGCCGCGAGGTCTTGAGATTTTCACGTAGCCGAAACGGGGAACAGTCGCGTCCGTAACGAAAGACCCGTGCAGAATGCATATGTGCGTAATGCACGGGTGCCGTGGGGGACTTGCCTGACCTGCGGCGGAACGGCCGCCACGCTACTCCTCCGGCGGAAAGACCGGCTCCCCCGTCCCGAGCAGCGTGATGGCGATCGCCTCCACCGGGCAGTTCTCGGCAGCCTCCAGGAGCACTTCGGAGGCGTCCGTCTCGGCCAGCGCCGGGTGGGACTGCCGGGCGCCGTCGAGGGTGAAGCCGTCCGGGGCGGAGTTGACGCACATGCCGGAGCCGATGCAGACCGTACGGTCCACCTCGATGTGCCAGCGGTCGCCCATCAGCCCTCCGCCCCCGCCGTACCGGCCGCCGTACCGGCCGCCGCCTGGTATCCGGCCGGCAGGTGGATCATCTTGTGCTCCAGGTACTCGCCGAAGCCCTCGGGGCCGAACTCCCTTCCCACACCGGAGTTCTTGTAGCCGCCGAACGGACCGAGCATGTCGAGGCTGAAGGTGTTCACCGAGTACGTGCCGGTGCGGACCCGGCGGGCGATGTCGATGCCGTGCTCCACGTCGGCGGTCCAGACGCTGCCGGAGAGGCCGAACTCGGAGTCGTTGGCGATCCGCAGCGCCTCGGCCTCGTCGTCGTACGGGAGCAGGCAGATGACGGGGCCGAAGATCTCCTCGCGGGCGATCCGCATGGTGTTGCTGACGTCGCCGAAGAGCGTCGGCTCCACGTACCAGCCGGTGTCCAGGCCGGCCGGGCGCCCGCCGCCGGTGAGGACCTTGGCGCCCTCCTCCTGGCCGATGCCGATGAAGTCGAACGAGCGCTGCTGCTGGCGCTTCGCGACCAGCGGGCCGACCTCGGTGGCCGGGTCGAGCGGATCGCCGACGACCAGCGCGGAGGCGGCCGCGGCGAAGCGCTCGGCGATCTCGTCGTAGCGCGAGCGCGGCGCCAGGATCCGGGTCTGGGCCACGCACGCCTGGCCGTTGTTCATCCAGGCGGCCGAGGTGATGCCGGGGACGGTGGTGTCCAGGTCCGCGTCCGCGAGGATGACGGCGGCGGACTTGCCGCCCAGCTCCAGCGTGACGCGGGTGAGGTTGCGGGACGCGACCTCCATCACCCGCCGGCCGGCCCCGACCGAGCCGGTGAACGACACCTTGTCGACGCCGGGGTGCCCGACGAGGTACTCGCTGACCTCGCGGCCGGCCGGCAGGATGGACAGCACGCCCTCGGGCAGCCCGGCCTCCCTGGTGATCTCGGCCAGCACGTACGCGTCGAGCGGGGTCTCCGGCGATGGCTTCAGCACGACCGTGCAGCCGGTGAGCAGCGCGGGGGCGAGCTTCGCGGCGGCGGTGAACTGCGGAACGTTCCAGGGCACCACGGCCGCGACGACCCCGACGGGTTCGCGGCGGACCAGGATCGGGCCGAGGACGCCGGTGCGGTGCTCCTCGTAGGGGAAGTCCCGGGCGACGGTGATCGCCGCGTCCCACACCATCATCGCGCCGAGCGCCTGGGCGAGGATGCTCCAGGAGTAGGGGGAGCCGTTCTCCGAGCTGATGAGTCGGCCGATCTCGTCGTACCGGACGGCGATGGCGTCCTTGATGCGGGTGACGACGGCGATCCGCTCGTCGAGGGTCATCCGCGGCCACGGGCCCTCGTCGAAGGCCTTGCGGGCGGTGGCGACCGCCCGGTCCACGTCGGCGCGGGAGGCGTGCGGCACCCGGCCGATGACCTGCTCGGTGTGCGGGGAGATGACCTCGATGGTCTCGCTGCCGAGCGGGTCCACCAACTCCCCGCCGATGAACAGCTGTCCGTGTTCTATGAGGTCGGTCATTACTGGTGCCTCCTGCGGGTCGGCCCATACCTGACGCTGTTTCAGAACTGATACCAGTTCTAGTTAAACTAAGCCAGGGCTGGAACCAGACAGGCCCCCACCAGCGGATATTCCGCTGGTGGGGGCGCCGTCATGCCGCCTGGGCCGCCTGTGGGCCGTCGTTCCCTTCACCGGCCGCCCGATACATGCCGTCGACCGCCTTCCGCGTGCGGCTCTCGCTGCTCGGCATCAGGTGCGTGTAGACCCGCAGCGTGAACCCCGCGTCGCTGTGCCCCAGGTACGAGCTCAGCGCCTTGACGTTCTCCCCGCCGTCCAGCAGGACGGACGCGTAGAAGTGCCGGAGCGCGTGCATACCGTCCTCGCGAGATTCCGCGATCCGCTGGCCCGGTTCGGGCTCGGGAAGGACACCAGCGGCCACGAGGGCGGGCTTCCATGCCTGGACGTTGAAGTTGTTGCGCAGGAGCGCGCCGCCGTCGGGAGCAGTGAACATCAGCTTCTTTGTGACGGGCCGTCCTCCCGGGGCCAACCAGGGCAACGTGACGTCCACGGGCGGGAACTGCTTCATGTGGGCCGCGAACGCCTGCCCGACCCGTTCGGGCAAAGGCACGTCGCGCACCTTTCCACGCTTCGGCGGGGCGAACACGGCTTGACCGTCGACCAACTTCACCTGGTAGGCGACGTGCACCCACCCGGTCAGGAAACCGACTTCATCGACGGGAAGCCCGAAAATCTCGCCCTGTCGCAGGCCGCAACCGCCGCCCGCGTCCGCCATGGCGCGGTACTGCGCAGGCAGGGCCGCCCGTACGGCGAACACGCGCTCAGCCGTCCAGGGCCGCACCCGACTGGGGACCATGGCCGGCGCTTTCACCGAGGACGCGCGGCACGGATTCTTGCCGATGAGTCCGTCATCCGTGGCGGCCGTGAAGACGGCGGACACGTTGGCAAAGATGACGCGCCGGTAGGAGGCGGCAAGCCCCTTGTCTTCCAGGTGCCGGGACCATTCGCGAATGTGTTCCGGCTGGAAGGACCCGAGCGGGCGCGAGCCCATGTGCGGATAGGCGTGCAGCCTGAGCCGGGACTCTGTGCCCGCTCGCGTGGAAACGTCGGTCGTCTGGGCTGCTACCCAGCGTTCGGCGTACTGCTGAAAGGTGGTGCGACCCGCCTTCGGGTCGATGTACTGGCCGCGCGCCATATCGGCCTCGATCTGCGCGAGCCATTTGTCAGCGAGGCGCTTCTGTCCGTCGGGAAAGCTCTTGGACTTCTCGGTGCCGTCGGGCCCGACGTACCGAGCCCGGTAGCGCAGGCCGGATCCGTGGCGCTCCGACTTCACGCGGGTGGTTTTGCCCTTGACGTCGGTCTCGGTCTTGAACCAGCGGTCTTGGATGTGGCCAGCCATGGTGAGCTGATCCTTTCGATGTGGTGGTGATCAGGGCGTGAGCGCAGAGCGGCCGGACAACCTCATTGGCTGTCCGGCCGCTCTGTGGTGGAGGAGTTGCTACATGGCGTCCAGCGCCATGCGACCAGCCACCCACGCTTGGACGGCGGCGGGGTCGTAGCGCAGGTGCTTGCCGACGCGGAAGCCGGGCGGTCCGACGCGCTTGCGGCGCCATGCGTAGACGGTCTCGACGCTGGGGAGCCCCAGCAGGATTACGAGGTCTTCGGGGGTGAGGTAGCGGTCCGGGAGACCGGAGCGCAGGGCGGTACGCGGGTCACTCGTGGCGGGCGTTGCCATCGTTCTGTGTCTCCTCGGGCCGTTTGCGGAGTGGGGGCGTTGCGCCTGACGGAGGTGGGGATTTCTGCGTCATTGCGTCATCGGCGTCATTCGCGCTTCTGACCTGCGGTTTTGCGTGACGTAGAGGTTGGGGGCTGCGTCATGGGTGCGTCATGGGCTGCGTCATCGCATGACGCAGATGACGCAGGATGACGCAGGCGCCGCCGTCTGCGTCATGGCCGTTGCCGCAGCTCAGGGCCTGTTTTTCGGCCCGCATGACGCAGATGACGCAGGTTCTT
Organism: Streptomyces sp. H39-S7; assembly: GCF_027158205.1. GTDB lineage: Bacteria > Actinomycetota > Actinomycetes > Streptomycetales > Streptomycetaceae > Actinacidiphila. Next base: position 7,423 of record NZ_JAPVLU010000027.1, on the reverse strand, counting down.
CCTTCTTAGGAAAAAAGAAGGGGCTGTTCTGTTGTGGTCCGGTGCGCCTCACAGAGCGAAGAAGGAGCCGCTGCGCGGCACGACCTTCAAGCGGCGTTCGCCGAACAGCAAGAGGAGCACCCCCGTCGCGGCTGGTGCTCTTCTTGCTTGTCCAAGTGAACGGGCGCGCGGGTCAGAACGCCCGCTGCGGCTCCGGCGGGGGTGGCCCGGCCGGGCGGGTCATTTCGAGGTAGCGGCCCTCGCTGGTGCGTCCGTTGTCGATGAGGACACCGCGCGCGGCCAGCGTCGGTTGAAGGCGCTTGAGGCGGTCGGAGAGGACTTTCCCGGTCGTCGGCCACCCTTTAGGCAGGGGACGCAGTTCCTCGCCGCTGTGCAGGCGGCTGAGGCAGTGCAGCCACTGCGTGGACGTCATCCGCTGCTCTGCACCCGGCTCAATGCTCTCGGCGTGCTTGAGGACGGTCTGCGCGAGCAGATCACCTTCGATCACGTCGTCATTCAGATCATCCAGACTCGCCCGGTACGCGGGAAGCGCCCCGAGCCCGGCGGCCGCGTCGAGTTGCGCGCACAGGTGCGCGAAGTCCGCCATCCGCAGGTCCGTGGGGGTTTCCACGTCCATGGCGCGAACCTTGACGGTCATGTCCAGCAGCGAGCCGAGAATGACGGGCAGAACCTCCGCGAACTCGGCCCAGAGTTCCGCTTCGGTGCGCCGGATCCGGGGCCGCTCCAACCGCAGCGGCAGCAGCCGTTCCGCCAGGTCGGGCCGGATGACTCCCACGTCGATGCCGGTCAGCAGCAAGGGGCGGCGGTAGCCGAGCCGGAAAACATCCCCGTCACTGAACAGGGCCCGCTTGACGCTCTCGGCGCCGGTCACGATGCAGCACATCGCGTCGGACAGGTCCGGCGTCATGTGGGAGAGGTTGTCCAGGGCGGTGATCCACCCGGCCGCGACTGCCGCGAGCAGGTCCCCTTCGTCCTTCGGTGCCCGGCGCAGGTCCCCGCTCATGCCCTCGATGATCCGCAGGAGCATCCGCCCAGCGGTGGACTTCCCCGCACCTTGCGGGCCGGTGAGGAACGGTGCGGGTACCGGCACGGACGGCCCCAGGCAGCCGATCAGCCACGCGATGGCCAGGCACTCGGTCTCGGCGGTGGCGAAGTTGCACAAGCGCATCAGCAGGTCGATGCCCTTGCCGCCGGTGTCTTTGGCCGGCAGGGGCAGTTCCCCGGTGAGCTGGGTGCGCCGCCAGCACACCTCCCGTGGGTCGGGGGTGAGGATGTCCCACCCGGTGGGGTGGATACGTACGGACTGCCCGTCATCACGGCCCAGGTCCAGCCACGTCGCCCCGTCGAACCCCGGCGCGACGCGGATGTTCACCGCGTGCGTCTCCTCGTACAGCGCCAGCGCCTCAATCAAGTCCAGCGCCTCTTTCAGCGCGGTCCCGTTGAACACCCCGACCCCGTCCCGGTACATGCCAACGATGAGCTCTTGGCGGTGGCTGCCGGTCGTGCCCTGCGAGCGCATCGGCCGGGCCACCGGGTGGCCGTTGCGCTGCGCGTACACAGTCCCCTCAGCGGTACGGAAGTACCGAAAGTGCGATTGCGCGTAGTCAGTGATGGTCACGCGCGCGGGAGTCTTGTCGTCGTCCTCAGCCATGGTCACAGCCCCAATCGGGTCAGCGCGTTGGTCCACGCATCGGTGCAGTGCCGGGCCGATTCGCCCTTGGCCTGCGCGGCAGCGAACAGCCGGGCGGTGTGCGCCGGGGTGAGGCACCCGCACCGGCCATGCGCGGACAACACGGCGAGGAACGTCCGATACACGGTCGCGTGCACCGCTTCCCGGGCATCGGCGATGCGCTGCTCGGCCATCGCCATGCCACGGTCCAGGTAGGTGGCCGTGCGGTGGGGGCACTGCCCGCCCCTGGTAGGCGCGGGCGCCGTGACGGCTGCCGGTCGGGCCGGGGCCGGGTGCTTCGTGGTCAGGGCGCGGACGACGTCCGGCAGGGCAGTCATGGTGCCGGTTCCGGGGTTGAGCCACCGGGCGTAGGCCATGGTCGACTTGATGTCGACGCCGGGCCGTACGCCGTTGGCGCTCTGCATGGCGCCCTGGTAGAGCCAGTGCTCGCCCCGGGTCGTCGGCACGGTCCGGGTGGCGGGCAGAGCATCCCGGGCCCACGCGATAGCGGCCGGGTTGTCGAGGTCCACGACGGTGAGTCCGGCGCCGCCGGGGTGGTAGGCCACGCCCGCCGCCTCCTGCCACGCCCGCCGCCACGAGGACGAGTTGATGATGCGGGGGTCGGTGGTCGCAGCGGCCCAGCCGTGGCACGGGTTCGGGCAGGTGCAGGAGCCGGGGGCCTTCATGTTCGGCCGGCCGCCGCACGCGTTGGCGGAGCAGGTGCGGCAGTTCCCGAACGGCACCTTCCCCGACCGCAGCGGCAACGGGGGAACACCGATGGACGCGAGGCTGAGCGCGGTGTGCAGGTGTTCGCTCATGCCGCCACCTCCAGCCGGGGGGCCAGGGAGCGGAAGGCGGCGCGGCCGATGTGCTCGGCGTAGGCGGGCGGGATGCATTCACGGATGCCGTCGCGGTTCATCCACGGGACGCCCATCACGCGGCGGGCGAGGTCGACGCCGGAGAAGTTGCCGATGAACTGCCCGTAGTGGCCGGGCGGGATGGGGCGGCCCATTTTGGCCTGGGGCACGGTGTGCGGGTAGTGGCCGGGCTGTTCGAGGAGGAAGCCGCCGCCGGTCTCAAAGAACCGGTGCCGGTAGGTCTCCAGAGCGAACATCGGCCCGCACAGCATCACTGGAGCGTTCAGCTTGCGGGCAGCGCCGCCGACGTTCTCCATCACCCACGGACGCCCAGTCGTTTCGAGGGCGGCGCGGGTGGGGGCGATCAGGTCGGGATGGGTGTTGCCCCGCAGGCGCTGGCATTCGGTGTCGTGCTGGCACGGCGGGGAGGCGTGGATGAAGTCGAACGCGGCGCCGTGTTCGAGCACGAACGCGATGGCGTCCGCCTGCACGAACCGGTACGGGTAGCGGGGCTGGGGGTCCTTGTCGACGCCGGTCACCTCGAAGCCGGTGCCGTCGTAGCCCTTGCTCGCGCCGCCCTGGCAGCAGAACAGATCCAGTAAGCGGGGCTGTCGTCCGGACACTCGCCGGATGTCGGTGGGTTGGGTCATGCTGGAGTTCTCCAGTTCTCTGAATGGATGCGCTGGATGCGAGGGCGGCCCGTGACTTTGGCGAGACGGGGGCCGCCCTCGGCGTAGCTAGAAGGGCGGTTCTGCGCTGTAGGTGCCGGACGGGGTGCGGCGGGGCCGGCGCGGCAGGGGGAGCAGAATCACGGCCCACTGCGTCCAGCACGGGCAGGGCTCCCAGTGGGCACCGGCGTACTCGCCGGTCTCGTGGTCGCCGTAGTCGTGTGCGATGCCGCCCGTTCCCTGGCAGTTGAGGCAGTCGGGGCGGGGGGTGTCGGCCAGGGCCACGGCCCGGCGGGGGCAGTAGGTGACCATGATGCGGAGTCGGATCACGGTGCCGGTCTCCTTGTCAGCCGTAGAACTTGTTGCGCTTGAAGATGGCGCGGCCGATGTTGATGACCGTCCCGCCCGTGCCGTGGCTGGGTCCGAGGATGCGGATGGCGACGGAGCCGCCGAAGATGACGGCGGCCAGGATGATGAGCTGGTGGACGAACGCGGCCAGCGCCGCGATGAAGCTCGTGAGGATCAGCAGCCCGCCGCACACAGCGGCGAACCCGACTCCGCCAAGCGCGAGGTTCACGGCCGTCCGGCTGACCGCCGGGGACGCGACCGGCGCCGGGGTGTGCGGGGCGAGTGCGTAGCCGGTGACGATCCGCCCGTCCGGGAGCTGGACGCTCTGCACCGCCGGGGCGTGGCCGGGGATCACGGCGGGCACTGTGGGTGCGGCCGGTAGCGGGGTCAGGAGGGTGGGCTGGTAGATGGTCACGGCCTGCTCGGCAGGCTGGTGGTGGGTGTACTCGGACACGATGCGGAATCCCTTCAAAGGGGATGGCAGGGAGGCGGGAGCACCCCTGTCGGGTGGCGTGTGGAGGGGGTTTTCAGGGCGCTGACCTGCGCGCCTCCCTGCCTCCCTAGCGGATCATCTGCGCTGTTCAGGCCAAGGGTGGCGGGTCAGGGAGGCGGTCAGGGAGTTCTCCCTGCCTCCCTGACCCGCCACCGCCCGCCTCCCTTCACTCAGACGCGGAAGCGGAACCGTCATCCGGGCGGTTGGCCAGTGCCCGCAGGAGGCGGTCACGGCCGATGACCATGCGCCCGTCGGACTTGTACGGCTCGGCTCCGGTGCCATCGAGCACCCGCTTGAGGTCGATGAACGACCAGCCGCCGTAGGCGTCCTCGTTCAGCGCGGCGAGCCGCTTGAGGATGTCTTGGGTGAGCACGCGCGCCGCGTCGCCGACGACGGCCGCGATGTCGGCGAGCGGATCGCGGTCCTCGCCGGACTCGATGACGTGCAGGGTGGTGACGCCATCGCGTAGCGCCTTGGCGCGGTCGGTGATGGCTTCTGCGTCGTCGTCGTTGATGTAGTGCGTGCGGACCGTGATGGACGCTTGTCCAGCCGGAATGTCGATGCCGGAGGAGGCGACGACCAGGGTTCCTTGGTCCAGTCCCGGCCGGAGCAGGTTCGGTGCGGCGCCGCCGTCGACGGCCTTGTCTCCGAGCGCCATGCGGGCTTGGGACTCGGTGCCCAGCGCGAGCGAAGCTCGGGTGTGGGCGCCTTCCCGGACTAGCTTGGGCAGGTTCTGGTCCGTGGGGTCCTGCGTGCCCTGCCACATCAGGACGTTGACGGCACGCCCCTGGTTGTGGATCTTCCGGACGGCCATGAAGTACCGGGAGTTGGCCTTCGAGCCGCCATAGGGGCGCTTGTCGGCGTCCTTGAGCGGGCACATGAACGCGACCTGCGCCTCATCGACCAGCACGACCAGGGCGGGGAACACGGTGCCGGGGGGTGCCTGGATGCGGCGGTTCATCTCCTGCACCGCGCCTTCGACCATCTCGGTCACCTGGATCACGTGCTCATCCGTCGGCCCCTGGATCAGGGTCGTGGCCAGGCCATCGAACATGGCCCAGTCGCCCACGCCCTTGAGGTCGCCCATCAGGAACTGCACCGACCGGTCCAGCGCGAGCCACAGGGCCAGGGAGCGCAGGGCGACGGTCTTGCCTTGGTTCGACAGCCCCGTGATGAGGAGGTGGCGCTGGTAGAGGCTGATGACTGCCGCGTCGCCGCGCAGGTCCTGGCCCCAGGGGGCGCGGCCCTTGGTGTAGTCGGCGGTCATCGTGTCGTCGGTGGTCAGCGGGGACGGCCCGATCGGCTCGTCCAGGGCGCCACTGTCCGCGATCCACAGGCGAACCGTGCGAGCCGCGACGGGGATGGTGATGAACACTTCGTGCTCGTGCCGGGCCAGGTTCTCGGCGAGCTTGCGACGCCGGTTCTGCACCTCGATCGTCGACACCCCCGACGGCAGCGTCACGTCCACCTCGACCCCGCACCCCGCGATACGGATGGGGCCGAGCATGGCCGCGCCGGCGTCACCCATCTCCTTGATGGCGTTGCGCAGCGGAGCAACGCCCAGATCCCGCAGAGCCTTGACCACGATGGACGGGGTAATGGGTTCGCCCTCGCCGTTGCGGACGGTGGCGGGCAGCGCCCACTGGGGTGCGGCTTGCTGATTTCGTCCGACCGCCCAAAGACCGAGCAGCGCGAGGAAGGGGCCGATGGTGATCAGCGGTCCCCATACCGCCTGCACGATGATGATGAGCAGGCTGATGAAGTTCACCACTGCCATCAGCGGCGTGACCACATCGCCGACATCCTTGGTGGCGATGGCCAGGACGACTCCGAGTGCGACCAGTGAGCCGATGCCCATGCCGGTGCCGACCAGCACGCCCCGGGCTGCGTCGACGGGGGCGGTGAGCAGGTCCATGCGGCGGCGGTGGCGCTCGGTGCGGAAACGCTGCCCGCGCTCCTCCCACTCTCCCGCCAGCTCCAAGTTCCCCGCCGCCTCGGCGGCCCGCTGCATCCGCTCGTACCGGGACGCGGTTCGTCCCTCCCAGGTGCGGCGGGCCACGATCCGGGTACCACCAACCGCGTACATCGTGTGCCGCACGGCCACCCGGCCGGCAGCGCGGGTGTGTTCGTGGGTGGCTGCGGTCTGGATGGCTCGTGCGGAGCGCACCCACAGCGGGATGACGGAAGCCGCGGGAACGGCAGCGAGCGCGGCCGGGGCCGATGCCGCGTCGTTGGATGTGGTGGTGGGCTGATCCTTGAACAGACGGACGACGTTCTCACTCATGCTGGAGTTCTCCTGTCGTGCCCTTGGGTCGGATAGGGGTGCGGGGCGGCCGGTTTCCTTGGCCGGGGTCGGCCGCCCCAGTACGTGCGCTGTGGTGCGGGTCAGGCGGTGGCGCCGGGAACGAGCCGGTCGGCGAGGTACTCGCGCTCGTATGCCTCTTCCTCTTCGCGCTCCAGGGCGCGGGCGCTCTCGCGCCTTTGGCGGTGGGAGAGGCGCTTGATGCCGAGTTCGTCGCGCACGTCGGCGATGACGCGTTCGCGCACGCCCCGGCGGCTGAACTGCATGGCGTGCACCAGCTCGTGCACGAGGGTGATCGCGAGATCCGCCACGGTGCGGTGCTGGTCGAGATTGACCAGGATCAGCGCCCCACCTTCGGCCAGCGGCACGGCACGCCCCGCCGCTTCGCGGGCGTGCCGTTCTGCCTCGCGCACCGCCTTGGCCAACGCCCGCCTGTCGGCGCCGCCGACCAGCTCGGCTTCCACCGCGACGGCCAGTTCCGCGAGACTGCGGGCGGTAGTCAAGACGATCTGCACGTCGGGCATCGAGCCGGGAACGTTCCGGTTCACGAGCGGCACGGCCCGCTTGGCGAGTTGCTTGGCGATGCGCAGGCTCTCGCGGTGCCCAAACGCCTTGTGCGTGCTCACAGTGAGGTTCACGGAGTCTCCGATTCGGTGGGATAGGCGCAGGGCACGCACATGCCGAGCGAGGCCGGGATGCAGTACCCGGCATCGGTCCGGCAGACCGGACAGGTCCGGCGCGCCTGCATGGCCTTAGCCAGCGCCGCGTACTTCGCCGGCGTCATCGGCCGGACCGGCTTGGCCAGGTCCACGCGGTAGAGGTAGGCGACCAGTGGGGCCCGGCGGCGGCGTGGCCGCTCAAGCTGAGCGGCCACGCCCTGACCACCGGGCCGCAGCTCACGCGCCCGCAGTTGACGACGGGTGGCGAAACCGTCCGGGGCCAGGTGCCACCGGAACACCGAAAGCAGCGGGTTCGCAGATTCTGAGAGCTGTCTGAGCACGAACCCGCTGCTGGTTGGGGTGTTGGGGTGGGTGAAGCGGCGGGTTGCCGCTGTTATGCCTGGGTGGGGTCGATCGTGAAGCGTTC